>NZ_JAQAGY010000025.1 GCF_027533645.1 Paenibacillus caseinilyticus
GCGGTTCGATCCCGTCAGCCTCCACCATAATTGATTTACTGACGCGGGGTGGAGCAGCCCGGTAGCTCGTCGGGCTCATAACCCGAAGGCCGCAGGTTCAAATCCTGCCCCCGCAACCAATTTACTTAGTGTGGAGCCGTGGTGTAGAGGCCTAACATGCCTGCCTGTCACGCAGGAGACCGCGGGTTCGAATCCCGTCGGCTCCGCCATTTTCGTTTATTCGAAACACATCGCAGTTTCGGAAACGAAGAGTTTCTGTAGCTTCGGTGTTTTATTGATTATGCCGTCGTAGCTCAGCGGTAGAGCAACGCACTCGTAATGCGTAGGTCGGAGGTTCGATTCCTCTCGACGGCACCAGTAGTTCTATGGCGGTCGTGGCGAAGTGGTTAACGCATCGGTTTGTGGATCCGACATTCGAGGGTTCAATTCCCTTCGACCGCCCCATTATCTAGAATGATATAGTGCATTGGGGATTAGCCAAGCGGTAAGGCAACGGACTTTGACTCCGTCATGCCTAGGTTCGAATCCTAGATCCCCAGCCATTGCATGAGCCATTAGCTCAGTTGGTAGAGCACCTGACTTTTAATCAGGGTGTCGTAGGTTCGAGTCCTACATGGCTCACTTTTATTACTACCCACTTGCGGAAGTGGCTCAGCGGTAGAGCATCGCCTTGCCAAGGCGAGGGTCGCGGGTTCGATTCCCGTCTTCCGCTCCATCATCTTCACTAGTGCTTGGTTTATTGTTATGCGGAAGTGGCTCAGCGGTAGAGCATCGCCTTGCCAAGGCGAGGGTCGCGGGTTCGATTCCCGTCTTCCGCTCCAACCACCTTCTCCGCACCATACATGCCGGTATGGCGGAATTGGCAGACGCGCGCGACTCAAAATCGTGAGGGAAACCGTGGGGGTTCGAGTCCCTCTACCGGCATTATCAACGGGACGTAGCTCAGCTTGGTAGAGCACCTGGTTTGGGACCAGGGGGTCGCATGTTCAAATCGTGTCGTCCCGACCATCTTTTTATTCTTAATTATGCGGGTGTAGTTCAATGGTAGAACTCCAGCCTTCCAAGCTGGTAGCGTGGGTTCGATTCCCATCACCCGCTCCATGTCCCAGTAGCTCAGTCGGATAGAGCACTCGCCTTCTAAGCGAGTTGTCGGGGGTTCGAATCCCTCCTGGGACGCTTTGTATTATAACGGCAAGCCTTCTACTTTGGTAGAAGGCTTTTTTATTGTCTTTATGGACATTTTTAACTCCTCCATAGTTGATGTCTCTCCTGCTTACGCATTTCAACCAACCTTGTATAGTCCTCCCTGAACGGCAATTTATCCGCTTTAAAAATTTACCATGGAAAATTATGCTTGCTGGGTGGACCCGATTCGAGTAAAATCAAAGCAAGCAAATTGTAAACCATTGTTTGTTTTGATTGGTTAACAATAATTAGGAGTTGAGCGGCGATAGGTAAAGGGCTATTTGTCACGGGAACAGATACGGAGGTAGGAAAAACATGGGTTACTTCCGCACTAGCCGCAGCGATCGTACAGCGGCTGCAACCAGACAAAGATAGAGATAACGTACGCAGATCTATACCTCTTGGAATATGGAAACCAGTACAGTCGGGAACCAGCTTAGAAGATCCTAAGTCGGACAGTGCTAGACTCGTACGAGGCAGCGGTGTAGAGCAGACCGAGACGGAGACCGTCTCAATCACTCTGCTGGCCCCTTTGGCCCCTTGGATGGCGGCTGTACATGAAAATAAGTACATTTCCTGGGATGAACTGGTCGCGGAAGGGAAGCGAAGGATGACTGTAGTGCCGCGCTTGCTGATCGAAGGGGCGGGAGGACTGCTCGTTCCCTTGACGGAGCAGCATATGGTTGCTGACTTGGCTGCTGCAATGAAGCTGCCCTTACTGATTGTAGCCCGAGCTGGGTTGGGCACGGTCAACCATACTCTGCTTACAATTGAAGCTGCGAGGTACAGAGGGCTTACGATTGCCGGGGTTCTGCTGAACGGATACCGGGAGGGGGAGGAGCGAGCTGTAGACGAAAATATCTTGATGATCGAAAGCTTCGGTGCAGTCAGGGTATGGGGCGCGCTTCCTCAGTTGGACGAAGAGCCTGTAACTCCTGAAGAGTGGAAGTGTTGGAGAGCCAAATGGATAGGGATCATGGAGTCACGGACTCGGATGGATGATATTATGGCATTTTTTTAATGTTTTTACGGATAGGTCAATTTAGCGAAGGAGATGGGATACTTGCTAACCACTACATATTCGGATTGGAATGCATTGGCCGTTAAAGTGATCCAGGGGGAATGCCTGACAATGCAGGAAGGGCTGAGCATACTCGAAGCGGCTGATGAAGAGCTTCTTGGCATTATGGATGCCGCATTCCGAGTACGAAGGCATTATTACGGGAAGAAGGTCAAGCTAAATCTCATTATCAATGCCAAAAGCGGATTATGCCCTGAGGATTGCGGGTACTGCTCCCAATCTATTGTCTCTAAAGCGGCGATCACCAAGTACCCCTTGCTTGAGAAGGAGACGCTCGTAGATGGCGCTCGCAAAGCGATGGAGCTTAAGGTGGGTACCTATTGCATAGTGGCCAGCGGACGTGGTCCTACAGGACGGGAGCTTGACCAAGTGGTGGAAGCGGTCAAAGAAATCAAGTCGAGTATGCCGATGAAAATCTGTGCCTGTCTTGGGATACTTAGTGATGAGCAGGCGGTGAAATTAAAAGAAGCCGGTGTGGACCGGTACAACCATAATTTGAATACAAGCAAAGGGAACTTCAGTAACATTACAACCACGCATACGTACGACGACCGGGTAGAGACAGTGGAGAAAGCCAAAGCGGCAGGAATGTCCCCGTGTTCCGGATGCATTATCGGCATGGGAGAGACAAACGAGGAAATCGTCGAGATGGCCTATGCCCTGCGTGAACTGGACGCGGATTCGATTCCGGTTAATTTTTTGAATTCCATTCCCGGCACCCCTCTGGAGCATCGGCGCGATCTCGATCCGCGGCGCTGTCTTAAGGTTCTGGCCTTGATAAGATTAATTTGTCCGACCAAGGAAATCCGAGTGGCCGGCGGAAGGGAAGTCAATCTTCGATCCATGCAGCCGTTGGCTTTATATGCGGCCAACTCGGTGTTCGTAGGGGATTATCTCACCACGGAAGGTCAGGAAGCAACCGCCGATCACAAGATGATCGAGGATATGGGCTTTGAAATTGAGCTCTGTGCCCTATAGAAAGGAGAAGCGGTCACCTGTGTCTCTGCAGCAGCTGAACTGGATGCAAACGGAACTGGAAACGCTGAGAGAGCAGAAGAAGTTCCGTTCCTTGGTGGAATCGAAGCCTCAGCCGGATGGTTGGGTGCTTCGCGATGGACGCCGGATGTTGAATCTGGCATCAAATCACTATTTGGGCTTGGATTCGGTGGAGATGGATACCTCTAATGAAGAATTAGGAGAGCACGGTTTGGGGGCGGGCGCTTCTCGCCATGTGACGGGGCATCATCCGCTCTATACGAGAATGGAAGAGGAATTTGCGGTCTTTAAGGGCACGGAGAGCTGTCTTCTTTTCTCCTGCGGGTATATGGCGAATATCGGGGTGATCCCTGCCTTGGTCGGCCGTGCCGATTATGTCTTCAGCGACCGGCTCAACCATGCGAGCATAACGGAAGGTATTCTGCTGAGCAGAGCGCACAGCTGCCGGTACAGACACCGAGACATCGATCAGTTGGAGGCACAGCTTCAGAAGGCTCCAGCAGGAGTCAAAAAGCTGATTGTGACGGACTCGATTTTTAGCATGGATGGGAGTATGGCGCCTCTGCTTGAGCTGGTGGAGCTTAAGGACCGGTATGGGGCTATGCTGATGGTCGACGAGGCGCACAGCGGGGGCCTGTATAGCGAAGAGGGCCAGGGGCTCATCCATGCCTTGGGGCTGTCGGATCGAGTAGAGGTTCAGATGGGAACATTCAGTAAGGCTTATGGCTGCTATGGGGCTTACGTGGCCGGCGATCGGCTCCTCAAGGAATATTTGACGAATAAGGCGAGAAGCTTGATCTATACCACGGCCCTGCCACCTGTCCTGATCGCCGGCATTCACAGCAGATGGAGGTCGGTCAAAGAACAAGGGGGACGCAGGAGGGACCTGCAGCAAAAGGCGGCGAGGTTCCGGCAAACCCTCCAGCAGGCCGGCTTGGATACGGGCCGCAGCGAGTGCCAGATTGTTCCTCTGCTGCTCGGCAGCAACGAACGGGCTCTAACAGTGAGTGAGCGGCTCCAGCAAGAGGGTATCGCCGCTGTAGCAATCAGGCCCCCCACGGTTCCGGAAGGAGAGGCCCGCATCCGGTTTAGCTTGATGGCAACCCACAGAGACGAAGATCTGGAATGGGCGTTGGAGCATATCATCCGGATAGGACGTGAGGAATCATGAATGGACTACAGACCGAGCGCCGTATGCTGTGGATTCACGGCTGGGGGATGCATCCGGAGATCTGGCCCCATTATGACCGATCCGAAGCGAGGGGCCACGCGGCAGATCAAGCCCGAGGCCTTGTGCCCGGTTGGCACAGCTTCTTCTCATACCATGGGTGCGGCAGCATACAACAGATGGCAGAGCGTCTGAAGAGCAGCATACAGGAAGAAAAGCCTAATGTCCTAGTAGGATGGTCGCTTGGCGGAATGCTGGCGCTTCAGTGGTTGGCAGAGCGGCTGGAGCGGGGCGAGGGTAGAAACGAAGGACGCGGTGAGGAGCTTCCAGTGGTGGTTCTGGTCGGTACTACCTTGCGATTCGTAGATCGTGAACGTAAGAGTGGCTGGCCAAAACGTATTCTCGAACGTATGCTTGCGAAGTTGGGGGAGGTGCCGGAAGCGGTATTGGAACAATTCGCGGTTTCCATGCTGGCTGAAGCGGAGCAGGAGGATAAGGGGCTTCAGCAGAGAGTGAAGGCAGCTGCCCGAAGGACGGATTTTGCTGGAGAGGGGCTGCAGGCCGGCTTGGCTTACTTGATCGAGTCGGATCTGAGGTCTAGCTGGGCGGAACACTTGATTCCGGCGCTGCAGAACAGCAGGCTGCGCCTGCTCTGGATTCATGGAGAAGCGGATCCCGTCTGTCCCCTTGGTGCCGTTCCTGACAGAGTGGAAGGGCTGCAGAAGTGTCTGGTCAGCGGCGCAGGACACCTGCCGTTCCTCACGCAAGAAGGTATCTTCTACGAGCGTATAAAGGAGTTTGCCGAATGACAACGATTGGCATCGATAAGGGAAGAGTTAGACGCCACTTTGACCGGCATGCCCATGAATACGACCGGTATGCGGCCGTTCAGCGTCATATGGCGGAAGAGCTGCAGGCCGGCTTGTGTGAGCGGCGCAATGGGCAGGAGGTTCGGCGCATCGTAGAAATCGGTTGCGGTACGGGGCTGCTGACCGCTATGCTGCTGGATGCCTATCCATATGCAGACGTAACCTCAATCGACATCTCCCCGAAGATGGCGGAAGCAACGAGGCTTCGATGCATGAGCGAAGCGGAGAGAAGGCTTACTGTGCTCACTGCGGATGCGGAAAGCATTCTATTGGAAGCCGAATGGGCACAGGAACGATTCGCCGATATCGACCTCCTGGTCTCCAGTGCAGCCTTCCAGTGGTTTAACGATACAAGGCAGACGCTGAACCTGTGGCTCGGAAGGATGAGCGCTGCAGGCCTTTTGGCGTTCGCCACGTTCGGCCCGGATACGTTCAACGAGCTGCACAGCGCGTTCCGGATAGCGGAGCAGGAGCTGGGCATCGAGCCGCAATCCAGCGGACAGCATTTCATGAGCCAGGAAGAATGGGAGGGGCTGCTGTATTCCTATGACAAGTTCCCTTGGGAGGTGGACTGCAGGGAAGAGCTTGTCTTGCAGCGTTTCGATAGCGTGCTCAGTTTTCTTGACAGCATCAAGAGGGTTGGCGCCGGCAATGCCGTCCAAGACGGGAGGGAAGGCTTCCCTTCGGCCCGCCAAAGAATGAAGAAGATGATCGAAGCCTATACGCAGGTCTATGGCAGCAATGACGGAATTCCCGCCACGTATCAGCTCTATTATACTTTTTATGGAAAAGGGTAGTTTTGAAGGGCGGAGTATGGCACATTGTCGGGAGTTGTCATATAATGAAGGGGTGAAGTTGATCGCAAACGTGTGCAAAACGTCTGTGAAAAGACTTAAAACGCTTAAATGGGGTGTAGAGATGAATATGTTTGATCTGACCGGAAAAGTCGCTTTGGTAACGGGCGGTGCTGTGGGCTTGGGCGGAGGCATTTCGCTGGGACTGGCCAAGGCGGGCGCAGATGTTGTCATCGTCACAAGCAACGACCGTACGCGTGAAGTTCAACAAGAGATTGAAGGCATGGGCCGTAAAGTACATACGATCGTAGCCAATCTCATGGACGAGCAGGCGCTGAAGGGCGTCGTGGAAGAGGCTCTTTCCGTTTTCGGCAAGATCGACATTCTCGTCAACAACTCGGGCATCATCCGCCGGACACCGGCAGCCGAGCACGGGGCGCAGGATTGGCACGATGTGCTTAACTTGAACCTGAATTCGGCGTTCTTCCTGTGCCAGCTGGTGGGCCGCGAGATGATCAAACAAGGTTCGGGCAAAATCATCAATATCGCTTCCCTGCTGAGCTTCCAGGGGGGGATTAACGTGCCGGGCTATACCGCTTCGAAGCACGCGATCACCGGTGTTACCAAGGCACTTGCTAACGAATGGGCCAGCAAAGGCGTTCAGGTGAATGCGATTGCACCGGGCTATATGTCGACAGACAATACAGCTGCCCTGCGTGCTGACGAAGAACGCAGCTCGCAGATTCTGGTCCGTATTCCGGCTGGGCGCTGGGGCACGACGGAGGATCTGCAGGGACCTGTCATATTCCTGGCGTCCCCAGCATCGGACTATATGAACGGTCACGTCCTGTGCGTGGACGGCGGATGGATGGCACGATAATGGCAGACAGCGGACATAGAACAGAACACCAAATGTTCCGTCCGGAAATCATCACCTTCGGAGAGACGATGGCGCTGATTATGCCGGAGGGCTCCAAAGGGATCGAGTATTCGGGCAGCTTCCAAGGGCTGTTCGGCGGAGCGGAGAGCAATGTCGCCATCGGCATATCCCGACTTGGTCACCGTGCGGGGTGGTTCAGCCATCTTGGCAAAGACCCTTTTGGCCGGATGATCCTCAAGAAGATCCGTGGGGAAGGCGTGGATGTTTCCCGAGCGGAACTGACGGCGGAAGCGCCTACAGGTCTTATGCTGCGGGAAGTCGTGTCCGGCAAAACTTCCGTCTACTATTATCGCAAAGGTTCGGCTGCCAGTCTGCTTTGCCCGGAGCATCTTGATGAAGAATATATCGCCCAGGCGAAATATCTGCACATCACCGGCATTACGGCAGCACTGAGCGAGTCCTGCCGCGACACGCTGCGCGAAGCGATTCGGATCGCCCGCAAGCATGGCGTGAAGATTTGTTTTGACCCCAATCTTCGTCTGAAGCTGTGGACCATCGACGAAGCGAGAGAGGTTCTTCTGGAGCTGGCCCGGGAGGCGGATTACTTCCTGCCGGGGCTCGATGAGCTCAAGCTGCTCTATCAGACGGAGAGCTTCGATGACATCATAGCCAAGCTGGGCGAGCTGAAGGCGGTCTCCATCGTTAAGGGCGGCGAAGATGAGACCTATGTGGTGGAGAATGGCGAAGTCTCGGCGGTTCCCTACTACAAGGCGGAACAGGTTATCGATACGGTGGGCGCGGGGGACGGGTTCTGCGCGGGTTTTTTCGTGGGCCTGCTCAAAGGATACAGTCATCTCGAAGCCGTACGTCTCGGCAATCTCATCGGCTGCATGGTTGTTCAGATGGAAGGCGATTGGGAAGGCATTCCCACATGGGAGCAGGTAGAGGCCTTCCTGAACAACGTTAAGCACGTAGAACGATAAGAGGTTGCCCGAAGTTCAGGGAGAGTTCATCCAAGTGGGTTAGGGAGGATACGGGGAATGAAGAAGCTGCAGCTGGTGCAGAAGATTGTGAATGAAGGCGTTGTCGCGGTTCTGCGAGGGGATACACCGGATGAAGTAGTGGAGATGGCGGAGCAGGCAATTGAGGGCGGCATTAAAGTCATTGAGGTCACCATGACGGTTCCCTTTGCTCTCCAGGCCATCGAGAAGCTCGCTAAGAAATACTCCAGTACGACTCAAGATGCGGCCCGTTATGCGATTATAGGAGTAGGGACCGTGCTCGATCCGGAGACGGCCCGTGCGGCCATTCTAAGCGGTTCCGAGTTCGTCGTCGGGCCTTCGCTCAATCCGGACACCGTGACTCTGTGCAATAGGTACCGTGTGCCTGTGATGCCAGGCGTCATGACCATTCAAGAGATTCAGCGTGCCCTGGAACTCGGTGTAGACGTCGTGAAGCTGTTCCCGGGCAATCTGTATTCTCCAAGCATGATTAAAGCGATTAAGGGGCCTCTGCCGCAGGCGAACGTGATGCCGACCGGCGGTGTATCGCTTAGCAACCTGAGCGAGTGGATCCAGGCCGGCGCGGTAGCCGTGGGCATCGGATCGGATCTCACGACCGAAGCGGTCAAGCAGCAGGATTACAGCCTGGTAGCCAAGAAGGCGGCACAGTATGTAGAAGCCTACCGTGCAGCTAAGGCATAATGACGAAGGATATAGAAGACAAAAGGTGCTCTTCCCTATGGAAGGAGCACCTTTTGGTTTTTGGGCTGAATAGCACGAAGGTTACAGTTAACGGTACGTATCGCTGACGGTGACACGAGGCTCTTCGCTCGTCAGGAATTGATACCAGCGCTGCCGGAACCGCACTTGGGGCCCATCGGCTCCTACATGGGCTTCCATACGCAGTGCGTCCGGGATAGGGCGGGGATGCTGGCTCTCGACTACGGAGCGGTCTTCCTCCAGAATCTTGGCACTGTATTTGGAGAAGATGCGGCTCATGCCGGGCAGCTTGGCAAAATTCCTTCCGGCGTATCCAAAGATGGCGGTGACCTCCCTGTCAATGGGCGTAAAAGTCACGTAATTGAGAAACCGTCTTCGACGGGGCTCGGCAGGGGAGAGCAGCCACTGTTGTGGGAAACGGTATTCGAGCAGTCCGCTGCCATTGCGGATCGTGATCATGTCCCCTTCGGCTTCAAAGTCGATATGGATGTCTCGCGTACTGTTCCTGCCGATCGTTCGCCGGTGTACGATCGGCACATGAGCCACATCAATGACGCTCTCGATAACCCGGGTCAAGTGTGCCTGCCATACGGCATCATAAGGAGCGAGCGTGATATCCGGATCCTCGAGTGCAGGAAATACAGTGAGCGGCGGAGGGAGCATGCCTTCCATCTTGCGTAAAGGCATAGGATAAACCCAGAGCAGTCCGGTCCGTTCGACGGCCGGATAAGTGTCCGTGTGCGCGAAGGAGGGGATAGGTTTATCGGGATGGGCCGGAATGGATGTGCAGTGCCCCATTCCATCAAAGGTCCATGCATGATAAGGACACCGGAGCAGGCCGCCTTCGCAGCTTCCAAGGGCAAGGTCTGCCCCTCTATGAGGGCAGTAAGCGTGAAGTGCATGCAGCCCGCCACCCGCATCGCGGAATAGAACGATATCGCGGCCGGCGATCCGCTTCTTAAGGGGGCGGCCGGATTTCAATTCTTTAGCCCATCCCACCGCATACCATACACAGGGAAATAGGTCATGGTCTCCTTCTCGGCTTGATCGATAACGCTCATCGGACATCGTAATCCCTCCCGAATTTATCAAGTGATAAGTTTAAGTCGCATAGAAATTTAACGTGTAGCGTGGGATGTATGCACCATTGTAGTTGGCGCATCATACGGTCATCATTACCCTGAAATTATACTTGTACAAACACTATATAGCCTTGGACGGGTAACTAAAGAAACGCTGGGCACCCGGAAGTTGCATGAATGAGGGAGCGAATGAGAATGACGAAGGCTTGTCTAGACTCGTTGGTGAGGGGAGAACGGTGAGGAGCACGCGCAAAAAACAGCCTCCCGTATGACAGGAGGCTGTTAGTTTAGTAGACATTGCTAGTTATAGTGGAAAATCGACATCAATATGCTATTCCGTAGCGACGGATTGATCTGCCTGCAGGTTGACCGGAGCGATACGTACAAAGTTCGCCTGGAGGTTAGCCAGCAGTCTTTCAATCGTTGCAGCGGCTTCCGCTTGGCCGGAGTTCGCCAGTTCTTCACGGTAGATGCTGAGCAGCTCCGTGAGGTCCTTGGTGCTTTGAGGTCCGATCTGTTCGATCTTCACTTTGGCGCCTTTGGCGATCCGCCGCTCGAGAGCAGCCTGATCGAGGCCCATCTCAGGTACGAGACGCTGATAGATCACACCGCCGGTCATCCCTGCGCAAATCCATGGACCCGGGTCGCCGAGAACGACGGCACGGCCGTTAGTCATATACTCGAACGCAAAGCCCTTCAAGTTCGCCCGGGAAGCCAGACCGCCCAAATCATCACGCAGCGGAGTCGTAATCTCGCCGCCGAAGATGACGTCTGCACCCGAGAAGCGGATGCAGGCACGGGTATCGGCATTGCCCTGGATCAGGAAGAGACCCTTCTGTGCGCCGTAACCGAACGATTTGCCGACGGAACCGTTGATGAACTGCTTGTGCTTGCTGTGTGCCTTCAGGATGGCTACTTTGCCGCCAAGGGACATCTTACCGACGCCGTCTTCAGCACCGCCATGTACCGTAATGTCTACGCCGCGTGCATTGAATGCGGCAAGACCGTTACCCGGTACGGAGCCATCCGTCATCGTGATGTTCACAGGCGGCAGGTTGTCGTAGCTGCCGTCGAAGCGGTCTCTTACGCGGTGGCTTGCATAACGTGCCCCGAGAATACGGGATTCCGCATCGACTTTGCTCCAAGTCCGTTCAACCGGCGCATGGAACGATACGGTATCCGGGAAGAACTCCTGGCCTTCGGCACCGGCAGCGATCCGGATATCGGAGGAGATAGCAGCCGCTACTTCGGCATGGGCTTCCTGCGCAGCAGCGAAGGAGAGTGGAGCCGGACGAAGCAGGTCGGACAGGTCGATCCGCTCGAGGTGCGAGATCTGCTGGAGCAGGTCGGAACGGCCGACAAGTTCCTGCAGGTTCTTGAAGCCGAGCTGGGCAACGGTCTCGCGAACTTCTTCGCCAATGCCGCTGAATACGCGGATGAGGCCGTCTACAGCCAGATCGTAGACACGAGGCACGAAACGGCGAAGACCCTTCTCTTCCGCTTCTTCCTTGGAATCGATCTGCGTAGCGATACCTACGTGGCAGGTATCGAGGTGACATCCGCGGCAAGTCGTACATCCGATGGACTGCATCGCGATGGAACCGAAGCCGACGCGGTTCGCGCCGAGCATGACCATCTTGACCACGTCCTGGCCGGACTTCATGCCGCCGTCGGACCACAGCTCAACGCGGTGGCGAAGACCTGCATCGATCAGGGCCAAGTGGGCGAGCTTCGTTCCAATCTCCGTAGGCAGACCTACGTGGGTGATGGAATGAATCCGCGCCGCACCTGTTCCTCCGTCAAAGCCGGAGAGGGTGATAACATCCGCGCCAGCTTTGGCTACGCCGACGGCGATCGTGCCGACACCCGGTACGACCGGAATCTTCACGATGATCTGCGCCTTGCGGCCGGAAGCTTCCTTAAGCTCGGAGATGATCTGCGCCAGGTCCTCGATGGAATAGATATCGTGGTTGTTGGACGGCGAGATCAGGTCGGAGCCGATCGTGGCATTCCGTGCTGCAGCGATCTTCGCTGTAACCTTGGAGCCCGGCAGGTGACCGCCTTCGCCCGGCTTCGCGCCTTGACCGATCTTGATCTCCAGGAAAGCGACAGCATTGGCGAGTTCGACGTTGACGCCGAAACGGCCGGAGGCCACTTGGGCACCGCGCGTACGCTTGTAGCGTCCGAGCATGTCTTTGATCTCTCCGCCTTCGCCGTTCATCGTGACCATGTTCAGGCGCTCGCCAGCTTCCGCGTAAGCACGGAAGGCAGTTTCGTTCTGCGAGCCGAAGGACATGGAGGAGATGAGCATCGGCAGGCTGTGTCCGCCGATACCGATCTCGACTTGCGACGGTTCGAGCGGCTTGCGGCCTTCGCTGTGAGCCTTCTCGAAGTCGAAGCCCGCCACGTGGCGGATCGAGATACCGTTCTTCTTCTCTTCTTCACGGAGCTTATCGCGGTAGTCCGCGTAAGGAGCCGCGCCGGAAGCCGTATCGCCGAGGGCCTTCCACATACGCTGGAAGAAGCGGAAGTTCTTCGCAGCTTTGGCTTTCGGATTCGTGAAGTCATTGTAACGCGCTTCGGCGTCTGCTTCGAGCTCGGCATAACCTGTGCCGGCTTTCTCGCTGCCGAGGTAGTTGACGATATCGAGCACGTCGGCCAGCTCCGGCTTCAGGCCGATGGACGAGAAGAAGCGGGTGTAGCCGCGCAGCTCATGCGTACCGATCGTGGAGATGACTTTCTCCAGACCCTTCATGAGGGCTGCGAATACTTTGCGTGCCGCCGGGGCTCCGTCTTTGGACGCTGCCGTAGCAAACATCACGTAAGGAGACAGAACATCGGCACCAAGGCCACAGGCGACGGCAATGTCATGCAGGTTGCGAATGGCTCCACTACGCAGCACGACCGTGGTCTGGCGGCGTAAATTGTCGCCGAATCCGAGCTTCTCGGCTCTCAGGGCAATGTCCACCTTGGAGACGGCCAAATGCGGATCCATCCACAGACGGTCGTTCTGATGAGCCTCGCTGTCGTCAAGGACGAGCAGCAGGGCGCCGTTCTTGACAGCCTGGACGGCGTCTGCCGCGAGCTGCTCCAGAGCCGCTTCGAGCGATCCGCCGCGAGGGAACGTAGTCGAGAGTACCGCTACGCTGGCTGCGCTTGGGCCGCCGAACAGAGTGACGAGCTGCTCCAGGCTAGGCTGCTTCAGCTCGGCCAGAGACTCGATGCCGTTGCTGCCTTCAAGGACGACCGGGTACAGGATTTCCACACGAGGGCGGGCATCCGGTTCGCCGTATACTTTCGGACGGGGGCCGACGATAACGCGGGTGGAGAAGTGCTCCATCTCACGGTCGCGGTCAATCGCCGGGTTCGTTACGACGGCTACGCTTTCCTTGATGAAGTCCGGAATGTTCTGGCGCTCCCATGCGAGTGCCGCATGCGGGCTGTCATGTCCGAGGGAGCGGATCGGCTCGGCGCCGGTTTCGGCAGTCGACTCGATCATGGTGATCCCGTCCCGGTCCCAGCCGAACGCGCTGTATACCGCATCCGTCGGTACGATGTCGGACGATGGAGCCGCTTCGCTTACAGCCACATCCTGGATCAGATGCTTGCGCAGACCGTCAAGGCCTACACGCCCCGAAGCGCGCTTCAGGACCAGGTTCTGCACTTCGAAGTAAGGAATAACCTGTACATGTTCGCCCGGTGTCAGAACTACACCGATCTTCTCGCCTGGGGCGATAGGCTTAGGATCAGCGACCATTTCGCCTACCGTGATGACGCCCTGCTCCGAGGAGAAGTACAGCGACGTGTCGCTCTCTACCATCCATACCGGACGAAGACCGAGGGCATCGACGCTGAAAATACACTCGTTGCCGTATCGGGATACGATCCCTGCAGGCCCTTGGGCAAAATGTCCCCAAGTTTGACGGTAGTAAACGTAGAGATCCTGCAGCTCCGGACGGAACAGCTTCATCTCGTTGTGGATCGGCGGGAAGACGATCTCCATCGCTTCGAACAAGGAGATGCCGGAGCGATGAATGAACGTTTCGATCGTACGGTTCATGTCCTGGGAGTCACTGCCCCCGTCGACCAGCGGTACGCCGACCATATCGGCTTCGATGCGAAGCTTTTTCACCGTGTTGATCTCGCCGTTGTGGCCGAGAAGGGAGAAAGGCTGTACGCGGAAGAAGCTCGACTGGGTATTCGTGGAATAACGGTTATGGCCGATCGTAACCTGGGCTGCGAACAGCGGGTCACGGGTATCGTTAAAGTATTTCGGGAGGATGCTTGCGGCACCCATCACTTTGTAAGCGGCGGTTACGTTGCTCAAGGTGGCGACGTGCACCGTATATTGATCTTCGATCGCTACATGGAGCTCAAAGAGGTGATCGGCGACTTTCACTTCCTGCTTCTCGCAGAGGCCTGCGACCTGCCAGAACGTAGGCTCATCGTTGCGGCCGTTCGGGCCGAGTACGGAGCTGTCCACTTGATTCTCCTGCTCCATCAGGATGCTCACGTCGAACTTCGCAAAAAGTCCGCGGATGCCTTCCTGCATCTCGGCTGCCGACAAGTCAAGCTTGCGCGGCACGAAGATGTGGGCCACGGAGAAGCGCTCATCGTAAGCGAGCTTGCCGTCGAGACCGGCTTCCTGCAGCTTCTTCTCCCACAGGGCTCTCGGAATGTCCGTCAAAATACCGCAGCCGTCTCCTTCGCCATTGATGAATCCCGAACGATGCTCCATCTTTACGAGCGCTTCGATCGTTTTCTGGATGTTGTCACGGGAGGGGAACCCATCTTTCTCTACAATACAAATGATGCCGCAGGAGTCATGTTCGGTGGCCAAAAGATTCTGAAAGCGACCTTCATCACGCATAACTTGATTCATTCTAGTGGTCAGCAGGCTGACCGTCACCTCCCATGTAATTGAGTTGCGGTTTCGTCCATAATAGAAGGTTCTGTTCATGATCTTAGAACGTATATCGCAAAGCTCTATACCGGCTCTAAATCACGGAGAGTAGCGAAGCCGCTTTGTAACTCGCGGCACGGCACCCGATCCCGATGCTGCTGCAAAGAAAGCGGACATAGCCAAATGGGCAGAAGGGGTGAATAAAAATACATTTATTCTGCATAAATGGCGCGGCCGACGTGTTCCTACTCCCCAAATCGGGGATGGGAACTGGGCGATAATAAAAAAATAAATGTGCCCAAGTCGACAAAATGAGCGCATATCCTCGTGGCTATCATGGCGAAAACCTTACAATTAGCCGATGATATTGGGTTATAAAGTATTTATAGGATACCATGAAAATGCATTTGAGACAATAGAACTTTCAGTAAAGCAACCAAATGTAAGCGTTATCTATTGTGCATAAGTGGTGAATAAAGGCAATTTTCTTGCGATTTCATTAGGGTTATAAAAAACGAACGAACTATTATCGGTCTTCGATAATAGTTCGTAATTGAGGTGATAAATGGTTTTTATTATGAAGTGGAGTCCTTTATTTCATGCGGGAGAAGGCACGCCGCGCCGCCTCGATCGTAATGGCGATATCTTCATCGGTATGGGCCGTGGTTGTAAACCAAGCTTCATATTTGGAGGGGGCGAGACAAATCCCTTCTTCCAGCATGTACCGGAAGAAGGCGGCGAAGCTCTCACCGTCGGTATCCTGCGCTTCGTCATAATTCGTGACGGGATGTGAGCAGAAGTGCGTCGACAAGGCGCCGCGGATGCGGTTGATCGTCAGGGCGATACCGTGCTCCGCCGCGGCGGACGCGAGCCCGGTCTCCAGCGCCGCTCCGAGCCGGTCGAGGCGCTCGTATGTGCCCGGCTCGCTCAGGGCTTCGAGGCAGGCAATGCCCGCCGAGATCGAAGCCGGATTGCCCGCCATGGTGCCGGCCTGGTAGGCGGGACCGAGCGGTGCCACCTGCGACATGATCTCCGCCCGGCCGCCATAAGCGCCGATCGGCAGTCCGCCGCCGATGATCTTGCCGAGCGCCGTCAGGTCGGGCTCGATGGCGGCGTAGTCTGTGCCTGTCGGCAGGCCGGCGAACGTGGAAGCGGCGCCGTAGTGGAAGCGGAAGGCGGTAATGACCTCGTCATAGATGACGAGGGAGCCGTTGCGCCGGGCTGCGCCGCACAGCGCCTCCAGGAAGCCGGGCTGCGGCATCACCATGCCGAAGTTGCCGACGATCGGTTCGACCATGACGGCGGCAACATCGTCGCCCCAGCGGGCGAGCGCTTCGTCCAGCGCACGCGGGTCGTTGAACGGCACGGTGATGACCTCGTGCGCGATGGACACCGGAATCCCGGCGCTATCCGGGATTCCGAGCGTGGAGGGCCCGGAGCCTGCGGCGACGAGCACCAGATCCGAATGGCCGTGATAACAGCCGGCGAACTTGATGATCTTGTTGCGGCGGGTATAGGCGCGGGCCACGCGGATCGTCGTCATGACGGCCTCGGTGCCCGAGTTGACGAAACGGACCTTGTCGAGCGAGGGGATCGCTTCTTTGAGCATGCGGGCGAAGCGGATCTCAAGCTCTGTCGGCGTGCCGTAGAGCGTGCCGTTCTCGGCCGCGCGGACAATGGCCGCCGTGACATGCGGGTGGGCGTGGCCGAGGATGACCGGACCGTACGCCGCGAGATAGTCGATGTAGCGGTTGCCGTCTTCATCCCAGAAGTAGGCTCCCTGCCCCCTATTCATGAAGACGGGGGCACCGCCTCCTACGGCTTTGAATGAGCGGGACGGCGAGTTGACGCCGCCTACGATATGCTGGAGCGCTTCTTGATATAAGGATCCGGAGCGCGGTCTGGCGGCATCTCCGGCGGAAGCATGCTGGTTCATGAGTATGTAACCTCCCAAGGCGAATGTAGATAGGCAAAGGGAACAGGAAGCAAGCTCTCCCCTGCAGGTGCCGCCCTGTCCCTTGGCTTCATTATACGGTATCGCCCGGCGAAGAGGAAACGCACCGGCTCGTCTTTACAGCCGCGGGGCGTGGGCTAACCGGCCCCTGAGCATCGTGACGGCTTCTCCGGCGATCCGTACGCGGTCTCCCGCTGCCTCCAGATACAGCACTCCGGTTCTCGAGGAGCACTGGAGTGCGGTCATCCGGTCCCTGCCCAGCTTGTTCCGCCAGTAGGGCAGCAGGGAGCAGTGGGCCGAGCCCGTAACGGGGTCTTCATTAATGCCGAAGGAAGGGAAGAAGCAGCGGGATGCGAATTCGTACCGATCATCGGACGAACGGGCCGTTGCCAGGAGACCCTGGAAGGAGAGGGAGCCCAGAGCGGCATAGTCGGGGTTCAAGCTCCGTACGGTTTCTTCGGAGTCGAACTCAAGCAGGAGATACTGTCCGTTCGTGGCGGCCTCTACTGGCCGGACGCCGCCAAGCATAGCTTCGACCTGCCGGGTCAGCCCCTGCTCTTCCAGATCGAGCGGGGATACCGACTCCATCGGAAAGTCGAGAGAGATGCGGCCTTCTGCGGTCCGCTCGGCCGTCAATAATCCGCTGCGGGTATGGAACCGCAGCAAGGCCGCAGGATCGGCTGCCCCCGTCTCCCAGAGGTAATGGGCGCTGGCCAGCGTAGCGTGGCCGCAGAGATCGACCTCCACGGCGGGAGTGAACCAGCGGAGGCGGAAGCTCCCGTCTTCTTCTTTCCACAAGAAGGCGGTCTCGGAGAGGTTCATCTCCATGGCGATCTGCTGCAGCCATTGCTCCTCAGGGCGGACACGAAGCAGGGTCACGGCTGCCGGATTGCCGCGGAAGGGTCCCTCGGCGAAGGCATCGATGATGTGAAGCTCGGGAAGCGTCTCGGCGGGCGTTGTCTTGTACAAGGTCTCGGACATGGGTGAATCCTCCTTATGGGATATAGGGTTGAAGTGGATATGAGGAAAGTGTAACAGAACCGGAGGCCGGACAGTAACAGTACAGTAGTACAGTTGAGAGGCAGAGGGGGACGGGCGTCCCTGAGTGCCGACGTTGACGATAACTGCACTGGGGGCTGCAACGGGAAACGGGAGGGACGAGGTTGAACCGCACTGCCAGGCTGCAGTACGGCAGGCGCTCAGACCGGGCACAGCAAAAAGGAGGCCCACGGGCCTCCTCCTTCCCCAACGCATGGGGGTTCTCATCCAAAAAATCTTAACGCCGTGCATGATTCGCGGGGCGTATAATTCATGGTGTCAACCAAACTACTGCTTCTTGGCCGCGCTTGTACCCGAACCCGAGGCCCCGCTGCCGCTCTTCGTTCCGGCCTTCTCGGCTGGAGCAAAGGGATCGCGTCCTTCGAAGAGGGCTTTGATGTAGCTCTGCAGCTTGTCCTTGTTGACGCTGAGCACTTCGGCGCCGCCGACACGCTTCTCGATCACGAGCTCCGTCGGAGGAATCTGCGAGGATACCATGCCTTCGGTCTTCGCTTCAAATGCGAGGGTGCCGAGTTTCAGCATGTCCGTCGTCGTCAGGTTCGTAGAGATGTACGGATCGATGCTGCTCAGCACCTTGGGCAGGCGGATGAGCGAGCCGGTCGACTGCATCTTAACCGCGACCGCCTGGATGAATTTGCGCTGGCGCTCCGTCCGGGAGAAGTCGCTGAGGGCATCGTGACGGAAGCGGACATACTGCAGCGCTTTTTTGCCGTCGAGCTGCTGCAGGCCCTTCTTCAGGTCAATGTCGTATTCGTGGCCGTCAGCGGAGTCCTTATACTTCATGTCCTTCTCTACATCGATCTCAATGCCTCCGATGGCGTCGATGAGGGCGATGAAGCCTTTGAAATCCGTATAGACATAATACTGCACCGGGATGCCGAGCAGGTCGCTGACCGTCTTCATGGCGAGATTCGGTCCGCCCGTGGCAATGGCCGTGTTAATCCGGTCCTCTCCGTGCCCGGGGATTTTGACATAGGTATCCCGCAGAATGGAGAAAAGATAGGCTTTCTTCGTCACCGGATCAATGGAGGCGACCATAATGGAGTCGGAGCGGGGGATTTCATTCTTCTTAAGCCCGCGGGAATCCCCACCGAGGATCAGTACGTTCACCCGCTGCTTGCCTTCCCACTTCGGCGGGGTGTAAGATTCGGCAGTGCCCACCTGCTTGGGAGTAAGGCCCCCCCACTTGGGCGAAGCCGGGTCATCTTGAATGTTGTTTGCAAAACGGAGAAAAGAATATGTAAAATAACCAATACCGACGAGCAAAATCGTAATCAATAAACCAAACGTCCATTTTAGCGTACGGGCCATTATCGATCGGTTCCTTTCTTGAAATACCAGAATGCGTCCTGCTGCGAAGAAGCGCCTGCTGCCTCTGATATTTAATGGGGCCGGGCACAGAGCCCGGGAGAAGGGTATGCTATCTGTACCCCTGTACGATAGGGAAAGATCAACACAGCACGAAGGAGTTCACCGGTATCCGGTTCAATCGTTATGATTCATTATAAAAGTTAGAGCCGCTTCCCTGCAAGCTTCGGCAAATTATGACAGAAAGGTGTGAACTGCATTGACGCTTGCTATTGATGTCCAAGGACTGCGCAAAGAGTTCATGGTGCAAAAAAACCGTGAGGGGCTGAAAGGGGCCGTCCGCGATCTATTTAGAAGAGAGTATAACCAAGTTAGGGCTGTAAAAGACATCTCCTTCCAGATTCCCGAGGGCGAGATCTGCGGGTATATCGGAGAGAACGGCGCAGGCAAATCGACAACGATCAAAATGCTCACCGGCATCCTCGTGCCGACCGCCGGGGAAATCCGTGTCAACGGGTACATCCCCTTTAAGGAAAGAGAGAAGTTCGTCCGAGGCATCGGCGTCGTGTTCGGGCAGCGCAGCCAGTTGTGGTGGGATCTCGGGGTGGTCGAGTCGTTCCAACTCCTGAAAAAAGTATACCGCGTGGAGGATGCCGCTTACCGCGAACGGCTCGCCGAGCTGACGGACCGCCTGCAGCTGGGGGAACTCTTGAACCGCCCGGTCCGCAAGCTCAGCCTCGGCCAGCGGATGCGCTGCGAGCTCGCGGCTTCGCTGATCCACAACCCGAAGATCCTCTTCTTGGACGAGCCGACGATCGGCCTCGACATTGTGGTGAAGACGGAGATCCGCGAATTCCTGAAGTCGATCAACCAAAGGTTCGGGACGACGATCCTGCTCACGACGCACGACCTGCAGGATATCGAGGCGCTGTGTTCCCGTGTCATCATGCTCGATGACGGGCGCATCATCTATGACGGAGGGCTGGAGGAGCTCAAAACGCGCTGGGGCAAAGGCAAAGAAGTGATTCTGCGCTTCGCGCAGCCCGCTTCGCTTGGGAGGCTGAAGGAACTGACGGCGGGCCTCGAAGTGCACTGGTCACTCGATAACGAGCTCACGGCGAAGGTCTGGATTCCGCAGGAGCAAGCCGGCGTATCGGAGGTGCTCGGCCGCGTGGTGAACGCGGTGGCGATCGAGGATATCAAGATTATCGAGACGACGACCGACGACATCGTGCGCGAGATCTACAAGTCGGGCTCGGCGGAGACGAAGCAGGCCCCCGAAACGGAAGTGACGCTTCATGGGTAACGCGTATATCGAGATCATCCGGATGCGGTTTCTCATGATGCTCGCCTACCGGGTGAACTATTACAGCGGGATCGTCATCTACTCGCTGAATATCGGAGCCTATTATTTTCTATGGAAAGCGATCTACGGGGGCAAAGAGGTGCTGGGCGGACTGACCTTGACCCAGATGACCACGTATGTCGCCGTATCCTGGATGGCGAGGGCCTTCTACTTCAATAACCTCGACAGGGAGATTGCCAATGAAATCAAGGACGGCAGCGTGGCGATCCAGTTCATCCGTCCTTACAATTATATTATTGTGAAGATGATGCAAGGGCTCGGCGAAGGCCTGTTCCGGCTGCTCTTGTTCTCCACGCCGGGCATGGTGATCGTGTCGCTGCTCTTCCCGGTGAAGCTGCCGACCGATCCCGGCGTATGGCTCGTGTTCCTCGGAATGCTGTTCTTCAGCTTCCTGATCAACACGCAGATCAATATCATTACGGGGCTGTTCGCCTTCTTCCTGGAGAATAACGAGGGCATGATGCGCATGAAGCGGGTGGCGGTGGACCTCTTCTCGGGCCTGGTCATCCCGATGTCCTTCTTCCCGGATTGGTCGGAGAAATTATTGAACCTGCTGCCCTTTCCCGCGATTACGTATCTGCCCAGCTCCGTGTTCACGGGTAAAGTGGCAGGTGTCGGTGCATGGAACGTCTTCGCCGTGCAGATCATCTGGTTCGTTCTGCTCATCATTCCGCTCTATTTACTCTGGCGTGGCGCCCGTTCGCGCTTGTTCGTGCAAGGAGGCTGACGCAAAGTGAGATTCTACGGTGGACTGATCTTCGACTATCTCAAGAATTATATGAAAACCAGGCTCACGTACCGCTCGGACTTCTGGATCGAAGTGCTGTCCGATCTGTTATTCAATGGGCTCAATCTGTTCTTCATTCTGGTAGTGTTCAGCCATACGTCCGCCATCGGAGGCTGGAATGAGCAGCAGATCCTATTCATCTACGGCTATTTCATGGTGCCGTACGGCTTGTTCATCACGTTCTTCAACCTGTGGGGGTTCAGCGAGAAGTATATCGTCAAGGGGGAAATGGACCGGATTCTAACGCGGCCGGCCCACAATCTCGTGCAGCTCATGCTCGAGAATATGGATCCATCCTCGCTGTTCTCGGCATTGGTCGGGTTCCTCATTATGAGCTCTTCATGGATGCAGCTTAAGCTCGGCATGATGTGGTACGATCCACTGGTGTTCATAGTGCTCGTACTTGGTTCCATGATGATCTACGGCGGAGTCTACATCTTCTTCACCGCGCTCTCGTTCTTCTCGGATTCCCCAACCGGTATTACCGCGCTGCTATGGAATCTCCAGAACTACGGCCGCTATCCGATGACGATCTATAACCGGGCGCTTTCCTTGATGCTGACCTGGGTGCTGCCGTTCGGGTTCGTCGGCTTCTATCCGGCGGCCTACTTCCTCGACCGGGAGAACTGGGGGGCATTCGCCCTGCTGACGCCGGTAGTCGGAGCCGTGTTCCTGACGATCGGATTGTCGGTGTGGAATTACGGTGTCAAACGCTACCGCGGCGCAGGATCGTAAGTGTGCGAATGGATCGAGGCTTGTCCGTGCAAGACGGTGTACTAAAAGAATAGGCGAGGGTTCCTGAAGAGGAGCACCTCGTCTTTTTGCTTCTGTGTTAGCGGGGAAGAGTGGGAGGGATTAAGCTAATTTTCAGGTTTCTTTAAGATTCCCGTCATCTTCAGTTCACAGAAGGGAGATACCATAAATCGGTGAAGAACTTACTTCGAAGCCCTCACCCGCTGCCATTCCGTATTGGAGAAAAGCGGGTATTCGTAATGGATTCGAAGCCGGAGAAAAGAGGGAGAAAGATGAAGAGAAGACGATGGGCGGCTGCAGGGATCTGTCTACTGCTGGCCGTACCGATTGTGGCTTGCGGTCAGCAAAAGCCTGACATGCAGCAGGTAGCTGCCAGCCAAGGAGCACAGGCACCGCAAGCTGCTGAAGTCAAACTGCCGGACTATTGGCCGACGGCAGGGTGGCGTACCTCAAGTCCCGAAGCGCAAGGGATGCATTCCGAAGGCATTGCCGCTGCGATCGAGGCGTATCAGCATCAGAACCTCCATAGTGTCGCTATCGTACGGAACGGTTATATGGTTACGGAAGCTTATAACAGTGTAACTCAGCCGGATGTACCGCAGGATCTGCGATCGGTGACCAAGAGCTTTACTTCCGCCTTGACAGGCATAGCGCTTCATGAGAATAAAGTGACGAGCCTGGAAGAGAAGCTATCGTCCTATCTTCCCCAAGCGGCTGACGGAAGCACCAAGGCGGAGATTCAGCTTGGGCATTTGCTCTACATGGCGTCAGGGCTCGATTGGGACAATAACGGAGAGAAGTCGACGAAAGAGATGTCGGAGTCTCCGGACTGGATTGCCTACATACTGAACACCCCTTCGCGTTCGAAACCCGGTACGGTATTTCACTACAGCAACGGAGATGCACATCTGATGTCCGCCGTCCTGCAGAAAGCGACAGGGCAGACGCTCTTCGATTATGCCAAGCCACACCTATTTGAGCCTATGGGCATCAACGGGGCACAGTGGAAACAGGACCCTCAGGGTCATTCGATCGGCGCTTGGTCGATTCAGATGACAACTCGAGATATGGCCAAGTTCGGCTACCTTTATCTGCACAAAGGGCTGTGGGACGGGGCGCAATTGCTTCCAACTTCCTGGGTGGAAGAATCATGGAAGGAGAGGGTGCCGCAGAAATATAGTGACGGAACGCAGGGGGCATACGGGTATTACTGGTGGATGAAACCATTGGCTCCCGAAGGGGAGGGGGAGCTGGCGCGATACAAGGCATATTATGCGGCAGGTTCGGAAGGCCAGCGTATTTTCGTGGTTCCCGGCATGGATCTGATTGTAGCTGTCACAGCCTACAATACGCTTAACGAGGACATGCCCCTGGGACTTTTGACGGAAATCGTGAAAGCTGTAGATACCAAGAGTTCCCTTCCGGCCAATGAGGCGGCAACGACCAGGCTTCAAGAAACGGTGCAGGTATTCAAGTCTGTAAAAGACGAGGAATAATCACGTCTGGACTTCCTCGACCGGGAGAACTGGGGGGCATTCGCCCTGCTGACGCCGGTAGTCGGAGCCGTGTTCCTGACGATCGGATTGTCGGTGTGGAATTACGGTGTCAAACGCTACCGCGGCGCAGGATCTTAAGCTTTTCTAGAGGCGTGCGTACAAACAACGATATGGAGAACAAGGCGTAGAGCTTCCTTCGGGAAGCTCTTTGTCTTGGCTCCGGAGGAAACAAAATATGGGAAATTAATCGTAGATTAAGGTTCCTTTAATGTTCTCGTCATGCCTGGTTCACAGACGGGATTTATGCTGAACATGAAGATCAATCGGCCTCGGTCATCCCCTCCGTCATTTGGGACCTTCCCTCCCGTATGGGCGGTATTTGTGCTGTAGAGGGCAGAAAGGAGGGGGACAAAGGAGAAGCGGAAACGAAGGGCCAGGCTCGGTTAATACGCTGCTGTGGATGACCGTGACAGTCCGCGGCCGGCAGGAGCCCGCCGCACAGTATGGCTGATAAAGGGGGGAACCTTATGATAAGAATCGTTATTGCAGAGGGCCAAAGGATGCTGCTCGATGCCTTGGCGGCGCTGCTTTCCCGCGATTCCGATTTTGAGATCGTCGGCAAAGCATCCACGGGAGAAGAGGCGCTGAAGCTAATACAACGCTCCCAGCCCGATATATGTATAACGGACATTCATTTACCTGGGATGAAAGATCTTGGGCTTGCAGAGCGGTTAAAGGGCAGCAGCTGCAAAGTTGTCATTTTGACGGAATTCATTCAGGTGGGGTATTTTGAACGTGCCATTCGCGCGGGGGTAAGCGCATATGTATCCAAGGCCTATGGTAGCGAGGAGTTAATTCAGGCCATTCACAGTGTGATGAGCGGGCGGCGCGTCTATACCAAAGAACTGATCGTGGGAAAAGAGTCAGAGGCGAATCCTTTAACGGAGCGGGAGAAAGAAGTTCTCATTCTGGTAGCGACCGGCAAATCCACCTTGGAAATAGCGGGGGAGCTTCATCTCTCCAAAGGCACGGTGCGTAATTACATATCGGGAATTCTGGAAAAGCTTCGGGTGAAGAACAGGATCGAAGCCATCCTTCGCTGCAAGGAGAAGGGGTGGTTAGAATCCTATCTCCATTCTTTACCGGGTGTTTTGCATTCGAAAAATGAATTTTATTTTTAGGGACCGAAGCTTGGGCGGCGGAGGTCCCACGGAGTTGAACACGGCAGTCCGCTCCGGTATGCTGTAAGGTGATACCCGCCGACTGCTCCAGGGCAGGCGGAGTAAGAGAAGGAGACGAATGACATGACAGCGATAACGATTGGACAGGCAGCGCCGGACTTCGCTCTTCCCGCTACCGGCGGCTCTACCGTGTCCTTATCGGACTTTTTGGGACGGAATGTGCTCCTATACTTCTACCCCAAGGATATGACCCCTACCTGTACGACCCAGGCGCGCGATCTTCGAGACCATGCGGCCGATTTCGGCGGAGCGGACGTCGTGATCCTCGGCATTTCGCCCGACCCGGTCAAGCAGCACGAGAAATTTATTGCGAAGTACGGGCTGCCTTTCCTGCTGCTCTCGGACGAGGACCATGCCGCCGCGGAAGCGTACGGAGTCTGGCAGCTCAAGAAGCTGTACGGCAGAGAATATATGGGGATCGAGCGGTCGACCTTCTTAATCGACAAACAGGGCACGCTTGTCAAAGAATGGCGCAAGGTGAAGATCAAAGGGCATGTAGAGCAAGCGCTGGAGTATGCGAAGGAGCATCTGTCTTAGAGTCGATGCACCCGGAAGACCGTCTAGGCGAAGGCGGTCTTTTTTGATTTTTTTGGGAAAAGGGGTGGGAGGAACGAGGGACAAGAGGTACACTGGAAAGGGGCCCGGCAAGCAGCGTTAGGAAGCCTGCAGGAGCGCAAACAAGGAGGACGAGGAGAGGACATGACACGAATTGTAGTGCTGGACGGACACACCTTAAATCCGGGGGATTTGAGTTGGGCCTCTTTGGAGAAACTCGGGGAAGTGAAAGTATACGAGAGGACACCGCCGGAGCTGATCGTAGAGCGGGCGTTGGAAGCGGACATCGTACTAACGAACAAGACCCCGCTGACGGCGCAGACGATCGCCCGGCTGCCGAAGCTTCGGTATATCGGCGTCCTCGCAACCGGTTACAACATCGTGGACGGGGAAGGCGCGGCACAGAGGGGGATTCCGGTTACGAATGTGCCGGATTACAGCACGGATTCCGTAGCGCAGCTCGTATTCGCCCTGCTGCTGGAGCTGACCCTGCAGGTGAAGCTGCACAGCGATGCCGTTCATGAGGGGGAATGGACCCGGGGAGAGGACTTCAGCTTCACGAAGGCGCCGCTGCTCGAGCTCTCCGGCCGGACGTTCGGCATCCTCGGATTCGGACGGATCGGGCAGCAGGTCGCCAAAGCAGCGGCGGCATTCGGGATGAAGGTGATCGTCAGCGGCAGGCAGCCGAAGACGGTTCCGGGCTTCGAGGGAATCCCCTGGGTGCCGGTGGAGGAGTTGTTCGCCACCTCCGATGTGCTCTCCCTGCACTGCCCGCTGACGCCGCAGACCGAAGGGATCGTGAATGGGGAGCGGCTGAACCGGATGAAGCGGACGGCCCTGCTGCTCAACACGTCCCGTGGCGGCCTTATCGTGGAACGGGATTTGGCCGACGCCCTGAACGAAGGGCGGATCGCAGGAGCGGGGCTCGATGTGCTCTCAACGGAGCCGCCCGAGGCTGAGCATCCGCTGCTGTCCGCACGCAACTGCCTCATTACGCCGCATATCGCCTGGGCGACCGTCGAAGCGAGGATCCGTCTGCTCAGTCTGGCCGCGGACAACGTGGGGGCTTTCCTTGCGGGAACCCCAAGAAACGTCGTAAACGGCAAGGTCTGAAGAGGTGTGGGACAGGCTAAGCGTTTGCGAAGCTTAGGGTAAGACAATCAAGCTGTCTAGTATAGATAAGGAGAGTGCGTAGTATGAGTCTTGGCCCGGAAAACAGCATTCGGATGTATATCGGTACCTACAGCGAGGAAGGGGCGGAGTCCCTGTTCCTGGTTACTTTGGACGGGGAGACCGGAGAATTGAAGAGGCAGACGGGGTATGCCGAAGTGCAGAATCCATCGTTTGCGATCATAAATGAAGAGGGAGACCGGTTGTACTGCGTGAGCGAGATGGATATCGAAGGACGCGCCGGCGGCGGAGTGGCGGCCTACCGGATCGACCCGCTTACGGGAGAGGGTACCTTCATCGGCAGGCAGGACACCCAAGGAGCGTCGCCCTGCCATCTGGCGTTGACCCCGGACGGAAAGTGGCTGGTGACGGCCAATTATTCCAGCGGCAACGTATCGGTCCACGGCATCGGACCGGCAGGCGAATTGCTGGAGATGAAGGAAGGGCATCAGCACGAGGGAAGCAGCGTCAGCGAACGGCAGACCGGGCCGCATCCCCACTGCGTGGCAGTACGCGACGGGTTCGTCTATGTGCCGGATCTCGGCATGGACCGGATCGTCACGTACCGTCTGGCGGCAGAAGCGGGCGAGGGCGTCTTGATTCCGCATGGCGAAACCGCCGTTCACGCGGGAGCCGGTCCGCGGCATCTCGCCTTCCATCCGGCACTGCCTTATGCCTATGTAGTCCATGAGCTGGATTCGACCGTGACGGTGTTCGCCGCTTCCACAGCGGACGGGAAGCTGGAGGAGATCGAGACGGTGTCCGCTCTGCCGCAGGAGTATGAGGGCGAGAGCTACGTGGCGGACGTGCATGTGCATCCTTCCGGACGGTATCTCTACGTATCGAACCGCGGGCACGACAGCATCGCCGTCTTCGAGATCGACCAAGAGTCGGGACGGCTCCGCGCAGTTCAGCATCAATCTACACTCGGCAAGTTCCCGCGCAACTTTGCGGTAACCGCCGACGGCCGGTTCCTGCTCGCGGCGAACCAGAACTCGGACTCTATCGTGGTATTCCGGATCGAGGACGCGGGCGGGGCACTTCGCCCGGCGGGGCACGAGCTGGCTCTGCCGAAGCCGGTCTGCATCCGGTTCGTGCAATGAATGAGGTGCTCCTAAGATCAGCATCTGCCGCTCCTGTCGAGCAGGCTGCGCTTATTGTGACTTAAGGAATGAGGGATACGAGCTCTCGGAAGTAATCCTGTCGTTGTCTGCATAAAAGCCCATGGCCCTCCATATAATCTAGTATTCCTGAATACTAGATTATATGGAGGGATCTTTATATGGCGGGCAGAAGGCAGGCGGCATTCATTGCAGTAACGAGGCAAGCTGCTATAACGACGGTAAGTATCATCCTGCTTCTGCTGCTGCTCTTCCCGGGGACGATACAGGCCAGGTCCTCGGCGGAGGGGGACGCCGTGTATGCCGCGCTGAAGTCCGGTCAAAGGATCGATGGCGGCCGAACGTTCGCCGCACCTTCGAAGCCTACGGTTTACCTGACGTTCGACGATGGTCCCAGCCGGCTGACGCCGAAGGTCCTCGATGTGCTGAAAGAGGAGTCCGTAGCGGCGACCTTCTTCGTCTTGGGAGAACAGGTTGAGGCTCGGCCCGAGGTGGCCAAGCGGATCGCGGACGAAGGCCATGCACTCGGCAACCACAGCTATAATCATGTGTACCGCCAGCTCTATGGGAACTTCCAAGCCTTCTGGGATCAGGTGCAGCAAACGGAGCGGATCGTAAAAGAAGCAGCCGGCGTCCGTCCCCGGCTCGTTCGGGCTCCGGGAGGCACGCACGGGAATTTTGATGCCTTCTATTTCTACTATCTGGAGCAGGCCGGCTACCAGGTGTATGACTGGACCATCGACAGCTCGGATGCCCGCAAGAAGGGCATCAAGGCTGATGAGATATATGAGATCGTGAGCCGGGGGCCGTTCCCTCAGGAAGCCGTCGTGCTGATGCATGACAGCGCGGGCCACGAAGAAACGCTGAAAGCGCTGCCGAGGATCATACGGCTGTTCAAGGAAAAAGGGTATGCGTTCGCCCCGCTGACGCCGCAGGTCAAGCCGGTCCAGTTCTCGCTGGGCACGCCAGGATGGGGACGCAGCGTCACCGCCGAGAGCCATGCGGCACAGCTGGAGGAAGCGCAGGGACACCTCTACGTATGGCAGAACGAACCCGGCGGGACGGCGCCCCAGATCATGCCTGCGCCTCAGGCCATTCTGGCTTCCAGTGCGATGACGCTGGAGCCGGCGGGTCCGGACCGGCTGGAGATCGTGCTCGGTTCTAACCGCCTGACACTGGCCAAGGAGGCGTTCCATGCCCGTGAAGGCACCTATACGGTACCGCTGCGGAATCTCGTCGAAACGATGGGGGGCGAGGTGCTGTGGGATGGAGGGCGGCACATTGCGACCGCCCGCTACGGCGGGTATGCCGCCCAGTACGATTTTGCCCGGCTGGAGCTGAGGCTGTACCGCCCCGGCGAGGAGACCCGGACGTATCCGCTGCCTGACATGGCGCTGCGGGACGGAACCGTCACCGTCCCTTTGGAGCGGACGCTGAAGATGCTCGGCAGCCGGGTGACCGCCTCCGATACGGGAGTCTTGGCCGGGGGAGGGGGGACTGCCGAGGTCAGTGCGGTGCTCTACGGCAATTGGTGGCACCTGACGGTGGAACCCGTGGCTCTATTGAATCCGCGTCGCGCCGTCTAAACTCTCTCAAAAGGGTCATACTGGAAAGCATAGACTGCGAGATTCAGGAGGAGTCCGTCTCCCCTCTTCCGCAGAAAAGCTAGGAGGTTTCCAGACCATGACTCACGCTCCCTTTGCCCCGGATTCGCCGCAAGCCCTGCTGGAGAAGATCGTATACCAGGTCGAGAAAGTCATCGTCGGCAAACGAGACGCGGTGGAGAAGCTGATGACCGCGCTGCTCTGCGGCGGCCATGTTCTTCTCGAAGATGTGCCCGGGGTAGGCAAAACGATGCTGGTCCGCGCACTGGCCCGCGCCATGGACGGCAGCTTCAAGCGGATCCAGTGCACACCGGATCTGCTGCCCTCGGACCTGACGGGCGTATCCGTCTACAATCAGCGTACGTCGGATTTCGAATTCCGGCCGGGCCCGCTGTTCGCGAACATTGTGCTGGCCGATGAGCTCAACCGGACATCGCCCCGCACGCAGGCCGCACTGCTCGAAGCGATGGAAGAGAGGCGGATCACCGTCGACGGCACAACTTATCCGCTGCCGGAACCGTTCTTTATTCTAGCTACGCAGAATCCGCTGGATTTCGAAGGAACATATCCTCTCCCCGAAGCGCAGCTCGACCGGTTCCTGCTGAAGCTGAAGCTCGGGTACCCGGAGCCCCGCGAGGAGATGGAGATGCTGGGCCGGATGGAGGAGGCTCATCCGCTCGCAGCTGTCCGGACGGTTGTGCTGCAGGAAGAGTTCGCCAGGCTGCAAAAAGAAGTACGCACGGTCCATGTCGACGAAACGATCCGGCAGTACATTGTCGGACTCACGGCCGCTACCCGGCATCATCCGGACGTGGCCCTGGGGGCGAGTCCCCGAGCTTCGATCGCCTTGATGCGGGCCTCGCAGGCCCACGCGTTCCAGCACGGGCGGGGGTATGTCATCCCCGATGACGTCAAGGAGCTCGCCGTACCCGTTCTGGCGCACCGGCTGATGATGGCGCCGGGAGCCAGTGTGGCGGGGCGTACGGCCGAAGGCGTGGTCGCAGCGGTTGCGGGCTCATCCGCGGTGCCGGTCCGCCGGCCTGCGGCCGGTTAGCGGGGGAGAAGCCGATGCGTAATGCTCTTCTCATCCTCGGATGGCTGGCGGCTGCCGGCTGGTCTGCCGTATGGGCTTTCTTGTGGGGAGGCCGGACGGCCTGGTTCACGCTGTATGCGCTGGGGTTTCTTGTGGTGTATGGGGGTGTGCTGCTGTGGTCGGTGCGGCAGGGCGTAAGGATAGAGCCGGTGCGCAGAGGCGGAGGCGATCCCGAGGCCGGAGTCCTGGATCGGACTGCAGAGCATGGGGAAGCCGCGGAGCTGTGGTACAAGGTGATTCCGGCTGCCGGCTGGGCGCCGGGAAGTTGGGTGCTTCTGGAAGAAATCTGGGTGCACCAGGGGACTCGGGAACGGCTCTCGCTCCGGATGGCAGGCCCCCTGCTTCGTACCGGAGCGGAGCTTCATGGCGTTCTGCCCCCGCTGCAAAGGGGCTGTTACGAGCTGGAGGCCCAGGAAGTACGGATCAGCGACGTCTTCGGGCTGCTGCAGGTGCGCATGCCAAGCAGACTGGCCGCTGCGCAGCTGAATCCGGTGGAGGGTCATACGGGCAAGGGAAGAGCAAGTGACTCTCTTGCAAGCTTACCGCGAGGGAAGTCCGGGACCGCCGGAAGGGGCGGGGCTGGTCAGGCCGGGAAGCTGGACGGCAGGAGAGAGCCTGCCGCTGCCCCAGGTCTTGAAGCTTCCCGCGGACAGCTGTGGGTTCTGCCCCGGTGCCTGGACGGCGCATCCGGGCACGCCGGAGGCCTGGGGACGGCCCGGCCGGTGCAGAGGCCCGCATGGGCTGCCGCCGAGGTGCCGCAGCTCAGCGGCACCCGGCCTTATGCGCCGGGGGATCCGCTCCGCCGGATCCATTGGCGCAGCAGCGCGCGCACGGGCGACCTGCGCGCGAAGGAGCTGGAGCCGCCCGGACCGGCCCGGCAGCTCGTGCTCTTGGACGCGGCCGGAGCCGGGGGGAGCCAAGGGGCCGCCCTGTGGGCGGATCCTTGGCTCACGGCGGCGGCGGAGGCCGCGGCCGCGCTCGTGCGGCGCAGCCTCGCCGAAGGACGGCGCGTGCGCCTCGCGGCGAGCGACGCGCACGGCAGCGCCGCAGAGGCGCAGGGCAGCGCCCGCCTGGCGGAGCTGCTGCGGCTGCTGGCGGCGGTGCCGCGCGGAGGCGCAGCAGCCGACGTCAGCAGCGGAGGCTTCGCCGCGTTCGTGCTGCGCGAGGCCCGTTCGGCCGCAGGCGGTGCGCTCACGCTTGTCACGGCGCGCGCCGATGCAGGGCTGCCGGAAGCGCTGCGCCGGCTGCCGAGGGGCTCTGCCCGCGTCGTGTTCGTGCACGGCCCGGAGGGCGTGCCGGAGGCCGTGCACGCATGGAAGCGGCAGCTCGAAGCGCTCGGCTGCCCTGTAACGCTGCAGCCGGCAGGAACGGTGGCTGCAGCTCGGCTGGCTGCGGAAGGAGGTGCCCGCGATGCCGTATGGGGTACCTAAATCTTCTATCCGACCGGCTTCCATCCAGCCGGCTGCCGCTGTCGTACCGGCTCCTTCGCTGCTCGGTTGGGGTTCGGATGCCGGCCTGACGCTGCTCCTGTTCCTGCTCATCGTGGAGTGGCTCTATCCGCTGCGCCTCTTGGTCTATGTGACGGAAGTGTATGCGATCGGTCCCTTCGTACTGACGTTCGGCCTGCTGCTACTGGCCGATACGTTCCGGCTGCCCGGCTGGGCGGTGTGGCCCGTGAAGGCGGGCTGGATCATCCTGGTGACGGCCTGGCTGCACGCCGGCGGCGTACTGCCTTCCGCAGAGTGGTGGAACCAATGGGGGCAAGAGCTGCTCGGTGACGCGCAGGAAGGACTGCGGGGGGAACTGGCCGGCTGGGCGCCTGCTACGCGGACCCTGCTGTTCCTGTCAGGCTGGGCTTTCTTCCTCTCCGTAGTCGAGTCGTTCGTCCTCGAACGCAAGGGAATGCTCTGGTTCGGCGGCCTGACGTTGTTCTATCTCGGAGCGATCGAATGGATCTTCGGAGTCGATATGGGATACGCCGCACTACGGAGTGCCTTATGGATTCTGCTACTGCAGTGCTGTCAGCAGGGAGGGCGCTGGAATCGCTGGCGCAGTGGAGTGCGGGAGGGCAGCCCGCCTCACGGGCCGCAGGGAAGAGACCGGAGCCGGGCTCCGCTGACGGCCGGGATGCTGCTGGCCGCAGGCTGCCTGCTCAGCGGCTGGCTGGGCACGATGCTGCATCCGGGCGCGGTGCGCCCGCCGGATTGGTCGGCGGCGATCCGGGCGCTGGAGCAGGGATTCCACGGAGTCTCTTGGAGCGGCGCAGACCGGGGGACGGGAGCGGCACAGACCGGCTACGGTACGGACGATACGAAGCTTGGTCACCCGCTGACCCCGGACAACACCCCGGCGTTCCTCGCCGTAACGCCCCGGCTGACGTATTGGCGCGGGGAAGCGAAGAGTGTCTATACGGGGCAGGGCTGGACCGAGCCGGGCAGTGAACTGACACAGGATCTCTCCTCCGTCGAAGGGGGAACGGGTACTCTGCGGCAGCAGGTGACGATTCAGGCGCGGAGCTTGAACCGCCAGTTCTTCGCGGGGGGCACTGTGACCGGCGTTACAGAGCTCAGAGCGGAGAGCGGCCATCCTATCCCTTCTTCTTGGGTATGGAAGGAGAAGGGGGCGGACCGCTTCACTCTACCGGTGCTGAGCGATCCTATGCTCGCCTATACGGTCGAATCGCGCCTTCCCTCCGAGGGAGAGGCTGCGCTTCAATCCCTTCCGGCTTCGTATCCGGAGGACATTCTCAGGCGCTACCTGCAGCTTCCGGCTGAACTGCCGGACCGGGTCCGCCGGCTGGCCTCCGACCTTACCTCCGGAGCAGGGTCGCCCTACGCCAAGGTCAAGGCCGTGGAGGAATTCCTTCAAGGTCCGTATGTCTACAGCCTGAAAGACACCAGGGTCGCAGCGGGCGGGGAAGATCTGGTTGACCGCTTTCTATTCGAGCACAAGGCCGGGTACTGCGACCACTTCTCCTCTTCTATGACGGTTCTTCTCCGGGCAGCCGGCGTTCCTGCCCGGTGGGTCAAAGGCTTCACTCCCGGCGAGGTCATTGCGGCCTCCGCGGATGCCGGAGGCAAGCCTAGCTATACGGTTCAGGTGCGCCAGCGGGACGCCCATTCCTGGGTGGAGGTGTACTTCCCGCAGCTCGGCTGGGTTCCTTTCGACCCGACCCCACCGCTCGGCTGGGCTTCGGATGAACCGAAGGGAACGGAGGCTGCCGCTCCGGCCGCGGCAGCCTCCGCCTCCCGCGAGGCGTCCCTCTGGGCACGGTCCGCAGCTTGGCTGGCTTCCGGTTGGAGCACTGCGGCGCAGGGCGCCCCAGCCGCACTGGCCGCGCTCGTGCAGGCCGCTGCGCCCGCGCTCTCGCGTCTGCAGGCCTCGGAGGCCCTGCCGGCCGCCGGCGCTGCGGCGTTGGCAGCCCTGGCGGCTTACGCCGCTTGGCGGCTGCGCCGCAGCTGGCCGCCCGCTCCGCCGGGCTTCGGCCTGCTGCCCGGCCTGCGCCGGGCGGTGCGCCTCGCCTTCGCGGAGCGGCTGTGGCGCCGCTTGCAGCGGGCCTACGGCCGGGCTGCGCCGACGCAGACGCTGCGCGAGTACGCCGCCTCCCGGCGCTGTGCCGGCGCAGCCCAGCAGGCCGCGCTGCTGCAGCTGGCGCAGCTGCTCGAGGCGCTGCGCTACGCCGACCCGCGGGCGCCGGAAGCGCGCGTGACGCGCCGTACCCTGGCGGATGCTTGGCGGCACGTAAGGCGGAGCCGCCGCCCGCTGTAGCGCCCTCTCTGTTACGAGCATAGGCCCGGATCCGCCGATGGTGCGGAGCCGGGCCTATCATCCTTTCGGGCACTACGATTTCTCGTCTTGCCTAGGCCTCTCCGCCGGCTGTTCCGCCACGCGCTCCTGCAGCAACGGTTTTTCTTCCGCCTGGCTCTGCTCCCATTCTTCCAATACCCTGGCATTATGCGCCCTCAGGTCGGAGCGAAGACTGTCACGGGGACCGGTCTCCATACGCCGCAGGCGGCGGGAGATCGATTCCAGCCGGAAGATCACATACAGCGGAAACACCGTCCAAAGCAGCAGCATGAACCATCCGAAAGGTGAAATGAACAAGCTTATCTCCTCCTTTTGACAGCATGATGTATGAAAAGTACTCTTGCTATCTATATACTTTACCATTGGATGGGGGATTTTGGCATTTTTGTATAGTTCCAAAGCAGGTCCACAGACAATATAGCCTTATGCAGCGTTCAGACAGGCGGTGCCATCAGACGAAGGGACGTTTCAAGTCACGCTACCGTGACTTGAAACGTTCGAACGGAGATCATGGGGCTGACGCCTTACCGTAAGCTTATGCCGTCCCGCGGCCCTGTCCCTTATCAGTGAATCTACCGGAATGGTGGGGAATACATTCCTGAAATTCCCACGGTTTATTCGCGCCGCTTCGTCCTTATTGCCGTAACCGCTAACAACCCGCCGTCTGCGCGCAGCGGGCTTTTTGGTTAGCGCTCTTTGCCGCCTATGCCCCCTTTCTCCAAATCTCGACAGGCATTGCCCTTTGCCCGGGAGACGCTTATAATAAGGGCTATTAAAAAAAGAGGCGGAGGAACAAACAGAACATGGACAAGCCGAATGAAATTATCGTGGTGCTCGACTTCGGGGGACAGTACAACCAGTTGATCGCGCGCCGCATCCGTGACCTTGGCGTCTACAGCGAGCTGCTCCCATACAATACGCCGGCGGACAAAATTCGGGAACTGCAGCCTAAAGGAATCGTCTTCTCGGGGGGACCTGCCAGCGTGTACGGAGAAGCTTCTCCGCTGGTAGACCCGGCCGTATACGATCTTGGCGTACCGATCTTCGGGATCTGCTACGGAATGCAGATGATGGCTCATCAGCTGAACGGCAAAGTCGAAGGCGCCTTGAAGCGCGAGTACGGTAAGGCTGAGGTGGACTTCGCTGCGGGCTGCGGACTTGTGCACGGCTTGGAGAGCCGGCAGACGGTATGGATGAGCCACAGCGATCTCGTCGTACAGGCACCGGAAGGCTTCGTCGTCGACGCCGGCACGGAACATGCCCCAATCGCCGCGATGAGCCACCCGGACCGCAAGCTGTATGCCGTCCAGTTCCATCCGGAAGTACAGCACTCCGTCTACGGCAATGACATGATCCGCAACTTCCTTTACAAGATCTGTGAGTGCGAAGGCACGTGGAGCATGGAGACGTTTATCGAAGATACGATCCGCGAGATCCGCGAACAGGTAGGCGAGCAGAAGGTGCTCTGCGCGCTGAGCGGCGGCGTAGACTCTTCGGTGGTGGCAATGCTGATCCACAAAGCGATCGGCGACCAGCTCACTTGTATGTTCATCGACCACGGCCTGCTGCGCAAGGACGAGGCGGAGAGCGTTATGGAGACGTTCGTCGGCAAGTTCGATATGAAGGTCGTCAAGATCGATGCCCGCGAGCGGTTCCTCGGCAAGCTGGCCGGAGTGGACGATCCGGAGCAGAAGCGCAAAATCATCGGTACCGAATTCATCCGTGTGTTCGAAGAGGAATCGGCGCAGTTTGACGATTTTGCCTTCCTGGCGCAAGGCACGCTGTACACGGATATCGTGGAGAGCGGCACGGCTACAGCCCAGACGATCAAGTCGCACCACAACGTCGGCGGTTTGCCGGAAGACATGAAGTTCAAGCTCGTCGAGCCGCTGAAGGCTCTCTTTAAGGATGAAGTGCGCAAAGTAGGCGAAGAATGCGGTCTGCCGGAAGCCATCGTATGGCGTCAGCCGTTCCCGGGCCCGGGTCTCGCCATCCGCGTGCTTGGCGAAGTGACCGAAGAGAAGCTGACGATCGTTCGCGAGTCCGATGCGATTCTCCGCGACGAGATCGCCAAGGCGGGCTTGAACCGCGAAATTTGGCAGTACTTCACGGCACTGCCGAACATGAAGAGCGTTGGCGTCATGGGCGACGCCCGTACGTACTCCTACACCGTCGGCATCCGCGCCGTAACGTCCATCGACGGCATGACCGCGGACTGGGCGCGCATTCCTTGGGATGTGCTCGAGAAAATCTCCGTGCGCATCGTCAACGAAGTCGATAACGTCAACCGGATCGTGTACGACATTACTTCGAAGCCGCCGGCGACGATCGAGTGGGAATAGAAAGATAGAGAGAACCTGCTTTTCCTTTGCGGAGAAGCAGGTTTTTGAGTTCAACGGGCAGGAAATAAGATCCATTACCGAACGAATCCATAAAAAAATATGACAATGTTCGGAATATCCATTGACAAGCTTCGACACGCCTTCTAGAATAAGAAGAGTAAAGAACAACAACCAACCACATACAGGAATAACGTTTCGTATAATTCCGGGAATTGGCCCGGAAGTTTCTACGAGATCACCGTAAATGATCTGGCTACGAACAAGGATAAACCGGTTCATGGTAACCCCATGGAGCCTTCTTTATGCTTGGACGAGCCCGGACCATACCCATGGTGCCGGGATATTTGCGTTGTCGGAGGAGAACTTCGTTTCTCCTCGACTCCTTTATGCGTCCAGCTCTCCGTCTCTCGGAGGCTGGCGCCCGTCGAAGATAAACCCGGGTGCCTGGGGCTTTGGGAGCATGTCCGCTTCCTGCCCACGGGCTGAAGCGCCTGCCTGCCGGCAGCCTGTATCCGAGCTCGTTGTTCCCAAAACCACTTGGAGGGATTTTAGGAATGGATCGTTTCTTTAAGCTGAAGGAGAACGGCACCACGGTACGCACCGAGATCATGGCCGGACTGACGACCTTCATGACGATGGCTTACATCCTCGCCGTCAACCCGAACATTCTTAGTGCATTCGGTTCAGGAGCGACAGGAATGGATTGGACGTCGGTATTCCTTGCGACAGCCATTGCTGCAGGTGTCATGACGATTGCCATGGGCCTGTTCGTTAATTTCCCTGTCGCTTTGGCTCCGGGCATGGGTCTTAATGCTTACTTCGCTACGGTGATCTTGGCTTCCCAAGGAACATTTACGTACCAGATGGGCCTTGCTGCCGTCTTTATCTCCGGTTTGATCTTCATTGTGCTTACGGTGACCAAGGTCCGCCAGATCCTGCTCGTTGCCGTACCCGATTCGCTCAAGCACGCGATTACGGTCGGGATCGGATTGTTCATCGCCATTGTCGGTCTGAAGAACAGCGGTCTGATGACGATCGCCGTAGAATCGACGAAGGATATCGCCAAGGGCAAGTACACTGACCTGCTTTCCTTCGAGTCAGTGATCCATATCGGTAATATGCATGATGTGAATGTGATTCTCTGTATCGTCGGACTGGTGCTGATCTCGGCTCTGATGGTGCTGAAAGTGCGGGGCGCGATTCTCTTCGGGATTCTGCTGACGACCTTGGTCGGTGCGTTCCTGCATAACCCGGACGGCTCCGCAGTTGTCAACTTCGCGAATCTCGGACGACCTGAGACGACGTGGGTGCCGGATATGAGCAAGCTGACCTTTGGGCATTTTGACTTCGCCGGGGTCATGAACGCCGGTATCATCTCCGTCATCGCGACATTCACGTTCGTCGAGCTGTTCGATACGTTCGGTACGCTTGTCGGTACCGCGAACCGTGCCGGCATGATGAAAGACAAAGCCGAAGGCAACAAACGTATCGGTAAAGCGATGATGGTCGATGCGGTTGGCGTGAGCACGGGGGCGCTGGTCGGTACAAGTACCGTAACGGCATTCGTCGAGAGCGCGGCAGGCGTAGCCGAAGGCGGGCGAACGGGGCTTACGGCCGTGACGACAGGCGTATGTTTCCTGCTGGCGCTCTTCCTCGCGCCGGTGGCTGCCCTCATTCCGGGCTCGGCAACGGCCGCTGCCCTAATCGTGGTCGGTGTCCTGATGATGCAGGCTGTTCGCGAGATTGACTTCCAGGACCTGGTGTACGGGATTCCCGCCTTCTTCATCGTGGCACTGATGCCGTTCACGTATAACATTGCCAACGGGATTTCCTTCGGTATCGTATCCTACGTGCTGCTCGCAACGGTAGCGAACGCAGGAGCGAAGGGCCAGTACAAAGTACACTGGATGATGTGGCTGCTGGCCGTACTGGTTGTAGCGCGCTACGCCTTCCTCGGCGGGGAATAAAAGCGAAAGTCATAAGGGTGAGGCGTTCGCGGGTATAAGGCTCTAACATACAAACAGAGATAAATATATATTACAGGGGACCAGGCCCCGGAAGCCGGACGTTGATCGTCCTTGGCGGCCGGGGCTATCGTATGTCCGGGAAGCCGAATATAATGTTCTGAAAATTGCATTGACTTTAAGGTTCGGCGCATACTATAATGACAAACAAATCCATAACAACAAACGCGACGAACGGGATTAGTAGCGGGAAGAACCTGTACAGAGAGCTGCGGGAAGGTGCAACGCAGTCAGGGACACCAAGCGAACCTCACCCGGGAGCGGCAGAGCCGAGCCGGCGGTGCATAAGTGCACCCAAGGACAGTAGGTTTTGACGGATGCCTCCGTGAACGGGCTTCAAGCGGGCAGATTCCTTTACGTGAGTAGGGCATCTGTCAACAAGAGTGGTACCGCGATAGGTCAGCCTGTCGTCTCTTATTCCAAGAGACGGCGGGCTTTTTGGTTTTCTTCTGAAAGATGAGTCAGCAGTACGAATAGCATGAACGCGATGAACGGGAGCAGTAGGGCGAACCGGTGTACAGAGAGCTGCGGGGTGGTGCGACGCAGTCAGCGGCCGTTTGAACACTCGCCCGGAAGCGGCGGAATCGAGAAGGGTTAGACAGGGGGGGATGCCCGCTGCTGCCAAGGTAGATTCCGACGGATGCCCACCGTTAACGGGGCCTCGAGGTGGAGTTCGATGATGCCCGGCAAGCCAGTATGGCTCCGGCGCAAGAACTCAAAAAGAGTGGTACCGCGGCAGGGCATCGAGCCCGTCGTCTCTTAGGTTTAAGAGGCGACGGGCTTTTTGATATATCATCATGTGCATTCTCGCCGGGCTCTCGGCTGGCATCAGGACAAGGGAAGAGCCCATACACTATATTTTGGGAGGCAAATAAACATGAGAAAAATCACGATTTTCGACACGACTTTGAGAGACGGGGAGCAGGCGCCGGGAGCGACACTCACGCCGCAGCAGAAGATCGTCATTGCCAGACAGCTGGCGAGCCAAGGGGTAGATGTCATCGAACCGGGCTTTCCGATTTCGAGCCCAGGGGACTTTGCCGCCGTGGAGCAGATCTCGAGGGAAGTGACCGGTGTGGAGATCTGCGGCTTCGCCCGGGCGGTGAAAGAGGATATCGACGCGGCTGTCCAAGCGACCCGGGATGCGGAACGCCGCCGCCTGCACATGTTCCTCTCCTCCTCCAACATCCATCTGGACTTCCAGCTGCGCAAGTCCCGCGAACAGGTCATCGCGATGGCCCGGGAGATGGTAGCTTACGGCAGGCAGTTCGTGGACCGCTTCGAATTCTCCCCGATGGATGCGACAAGGACTGGAGACGAATTCCTGTTCGAAATGATCGAGGCAGTGATTGCCGAGGGAGCGACGATCATTAACATCCCGGATACAGTGGGCTATGCGCTGCCGGATGAATACGGGGCGATGTTCACCCGTGTAATGAAGAACGTGCGCGGCAGCGACCGGGTGGAGTTCAGTGCCCACTGCCACAACGATCTGGGGCTGGCTGTAGCGAACTCGCTGGCTGCGATTAAAGCGGGTGTAAGCCAGGTGGAAGTGACGGTGAACGGCGTCGGGGAACGTGCGGGCAACTGCTCGATGGAGGAGCTCGTGATGGCACTGGAAACCAGAGGCCAGGCAATGGGTGCCACGACAGGCATCCGCACGGAAGAAATCTTCACCACCTCCCAAATGGTCTCCCGAGCGATGAGCTTCCCGATCGCCTTCAACAAACCGGTCGTCGGGCGCAACGCCTTCCAGCATGAGGCGGGAATCCATCAGGACGGTCTGCTCAAGAACCGGAATACGTATGAAATTATGGATCCTGAGCGTCTGGGTGTACCACGCAGCATGATCATTCTCGGCAAGCATTCCGGCCGCCACGCGATCCGGCACCGGGTGAGCGAGCTGGGAGTGGAGTTGACCGACGAACAGATGGAGGGCTTCTATGCTTCCTTCAAAGCGCTCGCCGATGCCCAGAAAGTCGTGCATGACCACCAGCTCCTGCAGCTGATTGGGGACACAGTGAACCGGGTAATGGAACCTTACACCCTGGTATCCACCCAGCTCGTCACCGGCACGGCGGGTCACCGTGTGGCCTCCTGCACGATCCGCAGCGAAGCTACCGGGGAAGAGAAGACCTATACGGGCACGGGGGAAGGGCCTGTCGAAGCGGTCGTAGCAGGCATCAAGCAGGCGCTGCCGTTCGCCGTCGAATTCGCCGATCTCGAGCTGTACTCCTTATCCTCCGGCGAAGAAGCGAGCGGGGAAGCCATCGTCACCGTTCGCAGGGATGGAGCCTCTTACCGGGGCATTGCCTCCCACCGGGATATTCTGATGGCCGCAGCCCACGCCTTCATGGCCGCATGCAATCAAGCGGCGGGCGAAGGAGCGGAGGGGGCTGTGGTCAGGGAAGAGGAGAAGATCTCCTAACCGGCTGGCCGGCTAAGCGTCCGAAACCGATCCTTAACGTACTAAACCACTGGAAAAAGGGGCTGTGGATACCAGTTATCCACAGCCCCTGTGTATAGTGTGGGTAAGTTTAAAAAACGCTGCTATCGTGCGGTTTTTGCAAGCTGACTTTTTTGCGGCACGCGTGGATAAGTTTTCATGGTTAATCTGTGCATAATGTGGATAACCCTGTGGATGCAGAGGAGAATGCCCGATAACATCAATTAAAACGACAATTTTCTCTGTGGATAAGGGTGTGGATAGGCAGTTTCTTTTTCTGGAACTCCTTGTGAAATTGTAAGCGAATACATTAATCGGTGGATAATTCTCCCGCTGATTTCTTGGATTGTGGACAAGCAGCCGAAAAAAACGAAGTGATTCGAGTCTATCCACAGGGGTGATATAAATACAAGGCGTCATACCGTTGAAAAAGGAGGGTGAACCCTGTGCTGAATCGATTTCGGTTGAATCCAAGCGACGAGGTCCGGCTTTCTTCCTTTGACCCCGAGGAGACTGGAGGCATCGAGAGCAAAGAGCAGATTCGCCAAGAATATGAAGAACTTCAGCAACGACTCAAGGATTCGCAGGACAAGCTATATGCGGGAAAAACGCATGCAGTGCTGATCATCTTCCAAGGGATGGACTGCAGCGGCAAGGACGGCGTCATCAAGAAGGTGCTGTCGAATCTCAATCCGCAGGGATTCCGGGCGGAGAGCTTCAAGAAACCGACCGCCGACGAAGCGGCTCACGACTTTCTGTGGCGTACCCACAAGGTCATGCCGGCCAAAGGCTACATGGCCGCGTTCAACCGCTCCTACTATGAAGATGTCCTGATTACTCGGGTTCACGGACTGATTCCGGATGAAGAAGCGGACCGGCGGCTCGATCATATCCGCCATTTCGAGGCGCTGCTGCTGGACAATAATGTATTGATTATCAAAATCTTTTTACATATCTCGCCCGAGTTCCAGCTCGGTAAAATCCGGGAGCGGCTGGAGAATCCGGAGAAGCTCTGGAAATTCGATATGAGCGATCTACAGGAACGCAGATACTGGGAAGAGTACCGCCAAGCGTATGAGGTGGCGCTGGCCCGCACCGCAAAAAAGCGCAGTCCCTGGTACGTCGTTCCCGCCAACAAGCGTTGGTTTCGCGACTACCTGGTGCTGCGCATAGTGGTGGAGGAGCTGGAGAAGCTGCCCTTGGCATATCCGACCCCGGAGATCGACCTCGCCGGATTGTTCGACGACCGAAACGACCGCCGGCCGGAGGCATAACGTAGGGGGGGATGCGGCAGAGTTATTCCGCCAATCCCTCCCACTCTTCATAGCAGGCGGTCAGCTGCGCGCGCTTTTCTTCGAGAAGCGCGTTTTTTTGCTGCACCAGCACGTAATCGTTGTAGATCTCAGGCAGCGTCAGCTCCGCTTCGACCTCGCCGATCTCCCCCTCGAGCTGCGCGATCTGCCCTTCGAGCTGCTCGAGACGGCGCAGCCGGGAGCGCTCTTCGCGCTTCGCCGCCTTGCCGGCTTCGTATCCGCCGCTCTTCGCGGTGTCTTCCGCTTCGGCCGCCTGACCGGTTTTGGCGCGGGCCGCCGCTTCCTTCGCCAGACGCTCCTGCTCCATCTCCGCGAGTTCCTGCTTCTTCTCGGTATAATCGTCGTAGTTCCCCAGAAACCCGGTCACCCCGTCCGGTGCCAGCTCGAGCATGCTCTCGGCCATCTTGTTCAGGAAGTACCGGTCATGGGAGATGAACAGCAGGGTGCCTTCGTAGTCGATCAGGGCGGACTCCAGCACTTCCTTGCTGTACAAGTCGAGATGGTTCGTCGGCTCGTCGAGGATGAGGACGTTGGCCCGGAGCAGCATCAGTTTGGCCAGGGCTACCCGTGCTTTCTCCCCGCCACTGAGCGATCCGACCTTCTTGAATACATCTTCGCCGCTGAACAGGAACGATCCCAGCACCGTCCGTACTCGGGCTTCCTCCAGGTGGGGATATTCGTTCCACAGCTCTTCCAGGACGCTGTTGTGGGGATTGAGGCCGGTCTGTTCCTGATCGTAATAGCCGATCTTCACATTGGCCCCCCAAGTGAACGAGCCGCGATCCGGCGCGTGCTGGCCGATCAGCGTCTTGAGCAGCGTCGACTTGCCGACGCCGTTCGGGCCGATGAGGGCGGCCGTATCGCCGCGGCGCAGCTGGAACGTTACGTTCCGGATGAGCGGATGGGTGCCGTCGTACGACACGGCTACGCCGCGCACATCAAGCACTTCACGCCCGGACGTCGAGTCGACTTCGAACGAGAAGCTGGCCCGCTTGAGGTCCCCGAGAGGCTTGTCGATCCGCTCGATCTTCTCAAGCGCCTTGCGCCGACTTTGCGCCCGTTTGGTCGTGGAGGCCCGGACGATGTTGCGCTGGACGAATTCTTCCATCTTCGCAATCTCATCCTGCTGCTTCTCGTACTGCTTCAGCTGGATCTCGTAATCGGCTTCCTTGAGTTCGACGTAGCGGGTGTAGTTGCCGGTATAGCGCCGTGAGGCGGTCCGTTCGATCTCGTAGATCGCATCGACCAGCGCATCGAGGAAGTACCGGTCATGGGACACGACGAGGATGGCGCCGGAGTAAGAGCGGAGATACTGCTCCAGCCAAGTCAGCGTGGCAATGTCGAGATGGTTCGTCGGCTCGTCGAGCAGGAGCAGGTCGGGCGCTTCGAGGAGCATCTTGGCGAGGGCGAGGCGCGTCTTCTGGCCGCCGCTCAGCGCCTGTACCGGGGTGGACGGATCCATGCTTCCGAAACCCATGCCGTTCAGGATCCCGCGGATCTTCGCTTCGATCTCGTAGCCTCCGCGTTCGCGGAACAGGTCCGACAGCTCGGCATAGCGCTTCATCGTCTCCTCGGTCTTCTTCTCGTCGGCGAGCACCGAGGCATCGGACATGAGCGTCTCGAGCCGGCGCAGCTCGCCTTCGGTCTCCAGGAGGTCCGAGAAGACGCCGAGGAGCTCATTCCACATCGAGCGATCGGAATGCAGCCCGCTGTTCTGTTTGAGATAGCCGATCTTGGTCTCTTTGCTTTTATAGATCTGGCCCTCGTCAAAAGAGAGCTCGCCCGCAATAATCTGCAGCAGCGTCGACTTGCCCGCCCCGTTGACGCCCACGAGCCCGATTCTCTCCCTAGCCTCGATTTGCAGCGTTATATTGGAAAGCACGGTATTGACCCCGTAGCTTTTGGTGATACCCGATACTTGAAGCAGCATGATGGACAAGCCTCCCGAACCCCGAAATAATCTGTGATATTAGATGAAGAAGCCTTGCGGCCCTTCCGGATGACCTTCTGTTCCCTAATTGAAATGATATTGAAATGGTGCCGTTGACCTTAAAGTAGTGTAGCATATTCACGCCCCGCTGTGCATGCCTTCCGTTAACCTGGGGAAGACGGTCCCTTTCCGGAAAGCGCCTTTGCGGACTGCCATCAGCCGGGAGATAGGGGAAAGGCTGTTTTTATTTTCATGTTGTGTTAGAATGTTGGTATTCCAGAATTGAACCGCTAAAGAGAGGCCGCCCTCATGAATATAAAAGAGAGAAAAATCGAGCTTCGCCGCCAAGCGGAAGCCGTTCGGTCTGCCCTGACAGAGGACGAGCGCAAGGGAAAATCCGCTGTGATCAGCGCCAAGGTGATCTCACGCCTGGAGGAGCTGCTGCTCCCGGATCCGTCCGTGCGCCGGCGTCCTACGCTTTTCACTTATATGCCCGTGAAGACGGAAGTCGATGTGACTCCGGTACTTGAAGCCTGTTGGAAGCGTCATTGGCGCGTGGTCGTCCCCAAGGTGTTCGCTGCCCACAAGCAGCTCAAGCTGTACGAGGTACGATCTTATGCGGACCTCGAACGGGGAACCTGGGGGATCCGCGAGCCGGTGGCCAAAGCCCAGCAGCTGATGGATATCCGGCAGATTGATGTTGCGCTCGTGCCTGGACTTGCCTTTGATTTAAGCATGGGCCGTCTAGGCTACGGAGGCGGGTTCTATGACCGCTTCATGCAGCAGTATGTGCGTACGGGATTGCCGAAGCCTTATATTATTGCCGCATCGTTCGATGAGCAGCTGATTCCCGAGGTCCCGATGGGTCTCTTCGATTTCCGGATCAACGAGCTCATTACCGAGACGAGAACGGTTGCCGAGGGGAGCGGGGACACGAATGGCTGAACAGGACAAGGAGACGGGCCGCGCGGGAGCGCTGACCCACTTTGACGGCGATGGCCGTGCCAGGATGGTGGACATTTCGGCGAAGGAGGAGACGGTGCGTACCGCTACGGCGAGGACGACTGTCGCTATGCAGCCGGGGACGCTCCGGCTGATCCGGGAAGGCCAGATCGGCAAAGGCGACGTGCTCGGCGTCTCCCAAGTTGCGGCGATTATGGCCGCTAAGAAGACGTCCGACTGGATTCCGATGTGCCATCCCCTGCCGCTCACCGGTGTCGAGGTGCGTTATACCGACAACGGGGAGAGCGAACTCTATATTGAAGCGACCGTCCGCACCAAGGGGCAGACGGGCGTCGAGATGGAGGCGCTGACGGCGGTTTCGGCGGCGGCGCTGACCGTCTATGACATGTGCAAAGCGGCGGATAAAGCGATGCGCATCGGACCTACGCTGCTGCTGAGCAAGACGGGCGGCAAGAGCGGCGACTATCAAGCGGTGTTCTAGGGCGGGAGTCCGGCAAGCCGTGATTGTTGATGGCGGCCTGTGCGGCTCCTCCCGTATGTATATATGAAATTCATAACCGGGGAAGGAGCAGGCTTATGCGCTGGAAGGTGGCTATCTTGACCGCAAGCGACCGCGGATTCCGCGGGGAACGGGAAGACACGAGCGCCCAGGTGATCCGGGAGCTGATCGAAGAAGAGATCGGCGGCCAGATTATCGAATACCGTGTCGTACCGGATGAGAAAGATGAAATTATGGCCGCACTGATCGAAATGACCGATTACTTCAAAGCCGATCTTATACTCACCACTGGCGGGACGGGGCTGGCTGCCCGCGATGTGACGCCCGAGGCGACGCTCGGGGTCATCGACCGCCTGGCGCCGGGGTTCGCCGAAGCCATGCGCATGTCTTCGATGCAGAAGACGCCGCGCGCTATGCTCTCCCGGGCCGTATCGGGCATCCGGGGCCGGACGCTGATTCTGAATCTGCCAGGCGCGCCGAAGGGTGTGATGGAGAACTTGTCCGCGGTGATGGACCAGCTTCCTCATGCGCTTGGCATCCTGACCGGCAAGGAAGGGGACCACGGTGATGAAGCGTGACGACCTTCTTCAGGAAGTGGCTGTAGAGCAAGCGGTGGGCTTGATGCTGGCACACGACCTGACGCAGATCATTCCCGGGGAGTTCAAGGGGCGTCTGTTCCGCAAGGGACATGTGATCCGCGAAGACGATATCCCAGCCCTGCTCTCGATCGGCAAGGAACATATTTATACGATGCGGCTGAAAGATGGTATCCTGCACGAGGATGAGGCCGCCCGCCGGATGGCGGAGGCGGTCCGCAGCCCGGAGGTTACGCTAACGGATCCGCATGAGGGCAAGATCACGCTGAAGTCCGCGATCCATGGGCTTGCGGTCATCGATAAAGCGAGGATCGATGCGATGAATGCGCTCGACGGCATCGTCATGTCGACGATCCGTTCGCATACTCCCGTGAAGCCGGGCCAGCCGCTTATCGGCACCCGGGTGGTCCCTCTGGTGATTGAAGAGGAACGGGTGGCGGCCGTAGAGCGGATCGCCGCTTCTTCGGAGGAGCCCATTCTTCAGGTGAGGCCGTTTCGTCCTCTCCGGGCGGGCCTCATCACCACAGGCAGTGAGGTGTTCAAGGGACGGATCGAGGACAAGTTCGGTCCGGTCGTGCGGGAGAAGCTCGCCGCGTTCGGATCCGAGGTCATCGAGCAGCGGTTCGCTCCCGACGACAGCGCGGTGATTATTCGTGAGATTCACCGATTCCTGCACGAGGACAAGGCAGAGATTATCCTGCTGACGGGAGGCATGTCCGTCGATCCCGATGACCGGACACCCGGGGCGATTAAGGGAGCTGGAGCGGACATCGTGTCCTACGGTACTCCAATGCTCCCCGGATCGATGCTGCTCATGGGATATATCCAAGGGGTTCCCATTATGGGGCTGCCCGGCTGCGTCATGCATGATCCGTTCACCTCGTTTGATGTGCTGCTTCCCCGTATTCTTGCCGGGGAAATCATCGAACGCGCGCATATTACAGAGCTTGGGTACGGAGGGCTGCTCGGCTGTTAGCCGCCGGTGCAGTTGAACCGTACCCTCTAAGCATTCCATGAAGGAGCGTGCCCATGCTTGGGAATATAGGCATCAGTGAATTTCTACTCATCGCTGTGATTGCTTTGCTGTTGTTCGGACCGAGTAAGCTGCCGGAGCTTGGAAGAGCGCTGGGCAAGACGATCCGCGAATTCAAGCAGGGGACGCGCGAGCTGCTCGGCGACGACCCGGAACCCGCGCCGCGTAAGGATGTGACGCCGCAGGAACCGCCGGCCCCTGTACCGAATCAGGCTCCGGTGCAGACGCCGGCCGGAACGTCGGCTTCGCCGGAGGCATCATCCTCCGCTCAGACGGCGCCACCGCAAGCTGGGTCATCCGCGGACAGCCGTACGGATAACCGACGGCTTCCGGACTGAAGATATCCTTCGCTACGCGCGGATAACCGCCGGCAGCCCGCCAGCGATTATCCGCGGTTTTTGATCACAACGAACTTCCTTGGCAGGTGAATCCGCATGAATCACGAAGAAGAAGGAATGACGCTCGTCGAGCACCTGACCGAGCTTCGCAAGAGGATTGTCTGGGTGCTTCTCGTTCTTGTCGTTGGGATGGTCATCGGGTTGATTTATGCCAAGCCGCTGATTCTTTACCTTCAGTCTATCGCACCGATCGAGAATTTGACCTGGCATACCTTCTCCCCCTGGGAGCCCATCAAGCTCTATATGAATTTCTCTCTGGTGACCGGGCTGCTCATCGCGCTGCCCTTTGCCCTGTACCAAACCTGGGCTTTCTTGAAGCCCGGCCTGCGCGATATTGAACAGAAGGCATCCCTGTTGTATGTTCCTTTCGCCTTTTTTATGTTCCTGCTCGGACTGGCCTTCGGTTATTTTGTCGTATTCAAGATGGCCTTCCTGTTTACCTCCTCCATCTCGGCGAGCCTTCAGCTGACGGAGACTTATGGAGCGGCACAGTATTTTACCTTCATGTTCAATATTCTGCTTCCGATCGCCCTAGTGTTCGAGATGCCGATTATCGTCATGTTCCTCACCAAGATTCGGATTCTCAACCCACTGCTGCTGAAGAAGGTGAGACGGTATGCCTATCTGGCGCTTGTGGTCATTGCGACGCTGATCACACCGCCCGATGCGGTGTCGGCGATTGTCGTAGCGCTGCCAATGATTCTGTTGTATGAATTTAGCGTGTTTTTGTCAGCTGCGATATACCGCAAGCAGCTTATGGATGATCAGGCCTGGGAAGCGGAAGCGGTGACACTCCAAGGATCATCCGAGTCAAAGTCTGTCGATTGACAGGCTTTTTTTGTTCCATGGCCTTGCGTCAAGCCCCGGTAAACTAGAATCTGGATGGCACTACAAGGAGATAGGGGCAAGGAGGGGATAGTCGTATAATTCCATTTTCCCTGGATACAATGGGGGAGGTGCGAAAAAGTTGTAAAAGCACTTGCAAATTCACGGCGAAGTCGGTATCATAAGAATTGTTGTTAGCACTAAAGACATTCGAGTGCTAATAACAAGATTCGACTCTGTACCTAATTTTAAAGGAGGCTATTTTCTAATGATCAAACCGTTGGGTGATCGCGTAGTTCTGGAAGCCATCGCAAAAGAGGAAACGACCGCAAGCGGCATCGTTCTGCCGGACACAGCGAAAGAGAAGCCGCAAGAAGGCAAAGTAGTCGCTGTAGGCAGCGGTACCCTCAAAGACGGCGAGCGTATTCCGCTGGAGCTGAAAGAAGGCGACCGCGTGATTTTCTCCAAATATGCCGGTACGGAAGTGAAATTCGATGGCCGCGAGCTGTTGATCATGCGTGAGAGCGACATCCTAGCGATTCTGGCCTAGTAGCGCTTCCGCTATATACTTAAGTTAGAGGCTTCGCTTACTTACACAATTGATCCGGCGTCCGTCCGGAGGAAGTATACATCGCTTTTCATTTAAATTTCGGGAGGGTTCACTCATGGCTAAAGAAATCAAGTTCAGTGAAGACGCTCGCCGCGCAATGCTCCGCGGGGTAGACGCTCTGGCGAATGCCGTTAAAGTCACGCTCGGTCCAAAAGGCCGCAACGTGGTACTCGAGAAGAAATTCGGTTCCCCGCTCATCACCAACGACGGTGTAACGATCGCGAAGGAAATCGAACTCGAAGATGCTTTCGAGAACATGGGCGCACAGCTCGTGAAAGAAGTAGCTACGAAGACGAATGACATTGCCGGTGACGGTACGACAACTGCTACGGTTCTGGCTCAAGCCATGATCCGCGAAGGTCTGAAGAACGTAACGGCTGGCGCTAACCCTATGGTCATCCGCAAAGGGATCGACAAAGCGGTTCGTGCAGCGGTTGAAGAGCTGGCAAGCATCTCCAAGTCCATCGAAGGCAAGCAATCCATCGCACAAGTAGCGGCTATCTCTGCTGCTGACGACGAAGTAGGCGAGCTGATCGCTGAAGCTATGGAAAAAGTGGGCAAAGACGGTGTAATCACAGTTGAAGAGTCCAAAGGTTTTGCAACGGAGCTGGAAGTGGTTGAAGGCATGCAGTTCGACCGCGGCTACATCTCCCCTTACATGATCACGGACACGGACAAGATGGAAGCTGTTCTGGACAGCCCGTACATCTTGATCACCGATAAGAAAATCACGAACATTCAAGAGATCCTGCCGGTTCTCGAGAAAGTGGTTCAATCCGGCAAGCAGCTCCTGATCATCGCGGAAGACGTGGAAGGCGAAGCCCTGGCTACGCTGGTAGTTAACCGTCTGCGTGGTACGTTCACTTGTGTGGCTGTCAAAGCTCCTGGCTTCGGCGACCGCCGCAAAGCTATGCTCGGCGACATCGCTGCCCTGACTGGCGGCCAAGTCATCACGGAAGAACTCGGCCTTGAGCTGAAATCGACGCGTCCGGAGCAGCTTGGTTCCGCTCGTCAAGTCCGTGTAACGAAAGAAAACACGATCATCGTGGACGGCGCTGGCGACAAGAAGGACATCGGTACGCGCGTATCCCAGATCCGTGCCCAACTGGAAGAAACGACTTCCGACTTCGACAAAGAGAAGCTCCAAGAGCGTCTTGCGAAGCTCTCCGGCGGCGTAGCTGTCGTGAAAGTCGGCGCAGCGACCGAAACCGAGCTCAAAGAGCGCAAGCTCCGCATCGAAGATGCCCTGAACGCTACGCGCGCAGCGGTGGAAGAAGGTATCGTAGCAGGCGGCGGTACAGCGCTCGTGAGCGTGTACAATGCAGTTGCTAACGTAGTTGCTGAAGGCGACGAGAAGACGGGCGTGAACATCATCCTGCGCGCGCTCGAAGAGCCGGTTCGCACGATCGCAGCGAACGCAGGTCAAGAAGGTTCCGTTATCGTCGAGCGTCTGAAGAAAGAAGCTACAGGCATCGGCTACAACGCGGCAACCGGCGAGTGGGTCAACATGATCGAAGCCGGTATCGTAGACCCTGCGAAAGTAACCCGTTCCGCTCTGCAGAACGCGGCTTCCGTAGCGGCTATGTTCCTGACGACCGAAGCGGTTATCGCTGACAAGCCAGAAAAAGATAAGCCGGCTATGCCTGATATGGGCGGCATGGGCGGTATGGGCGGCATGGGCGGATTCTAATCCGGACCCGCTTATAGAAGACGGCAGCATCCTTAGGATGTCTGCCGTCTTTTTTTGTGCTGTCGGTGGAAGGCGCGGAGACATGGGATAGGGAGAACCGAGGGAGATACCATTCATTCTCTAGCTTGCCCCTAGTACCCGTCTGCCGAATGGAGTTATGGTATACTTGGATAAGGAACTGGAATTTTATCATGTTCATCATGATGACGGAGGCTTCAAATGAATCACCTATCAATAAATCGCCTATTCACTACCGCATACCGATATTTTTCATATGATGTTCTAAGGCAAGGGTGGGACCTGTATTCGGAAGGAGCCATTCTGGAATATACGGAGACGGACACAGACATTCTGGCTTTTGTGGTCGATGCTGTTGATGAATTCGAGCCGGCAGAAGTAGAGCTTGATCTAAAGGATCTGCGGCGCAGCACATGCGAGTGCCGGTCCGATGGATACTGCGAGCATATGGCAGCCGTTCTGTTCGAATGGTGCGAGCAGAACGAGGTGGATCCGGGCCAGCTGCTCCGGCCGGAAGCTTCTACGGAAGAGGGCTTGGCGGGATCTCGACTGCGGGGGAATCTGACTTCAACCCGTCCTGGCGTGACGGACAAGGCCTCGATCTTGGATTCCTTAACGACGGCAAGCAGCCTGCTTGCCTCTACAGCTGCATCTGCGGGGATACCGGTAGAGGGCAGCGGGCCCGCGGAGTGGCAGCGTTATTATCGCAGCCGGATTCATCCGAACCGATTCAGCAGTCTGCATGCTGCCGCTACCCTGTACGATAAGGTGCTGGAAGAGCTGCTTCCCCTGACCAAGGGCTGGGCTGAGACAGCCGCCCAGCTGTACGAACTGCATGTCCTTCTGTTCGTCATGAAACTGACGGAAGAAATTCAGGGCGCTCAGCTCCGGTTGCAGTATGACTTCTCCTATTATCAGCGGATGGAAGTGTACCGGGATCTGGCGGATCGCTGCTGGAAGCACATAACCGACCTTTTGAAGAAAATACGTATGGGGGAGGCCCAAGAGAACTACAGTCTTCCACTTCTTGAAACCGAGGAGGTGCTTCACGACTATACTAAGCCGGCTTCTGGCGGAGTCATCCCCTGGATGCAGATCTATATGGCGTTATGGTGGGGACTTCTGTGGAGTAGCCAGGGGGCGGCAAGGGAACAGGGAAGGCTGCGCGATGCTTTGGAGGAGGAGGATCTGTCCGCAGCCCGAACCGAGTGGCTGCTGAGTGCGCAGCTTCTCTTTGCGATGCGGGGCGGATCGGACAAGGAGGCCATGAGGCTGGCTGAACGGATGGGGCATGCAGCCCCATCCCGGGTCTTGCCTTACTTGGAGGCTTTTGCACGTATGGGAGCGTGGGAACGGACTGCAGCTTGGCTGCAGTGGCTTGTTCCCTGGATGACACGCGTACCGGGAGGACATCTGGAGACCTATTTCAGTCTATGGGCGGAGGCCCGCGAGCATTTAGATTTGGAAGAAGTATGGAAAGATGGCGTATTTGCGCTGCTACCCCGGAGTCTCGATTATTATGCGGAAGAGCTCATGCATGCCGGAAGATACCGGGAATGGGTCGATGTTCACCTTGTACTTGGCTACACGCCGATGGATTTTCGTGTCAGTGAGCTGAAGCCTATTGAGACGGAGAATCGGGAGCTTCTGCTGCCTTGGTATCATCACAGTGTAGAGCTCTACATCGCGGAGAAGAACCGGGATGCCTACAAACGGGCCGTTCGGCTGCTCAAAAAACTGCAGAGTCATTATAAGAAGTTGAAGCGGACTGATACATGGGAGCGGTATTTGGATTACCTGACAACAAGGTATTCACGGTTTCGGGCGCTTCAGCAGGAGATGCAGAAGCTGAAAAAGGGAGGAGATGCGTCATGACCCTGCTGAACACCCTTGCTGAGGTTCAGGGAGAGATGGAAGCGGACGGCAGTTGGAATTTATGGGCCGTCAGCGAGCGAGGCGTTTCGATCTCGCTAAGCGAGCTGCGGCTGCGCCTCTTTGTATGGCACAGCCGCAGCTTATACGGTGCGCTGCTCGAGGCGGGCAGCCGGTCGGAGCGACCGGATTCGGTGCGCCTGGGCCCCTACGCGGCGCTCGAATACCTGGCTGCCCCGGGCGCTGCCCTGCATCTGCCCTTGCGCTGGTCGCCACAGCTGGAAGCAGCGCGGCGTGTGGCTGCGCTGGGCATGGAGGCGCTGCGCAGCGGTTGGTACCAGCCGGATGCCGAGGCGTGGCAGGCCGGCCGGCTGGACTGGCTGCTGCAGCTGCCCGAGGCGCAGGATAGCGAGGCTGCTGCTGTGCTGGAAGCGGCCGGAGAGCTGGGCCTGGACGGCCGCGTGTGGTTCAGCCGTGCGCTCGGCGAGCTGCTGGGCAGCGACCCGGCCGTGCATGCGGCCTGGGAGGGCCTGCAGCAGGAGCAGCCGCTGCTGCAGGCGGTAGACGTGGACGCGGCCGAAGCGCTGGCCGAGGCATCGCTTCACATGGACGAGGAAGCCTGGCTCGCTGCGGCTGGCTGGAAGCCCGATGAGGTGCCGTTCCGCACCGGATTCCAGCTGATCGAGCCGGAGGATGAGGAAGACGACTGGGCGCTGCGGATGCTGCTGCAGGATAAGGTGAATCCAGCGGTTGTGATCGAGGTGGCTCAGGGAGCGGAGGGAATGCTGCTGGCTCCTGAGGGGCTGCCTGAAGCATGGGCTGAACATGCTGCACGCCGGGTTCCCCAAGATCTGGAGCGTGTTCTGCGGGCCGCTCCAGAGCTGGAGGAGGCGGCAGGCAGTGGCAGAATGGTGACCCGGCTAGGCGAAGCGGAGGCCTGGGCTTTCCTGCACGAGGGCAGTGTGCACCTGCTGCAGGCCGGGGTTTCGGTATTCTTGCCGGCCTGGTGGGAGGAGCTGCAGCGGCTCACTCCCCGGCTGAAGGCGAAGCTGAAGTCCTCCGTAGGAGCAGGAGGAGGCTCGCTGCTGGGGCGGGATCAGCTGATTCAGTTCGACTGGAAGGTCGCCATCGGAGACCTGGATTTCTCGGAAGAGGAGTTCGCCCGTATGGCGGCGGAGAAGAAGCGGCTGCTGAAGGTACGGGGACGGTGGATTCAACTGGATCCGGCTATGCTGCGGCAGATGCAAGAGGCGATGAGAGGGACAGACCGGCGGGGCGGCTTATCACTGCGCGAGGTGCTAGAGATGCACCTGCTCGCAGGGGAGTCGACGGATGCCAGCGCATCGGATAGCGACATACCCAGCGATGGGGAGGGCGATACCCCAGCGCTGCGTTTGGAAGTGGAGCTTAACGCCCATATGGCCCAGCTTCTTCAACATCTGCAGCATACGAAGCAGATTCCCATCGTCGAACCTTCCGCTGCCCTGCACGCCGAGATGCGGCCTTATCAGAAGGAGGGCATGTCCTGGCTTTTGTTTATGCGCCGGTTTGGCCTCGGCTCCTGCCTAGCGGATGACATGGGGCTTGGGAAGACGCTGCAGTTCATTGCTTATCTGCTCACGGCCCGCGAGCAGGCGGTACGCGACGGCCGGGAGCTCACTCCCGCCGTGCTGATCTGCCCTACCTCCGTGCTTGGCAACTGGCAGAAAGAGCTCGAACGGTTTGCCCCATCGATGCAGATCTACCTGCATTACGGCCCTCAGCGCCTTCAGGGAGAGGCCTTTATGGAGGCCGTACGCGGTTGCGATCTCGTGCTGACCTCATACACCCTCGCTCAGATGGACGAGGAGACGCTCTCGGGCGTGCAATGGGACGTGATAGGGTTAGATGAGGCGCAGAACATCAAAAATGCTTATACGAAGCAGTCGACAGCTGTTCGGCGTCTGGAAGCGGGGCATAAGATTGCCCTTACGGGGACGCCGGTCGAGAACCGGTTGACCGAGCTGTGGACCATTTTTGATTTTATCAATCCGGGCTACCTCGGCAGCCTGAACGAATTCAATCACAACTACGTAGGACCCATCGAGAAGACACGGGATGAAGTGCTGCTCGCACGTGTACAGAAGCTGATCCGTCCCTTTCTGCTCAGGCGTGTCAAGAAGGATCCCTCGATCCAGCTGGATCTGCCGGAGAAGTACGAGACGAAAGCTTACGTCACGCTGACGGTCGAGCAGGCGACACTTTATGAGAATGTCGTGCAGGACCTCATGAACCGGATCGATACCTTGAGCGGTATGGAGAAGAAGGGGCTTATTCTCGCTACACTGACGAAACTGAAGCAGATCTGCGATCATCCATCCCTCTTCCTTAAGGATGGGGGAGGATCAGCTGCCGATGCGGAGTCCGAGCAGAGGTCTTCAAAAATGTCCCGGCTGCTTGAACTGGTACAGGAATTGCGTGCCGAAGGGGAGAACTGCCTAATCTTCACGCAGTTTGTCGAGATGGGGAATCTACTTCAAAGCACACTGGAGAGCGAACTTGGGGAACGGGTGCTGTTCCTCCATGGCGGGGTCCCCAAGGCTCATCGGGATGCGATGATCGACCTATTCCAGCGTCCGGAATCATCCGAGGAAGAACGCAGCGGTGTATTCGTGCTTTCCTTGAAAGCGGGGGGCACCGGCTTGAACCTCACGGCAGCCAACCATGTGTTCCATTTTGATCGGTGGTGGAATCCGGCGGTTGAGAACCAAGCGACAGATCGGGCGTTCCGCATTGGGCAGACCCGCAATGTGCAGGTGCACAAGTTTATCGCCTTGGGGACCTTGGAGGAGCGGATCGATGAGATGATCGAGCGCAAGCTCGGGCTCAGCCAGCAGATCGTAGGGACGGGCGAGAACTGGGTCACGGAGATGTCGACTCATGAGCTCAGGGAATTGTTCGCGTTGCGTAGAGAATGGGTCGGCAAGTAAGAGGGGGTGCTGAGATGGTGGAAGAGGAACAATCTGCCCACGAGTCGGTCGGCAGCGGAACTATCGCGCCGTCTTCAGAGGGGGATAGCGTGACTCGCGAGGCGGGGGCTAAGCCTAAGCGGGGAAGAAAAAGCAAAACGCCTTCCCTTCCGGATCCGCTCGAAGGGCTGGATGTGGAAGGAACACCCCACTTGCAGGGCATGTCACCGGCTTGGCAGCGGCTGTATGCAGCTGTGGCACAAGCGGCCAAGTCTATAGGACCTTGATGCTGACGTGCCCTTGCAGGGCGCCTATCAGCAGGCTCAAAAGCATACACAAAAGGGGCTATCCCTCAAGTAGACATCTACTTGGGGATAGCCCCTTTGCTGTGCTGCGTCAGCCCATCTTAGTCGATGAACTCAGCGAGCGACAGGAAGCGTTTCAGCATCGTAGCTGCTTGAGCACGAGTAGCTTCGCTTACTGGAGCGATTTCGCTGTCAGTCAGACCGTTTACCAGACCTGCGTTGATCGCAGCTGCTACTTCAGCGTTAGCCCATACGATGCTGTCAGCATCTTCGAACTTGCTGAGGACTTCAGCTTGCTTCGCAGAGGAAACGGAAGTTTCGATACCTGCATAGTTCGCTGCACGAACGACCATAGCGGCCAGTTCTTCACGAGTGATTTCAGCGTTCGGACGGAACGTGTTGTCTTCGTAGCCGTTGATGATACCGGCATACGTAGCAGACGCTACAGTGTTCGCATACCAAGCGGAGGATTCAATATCCGTGAAGTAAGTGTTCGTTGTTACAGCGTTCAGGCTCAGGGAACGTACAACCAGGGCAGCAAACTCTGCACGAGTGATGCTGCGGTCCGGTTGGAACTCATCAGCGCTTACGCCGTCAACAACCAGCTTGTTCGCGAGAAGTTCAACATCGGCTTGTGCCCAGTGGGAAGCCAAGTCATCGAAAGACTTGTTGGACTCGATTACCGTGTAGATGCTGTTGCTGTTACGCTTCAGCGTAGCAACCGTCTTGCCGTCTTTTGTTTCGAAAGTAGCCGGTACGAAGCTCAGTGCTTGTGTTGTTTCGTTGTACACAACGCCAGCAGCTTTCTTCGCGTCTACATTCTTGTTCACATTCAGCGAACGGGAAACGAAAGTTTTGCCCAGGTCAACGGAAACCGTTTTGCCTTTCGCGCTTGCAGTTAGGTTGAAATCAACCGCGCTAGCGATCGGAGCAGCGCCTAGAGCGTATACTGCTTTGGTTACAGCGTCAGCTTTGGAACCGGATTGCTTGGCAATCGTCACGGTAACCGTAACGTCTTTCTGCTCGGCAGAAAGGGACTTCGCCAGGGCATCGCCGTTCAGTACAGACAGCGGAAGCGTGTACGTACCGTTCTCGGAGATCACTGTAATTTGAGCGTTGTTGTACTTCTTCAGCGCATCCAGCAGAGCGGACAGAGGCAGGTCAAGCTTTTCGCCCTTGATCGTGATCTCTACTTTGTTCGTCGCTGCGAAAGCGGTTTGCAGTTCATAAGCGGTTACGGAACCTGTTATAGCATCGATTTTGCCGTTATTGTTAGAGGAGCCACCACCTGCGCAGCAACCACCACCACCATATACAGGCGCTGTGCCGGAATTCTCTGCACGGTAAACATTGCTGTTCACATTATCATACGAGCTAACTACATAAACCGCTTGTGGAACAGTGGATGCTGTCAGGTTTACGTTGAAATTAAAGTATGTAATGTCATTTACGGTATTGACGTATGTAGCACCGTAAACATACCCGAGAATGCTCTTGGCATCTTCATCGCTATAAACCGTAGTGTAAACGTTGCTTGCCACAGACCCCTCATCGGTATATACTGTGCCGCTTACCGTTTTGTTGTACATATCGTACGAAACGTTCCCTAATTGAACTGCCGCCAAAGCAAGTACCGGAAGCAGGATCGAAACAAGCATAAATAATGCCAAGGCTTGGGAAGTCTTTTTCATTACGCGTGAGTTCATGCCAATATTACTCCTTTTGTTTCTCAGTAGATTTGTTTGTTGTTCATTCGATTGCACTTTTTATTCACACCCCCTATTCCAGCGCATATTTGTAAGAACCAGGGTCTATTCTATCATCAATCCTACGTAAATGGTAGTATTTACACAAAAAAAGAAGGCTCGATTTGTGACAAATCGAACCTTCTACCTAACAGCAAGTTACAGACGGTCTGCAAGCTTCAAGAATCGGGTCAAAATAACGGCTGCTTCAGCTCTTGTAGCCGGATTGGCAGGCCCCAGCTTGTCAGCGGAGATCCCATTCAACAGCTTCGCATTCAGCGCCGCCGCCATCTCCTGATGGGCCCATACGATTTGATCCGCATCACTGTAAGGGGACAGCAATGAAGCTTGTGCACTTGCAGGCACAGAAGCCGCTACTTGAACATAGTCCAGAGCGCGAACGACGATCGCTGCGAGTTCTTCCCGGGTCATCTGGGCACTCGGACGGAAGGTGTTATCCTCATAGCCGTTGACGATCCCCGTATAGACAGCAGAAGAGACTGTCGAAGCATACCAAGCAGAGTTAGTTACATCCGTGAAATAAGCAGACGACGTCACCGAAGGGATATCCAGTGCACGCACAACGAGAGCAGCAAACTCCGCACGGGTAATGCTGCGGTCCGGTTGGAACTCCGTAGCCGATACGCCGCTTATAATACCGTGGCTTGCCAGAAGCTCGATATCCGCTTTTGCCCAGTGGGAGGTAAGGTCTTCAAAGCTTGCCGGAGCGTAGACGCCTGTATAAACATCGGAATATACAGAGCCTGCTACACCCTCTACCGTGCTTGAGGTATTGGCGGTTACAGCAGCCATAGCCATGGCTGGAAGTAATGTGGCTACTAACAACAGGGAGACGAGGGCACTTGCGATCTTGCGGACAATCATAATCTATCTCCTTTCAAATTGGAGCAGCTATGTAAATGGAGAGTGAGTTAGAACATTCATTCTATACTAGTCCATCTCATAGAAGCATAGGGACTATTGTACCATATCCCCAAAGAAAAAAGGCAGTTTACCTCGGGATGAGATAAACTACCATGGGTGGAATTGTAAAGCTGTTATTTAGTTGAAAGTTGTTAGCTCATTCGAGGGATTCTCTTACGGGATTAATTAAAGTTACTGTTTAAAAGTATATCGAGTTGTTGCTTTTCATTAGGATCTTTTTGTATAAGTCTTTCCAGTAATCCTGGGTCATCCTTACCTTGCTTACGAAGGGAGGCAAGATACCAGCGTGCGATAATTGGATCGGCAGGTTCAAAAAACTCGCTATAAATCCTTCTTTTTAAGAACTCCGAAGATTCCTGATATTTACCCTGCATATAATAGATTTGACCAATATTCAGTACAATACTAGGAGATACGAAGAAGTCTCGGCCTTGAAGTTGTCCTTTTGGGAGATTCTTTAATTCTTCCGTTTTATGTTCCACTATTTTAAGAATGTCAAATGCTTTTATCCAATAGCTTTGATTTTTTTTCTCAGCAGATTGTGCTCCATATTCCGTAAGTAATGAGATAGCCTGTTCATATACAGTAAGATCCCATCTATAATTATCTATGCCTTTTAGAGCAGTCTCAATGGCTTTATCATATTCCTTATTATTACGATAAAGCTTAATTTTCTCATTGAACAACTGTCTATTGTACGGTTCATTTTGCTCAAGCATATTGATTAATATTTGAGCTTCAGCCAAATACTTAGGATCTTTTGTTTGGATATAGACTTGGTTCATAATAGAGAGTTTTGTTGCTGTATAGCTAGGGTTTGCTGTTAACTTTATTGCTTCGTTTAAAGGTTTGGAGATTTCCTCCAGAGGTTTCTTCTCAGCAATATATTGAGAAGAAACTCTAAATAAGGAATGTGCCTTGATATAACTAATAGACGTAAAAATAAAGTAGATTGATATTAAACAAAGCAAGATTGGATAAAGATATTGAACCTTTCTAGGAGGATCACCTAACCGAATATCCGAACGGACCTCGGTTGACGAAGCGAAAGAGGCCATTCCACCAAGGCATATAAAAACGATACAGGCAAGGTAAAGGAAGCTCATCTCAAAGTCCAACATGCTATGGAATAAAATGGAAATTGCAAAAATATAAAATATCAAGAGCATTTCATTGTTCTTATCTTTTCTATAAGCTTTTAAAAAAGAATAAAGGATGTAGCCGACGAATAGAAGGAAGACTGTTAACCCGATGATACCAGCCTCAGTTAAGTATTGTAGGAAAAAATTGTGTGCTTCCCTGCTAGTATACGGGTTGTTTTGATATTGCTCATATAAGGTTGCCCAAGCTCCGCCCCCCGCTCCTAGAAAAGGATAGTCTGAAACTAATTTCAAAGCATCCTTAAAAAAGGTTACTCGTTCCAGAACACTATTCTCTTGAAAGTTGATGCTTACTAATCGTTCCTTTAAAGAGGTTGGTAAAACACCAATGAGTGTTGAACTATTCAGTAATATAACAGTGCACACTGACATTAATATAATAAAGGCCGGAATTATCAGATTTGTAAAACGTTTTTCTACCAGCTTATTGAAAGTTTTATCACCATATTTTTTGAACAGTGCTTCTATTATATAAACGAATATTGTGAATAATAGGGAAGTGCCTAAAACATAGGACCAACCAAGCCAAGATTTATGCTCCAATACACTAATTGTAGGTGCTGGGACAGAGGAATTTATTTGAGTTTCAATAATCTTAGAGATTGGAATTCCAATGTCCACAATGGGTTGGAGGACAGCGATACAACAAAGCAAACTTAGAAGGGAATATACAAAGAATCTTATTTGTCTGCGTATATCAAGAAATGGAATGATAGCAAGCACAATGAAGGGGATCAGCACAAAACCTCCCCTTGAATAGGTTAGCATGATCGAAAGCGTTATGGGAACCAACATAAATGAGCAAATAATTTGGATATATTTCTTTTTTGAACTTGAAATGATAAAAAGGGTGCTGAAAAATAATGCGATCAGATATGCGGCATATGCGTTGGCATATTGAAAAACGGCAGTGAGCCGGAAGCCATATTCCGTAATCATGATAGAATGCATATAGTATAAATTTCCAAATATTGTTGAAATGCCAAACCAAACAACAATATACCCAGATACAAGTATTCCGTTCAATATGGTTAAAGCACCAAAAAGACTTTTGGCATAATATAGTGCTAAGAGGAAGAAGGAGGCATAAAGTAACATAGTTAATAGCATATGTTTGTTAAGATGCACTGAAGCAGCATTAGTGAATGATATGAGATAGGAGATGGGGAGCAAAAGAACAAGAAGGCTCAATATGCCGCGTTTATCTAAACGCCAACTTGTAAAAAGGTGTATCGAGAGTAAGAATAAACATGATGCCCCCCAGAACCAGTTAGTATAAATGGGGCCTTCAAAATCTGGTGAACGCCCATTAAACAAACCTTTATAAAAGGGAGAAATAAAGAAGAAGATGAACAAAAATGCCATGGTTAGCCAAAAAATAATTGAGGTTTTTTCTGAGGGCGGGATGCTTGCTTCTCTTTTATACATGATAACACTCCTTGTTTAAGAAAAAAGTCACCATTTAACAACCAATGATGACTTAGATTTGTGTTTAATTGGTTTAGGATTGTTTGAAGAACTCTTTAATATAGATGACGAGCAAACTTAATAATAGAGATACTATAAATGTAATTGCTATATTCAACGATTTTTTTGGTGCCACTGGCGTGGCAGGCGTTAATGCGGGATTGATCATAACTGCTTTAAAACCGTCCGAAAACCAAGAGGTCGAGTTCTTATTAATTATATCTGCAGTCAATTTGCTTTGAATATCATTTGTATGTGTTTCGAATTCTTTAATTCTATCGGAATTGGCCTGGACTTCACTTTTATACTTAGATAGGTTGATGGAGATTTCAGATAGTGTTGAGCTTAGAGATGTGTGCGCTGGATTAATTTCCTCATCTGTATATTGTAATGCTTGGCTATTTTTGCTGCGTTGAATGTCTGTTATGATGCTCTGAAACAGCGGGTCACTTGATAAGGTTTTAATGGTCGTTAATTTTTCGGGAGTTTGCTTCAGCAGAGTAGAGGCATTATCAAACTGACTTTGTGTTTGCTTAAGCAAATCTTCGGATTTTAACAAGTTGTTTTTATAGATTACAATCTTATCATTATAGTCGGAAACTTCAACATTAACACCGACTTGGAGTGCTAAGTAGTTTGCAATATTTCTAGCAATTTCCGCATTAGAAGAACGGATGTTTATAGTAATTAAATTCGAATTTTTCTCTGATTTCACATCAACAATATTTTTTAAAGTGTTGAGATTATAGGATGGCTGTTCTAGATTCAACTTTTGAATCATGTTTGTAAGTGTGTAGTCACTGGTTACTTGTTCTACGTAAGGGGTTAAATCTTTTTGTATAACTTTCTCTGTGTTGTCTTCGAACTGATTGTTGATGATTACCAATGCAGTAGATTCGAATGTGGGCTTAACAATAAAATAGTTGTAAACAATCGAAAAGATAGTAAGGGTTAAAATAATTTGAAGGGCTATTTTTTTATTTTTTCGTATAGTATTTACTATGCTTTTCATGGAAATTGCATTAGCCATATCGATCCTCCTTAATATAATAACTTTTGTATTATACTATATAGAAAAGAGCAATAACAATAAATGTCGAAATGACAAATATTAAAAGTTCAGTAAGTTTGACCTTTGCTTTTTTAGTATGCTAAGCTCTTTAAAAGTCTGCTTATAATACGTCGAAAAATCATGAATTGGTGTGATATGAACTTGATTAAGAGAATTCCTACGTATGCAGTAGTAGCTGGTAGTGCATGGATCAGCCGAATTATTTCGGCCGCTTTACAAATTCTTATTATACGTTTATTAACGGATGTTCTAAGTGCAAGTGAGTATGCTTATTTTGTGCTGCTTACCAGTCTAACAGGATGGTATAATTTAAGCAGTTTTGGTGTTGGGTATAGTCTTCAGAACTATATTTCTGAGCTTAGGGCCAAAGGTGAGGATTATAGAGCCTATATTAGTACCGCATGTCTTATTGTTACTGCCTGGTTGATTATTTTGGTTTTTTTGCTTTATACTGCTAGCACACAATTCGCACCTACATATTTAAAACAATTCGATTTTCTAACAAATGAACTAAAAATAAATAACTTTTTTATCGTGGGAATATTCGGGATTGTAGCTGGCATAACTGGAATAATATATAATATCTGGTACTCCGTTGATAAAGGATACCTATCAAGTATTATTCCTGCAATCTCCGCTATGATCTCATTCGGAAGTGTATATTTTTTATCAAACTTCTCATCCTTAAATGACAAATTGACTCTTTTTCTAATAGTTTATGTAGCACCGGCAGCAATTTTGCCAGGTATTTTTTTTATAAGGACCGCCATAAGATCATGGGGTAAAGGACATACATTTCAAACAATAGCATTCAAGCTAATAATAAAAAGGGCCTTGCAGTTTGGGGTTTTCGGAATAATGGCAGCCGCTGTTGTGCAAATTGATTATATTATCATGTCTCAAAACATTTCGTCTGAGCAAATCGTCATATACAATATAACTACTAAGATATATTCTATCATTGCATTTGTTTATAGTTCTGTATTAACAGCCCTTTGGCCCGAATTTACTAAAATGATATCTAATAATGAATGGATAAAGGTGAGACATTCGGTTGTAAAATACATTACTTTCGGAATAATTTTCTTCGCGATTAGCAGTGTTGTTCTTATTTTTTTAATGCCCTTTATTGTTGGTATTATCTCACCTAAGTTAGACATTGTGGTACCCGTCTCCCTGCTTGTTATTTTGGCTTTATATCATATAGTTCGTATCTGGACGGATACCTACTCGATGGTTCTGCAGAGTATGAGTGACTTGAAAATGATGTGGTTATGGACCCCGGCCCAGATCGTATTAAATGGTGCGTTGCAATTCTTATTGTCAAAGCAGTTTGGGATATACGGAATTGTGTTAGGGTTGATTTTATCTTACCTTCTTACGTTGGGATGGGCTTTGCCTAAACGGTTTTTATATCATGCTAAACAAGACAAAGCAAAAGAGGCTAATTAAATGCGGAAAACCATATTGTTTGTTCTTCCGAATCTTCAAGGTGGAGGTGCGGAAAAGGTCACTCTATCTTTCATAAAGTACTTGGATAAAGATAAATATAAGCCTATTCTATTTCTTTTGAAAAATGAGGGGGTATATTGGAATGATGTTTCTTCGGATGTGGAGGTTCATTACGCTTTAGAATCAGGGCAATCCCTCATGAAAAATGGATTTAGTGTTTTAAAGAAGTTGATATCAGTATCAAAAAGGTGCGACATATTGATAGGTTGTCTTGAACTTATTACCACTTACTTAGTCGTCATCTCAGGGAAATTACTCAAGAAGCCTACGATAGGTTGGGTGCATACCAATCTTAAATATTATCCAACTGCAACAAAGTGGAGCTACAAGTTTTTTACAAAACTATTCTATGGATTACTTGACAAAACTATTTGTGTGTCAGAGGGGGTTCTTCGGGATTTTATAAAAGAGTATCCAAGTATACATGAAACAAAGGTAGTACGTTTATATAATATCTTAGAGCCAGTAGTTATAGATCATCCAGAGAATGAACCATCAGATGAGCAAAAAGATATTCCAACTGTTATTGCTATGGGACGTCTTGTAAAGGAGAAAGGATTTGATACTTTAATTAAAGCTCATTCGGAGTTAATAGCGGAGAAAACCGCTCATTCTTTGTTGATCCTTGGTGAGGGAGAGCAAAGAGAATCACTGGAAGAGTTGATTCGGGAGCTACGGGTAGATAAAACAGTTACCCTCCAAGGGTTTGTTCCTAATCCTAATGAGTATCTATTAGAAGCGGATATATTTGTGTTAAGCTCAAGGTTTGAAGGCTTCGGGATGGTTATCCTAGAAGCAATGGCAGCGGGGGTTCCGGTAGTTGCTACAAATTGTGATGGTCCTATTGAAATATTGGAGAATGGCACACACGGTAAATTAGTTCCAATTGATGACATTAACGCCCTTAAACAAGCTATTAAGACATTGCTAAATAGTGATAAGGTAAGAGGGGCGTTTATTTCTAGTGGGCTAGAAAGAGTCAAGGATTTTTATCCGAGTAAAGTAATGCCACAATTCGAGATGATTATAAGAGAGGTACAAGATGAAAATTAGTTTGGTTTTGGCTACGTTGGGAAGTCGACACGACGAGATTATACGGCTACTTGAGTCACTTGATAATCAAAGTTATAAGAATTTCGAATTAATTGTAGTTGATCAGAATGAAGACGATGCTTTACGAAATCTACTCTTACTTTATAATGATAAATTTAAATGGCAGTATGTAAAAAGTGAGAAAGGTCTATCATTGTCAAGAAATAATGGATTAAAGTATGTCTCAGGAGATATTATTTGTTTTCCTGATGATGATTGTTGGTTCAATGAGCAAGTTTTGCAAAGGGTTGTTAACACTTTTCAAAATAATAGCTCTTTCGATGGTCTAACTGGAGGCTGTTTCGAACCAGATGGAAGTGGAAATATCGCTAAATTTGACAGCGAGAATGGATATGTTGATTTTTATAGCGTGTGGACTAAAGCAGTGTCTTGTACTATTTTTCTTAAGAAAAATGTTTTGGATACAGTTGGTGGATTTGATACAAATTTGGGGGTCGGTGCCAAAACTCCTTTTAAATCTGGAGAAGAAACAGATCTTATGATTAGAGTAATTAAAAGTGAATTTACAGTGTTTTATGACTCGGAGCTAATAGTGTACCATCCTAATCCAATTATCGAATATGATGCTAGAACATATGGTAGAGCATACACTTATGGATGCGGTTTTGGGCAAGTGTTAAAAAAACATTCGTATCCATTAATGTTCGTACTAAAATGCTTGATCCGGCCAATGGGTGGATCTATATTAAATCTGATAACTTTTAATACATCAAAAGCAAAATACCATCTTAATGTTTTTAAAGGGAGAGTCTATGGTTACACACACTAAGAATCTAGTAGAGGGTTTAGCATGAAAACTTCTAAACTCTCTTTCTATTTATATATTATGTCAGTGTTTTTAATACCTCTATCTCCTGCAACGAAGCTAATTCTTGGTATGGAGAACCTAACATGGGTAGATCCATCATTAATTTTATGTATGCTAGGCGTAATAATTCTAATTATGACTGATCAAATTAAGGTATATCAAAGAAGCTATTTGATATTATCAATTATGACGTTTATATTAATTTATTTCATCGGTGCTTTAATAAATGGTTCTCGTTTAGAAAGTATCTCAGTAGGGGAAATAATTCGAGAACCGCTCAAGTTATTATTATGTCTATGTATGACATATCTTACCTATGTGTTTACAAATCAAAATGAAGACCGAGTGACCATATTTTATTATTTTGGGACAGGTGCTATTTTACAGTTTTGTTTTGCTGTCTATTTAATTCTAGCTTATTATTTAAATCTACCTTTGCTTCCCCCAATGAAAGAATATATTGTTGACTATGTTGGACGTCAATCGTTATGGATTACCCCCCCTATTCCTAGGTTGGGAGGAACGTTCATTGAGAGTCCCCCCTTCGGTCTTTATATGTTAGTCGTGTTATTCTGCGCCACCCTTTTCTACAAATACTCTAAAAATATCTTCGCATTGGTAGTAATTATTATCGGTCTTTTGGGTGCAGTATTTTCATTAGCAGATCAAATATTAGTGGCTCTTCTAGTTAGCTTTTGTTTAATATTCATCTCTCTTGAGAAAGTAAGGAAGTCCTTTTTTATGCCAGTATTGGTAGTATATGCTGCGGTTTTGGTGGCAGTAGTTACTATTCTGGTTATGCCACATTTTCAAAACAAAATAGAGGAAATATCTAATATTAATCAATCTTCTGTTGGAGAAAGAACATTCCATATTTTATTTTCTTTAAAAATGCTATTTAATGATATTTTGACATTCTTAATTGGCTTAGGACCCGGACTTTATGGAAAATATGCTACTACTACGGGTTATTATCCTGATACGGTTACCCCCCAGGTTACAATTATTGAGATTCTTGTAGAAACAGGGGTTTTAGGGTTTGCTATATTCGCTTGTTTACTAGTTCTTACATTGAGAAGGATGTTAAGGCTTCATTCCATGTATGGGATAGCTGTATTCGTTGGTCTTTTTTTAGCAATTGCTGCTCAAGCCACATGGAAGTGGAGTAGTGTGTTTTTTTTAATTCCTTTTGTATTGTCCTTTAAAACACAGTTGGAACCCACAAATTTGGAGTGATTTATTTTGAAAAAAGTGGCTGTAGACGTTAGAATGATTAATGCTTCCGGAATAGGTACGTATATTTCAAATTTGTTGCCTCTTATTATAGAGAGCAATCCAGAAATCCATTTTTACTTGTTGGGTGATTCATCAAGTATTGAAAGAAAACAGTGGAATCTATCGAACATTTCAGTAATAAAAATGCAGAGCCCTATTTATTCTATAGCGGAACAAAAAGAGTTTACTCGTAAAATTCCCAAAGATATTAATTTATTTTGGTCTCCTCACTTTAATATACCGCTTTTTTATCGCGGCAAATTAATTGTTACAATTCATGATTTATTCCACCTAGCTAATCCAAAGTTCACCACAGTTCCACAAAGGATTTATGCGAAAATATTTTTTAATGCTTTGCGTAAGAAAGCTGATAAAATTATGTTTGTTTCCGAGTTCAGTAGAAGTGAATATACAAAATATCTTGGTGCCTCGTCAAAAGATTGCGTAACGCATATTGGTGTGGATTCTAGCTGGCTTCACTTTACAAAACTCGGTAAATGCAATAATAAACCATTCATACTTTATGTGGGGAATGTTAAACCTCACAAAAATTTAATGTCGTTACTAAGTGCTTATGAGAGAATAGCCGATAAAGTTATACATGACTTGATTATCGTGGGGAAAAAAGAAGGTTTCATTACAGGAGATACGCAAGTCTCTAAAAAAGCAGAGATGCTCGGGGAAAGAGTTAAATTTACAGGATATATTGAGGAAAGCACCCTTAAAAATTACTTTTCAAACGCAGACCTTTTAGTGTTTCCTTCTTTCTATGAAGGTTTTGGTTTACCTCCACTAGAAGCAATGGCTGTTGGATGCCCTACCGTTGTTTCCACTGCCGCTTCTATTCCTGAAGTGTGTGCTGATGCTTCTCTATACTTTGATCCGCACGATGCGGGAAGTATTGCTGAAAAAATATTGCTAGTGTTAAACGATAATGAGATTAGGGGAGAATTAATTCTTAAAGGTAAAGAAAGGGCTGCTTTATTTACTTGGGAGAAATGTGCAGCAAAAACAAACGAGCTGATTAGAGGAGTATTGGAACAATGAAAGTAGCATTAATTCACGAATGGATAGTTAATTATGCGGGTTCAGAGAGGGTACTAGAGCAACTCGTTTCATTATTTCCTCAAGCGGATATTTTCTGTGTAGTTGATTTTTTGCCTGATGGAGAAAGAGGGTTTATTAATAACAAAAAGACAAACGTGACTTTTATTCAAAAGCTACCATTTGCAAAAAAAAAATTCAGGAATTATTTGCCTCTCATGCCATTAGCTATTGAACAACTAGACTTATCTGAATATAATCTTGTAATTTCTAGCTCTCATGCAGTAGCGAAAGGCGTCATAACCGGCCCTAATACATTACATATCTCTTATGTTCATTCTCCTATGAGATATGCATGGGATTTACAACATCAATATCTCAGGGAGACAAAGCTGGACAAAGGGATGAAAGGAATAATAACAAGAGTAATCCTTCATTATCTACGCTTATGGGATTATAGAAGTGCAAATGGTGTCGATGTGTTTTTGGCTAACTCTGATTTTATCTCAAGAAGAATAAAAAAAGCTTACCGAAGAGATGCGACAGTAGTATATCCGCCTGTAGGCGTGGATTTATTTGAGGTTAACGAAATTAAAGAAGATTTCTATTTAACGGCTTCTAGAATGGTGCCGTATAAAAAAATGGATTTAATTGTTGAAACATTTTCAACTATGGAGGATAAAAAACTTGTTGTTATCGGAGACGGGCCAGAATTCGATAAAATAAAACAAAAAGCAGGTAAAAATGTAACTTTGTTAGGTTACCAAGAATTCTCTGTATTAAAATCCTATATGCAAAAGGCTAAAGCTTTTATTTTCGCTGCCGAGGAAGACTTTGGAATCATACCTGTTGAGGCGCAAGCATGTGGTACTCCAGTGATAGCATTTGGTAAAGGAGGAGCGCTTGAGACTGTAATTGGATTAGAATCTGAAAAACCAACAGGTGTCTTTTTTTACGAGCAAACCACAGCTTCCTTAACTGATGCAATTAATAATTTTGAGGCTAATATTGAACGCTTTTTTGCTCAAAGTTGTAGAGATAATTCTCTGAGGTTTTCTGTAGAGACTTTTAAAAAAAATATTCAACATATTATTGAGAATGAATATAGGGAATTTCTAAGACGTGATAAGGAAGTGTCCGAATGAAACTTATACTACTGTCGGGTGGATCAGGTCAACGGTTGTGGCCTCTATCTAATGATATAAGATCAAAGCAATTTATAAAACTGTTGAGATCCTCCGACGGTAAGATGGAATCTATGGTCCAGAGAGTGTGGGGGCAGTTAGAGAAAACCGACCTACATCACCAAGCCTACATAGCTACGGGTAAGTCTCAAGTAGGGATTCTCCAGAATCAATTAGGAATGGAGATTCCTTTAATAATAGAACCTAGTAGGATGGATACTTTTCCGGCGGTTGCTTTAGCAGCCGCGTATCTTTTTTCAGAAAAAAAAGTAGATCTTGATGAAGTGGTTATTGTTCTACCGGTTGACCCCTATGTGGAAGATGGATTTTACAAAAAGTTATTTGAGTTGGAAAAGTACTTGATTGAAGAAAAGACAGATATCGCATTATTGGGCGTGAAACCTTCTTTCCCTTCTGAAAAGTATGGTTATATAGTCCCTACAAACTCTAATGCTGATAATCCTTGGCTTTATGTTTCAGCGTTTAAAGAAAAACCTTCTGAAGCTACTGCTAAGGAGCTAATTGACTCGGGGGCGTTGTGGAATTGTGGGATTTTTGCCTTTAAACTGGGGTATTTATTGTCTATACTGAATAAAATGGATGTAATACCTGAATTCAATAAAATGACCGGAATATATAATGATTTACCTAAAATTAGTTTTGACTATGAAGTTGTTGAAAAAGCCAAGAATATTATTGTCGTGCCTTATGATGGACAATGGAAGGATCTTGGTACTTGGAATACTATAACTGAGGAAATGGGAGAGCGGGTAATTGGAAGAGGAACTTTAGAACACTCGCCTAATACACACATTGTAAATGAGTTAGATATTCCAACCGTAGTCCTAGGCATAGAAAATGCCGTAGTAATCAGTAGTCCTGATGGTATTTTGGTTGCTGATAAAAGCTTGAGTCCCAAAATTAAAGGTTATATTCCACAAGACATCGACAGGGTCATGTATGAAGAGAGACATTGGGGTATGTCAAAGACATTAGAATATAGAAAAGTGGATGGACAAGAGGAAATTCTAACAAAAAGAATACTAATCAGAAAGGATAAAAATATAAGCGTGCATTATCATAAATGCAGGAGAGAAATTTGGACCATTTTACATGGAGAATGTGAAATTCTTCTTGGGAATGAAAAATTAATATTATCTTCTGGGGATACTTTGAAAATAATGCCTAATATAATCCATAGCATAAGAGCACTAACTGATTTAGAATTTATAGAAATTCAATGTGGTTCAGAACTGACGGAAGAAGATGTTTATAGAATATCGTTGGAATGGTTATAGACGGCATTGTATTATTTACTAACGCTAAATAAATGATTGCTATTTGTATTTATGGTATAGTTAGACTATAACTTATTATTAAAAGAATTTAGGTGATAAAAGAATGTTGAGAGGTAAGGATAAATTCCTGTCTCAAGTTTATGCTCTTACAGATTTTATTGCTGTTAACCTTGTTTTTTTCTTGGCATGGTGGATTAAATTTATCAGTGGCATTTTTGTTATTGAGATACCGCTGCCCTTGGAAACGTACTATTTATGGACTTTAATATATGCCATAATCTCAGTGCCATTAGGGTATTTTTATAGACTTTACTCCTCTGATCGTAAACGAAAAGAAGGTTTTGGGTATGAAGTGTACAAAGTTTTACAAGTCAATCTGAGCAGTCTATTAATCCTGCTTAGTTTGTTGTTTATATTTAGAGAAATTGATATTTCCAGGTATTTCCTGGCGGTTTTTGTAACTGCTAACGTCGGATTTGTTATTCTTTACAGATATTTTGTGAAAATAACACTTAAGATGGTTAGAAGAAAGGGTTATAATAGACGCTATGTGCTAATCCTAGGTGCGGGTAGTTTGGGGAAGAAATTTTTGGAAAACATGGCACTTCACCGTGAAATAGGGTATGAAGTTGTTGGATTCCTTGATGATTTTCACGCTAGCCTGCCGAATAGTAAAAAACCAATCTTAGGGAAAATAGATGATCTTGAGAATATCTTCAATCAGACAATAATAGACGAAGTTGTTATTGCATTGCCATTAGAAGCTCACCATAAGATTGGGTCAATCATCGAAAGATGTGAAAAGTTTGGTACAAAGGCTTTAATCATACCGGACTATTATGATTACTTGCCTGCAAGGCCTTATTTTGAGAATTTTGTGGGACTTCCGATAATTAACGTCCGTGATATTCCTCTTGATGACATTGCGAACAGAATGGTTAAAAGAGCTTTTGATATCGCGTTCTCTTTAACTGCAATACTTGCATTGTTACCGTTGATGATTCTGATAGGTGTAGGTGTAAAGGTAACTTCCCCGGGTCCAATTATTTTTAGGCAGGAAAGAGTTGGGTTAAATAGGCGGACATTTGAAATGTATAAATTTAGATCTATGAGATCACTCCCTCCGGGGACAGTGGATACAGGATGGACAGTTGAAAATGATCCTCGAAAAACGAAGTTTGGATCTTTTCTAAGAAAAACCAGTCTAGATGAATTGCCTCAGTTTTTTAACGTTTTGTTTGGCCATATGAGTGTTGTCGGTCCAAGACCCGAACGACCTTACTACGTAGAGCAGTTCAAGGAAGAAATTCCTAAGTATATGGTTAAACATCATATAAGGCCCGGGATTACGGGCTGGGCACAATCAAATGGTCTACGAGGTGATACGTCTATTGAGGATCGTATTAATCATGACATCTTCTACATCGAGAACTGGAGCTTCCTCTTCGACATCAAGATTATCTGGAAGACAATCGTCAACGGATTCGTCAACAAGAACGCTTATTAAACAGCAGCAGGCTCAGCGGCACAGACTCCATAGCACTTATCCTATATGTTATACACCTGTAACCAACTGGTTACAGGTGTTTTTCTTTTCCCCCGACTCCTTGTCTGCATAATGGGCCAAGTCCCCACATAGACATGTTATCAGATGGATTCTTGACTATGGCGTGGAGGGGATGAAGGAATGCGGCGGTATACATGGGTAGTCGCCCTTGTGATGTTGTGTATGGCCTTGGTGGTAACCGGCTGCGGAGGGAAGAAGGATGCGGGTTCGATCGTAAAGGATCTGGACGAGACGGTCGCCAAGATGCAGAGCTATCATGGCAAAGGGGTCATGAAGCTGAACACTAGCGCGGAAGCGCAGGAGTATAACGTGGAAGTGTGCTATCAGGCTCCTTCGTATTATCGAATCTCGCTGACGAATGCCAAGAAGGATATCACGCAGATTGTACTTCGCAATGATGACGGGGTGTTCGTACTGACGCCGCATCTGAACAAGAGCTTCCGGTTCCAAAGCGACTGGCCGGAGAACCAGGGTCAAGTGTACTTATACCAATCTCTCGTGGGGAGTATTGTAACGGATGCGGACCGCCAGTTCGCGGAAGATGAGAAGGCGTTCGTGTTCGACGTCGCGGCGAATTATCAGAATAACTCGTTGGTGCGGCAGAAGATCTGGCTTGATAAGAAGACCTATCAGCCGCAGCACGTGGAAGTATCGGACGCGAGCGCGAATGTGATGGTTGAACTCAGCTTCAGCGAGTTTCAATTCGATGCGAAGTTCGATAAAGCCCAGTTCGAGATGCAGCACAACATGACGGGCTGGCAGACGAAGACGCTTCCTACGATGAAGCATGAGGATACGGGCAAAGACAAGGCTGGCGACGCTTCGAGCGCGAATGCTTCGGGTCAGGCGAACGGCGCAGCAGCGGGCGATACGGCCGCTGCAGGCAAGAACGATGCAGCAGCGGGCGATAAGGCCGCAGCGGACAAGAACGGCGCAGCAGAGGGCGGTACAGCCGTAACAGGTACGAACGGCGCAGCAGCGGGTGGTACAGCCGCAACTGGCACGAACGGCGCAGCAGCGGGTGGTACAGCCGGAGCAGGCACAAACGGCGCAGCAGCGGGTGGTACAGCCGCAACTGGCACGAACGGCGCAGCAGCCGGCGGTACAGCCGTAACAGGTACGAACGGCGCAGCATCGGGCGATACGGCCGCTGCAGGCAAGAACGGCGCAGCAGCCGGCGGCACGGCCGCAGAGGGCACTCACGGCGCCTCGGGGGCCGCTGATGCCCATGGCACGGCCGCCTCCGGCAAAGCAGCCGACACGGGCACTGCTCCTGCCGCGGCAGGCAGTACACCGGCAGCGCCCGGATCCGCCGCGAAGCCAACATCGTCGTTCGGCGTCATCGAGCCGCACTATCTGCCTAGCGGCGTGAAGCGCCAAGACATGACGGAGGTCAAGCTTGGCGAAGACAAGGCCGTGATGCTCCGCTACTCCGGCACTTACAACTTCACGCTGCTGGAGTCGCGTCCGACGACCAAGGAAGTGTCCTACCTGCCGGGCGATATTCTGGATCTCGGCTTCACGCTTGGCGTGGTGACGGGCGATGCCAAGAAGACGCTGGTCTGGACTTCTGAGGGCGTAGAATTCCGTCTCTCCACAGGCGACCTGCCGCAAGATGAGATGATCAAAGTCGCCCAGGCGGTACAGGGCGAATTGGGCAAATAAACCGTTCGGATCACCGGTTTCCGGGCACACCCGCCACCGAATTTCCAATTTCTACGTTGACAGGGTGCGGTGGAACGGATTAACATGGATTTAGCGATTGACCATCCAGGGAAGCTCTTTTCGGGACGCCTTATCAGGCCCGAAGGGAGGCTTCCCTGGGTTGTGTAAGATCTATAGAGGCCAAAGAAGGTGAATTCATGGATTCGTTTTACCGGCCTACGCGGGTGGAGATCTCCCTGGATGCTTTGCGCCACAACATCGGGGAGTTCCGCAGAGTACTGCCGGAGCAGGTGCGGATGATGGCAGTGGTCAAAGCGGATGCGTACGGACACGGTGCGGTCGAGGTATGCCGGGAAGTGCTGCAGTGCGGTGTGGAATACATCGCGGTAGCTTTTCTGGACGAAGGCCTGGAGCTTCGGAAGGCGGGCATCAGCGCCCCGATTCTTGTGCTCGGGTACACGCCTCCGGAAGGGCTGGAGACGGCCTGGAGCCATGACATCACGCTCAACCTGTATACGGATGAACTTCTGGATGCCTGGGAGCGTCTCGGACCGCGGGAGCGGCCGCTGCGCATTCACATCAAGATTGACTCGGGCATGAACCGGATCGGCGTAGCAGGGGAAGAGCAGGCGGTAGCGCTGATCGACCGGGCCTTGGGCATTGCAGGACTGCAGGTAGAAGGGTTGTTCACCCATTATGCCTGTGCGGACGAAGAGAACAAAAGCTATACGATCGAGCAGTATACCCGTTTCTCGGCTGTGGTAGAGCATTTCCGCGGCCGTGGTATCGAGTTTCCCTACATTCATGCCGGCAACAGTGCAGCCGCCATCGATACGCCGGAGCTCACTTATAACATGGTGCGGCTCGGCATCTCCATGTATGGTCTTTATCCATCGGAGGAAGTCGGCAAGGAGCGGGTCGATCTGCATCCGGTGCTCAGCATCAAGACGGGTGTTGTGATGCTGAAGCAGGTGCCTGCCGGGGAGGGGATCAGCTATGGAGCTGTGTACCGGCCCCAGGTTGAGGAAACGATCGCCACACTGCCAATCGGGTATGCAGACGGTTTCTCGCGTATGCTGACGGGCAAAGCCGAGGCATTGATCCGCGGCAGGCGCGTGCCGATTGTCGGAAGAATTTGCATGGACCAGTGTATGATGAACGTTACGCCCCTTGCCGATATTTCTAGTGAGGAAGAAGTCGTCATATTAGGAAGGCAGGGGGGTGAGACCATCTCGGCGGAAGAGCATGCGCAGTGGCTCGGTACAGTCAATTACGAAGTCGTCTGCATGATCTCTCACCGAGTCCCTCGGATGTATATCCGCGGGGGGCAAGTGGTCTCTACCATTAATCCGCTGCTGCGGCATTTGTGGGAACGGAAGTAAGGCAAGGCGTCCGGAATTGCAGGGAATGACGGGCGGTGTCGAAAGGTTTTCATTTCCATCGACTTTTTTTGGAGCCCTGAGAGGATTTTCATGTTTTGCCGCGAATATGTAGGGAGACATGGTTTGAGGAGCCTCCCGGTATAACATATCCGCTATACTCTGTGCATATATTGCTTTTGTATATATTTACAGAACTTTTGCCATAATGGAAGTAGGGTGCTTGTATGTTTTTGGGGGTGCATGATCAGGTGGCCAATGTGCAGAATACGAAACGAATTATGATCAGTTTACCGGACCATTTGCTGCAGGAGGTGGACTATCTCGTGGAAAAGGAAAATTCCAATCGGAGCGAGTTCATCCGTCAAGCGATGAAACTTTATTTGACTGAGCGCAAAAAGAGGCATTTGCGCGAAACGATGCAGCGCGGATACATGGAAATGGCTAAGATCAATCTTCACATGGCCTCGGAAGCATTCCAAGCGGAGGAAGAGGCGGATACTACGCTTGACCGTCTGGTGAGCGGGGTGTGACTCGGTTGATTGTCAAACGTGGCGATGTCTTTTTCGCAGATCTGTCCCCCGTCGTGGGGTCCGAGCAGGGCGGTATCCGGCCCGTTCTGATCATTCAGAATGATATCGGTAACAGGTTCAGTCCCACGGTCATCGTGGCGGCCATTACGGCCCAGATTCAAAAAGCCAAGCTGCCCACGCATGTGGAGATCGACGCGGAAGCGCACGGGTTTGACCGGGATTCCGTCATCCTTTTGGAGCAGATTCGCACCATAGACAAACAACGTCTTACAGATAAGATTACCCATCTGGATGAAGAAACCATGCGCAAGGTCGATGACTCACTGCAGATTAGTGTAGGACTGATTGAATTTTAACATGTTATGCCAGCCGGAGGCGGGGGTGCGTATGCTCCTGCTTTTTCGCTGTATAACCGGCAGGATTCGAGAGGAGAAGAGGACGTCTGATGACACAAGAGGGAACAGAGGCACCCGTGCTGGAGATCACCGATGCGAAGAAAGCGGAAACCCGGGAGCGCATTCTAAAGCAGATTGCCGCTGAACTGGCGCTGCCGGCAGGGAAGGTCAAGACGACCGTAGGCCTGCTTGAAGAAGGCAACACGATTCCGTTCATTGCGCGCTACCGCAAAGAGATGACGGGGGAGCTGGACGAGAATCAGCTGCGCGATATCGAGGAACGCCTCGCATACCTGCGCAATCTCGAGGACCGCAAGCTGGAAGTGCTGCGGTTGATCCACGAGCAGGGAAAGCTCACGGATGGGCTGCAGCGGTCGATCGAAGCGTCGGTGAAGCTGCAGGAGGTTGAGGATCTCTACCGGCCCTACCGGCAGAAGCGCAAGACTAGAGCCAGCGTGGCGAAGGAGAAGGGGCTTGAGCCGCTGGCCCAGTGGATCTGGTCGCAGCCGAGGCAGGGCAGCCTGCTTGACGAGGCGGGCCGGTACGTAAGCGCCGAGAAAGGCGTGGGTACGCCGGAGGAAGCGCTGCAGGGGGCCATGGATATCCTGGCGGAGAGCATTGCCGATGATGCCAAAATCCGCGCTTGGGTCCGCCGCCATACGACGGAACAGGGCGTGCTGCGGACCGAAGCGAAGGATGCGCAGGCCGAATCGGTCTACGAAATGTACTACAGCTACCAAGAGCCCGTGCGCAAGCTGCCGCCTCACCGGGTCCTGGCCATTAACCGCGGAGAGCGCGAGGAGATTCTCAAAGTGGCGCTTGATGTTCCCGTCGAACGGATACATGACTTCATGATCAAACAAATTGTGAAGGGGCCGTCTATCGTGAGGGATACGCTGATCACCGTCATTGAGGATGCCTACAAGCGGCTGCTCGCTTCCTCGATCGAGCGGGAAGTGCGTAACGAAATGACGGAGAAAGCAGAAGAGAAGGCGATCGAGGTTTTCGCCGAGAACCTGCGCAACCTGCTGCTGCAGCCGCCCGTGAAGGGCAAAGTGGTGCTGGGTGTCGACCCGGCTTACCGGACAGGCTGCAAGCTGGCTGTAGTGGACGATACGGGCAAGATGCTGGAGATTGCCGTAACGTATCCGACCCCGCCGAACAACAAGGTCGCCGAGGCGAAGGCGAAGTTCAAGTCGCTGATCGAGAAGTACGGCGTAGAACTTGTGGTGGTGGGCAACGGTACGGCCTCGCGTGAGACGGAACAGTTCGTGGCCGAGCTGATCGGCGAGCTCAGGGAGCGCCGGCTTCAGTATCTCATCGTCAACGAGGCGGGGGCCAGCGTGTACTCGGCGTCGAAGCTGGCGCAGACCGAGTTCCCGGATCTGGATGTGGCCGAGCGCAGTGCGATCTCGATCGCCCGCAGGGTGCAGGATCCGCTGGCTGAGCTGGTGAAGATCGAACCCAAAGCCATTGGCGTAGGGCAGTACCAGCACGATGTGGCGCAGAAGCGGCTCGACGAGAGCCTGACGTTCGTCGTCGAGTCGGCGGTGAACCATGTCGGCGTCGATGTCAATACGGCTTCGCCTTCGCTGCTCTCTTATGTATCGGGAATCAACAGCACGCTCGCGAAGAATATCGTGAAGTATCGCGACGACAACGGCAAGTTCACCGGCCGTTCGCAGCTGCAGAAGGTTCCCCGCCTTGGGGCGAAGGCGTTCGAGCAGTGTGTCGGGTTCCTGCGGATCGCGGAGGGCAAGAATCCGCTTGATAATACGCCGATCCATCCGGAGTCGTACGATGTGGTGGACAGGCTGTTCCGCGAGTTGAAGGTGAGCGTGTCGGAGCTTGGCTCTGCCGAACTCCGAACGAAGCTGCAGCATGCGGACACGGAAGCCTTGGCCGGCCAGCTCGGTGTAGGTGTTCCGACGCTGCGGGATATTCTGGATTCCCTGCTGCGTCCGGGCCGGGATCCGCGCGAGGAGCTTCCGCCGCCATTGTTCCGCACGGATGTGCTGCAGCTGGAGGATCTGAAGCCGGGCATGGAGCTGCAGGGGACGGTGCGCAACGTGATCGACTTCGGCGCTTTCGTGGATATCGGGCTCAAGAACGACGGACTTGTGCATATCTCGCAGCTCAGCAATTCCTTCGTGAAGCATCCGATGGATGTCGTATCGGTCGGGGATGTGGTGACCGTATGGGTGCTGAATGCCGATACGAAGAAGGGCCGGGTCGGCCTGACGATGAAGAAGCCGGTTGGCAGCTAAGGCGGCTGGGAGCTTACTATTGGGGGTACATGATACCGCCCATGGTTAGGACCGCTGCCCGAAGGTTTCTTCCTGGTGTCCTGCGCACCCGATAGGGCCACGATTCACTCAAGTAAAATAGAGCATAGGCCGGAGGAGGGGATCGTACACTGGACAGTGAGTCCATGCGACCTCGGGCTTATGCTCTATTTGGTGTGGTCTGCTTCACTGCGGAAGCTGGGTAGTCGACGGTTCGTCCTCGGATCTCCGCGTCCGGTAGAAAAACCAGCAGTCGTTCAGAAGCCGGATCTGCCGGCGGTTTTTGTTGTAGAATGCCCGCATGAGTTGGTTGCAAAGCCATTGTGGCAAAGCTTATCAGTCCCTTCCCTCTAGCTGCTGTGCCCTATAGCTTATGGGCTCAGAGCCTCGGGGGTGCAGGTCCAAGCGGCTGCGGCGGACTGAGGGATTAGGCCAGCTCCTCTTCCTCTTCGTACCACTGCTCCAGCTGGGCCTGAAGAGCCCGGATCTCGGTGAGCAGGGAGATGAGCGGATACTGTTTCTCCTGCTCGAGCAGAGCGGCGAAAGAGCGCTCTAGCGCGTTGATATACGTCAGCCCGTGCTGCAGCTCGTATCCGGGATGCGTAATCTCGATGCCGTCGAACTCGGCAACGAACACGGGGAGGGACGGTACCCCTGGAGCCGTCAATTTATCGAGCTCCTTGTGCAATCGCTGGTTCAGCGCGCCGAGCTGGTACATGTGGGTAGCAGGCATTTCGACAAATTCAAGTTGATCATTCAGCTTCAATAGGGCATACTTCATTTTGGACATCGACATGGCTGTAATGCTCCTCTCCGTACTACGGAAACAGGGGGATCCATCTAAGCCGGACACTGTTCCGCGATTCCTACTTGACAGTGTAGCCCAACCTGCGGTTACAATTCAAGTGATAAACCTAGAGAGAGATCAGAGCAAAGGATGGGAGAAGAATGGATGACCGGCAGCTGCAGCTGTGGGTAGAGCAAATCTCGCTGTCGTCGTTTGGCATTCCTTTTGAGCATCAGGCCCGCTTCAACAGGAGGCTGAGAGCGACGGGGGGGCGCTATTTTATGCGTAGTCACGATATCGAGATATCCTGGCTGCATTATGAGCAGTTCGGCATGGATGACGTCGAGAAGATTATCAAGCATGAACTCTGTCATTATCATCTTCATATTAAAGGCGGGGGCTATCAGCATAAGGATGCGGACTTCAAGTGGCTGCTTGAGACGGTGGGCGGGTCGCGTTACTGTCAGTCGCTTCCCCAGGCATTTCAGCGTAAGGAACCTTACAGATACAAGCTGGTGTGCGTAAGCTGCCCGATGGAATACTTACGCAAACGCAAGACCGATCCGCGTAAATATGTGTGCAGCAAATGCAAAGGAAAACTAAAGCTGCTGGCCCTTGACTTGAAACAGCATTCATGATAAATTAAAAAATGTCTTTCCCTGATAGCTCAGTTGGTAGAGCACTCGACTGTTAATCGAGTTGTCACAGGTTCGAGTCCTGTTCGGGGAGCCAATTTTTTTGGAGAGATACCCAAGTGGCTCAAGGGGACCCTCTGCTAAGGGGTTAGACTGCGCAAGTGGTGCGAGGGTTCGAATCCCTCTCTCTCCGTATAAGAAGAACCGTCCTCTGGGCGGTTTTTTTGTTGTCTAAGGAAGCGAAGCGATGAGCAAAGCAGGAGGTTTACGGGGCGGGCAAGCCGCCTTCTGATCCAGATGGTTTTTGGAGTTGGATCCTAGGGCGGCGATACTGTCCGAAGATAGGCCGATAGCTTGGCGACCAATCCAATCGAAAGGCTTTACTTATTTTTTTAAAAATGACTTGCCAAAGGACAAGCCATTCGCTATAATAACACTTGTCGCTTCGGAAGAGGTCGGCAAATGCTCAAGCATGGCCCGTTGGTCAAGGGGTTAAGACACCTCCCTTTCACGGAGGTAACAGGGGTTCGAATCCCCTACGGGTCAGTACTTTTACGCGGTTGTGGTGGAATGGCAGACACGCTATCTTGAGGGGGTAGTGGGCGTACGCTCGTGGAGGTTCGAGTCCTCTCAACCGCATACAGGATTTATCGGGAAGACTTGAAGGCGCGGATGCCTTCGAGTCTTTTTTTGTCTATGTCCAAGCAGGTCGATAAACCCGCTTAGACCTCAATTCAATTCAAACAAGTACAGCTTACCCAGCCCCGGTGTTTGTTTGGAAAATGGTCCTTTCGGGTAATCTATCTAGCAGAGATGGACAGGCAGACTCATATTCCGAAGGGAGCGAAGAACGATGTTGAGGACGGAAGGGCTCGAAGGACAAATTGTGAGCGTGCTGGATGCCAACGGTGTATGCTCGTTCGGGACGGTGTCAGGCAATCAGCCGAGAGTGCGCTATATGGCACTGCTGCACGAAGGCTTGACAATCTACCTGGCGACGAACAGCAAGACGGATAAAGTGGATGAGCTTAAGGAGAACGACAATGTGTTCGTATTGGTCGGATATGACGGCCAGAAGTCGGACCGGATCCTTCAGATTGCCGCGAAGGCGGAAGTGTGTGAAGACCGTTCGCTGCGGGAGAAATTGTGGAATGACAAGTTCGAGGCCTGGTTCAAAGGACCGCATGATCCGGAGTATGTCATCTTGAAGATTGTGCCAAGCCGAATTGAATTTTATGATGGGTCGACGGATGTTCAGGTCTGGGAAAAGTAAGGCCTGCCTGCCCGGTTACGATGAGACACAGAGGGAATCCTTTGTGTCTTTTTTTCTTGCCGTTAAACCGGATGGGATGAATGGGCTGGGGAGGTCTGCCTAAGGGAACATGGCGCGATACTAAGAGATATTTGCCCATTTCTTCCGTTTATTTACAGGTTGAAGGGGTTAAAAGAGGGAGGGGACCGACCTTGTCCCCCATCCAGGCCATTCATGTTGTATTAAAAGAACGGAGGGAACCGCATTGTTCAAACGTATCGATCGAATTGCCGCCGATTTGCCGAAAGCCACGTATGCCGATCCTAATGCCGCTGCTGCTGTACAGGAGCTTTTGGGCGGACGGTTCGGAGAGATGTCGACACTGAATAACTACTTATTCCAATCGTTTAACTTCAAGGGAAAAACGAAGTTGAGACCGTTCTATGATCTGGTAGCGAGCATTACGGCCGAGGAATTCGGGCATGTCGAGATGGTAACGAATGCGGCGATCAATCTCCGTGGAACGGGGGCTATGTGTTCAACAGCGGAAACCTGATCCTGGATCTGCTCCATAACTTCTTCCTGGAGTGCGGCGCTCGGACCCACAAGATGCGTGTGTATGAAATGAGCGACCACTCGGTAGCCCGGAAGATGGTCGGCTATCTGCTTGTACGCGGAGGTGTACACGTCGTCGCTTACGCCAAGGCGCTTGAAGTTGAAGTGGCTACAGGGGTCGATGTGACGAAGCTGATCCCGACGGTGCGCCAGTACCGGAGTTCGATGAGACGCCGGAAGAATTCGCGCCGGACATCGGGCCTGAGGAGTTCCTCCTTATTGCTCAGCGTTTGCAGCGGTCGGCCGGCTTGTAAGAACGAAGAAGCCGAAGCGCTCAAGGCGCGGCGGTTAATATAGACGAGCCCCGGCGGTTAGGGAGCGTCAGTTCCTCACATGCCGGGGATTTTGGTGCAAGCGCCGATATCCAGCCATCCCCGCTTTACTCTTGGTTCAGCAATGGGTATAATGAATATGTAATGTAAAAGCAAGCGGTTGTGGTGGAATGGCAGACACGCTATCTTGAGGGGGTAGTGGGCTTACGCCCGTGGAGGTTCGAGTCCTCTCAACCGCATACAGGAATGGATGTTTTCTGAGCATAGAGAAGTCTCGGGGCCCGCGGGGGCCGCAAGACTTCTCTTTTGTTTTGGTCTGAGGGTGAACGGCGGCTTTATGGTCTTTTTCCTCGCTCAAAGGCGCAGGAGTGATTGTCGTTCGGCCTGCGGACGGCACTGCCGGCAGACGCCGACCACTTTGCCGGGGCCGGAATAGAACGCGATTTCCTTCGAGGGCACTTTGCGGCGGCAGTACGAGCAGCTTTGTCTGCTAAGGGAAGAAGGCTTCTTGCGGTAGAACGGGTTGCTGCGTGCGTTGCGTCTGTTCAGCAGAACGATGGCAAGGATAGCCGCGAGCAGCAGAATGCCTGCGAAGATCAAGAGATACGGGGGGACCCACATGGGAATGGCACCTCATTTTGGCGGATTGCCCGAAGGAACGGGGCTCGGTATGTCAAGTCTCTTTCGACGCGGCAATGCCGGTTTCCTTCCCCTGCACCTTTACATGAACTTCATCCGTGCTTTACAGACGGGGGTTGCAAGTGCGCAGGGGGGCGTTTCATAATAGGTTCATTCCAGATCGATCTTAGGGACAGGGGAGGAAAGAACATGACGGAAGTTAATCCGTTTCCGAACAGGCCGCTCGTGATCGGGCACCGGGGGGCGGCGGGCGAGGCGCCTGAGAACACGCTGGCTTCGTTTGGCTTGGCGGTGAAGCAGGGGGCCGATGCGGTGGAACTTGACGTGCATCTGTCTGCGGACGGCGAATTAATCGTGTGCCATGATGCGACGGTGAACCGAACGACCGATGGAGCAGGGGTTATTGCCGAGATGACGACCGATCAGCTGCGCAGGTTGGATGCGGGCCGATGGTATGATGAGACCTATGCCGGAGAGGGGCTGCCTACGCTCGAAGAAGTATTCGTTCAGGTGCCTGCATGGGTTATGATCAATGTCGAGATCAAGTGCCCTTACAGCCCCCGGCTGCAGCAGAGGCTCCTTGAGCTGCTGAAGCAGTACGGCCGGCTTGACAGTACGGTGGTATCTTCGTTTAACCACAAAATCCTTCGGCTTCTTCAGGAAGCCGAGCCTGCGCTCAAAATCGGGCTGCTGTATGATGCTAATCTGGTGCATCACCGCGGGCTCGCGGAAGGATCGGGAATGAAGGTTTATTCGCTTCATCCGCATCATCTGCTGATTGATCCGGAGGATGTGGCCGATGCGGCAGCGCATGGTCTGAAGGTATATCCGTTTACGGTGAACGACGAGGTACAGATGCACCGTGCCATCCGGGCCGGCATGTCCGGCATCATTACCGATTACCCTGCCCGGCTGAGGCTTCTTTTGGAAAGATTGAGTTAGAGAGGGAGAAAAATCACTCCTGCGGAGCATAAAGAAAACCTCCCTTCCTTCCGATAAAAGGGGAAGAAGATGGGAGGTTCCTGTACATGTTCAATTTACGTTCGCTCGGGGCACGCGCGCTGTCCTTGCTGCTTGCCGTGCCGCTTCTGCTTCCCGGGGCTGCACCGGCCGCAGGGGCTGGAGTCTCGTTTCCGGATGTGAATCCGACGCGTCATGCGTGGGCGCTGAGCTCCATTGAGGTCATGACGCAGAAGGGCATCGTGACCGGCTACCCGGATGGCCGTTTTCTACCCGATCAAAGTATATCGAAAGCGGAGTGGACAGCGATGGTTTATCGCTTGTTCGATAAGTACCGACCCAATTCATATGCATACGGCGATTCCAAAATGGGGGATTTCATTGATGTGCCTTCGCAGCATTGGGCGTACCGGCCGATCTCGGAAATCTACGATGGCTCCTTCCATATCGGCGGTTTCGGTGAAGACCTGCACGGAGACTTGGCCTTCCGGCCGGAGATGCGTCTGAACCGGCTTCAGCTGGTGCAAATTCTTGGACATTCGTTCGGCACCCGGCTGGTAAAGAGGGGGATCTCCCAGAACGATGCATGTGCTTTTGTGGCTTCCTTGAAAGATGTGCCGTCGAAGATGCTCCCGAACACGGATCTCTATGCCGAGGCACAGGCCGACGGACGGTATAAGAACAGCGGCTATATGAACTCCGAAGAAGCGGGGGCCGTCTATCCGACCTTGTTCCTTGGGACAGGAACAGGCAATTGTGTATACGGGGACGACGAGCTGTCGAATACACAAGCATCCGCCCTTGCAAGCCTTCAGGCGTCAGGCATTATGTCGGCCGACGATGCGGGATATTTCCGTCCGCTAGATGCCGTAAGCCGGGCAGAGGCCGTCACGATCCTGGACCGGATCTATTTATATCTCCGCGGATTGGGCTTCGCGGCGGATTACTCTTCCATTGACCTGGAGGATGCCTCGGAGCGGGGGGACGGCAGCGGAGGCGGGGCAGGTGCGGGAGGCGGCGGTACTGGTACGTTGCCTCCCTCCGGCGGGGGAACATCATCCGGAGGCAGCACAACGGTGCCGGGGACCTCGGTACCGCCATCTGCGCTCGGGCCGGACGGTACAGGCTCGATCTCCCGGAATATTCGGCAGAAGGGCGAGATTGAAACGACGATTCGTCCGAATGGGCGCCTGTATCTCCAGTTTGATCTGGAATCGGACTGGAAGACCGACCTATACGTGATTGTCGACGGCAAGATTGGTTTCGTGCGTCTGGAAGAGCTGCCGATGACGATCCCGGTTGATGGAGTCACCTCCGTCGTACTGCGGACGCAGCAGCGGGAGAAGCCGGTCGGCACGACGGATAACGTGGCTACGCTCACGACCAAGCTGCTCGACGAGATGCCGGCCAAGGGCAAGAAAAAGTCATAAGGGCCGTATGGGTGCGGCGTCCACCCATAGCATGACAGCAAACAGGCTTTCGCTTCTCCGCATACCGGAGGCGAAAGCCTGTTTGCTGTGTTATGGGATGCCCTACTGCAGGAGATGCTTGTATGGAGTGTAGTCAATCTCCTTCTTGTCAAGATAGGACGTGAGACTTCGGTAGTCGCGCCGCGGCGTGGCCAGAATATACCCGCGTATGCAGTGGTCCCGGGTGACGGCAGGAGCATTGTCCCCCAGGGCGACTTCGCCGATCTTAGCCGCTATCGTATGGCGGGCGATATCCCGGAAGGGGGATGGCACGGGTTCGACGAGCATTTCGAGGAACTGTTTCGATTCTTCGGTCCACAGGTGGCGGGAAGCGTCCACATAATGGTTCTGCCAGTCGAGCTTCGACTTGCCGTCTTCCTTGGGCAGCACCTTGATGAATTTGCGGAACATGAAATAGCCGCCGATCGACATGAACGTAATCAGCACGAAGACCCAGAATATGATAAAATACATGAACCCGTCCGGGACGGCTTTTGTGCTCAAGTAGTACATGAAATGGATTCACCTCATTTTCCATTATACCTCACAAGGGCATACGGGAAAACATGGAGGCGGTCGTGGATTTGTGTCCTTTTATAGATTTATTGGATCTTTCCTTGTAAAATAGACGAGAGTGAGTTAAAGAAGGAGTGAACTCGAAAGCTATGGTGAGAATCGGATCGCACGTATCGTTTTCAGATAAAGGTCTGCTGAATGCCGCCAAAGAAGCCGCTTCCTACGGATCGGGCACGTTCATGATTTATACCGGGGCGCCGCAGAACACACGCCGTAAGCCGATCGAGAACCAGTTCATCGAAGAAGGCAAGGCGGTCATGGCGGAGAATGGGATCGGCGAGATCATTGTTCATGCTCCGTACATCATCAACCTGGCATCTTATAAGGAAGACACGTTCGAACTCGCCGTCCGCTTCCTGCAGGAAGAGATGCGCCGTACGGACTATATCGGCGTGAAGCAGATCGTGCTTCATCCCGGGGCCTTTACGGACAAGGATGCCGAGTACGGGATTGGACGTATTGCGGAAGGATTGAACGAAGTGCTCGAAGGCGTCAAGGATACCGGCGTGCATATCGCACTGGAAACCATGGCGGGCAAAGGAACCGAGATCGGCCGGAGCTTCGAGGAACTCGCTTCGATCATGGAGAAGGTCGAGAAGAACGACCGTCTGACCGTATGCCTTGACACCTGCCACGTCCACGATGCGGGATATGATATCGTGAACGACCTGGACGCGGTGATTGAGGAATTCGACCGTATCGTCGGGCTGGATCGCTTGGCGGTGGTTCACCTGAACGACAGCAAGAATCCCCGCGGCGCGGGCAAAGACCGGCATGCTCCGGTAGGTGCCGGCTGGCTCGGATTCGAAGCGATGCGCCGCATCGTGCATCACGAGAAGCTGAAGCACCTGCCTTTCATTCTCGAGACGCCGTGGATCGGCAAAGAGGATGCGACGGAGCGTCCGATGTACGAAGCCGAGATCGCCCTGCTGGCCGGGACGGTCAAGGAGAGGTTCGGCGCGGATTTTCTTGCCGACGTCGAGATGCTGAGCCATTTCTTCAAGAAGCAGGAACTCGACCCCCGGAGTTATGTACTTCAGACCTGGGATCTGCTCAAGACGGATGCGAAGGCGAAGAAGGCGGACGGCCGCGAGCCGATGGAGCGTCTCTATGATCTGATCATGGCGGACAACCTGTTCCCGCAGCTCAAAGAAGAAGAGATCAACCACAGGCTGACGGCATGGTTTGCCGGCGATCACGTGTTCGCGGCCGTGTAACAGTATAACGTAGGCGGTGGCGGGACGCGCAGCGGCAAACGAAGCTGCGCTCCCTGCCGCATGACCGTAATGAAGGAGTAGAAGAAGAGTTCCATGGTTCCCAAAATGACATCCCAACCCAAACGCAGCGGCCGGGACAACCGTGCCCGCATGCTGGTATCCTGCCCTGACCGTCCCGGTATTGTGGCGGCGGTATCCCGTTTTCTCCATGGGCACGGCGCCAATATCCTGCAGTCGGACCAGTATACGATGGACCCCGAGGGCGGCCTGTTCTTTATCCGAATCGAGTTTGATCTCGAGAATTTGAATGAACGGCGGGAGGCTTTGAAAGCGGACTTCTCGCGTGTGGCGGACGAGTTCCAGATGACATGGAGCATTGCCCGTGCAAGCCGACGCAAGCGTCTGGCGATCTTCGTCTCCAAGGAAGACCACTGCCTGCTGGAGCTTCTCTGGCACTGGCAGTCCGGTGATCTGGATGCGGATATTGCTATGGTCATCTCCAACCACAACGAGATGCGCGAGCTTGTCGAATCGCTTGGCATTCCTTATCATCACATTCCTGTGACAGCAGAGACGAAGGCGGATGCGGAGAAGCGCCAGCTTGAACTGGTGGACGGCCAGGTGGATGCGGTTGTTCTGGCACGTTATATGCAGATCATTTCGCCGAAGTTCATTGAACATTTTCCGAACCGGATTATCAATATTCACCACTCGTTCCTTCCCGCCTTCGTCGGAGGCAAGCCGTATGCACAGGCGCACAACCGAGGGGTTAAGATTATCGGGGCGACGGCGCATTATGTAACGGAAGAGCTGGATGGCGGCCCAATTATCGAGCAGGACGTACAGCGGGTCAGCCACCGCGATAATGTCGAGGACCTGAAGCGGATCGGCCGGCACATTGAGCGGACGGTACTAGCCCGCGCGGTGAACTGGCATGTGGAAGACCGTGTTATTGTACATGGCAACAAGACTGTTGTATTTAGTTAGGAATGGATAGAGAGGACCGGCACTTCCCTGGTAAGGGGGAGGGGCCGGTTTTTTTTGTGTAAGGCGGCTGGCTGGTTTTGGGCTTTTATCATGATGGTTGAACCAAGAGCCATGACGTTAATTAATATAACACTATAAGTGATATTGGAAAGCGTTTGCAGGAGAGGTATTTGTGTATCGGCCTAAAAAATGCGAATAATAACGATAAAAACTATCATGAACATCCGTATTTTTTAATATACAATCCAAGAATGTTAACAAATATTACATTTTGGTATTGTAATTTACGGTTTATCCTTGTATAGTTAACACAAGAAACAATGGTGTTATAAAACATAACATTAAAATCGTGATATCCCCCTTGGCAATCAAGGGAGCAGAGATGATCCTATAGAAAAGACAACATCAACCGCAAGGAGTGGTGAGAGATGAAACGGAAACTGGTACTGATAGGAAACGGGATGGCTGGCGTGTGGTGTGTGGAGCATATGTTGAAGCTGGCTCCCCAGCAATTTGAGGTGACGATCTTCGGGAGCGAGCCGCACCCGAACTATAACCGGATCCTGCTCTCGTCAGTGCTTGCGGGAGATTCGAGCATGAAGGATATTGTCCTCAATGACTGGGACTGGTACCGGGAGAACGGCATCACTCTTCATGCGGGTCATACGGTAACGAAGATTGATAAGGCCAAGCGTACGGTCACCTCGGACAAAGGGATTACGGTGGCTTACGATGAGCTCATTCTGGCGACAGGTTCGCGTGCTTTCATCCTTCCGGTGCCGGGAGCGGACAAAGAAGGCGTGATTGCGTTCCGCGATATTAAAGATTGCGAGACGATGATCGAGTCGGCGAAGAAATTCAAGAAGGCTGTAGTGATCGGCGGAGGCTTGCTGGGCTTGGAAGCGGCCCGGGGACTCCTGAACCTGAACATGGAAGTCTCGGTAGTCCATATCCACGATTACGTGATGGAGCGGCAGCTGGATCAGACGGCATCGACGATGCTCCGGGCCGAACTAGAAGGGCAGGGGATGAAGTTCTTGCTCGATAAGCATACCGAACAAATTCTTGGCAAGAACCGCGTTACTGGCGTCAAGTTCAAGGATGGCAGCGTGGTGGAAGCCGATCTCGTGGTGATGGCCGTTGGCATTCGGCCTAATGTGGCGATCGCGCGGGATCATGGCATAGAGGTCAATCGGGGCATTGTGGTGAACGACTTCCTGGAGACCAACGTTCCGAATGTCTACGCAGTTGGCGAGTGTGCTGAGCACCGGGGCGTAGCCTATGGCTTGGTGGCTCCGCTGTATGAGCAGGGGGATGTGCTGGCCAAGCGGCTCTGCGGGCTGGAAGTGGGCGGCTACCAGGGGTCCGTCACCTCCACGAAGCTGAAGGTGTCGGGGGTGGACGTCTTCTCGGCAGGGCAGTACAGGGAATCGCCGGGGATGCGGGCTATTAAAGTTCAGGATGAATTCGAGGGCATCTATAAGAAGATTCTGATTCGCGAAGGCAAGGTGGTCGGTGCGGTCCTGTTCGGGGATACCAGCGACAGTGCCCGGATCTTCAAGCTGATCCGGACCGCAGAGGATGTCAGCGGCCGCGAGAAGGAAGCTGCGCTGGGTGAAGGTTTCGGCAGTGCGGGCGGGAAGAGCGGGGGCTCGGCTGCCGCGGCCATGGCGGACGACGAGATCGTTTGCGGCTGCAACGGGGTGTCCAAGGGGGCCATTGTGAAAGCCATCCACGAACAGGGACTGACTTCGGTAGATGCCATCAAAGCCTGCACCGGGGCGTCCCGCTCCTGCGGCGGCTGCAAACCGCTGGTCGGTGAGGTACTCCAGTGCACCCTGGGGGCCGGCGCGGTTACAGCAGCCAAAGAGGGGATCTGCGGCTGCACGACCATGGGCCGGGACGAAGTGGTGGAAGCGATCCGTTCCATGCATTTGACTACGAGCAAGGAAGTCATGAACGTACTGGGCTGGGAGAACACGGAAGGCTGCTCGAAGTGCCGGCCTGCGCTGAACTATTATCTGGGTATGGTGTGGCCGGTAGAGCATGAGGAGGAACGCGAATCCCGGTTCGTCAACGAACGCAACCACGCGAACATTCAGAAGGACGGTACGTATTCCGTCGTGCCGCGAATTTATGGGGGAGTGACATCTCCACAAGAGCTCAAGCGGATTGCCGAAGTGGCCGAGAAGTACGAAGTGCCGCTGGTGAAATTCACGGGCGGGCAGCGGCTTGACCTGCTGGGGGTGAAGAAAGAAGACCTGCCGAAGATGTGGTCGGATCTTGATATGCCGTCCGGGTATGCCTACGGCAAGACGCTTCGCACCGTCAAAACCTGCGTTGGAAGCACCTTCTGCCGGTTCGGCACCCAGGATGCCATGGGCATGGGCATCGCCCTGGAGCGACGTTTTGAACGGCTGAGCACACCCGCGAAGGTGAAGCTAGCGGTGTCGGGCTGTCCGCGGAACTGCGCGGAAGCGACGATCAAGGACTTCGGCATTGTGGCCATCGACGGCGGCTATGAGCTGCATGTCGGAGGGAACGGGGGCGTGAAGGTCCGGGCGACCGATCTGCTCTGTAAAGTGAAGACGGAGGAAGAAGTCATGGAATACGCCGCCGCCTACCTGCAGTACTACCGGGAGACCGGCAAGTGGAACGAGCGGACGAGCGAATGGCTTCCGCGGGTGGGACTCGAAACCGTCCGGTCCGCCTTGGATACGCAGGAGAAGCGGCAGGCCTTGGTGGCTCGAATCGATGAGGCGCTGCAGGTGACAACCGATCCCTGGAAAGAGATCATCGAGACGCCGTCGCTGCGTTCCACGTTCGAAGAGCTGTCAGCCTCCGGTCCAGTGGACGCGGTAGCTGCAGCGGAAGTAGCTGCCGGTCTTGCCCACGAGGCGGGAACGGAGGGGGATTCGGCAGGAGAGAGTCGTTAGAAGCAAGTCCGGCCGGTTATCGCGGGAAAATTTCTTGAGGAGGCTATGCCATGAAACGGTTACAGGTGGGTCATATTTCGGATATTCCTGCACTGCGTTCGAGAACAGTCCGGGTGGAAGGTACAGAGGTAGCCGTGTTCAAGCTTTCCTCGGGGGCACTGTATGCGGTGGAGAATGCCTGCCCGCATAAGAGAGGGAAGCTGTCGGAAGGGATTGTCTGCGACCATCACGTGTTCTGCCCTCTGCACGACTGGAAGATCGATGTAAAAGACGGCCGCGTTCAAGCGCCGGATGAAGGGTGTGTGACGACCTTCGAAGTGGAAACGGATGAGGCGGGGAACGTGTATCTTCTTCTTGCGGAGTCGGGCGGCATGACGGCGTAAGGTCACAGGTGCCGAATCGGGGCGGAACGGGATCATTTCCTGTCCGCCTCTTTCGGCTGAAGGGATGGGAGGAGCCGGCCTCGGTGCAGAGCCGCGAACTGTGCCGGCCCTATCCATAGAATAGAAGGCTTGTCATCCGCCATGATCAGGCTTCCCCGTCTCACAGGAATGCCCTCTACCCAAGACAGGGGATGGGGGCAACGCCTGCATAAATGGCCTGGTGAACAAGCGCGAGCAGGCAGCCGGATAAAGACGCTGGGAGGAATGCACAATAGGAGATGGTCTTGGGGGACGCCGCGATATGGCAAACTGCGTCGGACAATGGTACAATAAAGCAAGAATATCGTGTTTATAAGGCAGTGCACACGTTAACAGAAAGTAATGTGGCTCTCATTTGTGAGGATGCCTCTGCCTGTTGCTGCACCCAGCCTGTCTTTAGTACATTGCTGTCACAAAGAATAGAGTGGAGGATGACTTATGACGGTCACAAACAAATCGATTGAGCAGCTTTCAATCGACACAATCCGCACGCTGTCGATTGACGCGGTGGAGAAAGCTAAATCCGGCCATCCGGGCATGCCGATGGGCGCTGCTCCTATGGGATACGAGCTGTTCGCAAAGGTTATGAAGCACAATCCGGACGAGCCGAACTGGATCAACCGCGACCGTTTCGTGCTTTCTGCCGGTCACGGCTCCATGCTGCTGTACAGCCTTCTGCACCTCTCCGGGTACGACTTGCCGATGGAAGAACTGAAGAACTTCCGCCAATGGGGCAGCAAGACTCCGGGCCATCCGGAAGTCGGGCATACGGCCGGCGTGGACGCTACGACAGGGCCGCTCGGACAAGGCTTCGGTATGGCAGTCGGTATGGCGGTGGCCGAGGCACACCTCGGAGCGGTATACAATAAAGAAGGTTTCCGTATCGTGGACCATTATACATATGCGATTTGCGGCGACGGGGACCTCATGGAAGGAATCTCTTCGGAGTCCGCTTCGCTGGCCGGGCATTTGAAGCTCAGCAAGCTGATCGTGCTGTACGATTCCAACGATATCTCGCTCGACGGCGAACTGAACCTCTCGTTCTCCGAGAATGTGGCGCAGCGCTTCGAGGGCTACGGCTGGCAGGTACTCCGCGTAGAGGACGGCAACGATCTCGAAGCGCTTCACCAAGCGGTCCTGGAAGCCCAAGCCGACTATCGTCCGACGCTGATCGAAGTGAAGACCGTCATCGGCTACGGTTCCCCGAACAAAGCGGGCAAGGGCGGCCACGTAGGACCTCACGGTTCCCCGCTTGGCGTAGACGAAGTGGCGCTGACCAAAGAAGCATACGGCTGGGACCGCGAGCAGCATTTCTATGTTCCGGATGCCGTACGCAGCCATTTCGAGGAAGTGAAGCGCAAGAACATCGGGACGTACGAGGCATGGAAGGCTTCTTTCGCCGAGTATGCCCAAGCGTATCCGGAGCTGGCCAAACAGTTCGACATGGCACTGAGCGGCGAGCTTCCTGAGGGCTGGGAGTCGAAAGTCTCACTCGATGCTCCGGCTGAGAAGGGAACACGTACAGCTTCCGGTATCGTGCTCAATGAGATTGCGAATGCCGTACCGCAGCTGATCGGCGGCTCTGCCGACCTGGAGTCTTCCACGATGACGCACATGAAGGGCCTCGGCCAGCTGACGCCTAAGGATTACAGCGGGCGCAACGTTTACTTCGGCGTGCGTGAGTTCGGGATGGGTGCCGCGGTCAACGGGATGCTGCTTCACGGCGGTCTCAAGGTATTCTGCGGCACGTTCTTCGTCTTCTCGGACTACCTGCGTCCGGCAATCCGCCTGGCCTCGATCATGAATGTGCCGGCGATCTACGTCTTCACGCATGACTCCATCGGCGTCGGGGAAGACGGTCCGACCCATGAGCCGATCGAGCAGCTCGCGGCGCTTCGCGTCATTCCGGGCCTGACGATCATCCGTCCGGCGGATGGCAGCGAGACGGCGGCTGCCTGGAAGTATGCCGTACAGAACAAGGTGGGCCCGGTTGCCCTGATCTTCTCCCGTCAAGCCGCAGTGAAGCTGGAAGGTTCGGAGAAGGGTGCGGTGGATCGCGGCGCGTACGTGCTGGCTGACGCGCCGGACGGCAAACCTCAGGCGCAGATCATTGCGACTGGTACGGAAGTTCAGCTGGCGGTAGCCGCACAGAAGGCTCTGGCCGAAGAAGGCGTGAACGTCCGCGTGATCTCCATGCCAAGCTGGGAACTGTTCGATAAGCAGACGCAGGAATACAAAGACTCGGTTATCCTGCCGGAAGTGAAGGCCCGCCTGGCAGTCGAAATGGGCCATTCCTTCGGATGGGACCGCTATGTAGGCGACGGCGGGGATATTCTCGGCATTAACAAGTTCGGCGCTTCGGCACCGGGGCCGGTTGTCATCAAGGAGTACGGCTTTACGGTCGAGAACGTGGTTGCCCGTGTGAAGCAGCTTTTAAAATAAGCCTTGACTTAGAGATACGCAGAGAAATTACATCAGAGGAGCGGTTGTCGCCATGTCCCAATTCGAGAATGTTACGGTAGTGAAGCAAGCTAATGTATATTTTGACGGCAAGGTGACGAGCCGGGCTGTCTTGTTCGCCGACGGCACGAAGAAGACGCTTGGCATCATGCTGCCGGGAGAGTACGAATTCGGTACGGACGTGAAAGAAATCATGGAAATTCTGGCAGGGGACCTTAGCGTCTTGCTGCCGGGTTCCAGCGAGTGGCTCCAGATCAGCGGCACGGGAGAGTTCACGGTTCCGGCTGGCGAGAAGTTCAAGCTGGAGGTCCGTACGGTCACGGACTATTGCTGCTCCTACATCAGCGAGTAAGGCTGCATCAAAAAAAGGCTGCATCGTCTTTGGACAAGACGATGCAGCCTTTTTTGGCTGGCCTGATACGGTCAGGGAAGCGACAGTGCCGGCTAACAGCCATACTGCAGCGCAGCGTGCGCTTATTCCCTCTTGTGCCGCGGCGGATTGTCCCGCTTGCGGTAACTTGGCTTAAGCCTCCGCCGAGCTGTCCGCTTCCGCTTTGCTGAGGACGTAGTCTTCCAGCTTGAGGCGGACATAAGGCGGCAAGCCGGAGAGCATGCAGCCATACTTGAACTGGTCGCCCTCCGCATGGATGCGGATGATGCGTCCGGTTACCGGCGGCAGGTCCGCTTCCTGCGGGAAGTGGATGACGATGAACATATCCTGGGCAAGCGGGGCGGCTGAGGTGATCAGCAGGCCGCTGTCAGAGAGATCGACAAGCGTGCCGTCGATCAGCTGGCCGGAGAAGGAGCCTTCCTGCTGCCATTGGTAGACCGAGAGATGCAGCTTGATGTTCAGCTGCACGCGGAGGCTGCGGCGCCGTTCCTCCGCCGATTCCTTAGATCCGGGAGCTTCCGCCGGGATCCCGACCTGCAGACCCATCCAGTCCTCGTAGCACTGGATGACGGCCGACAGATCCTCTTCGCTGAGTCCTTTGGCCCGTCCCATCTGGAAGATGCCGGTGGCCGCACGGAGCATAGGAGAGGGCAGCTGGAAGCCGTTGGCCACATCGCCTGCCAGCAGCAGGTCCTTCAGCATCAGTCCTAGAGAGAACTGATTGCTGAAGTCGCGGTTGACGATCTTCTGGCCCTTAAGCTCCGCCTGCTTGGAGCTCGCGCCTCCGGCGAGCACGATGCCGAGGAACCGCTCGGGATCCAGCCCTGCCTTGGTAACCAGAGACAGGCCTTCCATCAGTCCGAGCGCATTGATGCCGACCATCGTGTTGTGGGCGAGCTTGGCATGGGAGCCCGAGCCTGAAGGGCCCATGTACACGATACGGGTGCCCATCGCTTCAAACACGTCGCGGTGGGCATCCAGGGCCACTTCTTCCCCGCCGATCATAAAGACGAGCGTACCGCCCTCCGCACCGGGCTTGCTGCCGGTCACCGGCGCATCCAGGAAATCGACGGCATGGGCTGCAAGCTCGTCATGAATTCGCCGACTGGTTTCAGGGGACACTGTCGAGCAGTCGATTACGGCTTGTCCGGGCCGAAGTGACCCGATGATGCCTTGGGCCCCGACAATATGCTCCAGGACGACATCGTCCGTGCTCAGCATGGTGATAACAACGTCTGCTTCCTTGGCAGCCTGCGCGGGCGTGGAGGCCGTGCGGGCTCCGAGAACAAGCAGGTTATCCGCTTTGGATGGCGTCCGGTTATAGACGATGACTTCAAACCCTTTTTTTAGCAGGTTGGCTGCCATGGGGTTGCCCATTGTACCAAGACCGATAAAACCGATCGTTTTCATGATTCCACCTGACTTTCGTTAAGATCGTATTCTGAAGCTGGGCCGCCATCATTACGTCAAGGCTGGTCCGGGCGTCTTGGTACCATTGTAGCATTTCATCAGGCAGCGTGTGAATTCTCTTGCGTAATGGATGGATAATCAAGTATTCTATTTTTATAGGTACATAAAAGAGAAAGTATCCGGATCATTCGGAAATAGGAGGATTAGAATTCATGACAGCCAAGCTTCGTTTTGATTACAGCAAGGCGCTGGGGTTCATCCAGCAGCATGAAGTGGACTATCTGGAGGGAGCGGTAGCTCTCGCGCACGAACAGCTGCACAATAAGAGCGGGGCAGGGAGCGATTATCTCGGATGGATCGATCTGCCGGCGGCTTACGATAAAGAAGAGTTCGCACGTATTCAGCAGGCTGCACAGCGCATCCAGTCGGATTCCGACGCCCTGATCGTTATCGGCATCGGCGGATCTTACCTTGGCGCCCGTGCGGCGATCGAGATGCTGTCCCACAGCTTCTACAACCTGCTGCCGAAGGGTCAGCGCAAGACGCCGGAAGTGTATTTCGTCGGTCAGAATATCTCGTCGACCTATGTTACGCATCTGCTGCAGCTGCTCGAAGGCAAAGATATCTCCGTTAACGTAATCTCGAAGTCCGGTACCACCACAGAGCCGGCCATAGCATTCCGCATTTTCCGCGAACTGCTCGAGAAGAAGTACGGCAAAGACGGCGCGCGCAAGCGGATCTATGCCACGACCGACCAATCGAAGGGCGCCCTGAAGAAGCTGGCGACCGAAGAAGGCTATGAGACCTTCGTGATTCCTGATGACGTAGGCGGACGCTACTCCGTGCTGACGGCGGTAGGTTTGCTGCCGATCGCAACAGCCGGCATCGATGTGGAAGCGATCATGCGCGGTGCGGCGGATGCGCGTGAAGTGTATTCGAACCCGAGCCTGAAGGAGAACGAAGCTTACCAATATGCGGCGGTGCGCAACGCCCTCTACCGCAAAGGCAAGTCTACGGAAATTCTTGTGAATTACGAACCGTCCCTGCACTTCGTATCGGAGTGGTGGAAGCAGCTGTTCGGAGAGAGCGAAGGCAAAGATAACAAGGGCATTTATCCGTCCTCCGTCGATTTCTCCACCGACCTGCACTCCATGGGCCAGTTCATCCAAGAAGGGTCCCGTAACCTGTTCGAAACGGTCATTCAAGTGGAGCAGGTGAACGAGCAGATCACGATCGGCACCGACAGCCAGGACCTCGACGGTCTGAATTTCCTGAGCGGCGAGACGATGGACTTCGTTAACCGCAAAGCGTTCGAAGGAACCATGCTGGCCCATACGGATGGCGGCGTACCGAACCTGATCGTGACCCTGCCGGACATGACGCCTTATACCTTCGGATACATGGTCTACTTCTTTGAAAAAGCCTGCGGCATCAGCGGCTACTTGCTGGGAGTCAACCCGTTTGACCAACCCGGCGTAGAGGCGTATAAGAAGAACATGTTCGCGCTGCTCGGCAAGCCGGGCTACGAGAAGGAAAAAGCGGAGCTTGAAGCCCGTTTGAATAAGTAAGAAAGCCGGCCCCCGGCTGCAAAAAAAGCGGTTCATCCTTCCGGATGGCTGCTTTTTTTGAAAGGGGAGCCAAGACTTGAACCAGAAGCCCAAGGCAAGCGAGGAGGGCGGCAACGCCTTATGTTACCCCAGTACCGGACGGTGAGAGCATTTGGCTCCGACGAAATCGTCATCAAGAAATCCCGGTTTATCGGTTACGCCAAGCCTGTGTCGACCGAAGAAGAAGCGATTGCGTTCATCGATGAGCTGAAGAAGGAGCATTGGAACGCTACACATAACTGTTCAGCCTATATGATCGGTGAGCGTGATGAGATCCAGAAAGCGTCGGATGACGGGGAACCGAGCGGGACGGCAGGCAAACCGATTCTGGAAGTGATTAAGAATCAGGGGCTCAAGAATGTCGTTGTGGTCGTAACCCGTTATTTTGGCGGAATTATGCTTGGGGCCGGCGGGCTCATCCGGGCTTACACGGATGGGGCGGTCGCAGGGCTTGCGGCGGCAGGCCAGGTATATCAGGTGCTTCACCGGGAAATTAGGGTGGAGATCGACTATACGTGGCTGGGCAAGGTGGAGAACGAGCTGAGGGGCAGAGGCACGCTTCTTGGCGAAACCGGCTTCGCTGATAAAGTAACGCTGCTTTGTCTGCCGACGGCTGTGGAAGCAGAGGAGTTCTGCGCATGGATGACCGATTTGACCCAAGGCCAAGGACTGATCGTGCAAGGTGAATCACGCTACGTAGAGCATGCCGAGCTTCCCTAGGGAGCTTCGGCGGCTTCATGTATAGATGGCTTGTCATTACACAGCAGGAGGAGTGAGGATGTGGCAAGAAAAGCAGTAGCACAGGAGCTGAGCCGTGAGCGGATATTGGATGAAGCTCGTCACCTGTTCGTCCAACACGGCTATTATGCTTTAACGATGCGAAGCATCGCCAAGTCGATGGGGTACAGTCACGGGGCATTATATTACCATTTTAGGGAAAAAGCGGAGTTGTTCTATGCGCTGGTCATAGAGGATTTCAGGATGCTGCTCGAAAGGCAGAAGGACATGATCCGGCGCACCCGGCTCGGTGACTTAGCGCAGCTGGAGAAGCTTATGCTGGAGTTCATCAAATTTGGTCTGGAGAATCCAAACCACTATGAGATCATGTTTATGATCAAGGATCCGGAGCTGCAGCGCTATTCCCGGACGGAACAAGCGCAGTGCCTGGAACTCTTCGCTACGGTCGTTCGATCAGTGGTTGCGAAGCAGGAGGGCGGCGAGAAGAAAATGTACAGCCTGCCTTGGAGTCTTTTCATGTCACTGCATGGATTCATATCGTATAACATTCACTTTAACCAAACGTATGCCGACGTGAAGCGGCTGGCCGAACAACATGTCCAATATTTGTGCGAGGGGCTGCAAGGATAACATCCTGCCGAAATCTGCATCCTAAGATTCTTTGCAGCCCCTAACTTTAATACAGTAAAGCTTAACCGCGTACCAACTTTACCATGACATTTCGTTCCCGTGGTCCATCGAATTCGCAAAAATAAATTCCCTGCCACCGGCCGAGCACCAATCGGGAACCGGCGATCAGTACCGTTTGCGAGGATCCGACGGTCATGGCTTTCAGATGCGAGGCGGTATTTCCTTCCGCATGTTTGTACTTGGGATGCGTCCAAGGATATACTTCGTCCAGTCGCATCAGTACATCATGGCGTACATCCGGATCCGCATTCTCCTGAATAGTGATCCCTGCTGTCGTATGGGGACAATACACGACGGCCAGTCCATCTTCGATCTGTGTTTTCTTCAGAAGATCATGCACTTCACGGGTAATATCGATCATCGCATCTCGTTCACGTGTGTTCAACCGGAGTGTATGTATCATGCAGAATGCCTCCTTAGGGTACGGGTGCGCTGACCGCTCTCATTATATTACACGGCGCATCCGGCTGCCAAACATGGTACAATAGGGGAAACAGCCCTATTTAGCAGATTGAAAGGATGAAGAACCACGTGAATCTGACGTCGAATACACTTGAGAATACGGAATTCATGATTGAGGAAATTAAGAAAAAACTGCGTATGGCCTCCGGGGCAGCGCTGAAAGCTTCCCAATTGAACGATACGCAGTACGAGGACCTTCGGGATATCTATGAGATGGTTGCCGGCAAGAGCCAGTTCAGTATCTCCGAGATCGAAGCAATTACCACGGAACTGGGTAATCTTCGCCGCGGCTAAGACTTCACCGCTCCCGCAGTCTTTAAGGGCTGCGGCACAACTTGTGTATCTACGGACAAAGGTACAGGCAGAGCTTTAGGGCACCCCATAGGATATAGGGTAAGAGAACAGCAGACTCCCGCTTGCTGTACCTATATACTTCGGAGGTGTGCCAGATGCACAAAGCAGTTCGTAAGCAAGATGCCGCGAAGCTGATCGGCAAAGAGATCGTGGCCGTACGCAAAGACGGCTCCGTTGTCCGCGGCAAACTGGTCCGCGTCAGCGGCACCCAGCTGTTCGTCTCGCCTCGCAAGGGAAAAGGCAAGCAGGTGAAAACCTCGGCAATCATCCCGTTGGTCCTGTTTGACCTTCTTGCCATAGGAACGGCTCCTTACGCCTATGGCGGCGGTGGTTACGGGGGCTTCGGAGGTTATCCGGGAGGCTATGGATACGGTGGGTATCCCGGAGGCTTCGGCGGCGGCTGGTTCTGGTAAGCAGCGAGTCATCATGAGAGAAAACCCCATCCTTGAGCGGATTCTTGCGCTGAAGGATGGGGTTTTTGCGTAGGTGCATTTACCGTTACTGGTCTTCCCATTCGGGGTCGCGTCTCCTGCCGTTCCACAGGAACAAGAAGATCAGTGCAGCCGCTGCTACCAGAGGAGGAGCATAGAAGATGAGAAAGTTGTCCATCATCGTCATCCTTTCTTGGAGTTTCCGGATCCTTGCACATATCCCGCATCGAAGAGGAAGAGCCGCATAAGCAGCCACAGAGACGGGACCAGTACGAACAGCCCGGCAATGAAAGCGGCAATCAGTGCAGCAGCCATCGTCTCATTGGTAAAGCCCTCGTAGATGTTGATGTATGGATAGAGCACATAGGGCAGATGGGCCGCACCGTAGCCGTAGAAGGCGAAGGCGAACTGCAGCATCACGAAGATAAAAGCGACTCCATAACTTCGCCGTTTCCAAACGCAATACACTGCGACGAGAAAACAAATCAGGGAGGCCGCGAACATCCAATAAAGGTTCAGCATGCCGGCAAAGTGCCCGGGATTCTGGGAACGGATGCCCAGGAATACAAGAAAGGAGCTTAGGATGGTAGGACCGCTCCAGAGCAGCGCATATCCCCTGACTACCTCGAGTGCGTTCTGGTCTTTGGCCCGGGCGGCGTAATAGGTAAGGAACATAGCCGAGATATACAGCACGGAGACGATCGCGAGCAGTACCACACTCCAAGAATAGGGACTGGAGAGCAGCCGGTTCCACAGGAAAAGAACTTGGCCGCCGCGTTCTTCGATATACCCGCCTTCCGAGATCGTCAGCACGGTCGATAGCGAAGCGGGAATAAGCAGACCGGTAGCGCCATACAGCAGCATGTACCAACGGTTTTCCTTGCTGCCGTATGTGGAGAAGGCGTAGTAAGAACCGCGGATTGCGAGCAGAATGATCGCGATGCTCCCAGGAATAAGCAGGGCTGTGCCGTAATAATACGCCGTTTCGGGGAAGAACCCAACGATACCGACGAAGAAAAAAATCAGAAAGACGTTCGTCACTTCCCAAACGGGGGAGAGATACCGCTGGATGATTTTGTGTATTTTATTTTGCTGCCCGGTCAGCACACTGTAATAACTGAAGAATCCGGCGCCGAAATCGACGGAAGCTACAATAAGATAGCCGTACAGAAAGGTCCAGAGTACGGTAATGCCGAGCAGTTCGTAACTCATGGACGTCTGCCTCCTTTTTCGATACCGAGTGAGATCATCTCCTGGATTACATCGTAATTACGGAACAGCTTACCGAGCACCCGGACCACCGTAATGCCGAGCACGAGGTAGAGCAGGCAGAAGAGGACGAGCATAGCATCGACATGGGCCGATGTCGTCGCGGCATCCGACACTTTCATGTACCCCCGCAGAATCCAAGGCTGCCGGCCCACTTCGGCGAAGAACCAGCCGAGTTCGATGGTAATCATCGCAAGAGGTCCTGCCAGTAGAATCATGCCTAGGAGCCACCTGGGGAGAAGATTCCGGCCGCGTGTCCACTTGTTACGAAGAAGATACAGAAAACCGACCAGGGCCAAATACATACCGAATGCGACCTTCAGGTTAAACAAATAATGAATATACAGCGGGGGGCGCTCGTTCTCCGGAAACTCGTTCAGACCGGTTACCTCTCCATTCGGAGTGCCGTGTGCCAGGATGCTGAGGCCATAAGGGACCGAAAGACCATATTTAATCTCGTAATTCTCGTTCAGGTAACCTCCAAGCACGAGAGGGGCTCTACGCTCCGTTTCGAAATGCCATTCGGCCGCAGCCAGCTTCTCCGGCTGGTATTTGGCTAAGAATTTGCCCGACAGGTCACCAATGGTCGCTGTCGCCAGCGAGAAGACGAAGGCCGCTGTCACGGTGAGTTTCAATGCTTTCTTATAATAGAGGTGGTCGTTGCCCTTCAGCAGCTTGTAAGCCGCAATAGCAGCCAGGATATAAGCGGATGTGGTATAAGAGGAGGCGAGTACATGGGCCACCTTGGTCGGGGTCGCAGGATTGAACATGGCTGCAAGCGGCTGCAGATTCTTGATGACACCGTCTTCCAGGGTAAAGCCTCTCGGTGTATTCATAAAAGCGTTCAATGTCGTAATGAAAAACGCCGATGCCGAGGAACCGATCACAATGGGGATCATGAGCAGCAGATGGGTTGTTTTTTTCTTGAATCGATCCCATGTATAAAGGTAAATCCCCAAAAAGATGGCTTCAATGAAGAATGCGAAGGTCTCAAGGAAGAGGGGAAGCGCTATGGCCTGGCCTGCGATCTTCATAAAGCTCGGCCACAAGAGGCTTAGTTGAAGGCCAATCGCCGTTCCCGTAACTACGCCGACAGCGACAGTTATGACGAAGCCGCGTGTCCAGCGCCGGGCCAGCAGTGCATAATGAGGATCACCGGTTCGTATGCCCCGCCATTCGGCAAGGGCGATCATCACGGGAACCCCAACACCTATCGTCGCGAAAGTAATATGGAAGGCCAAGGTGAGCTCAGTCAGCATACGGCTGTAGAATACCGGATCATAGTGCATTCAGTGGTCAGCTCCTTTTTCACCCTGTATGAAGGGTGGAATTACATGAACAAGCGGCGCAGAAAGGCCATAAGCATTACGAACCCGACAATAAACATTAGAATCATCAGGCGCTTCTCGTGCTTTTGATAGGGCTCCACAGTGACACCTCCTACATATACAAAAATGCTTCATTTACGAACCGTAGAACCGGAATACCTGTCCCCAGGGTATTCGGCGGTTCCTTTCAGATGCTCACTCACCATTAAACGAGAACCTTACCCTTTAATCGTATATCAAATCATGTGATTTATTTCACATAATTATGAAGAACTATTGAATAGACTGTGTCAACATATTGAAGGCCAATAACGTTTGGCGAGAGAGTATCTTCCAAAATTTTCACTTGAACACTTGATAGAGCTGTGATATATTAACGTTCGCTGCACTGATAACGAGCTTCAACGTTTTACTTGATATCTGCGCTACGGGTATTGCACCCTTGAATGGATACAAAAGACCTTGAATCGTTTATAGAATAATGATAGGTTTACAAATCCGCCGATAGTTAGCGGGTGCTCTATAGAAGTTGATTTTTATTTTTAAAAATGAAACTTGCAATTGAGCAGCATGTATGCTACATTGATTCTCGCCGCTAAGAACCATGGCGAATGCAGTCGAAACGAATTGCCCTTTGAAAACTGAACATCGAGTGAGTGTTAAATATAGAAGCTCAGCAATGAGTTTCTGCCATGC
>NZ_JAQAGY010000026.1 GCF_027533645.1 Paenibacillus caseinilyticus
TGTTGGATCATCCGTCTCACCCACTTTTCGTGATGACTCAATTATACGTCAAAAAAAGCACAGCCACTTCAATTTTCTTGAAGTGCTGTGCTTTTTTATAGGACGGACTTTTTCAGTGGCCTCCATCTGCCGCCGGGCTTTTTTGCTGTTGCTGTGACTGGGGAGGATACCTGAGGGGGCAGGTATACTTTCGTTTATACTCAACCTCTCCCGCGACAACAAGGGCCAGGGGCTGTATCATTACCTTTATCTCATACGAAAGGAGGCCGGATGCTATGATTCGAAAAAGGCAAGGATGGAACAGCCGCACTGCGGCACACAGCCCCTTCGGCCTCGGCAGGCCGAAACCGTAAGACCGGGACGGCACCGGCGGAGCCTGGGGGCATTCCCCCGCCGCCGATGCCGCAGCACCGGCACGGCACGAATGTTGGCACAAGGGACTGCGGGCCGGACGTGGGCCGCAGTCTTTATTTATTGATAAGAATTTATCTCTCGAAGAACAAGGAGGAAGTTCATCTTCTATATGATTCATGACATCAACCATTCCGGAGATCCGGAAGCTTATTACCGCAGGATGCAGCTGCCCGCTGGAGATCTGCATATCTATGCGAACCGGGAGCTGTTCGAAGCGATGGAGACCCAAGTGTTCACCATGGCGAACAATAATCTGCAAATGCCGGACCGGCACTACCTGAGCTATACGCCGGACGTCCACGTGGGCGTCGGTACCTGCATCGGTACTACGGCCGTATGGCGGGCGGACAGCGCCTATGTGTCGCCGTCGATTGTCGGCAGCGATATCGGGTGCGGCATGCGGGTGCACGTGACGAATCTGCAGCGCGAAGACCTGCAGGAAGTGAAGCTGCGGCGCAGACTCGTGCGGGCGGTGGAGAAGCTGCTGCCGTCAGACAGCCAGGCGAGGGGGCACTTCTCCGACTTCCGGCTGGAGGAAGTCGTCCGTAAGGGGCTGCACGGGCTGCCGAAGAAATATGTGCCGGATGCCTACACACCGAAGAAAGCCACCTCGCTGACGCATGTGGAGAACAGCCGGTTCCGCTTCGATGAAGCGTACCTGGACCGGATGCCGGCCGCCGCCTGGCACCGGGGCCACCGGCAGCTCGGGACGCTGGGCAGCGGGAATCACTTCGCCGAGATTCAGGCGCTGGAGATTCCGGAGGAAGGCCGGGCTGTCGCGGAGCAGTGGGGCCTGAAGGACGGCCAGATCATCGTCATGATCCACTCGGGCTCCCGCGCCTGGGGCGGGGCGGTGAGCGAGCTAGCCGGCAAGGAAGTCGCCGCATGGATGCGCCGCAGCGGGATGGGGACGGCGGATCCGAAGCTGGCCTTCGCGCCGCTCGGGAGCGCTGCCGGGCAGCTGTATCTGCATCTGATGTACTCGGCGCTGAATTACGCGGTGGCGAACCGGCACCTGATCGCTTACGCGGTGAGAGAGGCGGCGAAGGAAGTGCTCGGCTCCGGCTTCGAGATGCGGACGCTGTACGACCTCATGCATAACTATGCATGGGAGGAAGAGCACGAAGGGCAGGCGTACTTCGTGCACCGCAAAGGGGCGACGCGGGCGCTGCCCCCGGGGCATCCGGACAATCCGGAGCCTTACCGGCATACAGGTCATCCTGCGCTCATCCCGGGCTCGATGGGGACGGCCTCCTATCTGATGGCCGGACAGCCGCAGGGACGCGCCAATTACCACTCGATCTGCCACGGCGCCGGCCGCATCCGCTCCCGCAGCGCGACGAAGCGGCTGGTCGGCGTGAAGGAGTTCGAAGCATCGCTTAGGGTCGGCACCCCCGACGAAGTGGTGGTTAACCAGCGCAGCCTGGAGTCGATCGTGGACGAGTCGCCGCAGGCGTACAAGGATGTGGACGCGGTTATCGACAGCGTCGTCGGCGCCGGTCTCGCGTCGGTGGTGGCGAAGTGCCAGCCGCTGGCCGTGATCAAAGGCGTATAAGGCAACACAAGGGAGCCGGCTGCTTTTGGCTTCCGACCCATAACGGTAACAGGAAAGGATACGATAGCATTTTGTTCAGAGAGCTAACGGTTCATGGAGTAAACGAACGGATGCCCGGGCAGGAAGGGAAGCGGAGGCAGAGGGTTTCGGCGGGAGCTGGACAGATGCCGGAGCTGCTCATTCGGCAGGGGGCTGCAGACGGGATGCAGGGCAGCATGGGGGAATATCCCCAATATGCAATGGTGATGGAGAAGATTGGCGCTCTGCTCCAGGCGCGCATGGGCCATTCTTTCGAGCTGTACCTGCAGGACGACTACGGGCGAGAGGTGTGGCAGGTGCTCGAGGAGGATGTGAAGAAGGGCAGCGAAGAGGTCGAGCATCTCGCTTCGGTTTATGAAGGGATCGAGACCAAGGCGTTCGTCTACGGGGAAGAAGCCGGGGAGCGGGAGCCTGCCGTATTCCCCACGCTTCGCAACAACCTATTCCTCTATCCGGCGTACCGGGTGGCGCTTGCCAAGGTGCCGATCTTCCGCCGGCAGGGCATGGATGTGGAGGATTTCATCTGGGCCGGGGACGACGGCTGCCTGCGCAGGTTCGTGGACCATGTGCGCCGCAGGCAGAGGGAGACCGACCGCCGGCAGGTGACGGTGTTCACCGATACGCGGGACGGGCTCGACACCGAGAAGATGAGCATTACCCGCGGCGTAGGACGGGACGAGGTGGTCATGGACCCCGCGGTGAAGACAGAGATCTACCGGTCGATCGACGAATTCTTCGCCGGAGACCGGGGGTTCTTCCGGGAGTACGATATTCCGTACCGAAGGGGGCTGCTCCTCTACGGGCGTCCCGGGAACGGGAAGACGACCCTCGTGAAGTCCATCGCCGGCAGCGTGCAGGCGCCGGTGGCGTATTGGCAGATTACCGAGCATACGTCTTCCTACTCGGTACAGCAGGTCTTCTCGGCGGCAGTGAACATGTCGCCGATGGTGCTGGTCATCGAGGATATCGACTCGATGCCGGAGAACGTGCGCTCCTTCTTCCTCAATACGCTCGACGGGGCGACTTCGAAGGAAGGGGTCTTCCTCATCGGGACGACGAATTACCCGGAGCGGATCGACCCCGCTCTGATCAACCGCGCCGGCCGCTTCGACCGGGCATACGAGATCAAGCTGCCGGACGAGGCGCAGCGCCTTCATTATCTCGCCCGCAAGCGGCTCGGGGAGCTGGCCGGGGAAGAAGCGCTCGCGGCAGCGGCCCGCAGGACGGACGGCTTCTCGTTCGCGCAGCTGGGCGAGCTGTACGTCTCGGCCGCGCTGCGGATGCATTACGAGCAGCAGGTGGATATCGTGCAGCTCGTGCAGGAGATGCGCACGGAGCTCGGCAAAGGCGTAAGCCAGGTATGGCATTCCGCAGACAGCGCGCCGAAGCTGGGCTTCCGGTAGGGGAACGCGGTCTCAGGCGAGCGAAGGCTTCCGTCAAGCAGATCCGGCTGATCGGGCAAAATGCAGTAAAAAAAGGAGACAGGCCATGAGCCATGTCTCCTTTTTGATGGTTTGAGTACTGGTTTACCAAAGGTTGCTATCGGGTACGGCCGGGTTCAGCCTAAGATAATCCGTCTTCTTGCCCTCAGGATAATATTCGAGCTTGAGCTCGGAGGACTTCTTCAGGTAGCTGGTTTCGGTGTAAGCGTACATGACAGGCCCATAGGATACAATGACGAAGGCTTGGTTGACCCCGAGCACATCCCCCCAGTGCTGCTGGACAAAGTCATTAAGCAGCTCCTTCTTGGCGGAGTCTGACAGTGTCTTGAACGCTTCCAGTTCCGCTTCTCCGCCCAAACGGAGCACCATGGCGGCTTGCTGCGGGTTCAGGCCCCAATCGTTCTCCTCTATGCCATCGACTACATCATAAGCCAGGCTCTTTTCAATCAGGCGCTTCTTGTAAGCTTCGGTCTGCTCGGTGGCCGTGAGATCCGTAACATAGGTGCCGTCAAAAAAAGTACCCTCGGATACCACTTTACCGCTCGCATCGTACAAGGTGCCCTGGCCGTCCGGTTTGCCCCGGAACACTTCGCCGGTGTAATAGCTTCCGCCCTCGAAGGTAAGCCGGCCTTCGCCGCTCAACTCTCCCGTAACCTTGCCTTCGAATTGAACCTTGCCGGATGGGAAGTAGAACGTGCCGGACCCGCTCGGCTTGCCGTAAAAGAACTTTCCTTTGTAACGAAGTTTGCCCTCGCTGTACAGCTCGCCACTCCCGTAACGGTATCCGTCTTCGAAGTCCCCGCGATAGGTTACCAGGCCCTTGCTGTACTCGACGCCGGGGCCATTGCGGATGGAGCCCTTGTGCTCGCCTTCGTAGACCAGTTCGTCTTTATAATATTCTTTGACCTGCCCGAACAGCGCACCGTCACTGAAAGTCCCTACATACTTAGCGCCGTACTGGGAGTACAGTGTGCCTGCTCCGAACGGTTTATCGTTATCATAGCCGCCTTCGTACGCCAAGGTGCCGTCGGCGAAATACAGCTTGCCGGGGCCTTGGCGCTTCGCGCGGTCGAAACCACCGATGTAATAATTGCCTCCGTCGTATACCATCTTGCCCTGCCCGTGCATGAGGTTCTGCCGAAAGCCGCCTTCGTAGTAGGACTGTTCATTCTGCGGATCAATCAGCCTTCCGCTGCCTTCCATCGCGCCCTGCTCGAAAGTGCCCTCATACCAGAGCTTGCCGTTGTGGAGATACTTTCCTTTGCCGTGTGGCACTCCGTTCGAGGTCTCGCCCTCATATACAGTTTGGCTGGAGTAAAGCGTCTCATAGAGCCAGGATGCAGGGGTAGAGCGGATGAACACGGCTCTTAGATGATCCTTCCACTCGACATCCCGTCCGGTGGCTTCCCCTACGAACCTCAGCGGTACATAGGTGCTCCCGCCGAGGAGCTTGGGTGCAGTGGCGAGCTCCACCGGTTTTCCGTTAACGCTTGCCTGCGGGTTGTCGATCTGAAGCGTGAGCTTGAAGCGGTCCCGGGTACCGGTGACCGTATGTGTGGCTCCGTCCCATTCGACGGTGAGCCCCAGGGTTTCAAACAAACTGCGGAACGGTACGAGCGTACTGCCATCCAGGATGACTGAAGCCTGGTTAAAGCTCATTTCTTCGTTATCCAGATAGATCTTGATGTCGGACACGGCTGCGCCGCTTGCTGAAGCGCCCTCCGGTGCATCGGGGATGGCTTGTCTAACTGATCGCGGACTACGGCCTCCAGGTTGTCGTCTTCGATAACAGAATTCTCCGCCCATGCGGGGGGAAGGGCAGCGGTGAGCCCTACGGCCGAAGCCAGAATGAGGCTGAACAGTCGGTGTCGAAAAGCCAAAAGTGATCGCTCCTTTAAAAGCTAGGTGTGTGCCGTTTGGATCATACTGCGCCTCTTACTCTATCATAGAGTAGGTAGATAGTACTAGAGGAAAACGCTAGAATCGACCACCCAGCCCGGCAGGGCAGTCCGCTGCGGAGGGAGCGATCATGAACCGGGCCAGCGGGAGGCCGCCGTGCCCGGGGAGGAGGTGCGAGAGGGGAGGACGGCGGATAGCAATGACCGTTTGGTCCTGGACAATAGGAGGGATTCTGTGGACAACAAAGAGGGATGCCGCACATGGCGCATCCCTCTCGTTTGGTTACCTTGTCTTACTTATACCCGCCGAGCAAATAGTTATAGAACGGTTCGTCGACCCAGAACGTATACGATTCGACGGCGGCGTCCGGCTGGATCTTCTTGATCCCGGCGGCGAATGCTTCCGCCTGGTCTGCGAGCGTGAAGGTCTGGGCATAGTAGCCCGCGCCGTGAATCACATTGTTCGCGATGACCTTATACTCCGGCAGCTCGGTCAACGAGTAATAGAGCGGCTGCCACCATGAACCGGCGATGAGCCCGGGCTGGTCTTCGCTGTTCTTCTTGGCGTAGGCGGAGACGATGCCGTTGAACTTCGCTTTCTCCTCCGCGGTGTCGAACTCGAAGGAGAGATCGTACTCGCGGGCATAGGCGATGCCGTTGCCGTTCTCCAGCGGAACGACCTTGTAATCCGGCGAGGTCTCGGGCTCGCCCCATTCCTTCAGATAGAGGAAGGCCGAAGTCTTGGGCTCGAGCTGGATCTTCGCATGCAGCCCTTCGCTGCGCAGGAGGCCGATCAGCTGCACGGCATGGGCGATGTCGCTGTGGCCGTAGGTGAGGGCGCGCGCCTTGTCAAAATGCGGGGCATACCGCTCGTCCTTCAGGTTGTAGCCGGTGATGAGCCCTTCCTTGAGCGCCTGGTCGACTGCCGGCTGCAGCGCGGGGACTTCGATCAGCGCCTGGGTGCGGTAAGCCTGCAGCAGCTTCGCGTACACATCCGTATCCTCCGTGGAAGCGAGGACCTGCTTGTACTCGCCCCGGACAGAGAGGATCTGCCCGAGCAGCACGGCTGCGAAGTCACGGTCGGCGGGGGCGCCCGGGTCGAAGTCCGCGGCATAGGCGGCAGGCAGCAGTCCCGTATCGGCGGCGGCCGCAAGTTCCTGCGCGGCCTGCAGCGTCAGGCGCCCGTCGCCCGGATAGCCGAGGCCGAGCCTAGAGAGCGAGGCGTCCACCTTGGACTGCGGGTACGTGTAGGCGAGCTCCTTGAGCCCTGCGGCTTTGACCGCCAGGTAGACTGCGGTTCCCCGGGTGAGCGGGTTGGCCGCTCCCACCGTATCCGACGTCAGAATACCCTGTTCATACAGGGCAAGGGCCGGACGGTATACGGCATCATGGACGGTGGTGTCGCGGAAGGGACTAGCGATGGTTCCTTCCGGAATCCCCAGGACTCCGGCGGTCTCGGCGATGAAGTCGCCCTTGGTCAGCGTGGACGGAAGCGTCAAGCCGTACCGCTCTTGGAGGTACGCTTCGATCTCGCCGGCGGCCGGAGGGGAGGCGGGATGAGCGAGGATGTGACCGGAGGGAAGGGCCAGTCCCGAGAAAAGCAGCGAAGCGGATAAGGCCAGAATCGTACGTGTTCGGCGTGCGGAGCGGTGCAGCATGAGCAGTCCTCCAATGTAATGTAGTAATGAAAATGCAGCAATGAAATTTAGTAATTCCCATATGTATAGTTGGTTATGGAGAATCTTACTTGGCGCAACGGCACCTGTCAATAGGAAGTGGAAGCACGGGTTGACATTTCTTTTTATAATGTCATAATGATAATATAAAAATGAGATTAAGGCGGTGGGGACATATGGCTGCGGAGAACGAGAAGAACTACTCGGCGAAGAACTACCGCACACCGGACGGGGCGCCGGCCGATATCGTGATCTTCACGATCACGGCGGAGCCGCAGATGACCTCGACCAAGTCGCTGCCGAAGCGGGAGCTGAAGGTGCTGCTCATCCAGCGCAAGGTATGGCCGTACGAAGGGCACTGGGCGCTGCCGGGCGGCTTCTCGCGGGAGACCGAATCCATGTACGAGACGGCCCGGCGGGAGCTGCGCGAGGAAGCGGGCGTGGAGCATGTGCACATGGAATACCTCAACGTGTACAGCCGTCCGGGGCGGGACCCGAGGGGCTGGATTCTCTCCCACGTCTTCTGTGCGCTGGTCCGGGAAGAAGAACTGGCACAGCGGCGTGCTTCCGACGATGCGGCGGATGTGGGATTGTTCACCGTCGATGAAGCGTTGACGCGGATGGACCTGGCGTTCGACCATAGAGAGATGATCGTCGAAGCGCTGGAGCATGTCCGGGAGCGGATGCTGCTGACGCCGCTAGCCAAGGAATTCCTGCCAGAGGAGTTCACGCTCGGAGAGCTGTACCAGGTGATCCGCACGGTCGTTCCGACATTCGAGGAAGCGAATTTCATCCGCAAGATGAAGTCAACCCAGAGCCGAAGCGGCGTGCTCGAAGAAGTGCTCGACGGCAAGGGGGAGCTCAAGAAATCGAATGCTTACTCCCAGCGGGCCGCACAGCTGTACCGGTTTACGGGGAGCGTGCCGAAGCTGTCGCTGTACAGTTGAATATTTTTTTTGTTCTTCAATATAGTCATATTGATAGTATAAAAAGGAGGATATAACTATGAAGCGGAAAATAGAATGGATCCTTCTCGTCTTGGGCGCGGGCGCATTCGCCGCGCTCACCTCAACCTCCCTGCTCGAGGGAGCGGCGACCGCTACAGGGCTGATGAGCGTCTGGCTGACCGCCCGGCAGAACCTGTGGTGCTGGCCCGTGTCGCTCGTCAACGTCGTCTGCTTCTTCTTCCTCTTCCGCGACGCGAAGCTGTATGCGGATATGTCGCTGCAGCTTCTGTACTTCGTGCTCAGCATTCAAGGCTGGATCGTATGGATGACGGGCAGAGGAGAGTCAGGCGTGCGGCCGACCCGGAGACTGACCGGCAGGCAGGCGGGAGGGGTGATCCTTCTTCTTGCAGCCCTGTCGGCGGGTTGGGGTCACGTGCTCGCCCGGTATACGGATGCCTCAATCCCGTATCTCGATGCGTTCATCGCCTCGCTGAGCTTGCTCGCCCAGTTCCTGCTCTCGAGCAAGGTGCTCGAGAACTGGCTGCTCTGGATCACCGTCGACGTCCTGTCGGTAGGGATGTACGCCTATAAGGAGCTGTATGGTGTGGCTCTGCTGTATGTAGTATTCCTCGGCATTGCCGCCGGCGGCTGGGTACAGTGGAACAGAGCGTACCGTAATCAGCAGATAGGCCGGCTTGCGGTTAGCGATGCGGAGGTGAATCTATGAATGCACAGGATACCGCTGCACAAGGAACCCTCGGCCTCACGCTGGGCAAATTCGCTCCGCTGCACAAGGGGCACCAGTATATGATCGAGACGGGGCTTCGGGAGACGCACCATCTCATCGTCGTGATCTACGATTGCCCGGAGACGACAGACATTCCGCTGACGGTGCGCGCCGGCTGGATTCGCCGACTCTACCCGCAGGCCGAGGTCATTGAAGCGTGGAACGGTCCGGCGGAGACAGGGTATACGCCCCGCATCGAGAAGCTGCAGGAGGATTATATCCTTGGGCTGCTGGGCGGCCGGCGCGTGACGCACTTCTATTCGAGCGAGCCGTATGGCGGTCATATGAGCCGCAGGCTCGGGGCGGTGAACCGCCAGGTCGATCCGGACCGGGCCGCTTACCCGGTCTCGGGGACGGCTGTGAGGCAGCAGCCCTACGAGCACCGTGCTCTGGTGGACGGACTCGTCTACCGCGACCTGATCACGCGGGTCGTGCTGCTCGGGGCGCCGTCCACGGGCAAGACGACGCTGACTGCCGCCCTCGCGGCGGCCCGCGGCACGGTCTGGATGCCGGAGTATGGGCGCGAATACTGGGCGGCGCACCAGCAGGACCGGCGCCTGACGCCGGGGCAGCTCGTCGAGCTGGCTGAGGGGCACCTTGAGCGGGAAGAGAAGCTGGCGTGCGAGGCGGACGGAGTGCTTTTTACGGATACGAATGCGGTCACGACCTACCTCTTCTCCCTGGATTACCATGGCATGGCGCTGCCCCGGCTGGAAGAACTGGCCAGGAAGGCGGCATCCGCGTATGATCTCGTGTTCTTGTGCGGGGACGACATTCCGTACGATGACACGTGGGACCGTTCGGGAGAGGTGCACCGGGAGATGTTCCAGAAGCGGTTCAAGGCGCTGCTGCAGGAGTGGCGCGTACCATATATTGAAGTGAGGGGAACGCTCGAAGAACGGATGGAGACCGTATATGAGGTTCTCCGGGCGTACCGCAAATATGAGAGCCTGGGGAACCTGTGGGCGTCCGGGCTTGCGGCGGAAGCCGGTGCGTTACCCGGCGGGAAGGGGGAGTCGGATTCATGATGAACACGGTGGAAAGAATCCGCGGGGGCTTATACGGCCTGGCGGCCGGGGATGCGCTCGGCGGCACGACGGAGTTCATGACCCGGGCGGAGATCCGGAAGCAATACGGCCGGCTGACGGAGATGATCGGGGGCGGCGTATGGGACCTCGAGCCCGGGGAAGTGACGGACGACACGATGATGACCCTGTGCGTGGCCGAAGGCATCCTGGAGTGCCCGGAGGATCCGATGGGGGCGATCGGCGAGCGGTTCCTGGCCTGGTACCGATCGGACCCGAAGGACATCGGGAACATCATCCGGCGGGCCCTGCAGCGGTATGAAGGGAACTGGTTCGAAGCGGCCTTCGTCACCGACCAGGACCTCGGGGGCTTCAGTGCGGGCAACGGTTCCCTGATGCGCTGCCTGCCGGCAGCGCTGATCTATTCCGATAGGGAGCGGATGGATGCGGTCACGCGGATGCAGTCCAAGATGACGCACTGGGATGATCGGTGCAGCGAGGCGTGCGTGCTCTATAACCGGATGGCGTACCGCCTGCTGCAGGGAGAGGAACTGAGGCCCGTACTGGCCTCGGAGACGGCCGGCACGATCTATGCGCAGGCGCTGGCCGGCGAACCGGACTGCGGGCCGACGGGGTATGTGGAGGATACGTTCCGGTGGGTGCTGCACATTCTGAACACGACGGCGAACTTCGCCGAGGCGGTGCAGGAAGCGGCCAACCTAGGCGGAGATGCGGATACGATCGGAGCCATTGCCGGCGGCTTGGCCGGGGTGCACTACGGCTACAGCGGCATTCCGGCAGCTTATGCCGGAACGCTTCTGGTGAAGGAGCGGCTGGATGAACTGGCGGAGCGGATCGCGGTCATTCGAGGAGAACCTGGCGGCAGATGAAGAGAGGCAGTAGGGTTTAGTGCAATAAAGGTTAGCGCAGTCGTGCGAGAAAGGATGGGATAACCATGAATCGAACAACAAGAGCGGCGGTTGCGGCGCAGACGCTGGAGAGGCTGGAAGCGGGAGGGTACGAGAATGCCAGGGGCCAGTGGGTCGATCTGCGCGAGGCGCAGGAGGCGGCTGTGCGGGACTCGGTCCTGTACCGTCCCGGCACAGATGAGGAACTCCAAGAGAGGGCGGCAGCGCGTCTGCAGGAGAGGGAATGCAGCGGCTTCCACACCCCTGCACGCATCGAGCTGACGCCCGAGACGACGCTGGCCGCGGCTTACCGCTGCTGCCGGGAGGACGGCGAGCCTGCAGCCTGCCTGAACTTCGCCTCCGCGAAGAATCCGGGCGGCGGCTTCCTCGGCGGCAGCCAGGCGCAGGAAGAGAGCCTGGCCCGCGCGAGCGGCCTGTATCCCTGCATCGTGCAGATGGGGGAGATGTATGAATATAACCGGGGGCGGCGGACGGCGCTGTACTCGGATTATATGATCTATTCGCCGGGCGTGCCGGTCTTCCGGGACGATGAGGACCGCCTGCTGCCCGAATGGTACCTGGCGGCTTTCATCACGGCGCCGGCCGTCAACGCGGGCGTGGTCCGGGAGCGTGAGCCCGAAGCCGAGGCGCAGATCGGCCCCGTCATGCGCAGCCGCATCCGGCGGATCCTGTATGCAGCCCTTCTTCACGGGCACCGTACGGTGGTGCTCGGCGCTTATGGCTGCGGGGTGTTCCGCAACCGGCCTGACGAGGTGGCGGTCTGGTTCCGGCAGGTGCTCGAAGAAGAAGCATTTGCCGATGCATTCTCCCGCATCGTCTTTGCTGTCTACGACCGCTCTGCAGGACAGGCGACGTGGAAGGCCTTCGAGAGGGAGTTTGGCGGCATGGTTTCTCCGCTGGACTAACGTCACCTTCCCTAGTGAGAACGTCGCCTTCCCTAATGAGCAAGCGGGAAGGATCGCCACGGCCATAACCCACAAGACGCCATGCGCTTTCCCGGTAGCGGCGTCTTTTTCATTCTGCGGGCCGGCCTGCCCGGTCTTCCTCCATGGGATCCGGCACCCCGTTGCGTTACGGGGGAGTGCATCAATGAGGGGTTCTGCATCGGTCGGTTCCTAGGAGGAGGCTCGCAGGTTCCGGCGCTGCGGTGTGGCGGGATTCCCCTCCCACGAACTCCCCACTTTCCATCCCCCTCCGATTCTGGTACAGTGATTACACTATAGGGATGTGGCGGCAGGACCGGACGGGGTCCCGGCGCCTCCAGTGACTTAAGATACCGGCCTGGCCTTGGTTTGCCGGGCTATTTGGTATTGGTGCTGATAGAAGGGACGAGCTATGTACAAATTACTGCTGGTGGAAGACGAGGCGGATGTAAGGGAAGGCATTCTCACGGAGATCGATTGGCCGGGCTGCGGGTTCGAGGTGGTGGATACGGCGGAGAACGGCCAGGAGGCGGTGGAGCTCATGGACCGCTTCGTGCCCGATGTCGTCGTGACGGATATCCAGATGCCGTTCATGGACGGGCTGCAGCTCTCCGAATGGATCCGCGAACGCTATCCGACGACGAAGATCATCATCCTGACGGGCTTCGACGAGTTCGAATATGCCCAGAAGGCCGTGAAGCTGCATATTGATGAATATTTATTGAAACCGTATTCGGCGGAGGACCTGGTGGCGATGCTGGCCAAAATCCGGGGGCAGATCGACGAGGAGATTGCGCGGAAGGAGAACGTGCAGACGCTGCAGGAGCATTACCGCAAGAGCCTGCCGGTGCTCCGTGAGGTATTCCTGGCGTCTCTGGTAACCCGCCGTCTGCCGCTGCGGGAGATCCAGGAGAAGTGTGAGAATTACAACCTGGAGCTGCAGGACTGCGGGTTCGCCGTCTCGCTGCTGTCGCTGGACAACCTGGGCGCGGACGAGGATCCTGTGGGCGAGTCCGATTCGGGCTCGCTCCGCCGCTCCAAGGATACCGAGCTGAAGCTCTTCGCGGTGCTGAACATTGCGGAAGAGATCGTGGAGAGGCACGGTCTCGGACTCGTCTTCGTCCACAACCGCCATGTCGTGCTGCTCAGTGCGGTGAAGGGAGCAGACCGGGAGCCGCTCATGGAGAAGACGCTGGCTGTGCTGGAAGAGATCCGGCAGAGCATCGAGAAGTACTTGAAGTTCACGGTGACGACCGGCGTCGGCACGTTCTGTCCGCAGCTTCAGGAGATCTCCTATTCGTATCAGGATGCGGTGCTCGCGCTCGATTACCGGCCGATCCTGGGGGACAACCGCATCATCTGCATCAGCGACGTCGAGACGCGGTTCGTCGAGAAGCTGCGCTTCGACGAGCTGAAGGAGCACGCGCTGATCCGAGGCCTCAAGGTCGGCACGCTTCAGGAGATCGGCGAGATCGTCGAGAACCTGTTCGAGGGCATTGCGGAGATGGGCGTCTCCTCCAAGGACTACCAGATTTACCTCATTGAGATCCTGACCGCCATACTCAAGGCGGCCAAGGATTCGAACGCCGACCTGGACGCGATCTTCGGTCCGGATTTCGTGCCGCTGGCCGAGCTGCACAAGTTCACGAATCCGCAGGAGGCGAAGAACTGGGTGCTCGGGATCTGCACGAATATCATGAGCCGCATCGCCAGCGAGCGGCAGTACGCCTACAAGTCGCTAGTCGACCAGGCGAAGGAGTACGTTCAGGCGCATTACCATGAGACCGATATTTCGATCAACAAGGTATGCGGGATGCTGCATATTTCGGCGGGATACTTTTCTTCCATCTTCAAGAAAGAAGCCAAAACGACCTTCGGCAGCTACCTCAGCCAGATCCGCATGGAAGCCGCCAAGGAGCTGCTGCGGACAACCGACCTGAAGGCTTTTGAGATTGCGGAGAAAGTTGGCTTCGCGGAGCCGAACTACTTCAGCTTCTCGTTCCGCAAGTATGCCGGAGTCTCGCCGAAGGAGTACCGCAGCGCCGCTTCCGAGGGAGAGCGATGATCCGCCGGGTGCCGCAGCCGCCGGGCCGGGGCCCCTTGGCCTCTCTGATCGAGATCTGGAAGGTGAAGAGCATCCAGTTTATCATTACGGTGTATTTCATGGTGATGATGCTCCTTGTGATGGTGATCGTCTCCGTCCTGCTCTACAACAAATTCGCGCGGACCGCGGAGCAGAATGCGTTCCGGAGCAACGAGCAGATCGTGGAGCAGGTGAAGTTCAACGTCGAGCGGTACGTGGCGGGGATGGATCAGGCGTTCAAGACGGTGGACGAGCGGATCCGCGCCTCGAAGACGCTGCCGGACGAGAAGCTCGAGGAGCAGCTGGGCACGATTATCGCGACCCGCAGCGATGTCGTCTCGATGGCCTTGTTCACGGCGCAGGGAACGCCGGTGGCGCACCTGCCCGAACTGGGGATGCGGCGCAATACGCGTATCGCCGACCAAGGCTGGTTCCGCTCCGCTCTCGAGAATCCGGGCCATGCGACCGTCTCGCTGCCGCATGTGCAGAACCTCTACCAAGGCAAGTACCCTTGGGTCGTGTCGATGAGCAAAAGCATCATGGTGGAACGGGACGGCGTGCGGGAGCAGGCGGTGCTGCTCGTGGACTTCAACTTCAAGACGATCGACGACCTGCTCTCGCGGGTGAGCCTCGGCCAGCGCGGGTACGTCTACATCATCGACGAGTCGGCCGGCAACATGGTGTACCATCCCCAGCAGCAGCTGATCTATGCCGGACTCAAGTACGAGAATGTAGAGCAGGCGCTGAAATATACGTACGGCAATTATGTGGATGACACCAGCGGCGAGACCCGGCTGATCACGATCCAGACGGTGAACAACATCGGGTGGAAGCTGATCGGCGTTTCCTACATGAACGAGATCGTGACGGGGAAGCGGGATATCGGCTGGTTCCTCGCCTGGCTGATGCTCGGCGTGCTGGTATTCGTGCTGCTCTTGTCGGCGTTCATGTCCGCGAAGATCTCGCAGCCGATCCGCCGGCTGGAGCGGTCGATGAGCAAAGTGGAGCAGGGCGTCTTCGACATTCATATCCAGGAGGGCGGAGAGGACGAGGTCGGCCGGCTCTCCCGGCGCTTCAACTTCATGGTCGCCCGCATCCGCGAGCTTATGGAGATCAGCATCCGGGAGCAGGAGGCTAAGCGCAAGAGCGAGCTGGAGGTGCTGCAGTCCCAGATCAACCCGCACTTCCTCTACAACACGCTGAACTCGGTTGTGCGTCTGGCCGGCAGCGGGAAGAGCGAGGAGGTTATCCGGATGATTACGGCCCTATCCAAATTTTTCCGAATCTCGCTCAGCAAGGGCAAGTCGGTCATTACGGTCGCGGAGGAGCTGGAGCATGTACGGAATTACCTCATTATCCAGACGATGAGATACAAGAATAAATTCCGCTTCGAGATTCAGTGCGAGGAGGAAGTGAAGGAGAGCCGCACGCTGAAGCTGATCCTGCAGCCGATCGTGGAGAATGCGATCTATCACGGCATCGAGATGATGGTCGACGAAGGTTTCATCCTTATCCGTGCGGAGCGGGATGGGGGCCGCGTCCGTCTCACCGTCCAGGACGACGGCCTCGGCATGCCGCCGGAGAAGCTTCAAGGCCTCCTGGCCGGCAAGCCTGAGGGCGATGAAGAAACCGGCAGCGGCTCCGGCGTGGGGACCCGCAATGTGCATGAGCGCATCCGGCTGATGTACGGGGAAGGCTATGGGCTCGAGATCGAGAGCCAGCTGGAGATGGGGACGACCGTGACGCTCTGGATCCCCTTCCTCCCGCCGGGCACAAGAGAGGAGACGCCATCATCGTGAGGAGGCAAGAGAGAGGAGAGCAGATTCCGGCCGTCCGGCGCTCCGGCGGCTGGAGACGGGCCGCCGTGTTGTTGACTCTGCTGCTGGCAGCGGGGAGCCTTGCATCGTGCGGCCGTCTTCCGGATACGGCTGCGGCAGACGCCAAGTCGAAGAAGGTCATCGCCCTCGTGGTGAAGTCCAAGAACAGCGACTATTGGAAGACGGTGATCAGCGGCGCGGAGGCCGCGAGGAAGGAATACAACGTGGAGCTCAAAGTGGAGGAGCCGGAGTCGGAGCAGGATGTGAAGGGGCAGATCGCCTTGGTCTCAGAGGTGATCAACTACAAGCGTGACGCTCTCGTCCTCGCCCCGAGCGACGATGAGGCCTTGGCGGAGATCGCGGCAAGATCCGCGGCGAACAATATCCCCGTGATTACGATCGATTCCCGCCTGAATTCACCGAAGCCGCTCAGCTACATCGGCATCAACCATTATGAAGCGGGCGAGAAGGCCGGCCGGAAGCTGGCCGAGCTGCTCGGCGACCAGGGCCGGGCGGCCGTGGTAGGCTTCAAGCCGGGCGGCTGGGCGGCTGCCGAGCGGGAACAGGGCTTCCTCGACGAGATGGCCCGGCATCCGAAGATCCAGGTTATAGAGAAGACCTACTGTTACGCCGATCCCGGACAGTGCGGGGAGCAGGTACGCAAGTTAGCCCGCACGCTGGACGTATCGACCGGGATCGCGGTGCTGCAGGGGGCCTCCACGCGCAGCGTGGTGGCAGAGGTAATGAAGGAAGGGCTCGAAGGACGGGTGAAGATCGTTACGATCGACAGTACGCCCGAGGATATCGAGCATCTGCAGGAAGGCGTGATCCAGGCCGTGATCATCCAGAATCCCTTCAGCATGGGCTACCTTGGCGTCGAGTATGCGGTGAAGGCCCTTGCCGGCGAACGGCTCGAAGAGACCTTCTATACGGGCACCACGGTCATTGACCAGAACAACATGTTCTGGTCGGACAACCAGAAGCTCTTGTTTCCCTTCGTGAAATAAGCGCGGCCTGGGCAAGCTTGAACAAGGCGAAGCAGTCTAGAACGAAAGACCCCGCAGCGAATGCTGCGGGGTCTTTGCGTCAGGAGATTCGCGCGGATATACCGGTATTATAGGGACAAAAGTCGGAGAACTTCGACATATTATGAGGTTTTTTTAGAACACATGAGAATTTTGATAGAACACATGAGGATATTGCATGGGATTTTTGCACAAAATTAACGATAATGAAAGAGTAAAGCAATGTCCTATACAAAAAAAGAAATAAACGGAGGTCTTTTACGGATGAACAAAAAAGTGGTTTCCATGATGCTTGCTGCTGCTCTGGCAACAACGGTCGTTGGTTGCGGTAATAAAACGGATACGAATGCCGGCGGGACGAATAACAACGCGGGCGGTACGAAGACCGAAACCGGTACGACGGCAGGCAAGCAGCCGACCATCGGCGTAGCCATCTACAAGTTCGACGATACGTTCATGACGGGTGTTCGTAACGCAATCAGCGCTGCTGCGGAAGGCAAAGCCAAAGTCGATATCGTCGACAGCCAGAACTCCCAGCCGACGCAGAACGATAAAGTCGACCTGTTCATCACGAAAAAAGTGAACGGCCTTCTCGTGAACCCGGTTGACCGTACAGCCGCAGGCGTTATCATTGACAAAGCCAAAACGGCTAACGTTCCAGTCGTGTTCCTGAACCGCGAACCGCTGGCTGACGATATGAAAAAATGGGATAAAGTATACTATGTAGGCGCGAAAGCCGAGCAGTCCGGTACGATGGCGGGCCAGCTGGTAGCCGACTACTTCAAGGCACATCCGGAAGCAGACAAGAACAAGGACGGCAAGCTTCAGTACGCCATGCTGAAGGGCGAGCCTGGACACCAAGATGCCGAGCTCCGCACGAAGTTCGCAGTCAAAGCGGTTGAAGACGCAGGGATCGGCGTAGAGAAGCTCGCAGAAGATACAGCGATGTGGGACCGCGTTAAGGGCCAAGAGAAAATGGCAGCATTCCTGGCTTCCCAAGGCGACAAAATCGAAGCCGTATTCGCGAACAACGATGACATGGCTCTCGGCGCAATCGAAGCACTCAAAGCCAAAGGCTACTTCCAAGGCGGCAAGTACATGCCGGTTGTCGGCGTAGATGCTACGGCTCCTGCTGTGAAAGCTCTGGAAGAAGGCACGATGCTCGGAACGGTACTGAACGATGCGAAGAACCAGGGCGCAGCTTCCTTCGCACTGGCGAACGTCCTCGCTTCCGGCCAGACGCCTAGCAAAGAAAACACGGGCTTTGAAATCACCGACGGTAAATACATCTGGGTTCCTTACAAAAAGATCACGAAAGAAAACATGAACGACGCGAAGTAATTCACCCTAGCATGACGGCAAGGGGGCCAGGCTCGCAGGAGCTTGCGCCCTTGTCTTTTCTAATGCTCTCGCAATCTTAACCTTACACATACAAACATATACAACAGAATTCGGGTGCCTCTGATAGGAGATTCCAGTCCCCTGACGGAACTGGGAAGAGGCGTATCCATTACGCAGGGGGGCGTTACCATGGCTGACACACAATACTTGCTTGAAATGAAGGGCATCGTCAAAGAGTTTCCCGGCGTGAAAGCGCTGGATGGAGTAACCCTCAAAGTGCGTCCCGGTACGGTGCACGCGCTCATGGGAGAGAACGGCGCCGGCAAATCGACGCTGATGAAATCGCTATTCGGCATCTACAAGCCTGACGCGGGCGAGATTATTCTCGAAGGACAGAAAGTCGAGATCAACAGCTCGAAGGATGCGCTGAACTACGGCGTATCGATGATCCACCAAGAGCTGCATCCGGTACCGCACCGGAATGTCATGGAAAATATCTGGCTCGGGCGTTTCCCGCTGAAGGGATTCGGGCCGTTCAAAATAGTGGACCACAAAACGATGCTTCAGGATACGAAGCGGCTGTTCGCTGACCTAGAAATGGATATTGATCCCAGAACGCTCGTAGGTACGCTGTCCGTATCGAAGATCCAATCCCTGGAGATCGCGAAGGCGGTTTCCTTCAACTCCAAGATTATCGTGATGGACGAACCGACCTCCTCGCTCACGGGCAACGAAGTCGAAGCCTTGTTCAAGATTATCAACGAGCTCCGCTCGCGGGGCGTCAGCATGATCTATATCTCGCATAAAATGGAGGAAATCCTCCGGATCTCCGACGATGTGACGATCATGCGGGACGGCAAGCTGATCGGCACTTGGGCAGCATCCGAGCTGACAACGGACCTGATCATCCAGCGGATGGTCGGCCGGGACCTCAGCCAGCGCTTCCCTGACCGTACGAACGTACCGGGCGATGTGCTGATGAAGGTCGAAGGACTGACCTCCCCGCTGCCGAAGTCGTTCAAGGATGTGAGCTTCGAGCTGCGCAAGGGCGAAGTGCTCGGCCTGGGCGGTCTCGTCGGCGCCCAGCGGACGGAGCTCATCGAAGCGCTGTTCGGTCTGCGGGCGGTGGAATCGGGCGAAATCTCGATCCACGGTAAGAAGGTCAAGATCAAGTCGCCGATCGATGCCAAGAAGCACAAGATGGCGCTGCTGACCGAAGAACGCCGGGTAACGGGGATCTTCCCGGTCCTCTCGATCCACGAGAATGCGATGATCGCGAACATCGACCGGTACGAGACGCCGTTCAAGCTGCTCAACGAGCGGAAGGCCAAAGTGGAAGTGGCACGAAGCGTAGAGAAGCTGAGGGTGAAGACGCCGTCGGTCAAGGAGAAGATCAAGAACTTGTCGGGGGGCAACCAGCAGAAGGTGCTTCTGGCCCGGTGGCTGCTCACCGAACCGGATATTCTGCTGCTTGATGAACCGACAAGGGGGATCGACGTCGGGGCGAAGTTCGAGATTTATTCCATCATCAACGACTTGGCGAGCCAAGGCAAAAGCATCATCATGATTTCCTCCGAAATGCCGGAGCTGCTCGGGATGTCCGACCGGATTATGGTCATGTCGGAAGGCCGGATGACAGGCATTGTCGAGGGTCAAGGTGCTACGGAAGAAGATATCATGCGGCTGGCCGCCAATCACTGAGAGGTTCACCGGAGGAGGAGCTACTACTATGAATACCAAAAAACTCGGCGGGTTTCTGACGCAAAACGCCATCTATATCGTGCTGATTCTGCTTGTTATCGGGATCGCCATCAAAGATCCGACCTTCTTGTCGGTTAACATCCTGCGGGATATTCTGCTGCAGAACTCGACCCGGGCTATTATCGCCCTCGGAGCCGCCTTCATTCTGATTACAGGCGGTACGGACTTGTCATCCGGACGGATCGTCGGCTTAAGCGCCGTGTTGTCCGCTTCGATGCTGCAGGTCAGCGACTACCCGCGCCTGTTCTATCCGGAGCTTGGCGAGATTGCGCTGATCATTCCGATCCTGATCGGGATTCTGGCGGGTCTTGTGGTCGGTCTCATCAACGGCTGGGTCGTCGCCAAGCTGAGCGTGCCGCCGTTCATCGCTACGCTCGGCACGATGGTTATCGTGTACGGGGTGAACTCGCTCTACTTCGACATGAAGCCGAACGAGTCGCAGCCGATCGCCGGACTCCGTAAGGACTTCACGAACATCGGCACAGGCTTCGTCGGTCCGAACGGTCCTTACTCCATTCCTTACATCGTTATCATTGCTATTGTCATCGCCCTGATCGTCTGGGTTGTCTTTAACAAAACCCGCCTCGGAAAGAACATGTACGCCATCGGCGGCAACATCCAGGCAGCCACGGTATCGGGAATCAACGTAGCCCGCAACCTCATCTACATCTATGGTGCGGCAGGAGCCCTGTACGGTCTGGGCGGCGTGCTCGAATCGGCAAGAACGGGCGGAGCGACGAACAACTACGGGAACATGTACGAGCTTGATGCCATCGCGGCGTGCGTGGTCGGCGGCGTGTCGACGGCCGGCGGGATCGGTACCGTGCCGGGCGTTCTGGCCGGCGTACTGATCTTCGGTGTCATCAACTACGGCCTGACGTTCATCGGGATCAGCCCTTACTGGCAGCTGATCATCAAGGGTCTGATCATCGTCGCTGCGGTAGCATTTGACATCCGCAAGTACTTGGCGAAGAAGTAAGAAGTATTATATAATAATGTCGAAAGCTGTCGGGCTCTCCGGCAGCTTTCTCTAATACAGCGAATGTAGGCGTTTTCATAAATGTGGAGGAGAGGGTCCCTCTTGAAGATTAGTTTGAGACGGAAGATTGTAGGGTCATTCGTTGCCGTAGCGCTGTTGACGGGCGTAGCGAGCGGAATATCATATTCGTTCCTGAATAAGATCGACAATTCTTATTCATCCCTGCTCGATGATAATTCGGCCATGCTGGAGAAGGTCGGGCACGTGCTCGCGCTTACCCACCAGCAGAACAGCATCCTGTTCGGGTATCTGGTCGAACCCGCTCCAGAGAAGGTGACATCGCTCAAGTCGCTTAACGAGCAGCTGGCCGGCGAGATTAAGGGTTTGGAAGGACAGGTATCCACCGAGGAAGCGCTCAGTGAACTGCAGAAGATGGGGGAATCGAACCAGACGTTCGCGCGATTGACCCAGAAGGTGACGGAGTATGCGGACCGCGGCGAGCTTGGACTGGCCAAGAGCGAAGCCCTGATGTGGGCGGTGCCGACGACACAGACGCTCGAGCAGGCAGCCGGCCGCATTCAGGCACAGCAGCAGGAGATGATGGCCCAGCGCAAAGCGGATAACTCGGCCGTCGTCGCAGCTACCGAAACCTCGCTGCTGATCGTCAGTTTGTTCGTCCTGTTGTTCGCTATAACGATCGGCATGCTCCTCTCCCGGAGCATCGTTCGTCCCATGCGGCAGATGGTACAGGCTGCCGGCCGGATCGCCGACTGCGATCTGACCGAAGGCGATCTGCGGATCGCGAGCCGGGACGAGATTGGCGAGCTCGCCGGGGCGTTCAACCGGATGAAGGGATCCCTGCACGAGATGGTCTCCCGTGTCGGTCAGTCCGCACAGGAGGTGGCCGCAGCGGCCGAAGAGCTCAACGGGAGCTCCGGCCAGGTAGGCGAGGCGCTGCAGCAGATCACCGAGATTGTCCAAGACATCTCGGCCGGCGCCCAGCAGCAGGTCGGCAGCGTACAAGCCGGCGTGGGCATCATCGAGGGCGTCTCCCAGCAGCTTGGCGGCATCGCGGGGATCACGGAGGCGGCGGATGCGACTTCCTCTGAAGCCCGTCAGACCGCCGCAGCCGGTGACCATGCGATCCGTTCGGCCATGGGCCAGATGCAGTCCATTCTTTCTAAGATGCAGGAGCTGACGACAGCGGTGGAGCGGCTTGGAGGCCGGTCCTCGCAGATTATGGCGGCGAACGATCTTATTGCCGGTATCGCTCAGCAGACGAACATGCTGGCGCTCAATGCCTCCATCGAGGCGGCGCGCGCTGGGGCGGCCGGCCGCGGCTTCGCCGTGGTGGCCGACGAGGTGCGCAAGCTCTCCATGCAGACAACGGAAGCGGCGGGGGAGATTGCGCAGCTGATCGAGGGCATCCGCTCCGAAACGGCCGCCGTCGTCGAAGGAGCGGATGCCGGGACGCAGGAAGTGTCCCGCGGCATCCGTGTCGTCGAAGAAGCGGGTACGGCCTTCCGCCGGATTCACGAGGCTGTAGACGATATGGCCCGCCAGATGCTGCGGGTGTCCGATGAGACGAAGGCGATCGCGGCGGAATCCCGCAGTGCGGTCACAACGATCCATACGGTACAGGAAGTGGCGGCAGCGGCAGCCGAGAGCACCCATTCCGTATCCAGTCACGTGGAAGGGCAGTTCGCTTCCATGGAGGAGATCGTATCCTCCTCGACGATGCTCAGCCGGATGGCGGAGGATCTCTCCGACCTCATCCGCAAATTCCGCGTGTAGCGGTATAAGCATAGGTACAAGCTGCTCTACCAGGCAAGGATATCTCCTGAAGACAGACGCCTCCCCTCTTGGCCTCCGGCCGGGAAGAGGCGTCTTTTGAACTATAAGAATTTATATCTCACCAGGGCTCGATCCTGTCATCTTATCGTTTTTATAAACGCGCATCGTCCTTAAAGGACGATGCGCGTTTATCTGATGTTCCCTTCGCGGCGGCGCCTCTAGTGTCCCGGGTGCGCACGAAGAGGCGTCACGGGTACGGCACGCTCCCTCACATCCCAGGGTCCGGAGGTCCTATGCGGGCCTGTCAGCGGCGCGAATGGCTGTTCCGTATCCCCAGCATCATGACGTTCGCACGTTGTTCGTGTACAATGGAAATATAAACCACCGGCAGCGGCTCTGTCCGTTCCTATTCCTACCCGCACCCGAGAACTCCGCCGGTACAATTCAAAGGGGAACCGAATGTTGATCAGGACATTGCTAATAGCGCACGGGCAGCCATTCTTTCGTACGTGGCTGCGAACATTGGTCGAGAGCAGTGGAACAGGCTGGAAGGTTGCAGCAGAGGCGGGGGACGGTGCAGAGGCTTGGGAACAGATTAGGATTACGCGCCCCCACTTGATCTTGTCGGATCTTAGCACACCGGGACTCGAAGGGGCCGACCTGGCCCGGCGGCTGCAAGAACTGCAGCCCTCCCCGCTGTTGATCATCTTGGCGGAGGAGGGGGACCTGGCCCAGGCGGAGAGCGCCTGGGCGCATGGTCTCTATGACATGATTGTGAAGCCCTGCAGCCAGGAGCGGCTCTCCAGCCTCCTCCGCAGGGCCTACGTCCATAGTCTGATCAGAGAGCGGAGGCTGGCTGTGCAAGACTCCACCGAACCCGAAGGCGCAGATCCGTCGGGGCTGTCCGAACGCAAGACGCGGTGGAAGGAGTATCTGCAGAGCGGCAAGTTCGGCTTATGGAAGCGGGAGACGCTTCTGTTGTCCGAACAACTCGCCTTCCTGCTTCCGGCTGAGGCCAAGCTGGAGGCCCTCCGGCTGGTTGGAGCGGCCCATGCGGCGCTGCGTCGACAGCTCGGGCACGGCGGCGCGCCGGAGTTCGATTACGAAGCGGGGCTCGAGCAGCTGATGGCGCTTGGCACCTCGCAGGAGGCGGCGGCCTGGGCCGGGTCCGCCTTGGCCCGGTTAGCGAAGGGACTCGGCACCCGGCCCTCCCACGCGGACCGGGGCATTATCCGGCAGTCGCTGTCTTATCTGCAGGAGCATTACATGGAGCCGTGCAGCGCAAGCTTTATGGCGGAGCGGTTTCACATGAGCCAAGCCTACTTCAGCAAGCTGTTCAAACGGGAGACCGGGGAGACGTTCTCCGGTTGTCTGACCCGCCTTCGCATGGAGCAGGCGGAACGCCTGCTGACCGGGACCGATCTGCTCATCGCGGAAGTGGCGGCGGGCGTAGGGTATGACGATCCGAATTATTTTGCAAGCGTCTTCCGCGACAGGCACGGCGTGCCGCCCAGCGAATTCCGCAAGAACCACAGAGGAGCGCTTCCGGAAGGCAGCACCTCTCCGAAGGAGTATCACCCCATCCCCTAGCCGAATGGCAGGGGATTTTTACCGTGCCGTTTCGAGCGAGGCCGACATATAATTCCTGATATTCGACAAAAAAATCAAGGTCGGATGTCCTAAACAAATGTAAAATTAATTTTAGGATTGGAGAATTCCCCATAAAAATAGAGAAAAAACCCAAAAACCAAAGGAGAGAGATACTGTGAAGTGCTTAGAAAGGCGAATGCCCCCGAGGAATGAAAGCCGGATGTGGCTTACATGAAGAATCGAATGGCGAAGATGGGACTGATGCTGGGTTCCGTCCTGCTGGGATGTCCAGCGCTGCTCCCTGCTCCGGCAGCGGCTGCCAAGCCGGCGGCACTGATCGACGATCTGCACAACTGGAGCATGACGGCGGAGCGGTCCTCCACGTTAACTTTGTTATCCAACATGACCAATGCCGACGATCCGACCCGTGTGCAGCGAAGCGGAGCCTACAACGAATATATCGTGTACAAGGCGCCGGGCGGCTTCTCGACTTTTACCGTATACGCTTATGCAAGCGAATTGTACAAACCCTACGATCATCTGCAGTTCTTCACCTCGGCCGACGGGGTGTCCTATCAGGCGGTTATACCGCAGATTTATGAGGACGGGGGCAACCTCAGTCTGCTTGTCTATGAGGCGGGCGGCTTGCCCGAGGGTTCGCGTTTTCTCAAGATTCGTTATAAAGGAGGCATTATCCTCAAGTCGCCTTCCATCGGCAAAGTCGTCTTAGGCAGCCCCGCCTCCGTCCAGTCCTCCCTGCCTTCGGGGATTGTTCCGCTGGGCAGCCAAGTGACGCTGTCGACGGCTACGGAGGACGCCCGAATCTACTACACGACAGACGGCAGCGATCCGAAGACATCGGCGGCCCGCAAGCTCTATACCGCTCCGATCGATCTGCCGGCCTCGGAGGTGCTGGATTTGGCCGCATTCGCTGAAATTACGGATGGTGCTAACCGTCAGGTGGGCGGCCGGATCTCGAGATTCAACTATGCCGCGATGGGGCCGGAGGACCTGCATGTACCCGCATCTGCGGATACATTCGTGGATGAGGCGCAGCCGGACAAGTCCTTCGGTTCGGCACAGACGCTGTATATGCGCCGAAGCCGCGGCAAGGAAGCGTATTTCCGCTTCGATCTCCGTAAGTTCAATGAAGAGGCCGATACGGTGAAGCTGCTGTTCTACGGGAATGCCTCGGACAGCACACGGGAGCCTGCCAAACTTCAGCTGTATCCTGCGGCGGACAGCTGGTCGGAGGCGGAGGCGACCTACCGGAAGAAGCCTGCTCTTCTTGCCGATGTTCCGCTCGCCGAGAAGGTGCTCTCATACGGGCTGCCGGGCTGGATGCAGTTCGACATCACGGCGTACGCGCGGGAACAGAAGCGGCTGGGGCGTACGAGCATTTCGCTCGCCCTGCGCAACGATACCCAGGGGACGACGCAGCTCTCGTCGAGAGAAGCGGGCGAGAAGGGGCCGTTCCTGAAGATCATGAGCGGCGGGGGACTGTCTCCCTCGGGCATGGTGGACCCGCTGGATTCGTTCAAGCTGCTGTACAAGCGGTCCAATATCCTCATATCGAGTAATGACACCGCTTATTTCGGCGGGGACGTAAGCCGGTTCACCCGGCTGAGCACGAGTCCTGGATTCATCGTATACGAGCTGGGCCCCGGCGTCCGTTCGTTCATGGCCTCGAGTTACTTTTATACCGGCATACCGATGGTTCATCACCGCATGTATATTTCCACAGATGGCCGGGACTACCGGGAATTGCCTGTTACCATATATCCTTCGGGCGCTCCGTCAGGAAACTGGCAGCAGTATATTTATGAATCCTCCTCTGTGCCTGAGGGCAGCCGATATCTGAAGATTGAGATACTTGGGGAGAGCAAGTCCTGGACGCCCCAGCTGTCCAAGGTAAGCCTCAATCAGCACACCTCCTCCGTACAGATGGTTACGGCAAGCGTGGACGGGGCGGTGAAGGTGGAGATGACAACCCCCTCGGCTCCGGCCCGGATTTACTTCCGGGAGGGAGGGGCGGGATCGTTCAAGACGTATCCGGGTCCCTTGGTGCTCTCGGGGTACCATACGCTGGAAGCGTATGCTGTGAAGAACGGCCTGGAGGCGAGCCCCGTCCGGAATTTCAAAGTGAACGCCACGGGCCAATCCCAAGTAGACCGCTTCGGGCAGATGATGACGGTCCCCTTCGCGGGGAAAGTATCGTCAGACGAGGAGCTTGCCGCGGATGCCGCAGAGGACGAGGCTTATTACGGCGCCCTGCAGGCTCCGGCCAACCGCGACAAGTACGGCGGGCTCAAAGGCAGCTCCTGGGTGTATGGCATCCCCAAGACCGGGTTCTTCGATATCCGCAGGGCGGGGGGCCGCAAAATCATGACGACGCCGGAAGGCAACGTCTATTTTTCCCTCGGGATGAACGGAATTACGCCGAACGAAACGTATACGAAGGTGACCGGGCGGGAGCAGAGCTATGAATGGATCCCGAATTACACGGGCGAATACCGGGCCGCTTTTCTTGGATCGCAGGATCACTTCTCCTACTATCTGGCCAATAAGTACCGCAAGACGGGCCGGATTCCTTCGTCGGTCAGCTTCTATACGGAAGCGGTGGACCGGTTGAAGAAGTGGGGCTTCAACGGCGCCGGAGCCTGGACGCCGCTTCAGGTAGTCCGCGGCCAAGCTTTTCCATACACCGCCATGCTGCCGATGTCCGGACTACCCGCCGGGAAGCTGGAGGGGCTCGCGCTCTTCGATATTTTTGCCGCCGGCGCGGAAGAACAGATGGAGAAGGCGTTCGCTGCTTCCCTGCCCGCTCTGAAGGACGACCCCATGCTCATCGGGTATTTCATCGACAACGAGTACGATTACCACAAATTCTATACATCCGTTCCGAAACTCAAGGGCGGTACGGCCATGAAGCGGAAGCTGGTGGATATGCTGCGGGACCAATATGGGACGGTCGACGCCTTCAACCAAGTCTGGCAGACGAACTACGGTGCGTTCGAGGACTTGTACGATGCGGAGCTCAACGTCAGGCCGGGGCAGCCTTACAAAGACATGGATGCCTTCTTCCGTCTATACCTTGACACGTTCTACGGCACGGTATCCCGCCTATTCCGCCAATATGACGGAAACCATCTGCTGCTGGGCGACCGGTGGATTACGATGACGGCAGCCAATACGAGGGTCCGGGGCCTGCTCGCGGAAGCCTCGGGCAAGTATTTGGACGCCATCTCGATTAATCATTACAGCGCCAAGCTCGACAAAGACATGCTGAGCGATGTGCATACGAAGTCGGGAGGCAAAGCCATCCTGCTCAGCGAATTCAGCTTCGGCACGGCAGAGCAGGGTCTGAAGCCCATCGTTCCGGGATCGGCTTCCAGCCAGCATGAACGCCAGCTCCGGTACCGAAGCTACGTCGAAGAAGCGGCTTCTCTGGGTTACGTCGTCGGAGCCCACTGGTTCGATTATGTAGACCAGGCACCGACGGGAAGGTACTGGGAAGGCTATGGCGGGGAGCGTTACAACTCGGGGCTTGTCAATGTGGCCGACCGGCCGTACAAGGAGCTGCTGGAAGGAATCATGGCCACGCACCGGAACATTTACAACGTGCTGATGGGCCAGAGCAAACCGTTCCAGCCCTGACACGAATCGGTCTTACGTGCGAACGATCCCAAGCCGATGCAGGAGTGCTGCAGGAGAATCAAGGAAAATAACGAAAAGAGGTGCGGAAGCACCTCTTTTTTTGGTTTTTTATGGGTCGGACTATGAAATGAAAGTCGAATTTTGCCGATGGAATAGAAGAGAATGCCTAGTTATAATGAAAATGGACTTTTGATATCGACTTTATTCGACATCTGTCTTCCGCAGCCTATACCTGCCTATCCGAACAAAGTCCACGATGATCTCCGGAGATAAAGAGGTTCATGTATCAAATCGTTCGTTATAACGATCATGAGGCGTACAGCATTCCAAATCCAACAAGAATGGATGGATCGATTGATGACCCAGCGTTCAAACCCTCTTCTGCCTTCCCTGTTGACTGTATCCCTGCTCGCGTCCCTTATGCCCTCTTCGGTTTTCGGAAGCGGCAGCACCTCTGCCGAAATCATCGTGGACGATCTGAAGGACTGGAGCCGTTCTTATAAGCATGCGGGCACGCTTGGCCTTCAGGTGGCCGCGGATGCGGACGATTCGACGCGGATCAAGAAGTCCGCGGCGTTCAGCGAATATATCGTTTACCGTACCGAGAACAGCCCCCTGCAGTCTTTTACCGTCTATGCCTACTATAATCCGAGCTACAAGCCGTATGATCATCCGATCTTCTTCGCCTCCAGCGACGGCGTCAAATATACCAAAATCGTTCCCGAAAGCTACGACAATGGGGGCAATCTGAATCTCATGGTATACGAGTCGACCGGCCTTCCTGCGGACACCCGGTACCTGAAGATCCAGTACTCCTCCGCCGTGCTGGCCAAAGCCCCTTCGATCGGCAAGGTCGTATTGAACGGCCCGGCCGCGGTCCGCTCCTCGCTGCCCGCAGGTCTGGTGCCCGAAGGAAGCTATGCCGCTCTGAGCACCGCAACGCCAGGCGCTACCATCTACTATACGACGGACGGCAGCGACCCGTCTGCTTCTCCTACGCGCCGCAAGTATGAGTCGCCGCTTCCGGTGGCAGACTATCTGTCTATCAAAGCGGCAGCGGAAGTGACCGGTCCGGACGGCCTGCCTGTACCCGGCAGTGTCTCGACTTACCGGTATGCGGGGCAGAGTGCCGAGAAGCCTGTCATCCCCGCCAAGGAAGACGCCTTCGTGGACAGCGGCGCAGCGGCGGCGAATTACGGTACGTCGGTATCGCTGCAGGCCAAGTCGAGCCGGGACCGCCATACGTACCTGAAGTTCGATCTGACGAACTTCTCCGAAGACGCGCAGTCCGTCACGCTGAATGTGTACGCATCAACCAACGACACCGTGCGCACGCCGGCCCTCATTCAGGTCTACCCTGTAGCCGGCAGCTGGACGGAGAGCACGCTGAAGTATTCCAATAAACCGCTGAACCGGAGCACGGTCCAGCCGCTGGCCGAGCAGACGCTCGAGATGGGTCCGGCGGGCTGGCTGCAGTTCGATGTCACCGCCTATGCGAGGGAGCAGAAGGCGCTGGGCCGCACGGAGATGAGCTTGGCGCTGGTCAATGCGTCGGACCGGATGACGACTTTCTCCTCCCGGGAGACGGGTGCCCTGGCTCCGTTCCTGAAGGTGACTCCGGCGCAGCGTCCGGCAGGGATCGTGGACGAGCTGGCAGACTTCACCCGGCTGGCGAACCGGGCCAACATCCGGATCGAAGGGGCGGATTCCGGTTATTTTGGCGGGGATACCAAGCGGATGACGCGCAATACGACCTCCCCGGGGTATGTGCTCTACAAGCTGGATGAGGGTATTCGTTCGTTCACGGTGTACAGCTACTTCTATACGGGCATCCCGATCGAGCCCCACCGTATGTACGCGTCGGCTGACGGCAAATCGTTCACGGAAGTGGGCGTTACGGCTTACCCCGTGGGGAAGGCGGTATCCAACTGGCAGCAGTATGCTTATGAGGCTTGGGGCCTGCCTGCCGGCACGCGCTATTTGAAGGTGGAACTGCTCGGAACAACCAAGGCCTGGTCGCCGCAGATGTCCAAGGTCACGATGAACCAGCACACGGCTTCGGTAGCCCTCGAGACTTCATCCGGGACAGGCGCCATGAACGTCACGCTGACTTCGCCCGCTACGCCGGCCAAGATTTTCTACCGCAGCGACGCTTCCGCCGAATTCCAGCCATACACCGGGCCGATCGTGCTTTCGGGCTACAAGGAAGTAGAGGCGTATGCAGTGAAGAACGGATATGAGAAAAGCCCCGTCCGTTCATTCACAGTGAATGCCAGCACGAACATTCAAGTCGACAAGTATGGCCAGATGGTCTCCGCGGGCTTCTCCTCCAAGGTGAGCAGCGACGCGGAGCTCAAGGCCGATGCTTCGGCGGATGAACTCTACTACGGTTCGCTGCAGGAGCCGCAGAACCGCGACAGCTACGGCGGGCTGGCCGGCAGCGCGGCGCAGTACGGCCTGGAGGCTTCCGGATTCTTCAAGATTCAGGAGGCGGACGGCAGGAAAGTGATGACCACGCCGGAGGGCAATGTGTATTTCTCTCTGGGGATGAACGGCATTACGCCGAACGAGACCTATACGATGGTTGCCGGCCGCGAAGACCAGTACGAGTGGCTGCCGAGCTATACCGGAGAATACAAGCCGGCCTTTATTTTGTCGAAGGACAACTTCTCCTTCTATCTTGCCAATAAGTACCGCAAAACCGGCAAATTCCCATCGGGCAGCTCCTTCTATTCGGAAGCGGTGAGCCGCATCAAGAAGTGGGGCTTCAACGGGGCGGGCGCTTGGGCTCCGACGAACTACGCCCAAGAGAACAACTTCCCGTATACGGCGATGCTGCCGCTGTCAGGCATGGCTTGGGCCAAGGTGCCTGGGATCTCGATCTTCGATATCTATGCGCCGAATGCCGAAGCGCTCATGGACAAAGCGTTCGCCAGCATGCTTCCCGCCCAGAAGAACGATCCGCTGCTCATCGGGTATTTCATCGATAACGAATATGATTACCATATGTTCAACGCGGCCGTCCCGAAGCTGAAGGCGAGCACGGCCGCCATCAAGGGGCGTCTGGTTCAGTTCCTTCAGGAGAAGTACGGTACGGTCTCGGCTTTCAATGCGTCTTGGGGGACGAAGTTCATGTCGTTCGAGGAGCTGAAGGAAGCGGAACTGACTGCTAAGACGGGAGTGCCGACGGCGGACATGGACAACTTCTTCAAGCTGTACCTCGATACGTTCTATGGGACGGTGAACAAGCTGTTCCGCAAGTACGACAGCAATCACCTGCTGCTCGGTGACCGCTGGCTTACGACGCCTTCCCAGAATGTGAAGGTGCGCGGCTTCCTGGCAGCCGCTTCCGGCAAGTATGTCGATGTCATCTCGATCAATCATTACAGCTATGCGCTCGACAAAACGATGATGAACGACGTCTACGCGAAGTCCGGCGGCCGTCCGATCCTGCTCAGCGAGTTCAGCTTCGGCACGGCGGAGCAGGGGCTCAAGGCCATTGTGACCGGTTCGGCTCTGGATGAGAACGACCGCCAGCTTCGCTACCGGAGTTATGTGGAAAGCGCGGCATCGCTCGGGTATGTCGTCGGGGCGCACTGGTTCAACTATGTGGACCAGGCGGGAACCGGCCGCTACTGGTCGGGCCTCTATGGGGAGCGTTACAACTCCGGGCTCCTGAATGTGGCCGACCGGCCGTACAAGCAGCTGCTTGCCGGAATCACGCAGACGAACCATGAGATCTATGATGTGCTCCTTGGCGCGCGCGCGCCGTTCTTCTTCGACTTCAACCAGCCGAGATAAGCCTGCCGTCGTATGGCGGCGCTGCACAGATGCACAAGGCAAAGCCAGATGTATAAGGCAAAGCCAGTGCACAAGGCAAGGCCGGTTATGCCCGCCCACCCAAAGAAAGCCTCACCTTCCGCTTCGGAGGGTGAGGCTTCTTTGAGGTTTGGATATGGGGGCGGTCCCGGCTTGGGACGCCGGTCCGGCTCCTTCCCGCTATGGTTTGGAGACCGGGGCGGCTCCCTTCACATATTCCTCGAGCGTAATCCCGCTCTTGGTGATCGCCGAAGCGGCTTCTTCTCCGACATAGCGCAGATGCCAGGGCTCATATTGGTAGCCCGTGACCGACTCCTTGCCCTTCGGGTAACGGATAATGAAGCCGAATTCGTGCGCGTGGGAGGCGAGCCAGGCGGCTTCCTTCGTGTCACCGAAGCAGTCGCTTGCGGCACATTTGCCGCTGCGGCTCGTCACGTCGATCGCAAGGCCCGTCTCGTGCTCGCTGTGCCCGGGCTTTGCGCTGTATTTGGCGGCTTCCGCCTCGCCGTCCTTGAGCACGTAGTTGTGGTAGAGCGTCTTCTGCGTTTCGTGCGAACGGTAGGCGGAGACGCCGGACAAGGGAAGGCCGGCCTTCTCGGCTGCGGCGAACAGCTTCTCGAGCGGCTCGGCCGCTTCCTTGCGGAGCTTGCGCTTCTCGAGCTTCTCTTCGAAGATGTAGGGCACCTTCGGGTCAACGAGATCCGCTGGACGGTAGCCCTCCGGCAGCCTCGTCGTCTTGTTCACAAGCACCGCGACGGATGCAGGCTCAGCGGCTACCTGTACAGCAGTACCGGTGCCGGACGGGGCGGGTGCGGTCTGCCCGCCGCCTGAATCCGGTTTCGCAGGAGTGCCGCCGCTTGGCTTCTGTCCCGCGGGCTGCTCCGGAGTCTTCGTGGGCCCGGAGGGCGGCGTGAGCGAGGTTCCGGAGGAACCGGGATCCGCCGAAGGGGGCGTCACGGTATGGTTCACGCAGCCGGAGGCGGCGAAGACGGTGCAGAGGAGCACCAGGGCCGCACAGCCGGTACGTGTTTTTTGCTGCAGGGTAGTCATAAGGGTTCAGGATCCTTTCCTTTAAGCTGCGCTAAGATGGGGCATGGAGCTCGCAGCGTACTCTATATCATGTGACGACGCGGATACGGATAAGGTTGCATGCCGCGGGCACACTTCATTGTACCCCTGCCAGCAATTTTTTGCCAACCGGGCTTGTCCGGCCGTAACGAGCCGGGTACAGTGGGAAGATCGAACAGAGAGGAGGGGCAAGCATGGCGGAGCTCTTAGTTCAAGACCCGCAAGGGTACGCAGCAGCGCTGCAGCAACATCTGAAGGCCTGGCGGAACGCGGAACAGGCGGGCCCGATGGAAGCCTATATGCGCGGCCAGTTCCCGTTCCTCGGCATCCGGTCTCCTCAGCTTAAAGCGCTGCTGCGCGATTGGACGACAAGCAATGGAGTCCCGCAGGGCGAGGCCTTGCGGGAAACGGTGCGCGTCCTGTGGCGCCAGCCCGAGCGCGAGATGCAGTATGCGGCGATGGGGCTGCTGGAGAAGCGGCGCAAGGAGGCCGGCATCGGGGATCTCCCGCTGCTGGAAGAGCTGGTCGTGACGAAGCCGTGGTGGGACACGGTCGATCTGCTGGCAAGCCATATCGCCGGCAGCATCCTGGCGAAGCATCCGGAGTCGGTCCCGGAGTCGGCGGACATGTGGATCAGCTCCGGGCATCTCTGGCTGCAGCGGACAGCGCTTCTGTATCAGCTCGGTTACAAGGAACGGACGGATGCGGAGCGGCTGTTCCGTTACACCCGGCAGTGCAGCGGGTCCACCGAGTTCTTCATCCGCAAGGCGATCGGCTGGGCGCTCCGCGAATATTCCAAGACGGACGAAGCGGCCGTACGGGCTTTTGTGGCCTCAACACCTCTCTCGCCGCTGAGCGTGAGAGAGGCGTTGAAGGCCGCGGACCGGAACCGGAAGGACGGGGAAGGACTCGAGAGCGCGCCGGAAGGCCGCATGATCCGGGAAGAACGGTAGGCGTCAAGCGCTTGACGGAGGGAGGACGGAGAGCGGGAGCGCCCTCCGAGAACTTGTTGACCCGTGCCTTGCCAGGTGAGGGTCAACAAGTTTAGCGGACCTGAGAGGACGGGGCTTGCGGTAAGGAGGCGGGACTGCCGCGGTCAGCCGGTAAGCAGGCAGCAGGGAGAGGGCGAATAGCCCCTGGGCGGCAGAGGCTGCGCCCAGGGGCTATTCGGGGATAGAACTCATGTATAGGGCTTGCTGTCTGCGTCAACTCAGCTGGAAGCCCTTGGCCTCCAGGAACGGACGGATGTGCGCGCGGACGGGCTGCTTGTACTTGTCGGCGATGCCCTTGGACCACGTGGTCAGGGTGCGGCCGCCTGTCCGTTCTTTGTAATACGCATGCGTAATGTCGTCATAAGCGCGTATGCCCTCCCGGATCGCATCCTGGTCATACGCACCTTGGTGCAGCACCGCTCCGAGCGGCAGGCGCGGACGCAGCGACGGGTCTTGGTCCGGCACACCCACGCATAAGCCGAAGACCGGGTACACGAGCTCGGGCAGCTCCAGCAGACGGCTGACTTCGTCCGGCTGGTTGCGGATGCCGCCGATGTAGCAGATGCCAAGACCGAGCGATTCGGCTGCCACGGAAGCATTCTGGGCGGCAAGCGCCGCATCTACCGTAGAGACGATGAAGCTCTCCGTGTTCTGGTGGAACGTCTCACCGCTTTGCTCGGTGGCCAGCTTCAGCCGGTATTGGTCCGCACAGAAGACGAGGAAGAGGCCGCACTGCTCGACATAAGCTTGTCCGCCGGCCAGACGTGCGAGCTCCGCTTTGGCGGCAGGGTTGGTCACCGCGATGATCGTATAGGCCTGCACATTCGATGAAGTGGAAGCCATCTGCGCCGACGCGACGATCGCTTCGATCTGCTCCGGTGTCAGAGGGTCTGGCTTGAATTGGCGGATGGAACGGTGTTGCTGCAGCAGTTCGATAACGGAATTCATGGAATGGATTCCTCCTATGGAATGGCAGGTCTCCCGGCAGCGGAAGCTCCGGCAGACTCGGGCCTGGTCATGATGAAGCTGTCCACATTGTAGCGAATGGCCCTTGGAAGCGTCAAATGTGCCAAGATGCCCCACCGGAGGCCGCTGCCAATAGGGGTCGGCTACAGGAAAGCCGGATGGTGGCCCATTCCGATTTGGGTGTTGACACCCTGAAAAATCCCTGCTATGATGCTATTCATAGTTAACATATCGGAATTAAAGTGAATCTACCGGCAAACCGGAGACCATTCGCCTTAGGGTGACTGCGTCTCCTTTTTTTGTTCCTGCTTCAGCTGCCTTCCGGGCCTCCGGAGGCGAAGCTTCGATTACACTTTGGGCCGCAACTTGTGGAAGGGGATTAGAAAAAGATGAATCGTAAATTGTACCGCAGCCGCACCAACGCCGCCATTGCCGTACTGCTCACCGCCTGCTTGGTACTGGCGGGCTGCGGCAAAGGGCAGGCTGACACGGCCAGTGCCGGGGCCGCTCCTGCCGGCGGCCAGCCCGAAGTGCTCGAGCTTCGCTACCAAGGCTCGCCGGGAACGGTCTCTCTGCCGGAACTGGCGGAGGACCTTGGGTATCTCGCTCCGCTGAAGCTGAAGTGGATCGGCAATACGACGAGCGGTCCGCAGAGCATCCAGGCGGCGACCACGGGCGATACCGACTTCGGGGGCGCCTTCAACGGAGCCATCGTCAAACTGCTCGCAGCCAAGGCGCCGATCACGGCCTTATTCGGATACTACGGTGAAGATGCCAAAACTTACAACGGATACTATGTGCTCGAGGATAGTCCGATCAAGGGGCCCAAGGATCTGGTGGGCAAGCAGATCGCGATGAATACGCTCGGGGCCCACCACGAATTCATGGTGAAGGAATATCTGCACCGGGCGGGTCTGACCAATGAGGAGATCAAGCAGGTCACCCTGCTCGCCATCCCGCCGGCCAACGGGGAACAGGTGCTGCGCCAGAAGCAGGTCGAGGTGAGCACGCTTGGAGGCATCTATCAGGACAAGGCGCTCGAGCGGGGCGGCCTCCGGCCGGTGTTCACGGATCTCGAGCTGTTCGGCGAGTTCACGGCGGGCAGCATCGTCATGACGAACAAATTCATCAAGAACAACCCGAATACGACGAAGCAATTCGTCGAGGGGGTGGCCAAAGCGATCGAATGGTCGAGAACGACGCCGAGGGAAGAGGTCATTGCCCGGATGGAGAAGATCGCCAAGGACCGCGGACGCAGCGAGGATACCTCCAATATCAAGTACTGGAAGAGCTGGGGCATAGCCGGCAAGGGCGGGCTCATCGCCGAGAAGGAATTCCAGGTATGGATCGACTGGCTCGTGAAGGACGGCCAGATCAAGGAAGGGCAAGTTAAAGCATCCGATATGTATACGAACCGGTTCAATCCGTTCCAGGAGGAAGGGAAAACCGCCAAATAGCCCCGGCCGTTAAGGCCATGCCGCCGAAGATTCATATCCCAAGTTACCGATAACGGAGGTGCCGGACCATGAGTGTGAAGATCAGCATCAGCCAGGTCAACAAGGTGTTTCAGGTAAGCCGGACGGAAGAATTCACGGCTCTGCAGGACATTAATCTGGACGTAGGGACAGGTGAATTCATGGTTCTCGTGGGTCCGAGCGGCTGCGGCAAATCCACGCTGCTCGACCTGCTCGGCGGCTTGACCAAGCCTACGTCGGGCCGCATCCTGCTCGACGGCCGTCCGATTACCGGGCCGGGTCTCGACCGGGGGATCGTATTCCAGCAGTACGCCCTCTTCCCATGGAAGACGGCCAAGGGCAATATCGAATTCGGCCTGGAAGCCAAAGGGGTGCCGAAGAAGGAACGGGAAGAGATCGCCCGAACTTATTTGTCCCTGGTCGGACTGACGGGCTTCGAGGACCGGTATCCCCACGAGCTCTCCGGAGGGATGAAGCAGCGCGTAGCGATCGCGCGCAGTCTTGCTTATGACCCTGAAGTGCTGCTGATGGATGAGCCCTTCGCCGCCCTCGATGCGCAGACCCGCGAGACGCTGCAGAGCGAGCTGCTCCGGATCTGGGAGAAGACGAAGAAGACGATCGTGTTCATCACCCACGGCATCGATGAAGCGGTGTATCTCGGCCAGCGGGTAGCTGTCATGACCTCCCGCCCGGGGCGGATCAAGCAGATCGTGGACATCCCGCTGGAATCGCGTTCGAGCGAAGAAGACCTGCGGAGCGACCCGGATTTCATCCGGACCCGCCACGAGGTGTGGAGCCTTCTGAAGGAAGAAGTATTGAGAGCGCAGGAATACGAGAAGAACAAGGCCCGCATCAAGCAGTCGAAGAAAGGGGTGGCTCTCCATGGCTAGTATCGGCGAATCCGTAGCGATCGGCAGAAGCGCCAAGCCGGTTACGTTCAAACTCTCGTCCGTCTTCCGCTCTCTGGAGAAGTGGGTTGCGGTTGTCGTCTTCCTGGCCCTCTGGGAAGTGTTCCCGCGGCTGGGGCTTGTGGATACGACGTTCCTTCCGCCATTCTCCGAAATCGTCAGCGCCTGGTGGGCCTTGGCCGCCTCCGGCGAGCTCTACAGCCACGTGGAGGCGAGTCTGATCCGGTCGCTGACCGGCTACTCGCTGGCCCTGCTCTATGCCATTCCGCTCGGCATCGCGATCGGATGGTATAAGCGGTTCGCGGATATCATCAATCCGCTGCTCGAGACGATGCGCAACACCGCCGCCCTGGCGCTGCTGCCGGTGTTCATCCTGCTGCTCGGCATCGGCGAAGCCTCGAAGATTGCGCTGGTGATCTACGCATGCTCTTGGCCGATCCTGCTCAACACGATCTCGGGCGTCAAGCACGTGGATCCGCTGCTGATCCGCTCCGCCCAGTCCATGGGACTGTCGAATGTCCAGCTGTTCCGCAAGGTCATTCTGCCTGCGGCGATTCCGACGATCTTCGTCGGGGTGCGGCTTGCCGGAGCCTCGTCGATCCTCGTGCTGGTGGCAGCCGAGATGATCGGGGCGAAGGCCGGACTCGGCTATCTCATCACCTACACCCAGTACAGCTTCATGATTCCGCAGATGTATGCGGGCATCCTTACGATCTCCGCCATCGGCTTCCTGTTCAACTTCGGGCTGGTGAAGCTGGAGAGACGGTTCACTTCATGGAAGACGACGCAGGGCCGGGAGTAGAGGCGGATTTTTCGAAACTAATGAGCAGACAAAGGGGATAACGGATATGGCTATAACACAGCGGCAGATGAAACTCGGTGCGTTCTTCATGATTCCGGGCCACCACGTGGCGGCTTGGAGACATCCGGAGGCGGAGGCGCAGGGCGTCCTGGACTTCAAGTTCTACAAGAAGCTCGCCCAGACGGCGGAGCGCGGCAAGTTCGATATGGTGTTCCTCGCGGACGGTCTGGCGGTCTGGGACCGGTTCGGCACAGGAATCTCGCATACGGTCAATGCGCGTCCGGAGCCGCTGACGCTGTTGTCGGCCCTCTCGGCGGTGACCGAGCGGATCGGGCTGGCGGCCACGGTCTCGACCACGTATAACGAACCATTCCATGTGGCGCGCAAATTCGCATCGCTCGATCATCTCAGCGGCGGCCGGGCCGCTTGGAACGTCGTGACCTCGAGCGGGGAGAATGAAGCTTACAACTTCAGCCGGGAGACGCACCTGCTTCATGAGAAGCGGTATGAACGGGCGCGGGAATTCGTAGACGTCGTCCGGGCCCTATGGGACAGCTGGGAGGACGGGGCGCTGCTGATCGACAAGGAATCGGGTCTCTTCGCGGATAAGCACAAGGTCCACTATGTGAACCACCAAGGCGCGGAATTCTCCGTCAAAGGGCCCCTGAATATCGCGCGTCCGCCGCAAGGCCATCCGGTCGTCATCCAGGCGGGATCTTCCGAGGCGGGCAAGGAGCTTGCGGCAGAGACGGCGGAGGTCATCTTCACCGCCTGGCAGACGCTGGAGGAGGCGCAGAAGTTCTATTCGAACGTGAAGGGACGGATGCTCCAGTACGGCCGCACGCCGGACGAACTGAAGATCATGCCGGGCGTCTTCCCGATTATCGGCCGCACACGCGCCGAAGCGGAAGCGAAGGCGGAGCAGCTCAAAGAACTGATCCACCCGACTGCGGGCGTAGGCCTGCTCTCGGCGCTGATCTCCTACGACCTGTCGCCGTACCCGGTAGACGGTCCGCTGCCGGAACTCCCGGATATCCGGGATATCAACGGAGGCAAAAGCCGCTTCCAGCTCCTGAAGGATCTCGCGGACCGCGAGGGGCTTACGATCCGCGGGCTGTACCAGCGGATCGCGGGCGCCAGAGGGCACCGGGAGATCCTCGGCACCCCGGTGGAGATCGCGGACCAGCTCGAGGAGTGGTTCGTGAACGGGGCGGCGGATGGGTTCAACATCATGCCGCCGACGCTGCCGGGCGGACTCGACGATTTCGTCGAGCTCGTCATCCCCGAGCTGCAGCGCCGGGGCCTCTTCCGCACCGAGTACGAGGGGGAGACCCTCCGGGAGAACCTCGGCCTCGCCCGTCCTGCCAGCCGCTTCGGCGCGTCCCCCGCTGTACCGCAGTCGCAGACCTCGTAAGGTTCCCCGCACGACCGCGCCACACCCCCCGCAAGTTTCAAAAGAGACTGCAGCCTCCCCCGGGCTGCGGTTTTTTATTTTAAGACGTATGCACCTTCCGGCAAGCTGCTTAGTCGGCTCTGCAACATTTTTCCAGAATCTTGCGTCCAGAGCAGCAGTTGATTTACGAAAGGAGAGGGTGGTCTCATGATCAAAAGGTGGATTCCCCTGCTGGCCGTCTGCTGTGTCCTGACGGCGCCTGCGGCGCTCGCGGACAGCTCGGTGGCCGTGCACATAGGAACCGAGAGTCTGCCCGTAGACGCCATGCCCCGGATGGAGGACGGAGCGGTGAGGGTGAATCTGCGGGGGCTGGCCGAGGCGCTGGATGCCCGGGTTCAGTGGGATGCGGAGCACCGGGCTGTGGAGGTCAACCGTCCGGACGATGCGCTTCAGCGGCAGCGCATCGCGCTGCTGGAGGAAGCGCTGGCTGCGGGCACGGCTCAGGAAGCGGCCCAGCGGTATCTGGACGGCCTCAGGGAGCGCAACGGCGCCAAGCAGTACGCGGTGCTGTCCGCAGAGCTGAAGCGCGAACGCCGGGCCGGTCTGGAGGCGGCCGGCTGGCGTACGGGAAGCTCGAGTCCGTGGTGGGAGTCCTATACAGCGGAGGACGGGCGGCAGCGGCCGGATGGAACATGGGAGTTCGCGACCCGCGGTGTGCTGACCGACTCTACCGGATCGAGGGACGAGCGGGAAGGAACGCTGCTGGTGAAGGAAGAAGAGGGGCGCTTTGTGATCGTGGATGACGGGGTTAAGGGACAGGAGCCGGGTCAAGAATAGCAAGAGCAGGGCTTGTGTTAGGAGCTAGCGGGGAGGAATAAGGGAATGAACAACCAAGCGAACGAATCCGGTCCGGCGGATCCATCGGACTTGCAGCATCTAACGGGTCCTTCGGCGCGCGCATTCAACCGGCGTTCCGGCATTCGTCTGCTCCTGGCGGGATTGTGCTCCACTTGTCTCGGAGGCCTGTATTTGCCGGAGTCGATCCTGTTCCTTGAGGGATGGTTTGATCTGTTCGGCGTGGAGGATGTTGCCGGATTGTACCGGCGGATTCTGACCCCAAGCGGAGGGGCCGCCGCAGCCTTGGGTCTGCTGCTGATGCTCCCGGTACCGGCAGTGCGATGGCTCCGGCTTCCCCTGCTGCTCACGGGCCTGGCAGGGATGCTGGTCCTGCTCGCGGCTATGGTTCCAGCCGTCATCCTTGCGTTGCTGCAGGCCATGCTCCTTCACCTGCAGGCCCTGCCGTACCTGCTGCCCCATCTGCTTCTCGGTGTCCTGTCGGGCAGAGCGCTGTTTGCACTGCTCGATGAGGTCCGAGGCTTGTTCGCCGGCCGTCCCCCGCAGGAAGGGATTGGATGAAGCTTCCGCAGGGGCGGCCGTTTACGGCTCCCCGGGCTTTCCGGTATAATGATAGGGAAGCAAGAAGGAAGGGAGCCTATCTCATGGCCGGAAGAAAAGAAGACGAGCTCGACCTGACGCTGCTTGGCAGCGAACGCACGAAGTACCCGATGAACTACGCGCCGGAGATGCTGGAATCGTTCGATAACAAGCATCCGTACCGCGACTATTTTGTCAAATTCAACTGTCCGGAATTCACGAGCCTGTGCCCGATTACGGGCCAGCCGGATTTCGCGACGATCTATATTTCGTATATCCCGGGCGAGAAAATGGTCGAGAGCAAGTCGCTGAAGTTGTACCTGTTCTCATTCCGCAACCACGGGGATTTCCATGAGGACTGCATGAACATTATCATGAACGACCTCATCAAGCTCATGGATCCGAAGTATATCGAGGTGTGGGGCAAGTTCACGCCGCGCGGCGGGATCTCCATCGATCCGTATTGCAACCACGGACGCCCGGGCACGAAGTATGAGGCTATGGCCGAACACCGGCTGCTGAACCACGATCTCTATCCGGAGAAAGTGGACAACCGCTAGAATCCATCCGTATCACGAACAGCCGCAGTTTCCGGTCCTACCGGAGCTGCGGCTGTTCGCCGTGCCGTGAGATAGGCGGCTCGAATTAGCCTGCTGCATGGAGCGACGGCACACGCCGCGCTTTGTGCTGAAGCTGCGGCTCCGTTAGTCGCCTGGCCCTTGGGCCGCAGCACCGGCTTCACAGCTCCCTTGTGCGGACTCCGTCCGTTAGGACAATCCGGAGCGTGGGGGAACCGCCGAAGCTGCCCGTGTACGGAGGGCCCGCCGGAGGAACGGCCGTCTCAAAACGCACCGTAAGCTCCCTTTGGGTACGCGGCGGGATGGACAACGGCCAGTCGCTCTGCAGCGGCAGCCCCTCCAGGAAGGTGTACGGCTCTCCTGCAAAGACCGGCTTCCCGAAGGAAAGCCGGAAGGACGCGGGCGTCCGCCCGTGATTCTCGAAGACAAGCCGGCAGGTGCCCTGCAGACGGTCTGATACGGTCGTGTATTCGCAGCTGCTCTGCTCCTCGTGATATTCGAGTCCCATGATGCCCTGCGCGAATACGTATTGGTAGACGGTGAGGAGCCGCGGCGGTCCGGCTTGGCCGAGCATCAGGATGATGACGAGGACCAGGCAGCCTTGACGGGGGAAGGCACGCATCAGCAGCACAACGCCGCTCCAAAAAAAGAGGATGCCGAAGAGCGCCGCGACATGGAACTGCGACCCTTCACCGCTCCCGGCGGGGACTCCCATGCTCTCAAGCCATACTTGTCCCAGCGGGGTACTGTTCGGATAGTCGATATTGGAGGCGAGGGAGAGCAGGATCAGGAGGCAGCCGAAGATGAAGTATAGGGGATGGGTGATGGGAGGTCCCTCCTTTTGGGGTGATTTGCAGCTTCCTTGAGGGGGCATTCGGTTCGTTAGGTGTTCCACTTTTGCTTGATTATATTGACGGGATCCCTCTGGATAAAGTTACAAATAAACTGAAATATGGAATCGAACAGATAGAGGGAACGGGACCGCTGGCCTTGGGAAAGCGCGGAAGGCGGTACAGCGATGCTTGGGCGGAGAATAGTCGGACGAGGAAAAGGGCCTGTTTGCCGGCCCCTTACCCCTTGGCACAGAGCAGGCAAGCGGGCACAGGCCCAAAAAGTGTGTCAGTATAGCCACGCCCAACAGGCGATGCTTCCCATTCGGCAGCCGAAGCTGGTGGAATGGGGGCATCGCCTTGTTGTCGAAATACGGTGCGGAAGGCTGGCCCGGGAAGCGGACGGGCCTTGCGGTTCGCGCAGGATGTGCCTTCCTGGAGTAGAGGAGGCCGGAAATGGCAGGAGCCTGCGGGGCAGCCCATGCGATCATGGCAGCGGCCGCTTCCAGCCGGTTGTGCCGTCCCTCTTCGAGCCTACCCCTGCTTCGTCAGACCGACGAAGTACCAGCTGCCCTCGCGGATGATCGGCGAGACGGTGGCGACGTTGTATCCTTCTTCTTCGGCGTAGTCCGCGAGCTCCTGCTCCGTTGGGAACGGATGCAGGTTGTTGTGCGCTGCCATGAAGGAGTTGAAGGCTGCTGAGAACTGCTGGCCGCCCGGAGCCATATACAGCGGAGTCACGAGAGCGATGGAGCCGTTGTCGCTGAGCAGCCGGCGTGCTTTGCGCAGCAGCTGCAGCCGGCGGCCGGGCTCGAAGTAGTGAAGAATATTGTTCATCAGAATGAGATCCACGGGTGAGGACGGGCCCGACCACTGCTCGATATCGGCATGCATGAGCTCGAGATTCGGCAGCGCTTCGGCCTTCGCCTTGCGGATGGCCTCCCGGGCCACCGCTTCGTTCGTCTCGATGCCGAGCAGCCGCAGGTCGCGGAAACGCCGGCCGAGCCGGATGAGGTAGCCGGCGTGCCCGCAGCCGATATCGAGCACGGAGCGGGCCGAATGGTCCTGGAGCCAGCCGGAGATCTTCGGATACGCCAGCTTCTCGAGCAGCGAGGACGTCTCGGCTACGGTCGACCCGTGCGTCTCCGTATGGAAGTCGAGCCGCTGCTTGGCTTCGAGCAGCCGGGGATACTGCAGGAGCGTCGGCATGTGCAGCTCCATCATCTCGCGGATGAGTGCCCCGACCGAGCTGTGTCGTCCCCCCTCCAGATACTCCAGCATCTCTCTCTTCGCGCAGACCCGCCCATCGGCCGAGCGCTTCAAGTGGCCGACGGCGACGCCGGCATCGACCCACTTGGCGAGAAGGTCGGGATCGAGCCCGTACTTTCCGGCGACCACCGCCGGTAGCGCCCCGCGGCCGAACCGCTCGAACAGCCGCTCCGTGATGCCGACGTAGATATGCCAAGCCGGCAGGAAGCGGGCGTTGCTTTTCATCCACTTGCGGGCGAGCCATAAGGTTTTCCATTCCTGAAGCTTCTCCACTACGGTCATGGGGCTTCCTCCTCTCCAAGATCCATCCATGGGTAATCGTCTTCTTCGCTGAACACGCTCCTGCGGCGTTCCTCCTCCGAGAGCGGGGAGCGGTCCGGCCACATGCCGGCCTGGCGCATCAGATCGGCCGGGGAATCCGGCCAGAGGCCCAGACCGGAGATATTCAGCATATATTTGTAATGCAGATAAGGAGATCTCTCGATCGTCTGCAGCACGCGTGCGCGCATCCACTCCCAAGGTCCGGCCTCATAGGCATAAGCGAGGGCCGACAAATGGCTGAGCCGCGAGATATAGCGGGCTCTGGGCCGGCGCACCTTCTCGTACCAGGACAACCCGGCAGGGGAGCCGCCGGTGCGCCGCTTGAGCCAGACGAGCAGCGAACCGAGGACGTCGGCGTCCTGGATCGCCATATTCATCCCTTCGCCGGCCATCGGATGCACGTTGTGGGCCGCATCGCCGAGGATCGCCATATTCCCCGACACATAACGGTCCGCATGGGAGCGGAAGGGGATCATGAGCTGGATTTTGCGCCACTCCGTAATCTGCTGGACATAGCCGCCGAGCTCCGGGAGCAGGGAGAGGTATTCCCGGTAGAACGCCTGGAGCCCCTGGCTGCGCATCGTTTGGTATTCCTCGGGCTTGATGAGCAGGACGGTGCGGACCAGTCCATCCGGCAGAGGGAACAGGCCGAGGAACCGGCCGCCCCGGGAGAGGATCAGCGAGTCGTCGAGCGAGGGCGGCGAAGGGAACGAGACGGTGAGAAAATGATGGTTATACCCGCTGCGGCTCATCTTGGCGCCCATCTGCTCCCGTGTAGGCGAAGTGCGGCCTTCCGCGCCGACGAAGTAATCCGCCTGGATGCGCTCGGGCCCGTCCGGCGTGTCGACGAGCGCCTCCTCCGCTAGGCCCGAGGCCCCTTGGACGAGCCCCGTGCACTTGCCCGGACGCAGCAGCTTGACCCGTCCGGTACGCAGCGCCCGCTCCTGCAGGCAGCTCTTCAGCTTCTCGTGGGGCACCATGAGCGCATAGTTGTAAGGGGCGCCGAGCACCGCGTAATGGAACCGGATCTCAGAATGGAGCACCGGACTTTCCTCTTGGGGTGCCGTCTCCTCCAGCTCCCTCATGTGGATGGTATGTACCTTTCTTCCGGTCTGCAGCAGGTCGTCAAGAGCCCCGAGCTTGTCCAGGATGGCCAGGCTTTTGGGCTGCAGAAGTTCCCCCTTGTAGAGGGAGAGCGGACCGCGGCTCTGCTCCGCCAGGACGACAGAGAGGCCGTCCTGCGCCAGAAGGAGAGCGAGCGTCAGACCGGCCACACCGCCGCCGGAGATGAATACGTCACTGCGCAAAGCGCGCACCTCCTTCGGGCTGCAGTCCATGCTGCAGTGTACAAGATCTTACTCAAAAATACCCGTTGGCCGCGTCTGCGAAACGACAACCCTATACAAACCTTATACAATGTTAGAGGCCCAAGGGCTGCGGAAGGGCAGGGGTGTACTATTTGTTCATTATCGGCGCATAGAGTAGAAACGATACTGGGGATGCATTCGAAGGAGCTCGCAGCAGGAAGTTCAGGCAGGAGTAGAAGGGACAGGCGCCTGCCGGAGGATGGCGGACCCGAAACGGTGTGAGGACAAAGGAGGCAATGCAGGGATGAACGGAGGAGCGGAACTGACCGCATGGGAAGAGCATCTGTTCTGGCTGGAAATTCTACAGGATCATGCGTATTTTGTAAGAGACGGGTTATCGGCTGAGGCACGGGACGAGGTAGAAGCGGCCAGGTGGTATATCGCGGCCTTCGAGCAGCGGATCGGCGAACTGTTGGGACTGAGCCCGGAGCTCGGGCCCTCCTCCCCGCAGATGATGGCATTCGCGTCAGCCGTACTGCCGCTCGCAGAAGGCTATTACCGCTTCGAAGGACGGCTGCAGAGCCTGCGGATCGACAACGAGCTCATCGTGAACTTGACGCCTACGTATTTTAACGGGACGCTGAACGAGAATCAGGAGTACTTGCGCCAGCTGGCAGCCCTCAGGGAAGGGCGGCTGGCCGAACCGCTGCCGCTGTGGTCGCTGCTCGATCTGTGGCTGGAAGACCAACTCGGACATGCCGTGCTTCTGCGAAATATCGTCGATCCGATCGAACTGGGCGTCTTGGCGCAGACGGATGCTTATATCGACAAGTTCCAGGCGTTCATCCTCCAGAACCACCATATTCGCGGCTACCTGAGATTCTCGCCTCCGGGAATGCCCCGCCAACGGCTGCTTGCCTCCGATGTCGGGCAGGCGGCGATCGCCATGAATGGCTTCATCCTGGGCGTCATTGCGCGCTATAAGGCGAAGCAGGTCATGAACCGCACGACGCTCCGGTTCCTGGAGCACCATCTGCCGGAGACATGCTACTTTGTGCGCAAGCTCAGCCGGTATGCACCGGAGATCGCCGAAGAGGCCCGCACCTGCTCCATCCGGAGAGTTATGGGCCCTTGAAGTGACGGACGCTTGTGTGGAGGCCGGGCCGCCCTCGCGTCACGGAGCCGGCCGGATAACACGCTGCTGGATCGTGAGGTCGAGCTTCCGGGGATCCATCTCCGGATTGCCGGCATTGATGCGTGGAATGGCCAGCGGATCATCGGACCGGGCAGCCATCTCGCTCACGATGGTGAACGCATACCGGAAGCCGGTATCGGAGAGAATCTTCTGCGTCAGAGGCGTATAGATGCCGTAAGGATAGGCGAAGGTATCTCCCGCGCCTTCCCGGCCGTACAGGGCTGCGAGCCGCTGGGCACAAGCGGCGGTGTCTTGGCGTACCCGGTTCTCGGCTTCTTCGGCCGTTTCCATTCCTCCGCCCGGGAGGGGCAGCCTGCCGGTCAGCGCAGCGGTTTTGCCTTCTTTGTAGTGAAGGGCATTCGTATGGCACTGGATATCGATCCGGCCCGGCATCTCCTGAAGCATCTCCCGGATTTCTTCCCGGGAGAGGGCGGGGATGGAAGGGGCGAGAGGTGCGTCGAGATCCTTCGAGATGATGAAGTTGACCGCAGGCACGTCCAGCTCCCGCAGCACGGGATAAGCGTAATCATGGAAGCTTTTGTATCCGTCGTCGAAGGTGACGAGCACGGCCTTGGGCGGTACCGGACCGCCTGCGCGGAACTTCTTGAACTCTGAGAGCGAGATGAAGTGATAGCCGCGCGACTGCAAGTAGCTGAGCTGCTCCCGGAACAAGGCGGTGCTGACCGTACTGGAGCTCAGATCCGTGTCGTGGACATGATGATACATAAGTACGGCTACCTGATCTTGGTAGGTTGGGGCGCTCCTCGGGAACAGCGTATCGTAACCGGAGTAGAGCATGACGGCGAGCAGCAGGCAGGCCATCAGGATTCGGGTAGGCATGAAAGACAATCTCCAATCGTATAGCCGGTTCGCGCCGGCATAGGGGTGATGGGCAGAGGAAGGGCGGCAGAGTACGGCTAAGGAATAACAAGAGCGTGCCCCCCATTGTGCCAAATGAAAGAATGGGAATAAGGAAGAACTTGAACCTTGGGCAGCAGCTCCGACCTTAGCGCGGCAAAAGAGCCTATAGTCAGTTATAGCGATTCCGGCGGCGGAATTCAAGCGGAGCGGCAAAGTCCGGTCGATTCAGGCTTTTCTCTACGGGAGAAGGGATAGCAAGGGGGCCGATACGAACGAGGATCATCCGTATCTTCTACGGGATCAAAGGTTCATAGGGCGAATGGTTGCTGCGGCGAAATAGGAACGGGGAATCACGCGAAGAGGCCGGTTCTATGGAGAACCGGCCTCTGGCGTTGCGGCGCCGCATCTAAATATAATTCAATCCGTTCACATTCGGAAGCGGCAGCGCCGGCAGCAGCAGGGCGCTGCGGGCCTCCGGTTCCAAGGAGCCCGGATCGAACAGCTCACGGACAAGCTCGCCCTGCGTCAGCACCGTTTCGGCACCGCCGTCGCCCGTCAGACGGTACTGTCCATCCTCCATGAGGCTGACGGATGGCAGCGGCGTCTCTCCCCAATAAGGGGCCGCTTGCTGCAGCAGGCGCTGCGCATTCACCAAATACAAGGTGCCGCCGTTCGTCCCGCTTACGGGCCGGAGGCCGGTATCGCCGAGCAGACGGAGCAGCGCCTCTTCGTGCCACGCAGCGGTGACATCCAAGGCTTGAAGCCCGAAGCGCCCGACGGCTGCCGCGAGCAGCAGAGCGACGCCCTCGGGGCTGCCGCCCCATTCGACCGCGAATGGGTTCTTCCGGCCGGCTGCCGTACCGGGCACCGCGAATATGGCATAGGCAGCCAGCGAGCCGTCCTGCCGCCGTGCGGTCAGCGTGCGATGCGTTAGCTTGAAGCAGCCGGCGTAGGCCTCCGCAGCGAGCAGGCGCGGCAGGTCGGTGACGCTCTGCTCATAGGCGACACAGCGGGCTGCCGCCAGTTCGTGCATGGCCGGCAGGTCGGCCGGCTGCAGTTCACCCGGGAGCAGCGGCTCTGCGGCGGAGCGTGCCTGGAGCCGCTCGGCCGCCGCCGCATCCAGCGTGAAGCGCTCCGTATGCCCGAACGGATAGCAGTGGGCCCGCGTGTACAGGGAACGATCCCCCGAGATGAAGAGCAGGGAGGCGCCAGCGGCCTCCGCGTGCGCTTTGCATAGAGCGAGCAGCCGGCTTCCGATCCCTTGGCCCCGCGCCGCCTCATGCGTGCACACGGCACCCATCGAGAAGACCCGCAGACGTGCCGGGCCAATGCGTACGACCCCTGGCGCCATGCCCATGAAGGCCACAAGCTGTCCCTCCTGCGTGAACGCCCCATAAGAGTGGCCTATCCCTGGGGTGAAGAGATCGGGGAAAGCGTCGCCCATGGACGATTGCTCCCCGTCCCGGAATATGCTGTCGGCCAGCCGTGCGGCTTCAGCCAATTCGTGTGATTGAACCAATCGCAGGTCCATTGCGGTGTCCTCCTAGAGTGGGGATGGGATCAACTGGTTAGTCGCGGATTTCCGCGATGACTTCGATTTCGACCGGCGTGTGGAACGGCAGCTCGCTGGTTCCGATCGCCGAACGCGCGTGCTTGCCCCTCTCGCCGAATACATCCACGAGCAGATTCGAGGCGCCGTTCATGACGTAAGGCTGGTCCGCGAAGCCTGGAGCGGAGTTCACGAAGCCGAGGAGCTTCACGATCCGCTCGACCCGGTCCAGATCGCCGAGGTAGCCCTTCATGACGGCGAGGCAGTTGATGATCGTCTGGCGGGCGGCTTCCTGGCCCTGCTCGATGGTCACGTCCAGGCCGAGCTTGCCGCTGTACATCAGTTCGCCGTCGATCCGGCAGTCTTGGCCGGAGAGGTAGATCAGGTTCCCGGTACGGCTGCAGGGAATATAGGTGAAGCGCGGTTCAGGGGACGGGGGAAGGACAATGCCGAGCTCTTGCAGACGCTGTTCGATTTTGGACATGGTGGAGCACCTCCATAGGTTGATTGGTGTAGGATACAAGGCTAACAGAAAGACAGGTAAGTAACGGTGCGATGACAGGACCGGCGTGAGGCCGGGTAGATCGCTGCGGTAGACACACCGGTTCATGGGGGACAGCGGATCGCTTAAGCTAAGAATATAAGGCATGCAGGCTGCTGCTGGCCCTGGCCCGGCATACGGCAGATGACATACGACATACGGCAGATGCAGGCGAGTGTGCGCCTCAGGCAGCGTCCAGGTAACGCCTATGCCGGGTACTGCGGTACGGCCAGCGGGCTGCCCTCTTAGGCAAGCGGCCTCAGCATGCGGATCCTTACGGAAAGGCGCTTTCTGTGCATGCTTGCTCCTAGTGCGAGCAGCAGGAAGACGCGCGGATGAGGCTCCCGGCCCGGGCCTGGGTGTGCGTTCCGTTCTGCAGCGTCGGGCTGCCGGCTACAATCACGTGGGAGATCCCGTCCGGATATTGGCGCGGGTCCTGGTATGTCGCCCGGTCCTGGATCGTATCCGGATCGAAGACGGTGACATCCGCCGCATAGCCGGGAACGAGCAGCCCGCGTTTGCCCAGCTTGAAGCGCTGTACCGGGAAGGAGGTTACCTTGCGGACCGCCTGCTCCAAGGACAGGCACCGCTCCTCCCGCACATATTTGGCGAACAGCCGGGGGAAGGTGCCGTACAGCCGCGGATGGGGCTTGCCCGTCTCGCAGGTGAGGCTGTCGGAGGCGATCAGCGACTTATCGTACCGCACCACTTCCCGCACATCGTCATCCGACATGTGGAAGTACACGATGGAGATGCGCCCTTCTTCCTCGAGGAGCAGATCCATCATCGCCTCCGCCGGAGCAAGCCCTCTCGACTGCGCAATGTCGGCGATGGAGCGGCCTTCGAGCGCGCGGCCCGCTTCCGTGTGCATGGCGGAGAGCACGACGCTCTCCCAGCCGGTGGAGCAGACGAGGTTGTCCCAGGACTCCTGCTCCTCCGCCAGCTCCCCATGGATGCGCTTACGCAGCGTCGGGTCGCGGAATGCCTCCAGCGCGCCCTCGATCCCGCGCTCCAGCACCCATGGCGGCAGCACCGTCGTCAGCGTAGTGGAGCCGGCGGCATAAGGATACACGTCGCAGGTGACGTCGAGGCCGCGTGAGCGTGCCCGCTCGATCTCTTCCATCGCTTCGAGCACCTGCCCCCAGCTGCGGCGCCCTGCCGCTTTCAAGTGCGAGATATGCAGCGGCACGCCGGCCCGCTCGGCGATCCAGATCACCTCGCGCACCGAAGGGAGCAGGGAGCTGCCTTCGCCGCGGATATGGGTCGAGAACAGGCCGCCGTAGCGGGGCAGTACGGAGCACAGCTCCGCGAGCTCCTCCTTCGACGTGTAGCTGCCAGGCGCGTACAGCAGGCCGATCGACAGGCCTATCGCCCCTGCCTGCATGCCTTCGGCGAGCAGCTGCTTCATGCGTTCGAGCTCCGGCGGCGTCGCCGGGCGGTTGTCGAAGTCCATGACGGCGATGCGCAGCGCACCGTGGGCCGCATAGGTGGCCACGTGGCTCGACGGGCCCGAGCGGGCCAAGGTATCCATATAGCCGGGGAGCGTCTCCCACGGCCAGGCCCAGTCCGTGCGCCCGAGGACCGGCTGCACGTAGCTCTGGAGCAGCTCGGCGCGCTCCGGGACCAGCGGGGCGGGGGCGAGCCCGCAGTTGCCGACGACCTCGGCGGTAACGCCCTGCGAGAGCTTGATCTCGCTGCCGGGATGATCCAGCAGCATGAGATCGGAGTGGCAGTGCCCGTCGATGAAGCCGGGCGCGATCACCTGCCGGTGCACGTCGATCACGCTGCGTGCCTCCTGGTCGACCCGGCCGACGGCCGCGATCCGGCCGTCCTTGATGCCTACGTCGCCAAGGAACCAGGGATTCCCGCTGCCGTCGGCGACGCGTCCATTGCGAAGAATGAGATCGAGCATGAGTGGTGAGCCTCCTTAGGCTGATGGTCTTCGTATGCAAAGTGCACAGTGTATGCGCTTACTCCAGCATGCCGCGCGCCAGTACGGGCTGGGCGGTGTACCGGCCGTCCTGCCCGCGGAACCAGACGCGGTTGTGCAGGTTCACCGTGGAGCAGATATGGTTCGGCACGAAGTGCAGCACGTCGCCGACCGAGAGCCCGGCGGCCTGGGCCTCGGGCCCGAGACGCACCATGCCGTGCTCCTCGGTGAGGCGCTCGAGCAGCGCATCCGGCAGCTCGGCCGAGTAGCCGAAGCCCTGCAGCTGCAGGGGCTGCGTGTTCGGCTGTACATCGGTGGCGAACGTCTTGCTGCCGCCGTCGACGACCGCGAGATCCGGCGCAGGGCGGCTGACCACCGTGACGCGCACGCGCCCGGCGCAGTCTTCGAGGCCGCATACGCCGAGGCGGGCCTGCATCCGGTCCTGGTACACGTAGGTGCCGGGCCGGATCTCGGTCACCCCGGGCACGGCGGCAGCGAACGCGGCGGTCGGCGTGGAGCCGACGCTGACGTCCGCCACCGGCACGCCCGCTTCGCGCAGCCGCTGCGCAAGGTCCGCCATCAGGCGGCCTTCCTGCTCGCCGGCGGCAGCGAGGTCGAGCGTCGGCGCTCCGTCCAGCAGCGCGCCGCGGAACGTGTAGATGCCGGTGAGCGTGAGCCCCGGCAGCGCGGCGATCCGGGCGGCAAGAGCCGGCGCTTCGTCATAGGCGACCCCTGTGCGGCGCAGTCCGGTGTCGATCTCCAGGCGCACGGACAGCGGTGCGCCGCCGTGCTGTACTGCCGATTCGGACAGCCGGGCAGCCCCTTCGAAGGAGTCGACGCCAAGGATCATCTCCGTGGTGTCATGCAGCGCAAGCGCCCGGCCGATCTTGCCCGGCGTGACCAGCGGGTAGGCGATGAAGATGCTCGGAATGCCGTGCGCCGCCATGATCTCCGCCTCGGATACCTTGGCTACGGTAATGCCGACGGCGCCCGTCTCGAGCTGCCGGCGGGCGACCGAAGGCAGCTTGTGGGTCTTGGCGTGCGGCCGCAGGTCCACGCCGAGCTGCCGTGCCGTTGCCGCCATCGCGGCAATGTTGCGCTCCATGACGGCGGTGTCGATGAGCAGGGAGGGGGTGTCGAGTTCATGCTCTTCCAGAGCGCCCCCCGCCGTATCATAAGCCGCTTCGTCTGCCGAATGCTCTGCCGGGGCGGCGGGAACGTCGTCCCGCAGGTCGCCGGACTGGTTTTCCTGTGCAGTGCTCATCGCGGTTCCTCCTTCGCTTCCTCCTGGATTTGGGCTGCGGAATGGGCTTCCGCCCTCGTGTCCGGATTCATTTCCGTCTTCGCTTCCGTCTTCGCTTCCGTCTTATTCTCCGACTTGGTTTCCTCGAGATAGTTGTAGAGCGTGTACTTCGAGATGTTGAGGTAAGCGCAGATCTTCTCGCCGCCCTTCTTGATCAGGAAGGCGCCCTTGCGGTCGAGCAGGCCGATCATCCGCATCTTGTCCTCCTTGGTCATGAGGGCGACGGGCCTGCCGACATCCTCTTGCGCTTCCTGGATCAGGGCATCGAGCAGGTCCGTCACATTGCTGACGAACGACTCCTTGACCTCCGGCTGCAGATTCGCTGCCGTCAGCGAGTGGAGGGTGCGCTCGGCGACCATGAGATCCGTGATGTCGAAGTTGATGCAGAGCGCCCCCACGGTCCGCCCTTCGGCATTCTTCATGTACATCGATGTCGAACGCAGCATCCGTCCGTCCTTGGTCTGCGTCACGTAATTGAACCGGTTCCCGTCGACCTGGCTGCCCCGCAGCAGCTCGAGGCCCAGGTTGGTCCCCGGGTCGCCGACCTTGCGGCCCGTGATATGGCCGTTCTCGATCGCTACGATCGTGCTCTCATAAGAACCCGTCAAGTCGTGCAGCACGACTTCGCAGTTCTCGCCGAACTGGGCGGCGATGCCTTTCACCAGCACCGACAAAAAATCAAATTCATCCCGTATGGACTCCATTCGTCCGCAAAACTCCTTTGGTCCCGTCATTGCGGGGGGGCTTCATGAGAATGATGGTAGCATATTCCAACGCTTTGTCAAACAAAAAGTTTGTTGTGCTAAAAAAAAGTCTGTTTGGCGGTAATGCAGGTATGCTAGTATAAAAAACAACAAGCCGGACGGAATGGGAAGCCCTTACAACTCAGGGGAGGACCGCTCTAGACGGGAGCTTAGCCACGGGTGGAACCTGTGATTCCGTCTCCCTTGGCCAGTTTGATCATGGTAGACGCAGCTAAGCCGCCGGCGTACAGCCAAGCAACGCGCGCCGGGAGAGGCACATGCTGCGCCCGCGTCTGCCTTCCAGCCTCCGCTTGGCTTCACGGGCACGGAAGACAGCGCTCTTGATGGAGCGCTCCTTGCGCCCGGTCCCCCTCGCTGAGGGCTTCCTCCAGTCCAAGCATCTGCGGAAGCTAACGCGATACGGTGGATAGGGCGCATGGGCACCGCACTCCCCATGCCGCGCCGTTCTCTCTCTTGCCGTACCGCTCCCGGTTCCCCTTGCGCCTTCCGAAAGACCGGATGAAGTGCGCCCGGCACCCTGTCCGGTCCGCTCTTGCTTCTCATACTGCTCTTACCTCCGTATTTCCCCGCCTGATCCCGGTCCGCCGGCCTGCCCGTTTGCCTTATTCCAATTTTCCCAAAGCTCTGCCTCCCGGCGGCTTCCTTAACGACCATATCATTCAACGGGGTGAACTACTCGCATGAAACGCTGGCTCGCCAAATCCCTTAAGCGCAAACTAACGATTCTTCTGCTCCTTGCTATTCTGGTTCCGCTGCTGTCCACGGGCGCCGTCTCCTACCGGATCGCGGCGAACGTCGCCGAGGAGAAGGCGAAGGAGGCCGGGATGAACACCCTGCGGCAGATCGCCGGCAAGCTGGAGTTCGTGGTGCAGGATGCCGAGAACATGTCGCTGTTCCTCATCGGACAGAAGGATATCCAGCAGTACCTGGGCGACGAAGAGGAGGACATCTCGCGCTATTCGCTCCATATCGGGTTCCTGACGAACTTGGCGTTCTCCAAAAAATACATCGCCGACATTACGATCGAGCCCGAAGCGGGGACGCCTCCCCTGACCACAACGACCAAGCTGAAGTCCGGCCTGCCCGAGGTGCTGCAGGAGCACCGGGAGGCGTACCGCCGCAGCGTGCGCTGGTGGTCGCCGATCTACGAGAACCGCACGACCGAAGGAACGAAGCGGGTCTTCTCGCTGGTGCGGCCGGTCCGCAGCTTCAATGATTTCCGTACGCTCGGCACGCTGTCCATCGCCGTGGACGAGGCCGAGATCGGCAAGTATCTCACCGACTCCGGCTGGGAGGCGAAGGGGCTCGTCCTGCTCCTGGATGAGCAGGGGCAGGTGCTCTCCTCCCGCGATCCAGGCTGGCTGAACCGCCCGGTCGCCGGTCTGTATCCGGGGATCGGTCCCCTGGCCGGAGAGAGCGGGATCTCCCACTATGGCGAAGGGGAAGGGCGGCAGACCGTGCTCTACCACACGCTGCCGGGGATCGGCTGGAAGCTGGTCGGCTTCCTGCCGACGAACATTTATACGGCGCAGAGCGGTTATATTCTGGCGGTCACGGCGGGCGCGACCCTGCTCGGTCTGCTGCTGGCGGCCGGACTCGTGCTGATCTTCACGGGGCGGGTCACGAGGCCCTTGACCCGGTTGACGCAGACGCTGAAGGATCTGAACCCGGACGAGCCGATCCCGCCTTTTGCGGTGAAGAGCAGCGATGAGGTGGGTCTCCTGCTCCACAGCTACAACAAGCTCAGCGACCGCATCCAGCGGCTGAAGGAACAGGTGCAGCGGGATGAAGCCAAGAAGAAAGAGGCGGACCTGCTCGCGCTGCAGGCGCAGATTCACCCCCATTTTCTGTATAACACGCTCTCGTCGATTCACTGGATCGCCCTCATGAACAAGGACCGGCAGACCTCGGAGATGGTAGGGGCGCTCAGCGATTTCCTGCGGTTCTCCCTCAATGGGGGAGAAGAGTACTGTCCGCTGCAGCAAGAGGTGGAGCACGCGCGCAATTATGCCTATATCCAGGCGATCCGCTTCCCGGGCCAATTCGAGATCGAATTCTATATCGATCCTTCGCTGACGGGACTGCCGGTGCTGAAGCTGCTCCTGCAGCCGCTTATCGAGAATGCGCTCGTGCACGGGATTCAGAAGCTGGGCCGGCCGGGGGCGATCTACATTCACGCCCAGCGGCAGGGGGAGGCTGTCGCTTTTGCGGTGGAGGATACCGGGGCGGGGATGACGGAGGAACGTCTGCGGGAGCTGCGCAGCGAGCTATCCGGAAGGGATGCACGGGGCGGCTCTTATGCGCCGGCCCCCGCCCCCCATGCCAAGAAGACGAGCGGCTACGGCCTGCGCAACGTGCAGCAGCGGCTGCTCCTGCACTACGGCAGTAACGCGGGGCTCGGCATCGACAGCGGAGCGCAGCGGGGGACGCGCATCACTTTCACCATACCGATAGGGGAGGCATTCGCATGAAGCTCATGATCGTGGACGACGAAGATATTATCCGCCGGGGGCTCAGCACCGTCATCGACTGGACGGAGATCGGCCTGACGCTCCTGCCGCCGGCCTCTTCCGCCGAGGAGGCGATGGCGCGCATCCCGGAGGAGAAGCCGCACGTGATTCTCACCGATATCCGGATGAGCGGCATGGACGGGATCGAGCTGGCAGGCCGGGTGCGGGCGCTGCTGCCCGATACGCAGACGATCATCCTCACGGGCTACGACGACTTCGGCTATGCCCGGGAGGCGCTGCGCGAAGGCGTATCGGACTATCTGCTGAAGACGAGCCGCCCCGAGGAGATCCTGCGGGCGGCGGCCAAGGCCAAGCAGCGCGTGCTCGAGAAGTGGGAGGCCCGGCGGCGCGAGTCGCTGCAGTCGGCCGCTATGCGCCGCCAGCTCATGGAGCGCCTGCTGGCACAGGGCCCGGACCCGGGCGCGGGGAAGGGCGAGCTGCCCGAGGACCTGCGGACTTGGTTCCTGCAGAGCGGCCTCTGCGGCCCGGACGGGCAGACAGCCGCCCTGCAGGTCATGCTGGTGCAGGCCGCGGGCTGGGGCGACGGACCGTTCGCCGGGCTGCTGCTGGGTGCGGCGGAGAACATTCTCTATGAGCTGCTGCCCTGCGTGACGCTGCTGCAGGCAGACCGCGTCGCCGTGATCCTGCCCGCGGACCCTGGCGCCTGCGGCACTAGCCCGGCCCGGGCCTTGGAGCGGCTCGCCGCGACGCTGAAGTGCACCGTCTTCGCCGCGCTCGGGAGCCCGGCGGCAAGCCCCGCGGGCCTGCCCGCCTCGTGCCGGGAAGCAGAGCGCGTGCTGGCCTTCCGCGAGCTGCTCGGCGGGCAGGGGCTCTTCACGCCGGCGCACCTGCTCGGCCGCACAGGCTCGCGCACGGTCTGCTCGCAGGCGGAAGAGGCGGAGCTGGCGGCGCTCCTGGCCCGGGGCGGGACGACCGGGCTGCGCCGCTTCGTCAGCCGGGTCGTGCGGGCCGAGCTCGACCACCCGGCGGCCACCCCGCAGTCGCTGCAGGCGTTCCTGCACTCGCTGGTGCTCTCCGGGCACCGCTGGCTGGAGCGGGAGCTGGGCGGCACTGCCGCGCCCGAGTACGCCCCGCTGCCGGAAGCCGGCGGCCAGGCGGAGGAAGAGGTGTTCCGGCGGCTGGCTGCGGTCATGGCGCGGTTCCACGAGTCGCTCTCGGAGAGCCGGGGCGGGTATATTCCGAAGGCGGCCGCCTATATCCGGGACCACCTTCACGATCCGGGCCTCTGTCTTCAGCAGGTGGCTGCCGTCGTGCATCTGAGCCCGAGCCACTTCGGGGAAGTGTTCAAGCGGGAGACGGGACAGAACTATCTCGAGTTCGTGACGGGGGAGCGGATGCGCAGGGCGGCCGCCCTGCTGCGGGAATCGCAGGCGAAGATCAGCGAAGTGGCCCAGCGTGTGGGCTACGAGGATATCAAGCACTTCGGCCAGCTGTTCAAGAAGCATACAGGGGCTACCCCGTCGGAGTACCGGCAGTCGATCCGGGAAGGCCTATGATCCATTGCCCGGGTTTTCCCCCCTATGGTTCCGGGGTTTCTCCCGTACCCCGTCCGGCGGCCCTCCCCTATACTGAAGGAAGAACGAACGATAACATCTGGCGGTACTTACCAAGAGGAGGGGCTGAACATGTTGGAAGCGGTTCAGAAGAAAGGCTGGTCCAAAGCGATTCCGGCGGCGCTGCTTGTGTCGCTGCTGGCAGGCTGCGGGGGAAGCGGCGAGAGCGCCGGTTCGGCAGGCACCGATGGGGCCAAGGCGGGCGATAAGGTGAAGCTGTCCCTGTGGCATAACTTCACCGGCGACGATCTGCGGGCGAAGACGATGCGGGGCATCATGGACAAGTTCAAGGCGGACCATCCGGAGATCGAGCTCGACATCCAGAGCATTCCGCCCGACGGGTACCGGGCACGCCTGAAGACGGTGGCGGCAGCCAACGAGATGCCGGATGTGTTCATGATGTGGCCCGGCGTGATGACCAAGGAGTTCGCCGGAGGAGATCTGCTGCAGCCGATCGACGGGCTGCTGGAGAGCAAGGCGGATTGGAAGAAGGGCTTCCTGCCGGGCTCCTTCGACGACTTCACGATCGACGGCAGAATCTACAGTGCCCCGATGGGCCTGTCGCCGACCTCGATTCTGTACTACAACCGCGCCATCTTCGACAAGTACGGCGTTCAGCCGCCGAAGACTTGGGAGGAGCTGCTGGCGCTGGTCGACACCTTCAAGAAAGACAAGGTGACTCCGATCGCGCTCGGCAACAAAGCGGCCTGGCTGGCGCAGTCGTCGATCCTCAGCTCGCTCGCCGACCGGGTGACGGGGACGGAATGGTTCCTGAAGGCGGCCGCGCAGGACGGCGCGAAGTTCACCGATCCCCAATTCGTGCAGGCGCTGACTTATCTGCAGGGATTGGGTAAGGCGGGCGCCTTCCAAGACGGCTTCAACTCCATCGACAACACGCAGATGGAGCAGATGTTCGCCCAGGGCAAAGCGGCGATGATGATCGACGGCGGCTGGGCGCTGAGCTCCCTGGCAGCGAATGCTTCCAAGGAAGCGCTGGATGCGATGGACGTGACGGTGCTGCCGTCCGTGCCTGGAGGCAAGGGCGATCCGAACTCGCTGTCCGGCGTGGTGGGCACGGGCCTGGGCCTCAGCAAGAAGGTCGAAGGGGCGCGCAAGGATGCGGCCTACCAGCTCATCTATGCGATGAGCGGTCCGGAAGCGCAGAAGGCGACGCTCGAGAGCAACCAGCTCGTGAGCTACAAGGCCGAGCTCGACAAGAGCAAGGTGTCGTCCCTGTTCGCCAAGGCGTATGAACTCGTCGGCAAGGTGGAGCGCACGCCGGTCTATGACGGCAGACTGAGCTCGGCTGCGGCGGATGTCGTCAACAACGGGCTGCAAGAGCTGCTCATGGGTGCGAAGCCGGAGGATGTAGCGAAGAAAATCCAGGACGCGCAGGCGAAGTCCGCAGGCAAGTAGAGGCGCTGCCCGGTTCGCTGCCCGGCGTGGGGAGGGGTGAGCGCTTCGCAGCCGGTTCCCGGGGAGGAGCCGGCCGGGGCGCTGGGAGCCCTTCCTGCCGCCATTCCCATATCAAGGAGGTTTTGCGCATGACCGCAGCCGTGCGGGCCCGGGGATTTATCACGCTGGCCCTGTTTCCCGCTGTCCTTTTGTTCTCTTTCTTCGTCATCGTGCCGGTCTTCTGGTCCGCCTATTACGGATTTTTTGACTGGAAGGGGATTGGGGCGGCGAAGTTCATCGGATTCGACAATTACGCGGAAGTGCTGAAGGATGAGATCTTCTGGCTCGCGTTCAAGAACAATATGCTGATCGTCGCCGCCTCCGTCTTCGGCCAGATTCCGGTCGCGCTGCTGCTGGCCCTCGTGCTGACGAAGTCGACCTTGTTCCAGCGCTTCATACGCGCATCGGTGTTCATGCCGATGGTGCTCTCGTCTGTTGTCATCGGCATCATCTGGGGCTACATCTACCATCCGCAGATCGGCATTCTGAATTTTCTGCTCGACAAGGCAGGGCTCGGGGAATGGAAGATGCAGTGGCTCTCGGACCCGAAGGTGTCGATGTATTCGCTGATGGTGCCGATTATCTGGAATTACATCGGTCCTTATATGCTCATGTTCATTGCAGCGCTCCAAAATATTTCCCCGGAAATTGACGATGCCGCGCGGATTGATGGTGTCGGACCAGCCCGAAAGCTGTTCTCGGTCAAGCTGCCGATGATCTGGGACACGGTGAAGGTGGCCGTCGTGCTCTGTATCTCCGGGAGTCTTAAGGCGTTCGACCTTATCTATGTCATGACAGGCGGGGGCCCGGCGCATTCGACAGAGCTGCTCGCCTCCTATATGTACAACAACACGTTCAATGTGTTCCGCTTCGGCTACGGCAGCGCCGTGTCGACGGCTATTATCATTCTCAGTCTGGCGCTGATTGCCGGCAGCCAGTATCTCATGAAGCGGGATTACCGTTAATGGCGATGTAACCGCGAAGGAAAGGAGCGCGTTATCATGGAAGGCTCACTCTCTCTCGGGAGCAAGGCGGCGGGCCGGGGGCCGGCTGTGCGGCGGGGTATCGGGAGGCTGGCGATCCGGCTGGCGCTCACGCTGTATGCCCTGGTTACCTTGTATCCGCTGGTCTGGCTGTTCCTCAGCGCTTTCAAGTCGAACGATGAATTCTTCTCGAGGCCGTTCGGCATGCCGCTGCAGTGGTCGTTCGACAACTTTGGAAGAGCCTGGGAAGTGTCGGCCATGGGGACTTCGATCGTGAACTCCCTTATCGTTACGGTGCTCTCCCTGGTGCTGACGCTGGTGTTCGGCGCATTGGCCGCCTTCGCGCTGGCCCGGTTCGAGTTCCGCCTGAAGGGCTTCTGGATGGGGTTGTTCCTGCTCGGCATGCTCATTCCGGTCCACAGCACGCTTGTGCCGCTGTTCATTCTCATGAAAAAAACGCATCTGCTCGACACCTATGCCGCGCTGGTGCTGCCGTATGCGGCCTTCGAGCTGCCGCTCGCCGTCTTCGTCATCGCCGCGTTCCTGACCTCGATCCCGAAGGAGATCGAAGAGGCGGCCCTGATCGACGGAACGGGCTACTGGGGCATCTTCTTCCGGATGATGCTGCCCCTGTCGCTGCCGGCTTTGTCGACGGTTGCCATTCTCGGGTTCCTGCGGTTCTGGAACGACTTTGCCTTCGCGCTCGTCTTCATCTCGAAGCCGGCGCTGAAGACGGTGCCGCTGAGCCTCTCGGTGTTCGCCACGGGCTATTCGACAGACTACAAGCTGACGATGGCGGCGCTCTCCATCGCCGTGCTGCCGACGATCATCGCCTTCCTCCTGTTCCAGGAACAGATCATGAAAGGGATGACGGCCGGAGCGGTCAAGGGGTAAATTTCGACACGGGACAGGGATACTTATTTGCAATTAACAGCCCCTGCGGATTGTGGTAGTCTACAGGGGAAAGGGGAGATCGGCTGTGGGCAAATTACGAATCGGCGTGATCGGAGCAGGCTCCATCTCCGAAGCGCACTTAAGCGCCTATGCGCAGAACAAGCATGTGGAACTGGCGGCGGTGTGCGACAAGAACGGGGAGCGGGCCAGGGCGGCCGCCGACCGCTTCGGAGCAAGGCGCGTCTATACGGGGTACCGCGATCTGCTGGCTGACCCGGAGATCGACGCGGTCAGCATCTGTACATGGAACGACACGCACGGCGAGATCTCCATTGCGGCGCTCGAAGCTGGCAAGCATGTGCTCTGCGAGAAGCCGCTCTGCACGAGTGTCGACAAGGCGCTCGAAGTGGAGGCGGCCGTCCGGCGCACAGGGAAGCTGCTGCAGGTCGGCTTCGTCCGGCGGTACGGCACGAACGCCAAGGTGCTGCGGCGCTTCATCGACGCAGGGGATCTCGGCGAGATCTATTACGCCAAGGCATCCTATCTGCGGCGTCTCGGCAACCCCGGCGGCTGGTTCGCGGATCGCGGACGCTCGGGCGGCGGGCCGCTGCTCGACATCGGCGTGCATGTGATCGACCTGTGCTGGTACCTCATGGGCCGTCCGAAGGTGCAGTCGGTGACCGGGAACGTCTACACGAAGCTTGGCAACCGTTCGAATGTCGAGAACCTCAGTTTCTACCAGGCGGCGGATTACGATGCGGCGCTGAATACGGTCGAAGACATGGCCAATGCTTTGATCCGCTTCGAGAACGGGGCGTCGCTTATGGTCGACGTATCGTTCACCCTGCATGCGAAGCAGGATGAGGTGACGGTGAAGCTGTTCGGGGACCAAGGAGGGGCTGAGGTGGAGCCGCAGCTCTGCATCGTCACCGAGAAGCACAATACGATCTTGAACGCGACGCCGCAGATCGACGAATCGACCTTCGACTTCATGGGCGGCTTCCGCAGCGAGATCGATTATTTCGTGGAGTGCTGCCTCGGCCGGGCGGAGCTGATCGCGCCGGTGGAAGACGGTGTCGAGCTCACGAAGATCGTCAGCGCGATCTACGAGTCGGCGGCGCAGGGCCGCGAAGTCCGCTTCTAAGTCGAAACAGCCTTCGCATTTTCGCATCATATAGGTTCTCATTCTCATTCCCATTCTAATTCGGCACAAAACAGGTAGCAGAATTCATTCCCCGGTCAGGGGCAGAAGGAGGCGGCTTCGGTGACGGGCAGGCTTACGAATAAGATCGGCGTGATTGTCGACAGCTTCGGCGTCGGCGTGAGAGAGGGACTGAAGAAAGCGCGCGAGGTGGGAGCCGAGGGCGTCCAGATCTACGCGGTCAGCGGGGAGATGGACCCGGCGAACCTCCCGCCGGAAGCCCGCCGTGAGCTGAAGAGCTATATCGCTTCGCTCGGGCTGGAGATCTCGGCGCTCTGCGGCGACCTCGCCGGACATGGCTTCCAGGACGGGGCCGCGAATCCCGCGAAGGTGGAGAAGTCGAAGCGGATTCTCGATCTGGCGCTCGACCTCGGCGTGAATGTGGTCACGACGCATATCGGGATCGTGCCTCACGACGAGAAGGACGGGGCCGTATATCACAGCATGCAGTCGGCCTGCGAGGAACTTGGGCAGTATGCGGCGGGTTGCGGGGCCTATTTTGCCATTGAGACCGGTCCGGAGCCGGCGGCGCACCTGAAGGCGTTCCTCGATACGATGAGCACCAAGGGGGTATCGGTTAACTTTGATCCGGCGAACATGGTGATGGTCACGGGGGACGACCCGGTGCAGGGCGTGCGCCTGCTCAAGGATTATATCGTGCATACGCATGTCAAGGATGGCATCCGTTACCGCGAGGTAGATCCCCGTCAAGTCTATGGCGCCCTCGGGTATGAGGGGATGGAACATGAGAAGATTGCGGAGATGGTAGCCTCCGGCGAATTCTTCCGGGAAGTTCCGCTCGGGGAAGGCCGTGTGCCGTTCGATGCTTATTTTGCAGCATTACAGGAGATCGGGTACCGGGGGTACCTGACGATCGAGCGGGAAGTAGGCTCACAGCCGGAAGCCGACATCCGGCGGGCGGTCGAGTTCATCCGGGGCTACCGGTAAGAAGAGGGGAGAGCGGCGGAGATGAAGATTGCACTGAGCATATGGAGCTGCCATGGATACCTTGAGAACGGACAGTGGACCAACGCGGATTTCATTAAGTTTGCGGCGCAGGAGACCGAAGCGGCGGGCGTGGAGCTGCTGACGTATTTCTGGAAGCCCGAGGAGCTGGAGGAGGTCCGGGGGGCCTTGACGGAGCACCGGATGCAGGTGGCGGCCGTAGGCGCTTCGAACAACTTCTCGCATCCGGATCCGCAGCGCCGCCGGGAGGAAGTAGCGGAGATTCTCTCCGCGGTGAACCTCGCGGAAGCGTTCGGCGCCCGGATCGTCCGGGTATTCGCGGGCGACCGGCCTCCGGACGGTTACGCGTTCGACGAAGTGAAATCGTGGATCGTCGAGGGGCTGCGTGAAGCGGCTGCGGCCGCCGCCGAGAAGGGCATCGTCCTCTGTCTCGAGAATCACGGCATCTTCGCGGGCAAAGCCGCGCAGGTGCAGGCGATTCTGGACGAAGTCGGTTCGCCCTATCTGCGCAGCACGTTCGACACCGGGAACTTCCTGCTCGTCGGCGAGGACCCGTCGGCCGCCCTCGAGGCCCTCAGCCCGCAGGTGGAGCACGTTCACTTCAAGGATTTCGTCCCGGTGGACGGTAGCTACGAAGGCCGTGCCTATACCGGCCTGACGGGCGAACGCTTCGCAGGCCGTATAGCCGGCGAAGGTACGATCGACCTGCAGGGGCTGATAGGCCGTCTTCACCAGGACGGCTACAACGGCTGGCTGACGGTCGAATACGAGGGCGACGACGAGCAGAAGCACGGCGCCGCCGGCTCGATCTCGAACCTGGCGCGCATTCTGCGCAGTCTGCCGGCGTAAAGCTTGGGACGCCGGAGAATGAGGCGTCCGCCCGGTCACCCATCGGGTACTGCGATTCTGCATGCGCCGCTGCCTGTTCTCTTGGTGTCCTGCGTTCCTGTACCCCGCAGGGGGACTCGGTGATACAGGGAACGCAGCACCTCCCCCCAACCAAACAACCCTCCGGAGAACCACGACATGGTGGCGAACCGGAGGGTTGTTTGGTTTACGGTGGAAAAATAGGCAGCCTCGGCACGCGGCAGCCTCGTAGCGTTAGTTGCTCACGACCGTGCGCTGGTTCAGCGGCTGCACCGGACGGTGGTTATCCGGGAAGATCGCTGCGAACGCATCGATCTGTTCCTGGGAGACCTCGACCGGATCGGCCAGTACGATCCACTTCACATGCTCGGAGCAGGGGGGCGTCGTCAGGGAGCCCTCGTAACGGAAAGCGTGGGCGGACGCAGGCAGCAGGGCCGGCAAGTCTACAGGCTGCTCGAGCTTGACGTCTTCCTTTGTCTCCTGCTTAGGCAGCTTCGACCACATCTCTGCCAGCTGCTTGTTCTCTTTGCCGGCTTTCATGAGGAAGCCGACAACGGCAAGCCCGCCCTCCTTGTTCTTATGGACGAGGTGACCCTCCATGGCGAAGGATTGGCCGTCGATCTCATTCTCGCTCGGCCGGTGGAAGTGCATCTGCGCCAGCTTGTACTCCGTACCGTCGACGGTGATCGTATCGCTGCCGGAGGCCTCATTGGCCTGGATGGTGTGCCCGTTATTCATCAGCGTGAAAGCGGAGGGCTGATAATGCAGCTGTACGTTGACTGCGGTTTTATCCACCTTGGTATGCGACAGCTCGATATCGACCGGCGACTGTTCCGTGCCGTTCGCACAGGCGGCGAAGGTCTGGTCGAGCTTCGCCCAATCCGCCGGCCCGCTCTCGCCGCTGTAGGACCAATGGGCGGGATGCGCGGCCGGAGGGGTCTGCGTCTGCGGTGTCCCGGCTTTCGGTGTTTCGGCAGGGGCGGCCGTTTTGGCGCTGCACGCTCCAAGCGTGAGGGCAAGGGAAGCGGACAGCAGAACGGGAAGCCATTTGGTAGGCAGCATGAACATCTCTCCTTAGCAGGCGGAACAACTCGCGCCCTTAATAGATTACTACTGATCAAATTACCAATAAATACATTAATACTAAACATTTAGGTGATACAACATTACCACACCGTAAACGCTTAAGAGTGTGAACATTCGGTTACAAGCCAGCCCATTCTCCGGCCTGGCGGGTTCCCCTGCCGAAGGATCCGCCCGCCGATAGCAGGAGGGCGGCACGAAGAACCGCCTTCCCGTGCAAACATCGCCGGGAAGGCGGTTCTTCGTCGCTCTTACTTATTACAATAAACATCTCCTGCCGCAGCAACGGGGGAGACGCTCCCTTCGGAGGGGAGCGGGCTATTCGGCGAACCGGTCGGCCACCGCGCTCGCGCCGAAGGACATCGGCTTGATCCGCGCTTCGTACCCGACCGAAGTCACCCAGCCGCAGATCTCCTGAATCAACACCTTCGTGTCTCCCTGCTGGCCGATGTCGATATGGATCTCCAGAGGCCAATCCGCCAGCAAGTCGCTCATGCCCGCGCGGTTGAGAATATCTACGAGCTCCAGGCTGAGCTCGGTCTCCTTGTAGATCCGCGTACGGAGGTCATGCAGCGGGCGTGAGCTCTTTTTGCGGTAGAAAAAACGGGCCCCCTTGCCGAGACGGTGGATGATGACCGCTGTTACCAGCGTAGTCACGCGCCGCGTCGTATGGGAGTCCGTGCCGATGATGACCTTATAGTTCGCTTCTGTATCTTCCTTGACATACTCATGCAGCTGACCGATCATCTCTTCCATGGTGACGGAACCTTTCGTAGGGCTGATAAACATCATCGTAACCAAGCTCCCTTCCGGTTGAGTGTTACCGCTTTTCCAAGGCATGATCCTGCATCGGTTCCTGAAGAAGCCGAAGGAGGGCAGGCGGACGATCCCTGGGAACGCCGCCGTTATATTCTAGTTTACGCCATAACGCATTAAAATAGTTTAAATTTCCGAAATGTGAATTTCATCACTTTTACAAGAAAGTCACAATCGGTTTTGTACGATCATTACAAAAATTTAAAAATTCAGAAAAATCAGTGGATAAATAGAGCGCTTTCATCATATAATGGAAACAGGCTAATCAGCGGGTTCCCGTTGAAAAAGGAGGCATCGCCATGGAAGGAAGATTGTCTATTGGATTGGTTGTAGGTGTGATGCTGAGTATACCTCTTTGGCTGTCCATGTGGGGTTGGATGCGATTGTTTGGATCCGCTTTCAGTATGCTGTCCCGGCTTCATATTATTCAATAACCGGCATCCCGTGAGGTGCCTGAACCTATAAGGCCGCATATTCCCGCTCAGGGAAATGCGGCTTTTTCTTATCCTTTTTCCTATCCCTATGGTGCTCGCTTCTCAAGAAGCGCTGTGCCCGGTGATCCGCTGGAGCAGGCTTCCTGTTCCTTTTTGTCGAGAATGCGGGTAATATAGGAATATATCAAATCCGTATTGCTAGGATGGCAGACGGGGTGAAGGAGGGGAGCCGCTATGACGGCTGGACAACAGCGGGAGACTGGGGACCGGGTACGGAAGAGCCCGGCTGCAGGGACGCGGATCGGACTTGCGGCGGTTCTGCTTGCGCTCCTCCTGCCTTGGCCTGCGGCCGAAGCGGGGATTGTAGACCGGGTCAAGGACATCTACGGCATGCCCGAGCGCGTGGAAGAGCTGCAGAAGCAGTATGATGCTGCACAAGAGGAGCTGGATGCGACGGTGAAGCGCTCGGAGGAAACGATCCGGGTGTTCCGGGAGAACCAGGAACAGCTTCGCGAAGAGAACGAGGAGCTGCGCGGCCGCAACGCCAGGCTCGAAGAGGCGATTGGGCAGCTGGAAGCGGCTGAGCAAGCGCAGGCCGAGCGCGGGCGGAAGATCACTCGTACGGCGCTGGCTGCAGGCGGCTTCGTCGTGCTGTATTTCGTGCTCATGCGGGTCGTCCGGCTCGTCCTGTGGCGCCGTACCCGCTGAAGAAAGCGAGAGGAGGGGGACGCATGCGGATCGAGACGGACGGGGCGGGAAGCGAGGGACAGACGGCGGCCGTGCAGCTGGACGCAGGAGAAGCCTGCCTTGTGCTGAGACCCGGAGGGATTATCGCTTATCAGGGCGCCCCGCAGGGAAGGGAAGACCGGATCCTGAATCTGGCCGGTATGTACCGCAAGAAGCAGTGGGTCGAGTCCCGGTTGTCGGGTCCGGCCCGATTTGTGCTGGGCGTACCGCCCGGCCACTATCTGAAGGCACTGCAGCTTGAAGCGGAGAGCTCCCTGCTGTTCGACATGGAGCATGTGCTCTTCTACAGCGAGGGACTCCGGCTGCAGAGCCGGCTGCAGCGTACCCAAGAGGCGTTCGTCTCCCGGGATTGGGTGCGCATGAAGTTCTCCGGCGGCGGAACGCTCGGACTGCTCTCCAGCGGTCCGCTCTGCGAGCTGACCCTGCATCCGGAGCATCCGGTATACGTCGATACGGGATGCCTGGTAGCTTACCCCGAAGAGGCTAGGCTGCGGCTGTGCGTCTACGGGAATACGCTTGCTTCCCAGCGGATGAATTACCACTGGGAGATGACCGGTACCGGAAGCGTACTGGTCCAGCCGGCAGGAGAAGGCGGGGGACATGGCGGCCCCCTTCGAAGAGACTCGCTGCTGCGCAGGGTGCTGCGCGAAGTGCTGCCTTTCGGGAACATTTGGATCAAGTAAAGGGCCTTCCGGCTTCAGGAATTTCAGGCGATGGGTAAGAAAAGTGTCGCATTAGGCAGGAATCCGGCCGCTTCGGTCGAATTCTATAGGGATATGGATACCGGGCAGGTACGGCCCGAAGATCGAGGTGATGGCATGGAACAACTGCAGGGGACATACAGCCTTCCTCTGGTTCTCCTCTCCTTTATCATTGCCGTGTTTACTTCTTATTGTGGGGTGGAGCTTTGCTGCCGGCTGTGGCAGGTACAGGCCCATTCGAGAGCGCTGCGCATTGCGCTCGGTTCTTTGACGCTGGGCCTGGGGATATGGTCCATGCACTTTGTGGGCATGCTCGCTTTGCAGTTGCCCATAGAAGTTCGCTATAACGCACTTTATATTTTCGTGTCAATGCTGCTGCCCGTCGCAGCCGTCCTGGCCGGATTGTCCGTGTTGACCGACGGCACGCCTTCGCGGACGAAGAAAGCGGCGGCGGGATTATTCATGAGCGCTGCCGTAGGCGGCATGCACTATGTCGGGATGATAGCCATGAACATCCCGGCACGGATTAGTTATGATCCGCTCTTTGTCCTGCTGTCCGGTGTCATCGCGGTCCTTATCTCGTTCTCCTCTATCTTCCTGCTGCTGAAGTGCCGCAGCCTGGGCCCCAGCCAGCCGGGATTTCGGGGGAGAGCGTCGGCTTCGCTGCTCTTCGGTCTGGCGCTCGCCGCCATGCACTATACGGGGATGCATGCTGCGTCTTTTACCGCTTACCCGGCGGCACCGCTGCTGCCCGATCCCGATGCGGGATTCAGTGAAGTGATACTCGCCACGTGCGTCGGCGCCGCTTCCCTGCTGATCGTATTGGTCGTCTCAGGAAGCCAGATGCTGGACCGGCGCTTCGCCATGCGCCTCGCGGAACAGAGCCGGCAGCGGTATGACTCCATCTTCGAGCATAACCCCGATATGGTGTGCCTCTTCGACCCCCAGGGGCATCTGATCCGCGTGAATCCTGCTGCCGAACGGATCACGGGATACAACCGCGAGCTGTTTCTCAGCCGCTCGTTCGTTTCCTTCTTGAACCGCAGGGATGCGGCCCGGATCCGCGCGTGCTTCGGCCGGGTGCTGCAGGGGATGCCGCAGACGGTGGAGTGTACGCTGAGGCACCGCAGCGGCCGCAAAATCCAGCTTAGCACGACCATTGTTCCCATGATGTCAGGGGGGCGGATCGTAGACATTTACACGATCTCTAAGGATATTACCGAACAAAAGGCGGCGGAGCGACAGCTGCTTCAGGCCAAGATGGAGGCGGAGCGGGCCGCCCGGCTTAACAGCGAATTCCTCGCGGTGATGAGCCATGAGATCCGCACGCCGCTCAACGGGATTCTTGGCATGAGCGATCTCCTGCTGGAATCGGAGCTGGAGGGGGAGGCGCGCGAATACGTCAAGATCATAGGCAAGAGCGGAAGCGCGCTGCTTGCGGTCATTAACGGCGTACTCGATTTCTCCAAGATGGAGTACGATACGGTGACGCTCAAGGAGGAAGAATTCTCCCTGCACGCCTGCCTGGAGGAGACGGTGGATCTCTTTTTGCCGCAGCTTCAGCAGCGGGGGCTGGAGGTCGCCTATGAGCTGGACCCGCTGCTGCCTCGCCAGCTTCTCGGCGATGAAGGGCGGCTGCGGCAGGTTCTGATTAACCTGATCGGCAATAGCGTGAAGTTTACGGAGCGGGGAGGGATCCGGATCGCCGTCCGGGGGCAGCGCCGCGAAGGGGATCGCATCGAACTGGCTTTTGCCGTACGCGATACGGGGATCGGCATCCCGGAGGAGGCCCTCCCGAACCTCTTCCAGCCGTTCTATCAGCTGGAGTCCTCGGCCCGGAAGCACGGCGGGACGGGGCTCGGGCTCGCCATTTCGAAGCGGCTCGTCGAACTGATGGGGGGGGCCATCCGCGTGGAGTCGGTGCCGGGTCAAGGTGCCGAATTCATTTTTACGGTTGCGATGAAAGGAGCCCCTGACGCCGTTGCTGTCGAGCTTGGCGGGTAAGGGGGAAGGGGGCCGTCCGGGGAGCCGGGCGGCCTTTTGGTAAGGTCACCTCTGTTGTATACTGGAGATATACTTCATACTCATCATGAAACTCCCAAAGGAGATACGCAGGGAATATGGATACGATTACGCACACGCTGTTTGGGCTTACGCTCTATGGCTCTGTGGATAAGACCGGTCTGTCGAAGAAGGAGCGGCGGGCGCTGCTCTTCACGACGGTGGCCGGTTCGCAGATCCCTGATATCGATGTCATCTCGTCTTGGTGGGATACGGCGGGCAGGTATCAGATGTGGCACCGGGGGCTCACGCATTCGGTATTTCTCATGCCGGTATGGGCTGCGCTGCTTGCGGGATTCGTCCGGTTCTTCGCCAAGGTGCGGGGATGGAGCTGGTTCATTGTCGCCCTGATCGCCGTTTTCATTCACGATACCAGCGACCTCTTCAATGCGTGGGGAACCGGGTATCTCGAGCCCTTCTCCACGATGCGCATCACCTTTGGCACCATACCGATCGTCGATTTGGTCTTCTGGGCTTTGATGCTCGGCGGTTACCTGTTCGTCCGGTACGGCCGCAAGACACGGGCTCCTTATCGGGTGTATCGTACGGTATGGCTCTTGATGGGGCTCTATGTGGCCGCCCAATCGGCCCAAGGCTATATGCTGTATCAGGACGCTTCCGCCAAATATGAGCAGGTGGCCTTATCCGCCGATTTTGTGCCGGGTGTATTCACGGTTATCGGCAAGCAGGGGAACACGGTCGCCCTGCTGCGCGGTTCGGTATTCACGGGCATTCAGCCGCTGACCCGGCTGACTTCGGCCGAGCCCGGTCAGGCGGATCTGGACCGGCTGTTCGAGGGGAATCCGAAGGCCCGAACCTTATACGAATGGTCGCCGTTCGTCGTGATGGTGAACGACGAGCAGCGGATCGGACTCTACGATCCGCGGTTCTACCGGAACGGCCAATCGTTCCTCTTTGAATACTTGGAGAAGAAAGGGCTGTAGCGGCCCGGCCCCGGATACACAGACAGCGCCTCCAGCTCTAGAGCGAATCTAGATCCGGAGGCGCTGTTTGTATGATCCCGGACGGCGTGGATCCCCCGACGACATGAGGGGCACCCCCGCTTTGCATGTTCAGGCTGCGGTCATTGGCTTCGGTTTCAGTTTACATTTAAGTTTCAACTCCCCGCATCCGGGGTAAGTGTTATTTTGACCGCGCCTCAGTTGGACGGCGCGTCAGGGCGTCAGGAAGTTCTGGATATAATAGATGCTCATTTGGCCGCCGAACGCGGCGCCTACGCCTAGATGTGCCATATCGCTGAGCAGATTCTTCCGGTGGCCCGCCGAATTCATCCAGCCGTGGTGGGCATAGATGGCGCTGCTCTGTCCGGCCGCAATATTCTCCGCGGCGCTGCGGTACGAGAGGCCGTCCGCTTTCATCCGGTCGAAGGGGCTTTGCCCGGCGGGGTTCGTGTGGTCGAAGTAGCCCTGAGCGGCCATGTCGGCGCTGTGCTTGCGTGCGGTGCCTGCAGCCCCGTCATCCCACACGAAAGGCGTCAGGCCAAGCTGCACGCGGGCGGCATTCGCCAGATCGAAGCTCTGCCGCTCGAAGGCTGCGGCGAGCGCTTCGCTGCCCTTGGGATAGAAGGACGTCATTGCCTGCTCTGTCGACCGTTCGATCACCTGAACTCCTGTGACTTTGCCGTCCTGATGCAGATCGTAGAAGAACGTGAGGTAAGCTTCGCCGGCTTCATAGGTGCCGTACTCGCCTTCGCCGTAATTCATCATATAACGCGTATTGCCCTTCAAGATGTAAGAGAGAGGCTGGCCGTAGAGCTTCGTTACCTGGGATTGCGAGGCGCCATCCGCCAGGCCCTTGTCCGTACTCCAGCCGGCAGGAGCATACAGGGCCGTGACTTGGCCGCCGCTGATGCCGACTTGTACATAACGGCTGTAATCCTGATTATAGATATACCACTGCATGCCGGATCCGCCTGCGTCCTTGCGGTCCGGCTGGCCGAGCCTGCCGGTTACGGACGCTTCGCTGTCGCCGATGGCGATGCCGCGCACGGAAATGGGAGCGGACGCATGCTCTGCCGCTGGTGTGCTTGAAGGAGGAGCGGCTTTCAGGGCCGTTACGTTCTCCTTCATGTTGCGGATGAACTGGACCGCTTCGGCCCGAGATAACGTATCGGCTGCTGCGTAGCCCTCTACCGTGGCGCTGCGCTTCCCCTGTGACAGGCCTTGATCCAGCAGGTAGCGGATCGAGTCCTGGAGGCCCAGTGTTCCTTGCTGGGTGCCGGCGATCAGGCGGGCGACATGTCCGCGGTTGTATTGCCCCCGGTCCGGACTTCCGAGCAGCGGCCAGTTCCGTTCTCCGGCATAGTCGTAATAAGGCGAGTACCAGGGACTTCCCTGGTCAGTGGAGGCCTGCACGCCGCCGGGATAAGCACGCAGGAGCATGGCGAGGAATTCGGGCTCGGATACCGTTTGGTTCGGACGGAACGTACCGTCCTCGTAACCATCCACTATGCCGCTGCCGACCGCCCATTGGATGGCCTTCGCACTCCAGTGGTTCTTCGTATCGCTGAAGGCGGCGGGAGCTGCCGCACAAGCGGTGGCGGCCAGGGATAGGACAGCCGTGAGACTCAGCACAGCGGGAAGCGCGCAGGAGACCCATCGTTTGTTCATGGACTATTCCTTCCTTTGAATTGCTATACGATTCGTCTATCTTCCATGATATAGGTCCATGCAGCAAGGAGTCTATGGGAACCCTTGGCAAGAAGAAAGTCCCATTTGACAGAGGGTTAAAAACAGATATACTTTATACTGTCAATGAAAGCGTTTGCTGAAAGTCGGTTCTCCTGCCATACCTCCACTATGAAAACAGGATTGAAAAAAACCGGGAGGCCATGTATCATAGTTTTTGTACATATATGTTATTAATAATTACTTCTATATCACATATATGTTACATTATTAATAGCATCGTGAGGCATAAGGGGGAATAAAATGATACAGTTCCGCGATGTCAACAAACACTACGGCGCATTTCATGTGCTCAAGGACATTAACCTGACCATCGGGCAGGGTGAGGTGGTCGTTGTCATCGGTCCCTCTGGTTCCGGCAAAAGTACGCTGCTGCGCTGCATTAACCGTTTGGAGACGATCTCCGGCGGCGAGCTTACCGTAGATGATGTGCCGATTAACGACAAGCGTACCGATATCAATAAGCTGCGCCGCAATATCGGTATGGTGTTCCAGCATTTCAACTTGTATCCGCACCGGACGGTGCTGGAGAACATTACGCTGGCGCCGATGAAAGTGCTTGGGATCTCGCGGCAGCAGGCGGATGAGACGGCGATGCACTATCTGAATAAAGTAGGCATCCCGGAGAAGGCTAAGGTCTATCCGTCCCAGCTCTCCGGCGGGCAGCAGCAGCGTGTCGCCATAGCCCGGGGACTCGCGATGAAACCGAAGATCATGCTCTTCGACGAACCAACCTCGGCGCTCGATCCCGAGATGATCGGCGAAGTGCTCGATGTGATGCGGGATCTGGCCAAGGAAGGGATGACTATGGTAGTCGTTACCCATGAGATGGGCTTTGCCCGCGAAGTGGCGGACCGCGTCGTATTCATGGACCAGGGCCAGATTCTCGAGACTTCCGCTCCGAAGGATTTCTTCGAGAATCCGCGCGAAGAGCGGGCCCGCACGTTCCTCAGCCGGCTGCTCCATCATTAATAGGTATTCAGTTCATATCATGAGATAGAAGAGAGGGGTATTACAAGATGAAGAACAACAAATGGCTTTCGATGGGACTCACGCTCTGTCTGGTTCCGGCACTGATCGCCGGCTGCGGTACGAAGACCAATGAGCAGGCGCCGAGCACAGGCGGCGGTACGCCGGCGGCCGATACGAAGAAGCCGGCAGAAGGCACGGCACCTGCAGGCGGCGGCGCTCTCGAAGCGATCAAGGCCCGCGGCAAGCTGGTAGCCGGCGTGAAGTACGACACGAAGCTGTTCGGTCTCAAGGACCCGGCCACGAACAAGGTGGAGGGCTTCGATATCGACATGGCGAAGGCGCTGGCCAAGAAGATCTTCGGCGACGAGAGCAAGCTGGAACTGAAGGAAGTGACGTCGAAGACACGGATTCCGATGCTGAATCAAGGGGACATCGACATCATCATCGCGACGATGACGATCAACGAAGAGCGCAAGAAGCAGGTTGAATTCACGGACGTCTACTTCAAAGCCGGCCAATCCCTGCTCGTGAAGAAAGGCAGCGCGATCAAGTCCGTTACGGACCTGAAGAAAGGCAACAAAGTATTGGCAGTGAAAGGCGCTACCTCTGGTGCGAATGTCCGTGCCAAAGCTCCAGACGTCACGGTTCTTGAATTCGATAACTACCAGGATGCATTCACGGCGCTGAAGGCGGGCCAAGGCGATGCACTGACTACGGACAATGCGATTCTGTACGGCATGGTGAAGCAGGATCCGAACTTCGAGGTAGTCGGCGGCACGTTCACCGACGAGCCTTACGGTATGGCGATCAAGAAGGGCGATGCGGAATTCGTGAAGTACGTCAACACGTTCCTCGCCGACATGAAAGCCAGTGGAGATTACGACAAGCTGTACGAACAGTGGATCGGGGAAAAGCCGGCGAAATAAGGTGCCCCGCAGCTAGCATTCAGGGGTAGGGTGGGTCCGGATAGCCGGATCCGTCCTACCTTTTCTTGTGAAGGGGAGGGGAAGAAAAGAGTGGACATACTTCGCTGGGACATCTTAATCGACAATTGGGACACCTATATAATGGGCTTCGGCAATACGGTCAAATCCAGTCTCATCGCTCTGGTCGGCAGCTTTATTCTGGGAGCCGTTATCGCCGTCTTCCGGATCTCGCCGCTGAAGCCGCTGAACTGGTTCGGCACCGCTTACGTCGAGTTTTTACGGAACATTCCGCTGCTGCTGATCGTATGGTTAGTATATTTATCGGCTGGCAATCTGCATCTGCCATTGGATGGGTTCATGTCCGGAACCTTCGCGCTTACCATCTATACCAGTGCCTTTATCGCCGAGGCGATCCGTGCCGGTATTCAAGCCGTACCGAAGGGGCAGATGGAAGCCGGGCGCTCGTCCGGATTGAGTTATTTGCAGACGATGCAGTACATTATACTGCCCCAGGCACTCCGCATTGTCATTCCGCCGCTGGGTAACCAATTTTTGAATTTGGTCAAAAACTCCTCGGTGCTTGCTGTCATCGGCGGGATGGACTTAATGTACTTTGGTGACATCATTTCAACCGAGGTATTTGTAACCTTCAGCGTCTATATCTTTGTAGCAATGTTTTATCTTATCCTGACGATTCCTATCGCTTTTGGAGTCCGTTATCTGGAGAGACGCCTGGCGCATTAAGTGTCATGTGGAAGGGAGGATACCTCATGGATTTTGCCGGAGCCTATACACCGGAGAATATCAGATTTCTCATGCAAGGATTATATGTGACGCTTAAGGTTGCCTTCTTCGCTACCATGTTCAGCTTTCTGATTGGTACGCTGGTCGGCGTACTGCAATTTTCCAGGATGCCGGTGGTATCCCAAGTGTTGGCTGTACTCGTGGAAGTGGTGCGGAATCTTCCGCTTCTTCTCATCATCTTTTTCACTCGATTTGCGCTTCCGGAGGTAGGGTTCAAGGCTTTCCAGAATGCTGAATATGCCGCTATCGTAGCGTTAACCGTCTTTGAAGCGGCTATGATTTCGGAGATTGTCCGCAGCGGTCTGAAGTCTATAGACAAAGGTCAAATGGAGGCCGCACGTTCTTCCGGTTTGACGTACGTTCAGGCCATGTGGTATATCCTGCTGCCGCAGGCGCTTCGCCGGATGGTACCGCCCATGGTCAGTCAGTTTATCTCGCTTCTTAAGGATACGTCTTTGGCTACCGTCATCGTGTTGTCCGAGCTCCTTCACAACATGTTGATTGTAGCAGGCAATAACGCCAACTGGGTGATCCCGATCTTTATTATGGGCGCACTGATCTACTTTATCGTTAACTATACGCTCTCCCTTCTCGCAAGGAGACTGGAAGCCCGGCAGGTCTAACACGGCTTACAGCGAAGAAAACCGTCCGCACAGCGCCGATCAGCGCTAGTGCAGACGGTTTTTTTGGTGCTTCGGGAGGACCGAATTTCTGTGAAAGGTACCGCATCGCAGGGCGTGCGGAAGGCGGAGCCTTACGAGCGCTTGTCCGTATCACAGGCCTCGGCGGCCTCGCGGGATACCGTATCGTCGGCCAGTTTCTCGCCGAACTGGTCGAGGCGTCCCGGATGACCGGCCGGACCGCGGTTCTTCGGTTTGCTGTTGCGTCCTGTCATGATGATTCACCTCCAAGCTTAGCGTGCCTAGAACGGCGGAGCCCTATTCCTGCTGCGGCTGTGGACTTCGGAGTATCCCTGCTTGAAGGGGGACAAACTGGGGTAAAGAATATACAGTTCATCCTGGACGCAGAAGCTGCCAGAGACTAGAGCCCGAAGGAGTGAAGCATGATGATCCCGATTCAAGCTTACTTTCATACCGAGAATGATGCGGAAGACGTACGAATCAAGCTCCAAGCGTATCCGGTACAATCGATTGAAGTAGGTGAGCTCCCCGATCCGTTGGACAGGGAGACGCCGCTTTTACTTCCTTTCGCTTTGGCCGGGGGGACGGCTGGGACAACGACGGGAGCGGGCTACGTGGGCGGCGTGGGGGCCGTGAATACCGGTGCGGACGCGGCTGGCGCCTTCGTTGGGCTGCGGGCGGCAGATGACGCCCTGCACGACCGGGATGGGGACGGACGCGACGACCGGGCGCTCCGGTATGTGCTGACGGCCCATATCGGAGAAGAGGCATACGAAGAGGTAGTGGATCTGCTTCGCCGCAGCGGAGCCCATGTGGGCCCGAGAGCCTAGCACCGGCCAGCTCAGCAAATGACCCAAGATAAACGGAACAAAGGGAAGGGGGGATTCCATCAGGAATCCTCCCTTCCCTTTTGTGCGAAGCAGCGGGTGGGGGCACCTACTGGATAACACGATTTACTCCTTGTCTTAGTATTATCTTTATAATCAAAAAACTGTAAAAAAAGCACTTTTCATGCATTTATATGATATAGTTCCCTTGTACTAAAATTATACAGAAAAGAGGTTATTTATGAAGAAGCTCACATTAGTATTGTTTGCGGCGCTGATGCTTCAGCTCTCCATGGTCTCTGCGGCTTTTGCCAAGGATACGCTCAATAATGGCGAAACCCTTTCCGCGGGTCAACAATTAACATCAAGTAATGGTGCCTACTTTCTGAAGATGCAGACAGATGGGAATCTCGTGCTTTATACGGCTTCCGGTCAGTCTCGCTGGTCCACGAGCACGAATAAGGCAACGATTAGAATTTATGATCCCTTCTGCGGCTGTTATCGTGTAAGAATTCCCGATAAGTTAGTACTCGAAAACGGACTTCTTAATATTAAGATCGTTGCACACACGGTTTGGACTGCTGACAGTGCTGGATGGAGCTTTGGTCGACACCCAGCGGGTACTAACCTTTTTGCTAATGTCCTGGTCGTTCAAAATGATGGGAATGTAGTTCTGTATAACACATCAAGCGGCAGCTGGTATCCTGTTTGGGCTTCAGATACAGGTGTAGGTGGTCCATAAGAAATAGGGTCAGGGGGGGCCGCGCTAAGCTGCGGCTCTTTTTGCTTTGGCGGCGTGCCCGACTTAGTCCTATCAGCGGCGGCTGCGGCCACGGCCGCGAAGCCATGTTCCGGAGGCGATCAGCCACAAGGAGAAGAGAACGAGCAGGGCGGCAGCGCCCCAGGCCGGATAGGCGATACCGGTCTCCGCCCGGTTGGCGAGGCCGATGGCAGCGAGCGCCCAAGCGATGACAAGTGCATAAGCGGGATCGCGGAATCGGTAGCCGACCAGCAGTCCAAGCAGCAGAGCGAACAGTATGCCGAGTACAGTCCACGTCTCTTCGGAGAGTCCGAAGCCGTCCCATCCCAGCAAGCTGAGTCCAATGGTTACATTGACCAGGGAGGCTACGGAGATCCAGCCGAGATAGATGCTGAACGGCAGCTGCACGAACCAGCGGATGACACCGTCCGGAGACCAGCCGTTCGGGCGGGTGCCGACGTAGAGCCCAATCAGGGAGAACAGCAGCGCGAGTATCGCAAACATGGAAGAAACCGTATAAAGATAGTGCCATAATAAGATCCAGGCGCAGTTAAAGACACAACTGGCGAGAAACCAGGGATTCGCTCCTTTGGTTTCTTCTTCATCCCGCTTGCCCGGCCACAACTGGACGATAACGAAGGCGGCGAGCAAGACATAGATCAGTCCCCAGATCGAGAACGCATAGGGGGCCGGGGTCAACCGGACGGGGAACAGGGACGACACTTGGCCTGTCGTCATACCGTTCAGGGGCAGGGCATTGGCCAAATAATTCAGAACGAGGACGGCCAGCAGGCCGGCGGCGTTAAGCCAGCGGAATAGCACAGGGTTCAATGGGGGTGCCTCCTTGGAATAAGTATACCTACGATTAACCTATCAACTGATAAGCGAACCGCATGGTTTACTCTACATGGTTTACTTTAATGGTATGGACGGGGCGGGACTCCTATGCCTGGAAATAGCCGAAGCCCAAGCTCCGTGTCTGATGAGGCACGGAGCTTGGGCTGCATTGCAGCAAGGAGGCTTGCAGAGCCCTGCTCAGCCCCCTCGGGGGCCGCGAATCATGTCCCCTTTTACAGGTTCCTTCTGTCCATGGGCCTGACGGATTCGCAGCGACTGTCCCTGGCCGGGCTCGGGAGAATTCTGGACCTGAAAGTGGATATGAGGCTCACTGGAGTTTCCGGAATTCCCGCAGAACCCGATAACGTCTCCCGTTGTCACGGCATCGCCGGGCTTAACTTTGACGGAGCCCTGTTGGAGATGGCCGATTACGCTGAATTCGCCGCCTCCATGATCAATGACGACATAATTGCCGAAGGGCTGGTCTGTGTTCGTCGTCTGGCCTACGGGCGTATTGTCCGGGACCGAATTCAGAGTTCCTGCAACTGTACCGCCTGCGGGTGCAGTCACTTCTTTGCCGTAGGCATAGTAGCTCTCCAGCGTCGCAGGATCGCCGTCAAAGGTGGTTCCGTCCTTGCGGGAGACAACCAGATCGTAGGCGTACCGCTGGCTTTCATAGGCGTAATGGTAGTTGAGCAGCTCATTCGTTCCGCCCCAGTACACGAACCATGATCCGGTAATCGGCATGCGGTACCGGCCTTGGGTATAGAGGCGGTCGGTCTCCGGATGAGGCACCATCGGCTGCAATAACAACCCAGCGATCCGGCCATCTTCGGCAAATACGGCCATAAGTCCCTTAGTCCTTTGGGCATTAGCCCACAGGTACTGTTTCCCGGCAGGGAGGGCTATCTGCGTTAAGCGTTCCATCGGACCCGCAGCTTCGAAGAAGGGCTTGCCCATCTGTTCCAGCTCCGCCGCACTGAGATGGGCTTGCAGCTCGGGGCCGAGCTGCGAATGAATACGGGTGTACTCGCCCTTGGCGAAGGCCCGCGGCAGTCCCTGCGGGCGGATGGGGCGATGATCCGGGGCTGCCTCGGGTCCGGATGCTTCGATGGCAGTCTCAGGCGCTCGAGCCGAACCGGACTCGGAGGAGACGTGGGCATTCACCGCAGGGACTACAGCAGAGGAAAGCAGGGCGGCACCCAGAACGGTATGAGTCCATATCTTTTTCATAAGAAGAAAGACACCTCGCTTGATAAGAAGGAATGTAGGAGCATCCTTATTTTACCATCCCGAGATACCGGATACGAATTCTCTTCCTTTCTGTTAGAACGTAGTGAATCCCAGCCAGCCTTGGAGCTGGTAGACCAGCTTTTTGAGCGGGTACGTCGTTTCCTTGTAGGCTTCATAGTCCAGAGTATAGGCTCCGTCCCGGTTGCTCCAGAGGCGGTCCCAATAGGCCTCGACCTTCCGGGCGACCTCGCTGTCCGCCGGACCCGATATCAAGAGATCCGTCTCCAGGTTATAGTCATCGAGGTTGCGGGTCGTAAAATTGGTGGATCCGCCCAAGATCGACATGGCTCCCCGCCCGGTAACCATCATCATTTTCGTGTGGTATTGTTCCTCGCCCGTATTGTACCAGCGCACCTGGATCCGGCCTTCGGAGCCGTCGACCAGGTCCTCGGCGACCGGGCGGTTCGGCAGCCCGATCTTATCGTTACCGAAGGCATTCTGGTTCGGATCGAGGATCAGGCGGATATCCGCTCCCCGGTCGGATGCTTCACGGAGGGCTTGGATCACGTCGGGGTCGGCCAGGTAGAACATGCCCATCCATACCGTATTCCCGCTGCCCGCTTCGGATAGCAGGCGAAGGAGATGTTCGTTGACTTTGCCTTCCGTGAGCAGCCGAACGCTAAGGTCCCCTCCCGTTCCGGCAGCTTGGGGCTTGTAGCTCGGGAAGGAGGCGCCGCCGCCGAGCTTGGCAGCCGCCTGTTCGGAAGCAAGCACGTCGGCGATGATCGGACCGCTGACGGCGAAGGCCGCATTGGAATGGTCCGCACTTGCGTCATGCACGTTCCCCGAGGAGACAATGGCGATGTCCTCGGTGGCGATCACCTTGCGGTGGTTGGCTTTGACGTTGAAGAGCTTGGCATAAGAGCGCACCGTCATATCCGGAGCCGTATCGGCCATCGGGTTCTTGATCCAGCCCTGGCCTCCGGTTCCGAAGGGCCGGAAGAAGATGCGCCAGACTCCCGAATAGAGCGGAGTCGAATCCCGGAGGGCATCCGTGTCCGTGACCACCGTCTGCACGCCGGCGGCTTTCAGCCGTTCGAGCTCGGGCGAGGCATGGGACCCGTAGGAAGTATTGACTTCATCCGTAATGAAAATGGCTTGAAGTTCCGGGTTCTTCGTTTTGCGTTCGATCAGCTTGTCCGTGAGGAGGCCTGAGATCTTGGGGAAGGATTGGCCTTCGTTCACATAGCTGTTGAAGAGGAACATATCGATGACGATGAACTTATCCGCTTCGTCCACGGCCTGCAGGATACGGTTCAGGATCGCCTGCTCGCGCACTTCCGGCTGGCCCTCCGGCTTTTTGTAGCTGAGATCGTACAAGAAGTCTACCGAGGTCACCCGGTGAATGGGGCCTTCGAACGACAGGCCGGCGGGCAGAGGCTTGCGGCTGTTGTATACAATGATGGCCGCCACGGCGAGCAGGAGGAGAAGCGCGATAACACGCAGTGCCCGGCGAACGGCCAGCTTGGTGTCACGCACAGGTGCATCGGACGCCTGCCGAGGGTTGGAATGCTGGGGATGGGGTAGGGCCATGGGCGATCGCTCCGTTCTGACGAGAGTTAGATTCTACCCTATTTAAAGCAAATCGGGAGGACTGAAGCAGGAGCTGGGGCTTCGCGCTTGGTATCGATCTGTGCTCCGGGGAATCAAAGAAGCGGAGAGCCTCTAAGAGGCACCTCCGCGCGGAAGCATTCCGATGGAATCTTCGCCAACTATGATGAAGCTGGGCCTGTATGCAAACTATGACCCCTTAAAATGGGTAAGTAATAGATAGGATGAGACGATATGAAATACGTGAAGGAGGGAGACCCCCCGAACGACCATCGCCAAATGCTGAACGCCATGCTGTAGGTAGCGCGAACAGGTGCGCCCTGGCGGGGTTTACCCGAATACTACGGCTCAGGTCCACCGTCTATAGCCGGTTCCGCCGCTGGAGAATCGCGTGCATTTGGGATCGGATCTTAGAGCATGTTTCGATTGAACCTGATTATGAAAGTGTCATGGTTGACGTCGACTATTGTCCGGGTCCATCAGCATAGATCTGGCGCAAAAGGGGACCTTTAAGCAAGCTATTGGGCGGTCTCGAGGCGGATTGACCACTAAGATCCACCGGTCGTTGATTCTTTAGGTAACCCGCACAAACCATCACTTCCGTTCGGTCGGTAGCCCGCCTGCACACCTCGTGACGGGATCCAGACTGGCTGCTGGCGGCGGCTTACCCGCCCATGGATTCCTCAATCTGCTTCGCCAGATCGGCGATAGTGATCCTTGCCATCTCCTCTTCCATGGCGGACTGGATCCGCCCGAAGGCGATGGGCAGGACGTCGGGAACCCGACTGCCTATTAGGCACAGCGGATTGGGCTCACGGTGCAGTAGGAAGAGCTCCTGGCGTTTGCCGTCCGATACGGCGCGGAATACATCGAGCATGGTGATGCTCTCCGGCGTAAGCGCCAGCGTGATTGTCGCATGGGTACCCAGCGTGGAGACGATCAGTCCCGCCTGGGAGAGCTTGCGCATCATCCGACGGATCACCGCGGGGTTGGCGCCTGCGCTGAGCCCCAACAGCTCCGATGTCGTCCTGCCGCTTGTTTTGATTGCTAGAAAACATAAGATGTGGGTGGCCACGGAAAACTGGCTGCTTGCTGACACGGATGTTCCCTACCTTCGTACGACTCTTTTTCCCTATTGTAGTGCGTACGGAGGAGCAAAATCAAACGGGCAACTTTCAGGGTTGACGCCATGGCTTCCATTGGATATATTTGTATCTGTAACAGATACTATTACATATTTACCAATCTATGAGTTGAGGTGACCAGAAAATGACTACTCCTACTTATCAAATGCTCGAAGCTGGACCATTCTCCAAGCTGGACGGTGCAGCCCGGGTCGGCGGCGGCAAATTGTTCCTCAAGGAGGGGCTGGGATTAACCGGCATGGAGGTCTCGCTCAACCGCCTGCCTGCGGGGGCGTCCGTTCCCTTCCATCATAGCCACCGGGAGAATGAGGAGCTCTATGTCTTCCTCTCGGGACAAGGCCAGTTCCAGATCGACGGCCAGATCATAGAGGTATCGGAAGGCACCTCGATCCGGGTGGCTCCTGCCGGCGTGCGGACGCTCCGCTGTCACGGCGGAGAGGATCTGCATTTCATCGTCGTGCAGGCTCGGGATGGCAGCCTCCGGCAGTATACCCGGACCGACGGTGTCCTCTCGGACCAGCCCGTGACCTGGCCCGAATAGCTCCTGGAGACCTGGGGGACCCGCCCCGTATGCAGCAAAACATGCGTTGCCGGCAAGAGCATCCTCCCGATGGCAACGCATGTTCTGCTTGCTCCTTCGTTCTATGATTTGGTGGTATAGACATTATCACCTGTATGCTGGCGATAACCAGTGGAATGAAACACGAGGGAGCATAAAGCCGCATCATCCGTTCGCCTGGGAAGGTATCTGCGTGGGGCTCGTTTTACCGTGCTCCGCAGATGCTTTTTTTGTTTGGCTCCAGCTCCTAGAGATGAATCGGGAGGGCTGCGGTATGCCGCTTCGAATGTGAGCGAAACGCGCCGCGGATCAGGTATACCGCGCAGTACATGAACAAATCGACCTTAGAGAGCAGCAGGGCAGCTCGGGCCAGCTCCCCTGTATGGCTGTCCTGCTATATAAAAAGCAATTAAGATTAATTCGAACAGCAGGTGATCGATATCCTCTTCTTCAACCCGTTTCTTGAGCCGGGCGAAGGTGTGTTGTCGGCAATAAGTTTGCTTCAAAGCCAACATCGGCCGGCTGCTTCTGCTCCAGCATCGCTGCCAGCTGCTGCCTCTGTTTCGATTATGGTGTGGCTTGCTTAGGTTTGCATACAGGCCCTAATTGGCAGGTAAGCATGTACGCCGTTAGGAGATTCAAAAATTCCGGGCGGGCTCAGGTACTCCGCCGCCGGGACAAGTGAACGAACGTGGCGGCAAGGGCGGCCACAAGCACGGCGCCTTTGATGATATCGAAGGCGTAATACGGCAGGTTGAGCATCGTCAGGCCGTTGAGCAGCACGCCGATCAGGACGGCGCCGAAGAACGTGCCGATGACGTTCGGCTTGCCTGCGCCGAGCACGGAATAGCCTACGAATACCGCAGCGACCGATTCCATCAGGAGCGGTGCGCCCGCGTCGATTTGGCCGGAGCCTACCCGTGCCGAGAAGAGGATGCCGCCGACAGCGGCAAAGACCCCGGAGAGCACATAGGCGAGCGTGCGTACCTGGTTCACGGCAATGCCCGACAGCCGGGCGGCTTCTCGGTTGCCGCCGGTGACGTACATCTGGCGTCCCCAGCGGGTATAGGTCAGGAAGACGTGGACCAGAATTACCGCTCCGATCATGAGCAGGACGGGTACAGGAACGCCTAGCAGCTTGCCCTGTCCGATCCAGAGAAATTCGCTTGTGAATTTGCCCGGTGCCTTGGTGCCGTCGGTCATCTGCATGTTGTTGTAGATCGAGAAGCCCTTCGTGTAAGTTTTGTGCACCCCGCCGATAATATACATCACAGCCAGTGTGGCGAGCAGGTCGGGAATGCGGATCTTCACGATGAGCAGTGCATTGAGCAGCCCGACGAGGACGCCGATGATCAGTGGAATCGTCAGCACGGCAATCAGGGGCATCTGGTACCAGACCATCAGCGTGGCGGCGACGACGGTCGTCAGCGATACCGTGGCTCCGGCCGAGAGGTCGAAGCCGTCCACAATCTGCGAGAACGTCACGCCGATGGCGATGAACGTGACGATGGAGATGGAGCGGAGGATATCCGCCATATTGTCGTAAGACAGGAAGTTTTCATTGAGGATGGAGAAGATGGCAATGACGCCGGCAATGACGAGCAGGGCGCCGTATCGGTATAGGTAGTCCAGCTTGGTCGTTTTCGTATTCATGGTGCTGCTTAAGCCTCCCCGCTGCTTGCATAATACAGAATTTGCTCTTGTGTCGCCTCGCTTCGGTGAAGCTCCTTGACCACTTTGCCATAGCTCATGACGAGGATGCGGTCGGCGATACCGAGAATCTCGGGAATCTCGCACGACAAATAGATCACCGCTTTGCCCTCTCCGGCGAGCCGGCCGATCAGCCGGTAAATATCGCTCTTCGCACCAACGTCGACGCCCTTGGTAGGCTCGTCGAACAGATATACCCGGGCGCCGGTGGGCAGCCACTTGCCGACGGCGACCTTCTGCTGGTTGCCGCCGCTCAGGTGCTGGACGAACTGGTCTCGGTGGGGAGGCTGGATGCCGAGCTCGGCAATCCGTTCCTCCGCATTCGCGCTCTCCCGGCGACCGGAGACAAAGCCGAGCCGGCTGAACTGCTTGAGCAGCGGCAGGGCGAGATTGCTCATCACCGACTGGGAGACGAGCACGCCCTGCTTGCGCCGCTCCTCCGGCACGAGCGCGATCCCGGCGCGGACGGCCTCCGCCGGCGAGGACAACCGCAGGGGCTGTCCGCCGAGCCGGATCTCGCCGCCGGTGAGCGGGTCGGCGCCGAAGAGCAGGCGCGACAGCTCGGTCTTGCCGGCGCCGACGAGGCCGACGACGCCGAGAATTTCCCCTGCGCGCACGCTCAGGTCGACCCCGCGCACCTTCGTGCCGAAGGTCAGGCCGCGCGCTTCGAGTACCGTCTCGCCTATGGGCACCACGGCTTTGGGGAACTCCTCCTCGAACGGCTTGCCGAGCATCTCTTCGATCACGCGGTGGGCATCGGTCTCGGCCGCAGGCTTCGTAGAGATGTGCCGGCCGTCGCGCATGACGGTGACGCGGTCCGCGATCCGGAACACTTCGCCGAGACGGTGCGAGATGAAGATGCAGCCCACGCCGTCGGCCTTGAGCCGGTGCATGAGGGCGAACAGCTGGTCGGCCTCTTCGCCGCTGAGAGGCGCGGTAGGCTCATCGAAGATGAGGAAGCGGGCCTTCTGGGCAAGCGCGCGGCCGATGAGCACGAGCTGCTTCTCAGCGATCGACAGGTCGCCGGCTTGAGCCCGGACATCCAGGCCGGACAGCCCGAGATCACCGAGCACGCGCGCGGCCTCTTTCTCGAGCTGGCTCCACTGCAGCCAGCCGGGGCCGGAGGTCAGGCGGTCCAGCATGATATTCTCCGCCACCGAGAGGGTGGGGACGAGTGCCGTGTCCACCTCTTGGTACACGCACTGGATCCCGCTGCGGATCGCATCGATCGGCGACTGGATCGCAAGCCGTCGCCCCCCGATGACGATCTCTCCCTGATCCGGCGAATAAGCTCCGGAGAGTACCTTCATGAGCGTGCTTTTGCCCGCACCGTTGGCGCCGAGAAGCGCATGGATTTCGCCGGGGCGGACATCGAAGTCGACGTCCTGCAGCGCAAGTACGCCGGGGAAGGATTTCGAGATCTGTTTCATATGAAGCGGGCCTTCGGCGGAACGGGCGCCTTCAGGATGAAGCGGTTCTTGAGACGATAGCGTCATAGGAAGGATGCGCTCCCTTCATCGGAATGGACGGAAGCCGGCCAGCGCGTGAGACCCGGCCGCCGGTTGATAAGCAAAATCCCACCGGAGCGGTGCCGGTGGGATGCGTGTTACTTCGCTGCAGGAGTCTCCGCCTTCTTAAGCCAGTCGGTGTAGCCCTGCTGGCTGTTGCCCCAGCCTTTGACGTGCTCGCTCAGCTGGGCTGTCGAGATTTGCTCCTTCGGCAGCTGGTCGCGTGCGACGAATACGGGCTCAAGCACCACCTTGTCCGGCGTTTGGTCGCCGTGCAGCTTCTGGTACAGGTAGCGCACCTGGATGCGGCCGATGTCCTTCGGATCTACGGCGGAAGAGGCGATCCACGGGCTGTTCGCATCCTGGATCATTTGGAGATCCTCGTCGCTCATGTCGATGCCGTAGACCTTGATCTCGGTACGGCCCGCCTGCTGGATGGCGCGGGAAGCGCCTTTGGCGAACTCGTCCCACGAAGCCCAGACGGCAGAGATATCGCCTTTGTTCGGGTACTTCTTCAGGATGGCCTCCATCTGGGCCTGCGTATCGAGGGCGGTGTTCTGCGAAGCGGCGCCGAAGGCGGCCACTTCCTTAATGTCCTTATACTTGTCCTGGAACGCTTTGTAAGCAATCTGACGGCGTTCCATCGGAGCGAAGCCGGCCACCCAGATCTTGACGATATTGCCTTTGCCGCCGATATCGGAAGCAAGGCGTTCGAGTGTAGCTTCGGCCATCTTGGCGTCGTCCTGCTGAAGGACCGTGACGCCCGGCACGTTGATATCGCCGTCGAAGGCCACGACCGGAATTTTGCGCTCGATCGCTTTTTTGACGCCGGCTTCGAGGGCTTCGGCGGTACCGTGGTCGATGAGAATACCGTCGACCTTCTGGTTGATCGCCGCATCGAGGTTCGAGGACATCTTGGCGAGGTCGCCGTCGGCAGGGGTGACGGTCACTTTGCCGCCGAGTTTCTCTATCTGCTCTTTGACGCCTTCAATATATTGGGCCGAGAAGGTCCCGAGGTTGATCTGCATGATGAGGGCAATCTTTTTGCCTGAGAGCGGGTTCGACGCATTGGCGCCGGCCGCAGTTTCACCGGCATTGGCACTCTCGGCCGCGGGCTTGGCCGTTCCGCAGGCTGCGAGGCTTACGGACAACAGGACCGTCAGCACGGACAGCATGCTTTTTTTCCAGAAACGCATGAGTGGTTCCTCCCCAATCTTCATCTTGTATTCTATTATAATTCCAATGGAATTACTGGTAATAGTTACTGTATCATCCGGCCAACGGTTGGTCAATCCCTTCGGCGAATTTTGTCGTAATTCCACTGATTTCATACCAAAAAGCCCGGAACGGCAAGGAAGCCGATCCGGACTGCCGGTTGTGCGTGATTGCGAACGTTTACAGAGTTGAGTAGACAGGCTTCGATCTGCTTAAGTCAGGAGAAAAGCTAGAGCCGCGATCGCAACCGAGATATAATGAAGGAGATCAAGCCATGGTTTCTTGGGACGCTGGGACAGGGAGAAGGTCATGTAAACCGAGCGGATGATGATAATCAGCAGGGCGGCTTGAAACAGGAGCTGGGGCATAAGGATCCCTCCGCATTCATCGGGTATAGGTTTCACTACTCAGCTTATGCCGCAGCACTCCCATATCATGCCAACTGCCTTTGGAAGGGAAGTGCAACCTTTTTAAGCCGGATGGCGTCTAGAGGATAACTCCGGAGAATTAGACAATGAACCAAGAGAGGTTGTTATTTATGCGAAAAAAACAACATGCGATCACAGCGGTCCTCTCGGCCGCAGTGCTTTTGACGGGAACTTTTGCTTCATCTGCTCTGGCTTTCACGGATGTCTCGGGAGAGCAGGCGGCGCCGATTCTCGACCTGAAGGAGAGAGGCATCGTGAGCGGCTTGGAGGGTGACCGGTTTGTTCCACAAGGCAAGACGACTTATGCGGAAGGCATCACCATGCTGGTGAAGGCTTTTCATCTGAACATAGACAACATGAAATTTATCAAGGCTCCCCAGACGAGCGATTATTTCACCAATGTGCCTAACGATGCCTGGTATGCGGACAGTTTTATTAAGGCGCACTTGAATGGTGTACCGCTGCCGAAGGATGTCAATCCGGGGGCGATCTTGACGCGTGAAGCCTTCGCGAACCTGCTGGTGCATACGGTGGAGTCTCAAGGGGAGTTCCCGATGGTCAAAATGTATATCGAACTTGCCGACGAGCAGGAGATGGATCCGTCGCTTAGCGGCGCTGTCCAGCGGCTCGTACTGTACAAGTTTGCCTCCATTGGCGAGGACCGCAAGTTTTATCCGAAACGCGAGCTGACCCGCGGAGAAGCGGCGGTCTGGCTGCATAACGCGATCCGTTTCGTCGAATCCCACCAAGGCCAGCCGGCGCCCGCTCCCGCTCCCGCTCCTCAGGGGGAGGAGGTACAGGTGACGGTGGAGAAGGTGAGCACGGACGTGAACCGGGTCGTGCTCTCCCGCGGTTCGAAGCCGACCTCCGGGTATGGCATTCAGATTACGGGTCTCCGGTTCGAAGAGGGGGGCCGTGCGGTGATCAATTATAAGCTGACGGATCCGGCGCCGGGCAGCATGAACGCTACGGTGGTTACCGAGCCGAAGGCTGAGACTTACATCTCTTCGAAGTACCAACCCGCGGTCGAGCAGGAAGCATAGAGCAAGTATCTCCCTCTATTGATCTGCTGACACGAAGCAAGTGTAACGCACTCAGCGCCACGCATCCGGATACCGCCGCACCCTAGAGGCCTCTGCTGAACCGACCGGTTCCGGCTGAGGCCTCTTGTCCTGCCAGCGTGCCGTATAGCGGCGGGTGCCGGACTCCCGTGCACGGGGATTCAGATTGCCGGCCAGCGGGTAAAACGGGTATACTATCGATCAACATCCAGCAGCAAACAATCATTGACGCAAGCGATCTAGAGGAGGATATAGATATGCAGAAAATGACCAAGGAAATCAACGGAGTTCGTTTATCTTATACAGAAGCGGGCGAAGGCACGCCTGTGGTGCTGCTGCACGGATTCTGCGGCTCTTCCGCGTATTGGGACGAACTGGTGCCCCTGCTCGAGAGCCGGTGCCGGGTAATTGTACCCGATCTTCGGGGGCACGGGGATTCCGCGGCGCCCGATGGCAGCTATTCCATGGAAACGTTCGCAGAAGAGACGGCAGGCTTTCTGAAGGCGCTTGATCTGGGCCGCACAGTAGTGCTCGGTCACTCGCTCGGAGGGTACATTACGCTGGCGTTGGCCGAGCGTTACCCGGATCTGCTGCTTGGCTTCGGCCTCATCCACTCGACGGCACTGCCGGATGACGAGAAAGGCAAAGAAGGCCGGTTGAAGGCCATGAATACGATCCGCGAGCAAGGGCTGCCTGCGTTCATTGAGGGGCTGATTCCGAAGCTGTTCGCGCCTGCCCATCTAGAGTCCATGCCGCAGGCCGTGGACAAGGCCAAAGAGATCGGGCTGGGCACGGATCCCGAAGGCGCGGTACGTACGCTGGAGGGGATGCGCACCCGTCCGGACCGTCAGGCGGTACTGGCTGAGGCTCAGGTGCCTGTGCTGCTTGTAGCCGGTACGGGGGATGGGGTCATCGCGCCGGAGAAGACCTTTGCCGTAGATGGGGAGCATATTACGAAGAAACAGATCGACGGCGCCGGCCATATGAGCCTCGTCGAAGCGCCGGGTGATTTGGCGCAGGCGATTCTTGCCTTCACGGCGTCCATATAAGTAATGCAGGAAGATAGGGAAGGTCCCGAGGCAGGGGCCTTCTTTTTTTATCTTCATGAGCAGCAGACCCATTGACGGGTAGAGGAGAGGAGGCATATACTTAAAATACCAAAGTGAGTAATCACTCATTCCTTCATAACCCTGCATCCCAAGTGAGGACTCGCAGCGCATATAACGGAGGCGATGGCTATGAATCGAACGGTAGATACGGAGGTTTGCATTGTCGGGGGCGGTCCAGCCGGACTGATGCTCGGGCTTCTGCTTGCCAAGGCGGGAACACGGGTGCTTGTGCTCGAGAGCCACTCTAATTTTGACCGCGAATACAGGGGGGAAGTGCTTCAACCCCGCTTTCTGCAGATGCTGGAGGAACTGGGCCTGCGTGATTATATCGAATCGTTCCCGGGCTCCAAGGTGCGCTCCGGCGCCTTTTACTACAAAGAAAAGCTCCTCGGCGAGTTCCGCTTCGACAGCTTCTCGAAGGACATTCCGTATGCGCTTTGGATGCCGCAGCCTATTCTGCTCAATGCCTTGTATGACAAAGCCCGTGCGATCCCAACTTTCGACCTTCTCTACCAGGCTTCCGTGAATGAGCTTCTATGGGAAGGGGATGGCGTCTGCGGAGTGGTCGCCGATACGCCAGATGGTCCGGTCACCGTACGTGCCCGTGTCACGGTCGGCGCCGATGGCCGCTTCTCGGCGGTCCGCCGGCTTGGGGGCTTTGAGATGGAATACGAGCATCATCCGGGAGACCTCATTTGGTTCAGTGTGCCGCGGCCTGCGGGCTGGGGGGAAGCACTGCGTATGAAGCTGACCGATGGACACGGGTTTGTGATCCTGCCCAAGTACCCCGATCTGCTGCAGGTCGGCATGGCCGTTCTGCCCGGGGAGTGGAGGGATATCCGCAGCCAGGGCATCGCCGCGCTGAAGAAAGAACTGCTTGCCGCCCATCCGGCCTTCCGGGTGTTTGCGGAAGAGCTGCAGGATTTCAAACCCTTTGTCCTGCTCCAAGCCAAAGCGTTCTACGTGCGTGAATGGGCGAAGAATGGATGTCTGCTTATCGGCGATGCGGCACACTGCGCCTCCCCGATCGGAGCGGTCGGCGTCTCGCTTTCCGTCGCTACGGCGGTCACGGCTGCAGGAGTGATTCACGACGCGCTTCAGGATAACGACGTATCCGCCGCACGGCTTCACCGTGTACAAGAGCTGCGCGGCAAGGAACTGCGTGCGGTTCACCGCATCCAGGAACGGGGGGCGAAGATCATGTTTGCCTCCTCGCCTGCGCTCCGCTCTCTGGTTCCCGTGCTGATCACCCTGGCGGCAAGGCTGAGGCTCATTTCCCGGATCCAGCGCCGGACCTTGCTTCAGCCGCAGCCGCTGAACGTTCACCCCCGGTTTCAGTTCGAAGGCTGAGAGGTTGTATTTGCAGGCAAAATCGAGGCGCCAGCTCGATTCTTCTCCGAGATCGCTTCCGTGGCCGATGGTCTGCGGAGGCGTTTTTGTAATAATAGAATTGATATCTCACCAGGGCTCGATCCTGTCTTCTTATATTTCTAATAAACGCGCCTTGTCCTTTAAGGACAAGGCGCGTTTATCTTGTCTGCTTGAGGGCCAATTTGGGGTAATGATAATAGGGGATGGGCGGAGCCGCAGACGAGCAGGGTGTAGTATAATGACAGGAGAAAGTGCGTACGAAGGGAAAGGAGCGTGTTCACATGAGCGAAGAGCAGAGGGTTACGGAGGAGTATGCCGTTGTCTTTTATGACGGGGTATGCGGCTTCTGCCAGAAGATCGTGCAGTTCATCCTGCCTCGGGATCCCGAGGGGAAATTCCGGTTTGTGGCGATTCAATCCGAGCTTGGACGCCGCGTCCTGACGGAGCATGGGCTCGATCCCGAAGAGCTGAGCACCTTTGTGCTGCTCGACAAGGGAAAGATCTATACGAGGTCTACGGCTGGATTGCGGGTGCTCCGCGAACTCGGCGGGCTATGGCGGCTGCTGTACTTGTTCATCGTCGTTCCGAGTCCGCTTCGGGATCTCATCTACAAGCTGATCGCAGGCAACCGCTACCGTCTGTTCGGCAAGACCGATGCCTGCCTGCTGCCGCGTCCCCAGGAGCGGGCGCGTTTTTTGAACTAGACAAGGTTCGCGGACGCCTGTTTGGTTAGCCGGTTCGGTATTGTCTGCTGGGCCGCGTCAAGCCTGTTCCTTCATATGCTCCGGTGCCGCTGTTCCGATGCGCCGGAGCTTCTTTATTCCTATGAAGACGAAGGGCGCTGAGGCCTCTACGCACAGTAGGAGGAGAAGGAGGCAGGAGAGGGAGGCGAGCACCGACGCGGGCCCCGTCCACCACAGGGACGGTTGGGCGAAGTACGGGATGAGCGCGACAGCAAGAATCGGCGGAGCGTTCAGAGAGAACCGCCGGATGAGCCAGATCGTCCCGAGTGCCGTACACAGAAAGGCCAGGCCGCCGGCATGGGAGAAGTAGAAGCAGGAGCCGAGCAGTGAGGCGAAGGTCGCACCGGTAACGAGCTTCATCATATCCTTGAAAGCGAAGGTACGGGACACGAACAAATAGGAGAAGGCGCCTAGTGTAGGGTAGAACAAGGCTTTCAACGCCGGAAAATGGACTGAAATATAGTAAATCGCAAAGAGGTACAAGGAAATCGTTACGGTTTTAACATGATTCATTCGGATAATTCCCGCCTTTGGCCTAGAGACTTGCGTGCCGCATAAGCGGCAATCCGGTATTCATGATACTATGGCCTTTTTGGTGCGTCAATGCCCTAAAGCGGCTGGTTTCCCGATTTTTGTCGCTACCTCCCTCTGGCATACTGTCCGGGGGGGAGGCCCACCAGCTTTTTGAACATGCGGATGAAGTGTGAATAATCGTTGAATCCGGACCTCTGGCACGCTTCCGTTACGTTGCACCCTTCCTTCAGCAGCTTTTTGGCCAGTGCTACGCGCTTTAGGAGGATATATTCATGGATCGAACTGCCCGTGTGCCTGCGGAATAAGCGGCTGAGGTAATACCGGTTCGTATAGAAGTGCCCCTCCAGCGATTCGAGCGTCAGATCCTGCTCCAGGTGGCGGTCGATATATTCCAGCACAGGCGCCAGCTTGTCATGAAGCCCATGCCCTCCCGCGGCATGAGGTGCCAGGTTTTCGCGGAAGGCCCGGTTGACCACGACGAGGAGCTCCGTCATCCAGAGGGTGAGCAGCAGGTCGGAGCCGCTGCGGCCGGCTGCGAGCAGATCGTCTGTTTTGCGGAACAAGGCCAGCGCTTCTTCCCGCTGCGCCAGGCTTAAGGCGATCCGGCTGCCCTCTCCCTGCGGGCGGTTGACGAAGCAATCCAACAGAGGATAAGCCGAGAGGGAGGCCAAGGCGGTGGCTACGGTAGGATCGAAGTGAACGACAATGTTCTCGTAAGGAGCATCTGAGCGGAATGTAGGCTTATGCAGCTCCCGGCTGTTCATGATAAGCAGATCCCCGTACTGGAGAGGATAGACGTTTTTTTCGACGAGATAGTGAACATCCCCCGATATGAAGAAATAGATCTCAAAGCGGTCATGCAGATGAAAATCGATCTTGAGCGGTATCTCCACCCGGCGGTGACAGTATTGAAAGTAGGCGCTATCTCCTGAGATGAACAAGCGGCCGTGGCCCTCCCTTGACCAGAAAAGTCACAAAAAGCATGAAATGAAGCAATTCGTGCAAGGATTCTGATTAAATTATACGGCATCATAGAGAGAACTACTATACGAAACTAGGTGAAACCGTGAGAACCTTAGGCATAGCTCTTATCGGATGCGGCGCCATTTCGGCTGTACATTTGAAGGCGGTTGCAGCGCTTCCCATGGCCAAGATCATAGCGGTCTCAGACCTCGATGAGACCCTCGCCCGGAAGACGGCGGAGCAATATGAGTGCGCATACTTTACGGATTATCGCGAGATGTTGGAGCGGGAGGACGTAGATGTCGTTCATATTTGTACCGGCCATTACCTGCATGCTCCGATGACCGTCGACGCCCTGGAGGCAGGCAAGCATGTGCTTACGGAGAAGCCGATGGCCGAGAATTTGGAGGCCGCGCAGAGCATGCTGGACGCTGCCTCACGCAACCCGTCCGTTCAGCTCGGCGTTATTTTCCAGAACCGGTATAACCCTGCTTCCGCCGCGATGCGCAGGTATGTGGAGTCCGGCTTGCTCGGCAAGCTCCTCTGCATGAAGGGGATCGTTGCTTGGCATCGCGGTCCGGGCTATTATAGCAACGAATGGAAGGGGCGCTGGTCGACGGAAGGCGGCGGAGTGCTTATCAATCAGGCGATCCATACCTTGGATCTGCTGCAGTGGCTGGGCGGAGAGGTGGAGAGTCTTAAGGGCTCTATGTCCACGGATGCGCTCGAAGGAGTCATTGAAGTAGAGGATACGGTGCACGCCCATCTGCGCTTCGCAGGCGGCGTAACCGCCGTTTTCTATGCGACGAATGCGTACGGGACGAATTCGCCTATAGAGATCGAGCTTGTGTTCGAGAGGGGGCGGCTTCACTTGCAGGGAGATTACTTGTATCTGCATCAGGATGGAACGCCCGTTATACTCAGCGAACCGATCGTGAACGATCTCGGGGACAAATCCTACTGGGGCGTCTCGCACACCGACCAGATCCGGGACTTCTACGAGCACCTTCTGGAGAACCGCCCGTATGCGATCGATGGAGCAGAAGGGTTCAAGACGCTGAAGCTGGTTATGGATATCTATGCATCTTCACAGCTGGGAAAGCGGATCGAATACAAGCGCCCTGCCGCCGCACCCCGTACCGAATAGCCTCAAAAGCGCAGTCCGCTTTCCCATAGGGAAGGCAGCTGCGCTTTTTTTGTCGTCCGTAGGCTGATTCACGCCTGCTATCTCCCTGATGACTTACGCCGCGAGTAGAAGTACGACAGCAGTAGAGTCCCCGCGAACCAGGCTGCGGCATGTAGCGGCGAAGGCATCGACCACAATGAAGGGATAGCCAGCGCGGCCAGACACAAGGCGTGAATTCGCAGTACAACCCGTGCGGCGGAGCGGCTGCGCAGGGCGGGCGGAAGCGGATAAATGAAAGACCAGTCCGAATGGCGGTACGCCTTCTGCAGCTCCTTGAGCTGAAGAGCCGTCAGACCAGCGAACAAGGCATATACGATGCTTGTCGCGAGAGCTCCGCTTATCAGAGCGAGCAGCAGGACACCGAGCAGGGTGAGGCGCACCGTAACGCCGAACCATTCCGACCGCAGCCATACCAGCGTATACAAGAACCGGTACGTGTCATTAGGCTGATGGCGGAAGCCTCCGATCGCTGCGAGCAGTTTCCCAGGCGCATGGACGGATCGCGGCCGTCCCTGAACGGTAGGCACATCAATGAAGTTGTTCAGCAGGCGGAAGGTCACGCCGCGGTGCCGTTTCTCCAGCTCGACGAGGCGGGGCCAGTTGGCCGGCGTTCTTCTTACCGGATACAGACAAGCGAGATAAACCAGAAGCAGAAGCCCGGCCCCCAGGGTTCCTTGCCATATTTGCAAAGCGGTCAGCAGGTATACGGTCCCGGCCGCGATAAGGGTTCGGAGCGCCACATACAGGAAGATGATTCTTTTCTCTGTGAGCCTGATCTCCAGGTTCCGTCCGTAGACCATGATTCGTTTGATCACCACCAGAACAAGGAGGATGTGAATGAAGAGCAGGAAGTTATGTTCACCCGCCGCTTTGGCGTATAAGGGCCAGGCAGCAAGCCATGCAACCAAGAGTGCCGCCATCTGCAGGCTGAAAGAGCGGCGGGAAGCCTTGGCGAAGTATGCGGACATCCGGGACTCCATCGGCATGAGGAAAATGAGATCCGCTTCTTTCATATAAGTCCGTATCGGACTGAGGGCTGCGGCTGGGAAGAGAATGCAGGCCGCCAGCAGCCGGAAAGGAAAGGACGGAGGCGGGGAAGTCAACAGATAGTGATACCCAATGCCTGCTCCGAGCATGAGCAGGACGATAGCGAGTGCGGCACTTTGCAGCGCATAGACCGCGTAGGGGCGAATTTCCGCCAGGAAAGCTGCGGTTCGTCCATTCCACAATTCCTCTGGATTTTGGAGAGTCTTAGAGATAACCGGTTCCTTCATGACTTGCACCCGCTAGTGCTGACGAGATGGCAGAATACATCATCAAGCGAGGCTCCCGGCATATTCGCTTGATCTCTCAGCGCTTCCATGTCTCCTGAAGCGGTAAGCACCCCTCCGTGCAGCAGGAGAAACCGGTCGCCGTACTTTTCGATCGTGGACAGAATATGCGAGGAGATGAGGATGGCTGCGCCGCTGTTCTTCACTTTCACCATGAGCTCTAACAGGGAACGGATCCCGAGCGGATCGAGACCCAGGAACGGCTCGTCGATGATGTAGAGTTTAGGCTGTACGAGGAATGCGCTCATGATCATGACCTTTTGCTTCATTCCTTTGGACAGATGCGCGGAGAGCCGGTCCGCATAGGCGGACATCTGGAATTCTTCGAGCAGTTCTTCGGCCCTGTTCTCGAATGCGGACGCCTCCACTCCATAGGCCATGGCTGCCATTGCCAGATGTTCCTTCACTGTAAGCTCTTCATATAGTAACGGGCTTTCCGGTACATAGGCATACGTACGTCTATAGGTAGTCGGATCTTCCTCCAATCGGCGGCCCTCCAGCCGGATCGATCCGGAATGGGGCTCGAGCAGTCCGAGGATATGTTTAATGGTGGTGCTTTTGCCCGCACCGTTCAATCCGATGAGTCCGATCATCTCGCCTGCACGGACTTGAAAGGAGAGCTGATGCAGCACGGGCTTCTTCCGGCTGTATCCGCCCGTCAATTGTTCGACTGTAAGCAAGGATTCCATAGTATAGCTCCTTTTACGGTGAATGGAGGCTTCAACAGATCTTTATATTGGAAAACATACACTCTTGCCCCGCCATATGCAACTATGGTACATTATCACTCCGGCCGAGCAGCTGGCAGTGATAACAACACCATGCGAATGGATGATAGAATTTGGGACTTGCTATTCCGGTCTCATTTATGGTAAATTAACTTTCGCTGTCGCATCAATTCTTTACTAGTATTCACTGATCTGCACCAGCGGGTTCGTCCCCTGGAATGGAAAAAGAAAGTGCTTGTCAAACGAATTGCAAATGTGGTAGAGTGTAAAACGTTGTCGAAACAAATGAAGCGGACATGAAGGTTGGCGAAAATTACCGCTTGCTAAGACGATAACGATGTGATAAGTTGGTTGAGCTGCTTCGGCGGCTTGAGTCAAACGAAACGAATTGCCCTTTGAAAACTGAACATCGAGTGAGTGTTAAATATAGAAGCTCAGTAATGAGTTTCTGCCATGCTTCAAAATGAGCAAGTCAGCTTTTCTTTAATGGAGAGTTTGATCCTGGCTCAGGACGAACGCTGGCGGCGTGCCTAATACATGCAAGTCGAGCGGATCATTTCCTTCG
>NZ_JAQAGY010000027.1 GCF_027533645.1 Paenibacillus caseinilyticus
TTGCCTCCAGCTTCCTTCAGATTCCACCTCACGGTGGACACCCTTGCTCTTGGCTAACGGTAGGCGTTCGCCAGCCCCCGTTCGGGACTTTCACCCTAGAGATGACGCCCATGCTGGGCGTACAACCAAAGGCGCTCCTCCCTCAGGGAAGAGCGCCTTTGATTCATGCAGTCTACCAGCCAGGAGCAAACAAACACCGGACCTAGTTCGAATTGATAAGTTGCAGGCTGATTAACAACCGCTTCAGCAATGCGACAGCTTGAGCCCGGGTGGCGTTCTCCTTCGGCGCGAACTTTGATTCGGTCAAGCCCTGCATCAGACCGGCCTTCAGCGCTTCGTTCACCGGCGCCGCAGCCCAAGACGAGATCTTGGCGCTGTCCTCGTAGACCGCAGGCGCCGGCTCCGCGCTCCCCGGGGACTCTTCAAGGCCGCGCAGCTTGCTGCCGTAGCTCAGCGCTTTGGTCAGCATCACGGCCATCTGCTCACGGGAAATCCGCGCATTCGGCTTGAATGTGCCGTCGTCATAGCCTTCTACCAGGCCTGCTGCCGAAGCGGCGCCTACCGGACCCGCAAACCAGGTGTACTTGCCGATATCACTGTACTTGGCCGCCGCTCCCCGGTTGTCGGACAGCCCCAAGGCACGCGAGAGCATGACGGCGAATTCGGCACGGGTCACCGGCTTGTCCGGTGAAAACTCGGTTGCGGAAGTCCCTTTGACCAAGAGCTTCGAAGCCAGCAGACGAATGTCCGCTTCCGCCCAGTGTCCCGCCGTATCCGTGAACTCTTTCTTGCTCGAGACGACCGTAAACCATCCCCCTGCCGGGGACAGCACGGTTGCTTTGTTATAGCTGAACACCGCAGGCACGAAGCTGATCTCCCCATTGGCATAGGTTACCGCTGTAACCGTAGAGGAATCTACGGAAGCAGGCAGGGTCAATACCCGCTCCACATAGGCCGAACCCGAACGGGTCAGATCCACCGTCTGGCCGTTCGTACGCTGTGCGGTAACTTTGAAGTCCACAGGCGCCGGCAGCACCTCTGTCGCGCCGGCCTCGCTTAAGCGGTTCCTGGCCGTTCCGAGAGCCGACTCGGGCATGGCTTTGATCGTCACGACGACCGTCACGTTGGCCGCCGGCACCTTGAGCTCCTCGGCCGCTTTGGCGGAGATACCGACCGGAAGCTTGTAGCTGACTTCCGGAAGCTGCAGAACCAGGAAGGCGCCCGGTGCCGCTTGGCGCGCTTCTTCGAGCACCGCGTCTGCGATATGGATCTTCACGGTGCTTTCGGAAGCGGGTATCACCGCGGTCACCGCAGGCTGCTGCGCACCTTGGTCCTTCAGCCGCCCGAACGCTTCCTTCAGCTTGGCACGGTCAAGGATAATCTTGTTCTCCGGCCTCCCGTCTTTCGGTGTCTCTTTCTTGACCTCTCCCGGTTGTACATCCATCCGGACGCCTCCGTATGTATCCGTCAGCACGGACACGGAGGCGGGCGCAGCCGCCTTTTCCTTCGGCTTGGCGTTCTCCGCTCCGGATGCGAGCAGCGGAGATAGGGTAAGCATGAGCAAAGTTGCCAGCGTTACAGAAGCGATTCGTCTCATCAACAATAATTCCTCCCGAATTTTGCTACATTATGTATCATTTTAAAGAAAACTATACCACACCCATAACAGGCGAACAACGACCCTTTTCCTCATTTTTCGGCCGGTTCCCCTTGGGAGTTAGGTATAAAGAGACACATCGAGAGGCAGCCGCTCGCAGGTCAGAAGAAGTCCTTCTCGGAACAGGCACCGGTATTCCGCAGGCTCCGCTCTCTCCAGAAGGGGCGGCAAAAAGTAACGGACGTGCCCCGCAATGCCCTGGTTATCCGGATGGAGCACCCAGGCTGCCGGCTTCCAGGACAGAACGCCGTCCGGCGTCTCCAGCGGCATACGTTCCAACCCTGCCATGCCGGCGTCAGCCGTATAGGCATACATCCCTCCGGCCATCCGTCCGTCTACCTCCCACGTCACCACACCTCCAAAGTGAATGGCCGTTTCTTCGAGCGCCAATCCCGTTTCCTCCCGGATCTCGCGCCGCACGCTCGCAAGCGGGGTCTCCCCGGGCTCCAGCTTGCCGCCGACTCCGTTCCATAAGCCGAGCAGGGGCGGTTTGCTCCGGTTGAGCATTAAGATCCGGTCTCCCCGGCGCAGGAAAGCAATATTATATTCGAGCACAGCGCGTCCCCTCCGGTTCTTCCTATTTGGCCAAATTCCTCTCCAGACTTCTTCCACAGACGACCCGTCTACTCCTTCCAGGAGTCGACGAATCTCTTGCTTTTTCGATTGATTCACCCATTGGAATTTGTTATCATTGACAAATGCAAATCGAATATGTAAAAATAGTAATTAATAAAACACTTTATCGCTTAAAAGCATAAAAGCTTCAAAGCGTAAGCCCGATTCGGGAGAGGAGCCTATGATTATGACCAGAGACCATCACAAAATTCTGGACTGCACGATCCGCGACGGCGGACTCGTCAACAACTGGGACTTCAGCGTCCAATTCGTAAAGGACATGTACTACGGACTTAGCGAAGCCGGCGTCGAATATATGGAGATCGGATACAAAAACTCGGCGAAGCTGCTTAAAGGAGCCGATGCGGGTCCGTGGCGCTTCCTGAACGAAGACTTCCTGAAAGAAGTGCTTCCTCAGAAGACCGATACGAAGCTGTCCGCCCTCGTGGATATCGGACGTGTCGACGAGAAGGATATCCTGCCCCGCGACCAGAGCCTTCTCGACCTGATCCGTGTAGCCTGCTATATCAAAGATACGGACAAGGCACTGGATCTCGTCCAGAAGTTCCATGATTACGGCTACGAGACGACGATCAACATCATGGCCCTCTCCCACGTTATGGAGAATGACCTGAACGAGGCGTTCGAAGAAATCGCGAAGAGCCCGGTCGATGTCGTCTACATCGTTGACTCTTACGGCAGCATGGACTACAAGGACATCGACTACCTCGTATCCAAGTTCCAGCGCCTGCTTCCGAACAAGAAGCTCGGCCTGCATATGCATAACAATCAGCAGCTCGCTTTCTCGAACACGATCATGGGTGCAGCCCGCGGCGTGGAATTCCTCGATACTTCCGTGTACGGCATGGGCCGTGCGGCGGGCAACTGTCCTACGGAGCTGCTCGTCAGCCATCTGAAGAATCCGAAGTACGACCTGCGTCCGGTTCTCGGTATCATCGAGAAGCATATGGTGTCCATGCGCGAGAAGTGGGAGTGGGGCTACATTATCCCTTACATGATCGCCGGCGTGCTGAACGATCATCCTCGCGCCGCCATGGCGGCCCGGGCCTGCGAAGATAAGGACAAGTTCACCGAATTCTACGATAAGCTGACTTCTCCGGAAGTGATGCCTGCAGGAGCGGCTGACTAATCGGCTGCCTCTCAGGTTAAGCTCCAACCGCTTCAGGCCCTTAGACCCGGTTCCCAGGCTCCTATGCCCGGTTGCCGGGTTTGTTCTATGCCGCTAGACAACATCCATTCTCTATCGCCTGAAGGAGGCTTGCTGTCCATGGCCCCATCCTATGTTGAAGCCCGGGTCTCCGCCGTTCTAGCCGCCCGGGAAGCTCAAACCTTCGTTACAGCCCGGGAACCCGAGATGTCGATAGATCTCGGCGGTATCCCCGGGGACCGTCACTACGGTCTCACGAGCAAAGCTGACAGCCGGCAGTCCTTCTATCCCCGCGGTACGGTCATCGCGAACCGGCGGCAAATTTCGATTGTGTCCGCCGAGGAATGTGCCCTGATCGCGGAAGCGCTCGGCATCTCCGAAGTCCGGCCCGAATGGCTGGGCGCCAATCTGCTGCTCGAAGGATACCCCGAGCTGACCCTGCTCCCGCTCGGGGCGCGGCTGCTCTTCCCCGAGGCCTGCGGCCTGATCGGCGAGGGGGAGAATCTCCCCTGTAAGGCGCCCGGCCAAGAGATCGCCGCAGCTCTGCAGCGTCCAGAGCTCGCCTCCCGGTTCACCAAGGCAGCCAAGAAGCGCAGAGGCATTGTATGCTCTGTTGAGCGGGCCGGTACGATCAGGCTGGGGGATACCGTCCGCATATATTTGCCCTAAGAAGCGGACGATCGGGCTGGCGAGGCATCGCCGACCCGTCCTCCTGCTTCGGAGGCTCTTTTCGCCGAGCAGGGTCAGGATAGCCACGCCTACTCGCACAGATCACACCTTTTGTCAGCATCTATACATATTTTACTAGCCTACTTGGAGTAATCTCATTAAAAATTGTTACGGCCTCTTCACTTGGGTATAATATAAAGAAGAGGTGGTTGCAATATGGAACAATTCTCTCTATGCCCAAGAGTAGAGAAGGGCATGAAACTGATCAGCAAACGCTGGGCCGCGCTCATTGTGTATCAGCTGTTGACGGGACCGCAGCGCTTCTGCACGATGGAATCCGCCCTGCCCATCAGCGGCAGGCTGCTCTCGGAAAGACTCAAAGACTTGGAGTCCGAAGGAATCGTAAAGCGCGAGGTATACCCGGAAATCCCGGTGCGCATAGAATATTCGCTGACGGATAAGGGGCGGGCCTTGGAAGCGGTACTCAAAGGAATGGAACAATGGTCTCAGGCCTGGATCGATTCGGAAGATCCTGAGCCCGCTGACCGGTCTTAGGGAAGCCGTATCCGCATCCTCCCCCACTCGTCCGGCTCACAAAATAACAACGCCTGGTTCCGCAGCGCACGGGAACCAGGCGTTATTTGTCGTTTGATACTAGCGGAAATCCTTCGGTGTCCGGCGGGCCGTCCCGGTAAGGATCGCAGCCTCGATCACCGCACGGCGCACCTTATTGACGACTTGCTCATTAAAGATACTCGGAATGATATAATGCTCGTTAAGCTCCGATTCGGTAACCACCGAGGCAATCGCCCGGGCCGCGGCCAGCTTCATCGGCTCATTGATCCGGCGGGCCCGGCAGTCCAGCGCGCCGCGGAAGATTCCCGGGAACACGAGCACGTTATTGATCTGGTTCGGGTAATCGCTGCGGCCGGTACCCAGAACGCGTACATGCGGCAGCGCTTCTTCCGGATCGATCTCCGGCTGCGGATTCGCCATCGCGAAGACAATGCGCTCCGGTGCCATCGTCTGCACGTCCGCTGCGTTCAACAATCCGCCGCGCGACACGCCGATGAAGACATCCGCATCCCGCAGCACTTCCTTGAGCGTCCCGGCTTCCGCCTCGACCTGCGGCTGCTCCGCAAGCCACTGCCACATCGGGTACGGGTAGCTTCCGCCGCGCACGATAGCTCCTTCGCGGTCAACCGGCACGAGGCGGGTGACGCCGGCAGCCAGCAGCATTTTGCAGATGGACACGCCCGCCGCCCCTATGCCGTTGACGACGATCCGTACGCTGTCGATGCGCTTACCGACCACCTTGAGAGCATTGAGCAGTCCCGCCACCACCACAACGGCCGTTCCATGCTGATCGTCATGGAATACGGGAATGTCCAGCTCCTCCGCCAGCCTTGTCTCAATCTCAAAGCAGCGCGGCGAGGAGATATCCTCCAGATTGATGCCTCCGAAGATCGGCGAGATAGCCTTGACCGTACGAATAATCTCTTCCGTATCCTTCGTATCCAGACAGATCGGGAAGGCATCTACTCCGGCCAGCTGCTTGAACAGCATCGCCTTCCCCTCCATAACGGGTGCAGCCGCATGAGGTCCGATATCACCGAGCCCGAGCACCGCCGTACCATCGGTTACAACGGCCACCATATTGCGTTTGATCGTCAGGGAATAAGCCTTCTTCGGATCTTCATGGATCGACGTGCAGACGCGTGCGACACCAGGGGTATAGACACGGGACAGGTCGTCCCGGTTCTTGATCGGCAGATTCGGCTGTACGTTGATTTTACCGCCCAGATGGGCAAGGAACGTACGGTCCGACACGTTGATGAGCTTGATCCCCTCATGAGATCTCAGGGCTTCGACGACAACCGACTCCGCCGATTCGGCCACATCCACGGTAATATCCCGAATCGAGGAATCCTTGCCTGGGCGAATAACGTCGATGGACGTAATGTCCCCGCCCGCTTTTCCTATGGTCGCCGCCACTTCACCGAATGTAATGTGGTTATGATCCAACTCAATCCGCAAGATAATGCTCGTCTGTGCCACGCACAATCCCACCCTTTGCCCTAAAATGATGTACCAATGAGCTCAATGTGACCTGTCAATAACCCTATGTTACCACGCCCTGCCATGCTAATCCAATTAAAAAGAAAAGATAGCCTTATAGCGAAATTTTATAGAAGAAGGTTGCTGTGCCAAGGATTCCACCCGGCTCCCGCAGCGTCAGGGGGCAATTCCCATTGATACGGGCCCGCCTGAGCCTTTATAGTTTGAGAGGCAGAGAGGCGCTTCACTTGGCCTTGGCCGCAGCGTCCTCCAGCATCTCCACAGTCATGGGGCCCGCTTGCTTGAAGCGAATGATTCCGTCCCCGTCGATAACGTAGGTCGTCGGATAAGAATGGATACCGTAGTTATCCGTCACTGTACCCTCTTTATCGAGGAGGATCGGGAAGGTGATCTTCCATGAATCGATCCAACTGGCGACCACCGGTACGCTGGCTTCGGTCGTAGTGGCATTGATACCAAGCAGGACCGGCCCGTCATCTGCCTGTGCCGCATGATATGTCTGCAGATGCGGCATTTCGGCGCGGCATGGGGGGCACCAAGTCGCCCAGAAGTTCACAATCACGGTGCGGCCGCGGTAAGAGGACAGGCTGACGGAGCTGCCGTCCAGGGCCTCCAGGGCCCAATCGGGGGCCTGCTGCCCAACCTTCAAGCCGACCTCGGCCTCTGCCGAAGCAGATACACCGGCCTGCGACTTCTCTCCCACGTAACCAGTCAAGGTGATGACCAGCGCATAAGCCGCAAGGAGTCCCGCAGCCCGCCTTACGGGTGAGAGCAGTGTCGGGCCCGGCTTATAACGTAACCATATCAGCGCGGAAGCCGCGGCCAACAGAACAACCGGCCCGCGAACGCCGATCTCACCCGAATCGATGAGCAGCATGAGGGCGGTACGGAGAGAGTACCCTCCCAAAAGCGCCAATAGCAGCGAATCGATATACAGGGTGCGGTCAAGCCGCTTCCGCTCCACCGCATAAATCAGGTACAAGCCCGATATAATGGCAGCCAGTCCTATGCCTCGGATGCCTCCATTAAAGTACAGGAGAGATGCAGGCTGCTCCAGCACATTCGCTCCCTCCCATAAGAGGAAGCTGAACTTCCACACCAGCACCCATAAGAGCAGAGCCGTCTGTACCCCCTCTCCTACAGCCTTCCCCATGCCGGTACCGCGCAACCTCCATCGGAGGAGCCCGTACCCTGCAGCGGCGGAGAATAGCGTAACTAGCAGACTGTGTTGTATGACCAGAGGTCCCCAGACCCAACTATCCATGGTTGTCCATCCATCTCCTATCCTGCTCCATGCTTCCATTGTGGGGGGAGGGACAAGCGATGTCAACACTGCATATGTACTGCCCGAAGCCCATTGTTAATGCACTCAACTTAGACAACTCAGGAGGGAATACGGACTATGAAAAAGCAACTGACGATCATGATGCTTGCCACTACGATAACGCTTGGATCAACTGCCTTCTTGGCGCAGGACGCTCATGCAGCCAGTGCCTCGATCGTGAGCAGTGTGAACTTCCGAAGCCAGCCGGATACGGGCGCAAGCAGCTACGGATATATTAAAACCGGCGAAACCGTCGAAATCCTCAGCAAGGTCAATGCTTACTGGTACCAAGTGCGCAGCGCTAGCGGCCAGGTAGGCTATATCTCCACTAGCAGCAAGTATATCAGCACAAGCGGAACCGTCCCGACGGGTACCCCGGCCGTCACTTCTTCTTCCGCCGCCGGATCGTATTCCAGTGCGGCCGTAAGCAAAGTTATCGCCGCGGGCAAAGCGTATCTCGGTACACCGTACGAATACGGCTCGGACCGTTCCAATACACGTACCTTTGACTGCTCGGACTTCGTGCGCCAAGCGTTCAAGGATGCGCTCGGCGTAACACTGCCGAGCAGCTCCCGCTCGCAAGGCGATTATGTCAAGGCGATCGGGAAGACGACGACGGATTGGCATAATCTGAAGGCCGGTGATCTCATGTTCTTCATGAGCTACAAGGGCGGCAGCGCATCGGTTTATCCCACCAACAAGGCCGGCCAAACCATAACGCATGTCGGCATCTATCTCGGCGACGGCAAAGTGCTTCATACGTACTCCAAGGATTCCGGAGGTGTGCGTATCGATACGATCGCCGGCAAACACTGGGAATACCGCTTCATCTTTGGCGGCAGTGCCCTGCGTTAATCCTCCGCTCCCCGCACGAAGCTTCAGGCTGCCTATGGCAGCCTTTTTTTATACCGCAAAGACGCCCTGTTGCCACTATACCCTCTTCATACTATGCGTCAGACCCAGCCCTCTCTATGCTTCGTTAAATGACGGATCATGGGATTAAAACAAGAAATCCCAGATGATACAATGAGGGTGGATCAACCTCGTTGTGAAAACCACATTCTTTTTCTATTATAGTCAACATAGAGCAGGAGGGATCGACCATCAGACGAAGACGTCTCCAGATCGGGATGTGGCATTCCTTCCGCCCGGAAGATTGGCAGCGGTATGGCTTGGAACCGATCAGCGGGATGGAGATTTCCCAGTTCCAGGACAGGGAAGCGCTGCTTGAGCTGAGCTCCTTTTGCACTGCCGAGCATTTGGCATTCGGAGTGCATGGACCTATTCTTGGCGGCAAGGGTTATACGCTGCCCCGACTCACTTCCCCGGATGAAGCAGAACGGGCCGAAGCGCTGCAGAGAGTGGAACAAGAAGTACGGCTGGCCGCAGAGATCGGTGCCGAGTACATCCTCTACCATTACCCATTCCTTCCCCTATTCGGCCCCATGGACCGGATTCATTACAGCAATCTGCCAGTAGCAGGGCAGCGGTATGATACGAACCGTCTCTCCGAACGAGCTTTTCGCGAGCTGTCCCATCGGCTGTTCGACGGGTTGTGCCAACTTCAGCATCACTACGGCCAGCGCATCGTGCTCGAGCATGACTTCTTCGGCGGCTATGAAGGCTCAGGTATCGACATGTTCCATAAGTACCCGGAGATCGAGCTGGTAGTCGATACAGCGCGGCTTGATATTGCATCCAGAATTAGCGCCGGCTTCGATCCGTATGGCTGGCTTGATGCCGCAGCTTCATCCGTGTATCTCGTACACTACAGCAATGTACAGTATGCGGAGGACCGCTTCTATAATCATCAACCCGTCCTCTCTTCACAAGACGAGGATCCAGGTTATGGAGATGCAGCCGCCTATCTGGCTTATCTGGCCGCACGCAATTCCCGGTTTCACGTGACCTTCGAACACCAGGCAGCCTCGCTGTCCCCTCAAGAACTGAGGGAACTCTATGCCCGCACGGCCGGATTGCTCGGGATGAGGGCCACTTGACCTTGCCGTTACGTTAAGGTTTATGCTTGGGTTCTACCACACCCAAGGAGGCTTCGCCATGCCAAACCATGATGTAATCTATGCTTCTCAGGCCGCACAGTATCACCGGATGATTGCTGCCCAGCCGGATCTGTCGGACGTGATCTCCCGGATCCGGCCCTACCGGGGACTCGACATTCTCGATATGGGAGCCGGAACCGGGCGTCTCAGTTCTTTTCTTGTCCCCGAAGCCCGAAGTCTGACTGCCACCGATCTCTCTGCCGCCATGCTGGATTTACTCACCCAGCGCATACCCACGGAATATCATCCGCGCTTGGTTACAGCAGCCGCGGACCATCGCGCCCTCCCGCTAGGTAACGCATCCGTAGACCTTATCGTCTCCGGTTGGAGCGTATGCTATTTGGCCAGCAGCAATAGTCCTGACTGGGAGCTCAACCTGGAGAGGGCCATGGACGAAATGTACCGGGTCCTTCGGCCTGGCGGTACGGTCATTCTCCTGGAGACCATGGGAACCGGATATGAGACCCCTCACCCGCCAGTTTTACTGCTGAACTATTACGGGCAGTTGGAGCACAGGTACGGATTCCAGCACCGCTGGATCCGGACCGATTACACGTTCGACTCACCACAGGAAGCCGAAGAATTGACGCGGTTCTTTTTCGATGGCGAGCTCGCAGATCGGGTAGCTGCCGCCGGCAACCCTACCGTACCGGAATGCGCGGGGCTCTGGTGGACTACGAAGGAAGAGCTCTCCAGCCGAATCGGAGAGTAACGGCGGCAGGCATGCCGGTGTCATCTTATCTCTGAAACCTGGCGCAAACCAACCAGCTGTGATCACAAAAAAACCTGCTGATTCCCAAATGGAGGACTCAACAGGTTTTTTGCGTGTGTGTTTCGTTCTTATACTTGTCTGCACTTATGTGCCCAGAATGGCATCGATCATCGGCTTGGTCTCCCCGCCGGGATATAGGACATAGAGCAAGATATAGACCACCACACCGGTCGGTGCAGTCAGCAGCCAGATCACGGCCGTCCAGCGGCCAATCTTCTTGTGCTTAGCGAATCGCTTATTAAAGGCGTGCAGCAGAGTAATGATGCCGAATACCGCTGCAGACGTCGCGAGCAAGATATGAAAGAACAGGAACAAATGGTAAGCCAGCTTCAGTTCCTCCGGTCCTCCGAACGTGGTGTTGCCTGAGAAGATCGTCCGGCTCGCATACACGAGGAAGAAAGCAAGAGCAAAAAAGGCTCCCCACAGCATCAATTTTTGGTGCGTCTCCCGATTCCCCCGTAGGATATGGTACCACCCGAAGGCTACGAAGATGGCGCTGATGACGATAAACAGGGTTGAGATCGTCGGCAGTATGGGTACATTCACAATACATTCCACCCGTTTCTATGTAGGGCAGGCTGTAGGGCAGCCTGCTGCTTGAATAATGTAAGTCTATGCACGGTTGATGGATCCGGCAGCAGAGATATACGCCTGTTCCGTAAGCTCTTCTTCGTCATCCTGCCTGCGTTCGGTACGATACCAGCGGAAGAAGGTATACCAGAGAGCCCATCCGTACACGATCTCCTGCACGATCTTCATGATGACGCCGCCCAGCTGCTGATCGTCCACCATAGGCAGGTACAAGAGCTCCGGCGGAACGGCCGCATACATCTCGTACATAGGCTTGCCGGCAAAAATGATCAAAGCGCATGCGGGAGTTAATAGCACGCCGTTCAAGAAAATATACCCCATCTTCTTAAGCTCGGACATTCTTCCTAGTTCCGGAAGCGGCGTGAACACCGGGAACCACAATTGAAAAGCGGAGACCAGGAATACGGCCTTGTAAGCAAATAGCGCAGCCGGTCTAGCCATTAGCCAATCCATCACCATCGGAATATGGTACATGGAGAAGATGAAATTGAAGAAGAACAGCGCAAGTACAGGGGAAGTAACCCACCAGAGAAAACGCTTGGCTTTTTCCGTACGAATTACCGAACGAAGCAGCCATGCGGGTGTGCCCAACAGAAGAATTGGCGGCATAATGAGATACAGAATGGACTGCTGGAACATATGGACGCTGAAGTACAAATGATGCCCATAGTAAGAAAGAGGGCTTCCCTCAGCAGCATACCACAAAGCCAGCCCTATCCAAAACCACATCTTTTGTTTGAACGGCACCGGCTCACTGTCTGGTATATCTTTACGCCAGCGGCCTACGGCAAGCGTATACAGGATACCGGCAACAATGAACAACAACAGCAGGCCGGGACTCCACAGCGCGGCAAACGAAGGATCCGCACTATGGCTGCTATGAGAGGCATGAGTTGACATGACAGCAGCAACTCCTTCCTTTTCCTGAAGATCATAAGGTTTGTCTAATTTGCGAAATTTTTCGACAACAACAAAATAGATAAAAGGAGAGGCGCCTTACTATCGTAAGCGACCTCTCCTACTCTTACCACCAAACCCAGTATACTGCAGCAGCTACAGCCGATAGAGCTACAAAAGCGCCGAAGGCGAGTCCGGCAATCGGGAACATGTGGCCCCGTTCCTTCATATGCATCCAATAAGCAAGCTGGAATATCACTTGCACTACACCGATGCCGACGATAAAGAAGATAATAAACGACCGGTCCAGACCTCCATACAGGACAACAGCGAAGGAGATCATGGTCAAAATGATTGAAATCAGATAGGACAAGTAGTGGTTCCTTGGGCCTTCCAAGCGGTGTCGCTCAGTTGGCGAAGACGTGTGGTGTTGGCTGCTCATTTACGGACCCACCTTCCCCATCAGGTATACGACCGTGAAGATAAATACCCAGACAACGTCGATAAAGTGCCAGTACAGGCCTGCTACGTAGAATTTCGGAGCTGTTACGACCGTCAAGCCCTTCTTGAACGACTGGATGATCAGCAGCGTAATCCATAATACGCCGAAGGCAACGTGACCGCCGTGGAAACCGACCAGCGTATAGAAGGAAGAAGCAAACGCACTCTTCGTAAATGTATGGCCTTCATGTACATAGTGGAAGAACTCATACACTTCAAGACCCAGGAAGGACAGACCGAACAGAACGGTAATGGCCATCCAAAGCTGAACTTTCTTCAAGTCGCCGCGGTGTAAAGCCATCGTAGCGAATACGCTTGTCAAAGAACTCGTCAAGAGAATGAACGTAGAGATCGCAACGAGATCCAGCGAGAACAAGTGCTGTCCCGTAGGGCCGTCCGGCACTTGGTTCCGGAGGGCGATGAAGGAAGCGAAGAGCGTACCGAAGAGTACGCACTCGCCGCCAAGGAACAACCAGAAGCCGAGTACCTTATTCTTGCCTTCGAGCGTTGCCGTCTCGGCGTGAGGTGGCAGGGCGCCGCCTACTTCATGATGTGCACTCATGCCTTAACCCCCTTATCGTTAAGCTCTTCAGGCTCGATGTGGAAACCTGCATCATCATAAACGGAACGCAGGAACATACAGACGAACGTGATCACCAATCCTGCGATGCTGATGAGGTAGTGGTGGTACATAAACCCGTACCCCGAGATGAACAGACCGACAGACATAACAAACGGCAGAATGGAAGGCGATGGCATATGAATCGAACCGACTGGCTCTGCAGGCGTCATCTCTTTGTTGCCGGCCATCTTCTCTTTCCAGAAAGCATCAAAGCCGCGAACAAGAGGTGTCTGCTTGAAGTTATACTCCGGCGGAGGTGAAGGAATCGCCCACTCCAGCGTACGGCCGTCCCAAGGGTCAGCCGGTGCATTAGCCGGTTTGCTTGCTGTCGCAATAATGTTGATAAGGAATACGATCGTACCGATACCCATCAGGAAGGCGCCGATTGTGGATACCATGTTACCGGTCTCCAATCCGACCCCCGGCTGATATGTAAATACCCGGCGCGGCATCCCCATAAGACCCAGGAAGTGCTGCGGGAAGAATGTCATGTGGAACCCGATGAAGAAGGTCCAGAAGTGGATCTTGCCCAGCGTCTCGTTCAGGAGACGGCCGAACATCTTCGGCCACCAGTAGTACGAAGCCGCAAACAGACCGAGTACGAGACCGCCGACGATAACATAGTGGAAGTGAGCTACTACGAAATACGTATCGTGATACTGGAAGTCTGCCGCAGGAACCGCAAGCATAACCCCGGTAACCCCACCCATAACAAACGTCGGGATAAAGGCTGTAGCGAAAATGTTTGCTGTAGTGAACCGGATTTGGCCGCCCCACAGGGTGAACAGCCAGTTAAAGATTTTAACGCCGGTAGGTACGGCGATCGCCATTGTGGCAACCCCGAAGATCGCGTCCCCGACAGGGCCGATCCCTGTTGTAAACATATGATGCGCCCAGACCATGAAGCCCAGGAAACCGATCAAAGCTGTTGCAAATACCATGGAGCTGTAACCGAAGAGGCGTTTTCTCGAAAAGGTCGAGACGATATCCGAGATAATACCGAAGGCCGGCAGAATCAGGATATAAACCTCAGGGTGACCAAAGATCCAGAAGATATGCTCCCAGAGAACCGGGTTACCGCCTTTGCTGACATCAAAGAATCCGCCGCCGAAGATCCGGTCAAACATCAATTCAACCAAGCCTACCGTGATCGCAGGGAAAGCGAACAGGATCAGCAGCGAAGTGATGAATGCCGTCCAGGTAAACATCGGCATTCTCATGTAAGTCATGCCTGGGGCACGCATGTTAATGATCGTAACCAGGAAGTTGATACCGCCGATCAGCGTACCGAGACCTGCAATCTGCAGACCCAGCACATAGAAGTCCATACCGCCTTGGAACGTGCCGGCTTCACCATGCACCAGACCCGAGAGCGGCGGGTAAGCGGTCCAGCCTGCTGCCGGCACGCTTCCGAGGACCCAGGAGGTGTTAAGCAGCACTCCACCGAAGAAGAACAACCAAAAACCCAGTGCGTTCACGAAAGGAAACGCTACGTCGCGCGCACCAATCTGCAGCGGCACAACCGCATTCATAAAGGCGAAAATAACAGGCATCGCCGCAAAGAAGATCATCGTCGTACCATGCATCGTCGTAAGCGCATTGAATGTATCGCCGATGAAGATTTTTTGGTCCGGATAAGCCAGTTGAATCCGGATTAAGATCGCTTCCAAACCACCAAACAGGAAGAATATCCCCCCTGCCAGCAGGTAAAGTATTCCGATCTTTTTATGGTCCACCGTGGTAAGCCAGTCCATTAGCCCGGTGTGACGTTTTACCGTGTGTGCGTGAGCCACCGTTTGAAACCTCCTTTATTCCCTGATGCTCTTACTTCACAGTCAGCGTGTTCAGATATTTAATAATGTCGTTGATCTGCTGTTCTTGAAGCGGCTTGCTGCCCGGAATCGGCTCGATCGGGTTCGCTCCGAAGGCAGGCATTCTTGCGCCCGGCTTAACGGATTGCGGATCGGAGATCCACTCGTGCAGGCTCTTGTCATTGTGCGGAAGGATACCCGCAACCATCTCGCGGGAAGCGAAGCCGTTCAAGTTCGGACCGGCACCCAGTCCCCCTGCGTTAACCGCGTGACAGGAGAGGCAGTTGTCTTTGAAGAGCGTCTCGCCCGCTTTGGCATCCGCAGGTACGACCGAAGGGGTCTTCAGATCAGCAACCCATTGATCGAATGCCGCTGGATCAAGCGATTTCACTTTAAAGTCCATCAGGGCGTGGGATGCACCGCAAAGCTCAGCACACTTGCCTTTGAATGTGTCTACATCATCGGCCTGGAGATAAAATACGTTGTTCAGTCCAGGGTTCGTGTCCATCTTACCGCCGAGCGACGGAACCCAGAAGGAGTGCTTCACGTCAGCCGATGTAATTTCGAATGCAATCTTCTTACCGGTGGGGATGACAAGATCTTGGGCCGTAGAGATGCCGAGCGTTGGATACTCGAATTGCCACCAGAACGCGTGTGCAGTGACCTTAACATGCAGCGCGTCTTTGTTGTCTCTGTGGTCTTCTAGAACCTGGAACGTGTACTTAACTGTAGGCACGGCGAGAATCAGGAGAAGGATAATCGGAACTACCGTCCAAATAATCTCGAGCGTATGACTGCCTTCCACTTGCTTCGGAATGATGTCTTTATCGCTCTTTTTCTTTCTGAAGCGAACGAGAACATACAAGTAAAGTACGAATACGACCACGACAACCAGCAGCATAATCCCAAAGCTGAGCTTCATGAGGAAGAGCTGGTCTCTGGCTACGGGACCTCTCGGTCTTAAGGCGGAAATCGTATCGTCGCCGCACCCCGTTAACAGCAACATCATCAACCCGAAAAGAGGGATGAAACGCCACAGATTTTGCCATCGAATCATCTTATCAATCCCACCTTAGAAAGCAAATATTTTTCGTACAAAAAAGGTCATATCTTGTCAATACGCCTGATCACCATATTAACTATAAATTCGTGTCTCTTTTTTGTCAATGAATCTCAGAGAGTTCACAAATTGTTCGGAAGTGCAGATTTTTCATGGGTTTAAGCGTTCTGCCTCTCTTTGGTTATTTCCATTAAGCGGTGCTTTTATGCATGTTCTGGACCCCCTTTCCCTTCCGCATGATTTGCCCTGCCGCGACCCATCCTAGTTAAGGAGAATTCCGCATTTGCCACGACGGTATACCATCCGTTCTGCCGATTCCTTAATCACGACCATCCGGTTCAAAGGAGGAACAACCATGGCTCGCTCTCTACGTCTCGCCGGTCTGATCTTCTCATTCTACGCCGTTACCTTCATGACGGGCTGCTACTCATGGTACGATTACAACAGTGCCAACAATTACGGCAGCCGGCGTGATATGCCGAGACAAGATACGTCCCGCGCTTATCAGACTCAGCAGCAGTATGCCCCGGTATCCCATAAAGTAACCAAACTGGAAATGAACCAGAATCTCTCGGATCAGGTAGCCGCCATGTACGGTGTCAACTCGGCTATCGTGCTTGTTGGCGACGGGGTAGCCTATACGGCCATCACCATGGACAGCACAGCCAGCGGAACTCATGGCGGGGACAACCCTTCGGAAGACAGCAACAAGGACGGGCGCTCCCGCGGCGAGGCCCCGGATGCCGACTTCCGGAATCTCAGCGTAGCCCCGACCCAGCTGATCCACGGGGTGAGCGGTGCTCAAACGGAGACGCACCATGAGCATATCTCCCACTTGTTTAAACAAAAAATCGCGGAGAAAATCCGCACGGTGGAACCGGCCATCCAAGACGTATACATTACAGCCAACCGCAGCATCGTGGAACAATTCACCAGACTGGCGCAAGAGAGCTGGCACGAACGCTCCCTCAGCCCGTTCATACCGGATTTCGTGCGATCCATGGAACGTACTTTCGGTACAGATCCGACAATCCCGAATCAATCGGAAACGAACGGACGCGAATACTGAAGCATACTGCTTCCTGCACAGGGCTGCCATTTGGCCTTGTGCTGTTTCTTTTTATACCGGCATCCTGTAGAATGTGTAAGATAATGTGGATAGAATTGGATTGTTCTGCTCCTGACCCTACACACCGCCAAGCCTCATCCATCAGGCCCACGGGCGGCTATGAAGATGTTAACGAAGCAAAGGAACCCACTCCGTACGAATCCCACCAAGAAGCTTCCTATATATAGGTATGTACAACCGCCGGGAAGTTGAAAATAGTCGAAGATACTTAAAACAGCGGGGAGACTTATTTAATGAAGAAAAACGAATTTCAAGCCCTAGGCGTCAGCCAAGAGCTCGCCGAAGCATTGCACAAACACGGGTACAACGAACCCACGCCGATTCAGCGGGAAGCGATCCCCTCGGTTCTCGCCGGGCATGATGTCATAGCCCAGGCCCAGACGGGCACCGGGAAGACACTGGCATTCGTCCTGCCGATTCTCGAGAGCATCGATCCGAACCGCCCGCATGTACAGGCACTTATCGTGACCCCTACCCGGGAGCTTGCCATTCAGATTACGGAAGAAGTCGCACGCTGGGCTCCCCTGAAGGAGATCCGGGTGCTGTCGGCCTACGGCGGCCAGGATGTCGAACGGCAGATCCGCAAGCTCGAAGGCGCGATTCATATCATCGTGGCGACACCTGGACGCCTGCTCGATCACATCCGCCGCGAAACGGTGCAGCTGCACAAGCTCTCTACCTTGGTCCTCGACGAAGCCGACCAAATGCTCCACATGGGCTTCCTGCCCGAGGTCGTCGAGATCATCTCGGTCACGCCGACCCGCCGTCAGACGCTGCTCTTCTCAGCTACCATGCCCCAGCGGGTACGCCAGCTGGCCAAGGAGTATATGAAGCCGCCGGTTGAAATCGAAGTGAAGGCTAAGCGCGTGACGCTCGATGAAATCGAACAGATCGTTGTGCAGACGACAGACCGCGGCAAGCTAGACGCCCTCTGCAAAGCGATGGAAGAAGATCCTCCCTTCCTCGGCATGATCTTCTGCCGCACCAAGCTGCGTGCGACGAAGCTGCGCGAAGAACTGGACGAGCGCGGCTACGCGGTGGACGAGCTCCACGGGGACCTCTCTCAAGCGAAGCGCGAGCAGGTGATGAAACGGTTCCGCGATGCCAAACTCCAGTTCCTGGTGGCTACCGATATTGCAGCCAGGGGTCTGGATGTCGAGGGCATCACCCACGTGTACAACTACGACATTCCGCATGATGCGGAAGGATACATTCACCGGATCGGCCGGACCGGACGCGCAGGACAGACCGGCAAGGCGATTACCTTCGTCTCACCGCGGGACGCCTTCCACCTGGAGGCCATCGAGAAGGGCATCAAGATGTCGCTCGTAAAGCGGACAGGCCGCAGCGCAAGCGCGCTGGCCGAGACGCGCGCGGATGAGCGCGGGGAACGCGGCGGACGCCGGGGCGAAGCCCGCACGGCGGGCGGTCGCGGAGCGCGGGGCGCTGCAGGGCGCGGCGCCGGGGCACGTGGTGCGGCTGGCGGTCGCGGTGCAGCTGGACGCGGTGGCGACTCGGCGGAGCGCTGGGGCGGAGCACCGGGCGGCGGGCGCAGCGGAGCACCAAGCGGCGGGCGCAGCAGCGCAGCTGGCGGGCGCGGTGCAGCTGGACGCGGCGGCGACTCGGCGGAGCGCTGGGGCGGAGCACCAAGCGGCGGGCGCAGCAGCGCAGCTGGCGGGCGCGGTGCAGCTGGACGCGGCGGCGACTCGGCGGAGCGCTGGGGCGGAGCACCGGTCGGCGGGCGCAGCAGCGCAGCTGGCGGACGCCCGGCAGCGGGCACGCGCAGCGGCGGCGGCGCGCTGCCGTGGAACGGCACGCAGGGCAGCGGCGAGCGTGATGGCGAGAGCCGCGGCGCGGGACGCAGCACGGCGGGCGGTCGCGGCGCAGCTGGTGGAGCGCGCGCAGGCGGCGGCGAGCGCTGGAGCAGCAGCCCGCGGCCAGGCGGCGAGCGCGGAGCGCGGGGCGGACGGCCGGGCGGCGGAGCACCGCAGGGCGGCGCAGGGCGCGGATCCAAGCCGGCCGGGCGCAGCGGAGCACCGGTCGGGCGCAAGCGCGGCAGATAGGCCATGAAAGCGATCCCTTTACCTCATCTGCGAAACCATGTAAAATAAAGGTAGGCCCACCCGGCAAGGAACTGCACTTCAAATACGAAGGAGGGTTTCCATGTACGAACTAAAAGACAAAGAGCTGATTTTTGTATTCACCGGTCCGAACGGCGCAGGACGCCGAACGGTCGCCCAGATGTCCGGAAGTACGTTAGGCGTAAAGCAGGTTATATCGTATACGACACGCCCTCCGCGCTCATCCGAAGTTGACGGGCAGGACTATCACTTTGTTTCCCAAGAAGAATTCAAAGCGGCCGAGGAGAAACAAGAATTTATCGAAGTCATTGAGATCGACGGAAACTGCTACGGCATCAAAGAAGCCGATGTCGCTTCGCAGCTCCAATCATTAGGTGCGGTCTTCCTGGTATTAAACCGCTTCGGGGCGGAAGCTCTGAAGAAGGTCTATGGTGACCGGGTCGTGCGGATCTTCATCTATGCCGACCGCGATACGGTGCTGAAGCGGGAGCAGGCACGGGGCGACACTCCGGAACTCATTGAGCGCTATATGTCCCATTATGAGGAAGAAATGGCCTACAAAGATTCCTGTGAGCATGTGTTCGAGAATCTCGATCTCGCCCATACGGTATTTGATCTGACAAAAGCGTTGGATGATACATACCTTCACCGGAACTTGCTGGATCTCGACTGATCGCAGCTGTCCTAGGGTATACGGTATACGCATGCGATACAAATTACGATAGGAATACATTCAGACAACCAAGGACCGAAGGCCTCTCGCGAGGCCGATGGTCCTTTTTCAACAAAATTCAGACCTTTCAGGAGGAATACCTATGGCTTTAACCTTGCCCGCACCAACCGAGTACAATGAGTTCTACGCAGGATATATCGCTCAGGCGCCCAAAGAGAATCTCTCCGGCCATCTCCAGGAGCAGTTACACCAAACCGCCGCCCTCGTACGGGGGCTGTCCGAAGAACAAGCTCTCCACCGGTACGCGGAAGACAAATGGAGTGTCAAAGAGCTGCTCGGCCACATGGCCGATACGGAGCGGATCATGAGCTACCGGCTGCTGCGGATTGCCAGGGGCGATACCACCCCCCTGCCGGGATTCGACCAGGATCTGTTCAATCGCGGCGCATCTTTCGACGATTGGTCTGTCGGTCAGCTCGCCGATGAATTAACCCTTGTTCGACAGGCTACGCTAAGTTTGATAGCCGGCCTCCGTCCGGACGACTGGCTCCGCGAAGGTTCGTTAAGCGGCTTTCCAATTACGGCCCGTGCGCTGGCTCACATTATTGCCGGTCACGAACTGCACCATCTGCGGATCCTCCAGGAACGTTATATATAATAGAAGGAGTTTTTTCACGATGCCCATCGTATCCATTGAACCGACACCCAGTCCCAATACCATGAAGATCAATATGAGCGAGTCGCTGCCGGGCGGTATCCGCGAGACCTACAACCGGGAACAGGCCGCGGAAGCCCCCACGCCCGAACTGCAGCGCCTGCTCGCGATCGATGGCGTGAAGGCATTCTACCGCGCGGCGGATTTCATTGCTGTAGACCGGCTCCCCAAAGGAGACTGGGGCCAAATCCTTGCAGCCGTCAGGGAAGTGCTCGGTACCACAGCTGTGGCCGGATCGGCCCAGGGCAGCACAACAACCTCTCCCCAGGCATCAAATGCCCAAGACGGAGAGGCGGTAATCGCAGGAACCTCCTATGGCGAAGTGCATGTCTACCTGCAGCACTTCCGCGGCATTCCACTGCAAGTGCGCGTGGCGAGCGGCGATGAAGAACAGCGTGCCGCGCTCCCTGCCCGCTTCAGCGATACGGCCATCCGGGCGGCCTCAGCTTCCCCCAACCTCATCAAGGAACGCACCTTGGAGGAGTGGGATACCCGCTACGGCTCGCTGCAGGAAGTGCTGGACGAGGTGCTCCAGGAACTGGATGCTGCCTATTCCGATGCCCAGCTCGAAGAGCTGGCGGCCGAGGCTGCGGCCGGTGCCGGAACGGGAGACGCCCAGCAGCGCGCCGCGAAGACACGCAGGGTACTCTCTTACGCGGAGGCTGAAGCGCTGCTGCGTTCGCCTGAGTGGAAAGAGCGCTATGCGGCGCTCCGCCAGATTCAACCGTCCGCCGAAACGCTGCCGCTGCTTCTGACGGCATTGGACGACGAACAGGCCGCAGTCCGGCGCCTCGCTTCCGTCTATCTCGGCGATCTGAAGGATCCCTCCGTGCTGCCGCACCTCTACCGTGCCTTGAAGGATCCCTCCCCTTCTGTCCGCCGGACGGCGGGAGACACGCTGTCCGACCTCGGCGACCCTGCAGCGCAGGAAGCGATGATCGGGGCACTCTCCGACCCCAACAAGCTGGTACGCTGGCGGGCCGCTCGCTTCCTCTATGAGGTTGGAGACGAGCAGGCGCTTCCTGCGCTCCAGGCGGCCGAAGACGAGCCTGAATTCGAAGTCCGTATGCAGATCCGCATGGCGCTGGAGCGGATCGAAGGCGGCGAGGAAGCCGCGGGTTCGGTCTGGCAGCAGATGGCCCGCCGCGAACGCTCCTAGCTAGCGCAAGCCGCCACTCGCGACTTCGGCCAGCGGCCGGATCGTCTCGCCGAAGGTGAGCACTCTCAGCCGCTCAGGCGGCAGACCTTGGCGCGTCCACTCCGCGTGAAGCCGGTCGAGCGCTTCGCGCGGGGTGTCGTCCGCCAGCCGAAAGGTGCCGTAGTGCATCGGCACGCACACCTGAGCTCCGCAATCGATGAAGGCCTGTACCGCTTCCTCCGGATTCACATGCTGTTTGCCGGTATACCACTCGGGGTCGTAGGCCCCGATCGGCATCAGCGCCCACTGAATCCGAAAGCGCTCGCCTATCGTTTTGAACCCTCCAAAATAAGCACTGTCCCCCACAAAATAAACCGCCAGCCGCTCCCCGTGATGCGTCACAGGCCGCAGCACCCAGCCTCCCCAATGAGATGCGTTCGTATCGAACAGCGTCCTCCGCGTCCAATGCTGCGCCGGTACAAAGTGCAGCTCCAAGCTGTCCAGTCTCACCGTATCCCACCAGTTCACTTCCGTAATCCGCTGAATCCCCATGCTCCGCAGCTTCTTCCCGAGCCCCGCCGGCACCAGCATCTGAACGCCCGGGTTATGCCGATGAACCGTCCGCAGCGAAGCGGTATCCATATGGTCGTAGTGGCTGTGCGACAGCAGGACGGCATCGATCCGGGGCAGATCCTCCGGGAGCAGTCCGGGCGGTGCCAGACGTTTCTCCAGCCCCATCCGCTGCGCCCATACCGGGTCGGTGAGCAGGTTCTTGCCCTCCATCTGCAGCAGGAAAGAAGAGTGGCCGATCCAGGTCATCGTCGGTTCCGTATGGTTCGTCTTCAGGAATTCGACCTGTTTTTGCTCGCATTGGGGCACCACATAACTCCGGTCTTTCAGCTTGATTTTCTTACGTTCCTTGCGCCACTTCTGTATAAAAGGCAGCTTTTTACGCAACCGGATGCCATCCAGATTTACATACCGACCTTTGATTTTCACAGCGTCCGCCTCCTTCGTCCGGGATCCTCTGCGGATCCGGTTTCTCTACTTATTACCCCGGCAGCCCGCCTTGTATGCGTCCCGAGACCCGTCCTGCCGGCCGGATTCTATCACACCTTACCGGCTGATCCCGCAGCTGCAGCACCTACCTCTATCCTTCCCAAGCGAGTGTGGTACAATGAGCAGATGATCGATAACAGCCATATAGGAAAGGACAGATCCCTTATATGAGCGCTCCGGCGCGTTATGTCATCTTCTCCGGAGGGACGCTCGGCCCCTGGGCCCTCCGGATTCTTCAGGAAGGGGACCAGCTGATCGGCGCGGACCGCGGCGCCCTCTTCCTCACCGAACAGGGACTGCGCCCCGATATGGCGCTCGGCGACTTCGATTCCGTAAGCGGGGAGGAACGCGAGCGGGTACGGGAACGCAGCATCCGCTTCCTCTCCTGTGATCCGGTCATGAAAGATTGGACCGACACGGAGATGGCCTTCACTTGGGCACTGGAGCAGGGGGCGTGCGAGATTGTCATGACCGGCGTACTCGGCAGCCGATGGGATCATTCCCTGGCGAATGTGCATCTGCTTCGCCGCGGTCTGGCGGCAGGGATTCCCTGCCGGATCGTCGACGAGTTCAACGAGCTGCAGCTCATGGACGCCCGCGCGCCGCTCGAGCTGCGCAGAAGCCCGCACGCCCATGTGTCGCTGCTGCCGCTGAGCCTCGATGTGCACGGAATCACCCTCGAAGGTTTCCGTTATCCGCTCCACGAAGCTTCGCTAACCATCGGACAGTCCCTCGGCATCTCCAACGTACTTGTGGAAGAGACCGGAACAGTACGCATCCGGGAGGGCCTCCTGCTCGTCATCCGCAGCTGCGACCCGGAACCCGGGGCCTCCCTGCTCTAATTCCCGCGGCAGTCGCCTCAGGGATCCGGGCCTGAATTCAATGAAGGGCACCAACCAAGCAGATCATCCCTTGCCTGAATCCGCTCCGCGTACGAAAAAGGACCGCCGCCGGGGAGCATGCTCCGGGCTGCGGTCCTTTTCGTTCTCCTATCGCATGTATGCCCTCTCGCCAGGCTATGCCGATGTCGTCTGTACGGTGCCCCCGGACTGCAGCTGATACATCCGGTAGTACCGGCCCTGCAGCGCCATCAGCGTCTCATGCGTACCGCGCTCGACGATCTCGCCGCGGTGCAGCACGAGGATCTGGTCCGCCTCGCGGATCGTGGACAGCCGGTGGGCGATCACGAAGGTCGTGCGGCCGGCACTGACCACACGCAGCGCCTCCTGGATCAACCCTTCGGTCTCGCTGTCGATGGAAGCGGTCGCCTCATCGAGGATCAGGATGGCCGGGTCGAAGGCAAGCGCCCTCGCGAAGGAGATCAGCTGCCGCTGTCCCGCAGACAGCGTACTGCCCCGCTCCACCACGCGTTCGTCATAGCCGCCCGGCAGCCGCTCCACGAAGTCCGCCGCCCCGACGTCCGCCAGCGCTTTGCGCACCTGCTCCGGACCGATGCTCCCGTTATACAGCGACACGTTGAATTTGATGTCGCCGGAGAACAGGAACGGATCCTGCAGGACGATCCCCATATGCTTGCGCAGGGCCTGTTTCGAGATCCGGCGGATCTCTTCGCCATCGATCGTAATCGCGCCGTCCGTCGGCTCATAGAAGCCGAGGAGCAGGTTCATGATCGAGCTTTTGCCCGATCCGGTATGGCCCACGAGCGCCACTGTCTCCCCTTTGTTCGCCTCGAACGTAATGCCCCGCAGCACCGGCTCGCCCTCTTTGTAGGCGAACGTCACGTTGTCGAACTTCACGTGTCCCTGCGGTCTTGGCACTTCATCGCTCTTCGCTACCTCGGTGCCTTCCATATCCATCAGATGAAATACCTTCTCGGCCGAGACGACCGCACGCTGGGCATTCATCAGTTGGTCGAAGATACCGATGATCGGCTGGAAGAACCGTCCCGTATAATCGATGAACGCATAGAACACCCCGAACGAGATCGCCGTCTGCAGCGACTGGCCGCCGAAGTACCAGATGGCCCCCGCCGTGAAGAGCGAACCGACTAGGCCCGTGAAGTTGCGCGAAGACAGGGAGAACAGGCGGATCTGCTTAATATTCGCCCGGTAGCGATCTTCATTGAGTGCATTGAACTCGCCCATCCGGCTCTTCTCTTGACGGAATGCCTGTAGAATCGGCATGACGTTAATGGATTCGTTCAGCATCGCGTTCATGTCACTGAGCCTGGCCCGCATGATCGTAATGTATTTTTTGGAATACTTCAGATGCACGTACATCACGACGGCGAACAACGGCATGAACACCAGCGTCACCAGCGCCAGCCGGTAATCCAGCAGGAACAGTGCGATATAGATGCCCACAATATTAATGGAGCTGACCACGAAGGTGGCCATGAAGCTCATGAATAAGTCCCGGACCGCCTCCGTATCGTTCGCGATCCGCGAGACGACCTGCCCGATCGGCGTCGCATCGAAATACCGGATCGGCATGCGCTGGATATGATTCATAAGGTCCATCCGCATCCGCTGGATAATCCGGAGAGCCGTCGACTGCAGCGTAAAGCCCTGGATGTAGTGGAGCACGCTGCCGAGCACCAGCAGACCGAAGAAAGCCGCCAGCCACCGAATCACGGCCGGGATATCGTACCGGTAGAAGGCTACGGTCTCTGCCGTGGTCAGCTTACGGGCCGGGAACACGCGGCCTTCGCCGTCCCTGCTCTTCCAGAGAAGCTCCGAGCCTTCCGCTCCTTCCCCCTCCCGTGTGACGGACCAGGAGCCATCCGCGGCTCCCTCCACGCCGCGGACCAGATACATGCCGCTGCTGAGTTGTAGGATGCGGGCCTCCTTCCAGAACTCCGGACCGGCTGCCGATCCTCCCGCCGCACGGCCTTCTTCCAGCCAATCCTTGCGGACGTAAGCCGTTCCGTCCAGTTCCACCTGAGCGATGCCGCCCGGCGCGGCTCTATCCTTCCCGGTCCATTCGTACCAGGGCTGGGCGATGCCGCCGATGTGGCGGTCGATGATCGTCTTCGCGATAAACGGTCCGGCAAGCTCGGCGCCGACCGCACAGCAGAGTACCAGCAGCGCGGCGGCAATCCGGTATTTGAACAGGAGCGCGTAGGCCAGCAGCCTGCGGAACACCGGGATTCTTGTTTCTCCCGTATTGGGTTGCGGTTCCATGGTGATCTTGGCACTTCCTTCCTCGTAGCTTCCTCCGCTTGGCGGAGAGGACTAGGTTTCGAGCAGATGGGCTTCGAGCTGCTGGCGCTCGAACTGTTCCTTATACCAGCCACCGTGCCGCATCAACTCCTCGTGCGTCCCTTCTTGGATGATACGACCGTCATCCAGAACCAGAATCCGGTCCGCGTGCATGACGGCGGACAGCCGGTGGGTCGCGATAAGCGTCGTCCGGCCGGCCCGCTCCGAACGCAGCGCTTCCAGAATCGCACTTTCTGTCCTCGCATCCACGGCAGACAACGAATCGTCGAGAATGAGAATCTCCGGATCGGCAAGCAGCGCCCGCGCGATGCTCACGCGCTGCTTCTGGCCGCCGGAGAGCATCACGCCGTTCTCGCCGACGATCGTGTCCAGACCCTGGGGAAGCATCTCCACGTCGGCTGTGAACGAAGCCATGGCAATCGCTCGAGCCACCTCCTCCGGTGTCGCATCGGGGCGGGCCATGGCGATATTCTCGCGTACGGTCTTCGAGAGCAGCAGATGCTCCTGCGGCACATACCCGATCCAACCCCGGATGCGTGCGACCGGCAGCGTCTCGATCCCCGCGCCGGAGAACAGCACCGTACCCGGATCAACCGGGTAGAACCGGAGCAGCTGCTTCAGCAGCGTACTCTTGCCGCTGCCGGTACGCCCGACGAGCCCTAGCGTCTGCCCCCGCTCCAGCCGGAGCGACACGCCGCTCAGGCTGTCCTGCGCCGCGCCGGGATAGCGGAAAGTCAGGCTGCGCAGCTCGATGGTATCCGGCCGTTCCACCTGTGCGGGCACGTCCGGATCCTGCACTTCGGGAGGCTGGGCGAAGCTCGCCGATACCCGGTCTACCGAAGCCGTGCCGCGCTGCAGCACGTTGATGAACTCGCCGAAGGCAATCATCGGCCAGATGAGCATGCCGAGATAAATATTGAACGAGACGAGCTGACCGAGCGTAATCTCGTTATGGAATACGAGATAGGCCCCATAGCCGATCCCGATGATGAAGCTCATGCCCACAATGAGCGAGATTGCCGGATGGAACAGGACTTGAATCGCCGCCACCCGGATGTTCAGACGCATGACGTCTTGGGTCACTCGGTCGAAGGAAGCCAGATCGTGTTCTTCCTGTACGTAAGAGCGGATGACCCGCATCCCCGAGATCGACTCCAGCGCCTGGTCGTTCATCCGGCCGAACGCCGCCTGCGCCGCGATGAACCGGGCCCTTGTCTGCTTGCCGAGCACGCTGATCAGCAGCGTAAGCAGCGGGAGCGGAATGAGCGCGGCGAGCATAAGCTTCCACGAGATCAGGGAGATCATCGTCACGAGCACGACCGAAGTGCCGACGATCGTATTGACGAGCGTCATCACCCCATACCCCGCCGTCTGCCCGATCGACGGAATGTCATTGGTGGCCAGCGCCATCAGCTCTCCCGTCGTATTGCGGTGGAAGAAGGAAGGCGACATCCGCATAAAATGCGATACGAGCCGGCTTCTCAGCATCCGCTCGAGCAGCAGGGAGTTGCCGAACAGGGTGGTCACCCAAAGATAGGTGATCACGAACGTAGTACAGGCCAGGCCGGCAAGCAGCAGGACGCTGCGCTGCAGTTCTCCGCCGGTCAGCGAGCCCGTACGGATCTGGTCGATCACGCTGCCGATCATGCGGGGCGGCACAATCCCCAGCACGTTGACCAGCGCCATCATCAGCACCGCACAGGCGTACCATACCCACCGTTCACGGAAGAACCAGGCCAGACGGTTAACAAAGGTCACGGGACATTCACCTCTTTGCATCTTTCTTTGCTTACGCTGTGTTTCCAACTCCAGTACAAGTGCCTCCTATGCCGGGTAAGATCACCAGTCTACCATACCATATTTGGATAGGACTGCCACCAGAAAATATTGCTGAAACGATGTTTTCCCGCAGTCCCGGCTCCCTCCCCCGATGTCCTGGGTTCACCGCCGCCGCCGGGTGAAAGCCTCTTGATGAATGCCGGAGAAAAGCGTATACTACAACAAATGAATTCCCGCCATTATGCCGATGAAGAGCATCCAACTCGGAGGCGTTCTCGTCAAGGGACCTCAGCTCAGCTCCTGAGCGATCCCCTAAGTGAACCGGACCCGCCCGTTACCGCGGAACCAAGATGGATCGGACCCTGGAGTCCGGTCAAGTTGGGTGGCACCGCGAGTCCAAGCGCTCCTCGTCCCATACGGATGAGGGCGCTTTTTGTGTTTTTTTGGACATTCCCCACTCAAAAGGAGCGCGGTAACGATGCTGGACATTCGCTGGATTCGGGAAAACAAAGACAAGGTACAAGAGGCGGCGGACCTGAAAGGACTGCCCTTCGACGTGGAGGAGCTGCTCGCGGCCGATGAGCGGTGGCGGTTCCTGATGCAGGATGTGGAGCGGCTGCGCGGCCTCCGCAACCACAGCTCGCAGGAGATTGCGCAGCAGCTGCGCGCGGGCCTCCGGAGCGAAGCCGAGGAGGCTAAGCGGAACGTGCAGGAGATTAACGCGGAGCTGTCGGTATTGGAGGCGGGCCTGTCGGCGGTAGAGCAGGAGCGAGCTGCGCTGCTGCTCCGCGTGCCGAACGTGCCCTCGGCGGATACGCCCCGCGGCCGGTCGGACGCGGACAATGTGGAGACCGCCCGGTGGGGCGAGCCCCCACGCTTCCCCTTCGAGCCGCTGAACCATGTCGCGCTTGGAGAGCTGCACCGCATCATCGACGTGCCGCGCGGCGTCAAAGCGGCCGGCGCCCGCGGCTATTACCTGCGCGGAGCCGGCGCCCTGCTCCACCGGGCGGTGCAGCAGCTGGCCGTGGACCTGCTGCTCGGCCGCGGCTTCACTCTGCTGGAGGTGCCGCTCGCCGTACGGCCGGAGGCGCTGACACACGCAGGATTCTTCCCGCTGGGCGAAGACCAGGTGTACCGGCTCGAAGGCGAAGACCTGTACCTGGTCGGCACCTCGGAGGTGCCGCTGGTGCATTATTACAGCGGAGAAACCGTCGACGTGGCGCAGCCGATCCGCCTCGCCGCCGTGTCGAGCTGCTTCCGAAGCGAAGTCGGTTCGGCCGGCCGGGACGTGCAAGGCCTCTACCGGGTACACCAATTCGCCAAGGTGGAGCAGGTGGTGCTCTGCGAGGCGGATCCGGGCACGGCCGAGAGGCTGCTTCACGAAATCACAGGCCATGCCCAGACCCTGCTCCGCCTTCTGGAGCTGCCACACCGGACCGTCGCCGTCTGCACCGGCGATATGTCGCAGAAGACCTACAAGCAGTACGATCTCGAGACGTGGATGCCGAGCCGAGGAGCCTACGGGGAGACCCACTCGTCGTCGAGCCTCCTCGACTTCCAGGCCCGGCGCGCCGGCATACGTTACCGCGGTCCGGACGGCAAGCTGCGGTACTGCTACACGCTGAACAACACGGCGGTAGCTTCGCCGAGAATCCTCATTCCGCTGCTCGAAAATCACCAGCAGGTGGACGGCTCGATCCGCATTCCCAAGGCCTTGCGTCCTTATATGCAGGGACTTGAGCAGCTCGATCCTCCGGCTCCGCAGGAATGACAATCACTTCATCACCGAGAGGGAGACAGCGGGAGGGTGCCGCAGCTGTAGGATGGAAGACAGGGTCAAGCCATGGCGAGATATCTATTCTTCTATAGTAAGAAGAGCCAAAGAAGCCAGTCCCCTGCGGACCGGCTTTCTTTGGCTTGGTTTACGTTCCTGCCCATGGGCTTCTGCTCTTACAGGCCCGTCCACCAGGCTGACATCCATGCGGCCAAAGGTACGGCCAGCGCCGCGAACACCAGCGCCGGCAGCAGGTTCGCCACATGAATCCGGCGCAGTTCGAGCAGGTTGATCCCCACCCCGATGATGAGCACGCCGCCCACGGCCGTAATCTGTACGATCATCGCGTCCAGCAGCCCCGGGTCCAGACCTGCTGCGATCCAGGACGAAGCCAGCGCGATGAGTCCTTGATACAGGAAAACCGGGAGCGCCGAGAAGGCCACCCCCACGCCCATGGTCGAAGCGAAAATAATGGAGAGAAACCCGTCGAGCAGCGACTTCGTGTAGAGCACCACGTGATCCCCGCGCAGTCCGCTGTCCAGCGCCCCCAGCACCGCCATCGCCCCGATGCAGAAGACGAGCGTCGCATTCACGAAGCCTGCGGCCAGACGGCCTTCCTGCCGCGGACTGCCGCCGCTCCGGCGCCTGAACCGGCGGTCCAGCGTGTTCACGCCCCGCTCCAGCAGCGCGCCGAACCCCTCGAGCCGCCGCTCGATGCCTGCCAATTCTCCCGCTATGCCGCCAAGCGTGAGACAAGCTGCAATCAGCAGGAATTGATCCGACTTCAGCGCCATCGACACGCCAAGCGCGATCAGCGCCAGGCCGATTCCCTGCATGACCGTCCGCCGCATGCCGTCGCTCATCCGCTGCAGCAAGAGCCCCGCCAGCCCGCCGGCCACAATGGCCGCCGCGTTGACGGCGCTCCCCCATAATGCTTCTGTCATATCCACCGCATCCCTTTCGTTAACCCGAACATCATACCGCGGGAACGGCATTTTTTCAATGAAGGGGGGCATACTAACGATCGATTCGACCATAAGGAGGGTTATGGCAGCCATGGCAAATGACAAGGACATGAATCCAATGTCGGGCGAAGAAGTCGAAACCGACGGCGTGTATAGCAACGAATGGGGCCGTGAAGAGAAGCTGAAGCGCGGCGATGAATTCCCTGCCGACCCGGTCCTCGGCCAGACGGAATGGAAGCTGGTCTCCCTGCCGCTGGAGAGCCAGGAGGAAGAATTCTATAAAGATACGACAGGCAATACGAAGAAGCGGTCGCATTTCGACCATGATTTTGGCGCGGACCCGTTGGGGAAAGAAGACAAAGCCTAACCACTCTCCTCAACGCCAAAAGCGCCCGTTTGCGCAGCTGCTGCAAACGGGCGCTTTTGGAGCTTGTCATGCCCACTTCTTATTCCACGTTCATGATCTTGATCAGGTTCGTCGAACCGGCTCCGCCGATCGGAACCCCTGCCGAGACGATCACAAGGTCTCCCGTCTCTACCAGCCCGCTCTTCTTGCCTCCGTCAGCAGCCGAGAGGAACATCTCGTCTGTAGAAGAGACCGGTTCGCCCAGCACCGGCGTCACGCCCCATACAAGGCTCATCCGGCGGCGGATCCGCTCGCTTGGCGCTATCGCCACGATCGGCGCCTTCGGGCGGTACTTGGACACCATCCGTGCGGTGAAGCCCGTCTCCGTCGGCGTCAGAATCGCTTTGGCACCGAGCTCCAGCGAGGAGCCGACGACGGCCTGCGAGATCACTTCGGTCACGTTCGGCGTCTGCTCCGCTGCACGCTTCACGTAGGCATCCCAGTACGGCAGCGTCGCTTCGGTCCGCTCTGCGATGGCCGCCATCGTCTCGACGGATTCCATCGGATACTTGCCCGCCGCGCTTTCGCCTGACAGCATGAGCACATCCGTCCCGTCCAGCACGGCATTCGCCACGTCGCTCGCTTCCGCCCGAGTCGGACGAGGGTTCACCTGCATCGAATCGAGCATATGCGTGGCCGTGATGACCGGCTTGCCGGCCTGGTTGCACTTGCGGATCATGAGCTTCTGCAGAATCGGCACGTCCTCCACCGGAATCTCAACTCCGAGGTCCCCCCGCGCTACCATCAGCCCGTCCGATACTTCCAGGATCGCGTCCAGCCCATCCACGCCTTCTTCGTTCTCGATCTTCGAGATAATCTGGATGTGTCCGGCTCCGAGCCGCTCCAGCAGCTCGCGCACTTCCAGAATATCCTCCGCCTTGCGGACGAACGAAACGGCGATAATGTCGAGGTCCTCTTCTGCCGCGAAGTGGATATGCTGCACATCCCGCTCCGTCACACCCGGCAGCGAGGTCTTCACGCCCGGCAGGTTAACCCCTTTGCGCGGCTTGATTACCCCGCCGTTCAGGATGCGGCAGTGAATCTCCGTCCCCGCCACTTCCTCCACCCGCAGCTCGATCAAGCCGTCGTCGATGAGGATGCGGCTGCCCGGATGCACATCCTGGGGCAATCCGGCATACGACACGGAGATGCGCTCCCCGGTCCCTTCGACGATCTCCGTCGTAAGCGTCAGCATCCCGTCCGTCTTGAGCTCGTACGAGCTCATCTGCAGCTTGCCGATGCGAACCTCCGGCCCTTTGATGTCGAGCAGCACCGCCACGGCTGCACCCAGCTCGCCCGCCGCCTGCCGTACGCGCTGGATTCGGGCCCGCTGCTCTTCCAGATCGCCGTGTGCCATATTCAGTCGGGCGACGTTCATCCCTGCCCGGATCATATCCTTCAGCACATCCACGGAGTCGCAAGCCGGACCCAAGGTACAGATAATTTTTGTTTTACGCATCGTTAACTCTCTCCCTTAACTCGATTCTTGTCGAATTGTCTCCCGTTATTGTAATCTCCTTTTCCCCATTCTTCCATGAATTATAGTATGATAGATGTACTATAGTCCGATAATGAGACGAATACGGCAGCCTAAGGAGGATTGCTATGCTTCTAATCGAGAACATCCGGCGCGATGCCGGTACGATGCCCTGGTACGAGGAGGTCGAGCGGGAGGCGGAATCCTGGTCCTTCATCCTCATGGGCTACGGCAAATGCATCTACTGGGTGCGGGGCGAGAAGCTTCTGCTGGAGAAAGGCGATGTCCTGCTCCTGCCCCCCGGCGTCATCTATTACGGCAAAAGCATCCCCTCCCTCTCGCACGAGAAATACGTGACCACGTTCGGTGCCGGGGAGTGCGGCGCCCCCCCGCTGCCTCTGCTGAGTTCGGATCAGCCGCTGCGTTGGCGCTGCGCCGGATGGGAGCTCCTCCTCGGCCGCGCCCGGGCCATGGAGGAGGAGTGGAAGGAAGCTTCTCCGTATAAGGACGTCTTGTGCGGCGCGCTGCTGCTCGAGTCGCTCACCCGCCTGAACCGGGAGTATGACAAGGGACAGCGTACCGGACTGCGTCACGGGCAGGCGGAGCTCATGACCGCCTACCTGCGCAACCATTACCGCGAGAAGGTCACGAAGGAGGATCTGGGCACCGTGATCGGCCGCAGTCCCGGCCATGCCGCCGTACTCTTCCGCGAGGCCACGGGGCAGACGATCTCCGAATATGCGCACGGGCTGCGGATCAAGACCGCCGTCTACCTGCTGCGCCATTCCGACCTGACCGTGGCCGACATTGCTGAGCAGCTCGGCTACTGCGATCCTTCGTTTTTTCACCGCACGTTCAAACGCCTGACCGGAGCTCCGCCGTCCCGGTATCTGAAGGAACGGGAAGCGCCGCTGAAGTAGCCCCTCCTCCTTTTCATGACCTGAGCCCAGGCTATGCCAAAAACAAAAAGAACCCCCGGTCCCCCGGCGGTCCCCCTTATAGCGATCCATCTATTTAAACCCTCCCGCCACTCTTCCGGCTGCGGCGGGGCCCCCACGGCTTGAACACCGACAAGGCGAATAGAGCGATAAGCGACACTAGCTGCAGCACGATGCCGGCCATCAGCACCGTATGATTCGCCGTGAAAGCCGGATATGACCACGCCCCCATCCCCTCCGCCGCCGTCACCGCCGCCGCGCGGCCCGACCAGATGTACATACCGGCGACACCGAGAGCGGCGGCCGCCAGGGTCAGCACCTCTTTGGCGATAATCCAGTAATACTTCAGCAGCCCCCAGTGCGTGAACACAGAGAGCAGCACCCCCGTCACTACGGTTCCTATCGTGGAGGCCCGCACCGAGGTTCGGGACAAGGCCAGCATCACGGTATAGCAGGCGTGCAGAAGAACCGGGTCGTCCGTCCCGGCAGCCGTGATGCTCAGTACCAGGAAGAGGACCGCCCCGCCGAGCATGATCGAAGCCAAGACGAGATGGACCGTCAGCAGCCATCGGCGCGGCGTCATCGCCAGCGGTTTCATAAGATCTCCCCCTTATGCAGATTACACGTTGAACCGGTATCCCACACCCCAGATCGTCTCGATGTACTGCGGCTTGGACGGATCGCTCTCGATCTTCTCCCGCAGCTTCGAGATATGTACGGTCACCGTGGCATTGTCGCCCATGGCCTCCAGCCCCCAGATCCGCTCGAAGAGATGCTCCTTGCCGAACACCCGGTTCGGATGCTGCACCAGGAAGAGGAGCAGATCGTACTCCTTCGAGGTGAACGCAACTTCCCGCCCCCTCACAAGAACCTTGCGCGCCGGAACGTCGATCGTCAGGCCGCCGACCTGCAGGCTGCCCTGTTCCCGCAGATCCCCGCCGTTCCCGGAGCCGGTGAGCCGCTCGAACCGGGCCAGATGCGCCCTCACCCGGGCAACAAGCTCGCCGACGCTGAAGGGCTTGATGATATAATCGTCCGCGCCCAGGCCCAGACCCCGGATTTTGTCGACCTCTTCCCTGCGGGCCGAGACCATCAGGATCGGTATGTTCTTCACCGCCCGGACCTGCCGGCAGATCTCGTAGCCGTCTACCCCCGGCAGCATCAGATCCAGCAGGATCAGGTCATAAGGCTCCCGCAGCGCCTGATCCAGCCCGGCATCCCCGCTGGCGGCAATCTCCACCGCATACCCCGACGCTTCCAGGTAATCCCGCTGGACCTCCGCGATCACGCTCTCGTCTTCGATAATCAGAATCCGCTTCATGTCTCCCGCTCTCCCCCGCCTTCTCCTTGTACCAGAGGCAGCGTCACGATGATCGCCGTCCCCTGCCCCGGACCGCTCCGGGCGCGGACGCGCCCTCCATGCTCCTCCACGATGCCTTTGACGATAGCCAGCCCGAGCCCGCTGCCCCCTGAATCTGCGGCACGGGCCGGGTCTCCCCGGTAGAACCGGTCGAATACCCACGGCAGCGCCTGCACCTCGATCCCGGGTCCGTTATCCTCGAGCGTCAGCTCGGCCTCCCCACCTGCCACGCGAAGGGAGATGGACAGCCCGTCGGCCTTTCCCTTCCTATGCTTCAGCGAGTTGTCTACGATGTTCATGAGCACCCTGCCGAGCTTCTCCCGGTCCGCACTCACCCAGAGGGGCGGCCCTCCGGGCGGAATATCGCAGCGGAGTTCCATCTCCCGCATCCTCGGGTCATGGCGCAGCTCCTCGGCATATTCCGTGACATACCCGCGCAGGTCCAGACGCTCAAAGTGAAACGGAAGCCGCTTCAAATCAAGCTTCGAGAACAAGAACAGCTCATCGATCAGACGGTTCAAGTGGAGCGCCTTGCTGTGAATCATCCCCACGTATCTCTCCCGCTTCTCCGGCGTATCGGCGATCCCGTCCCGCAGCCCTTCCGCACAGCTCTGGATGGCTGTCAGCGGCGTCTTCAGATCGTGCGAAATGCTCGTGAGCAGCTCTTTGCGGTTCTCCTCGTATTGCAGCTGCGTGCGGATCGAAGCCAGCAGGCGCTGCCGCATCTCCTCGAACGCTGCGCCCACCTCGCCGATCTCATCCCTGCGCGCGATGCGCAGCTCCTGCTCCAGCTGCCCGTCCTTGATCCGCTCGGCGGCCCGCTTCAGCTCGCGCAGCGGCCGGATGATGCTCCGGGAGACGAGATAAGTCAGCCCGCCGTTCGTAACCGCGTGTACAAGCAGCACCGTTCCCAATAGGAGAGGGAACACCCTGCGAGCCATCATGCTGAACAGCCGTTGATCTTCGAGCAGCACCACCTCGCCGCTGCCGCCCCCCTCCCACTGTATCTCCTGCTTGAAGGCGTAGTAGGCCGTTCCGTTCAACACCACTTCCTGCTCATGCGCATTGTCGCCCTCCTTCTTCTGCGGAAGAGCCGTGAGCACAGCCGGGTCCTCTACAGGCCCGATCCATGAAGACGAGAAGGCGACCTTCCCCTCCCGCAGCACCACAATACCCGATTGCAGCTCCGCGAGCTTCGCTTCCGCCTCCTTCAGGAAGGCTGTGTCCCTGAACCGTTCCGGCTCTTCCCGGGCGAAGTATTCCAGCACTGTATACCACTCGTTCTTGCGCTCGAACCTCTCCTCCACCGCCTTCCCTCCGCCTCCGTCCGGCAAGATCAAGGATTTCAGTCCGAAGACGTCGTGCAGAAACAGCGAGGCGAACAGCGCAGCCGTAAGGACGAACAGCACGAGAGGAACGACGACCATGGCGATGTTCGAGAGTATGAGCTTCATTCGGATAGACAATGACTTTCCGCTCCCTGCTCCTAGAATGATTTTTTGGAAAAGACAACCAGACCGCTTGTATAAGCTATTATACAATACGACAGGAGCAGTGCAGAGAGATTCCACAGCCGGGCACCCGGCAGTCCGTCCCCGAGCCAGAGGGTGTGCCAGCCCGTGTAGGAGAAGAGGGACCAGACCGACAGCTCCGGCAGCAGGAGCGGGAGCAGCTTGGCGCCGCCGTACACCAGCAGGCACAGCGCAATGGCCGTCGCGGTACGGCCGGCGAGCTGCGCAAGTGCCGCATAGACGACGCCAACGGTCAGCATAGCCGCCCATGCGGCCAGCGCGGCCTTGGCGGCAGGGGCGGCACCCAGCGCGCCGGCAGGGGAGCTTCCGGGAAGCAGCCAGCCGCAGAGCAGGCAGACCGCCGCCACGAGCAGCAGCTGCAGGCCGGTATAGAGCGCGGCGGCCAGCACCTTGGCGCCATAGATCTTGCCCCGCGATACCGGGCGGACCAGCGAGAGCCGGATCGTGCCCGCTTCGCCTTCGCCGGCGAACTGCTCGGCGGCCGTGAGGCAGAGGAAGAGCGGCAGGACGACGGCCGTGTATCCGCCGAGCAGCGTAAGATAAGGATCGCCGCCCAGGAGCGAGGCCAGGCCCGTGCCGCTGCTCAGGCGGGCCGACAGCAGCATGAAGCCGAGCGGCAGCAGGAGCGCAGCCAGGAGGAAGCCGCGGGTTCTCGGCTGAGCCGCCAGTTTGGCGAGCTCATTGTGCAGACTTGCAGCGAAGCGCCGCATCTCAGGCTCCCTCCCTCTGCCGGCCGGCCGCAATAACATACATGGCCTCCAGCGTACCATAAGCCTGCAGCAGATCGGGGACGCGGCCCTCGAGTACGAGAGTGCCGCCCCGGATCACGCCAGCCCGGCTGCAGACCTGCTCCATCTCCCCGATGTGATGGGAGGCGATCAGGAAGGTCACCCCTTCGTCCGCAGCCAGCCGCCCAATCAGCCCGCGGATATCCAAGATGCCGTCCAGATCGAGCCCGTTGGTCGGTTCGTCCATCACAATACAGGCCGGGGCAGGCAGCAGCGCGGCGGCCAAGGCCAGCCGCTGCTTCATCCCGAGCGAGAAGCCCTTGGTCTTCTCCCGGGCATAGGGCCCAAGCCCCGTCAGCTCCAGCACCTCCTCGGTACGGGCGGCCGGAATCCCCGGGTAGTGGCGCCGCACCTGCTCCAGCTGGCTGCGGGCTGTCATGTACCCGTAGGTACTCCCCGCCTCGATCACGCAGCCGACCCGCTCCATCGCCTTCTCATAAGACGCCGTGAGGCTGTGCCCGAACCAGCGGATCTCCCCCCCGGCGGCCGGGATCAAGCCGGTAATGAGCTTGAGCAGCGTCGTCTTCCCCGCTCCGTTCGGGCCGAACAGGCCGTAGATCTCTCCCCGGTGTATCTCCAGATTCACCTCATGGAGGCCCCTTCCATTCCGGTATGTCTTCGTCAGTCCGCTTACCTTCAGCACCGGTTCTTCCCTCATCATTAATACGCCTCCTTACTGCTCTCCTGCTCATGCCGTTCGTTCTGCCGGCCATCGCCGGGGAAGCGAACGGCATGCAGGCAGCTCGCTTCCCCGGGTCGACAGGCCTTGCGGCCAAGGCCGCCGTCACTCTGTTCTACCGGTGCTCCTCTTCCTTATGCAGCGTGACGACCGGCTTGCCGGTAAGGTCCACCGTATCCGCCGTCGTGGCATTCTGCCCGGACAGCTTCAACTGAGCGGATAAGGCCAGGTCATGCTCCACGCCCTCCGCATCCTTACCGTCAGCTGCCAGCTCCAGGACCTGCCCCTTCAGCGTACCGTCCGGCGCAATGTCCGCCGTGAGATGGAATGATTCGATCCGGATGTCCCGGGTCAACCGCGGGAGCTGCAGCGCTTCGCCGTCTTTCATCCACGGCGGCAACCCCTCCCCCTCCTGGGACGACGGGTGTCTATGCTCCGGGTCTGACGCATGCTTCACCGCCAGCGATCCGAGCGCCTGCACCGCAGGCGGGATCTGTGCCGCCGACAGCTGCAGCTCCACCCGCTGGCTTCCGTCCGGCTGCGCCTCCAGCGTCATCTGCTGCTTGAGGCTGCCGGCCAGCGCATCGACGAGGCCCTCCAGCTCTCCGGCATCCGGCCCTTCCCCTTCCTCCGTCTTCCAGCTGTGGCTGTGCTTCTTCTCATCGCCATGATCCCCGACCGCGTAATACGTATCATCGGCGGCATGCTTAAGCACCACTCCTCCGCCCGGCTGGGTGAAGAAGGCGACCCGCTCCGACTTCGACCCGCTCTCGATCCCCACTTCCCCGCTGGCCTGCCCTCCCTCGCGGTCGATCTTGACGAGCGGCGCCGCTTTCCATACCGGCTTGCCGTTATCGGTGAGGGTCACCTGCACATCGGCCGTTACGCTCTGCACTGTATGCTGCTGCTTGAGAGCCGCTTTGTACGCCTCATAGCCCGATGTCCCCGCCATCGCCGACATGCCGCTGGTCGCCAGGAGCACGCCCCCCACCGCCAAGGGTACTGCTGCTTTCCATACCTGTTTGCTCATCTTCATTTGAATTTCCTCCATTCGGTAAGTTCGGATTGTGAAGTCCTCCTGCCGCTCTCCGCCCCCTTGCTGCGGGCCCTCTCTTAGGTGCTGCGCTTCGTGCGCCTCAGGTTTCCTTCTTGTGATCAGAATAACCCCCGACTCTTACCTCCTTCTAAACCAATTCTAAAAAAAGTATAAAACCGCCCTTTCCCAGCCCGCTGCTAACAAAAAAACGGAACTCCGCCCCCCATTGCCCCGGGCCCGCCTCTCTTCAGAGGACGCCTAAGCGCAATGAGGAACCGTGAGTTCCGTCATCTTCCTTCCTTTAGTGCTATTAGACTCCGATCACCATTAGACCCGATTACCTATACACGCCGCTGCCGGTCTGCGCATATTCCTTCGACTTCTCCTCCATTCCTGCGTGCAGCGCTTCCTCTTCCTCCAGGCCATGCTCGCGCGCATACTCGCGGATGTCCTGCGTGATGCGCATCGAGCAGAACTTCGGCCCGCACATCGAGCAGAAGTGTGCCGTCTTCGCCCCTTCGGCCGGCAGCGTCTCGTCGTGATACTCCATCGCCCGCTCGGGATCGAGGGCAAGATGGAACTGGTCGCGCCAGCGGAACTCGAAGCGGGCCTTCGACAGCGCATTGTCGCGCTCCTGCGCGCCCGGGTGCCCCTTCGCCAGATCGGCCGCATGGGCAGCGATCTTGTAGGCGATGACGCCTTCGCGGACGTCGTTCTTGTTCGGCAGGCCGAGATGCTCCTTCGGCGTCACGTAGCAGAGCATCGCCGTGCCGAACCAGCCGATCATCGCCGCCCCGATCGCCGAGGTGATATGGTCGTAGCCCGGCGCGATGTCCGTCGTCAGCGGCCCGAGCGTGTAGAACGGCGCTTCGTCGCACACTTCGAGCTGGCGGTCGACGTTCTCTTTGATGAGATGCATCGGCACGTGTCCCGGCCCTTCGATCATGACCTGCACATCGTGCTTCCAGGCGCGGTGGGTCAGCTCGCCGAGCGTATCGAGCTCCGCGAACTGGGCCTCGTCGTTGGCATCGGCAATCGAGCCCGGACGCAGGCCGTCCCCGAGGGAGAATGCCACGTCGTACGTCTTCATGATCTCGCAGATCTCGTCAAAATGCGTATAGAGGAAGTTCTCCTTATGATGCGCTAGACACCATGCCGCCATGATCGACCCGCCCCGGGAGACGATGCCCGTCACCCGCTTCGCTGTCATTGGAATGTAGCGGAGCAGCACGCCCGCATGGATCGTGAAATAGTCGACGCCCTGCTCCGCCTGCTCGATCAGCGTATCGCGGTATACTTCCCACGTGAGGTCTTCCGCCTTGCCGTTCACCTTCTCCAGCGCCTGGTAGATCGGCACCGTACCGACCGGCACCGGCGAGTTGCGGATGATCCACTCGCGGGTCATATGGATGTTCTTGCCCGTCGACAGGTCCATGATATTGTCGGCGCCCCAGCGGATCGCCCATGTCATCTTCTCCACTTCCTCGTCGATCGAGGAAGCGACGGCCGAGTTGCCGATATTCGCATTCACCTTCACAAGGAAGTTGCGCCCGATGATCATCGGCTCGCTCTCCGGGTGGTTGATATTCGACGGGATAATCGCCCGGCCGAGTGCCACCTCGCTGCGCACGAACTCCGGCTCGACATTCTCCCGGATTGCAATGTACTCCATCTCCGGCGTGATGATCCCCTTGCGGGCATAATGCAGCTGGGTCACATTGGCCCCCGATTGGGCCCGCAGCGGTTGGCGCTTCAATCCCGGGAAGAGCAGCTCCTCCTTGACCGACTCCGCATCCAAGTATCCGTTGTCCTCCGGCTTGATCTCCCGCCCGGGATATGCTTCCACATCGCCCCGGTCCAGAATCCAAGATAGCCGCCCCGGCTGCAGCCCCTGCCGGATATCGGTGACAGCCTCGGCATCCGTGTACGGTCCGCTCGTGTCGTACACCCGCACGGGAGCATTCGGCTCTTCCCCGTACCTGCCGGTGGACGGACTGAGCTCGATCTCGCGCATCGCCACGCGCAGGTCGGGACGCGTCCCCTCCACATGGACCTTGCGGCTGCCCGGGAATGCCCCGGCGATCTTCGCCCCGGCCCTCTCTTCCATTCCCATACCGGTTCCGTTTCCTGCATTCTTCTGTTCGTTCGTCATCTTTCCTGTAACCTCCCCTAGGCTCTTGGACGCGCGGTATACCCGCACCGCTTCCGGCCCCGAAGTGGATAATCATGGGGGACAAGCACGACAAAAAGGACCGCTCGATGTATCGCAAGCGGTCCACGGTTGAAAGCGCAGCATAGCACACAGGGCGCCGGTGTCCATAGACATCCGGGCCGCTGCATCGCTGCACGCTGTTGGTGTGGGGTCTCGTTCCTCCGCTGGCATTATCCAGTTCAGGTCTAACGGTCGAAGGCAGCGGCCTTCCTCTCAGCCTGGCGGTCTCCCAAGCTCCCGTGCATCACAATATGAAATTATTCCTTACCCAGCATAAACGGAAATGTCTGGAAAAGCAACCAAAAATGCCGCCTATAGAAGCAGAACGCTAATCCTGTGGCCAGCGGTTATGCGGCAGGCCCTATGCTGCAAGTACAGCTTACTCCCGGCCTCCGTGCGCCTGCAGGAAAGCAGCCAACGCCCCGGGCTCGAGTGCCCGGCTGACATAGAAGCCCTGCACCGCGTCGCACCCCTTCGCCGCGAGGAACTCGAGCTGCCGCCCCGTCTCCACGCCTTCGGCCACCACCTTAAGGTTCAGGGTGTGCGCCAACGACACGATGCCGGCCGCAATAGCGCCGTTCGCCTGCTCCTCCTCCAGCCGCGAAATGAAGGACTTGTCGATCTTCAGCGTATCAATGGGGAAGCGGGTGAGATAGCTCAGCGACGAGAAGCCCGTGCCGAAATCGTCGATGGAGATACAGATGCCGAGCTCCTTCAGATGCTGGAGCGTCCGCGCGGCCTCTCCCGGGTTCTCCATGACGGTGCTCTCGGTCAGCTCCAGCTCCAGCGCCTCCGGGGGTAGCCCCGTGTCGCGGAGCACCTGCGCGATCACCTTCTCCAGGTCCGCCTTGTGGAACTGGCGGGGAGACAGGTTCACGCTGACGGCGAGCGGGCCGAGTCCCGCATCCAGCCACGCCCTGCACTGCCGGCACGCTTCCCGGACGATCCACTCGCCCATCGGCACGATGAGCCCCGTCTCCTCGGCAATGCCGATGAAGGCTCCCGGGTAGACGAGCCCCTGCTCCCGGCTGTTCCAGCGCACCAGCGCCTCGGCTCCGTAGATACGGCCCGTTGCCAGATCGAGCTTCGGCTGATAATGCAGCACGAGCTCCTCCTGCTCCAGGGCCTGACGCAGGAGCACTTCCATCTGCAGGCGCTCCTTCGCCGAATCCTTCATCGACGGGGTGAACAGCTGGCAGGCGTTCCTCCCGAGCTCCTTCGAGCGGTACATCGCGATGTCCGCATTGCGCACCAGCGTGTCGATACTCCCTCCATCCCGGGGATACAGCGAGATGCCTACGCTTGCTGTCATGCTCATCTTCTGCCCGTCGAGCGTGAACGGCTCCTTGAGCAGCTCCGTGATCAGCCTGCCTGCGGCAAGCGCCTCCTGCGCCCCATGCACCCCCGGCACCAGGAGCAGGAACTCATCCCCGCCGAGCCTCGCGATCGTATCGGCGAAGGGGAGTCCCTGCCGCAAGCGCTCCGCTACCTGCTGCAGCAGCCGGTCCCCGGCCTCATGGCCCAGCGAGTCGTTGATGACCTTGAAGTGGTCAAGATCGAACATCACTACCGCCAGCGGCTCCCCGCCTCGCCCCTTGGCGATGCATTCGGTCACCCGCTTGTGGACGTACCAGCGGTTCGGCAGCCCGGTCAGCGCATCGTGGTACGCCATGTGCTCGATCTTCTCGGCTGCCCGCCGGCGCTCCGTCATATCGCGGCAGAGAGCCAGGACCAGCCGGCTGTCGCCCACATCGACCACACCCAGCTGAATGTCCATGGGAAGCCTGGAACCGTCCTTGCGCACCAATTCATCTTCATAATGAAGCGTTCCTTCGGCTATAACCCGCTGGTGCAGCCGCAGGAACTCTGACGCCGGCAGGGAGGAGATCTGCTCCGCCTGCATCGACAGCAGCTCTTCCTCCGAATACCCGAGCGAGTCGCAGGCCTGCCGGTTCACATCGATGAACCTTCCGCTGCCGTCGGTCAGGAAGAAGGAGTCGGCCGCCTGGTCCACCAGCTTGCGGAACAGCTCTTCGCTCTCCCGCAGCGACTTCTCCGCGAGCACCCGGTCCGTAATATCGAGGGCAAAGCCGAGCAGCACCTTCCCGCCCTTCTGCTCATCCGGACAGATCAGCGTCTTGCCCGTGTAGAGATAGACCTCGCTGCCTCCGACGAGGGACGTGCCTTCACTGGTGAGCAGCTCACCGGTCCGCCATACCTCCAGATTCTCCTGCCGGAACCGGTCCGCCACCTCAAATGGAAAAAAATCGTACAGTGTCCGGCCGACAAGTTCCTCTTCGGTCAGGGCGTTGCGTTTGTATGTAGCCTGGTTGGCATAGATCGTGCGGCCCTCCGCATCTTCCATGAAGATATCCATCGGGAGGGCATCCAGAATTTTGCCGCTCAGCTTCTCCTGCGTCTCCAGCCGCTGCAGGAGTTCCCGCTCCCGCCGCTCGAGCTCACGGATACGCTGCAGCAGGCTGCTGCGTTCGATTTCCCACGGTTCTCTTCCTGTCTGGTTGCTCATGCTGTCCTCCCGAGTCGGTCTCGCGAAGCGATTCGTTTGTTTTTGTATTGGTTCGCTGTTCCCCCCGCTGATTCCTTCTTTTGGGCGGCTGACTCAGCCAGGAAACGTTAGGGTATTATAGGAAAAGAAGAGAGAGCACGCCATGGCTGACCATACATGTTACGGATGCGGTAATTTATTTGTCATTGGATAATAAGTTTCGTGCAAATTCGACTTCCTTTTCCAATTAAATACATGGACAACATCAAGGGTTTTCATATAACATACACATAAAATACTTGTATGATATTGACAGAAAGCGGAGGGTTATGAACCTAATGGCACAACAAAAACTTGATCCAAGCGAACGTTCTCTTACCGAGAAGTTCAGTACATCCGGGTTCATCCTCACGGCCATCGGAAGCGCCGTGGGGCTTGGGAACATGTGGAAGTTCCCTTACATCACCGGGAAATACGGCGGAGCGGCTTTCTTCCTCCTCTTCACGATCTGCCTGCTCGCTGTCGGACTGCCGGTGCTTCTCGCCGAATTGTCCATCGGCCGCGGAGGACGGGGCAATGCCTATACCTCCTTCGTCAACCTGTCGGGCTCCAGGCGCTGGGGGGCACTCGGCTTCCTGTCGGTCATTGCAGCTTTCCTGATCATGACTTTCTACTCGGTTGTTGCCGGGTGGACGCTGCATTATGCGGCAATGTCATTCAGCGGCTCTTTGTTTGAGAGCGCCGACTATACGAAGCAGTTCCTTGACTTCGCCGGCGGCGTCTGGCCGGTCTTCTGGCAGCTCGTCGTTATTGCGCTCAACATCTGGATCGTCGCCCGCGGCATCTCCGGCGGGATCGAGAAATTCAACAAGATCCTGATTCCAGGGTTGCTGATTCTCCTGATCATTCTCATGATCCGCTCGCTTACGCTCCCGGGGGCCATGCAGGGTGTCGAATTCTTCCTGAAACCGGATTTCTCCAAGCTGACGGCCGAATCCGCGCTTGTAGCGCTCGGACACGCCTTCTTCTCGCTCTCCCTCGGGATGGGCATCATGATCACTTACGGCAGCTATATCGACAAGCGCCAATCCTTGGGCGCGGCTACCCTCGCCGTAGGCGCGGGAGATCTCTTGTACGCGCTGGTGGCCGGCCTGATTATCTTCCCGACGTCGTTCTCCTTCGGGATCGAGCCTTCCCAAGGGGCCGGACTCGTCTTCATGGCGCTGCCCGCGGCCTTCGCCGCCATGCCGCTAGGCGCCTTCTTTGGAGGCCTGTTCTTCATCCTGCTGGCGATTGCGGCGCTGACATCGTCCGTTTCCATCCTGGAAGTGCCGGTTGCTTATGCCATGGACAAGTGGAACTGGACCCGCAACAAAGCAACCGTCCTGGTCGGCATTGCTGCCTTCGTGCTCGGGATTCCTTCCGCCCTCTCCGTCAGCGGCGTACTCAGCGACATCAAGATCTACGACGGCAAGGGCTTCTTCGACACGGTAGACTTCCTGGCCTCGAACATTCTGCTGCCGGTAGGCGGTCTTGTCGTGACGCTGTTCGCCGGATACAAGTGGTCTGCCGCCATGGAAGAAGCCGGCTTGACGCCGCTCTGGCTGCGTCTTTGGATGTTCGTACTGCGCTTCGTGGCTCCAATCCTCGTCGTAGCGATCCTGCTCTACTCGGCAGGCGCGCTGAAGTGGATGGGACTCGGCGAATAACTCGTTTACTGCCGGAAGCCCGGGTACTCCCCGGGCTTCCCTTTTTTTCGTTTTGCGGATGGAATGTTGTACAATAGAAGAGCATCACCGGCGACACCAAGACCGTACATATCCCTAATTAACTCATCCTAAATGGAGGAATAACCATGTCCGAATTCCAAGCGCTGTTGAACCGTTATGCCGAACTCCTCGTCAAGACCGGCGTCAAGATCCAGAAAGGGCAGAAGCTTGTCATCAACGGTTCCATCGATGCGGCGGATCTGATCCGTCTGATCGCAAAGCATGCCTATGAAGAAGGCGCTTACCTGGTGAAGGTGAACTGGGCCGACGATACGATCTCCCGCCTGCGGTACGATCTGGCCCCTGAAGAATCCTTCCTCGAAGAGCCGAAGTGGTATGCCGGCGAGATGCTCGAACTCGCCGAGCAGGGCGCAGCGGTCATCGCCATCACCTCCTCCGACCCCGACCTGCTGAAGGGCGTGGCGCAGGCACGGATTATGAATCACCAGAAGACGTACGGCAAAGCGATGCATCAATACCGGCAGTACATGCAGTCCGACAAATTCAGCTGGTGCGTGGCCGCGGCGCCTTCCAAGGCTTGGGCTGCCAAGGTGTTCCCGGATCTCCCCGAAGAGGAGCAGGTAGCTAAGCTTTGGGATGCGATCTTCAAGACCGTACGCGTCGACCAAGAAGACCCGGTAGCCGCCTGGAACGAGCATATCTCTACCCTGAACGCCAAGTCCGACTACCTCAACAGCCGCAGGTTCAAGAAGCTGCATTATACGGCTCCGGGAACCGACCTTACGATCGAGCTGCCGGAAGGGCACCTGTGGGTGGCCGCGGACAGCACCAACGAGCAGGGCATCTCGTTCCTCGCGAACATGCCGACCGAAGAAGTCTTCACGGCCCCCCGCTGGGATGGGGTGAACGGCACCGTGTCCAGCACGAAGCCGCTCAGCTATGGGGGCAATCTCATCGACAACTTCAAGCTTACGTTCGAGAACGGGAAGATCATTGACGTCTCCGCCGAGCAGGGGGAGGATACGCTGCGTACCCTGATCGATATGGACGAAGGCGCACGCTATCTGGGCGAAGTGGCCCTGGTGCCGCATCAGTCCCCGATCTCGCAGACGAACCTGCTCTTCTACAATACGCTGTTCGACGAGAATGCCTCCAACCATCTGGCGATCGGCAGCGCCTATGCCTTCAACCTGCAAGGGGGCAAGGGCTTGTCGCAGGAGGAGCTGAAGGCGCGCGGTCTCAATACGAGCATCACGCATGTCGACTTCATGATCGGCTCCGCCGAGATGGACATCGACGGCATCGCCGAGGACGGATCCCGGGTTCCCCTCTTCCGCGGCGGCAACTGGGCGTTCTAATGTCGCCTGCTGCTGGAAGCGGCATACTGGGCCGCTTAAGCTTGCGCACACCTTGGGTTACACGGCACCACAGATGACACTGAGCTCGGTCCGGCGCTTCGCGCCCTTCCGGGCTCTTTTTCACGAAGAATGGGAGTCCCGGCGGATAGACCAGGGGGTTTTCTCCCATCACGGGTAGGCGGGCAAGGGAATTTTTGGTATCGTGGAAGAAAAGGGTACATCAAGGAGGGGTGTCATCTGAAGCTGGATCGTCTGCTCGCCATTACGATGCTGCTGCTCAACCGCAGAAGAGTCAGCGCCAAGGAGCTGTCGGAGCGGTTCGAGGTATCGCTTCGCACCATCTACCGCGATCTTGAAGCGATTAACGCCGCGGGCATCCCCGTCGCCTCTTATGCCGGGGCGTCCGGAGGGTACGAAATTATGGAAACCTACCGCATCGAACGCCAATACTTGTCCCTCGAAGAGCTGCAGTCCATTATCGTGGCTCTGCGCGGGATCCAATCTTCCCTCTCGGATCCCGATATCGACATCGGATCGCTGCTCGATAAAGTAGGCTCATTGGTCGCCCGCTCTTCCTCCAGTACAGCCCCCGACCTGAGCCGGGAGATTATTGTCGATTTCAATCCGTGGCAAGGGGGACAGGAGGAGAAGGCCAAGCTCAACTTGCTGAGACAGGCAATCCGAGCCCGTCAACTCGTCTCTTTCGGGTATACGAATTCCCAGGGAGAAGACTCCTTGCGGCTCTGCGAACCCATAGGCGTCGTGCTCAAAGGCTATATCTGGTATCTATACGGCTATTGTCGGCTGCGTCAAGCCTGCCGGGTCTTCCGCCTCTCCCGCATTGCCTCCCTCACCCTGCCCGGGGGAACCTTCGAGCGGCGGGCGGAAGCGTTCGAAGAGGTGCGCCTCGGCTGGCACAGAGACAACAGCGCCGAAAGACCTCTGCTCAAGCTCCTGCTGCAGTTCCATCCCCGGGCGAAAGCCAAGGTAAAGGATGCCTTTCCAGAGGACGAAGTGGAGAGGCTCACGGACGGTTCGCTCCTGGTCAGGGCGATACGCCCCGACGAACCATGGCTCTACGGCCAGCTGATGAGCTTCGGCACGGACGTCCGGGTGCTCGAGCCCCTCTCGGCAGCGGAGACCCTGAGGCGGAAGGCGCAGGAGATCGTCCACCTGTACAACCCGGTGAATTCCCCTGTATAAACTGCCTTACGGGAGCTCACGATAAGCATATGACGCTTACCGGCCTGCGTGCCGTACCTCTCTTGGGAGAGGCTACGGCAGGGGCGCTGTAATCTATCCCGCTTAACCTCTTGACATGGCAAGGAGAATGATGTATCTTTAATTCAAGATACTTCAAGTCGTGATAAAACAACGAAAGGAGGTTGACCCCCATGCCACACTCGGTCGACGAAGCGCGTTCCGCCTCCCTGAAGCTGCTCGTGGTGCTGTCCAAGGCCTACAAGACGATCATGGACCGGGCCGTGAAAGATATGAAGCAGTACGATCTTTCCCCTTCCGAATTCACCATCCTGGAAGTGCTCTATACCAAGGGCAGAATTCCTCTGCAGCAGATCGGGGAGAAGATTCTGATCACCTCCGGCACGATTACTTACAATATCGACAAGCTGGAGAAGAAAGCCCTGCTGAAGCGTGTTCCTTGCAAGGATGACCGCAGGGTCGTCTATGCGGAGATGACGGCTGCAGGCAGCGAGCTCTTCGACCGGATTTTTCCGGACCATGCCGAGACGATTCACAGCTTGATGCACGGGCTGACGCTCGAAGAGAAGGAATCGGCGGTAGCACTGCTCAAGAAGCTCGGGAAAGGAGCCGAGGACCGCTAGCCGGTGCACGGCTTTCATTTTAACCTATACCTTGAATTAAAGATTATTGAACTCAAACAAATAATGGAGGATGATGTCAAATGGTAACTCTCTCAGCGGTAGGTTTGGTTCTGGTTCGTGTCGTGGTAGGTCTTCTGTTCATCGGGCACGGCTCCCAGAAATTGTTCGGCTGGTTCGGCGGCTACGGCCCCAAAGGCACCGGCGGCTGGATGGAATCGGTCGGCATCAAACCCGGCGTGCTGATGGCTGTCGCAGCCGGACTCATGGAACTGGCCGGAGGCGCGCTCTTCCTGCTCGGCCTGCTGACACCTCTCGCGGCCGTGCTGCTCGCGGCCACCATGCTGGGGGCGATCGTCAAGGTTCACGCGGCGAACGGCATCTGGTCCACCGCGAACGGCTACGAGTATCCGCTTGTTCTGATTGCTGTCGTGGCCGGCGTCGCCTTGACCGGTGCAGGCGCCCTGTCGCTCGATGCCTTATTGAAATAAGCCCATCGGATATGCCTCGAATCGAATGCACTGGATCGAATGCCCTGGATCGAATAGGGAACCGTAACGAATGACGCCCGCATTCCGGGGTAAGGAGTATCGGCAGGATATACCGCAAAGCGATGAACGAACGTCAATCCAATCACCTGAAGGAGGACTTCCCATGTCCATGAAGACCCAAGGCATTCACCATATCACCGCTTTCGCCAGAGACCCGCAAGCCAACGTTGACTTCTACGCCGGCATCCTCGGCCTCCGGCTCGTCAAAAAAACCATCAACTTCGACGCTCCGGAAGTATACCACCTGTACTTCGGCAACGAAGCCGGAAGCCCCGGCACGATCATCACCTTCTTCCCTTGGCCGGGCTCGCGCAAAGGGCGGATCGGGGGCGGGCAGGTGGGAATCACTTCGTATGCCGTACCGACAGGATCCCTCTCCTTCTGGGAGCAGCGCCTCGCCGGCTTCGGCATCGAGACCGTTCAAGTGACGCGCTTCTCCGAGACGTATCTGCAGTTCACTGACAATGAAGGACTGCGCCTCGAGCTCGTCGAAAGAGAAGAAGGCGCAGACAGCCAGTGGTCGTTCGGCGGCGTGCCCGCAGAGCATGCGATCAAAGGCTTCGCCGGTGCCGTGCTGTTCAGCACGAAACCGGAGCGTACCGCGCATGCCCTTGAGCATCTGCTCGGCTTCGCCCAAGCCGGCGAGGATGCAGACTATGCCCGCTTCCGCTCCGCAGGCGGCATCGGCAGCGTGATCGACGTGCCGCTTGCCGCGATGGAGCGCGGCAGCGACGGCGCGGGGACCGTGCACCACATCGCCTGGCGGGCCGCAGACTTCGAGCAGCACGAAGCGTGGCGCACCGAGGTCCAGCACTACGGCTACCAGCCGACGCCGGTCGTCGACCGCCAATACTTCAATGCGCTCTACTTCCGCGAGGCGGGCGGCATCCTCTTCGAGATTGCCACCGATCCTCCAGGCTTCGCCAAAGACGAAGCGCCCGAAGCCCTGGGCGAGAAAGTCATGCTGCCCGAGTGGTTCGAACCGCACCGGGCCCAAATCGAAGCGAACCTGCTTCCTATCGAAGTACGCGTATTGGAGGGATCGAAGTCATGAAACATATCTATGAGCAAGGCAGCAACCTGGAAGCGCCGACCCTGGTGCTCTTCCACGGCACCGGCGGAACGGAGCACGACCTGCTCGGACTCGCGGCGCGTATCGCGCCCGGTTCCGCCGTCCTGAGCCTTAGAGGCAATGTACTGGAGAACGGGATGCCCCGCTTCTTCCGCCGTCTGGCGGAGGGCGTCTTCGACGAAGAGGACCTCATCTTCCGTACGAAGGAAGTGTACGACTTCCTGGAGGAGGCGGCAGGCCAGTACGGCTTCGACCGCGGCAGCCTGGTCGCGGTCGGCTATTCGAACGGAGCCAATATCATCGGCTCCCTGCTCTTCCACTACGCCCGTGCCTTCCGGGGCGCGGTCCTCCACCATCCGATGGTGCCCCGCCGGGGGATCGAGCTGCCGGACGCCTCCGGCCTGCCGGTCTTCATCGGCGCCGGGAAGAACGATCCCATCTGCTCGCCGCAGGAGACCGAAGAGCTGACGGCGCTGCTCACCGGCGCCGGTGCCGAAGTCACGCTGCACTGGGAAACGCATGGCCACCAGCTGACCGCTTCGGAAGCCGCCGCGGCCGCCGCCTGGTTCCAGACGAACTTCAGCGGAGGCACCCTATGATCTCTATCGATCCGGCCGGCCAGACCGACCGCGAGAATTACAAACTGCTCATCGGCAGCGTCATCCCGCGCCCCGTCGCGCTGGTGACCACGCTGTCGAAGGAGGGGGTGCTGAATGCGGCCCCCTTCTCCTACTTCTCGATCGTGGCAAGCCAGCCTCCGATGCTGTCCGTCTCGGTCCAGCGCAAGAGCGGCGTCCGCAAGGATACAGCCAGGAATGCCGTCGACACCGGCTCGCTGGTCATCCATATCACGGATGAAGCCTTGGTCGCCAAGGCGAATGCAACCGCTGCCGCCCTGCCTCCAGAGGAGAGCAAAGTGGCGCGTGCGGGATTGACGCCTATCCCCAGCGACTGCATCCCGGTTCCCGGACTTCAGGAAGCGCGCATCCGGATGGAGTGCCTTCTGGAGCAGGCGATCGAGCTTGGGGGGACACCGGACGCGCCAGCTTGCGATCTGCTGATCGGGCGCGTGGTCCGCTTTCATATCGACGAGGAGCTCTATGACGGAGGTTCCATTCCTCCCGAGAAGCTCCGGCCGGTCGCCCGGATGGCGGGGAATTTCTACAGCTCGCTCGGCCCTTTGTTCGAGATCGAGCGCCCGGTATAAAGAGCGTGGATAGAGCCTTCCCCTGACAGAGGTAACCCGACGGGCCGACGGCAGCGGCCTTCGGGAGCACCGTCTGTCGATACTAAGATATATAAGATTACAGGATCGAGTCCTGGCGAGATATCCATTCTTATCTATCAAGAAAGGCAGCCTGCAAGGATGAACTGCACCCCAATTGTTAGACATTATCTAACAATATGGAGGTGCAGTTCAGGAGCGGCTGCCTTTTCTTGTGTACACTTATCTTATGGAACGGATGACCGCTTCTGCGGCTACTCGTCCGCCTGATCGCTCTGTTCGCCGGCCATGCCATGCTCGATGGCATTCTCCTCGCACCAGAGAAGGAACCGTTCCTTACTGATGCCCAGCTGTCGGATGAGTTCTTCCAGCTTCAACGTATTCATCATATTCCTCCTGGATGTGTGGTTTATCGGTAGGGAAAGGGACGAAGGACAGATATAGAAAAACCACCTTCCCCGGGCAGGGGAAGATGGTCGGTTGCACTACTAGCTCGTTTGAATCCAAGTGCCCAGATACGGATTCAAAGTCATAGCTCCCATGTGATATGTATAAACCGATCATACCATAGAGGAACCAAGAATAATGTCGAACTTTGTCGTATGCATAGTGTGAAATATTTTACAGTCCCGTTTGGTTCGCTGAGGTCCTATAGGGGTATAGGCCTATTTTCGACCGTAATCCGCCTTGATTTCGCCCCACGCCTTCGTATTCCACTTCAGGATTTTGTTAGGCCACGTATGGCGGCGGATCCATTCCTCGGCACGGTCGACCAGCGTCCAAATCTCTTGGGTGGAAGCGTCGCGCACCAAAGTCGATGCCACCTTCTTGTTGCGGACCCAGGCGATGGCCGTCATCGAATCGCTGTAGACGGTCATGGCGCTTCCCTTGTTCTTGAGATAAGCCAGGCCGTGGACGATCGCCAGGAATTCGCCCATATTGTTCGTGCCCTTGGAGATCGGCGCATGCTCGAAGAGCACCTCGCCTGTCCGGGTATACACACCCTTGTACTCCACGATGCCCGGGTTCCCGCTGCAGCCTACATCGACGGAGAGGCTGTCCAGGTCCGCTTCCGCTCCCGATGCGTTCGCCGCCGCGGCAGCCGCGCGCGCTCCGCCGCTCCGCGTGCCGGAAGCCCCTCCGCCTCCGCCCGTACCGGCCTTCTGCGCGGCGGAGAAGGCCTTCTTCCATCCGGCGGCCAGCATGGCCTTCGCCTCGGACTCGCTCTCGTAGGCTTTGAATTTGGCCTGGGGGAAGCCGCTCGTCTGCGCCTGGCACTCCGCCCACGTTTTGTACACGCCGGGCTGCCGCCCTTCCCACACTACATACCATTTGGACTTTGCCACGCCGTTCCTCCTCTATCTCTAAGCAGCATGCCGCACCGGGGAAGCCTGCTTCCCCGTCACCCCGACAGCCCTTTGAAAAACTCGATGAAATAAGCGCCGTACTTGAAGAACTTCGCTTCCCCGACGCCCTTGATCTTCAGCATCGCAGCCGGGTTCGTCGGCTTCACGCCGCACATCTCGCGCAGCGTGCTGTCCGGGAACACGATGTAGGGCGGGATCCCCTCCCGCTTCGCAATCTCCGATCGCAGCCGGCGCAGCTCGTCGAACAGCTCGTTCTCGATTTCCTTGACCGGCGCGGCCGCCGGCTTCACCCGGACCCGCTGCACGACGCGTTCTTCTCCGGCCAGCACCTCGCCCGCCTTCGGCGTCAGCTTCAGTACGGGATACTGGCCTTCCGTGAACTGCAGATAGCCTTCCGCCACGAGCAGCTGGATCCGGTCGACGATGTCCTTCTCCGAGCGGTTCTTCATCAGCCCGTAGGTGCTGAGCTGGTCGAAGCGCATGTCGAGCACTTTCTTCGCCCGGGATCCCTTGAGCACCGAAGCCACCAGCGTCATGCCGAAGCGCTCGCGCATCCGCCGCACGCAGGAGAAGATCTGCTGCGCCTCAAGCGTAATGTCGGTCATCTCAAGGTCGGGACTCGCGCAGTTGGAGCACTGCCCGCAGTCCTTCTCCATCTCCCCGCCGAAGTAGCGCACAATATAGCGCTGCAGGCACTGCGGCGTATGGCAGTAATCCGCCATCTGCTGCAGCCGCCGGTACTCCTGCGCCTGGCGCTGCGGGTCGGAGACGGACTGCTCGATGAGGAACTTCTGGATATGGATATCCTGCGGGGAGAACAAGAGCGTACAATCGCTCGGCTCCCCGTCCCGTCCGGCACGCCCTGCCTCCTGGTAGTAGGCTTCCATGTTCTTCGGCATGTTGTAATGGATAACGTACCGCACGTTCGACTTGTCGATCCCCATCCCGAAGGCGTTGCTCGCCACCATGACGCGGACTTCGTCGTACAGGAATTTCTCCTGCATGTCGGCCCGCTCGGTATCCGTGAGCCCGGCATGGTACTTGCCCGCCGCCACGCCCTGCCGCAGCAAATATTCGCAGAGCTGGTCCACTTCCTTGCGGGTGGCCGCATAGATAATGCCCGCCTCGTCCGCGTGCTCGCGAATATAGCCCATGAGCACGTCGCGCTTGTTCTCGCCCTTCACGACGGAGAGCGAGAGGTTCGTGCGCGCGAAGCCCGTAACGAACACCTGCGGCTCTTCGAGCTTCAGGTGCTTCACGATATCCTCGCGCACCTGGTCGGTCGCCGTTGCCGTGAATGCTGCGAGAATCGGACGGTTCGGCAGGTGGTTCACGAGCTCGTTCACGCGCATGTAGCTCGGACGGAAGTCATGCCCCCACTGCGAGACGCAGTGCGCTTCATCGACTGCGATCATCGGCACGACGAGCCCGGAGAGCAGCTCCAGGAAGCGTTCGGACTCCAGCCGCTCGGGGGCCACGTAGAGCAGCTTGTACTCCCCGCGTTCCGCCATACGGATGCGCTTGGTCACCTCGGAGGACGACAGCGTCGAGTTCAGGTACGTCGCCGGCACGCCGATCGAATCGAGGCCGTCGACTTGGTCCTTCATCAGCGAGATCAGCGGCGAGACGACGATCGTCGTCCCCTCCATGAGCATCGCCGGTACCTGGTAGCAGATCGACTTGCCGCCGCCCGTCGGCATAATGTCGAGGGTATCGGTACCGGCGAGGACGCTGGCAATGACGTTCTTCTGGCCCTCCCGGAAATCCGGGTAGCCATAATACTTGCGCAGAAGCTCCTGCGCATCCTCCATCGTGGCGGATGCCCGCAGCGGCGCGCTCGGCTGCATCGCACGGGGAGTCCGGCGCGGTGCGCCGCCTGCCGGCGGCTCGTCCCACGAACCGCCGCCGAAGACTTCGCGCGGATCGCTTTCCTCGGCCGGCGCGCCGCTGCCCCCGGTTCCCCGGGGGTCGTCCCAGAAGCCGCCGTCCCGCGGATCGGGCTCCCAAGAGGGCCATTCGGGATCGCCCGGGCCCGGATCGCCGCTGCCCTCGCGCTGCTTTTTACCGCTGAGTTCCTTGTCTATGTCGTTGATCCATTCATCCCAATCATTTTTGTTAGACATACCTTTGCTGAATCTCCTCCCGCCAAACTTCAGGCTCCTCTCCACTATACCGAAAAAACCCGCAAGGGTAAACGGCTTCACAGTCTTTCCCATTGGATCCGGCTGTGCATTCGTTGTGATTCTCCGCAGAATGAATTACCATAATATGCATAACCAAAGCAGCCGCATGCCGGCCTTTGGATTGATTCGTAAGAGGAGGTAACGCATGACTGAGATGCTCCACACCGGCGGCGGCTCCTTCCTGTCCTACGCCGCCATGCTTCTGATGGCCGCCACGCCCTGGGTTGACGTGTTCGTCGTTATCCCGCTCGGCATCGCCTGGGGGCTGAATCCCATCGCCACGGCCGTCCTGGCGTTTATCGGCAACTGGATTCCGCTGCTGCTGCTCGCCCTCTTCTTCCGCGAGTTCAGCGCCTGGAGGGCACGCCGCAAAGCCCGTAAGAGAAATCAGCGGACCACCGTGAGCGGATCCCCCGGCCCTCAGCCGGAGGGCGGAAGCGGCGGACCGGTCCGGGCAGAGCCTTATGGGGGCGAACCTCCCTTGGAGGGAAGCACCGCTTCGAATGAAACGGCAGCCGGTGTAACGGCTGCCGGGGCAGATTCGGAAGAAGCCGCTCTGGGCACTTCCAAGCGGTATGCCCGGGCGAGGCGCATCTGGGAGAAATACGGCGTGCCGGGCCTGGCCCTCGTCGCTCCCGTGCTGCTGGGCACGGACCTGGCTGCTCTCGTGGCGCTCACCTTTGGTTCCTCCAGGCGCTGGGTCATGCTCTGGATGACAATCTCCCTCGTGCTGTGGACCGTGCTCATGACTGTCGGCTCCGTCTACGGCTTCGGCTATATGCGCTTGTTCCGTCCGGGCCAGCCCGCCTAGCCCATAGCCTCCGTTCCCAAGGAGGAGGAGCGACCGGAGTGAAGTGGCCGAACCGGGAGCGGGCCTCCGCCGGATGACTCTCACGGCCATTCCAAACAGGCCTCCGTCCCCGGAAGCAGCCGGGCGCCTAAGGCTAAGGCGCGGGCCGCTTCCGGGACAGAAGCCTATCGGTTCCACCGTGAGGCACGGCTTGAGCTTAGACGCCTGCGTCCTGTCTCAGGAGCACCGTCCCTGCGCATTGCGGCCTAAGACCGGCCCCGGCTGAACAGCGCCCGCACCGCGAACTTCGGCAGCACGAGTTGCCGGCGCCAACGGGAAGGCTCGGAGAGCAGGCGGTAGAGCCATTCGAGATTCAGCTTCTGCCAGACCACCGGCGCCCGCTTCACCTTGCCGGCGATCACGTCCAGACTGCCTCCCACGCCCATGGCCGCCCGGACCGGCAGCTTCGCGCGGTTGCGGTAGATCCATCGTTCCGCCCGGGGCGCACCCAGGGCCACCACGAGAATATCCGGCTTCGCCGCCGCGATATCGGCGAGGATCCCCGCTTCTTCTTCCGGCTTGTAATAGCCGTGCTTCCTTCCTGCAATCCGCAGGCCCGGGTACCGGCCGGAGATCACCTCCGCCGCCTTGTCGTTCGTTGCGGGGTCCGCACCGAACAGATAGAAAGAGTATCCCTTGCGGTTGCCTTCCTCGAGCAGACCCATCAGGATATCGAACCCCGTCACCCGCTCCGGAAGAGGATCCCCGAGCCACCGGGAAGCGAGCACGATACCAATCCCGTCGGCGGTCACCAGCCCCGCCCCCTGCAGAATCGCCCGAAGCTCCTCATCCTGCCCTGAAGCCATGACTATCTCGGGATTGCAGGTAATGATCTGCATGTACCCTCCGTCCTTCTTATCCAAATGACCGGTTATCGTCTGCAGCGTCCCTGCCAGCGTATCCCTGGAGAACGTTACACCCATCACCGCTGCCGTCTGTTTCATTATGTCTCACCTTTTTTTCCATAGGATTCGTATGCTCCTATTATAGCAGGAAGCAGAGCGGATGTCAGAGGCGGCGATTTCCTGCTCTTCTTTGCCTGAAGCAGGCATACAATGGATGGAACCCGTGCGCGCGTAAGATGGATTCTTCCTTGACTTACCCCCGTCCTCCCCCGCCACCAGCTCCGTTCGGGCCGCTTCTCCGGACAGGAACCGACACGGTTTTCCACTATTTCCCCTCTCTTCTATGGTATAATGGGAGAAATTTGTATCGCGCGGACACAGGGTGCGGCCGATAGGCGGGAGAGAAGCATGGGGAATGTCATTGCAGTGTGTATGAATAAAGGCGGGGTAGGCAAAACGACGCTGGTCACCCACACCGCGGCCATTCTGGCCTCGGGTGCTAAACCAGCCAAGGTGCTAATCATCGATCTGGATCCACAGGGCAACGCAGCCGTCGTCTTCGGCCGGGACCCGGACGGGGAACCGGGCGGTTCGACGGCGGATGTACTGCTGCACGGCGCAGCGCTTGCGGATGTGGCGGTGCCCGTGACGCCCCATCTTGATCTGGCGCCGGCTTCGGACGAGCTGAACGGGCTCGAGATGATGGTGTACGGAAGGGCTGCCGGAGCCCCAGGCCCCCTCCAACTGTTGAAAGCGGCCGTCGATCGGGTAAAGAAGAAGTATGACTGGATTCTGATCGACTGTCCGCCCTCGCTGGGACTGCTGACTGCAAGTGCCATCAAGGCGGCAGACGGCGTGCTCGTCCCTTTCGTGCCGGAGGCCTTCTCCGTCAAAGGGCTGCAGCGCGTCGTGCAGACCATCGAAGGGCTGCGGGAAGAGGGATCGCCTCTCCCGCGGATTGTTGGGGTAGCCGCTACCATGGTGGACTCGCGCTCCACGCTGCATGGGGAACTGCTGGCCTCCGCGAGGGCTTACTGCGCCTCCCGCGGCTTCCCCCTGCTTGCGACCGTCATCCCCCGCTCGATCCGTTATGCGAATGCGGCCGCATACGATGGCCGTCCCGCCGTATGGTCGGATCCTTCCCATCCGGCAGTCGCTCCCTATTTTGACTTAACCAAGGAGGTTCTTGCCCATGCCGTCCCGAAAAAAAGAACTGCTCGTTAGCTTCGACCCGCCTGCCGTGCCTGCAGCCGATGCCGCTGGCGGGGCTCCAGCTCCGGCTCCGGCTTCGAAGAGCCAGCGGGCGCGCCGGAACGCATCGCCACAGGCGGTGGAGGCCGCCGCACGCGCGGTAGCCGCTTCCGACGAGCCTGCGGAGGCCGCCCTGCTGGCCGCAGCCGCAGGCATCCGCACCGCGGAAGACGACGAGCCGGCCGGCGAGCCGGCGCACGGCGATAGCGCGCCCGCTGACGCACTGGCGGCAGCCAGCGCGCCCGACGCCCCGGCAGAAGCGGCCGCGATGGCTCCCGCCGCGGGCGCCTCTGCCGGAGCCGACACGCCGGCGGAAGAAGCGCGCGCGGCCTTGGCCGTCGCGGCATCGGATGCGCCGGCGGAGACCGCCGCGCTGATCGCCTCGGCCGGCGGCGTCACGGAGGCGCCGGAAGCCCTGCTGCAGATGCTCGAGTCCCGGCTCAAGAAGAAGGAGCGCAGGGAAACGCACGAGAAGGACCGCGTCTTCCTCCGCAGGGACCTCAAAGAACGTCTTGAAGCCGTCTCGGAGAACCGCGGCAAAGGCTTCAAGACGCTGCTGTTGAATTATGGCCTGGAGAAGGCGCTGGATGAGCTGGAAGAAGCCGAATTCCTGCGGTTGAACGCGCAGGAATAACATCCGGTGAGGAGCGGCGGTATCCCGTCCCGGGGATGAGAAGCTGCCCCGATGTCCCCCTAACGGACATCCCAGGACCATCCGGCAGAGGGGCTGAGGGGGGAAGTCCCTCATTCCATTGCTCCCTTATATGACGAAGAGCCTCAGGTGCGAAAGAGCAGCAAGCCGCCTTTCGCACCTGAGGCTCTTCGTCCGTTCACGGAGGTCAGATCGCCTTCAGTTCGACGGTTTCCCGTCCCTTCAGCCCCTTCACCATGTCATACCAGGCACCCGGCTTCTGCGGAAGCACAGCATAGTACCGCTCCAGGAACGTGCTGACGAGCGAGGACGGCACGGCGGACGGCTTCCCGTCCGCCAGCGGCATGAAGCAGAGATCGAGTCCATGCACTGCTTCCCCGTCATTGTGCCAAGAAGGATGGACATAGTCCAAATCCAGCTTGCGGTAGCCGAGATGCGCCAGCACTTCGCGGCGCACGAACGGGTTCATCGCCTTGACGCCGCCGAATGCCAGATTCTCCGCGAGACCGGGGTTATAGATCTCCGCGAACATGCCCCGCAGCTCCCCGCCCTTCTCCGCCACCACGGCGCGCAGATCCTCCATCCGGCGTTCCGCCAGGAAGGGGCCTATGCCCAGGCCATCCCGCCCGATGATCGTAAAGTCGGTCATCGCCACGCCGAGATCTTCATAATACCGGTACTCCGTTGCCCCCACTACTTCGCCGCCCAGTACAGCGACGAATACCCGGATGCCCGGGTCCTGAAGCGGTTCGGCCCATAGATCGTATTCCAGTACTTCCTCCGGCGGGAACACCCGTCCCATCAGGCCGTGCATCGCCCGAAAATGTTCATCGTTGATATCGGTAATCCGGTGGTACTGCATTCGCTTTCCTCCTCATCCGCTTGCGGCTCTTTCGCCATGAATGCTTTACTCGGCCTGCTCCCCTTCAGTATACCACAGGGCTTAACCGGATATGGATTCCTATGAAAACGCTGCCGGATTATGAATAACCCGCTCCGCCCCTTCCTCCCTCCCTCATGGAAGAAAGAGAAAGTTCTCCCCAAATGATGGGAAATTTCCCCTTTTGCAATATCCCGCACTCCAACATAATGAGAAAGAAGAAGCGGCCCGGAACCGGCCGTGATCCTCGGTCCGGCTCCATCCACCTGGACGCGGAGCACCCTCGCCGCCAAGGAACCGCTTCGGCGCCCCGTTCCTGCCTTATGCCGCCCTATGCCCCATATCCGCTATCCTCCCGGCCGGAGGAAGCCCAATCTCATCTGGAGGTGATTCGCCCTTCATTCTTCCGACCTGCCTTTTCCCTGCAGGCACTTCCCGTGCCGCTGGGGTCCCGCACGGCAACCCATCACCCATTGAGGAGGATTCATTGTGATGCCATCATCCCGTACCCCGCGACCGCCCCTGCAGCGCCCGCTCGTCCTGATCCTGATCCTGACCCTGCTGCTCTCGCTGCTGCCGCTGCTCGCATCCCGCGTGCCCTCTGCTTCGGCCGCCGGAAGCAAGATCATCGTCGGTTACTGGCACAACTTCGACAACGGTTCCGGCTTCATCCGCCTGCGCGACGTATCGCCGAACTTCGACGTGATCAACGTCTCCTTCGCCGAGCCGGTCAGCGGCCCGCAGAACGGCACGATCGGCTTCAAGCCGTACAACTACACGGAAGCCGACTTCAAAGCCGATGTCGCTTACCTGCAGAGCAAAGGCAAGAAGGTCCTGATCTCGATCGGCGGCGCCAACGGGCAAGTCCAGCTCGTGAGCACGAGCGCCCGAGACCTGTTCGTAAGCTCCCTCCAAGGGATTATCTCCACCTACGGCTTCGACGGACTCGATATCGACTTCGAAGGGCACTCCCTCTACCTCGACAAAGGCGACTCGGACTTCCGCAATCCGAAAACCCCCGTCGTCACCAACCTGATCTCCGCCGTACGGACGCTGCACAGCGCCTTCGGCGACAAATTCATGGTCACGATGGCACCCGAGACGTTCTTCGTACAGCTCGGCTATACGTTCTACGGCGATAACGGCAACGGCAGCGATAACCGGGCCGGCGCTTATCTGCCGGTCATCCACGGTCTGCGCGACATTCTCGACTGGCTGCAGGTGCAGCAGTATAACTCGGGCCCGATCACCGCGCTCGACGACACCTACTACAACATGGGCGACGCCGACTTCCACGTGGCCATGGCCGATATGGTGCTCGCGGGCTTCCCCGTCGCGAAGAACCCGAACCACTTCTTCCCGGGCCTGCGTCCGGATCAAGTGCTGGTCGGCCTCCCGGCCAACGCCAATGCAGGCGGAGGCTTCACACCCGTAGCGGAGGTGCAGAAGGCGCTGAACTACCTGATGAAAGGCCAGTCCTTCGGCGGCCGTTACAAGCTGCGTAATGCGGCAGGCTATCCGGGCCTCGGCGGCCTCATGACCTGGTCGGTCAACTGGGACCAATTCAATAACTTCGAATTCTCGTCGAAGCACCGCGCGTTCCTCGACAGCTTCGCGACGCCGCAGCCGGACACCACGGCCCCATCCGCCCCCGCCTCGCTGCGGACAACGGCCGTCACGGCTTCCAGCGCCGCCCTGGCCTGGAACGCTTCTACGGATAACGTCGGCGTGACCGGCTATGAAGTGTACCAGGGGACGGCCAAGGTAGGAACGGCCGCAGGCACTTCGTTCACGGCAGCGGGCCTGCAGCCGAAGACCGCTTACACGTTCACCGTCAAGGCGAAGGACGCCGCAGGCAATCTCTCCGCCGCCAGCAATACGCTCAGCGTAACGACGCCGGACGGCACCTCGGATCAGACCGCGCCTTCCGCTCCGGGAAGCCTTCAAGTTACAGCGAAGACCTCTTCCTCCGTCTCCCTGAGCTGGAGCGCATCGACCGACAACGTGGGCGTCACCGGCTATACCGTAGCTTACGGCGCCTCGAAGGTAGACGTAACGGGCACTTCCGCGACGGTGAGCGGCCTCGCCGCCGGCACCTCCTATACGTTCTCGGTCACAGCCAAGGATGCCGCCGGCAACGTATCGGCAGCCTCCACCGTCACCGCATCCACCGATGCTGCAGGCGCCAAGGCCTGGGCCGCTGGCGTGGCCTACAAGCCCGGCGACGAAGTAACCTATGGCGGGTCCGTGTATGTATGCCGCCAGAACCATACCTCCCTGCAGGGCTGGGAGCCTTCCAATGTCCCCGCTCTGTGGAGCCTCAAGTAAAGTAAGGAACTGATATAGCCGCTCCCGATGCCGGGCTGTGATTCACAGGCCCGGCGGGGGTGCTCCCGGCTGTGACGTCATCCGGGTACCGCTCTAACGCACTTATCCATCCCACCACACCAAAGGAGATGTTCCACGATGATCCGACTGCTTCAAGATAATGTCTATGCCGCCGGTGCGCTGCTGCTGCTCCGCCTCTACCTGGGCTACCAATGGATCTCGGCAGGAATCCACAAGCTGACGGGCGGGTTCGATGCCTCGGGCTTCCTGACCAATGCCGTCACCAAGCCGCTGACGGACAAGGCCTCCGGGGAACTCCTCTATCCTACTTATACGGCATTCATCCAGCATGGGGCCCTGCCGAATGTGAAGCTGATCAACTTCCTGATTCCCGCTGGCGAAACGCTCGTCGGCCTCGGACTCATTCTCGGCGCACTTACCACCTCCGCCGCTTTCTTCGCCGTCCTCATGAATTTCATGTTCCTGCTCTCGGGCTCCGTGAGCTCCAATCCCTGGTTCATCCTGCTCGGCTCTGTGATCATCCTCGCCGGTGCCAATGCGGGCCGCTTCGGCATTGATCATTACTTGCAGCCGATCATCGCCCGGGGCCTGCGCCGCAGGAAGCTGGCCAAAACAGCCAAGAGCGGGCCGCACTTCCCTGGACCGAACCCGACCGCCTAACCTCTGGGCCCTTCCCGGGAAGGGCTTGACAAAGCCCATAACTGTAACTAAATAATTACAAAAGGCACATCTAAGATCCCGTTATCCTGCATACATGCCCAGCCTTTATATCCTGGGAAGGAATGATACATATGACCGTTCAAGCCAACGTGAAAGAAGAGATTCTGAAGGCTTATCAATTCCGTCACGCCTGCAAGGAGTTCGACGCTTCCCGCAAGATTGCCGATGAGGACTTCGAGTTCATCCTGGAGACCGGACGCCTGTCGCCAAGCTCATTTGGTTTCGAGCCATGGAGGTTCGTCGTGGTTCAGAATCCCGAGCTGCGCGGGAAGCTGCTTCCGGTCTCCTGGGGCGCCCAAGGCCAGCTTCCGACGGCCAGCCATTTTGTGCTGCTGCTCACCCGCACGAAGGAAGATCTGCTTGCGAATTCCGCTTACCTGCAGAACCTCATGGAGAATGTACACCAGATGCCGGACGACGTCGTCGCCATGCTGACCGGCTTCTACAAGAACTTCCAGGAGAATACCTGCAAACTTCTGGACGACGAGCGCTATCTCTTGGACTGGGCGGGCAAACAAACGTATATTGCCCTCGGCAACATGATGACAGCCGCCGCCCAGATCGGCATCGACTCCTGTCCGATCGAAGGCTTCGATCCGGAAGCCGTGAGCCAGATTCTCGCGGAAGAAGGAATCCTGGAAGACGGGCGCTTCGCCCTCTCCGTCATGGCCGCCTTCGGCTACCGCAAGAACGAGCCGCGCCCCAAAACGCGGCAGAGCCAAGACAGTGTCGTGAAGTGGGTCCTCTAACAGGGAGACGGTATCTCGCTTGAAGCGCCAATAGCCTTCCCCCCGTACAGGGAGGAAGGCTATTGCTCCATTTTATGGACGCGGCACCGGACGCAGGCAGGAATACATCCCGCAGCCCTTATTTTTTGGAGTCCGGCTCATCTCTTCTCGAAGCTTCCTTCTCCAGAGAATCGGCCTCTCCCGAACCGGAACCTTTGGTCGAATCCTTGAACTCACGGAGCATTCTCCCGAAGCTGCGTCCAAGTTCAGGCAGCTTGCTCGGTCCGAACAGCAGTAAGATCGCCACGACAATCAAAATCAAGTGCATAGGGGACAGAGCGCCCACGGGTAACACCTCCACGATAAACCTGCATTTATCATACCAGCATCCCCAGATGAAATACAGCGGTTCTCCCGATAAGATTCCGTTAATGCTTCAAATGATAGGGAACCGTCGAGATCGTCACGTCTTTCTGCTTGAACAAATAGGCCCGGATGAGCAGACTGGACTGATTGTGCAGCAGGTTGTGCCACCAGCTCTTGGTAATGAACTGGGGGATCATCACAGTGACATAATCCGTGGCAGCTGTCTTCCATTCCACCGTCTCAATAAACTTAATCAAAGGCCTGAGCAAACTCCGGTATCTGGACCTCAGCACCACGAGCCGGACGCCCGAGTTCCACTCCTCCCACTTCTGCTCCATCCGCTCCGCATCTGCATCGTCGAAAGCCACATATACGGCAAGCACATTCTCGGATATCGACTTGGCATAACTGATCGTATTGAGAACGACCCGGTTCACCCCTGCGACCGGAACAACGATTACGTTGCCTTTGGTCACCGGCACATCGGCCAGTGGATCGATCCTCAGTTCATCCGCGATCGCCGTGTAATGACGATGAATCCGAATAAAGATATACATCACAACCGGAAGGAAGAGGAAGATCATCCATACCTGCGAGAACTTCGTGAACAGAAAGATGAGGCAGATCGAGAGCGTCGTCAGCATCCCCACCGTATTGATGGAGAAGCTGATCATCCACCCTCTTGGCTTCAGCCTGACCCAGCGCCGCATCATCCCCGTCTGGGACAAGGTGAAGGGAACGAACACCCCGAGCGCGTATAACGGGATTAACCCTTCCGTATCCCCCTGGAAGATCATGATAAGCACAGCGGACAGCACTCCGAGCACAATGATCCCGTTAGAGAAACCAAGCCGGTCTCCCCGGACGTTGAACATGCGCGGCATGTATTTGTCCTTGGACATCATGGAAGCCAGCAGAGGGAACGCCGCATAAGCCGTATTGGCGGCAAGGAACAAGATGAGCGCCGTAGAGGCTTGAATCGCATAATAGAGCAGCCCGCGCCCGAAGGTCGACTCTGCGATCTGCGAGACGACGGTCTCCTCCGCATTCGGAACGATCCCGTAGAGATAAGCCAGGAAGCTCGTGCCCATAAACAAGCTGCCGAGAATGATCCCCATCATCATCAGCGTGTGAGCCGCATTCTTCTCCGCAGGCGCCTTGAAGTTCGGGATCGCATTGGATACGGCCTCCACGCCGGTGAGCGCGGAGCACCCTGAGCTGAACGCCCGAAGCAGCAGGAAGAGCGAGATGCCCGTCATCGCCCCCTGGTGAACCGTAGGCTCCGGGGGAATGCCTCCGACTGCCCATTTGTACAGGCCGCAGACAATCAGAATAAACATGAATCCGACAAAGATATAGACCGGATAGGCAAGAAAAGTCGCACTCTCCGTGATGCCGCGCAGATTCATGATCGTCAGGAACAGGATCATGACCGTCCCCAGAAGCACACGGTGATCATGCAGCTCGGGGAAGGCTGAGGTGATGGCTTCCGTGCCGGCCGAGACGCTTACGGCTACGGTCAAGATATAATCCACCAGCAGGGAGCCTCCGGCCAGCAGCCCCATAGGCACGCCCAGATTCTCCTTGGATACGATGTAAGCCCCGCCTCCGGTCGGATAAGCGAAGATCGTCTGCCGGTAGGAGAGGATCAATACCGTCAGCAGCCCCAGCACGGCGATCGATATGGGGATGGAATACCATAAGGCGACAGCGCCGATCGTCATGAGCACCAGAAGAATTTGCTCCGTCCCGTAAGCCACGGAGGACAGCGCATCGGAGGAGAGAATCGCAAGCGCCTTGAATTTGCTTAGCTTTTCGTCGGCAATGCCTTCGGATTTTAAGGGACGCCCAATCAAAAACCGTTTGACGGCGGACATCATGCCTGCTCCACTCCTTTTCTCTCCTATGAAATTGCTTTTTTTACCATATAAAGATTCCTTGGAAGACACTCTATTCAAGTTACACCTATCTCCTCGTTCGATAAATAAAAGGAAAGCGAGCTGTTCGGTTCTGTCTCGCACAAAAAGCGCAGGTTCCGCCAAAAGTTCTACGTTACCACGGGTTCATCATCCTCTCTCCATCAACGCTTACGAGGTTAGCTGTCGGATTCGGGTGGTGAGAGTCACCCTACTGCCGCCTGAAGGCGCACAGATTCACCCCATGCGAGTTCGACGGGCCGTCATGCGATCCGCTGCTCACGCTGGTTCCCCCGGCTTTCCCTAAGGAAAGTTCAGCGATTGAAATATCATGATAGAAATATCATGGCTTGCAAGACTAAATACTACGGTTTCCCGGCATGGGTGTAAACGGCGGAAAAGGAGGGAAAAGCTCCCCAATCCTCCATTACGGGTGTAAAAAGCGCATTCTACATCCTCCATGTCAGTTTCTATCCATTAACCTTCCTCTCCCCCTGTTATTCACCCACGGAGCAAGAAAAAACAGCCGTGGGCTGTCTTAGGTCTCTCTCCTTCTGCCTCGGGCGCTTCTCCTAAAATGTGGAGTGAAAATAAAAAACCGCCGATTGGGGGGCGGTTTTCTTTTTTGTCTATGTAGAGCTGTGGCCCCAAATATTGAGGTGCTGAAGAGCCGGAACGGAAGGCTGTGGGTCAGGGCTTTCAGCGATTTGTTCGGAATGGGCGAGCCACAGCAGGACGCACGGAAGCTCTATGATCACATGCCGGGAGATATGTATGTGGATGAGAGCGGGCCGGTGTACACGGGAAACGATTCAAACCTGCCTGAAAGGATCCATGACGGGTCCTTTTTTCTATATTCCCGGGGTTCATTATAAAATCTTGCATACCCGTCCATATCCTGGACCTTTCCTGCATATCCTTGTCACAGAACCTCGCCTCTCCCCGTCATATCAGCAGAAGGAAGATTACTGCGAAGGGATGATGGAGAATGGAGAAGAAAATCAAGTACGATACAGCCGTAATCGGAGGAGGGCTGTCCGGGCTGCTGTCGGCCGTAAAGCTGGCTCAAGCAGGGCAGAAGGTCATCCTGCTCGAACAATCGACGAGGCTTGGGGGGCGCGCGATGAGCATGGAGCGCAGCGGGGCCTTGCTCAATCTCGGCGGGCATGCGCTGTACCGGAGCGGCGAAGCCTACGCGATGCTGCAGGAGCTGGGCCTCCGCCTGCCGGGAGGCTCGCCGCCGACCGGCGGATCGGCGCTCTGGCAGGGCGAAGTGGTGCCGCTGCCCGGCAGTCCACTGAGGCTGCTCTCCACGGGGCTGCTGTCCTGGTCCGGCAAGATAGAGCTGGCTCGGCTGATGACGGGCCTCGGTAAGATCGATGCCCTTTCGCTCCCCCGCCTCTCCCTGCGGGAGTGGGCGGAGCAGGAAGTGAAGGACCCAATGGTCCGCCACATCTTCTATGCGCTGTGCCGCACCTCCACCTACTCCAGGGATCTCGACCATCAGCCAGCCGGTATCGCCCTGCGGCAGCTGCAGCGGGCTCTGAAGGGAGGCGTCCTGTACCTCGACGGCGGCTGGCAGACGATCATCGACCAGCTCCGCGCCCTGGCGTTGAAGGCCGGCGTTACGATCGCCGAGAACCGCAGCGCGGCCGCCATTCTGCACAGCGAGGGACAGGTGCGGGGACTGCGGCTTAAGGACGGCGAGACGATCCATGCCCCGAGCGTGATAGCGACGACGTCCCCCGCCTCCCTGTTCCATCTGGTGGACGGAGCGGAAGAGACAGTCCTTCGCCGCTGGAAGGCGGAAGCCCGTCCGGTCAAGGCTGCATGTCTCGACCTCGCGCTGCGCCGGCTGCCCGTACCGGACCGCCATTTTGCCCTGGGGCTCGATCAGCCCGTCTTCTTCTCCCACCATACCAGGGTGGCAAAACTGAGCAGTAATGGTACACTGGTGGTACATCTCATTAAATACGGCGGCCCGGAAGAGAGCGATCCCCAGGCGGACGAGGAGCTGCTGGAGAATACCATGAGCCTCCTCCATCCCGGTTGGCAAAGCGAAACGGCCGCCCGGCAGTTCCTGCCGAACATCACGGTGGTTCACGATGCCGTGCATCTCGGACAGACCGGCCCTTACCCCGGTCCTGACGTACCCGGGCTCTGCGGGCTGTACGTCGCCGGCGATTGGGTCAGCCATGGAGAGATGCTCGCCGATGCGGCAGCAGCCAGCGCGGGGCGGGCCGTAAGCCGGCTGCTGCAGGACCGCAGCCGCATAGCTGGCGTACCCGCCAGCGCACTCGTCTGAAGCCTGGCCGCAATCGCCATAGGGGGATTGGCGGCTAATCAGCACATCTGTGATAGGCATACCGGGCACCGCAGCTTGGCTCGCGGCCCGGAACAGGAAAGGGGTGTCGCATGGAAAACGGCATGGTCGCCGAACAGGCATATACGTCTTATAAACCGCTGTTGTTCTCCCTCGCTTACCGCATGCTGGGAAGCGTCATGGACGCGGAGGACATCGTCCAGGATGCATTCCTCTCACTCGGCGCGGCAGGATCCGAACCGATCCGCAGCCCGAAAGCCTACCTGTGCCGGGTCGTCACGAACCGCTGCATCGACCGGCTCCGCTCATCCCAGAAGCAGCGCGAGGTCTATGTAGGGCCTTGGCTGCCCGAGCCTCTGCTTACCGAGGGGGACCCCGCCGGCAATCCCGCCGAGGTCTATATTCAGCAGGAGTCGGTGTCCACGGCTTACCTGCTGCTGCTGCAGCAGCTCTCCTCGACGGAGCGGGCCGTGTTCCTGCTCCGGGAGGTGCTGCTCTACGACTACGACGAGATTGCTTCCATCGTAGGCAAGAGCCCGACCAACTGCCGGCAGATCTTCCACCGGGCGAAGCGCAGCATCGGAAGACCCGCTGCGGCAGGCAGCGGCAGCGCGCCATGTCTTGCCGCCTCCCGGCCTGCGGCATGCCGGGAGACGCGGATGCTTATCGAGGGATTCTCCCAGGCCCTGGCCCGCGGAGACGTGGCGGCGCTGCTCTCGGCCCTCGCCGAAGACGCCTCCCTCTTCTCCGACGGGGGCGGCAGGGTCACGGCAGCCATCCGGCCTATTCTCGGCGCGGACCGGATCGTGCGCTTCCTCGCCGGGCTGCAGCAGAAGTCGCCCGCAGGCTTCACGTTCCGACCTGCCCTGGTGGGCGGCGGCCCTGGCCTCGTGACCTACGTGCACGGGCAGCCATCCTCGGTCGTTTCCTTCGATGCCGCAGGCGGCCAAATCCATGCGATCTATATCGTCATCAACCCGGAGAAGCTGCGACACGTCCGGTAACGGGGGAACCCTCCGGCTCTGCGGCCTGGCTTCATATGCCCTGCCGTACTCCGGCTCTCCCATTGAGGCGTTCCTGTCCACGGGCGCGGACTAAGTAATGGAGGAAGCGGACGGATGGACGCTGAGTCTGCCGGACGGCAGCTTCGCCGCGCAGCATGAGCATACGATCCTGATTACTCGGGGGGGCGCCCGTCATTTTGACGGTAGCATAAGAGTAAGGTACAAAAGGGGCTGTCCCTCAAGGTCACAATACAGTAGACCTTGTGGGACAGCCCCTTTGCTATGGGATACGCGTCGCCGCAGCCAGAGGCAAATCACGCCGGTTCATCTCCGTGGCGGCAGGCGGCCCGGCTCCATTGCCGTATGAAGGCTTCCGGCTCATCCAGCGCCAGATAGACCGCCGTGACCTCCCGGGGCAGGAACAGCAGCCCTTGTACCCGGACCGGGCTCCTCAGCTTCAGGCATACGTTCGGCGTCCCGACCACCGGCATGGCCGACGTCTTCCTCTCTTCCGCGGAGAGCTCATCCCCCTGCACGCTTGTGACAGAATCAATGCGGTGCAGCGGCAGATCCGCCTGGATCCGCAGTCCGTACCGGAGACGGAGCCCCGCCGCATCCAGCCGGACCGGCTGCAGGACCGCTGCCCGGCAGTCCGCCCAGACCAGCAGCAGCAGCCAGAGATCCGCCGCCGTCAGGAGCCAGGCAGCGATGGAAGACCACTGCTGTACAAGCAGATGAACGGCGGCGGTCTCGATCAGGAGGATCTTGGTCAGCATGGCGGCATACAGGATCTGGTTGCTGCTCCGATGATAGGTGAACCAGCCGGGGGCACCCGGTTGTACCGTCTCCCTCTTCCCCTTCCAAGAGAAGAAGGCATAATACAGCATCGCAGCGTCATGCTGCAGAACCGAGGACAGCATCCCCTCGCCCAGCACATCCCTGATGGCTCTGCGGAGTCTCTCTCCCGTGTCCGGCTCCTCCCCGGACAGTTCGCGGAAGCGCCGGGCTGCCCGGTACAACAGCCTCGCCTCGTAGAAGAGAACGAACGCCTCCGCCGCGATGAGCAGCAGCTCCAGGGGCCAGAAGGCCCTCCACGCCGTCGCCTTCAGAGCGGCGGGCAGCACGAGCCAGGCCACGAGCGCCCCCAGAGCAGCGAGCGAAAGAACCTTGAAGACCGGCTTCCCTGCCGGACGGGCCACCAGCAGCCAGTACAGGAGGGGCACCGCCAGCATCAAGTCGAACAATACCGCATAGGCCAGCAGCCGGTCCTCCGAAGACGTATCGGGCAGCCTGGAGAGGGTGCCGTCTACCAGCAGAATCAATGCAGCCAAGACCAGGAACAACACGGGACGTGCTGCGCTTCGTTGTACCATCCGTTCCATCATCCCCTTTCTACTACGGTGAATTGGCCTCCGGCCCCGTTAGGGACCCGCCAGCGGATTGCCCTCGAAGGTGCTGTACTTCAGGTTAGGCAGCTTCTTCAGCAGCCTGCCCGGCACCTCCTCCAGCCGGTTGCGGCTCAGATCGAGCACCTGCAGCTCCTTCAGCTGGGCCAGCTCCGCAGGGATCTGCCGAAGACCCGTGGCGTTAATATGCAGACACTGCAGCTTCGTCAACTGCCCGATCTCCGGCGGCAGTTCGCGGAGCGTCACCTCCCCGATACCGATCATATGCTCCGCCTGATCGGGGCGGTCATAGCTGCAGCAGCCGATCGACAGGTACTCGAGGTTCTCCAGCCTGCCGATCTCCGGAGGGATCGCCTCCAGGTCCGCGGTATTGACCGTAAGACTCTCCAAGCGGTGAAGCTCGAATAACCCCGGAGGCAGCCGCCGGATGTCCTGCTCGAAGATCGTCAGGTGGGTCAGCGTCCGGATCGCCAGCAGCTTCTCCGGAATCTCCTGCAGTCCGTTCCTCATCAGGTACACCTTCTCGGCTCCATGCCGGAGAGCATCGTCCAAGTAGGCGTCCAGCTCCCGGTTGAATGTCCCCCGGACGAAGACCCCCGGGATGGCTTCCGCGAGTGCCCGGCCTTCTTCTTCGGAGAGCCGGATATACAGCATCTCCTCGTGCGCCGTATTCGAGAGGAAGTCCTCCTCATCCGCATCCCAGAAGCTCAGGTCCTCCGGCAGATCGGGGCACTGCCAGGCATACATGGAAGAGGCAGCCTTCTTGAGCACTTCCGCCGCTTCCGTGCAGCAGCGGTACACATAGACGGTTCCCTCCATGCCATACCCGATGGCATTCCTGCGCCGGACTTCATCCATAGTATAAGTCCGGAGTAGATACGGCTGCAGCCTGCGCAGCAGCGCCCCGGTCCGTCCTCCCCCCGGGACCACCGGTTCGTCTTCGTCCGGCGGGATGCGTCCATCGGCCAGCGCGAACATAGCCGCATGTTCCATCGCATAGTCGATCAGCCTCCGGTAGGCCTCTCCCTTCGGGTCGTTCTCAATCTTAAGCATATTTTTCAATTTCTCCGGCTCCCCCTCGCTGCTCCCCATATTCAAACGGTTCTTTCAACCTCACACTATAATAACGCATGCCCCGAGGCACCCCTTCGATCTCCAGCGTGCCGTTATAGATCAGATGCCGCAGCCGGTATTCGGGGTAGTCATCGCCGATATCCTGCTCCAGGTGGCCTATCATCTCTCCAACCACCCGGGCCGACTTGATCCAATCCTGATTCCCCCGGTCCCTGTGGATAGACTCTACCACGGCGGTCAGCACACGATCGTAGTAATCCTCCCGCACCTCCATCATGCGGCCCTCCTGCCAAATGCGCAGCGCCGTCTTCCGCCCGGAGAGCTCCAGCCACTCGGACGCCATCCTGTTCTTCTCCTCAGCGGTGAGCTCTCTGCCGGCTGTCTGGGCGTTCCAGATTGCCTTCAGGTCCTCGGAATTGATTTCTCCGGTCCGCCGCCTTCCGCACCCGGGGGCCGAGTGATACAGCCTGGCATAAGCTGCGGTCGTATCGATAACGGAAACCGGACTGCCCCTCCCCCTGAGCAGATACAAGGCGAAGCGCAGCCCCGCCTGTTCATGTGCATTGGCGCCGGCCCAGATCGTGATCGGCAGTGATGGAGGTACACCCTCCAGTCCGCCCTTCATCTCCCGAAAATATTCCTCGCCACGGAACAGGTATTCATCCCTGTCATCCATGTTGATGTGGAGCATGCACCACCGCCGCCGCTCTTCCCGCCCCTCTTCCTTCTCCAGCTTCCATAAGGGGCCGACGGAGAACGGAATCGCGTCACGGAGAACCAGCACCCGGTGCTCCGGCTCGCTCCCCTCCGGTGGCCGCAGCGCCATCCTCAGCGATCCCCCCGGCGAGTCACCCAAGGCAATATGTACATGCCGGATCGTCCCGTAGTCTGTCTCCGAACGCCGCTTCGCCATCTCCAGCAGAGACTTCTTCAAGCTCTCGTGTGTCTCTGCCAGATCATCGTCGTGAGCCAGCAGCAGCGATAACATCGATTTGGCCTCCTGCTCGGACATCTCCTGAATGGCCTGACGCAGTACGTAAGATGTATTCATAACCCACCTCATCATCCCCAAATAAAAGGACCGCTGCACCCGGGATGCACGGTCACTAAGAAGTCTTGGAAAGGGCCTCCTCCGACGCCTTCCATCTCTGCAGCGCTGCCGCAGCCAGTGGCAATACACGGCAGCTACCCCCGTTCATGGAGATAGGGCAGCCATACGGGCAGCCCCGTCCATTTACTTATACAGATCCCCTCCACACCGCGGCATGAGTCACCACGGGAAGAGCGGTGGACAATACCCATATCCTTTTGCAAAATTCCTTTTTATGGATATCCCTCCTTCATCATAACCCGCCCCCGCTGCCCTTGCAACCTTAGGCCGGCTTCGTCTCCTGCAGCGGCACGGCGGCGTTCAGGCGCTCCATCCGCTTCAGCACCGTCCAGATCGCCAGCAGCTCCAGCGGCGCGGCGATGGCGGTCACCAGGCCCGCCAGCATGCCGTTGAGCCCCGGTGCCGCGTAGACGAGCAGGACCAAGAGCCCGAGGGACAGCCCAACGGAGACCATCTTGCTCGTCATGATGGCCTTCGTCCTGCCGAGCAGCATGCACTTGCCTGCTACGAAGTCGATCCACGGGAAGAGCAGCGCCTGGACGGACAGGAAGAGGAGCAGGTGACGCACTTCCGCCAGCAGCGGGCCGTGCAGACCGAGCAAGCCTTCGAGCAGCCCGCTCCCGAGCGGCGACGATACGGCGAGCAGCAGAGACGGCGAGAGGACTGAGAGACAGGCGACGACAATGAGCACACTCCGGCGTTCGCTCTCGTAGAACTGGATAACGATCTGGTGCACGGAGGCGCAGAACCAGGCGACGGTATTCGCCAGCTGGATCGCCACGGCATAGGCGGCCACGGCGAGCGTGGGGTTCGTGCTCAGGTTCAGCGCGGCCTGGACCGCCGGGCTCAGCAGCACGAGCACCATCGAGGAATATAAGAGCGGGAGGTAGAACGGCAGCAGCTGGTCCACCCGCTGCACCGTCTGCTCTTCCCGCTCCGGCGGCAGGCTCCGGCGGAGCGCCAGCCCCTCCCACACGGCGACGATGCACTCGATGACGAGTCCGACGACGAAGATCCAGGCTCCGATCCGGCCGTCATCCGTCCAGCCCTGGCGGATGAAGAACCAGGACATGCCGAACATGACCGCTACCCGGACCGCCATCCCAGCCGTCATCCACCCGGTACGCAGCTGGTTGATGATGACGCCTTGGAACAGACTGCGGAAGGCTGTGAACAGGTACATGAAGGCCAGCACTTGGTACACGCCCACCGTCGCTCCGACGAGCGACTCCTTCACGCCGAACACATACCGGAACAGCAGCGCACCGAGCGGCGTCCAGCCGATGAGCACGCTGATAGCCAGCAGCGCGCCGGCGATGACCGCTGTCAGCCGGGCTACGGAGCGGAAGGAGATCCGGTCCCGTGCATACTTGCTGGATGTCTGGCGGATGATGTTCATCGGCAGATCGAGCAGGAAGGACAGACTGAGCGCCACGGCGTAGGCGGAGATCGTCACGTCGGCATTCGCCGAACGGGCCAGCACGCCATTGATGATGACGTGGGTCAAGGCCGCCAGCAGGGCCGAGGTTCCCATCGGCACGTAGAACAAGATGATACGGAGCATCGCATTTTCCCCTTTTCCCGATCCGTGTCTTTGCTCCCTATTATACCAGAGATTGTTCACGTGTTCCGAACCAATTCTCACCATCGTCGCCCCTTCTCCGGGACGCCATGTCGTCGCCTATCCCCGCATACACGAACAAAAGAACGCCTATCGCTAGGCGCCCTTCCTATCCTGATCTTACCGACGGTATCCGATATCCGTGCCGCTTGGCGTGCCGGCTCCCTTGAGATCGCTCCCCGTGGCGAGCTTCAGGAAATTGCCGAGGTTCGGCGAGCCGTCCGCGTTGCGGGAGATCGACGGCGTCAAGGAGACGAAGTCAGCATCGCTGGCCGCAAGCCCCTTGGCATTGACCGTCTTCTTGTCCTTCCACCATACATTGGTGCTCGATACGTCGGTCCCGCTCGTCTTGTCGCTCGAGCTGCCTTTGTAACTCAGGTTATTCGTGAACACATGCGTGCCGGTATCGAAGGCAAAGTTGCTCTGTCCGTTGCTCCAGGACGTATTGTTCTTGAACTGGATCGAGCCCGGATTGCTGTTGTAGGTGAAGCCGTGCTTCTTGTTCTGGTAAGCCACCGAGTTCTCCACGATATGGTTCACGGCAATCTTATCGCCCCCGAGCTTGAAGCCGTTGCCGTCGCTGCTGCTCGTGGAGGTGCCGTCCGACGTGCTGCCGTTATGGTGGGCGACGCTGTTGCGGATCGTCACCGGGGAGATGGCCCCCGTGTCCGTCTTCGTGTAGAGATCCCAGCCGTCATCCACATTGTAGGACGCGATGCAGCCGTCGAAGACGTTGCCCGGCCCGACCGTCAGCTTGGCTGCGAAGCCGTCCGCATCCTCGCCGTTATCTGGGTCGAAGTTGTCGTGGGAGTACGAATTCACGACCTCGTTGTAGCTCGGCCACTCGCTCTTCGCTGCGGTAGAGGCATACCGGCCGAGCTGGATGCCCGTATCACGGTTATGATGCGCCTCGACGTTCTCGAGACGGTTGTAATTGCCGGCGATATAGATGCCGTTGTCCCCGGCTCCTTTGACTTCGAGCCCCTTCACCAGCCAATAGTGGCCGTTGATCTGCAGCCCCCGGTTCGCGGAGTCGAACGTCTGGGCGGAGAAGTCGAGCACCGGCTTCTCGGTGCCGTAAGCGACGATATTCTTGCGTGCGCCCGAGGCGCCGCTGTTCGTGCGGTCGATCGTCACCGTAGAGCTGAAGCTGTACGTACCGCCCCGCAGATAGATGGTGCCGCCGGAAGCGACCTTGGTGAGTGCGGCGGCCAGCGTAGTTGGCGAGCTCAGCGTTCCCGGATTGCTCGCGGACCCGTTCGGTGCGGCGTAGATCGGCTCGGGAGCGGCAGCGGCCGGCGCTGCACCCAGCACGGAGAGGGCCAGGGCGGAAGACAACAGAAGTGCTGCAGGCTTGTTCATGCGTTTGGATCCGGATTTGGTTTTCACGTTACGTTACTCCTCCTTGGAGATGGGATTAGGATAGGTCCTTCGTGCCCCCGGAGCTTTCGTCCTCCGGGAACGATATGCACATCAGCGGTACTTCCCCTCACCTGCCTTTCCTTCGGAACGTCCCCGGACTTGGGGCTGCCGCCTCCGGGTGTAGCCCCAGTATGGAAGAGCCGGGGAATAACGGCAATAATCCGCCGATTAGATATTGGAATGATGATCCATTTATTCCTAATGTTCTCTTTGTTCACAATCCGCTCCACATCGGCAGCAATCATCAGGTTGAAATCGGCGCATTGCTGTAATGCTCTGCCGGTGCTACGCTTGGTGGCATCCGAAGAAGGGAGGCGATGCCCGATAAGTCCGCAAGCGCTCTGAGCGCCGCACCTTAATCCTGATCGACCCCCGGGTCCAATTCGAATGGAGGAACTCTCATAATGAAAAGCAAACGCTTACTGAACGTACTCGCTGCCGCATCGCTCATCGTCTCCGCCCTGCCGGCCTTGACGGCCAGCGCGGCAGATCCGTCTCTCGCCCCCTACAACCTGACCGGCTTCTCCGCCGGCAACACGGGAGGCGGAAGCATACCGGAGACCGATACCGCCCGCTATAAAAAAGTATATACCGGGGCCGATCTTGCCTTGGCTCTGAAGAAGGGCTCCGGCGTCAAGGTCATCGAGATCATGAATGACCTGAATCTCGGCTGGAATGAGCTTCCCGCGGCGGCCAAGGTATCTCCTTTTTCTGCCCATAATACGCCGCTGACCCACCCGGTACTCAAGACGACCGGCGTCAGCAAACTCAATGTCGACGGCTTCAACGGCCTGACCATCTTCTCCGCGAATGGCGCGAAGATCAAGCATGCCGCCTTCACCTTCAAACGCAGCTCGAATGTCATCATCCGCAATCTGGAATTCGATGAGCTGTGGGAGTGGGACGAATCGAGCAAAGGCGATTACGACAAAAACGACTGGGACTATGTCACCCTGGAGGAAGACAGCAAGGTGTGGATCGACCATTGTACCTTCCATAAGGCTTATGACGGGCTCGTCGACGTGAAGAAAGGCAGCAGCGGCGTCACGATCTCCTGGTCCACCTTCAAGGGGGATGACGGCAGTGCGAACAGCTGGGTGCGCAAACAGGTGGATGCCCTCGAGGCGAACCCCTCCGCTTACCCGATGTACAACTACCTGCGCAGCAGCGCGATCGGCCTGACCAAGGAAGACATCATCGCCGTCGCGGCCTCGCAGAAGAAGGGCCATCTCGTCGGCGCCACGGAGTTCGACTCCAAGAACCCGAACCTGCAGGTGACGCTGCACCACAACTATTACAAGGACATCCAGGACCGGATGCCAAGGCTGCGTGGCGGGAATGCCCATGCCTACAACATCGTAATGGACAACGCCTCCGCCTGGAGCGCCAAGAAGAAGATCACTCCGGCGATGGAGACTGCCCTGAAGGGCAAGGGCTACAAGTTCGGCGTGACCAGCAACGGGGCGATCTCTACCGAAGGCGGCGCCGTGCTCCTCGAGAAGTCGCAGATCATCGACGTCGCAAGTCCGGTCCGCAACAACCAGACGGATCCCGCCGACAGCAGCTACACCGGCAAGATCCGTGTGCTCGATACGCTCTACTCGCTGAACGGCACCTCCTTCCGCGGCGGCAGCGACACGTCCGGCTCGCCGCTCGCGCCAGTACCTGCTCCGGTGATCGCCTTCTCGTGGAACGGCTTCTCTTCGCTGCCTTACAGCTACAGCGCCGAAGACCCGGCCACACTGAAAGCCCGCTTAACGGCATCGAACGGTTCCGGAGCCGGCACGCTGACCTGGTCCAAGGACAACTGGCTGAAGACGAGCTATTAAGCCGCATGCCATCCGCTCTTCTCATGAACAGCCAAAAAGGCGCTTTCTCTCTGCACGGCAGAGGGAAAGCGCCTTTTTGGCTTGCAAGCTCGTCCAATGATAACTAGGCGGGAGAAGCTCCGCTATCCGGCGGCCGGCCAAGACAAGGGAGCCGGCTTTATCTGCCCGGCCTTGGGTTCGCCTCGGCTCCCGCCAGCTCCCCGAGGCGATGCTTCGTCTCTTCGAACACGTGGGCGAGGTCCTCCATCCGGGCTTCCAAGGCATCGAGCTGCTTCAGCTCCCCTTCGAGCTGAACGCATACCTCTGCCAGCCGGGCGGCGCCGATGTTCAGGCAGATCCCCTTGAGCATATGAAGCTTCGACGCGATCTGGGACAGCTCTCTGCGCTCCCACAACTGGCGGATCTCCGTGATGTATGTGTCCGCATCCGAGACGAACATCTCGAACACTTCATCCAGGAAGGCCGGACTTCCGTCCCCGAGCCCCCGGACCTCCTCGATCATGTCCCGGTCGATGATTCCATCCCTGTTCGGCCCGGCCGCATGCTTGCCGCTGCGGATCCCCTTCGCCCAGAATTCCAGCATCCGCCGCACTTCGTCGATCCGCAGCGGCTTGCTCAGGTAATCGTCCATCCCGGAGGCCAGGCACTGCTCCCGGTCCTCCTGCCGCGCATTGGCGGTGACGGCGATGACCACCGGCTTCCTGGCGGCGTCCACATGTCCGGCGATCCACTTCGCCGCTTCCAATCCGTCCATCACCGGCATCTGAACATCCATGAAGACGATGTCGTAGTGCAGGCGGGAGAGGGCGCCGACCGCTTCCATCCCGTTCGCCACCACATCGGCGTCGTAGCCCATCTTCTCCAGAATCCGGAGGAAGAGCTTCTGGTTGATCGCGTTATCCTCCGCCACCAGAATTCGAAGCGGATAGCGGTCCGCCATCGAGTCGTCCAGTACCGGCTGGAGCTTGGCTCGGGCCGGGGCAGGCGGCACTTCGAGCAGGCAGGCCTTGACGACTTCGAGGAGCTGGTTCTCCCGGACCGGCTTCGTGATGACGGCATGGAACAGCAGATGGGGCACCGTCTCCCGCTGATCCATGCCGACCGAGGACAGCATAATCATCGGCAGGCTCTCCACCGTGCGGTGCTTGCGGATCTGGCGTCCGAGCTGCACGCCGTTCATTTCCCGCATGCGCATATCAATCACGGCCAGGTCGAAGATCTCGCCCTGCCGCAGCCAGTGAAGGGCCTCGTAAGCGGACACGGTAGCCCGGACGAACATCCCCTTCTTCTCTAGCGTCGTCTTCAGAATGCGCAGATTCGTACTCGAATCATCGACGACAAGGACGCGCTTGTGGCGCAGAAGCTGCTCGTGGCACGCGTTGTCGAAGAACAGCCCGCTGCATCCGGTGACCATCGTGAAGTGGAAGGTCGTTCCTTCCCCTTCCGTACTGTCGACCCAGATCTCGCCGCCCATCAGTTCGACGAGCTGCTTGCAGATCGCAAGTCCGAGGCCTGTCCCTCCGTATTGGCGGTTCGTCTCCGGCGTATGGGCCTGCGAGAACGATTGGAACAGCGCACCCATATTGCCCGGAGCAATCCCGATCCCCGTATCCTGCACCGTCACATACAGCTTCAGCATGCCGGGATCCTCGGAGGACTGCTTCGTAACCGAGACGAAGATTTCGCCGCAGGACGTGAACTTCACGGCATTGCCGACAAGATTGGCCAATACCTGGCGGGTCCGCGTCGCATCCCCCACGATAAAGGGCGGGATCTCCGGGTCGACATACGAGACGAGCTCAATCTCTTTCTCCAGAGTTCGGGAAGCGAACAGATCGAGGATATCCTCGACGCAGGAGCGGAGGTCGAAGGGCTGGTTGTCGAGCATCATTTTGCCGGATTCCATCTTGGAGAAATCGAGGATATCGTTGAGAATCGAGAGCAAGGACTCATTGCTGGAGCGGATGACTTCCGTATACTCCTGCTGCTCGTCCGTCAGCTCGGTCGTCTGCAGAAGCGAGGTCATCCCCATAATTCCATTCATCGGTGTGCGGATTTCGTGGCTCATCATCGCTAAGAATTCGGCTTTGGTCTTCGTGGCCCGCTCGGCGGCCTCCTTGGCCTGGAGCGTCTCCTCCTTGGACCGCTTCAGCGCTTCGACCGAATTCTCCAGTTCGATCACATAGGTCAGGAAAGCCGCCATCGAACTCAAAAGATGGATATCCCGCTCGCTGTACCGGTACGGCTCCCGGTTCATCGCGCAGATCGTTCCGTAGATCCGGCCGCCCCTGAGCGAAATCGGCACGCCGATGAACGAGCATCCGCCGAGCGCAGCCGTGACGCCCATCCCGCACGTTACGGGGTGAGCGGCGGTGTCCTCAATGACCAGAGCCCGCGCCTCTGCCTCGATCACGAGCGAGCAGTAAGTCTGCTCGTACGGCAGGGACACGCCCTCTTCAATTAGCGGCTCATGCCGGTTGAATGCTTTGACAATCGTATTGGATAACTTATCATTGCTCGCGACAAAAAAGGTATCCACTTGAATCAGTTCGCTGATCATCCGTAGAATACTGTCCGCCGCCTCGTCCAAGCTTTGATACAAACCCGCTTCCTTCTCCGTCCCCATCTTCCGTGGTCTCCCGTTCCCATTGATCTATGTCCATATCCAATGTATTTACCCTGCACCCGGTGCACTGAAACGATATGTACAGCCAGAGGCAGCAACATGTGCCGGAGGGGGAAACGAATCGTATCTGTGTCTCCCTCGAATTCGGGCAATACTAGATGTCGAATGATCGGGAACCGGGAGATACTATGCAAAATGAAATGAAACGATTCGGTTCGTGCTTCGTATAAGCAAAGCGTTACGACCCATCGGGTATACGCTTGCCGTTGCTCGCGAAACGGATTTACATGATTACAGAGTAAAGGGGAGATGCTTTAATTATGGAACTGTTCACACCTGAATTCTGGTCCGCGCTGGGCGCCATCATCATTATCGATCTGGTACTGGCAGGGGATAATGCGATCGTGATCGGTTTGGCCTCCAAGGATTTGCCTAAGGAGCATCAGAAGAAAGCGATCTACTGGGGGACAGCCGGTGCCATCATCATCCGGATTCTCTTCACTCTCGTCGCGGTATGGCTGCTCAAGATTCCGGGCCTGATGCTGATCGGCGGCGTACTGCTCGTATGGATTGCGTACAAGCTGCTCGCCGACGATAAGAAGCATGATGGGATTAAAGCCACTACGTCGCTCAAAGAAGCCATCCGTACGATTATTATCGCCGATGCCGTGATGGGTATCGACAACGTGCTCGCCGTAGCCGGCGCAGCCCATGGGGATTTTCTCCTCGTCGTCCTCGGCCTGCTGATCTCCGTTCCGATCGTGGTATGGGGCAGCACGGTCATCTTGAGACTCATCGAGCGCTTCCCGGTCATCATCTATTTCGGTACCGCCGTACTCGCCATGACGGCCGGCAAGATGATTACCGACGAACCGATGCTCAAAGGGTTCATCGGCGGCAACGACGTCCTGAAGTGGGGCATCATCATCGCCATCATCGCCCTTGTCCTGTTGGCCGGCTATGCCGCCAAGAAGAAGCAGGGCGGCCACCATCCGCAGACAGGCTAAGGGAATCCGTTCCCCTCGCCCCGCATGCGGAATGCCAAAAAGACCGGGGAAGCCAAAGCTTCCCGGTCTTTTTCTTATGAAGACGGCTGCGCACGCGCTGCGGCTATTATACCTTCGCAGCCGTTCCCTTACGCCGGGCAGCGGCATCCCGGCCTTGGCGGCGAAGCTTGCGGAGAGCCGGCAGCAGGTAGGCATCGACGCCGAACCGGCCTGCATTCCCTGCTGCCGTGAAGACGACGAAGCCGAGCAGCAGCAGCCACGGGTTCGTGCTTACGGTACCGGCGAAGAGGAACATGAAGTTCATCAGGAGGCCGAAGAAAGCCGCGGCTGTCGTCAGCGCCCCGAGGATCAGCCCCAGGCCGATCAGCGTTTCACCGACCGGGACCATGAAGTTAATCAGCTTCACGTTCGGCAGCGCGAAGTGCTGCAGGAACGCCGTAAAGGTCGGATACACCAGTTCATTCGTCGCTTTGTCCATCACCGGCTTCGCCAAGGCACCCTTCAGGAATCCCGCCGCGTCGAATCCGCCGGTCAGCTTGTGAATTCCGGCCGTGAGCCACGCATAACCGAGAACCAGACGAAGCACGAGCATCAGTGCTGCTCCATACACATTTTCTTTTAAGAATCGGGTCATCATGAGAGAACATCTCCTTCATAATAGGTAAGGTTGAGACCTGCATGCCATGCGGCTGCTGTCATTCATTCATGTGAAACTATTCACAATATAGTCTGCACAAAGCTGCTAGCTATATCGAATATCCGGAACGCTGTTCGGCGGTTTGCTACTCTGCGGCGGACTCATCACTTTCTCATCCCTTCCTGGAGCGCTTCGTTTTGGCTGTCCTCCTGCTGTTGTGCACTGCTGCTCTCTTTCATGTCTTTACTATAGCACCATCCCCGCAGGGGAGGATGTGAACCAGATCACAGCTAACCGAGCCAGAGAGACTTGGCGGGCAACGCGGCAAAAAAGAACGCCGGATCATCTCCGGCGTCCCCTTCTGCTGCTTATGCCTCTTCCGCTGCCGCGCAGTTACGGATGATACTTGCGTTCGCTCGATGAGCGGTGCTTCGTCTCTTCCCCATTCTTCTCTTCCTGCTGCTCCAAGGTCAAATCCTCCACTGGAATCGCGTCTACGGTCTGCTCGCTCTCATAGAGATCGAACAAGCTCGGCTTGTCCGTCGGATACTGCTCCGGATGGTCGCGGTTCACCCGCTCCCGCAGGCGTTCCGTATTCTTCGGGGGTTCCATGGATCGCACTCTCCCTTCCCATGTGTGGATACTCTTATTTACCTGTTTGGGGAGAGCGTCAAACAACCGCTTCGTCCGCACAAAGCCCTCCCATGGATGATCGCCTGACAACAGGGGGCTTTCCTCCCCTGATCCGCCGGATTCATCCGATAGGCACAGTTCTTGAATCCGGCATATCCGGGGTTCCCCCGCCGTCTCCCAAGGGCTGCTCTTAGCTTACGCGGTTTCAGCGGCAGCAGCGGGAGACACGCCATGCTCCCGGTCTCCCGCATCCCCGGGCCACCTCCGCTGAACCCCCTTCCGCCCCGTTTCATCCATAGCGCAATTTCAACTTCCCGCTCCCCCACGGTATGCTCCAATCAATTTCATGCGCTGTTCTCAACCTTTATTTGAAAACGCATTCAAGCTAAGCTTCTGATTATTTCCGGTATCAGGAAATTCTGGTAGGTTAGTGAGGGGCACAAGACGAGGAGGTGCGAAACACCTACAGGTGCAAGCCACAAACTTGTGTAAACCAATTCACAACAAAATGGAGGCGTTATTTGATGAAGATGAAAAAAGTCGGAAGCCTGATGCTGTCGTTCGGTTTGATTTCTTCGGTATTCGCGGCTCTTCCCGCACAAGCGGCTACGGTTACCGTTAACTCTACGATTATTGTAGAGGCCGGTAAAACCTTCGACGGCGGCGGCAACACATACGTAGCTAACTCCAGCACGCTCGGAGACGGCAGCCAGGCCGAGAACCAGAAGCCCGTCTTCCGCGTAGAAGCGGGCGGCACGCTCAAGAACGTGACCCTCGGCGCTCCCGCAGCCGACGGCGTACACTGCTACGGCAGCTGCAACATCACGAACGTGAACTGGAAAGACGTGGGCGAAGACGCCCTGACCTTGAAGAAATCCGGTACCGTCAACATTACGGGCGGTTCCGCTTTCAAAGCTTACGATAAAGTGTTCCAAGCCAATGCCGCGGGTACGTTCAACATCAAGAACTTCCGTGCCGACGATATCGGCAAGCTCCTGCGCCAGAATGGCGGTACGTCCTATAAAGTGGTCATGAACGTAGACTCGAGCGATATCTCCAACGTGAAGGATTCCATCCTGCGTACGGACAGCTCGACCTCGACAGGTAGAATCACCAACACCCGCTACCACAATGTGCCGACGCTGTTCAAAGGGTTCTCTTCCGGCAACACGTCCCAATCCGGCAACACGAAGTACTAGGTTCTTCGTACGCAATGCCCGTCATTCCCATGCCAAGCAGCCCGCGGAGCCCCTTGCTCCGCGGGCTGTTTCTTTCTTACTTTCTTACTTTCTTTCTTTCGGGCTCACTACTTTCGGGGGGGTTCTTATAGAGGAGAGCCACAAGCCGCATCGGATCCGTGGCGGCTATTCGAGCTGCCGAAGGGCAGCGCTCGTCCTCTCGTATTCGTCGAGGATCCCGCCTACGAGAGAGGCCAGCCGCTCTGCCGGCCGTCCCTCCCGGGCCTCTTCCTCCAGCGTGTGCAGCAGAGCGGCCAGAGGACGCAGGCCCAAGGTCACGCTGCTGGATTTGAGCCCGTGGGCGAGCTCGGCCATATCCATCCGGCCGCCGCGCGCCGCCGCGGCCCGGAGACGCTCGAGGTGGATCGGCGTGTTGTTCAAATAATCCGCGACGAGCTGATAGAGCAGAGTCCGGGACGGATCGAGCGCAATCAGCTCCGCCATCTCCTCCTGCTCGGTGAGTCCCTGCAGTTCATACGGACGGAAGGACGGCAGCCATTTCTGGAGCGCCTCCCGGAGCGCCCTCAGCGTGAACGGCTTGTTCAGGACGCCGTCGAGCTCCGTGCCGAGCATCCGGTCTTCCCCGGATCTGCCGAGCGAGGAACCCGACAGCGACAGGATCGGGGTCCGGGCGGCGCCGGCCGCCGCTTCATGGCGGTGGATCGCACGGACGGCCCCGCTTCCGTTCATTCCCGGCATATGATGGTCCATGAGGATGAGATCGAACCTTTGGCGGGCGCAGGCCTCCACGGCCTCCGCCCCGCTGACAGCGGCCGTGATGCGGGTAAGACCCAGCTTCTGCAGCTGCATCAGGATCACCTGGCGGGATATCGCATCGTCCTCTACCAGGAGGACAGCGGTGTCCGGCCTCCCCGCCGTAGGGAACCAAGTCCCTCCGTGGCGGAACGCTTCCTCTCCTTCCTCTCCTGCCCCTCCCCCCTCCTCCGCCGGGGCGAGGGGCAGCTCTACACGAAACGTCGATCCTTCGCCGATCGCACTCTGCACGGCAATGGTTCCGCCCATAAGCTCCACCAGCATGCGGGTAATGGAGAGGCCGAGCCCGGTGCCTTTGGGGGTATCAGCCGAGGACGGATCATGGGCCTGGTAGAACGGCTGGAATAGTTCCGCCAGCTTGTCCTGCGGAATCCCTCTGCCGGTATCCCGGATTTGCATGGCGACCCGCTGGATGCCGGACTCCTCTCCAGCCCGTTCCACTTGGATCACGACCGTGCCGCCCGGCGTGAACTTGACGGCGTTGCCCGCCAGGTTGATCAGAACCTGGCGGATCCGGTCGGCATCTCCCGTCAGGACCGGAGCCACACCGCTGTCCACCCGCAGGAGCAGGGCGGTCCCGTTCGAGACGGCGGACGGGTTCAGCAGCTCTACGACATGGGCCAGCACTTCCCGCACCCTGAAGGGACGGGACACCAGGGCCAGCTTGCCCGCTTCCATCCGCGAGAGATCGAGCAGATCGTGGGCGATCGTGAGCAGCAGCGCAGCCGACGATCGGATCAGTCCCAGCTCCTGCTGCACATCCTCCGCCTTGCCGGACAGCGAGAGCAGCTCCGACATGCCCATAATGCCGCTCAGCGGCGTACGGATTTCGTGGGAGATCATGGCGAGCAGATCGCTCTTCGCCGCATTCGCCCTCTCCGCTTCTTCTTTGGCGGCCTGGAGCCGGCTGTTCGTCTTCGCCAGCAGCCGCTGCAGCGTGATCAGCTCATTATTCATCGCGGAGAATTCGGTGAGCGCCGCATCTTCCCGCTGCTTGTAACGGATGAGCTCGTCCGACAGCCCGGCGATCGTCTCCCGGAGCCGCTCGGTTTCCCCGGGCCCGTGGGAGGGATCCGGCCCGCTTCCAGTTATCATCGGTTCCCATAGCCTCCTTAAGATGTGGGCACAGACCCTGTGAGCTCTCCGGCCTTGCGGATCGCATCGCCCGCATCCCTGCTGTATCCGTCTGCGCCTACCTGAATCCACAGCTGCGGGTCGATGTTGAAGGGCATACCGCCGACGAGGATTTTGACCCCCCGGCAGGCCTCCTCGGCCCGGATCTGCCCGATCAGCTCTTGGACCAAGTGAACGTGATACGTCATCGTGGCCGAGATCGCCACCACATGGGCCTGATGCGAGACGATCGTCTGGATAATGCTGCGGCTCGGCACATTGGCGCCGAGATAGTACGTGTCCCACCCTTCGGCTTCGAGCAGATCGGATACCATCCGCAGGCCCACTTCATGAATCTCTTCCCCGACACAGGTAGCGACCAGACGGCGTTCCTTGCGCTCCGTACCGAACAAGTAGGGATACAGCTGGGACATAATCAGCTGCGTGACCGCGGTACAGAAGTGCTCTTGCGCCACGTTGATCCCTCCGGTCTGCCAGAGCCGGCCGATCTCGTACTGCACCGGCTGGAAGATGTGAAGGTAGATCTGCGCCAGCGGCGTCTGCCGCTCCACCAGCCCCATGATCAGCCGGCTTGCCTCCTGGCGCTTGCCCTCCAGCAGGATGCGCAGATACTCCCCCGCCTCGGCAGCGTATGGCGCATCCGCGGGCAGGAAGGTAGGCACTTCAGCGGGCTGCGACAGCTGATGAAGCCCCAAGTCCAAGAACATCGCCATCCGCTCGCCGCTCTCTCCGGGGAACGTACGGCCCACTTCTTCCCGCAGACAGGCCAGATTAATTCTGATCTCCTCCGCGGTGACCCGGTATCCCTCGAGCAGCGCCTTGAGCCAGGTCATGTAGTGCACGAAGAGCGAAGGACTGTCCATCATCAGGCTCTCGGCCAAATACCTCAGCGTGTACAGCGTATCCTGCTTCGTCCGCTCCCAGCCTGCAGGACCGAAACGCGAGATAAGCTCCGGCTGCAGACGGTACTGTCTCTCGGTCACTCGCTACGAGAGCCGTTCCGCTTCGTCCAGCAGCTGCTGGCCGGCATTCGGATGGACTGACATGGTCTCTCCCCCCAGGTGAACCGCCATAGAACGCTCAAGTACAGTGCCGCTTCCGCAGCACGCCGTTTCTCATAGAAATAGACTATATAAGCGTAACACGCAGGAAAGGCTGCATCAGGCAGCAGCCTCCCCCGTTGGTTCTTACATGGTTACCGGCAAAAAGGGTTGTAATTCTTCGACAAGAGTGGCTTTGTAATAAGGCTTGACAATGTAGCCCGCCATCCCTGCCGCCAGACACTGCTCTTTGATCTCGGGCAGCGTATTGGTGGTAACGGCGATCATCACAGGCGGGTCGTCCGCACGGACCTTCATGATCTGCCGGGCGGCGGTTAATCCATCCATAACCGGCAGCCGGAGGTCCATGAAGATGAGATCGTACCTCTTGCCTGCGGCCGCCTGCGCTGCGGCTTCCCCGTTCTCTTCCATATCGATACGGCTGAAGCCAAGCTGCGCCAGAATCGTACTCAACACCCGCCGGCTGATGTTATCATCCTCGACGATCAGTACCTCGCACGCCGATGCGGCTTGGATACGGTGCTCGGTGAAGCCTGTATGCATCCTTCCTTGCCCTCCCTCCGGAAACCGGAACCTGCCCATTGTGCTGTTCTAAGATGCGGTTGTATCCTTCAAGTATACCTTACATACGGCGTATACTGAAACCCATCCTGTTAAATTCAGGAATTGGGGTCTGCCAGAATCCCGGATCTCTTGGTTCGTCGTGTTCTCGCTTGGAGGCTGGATCACGGCGGTATCCCCTTCCCGCACAACAAAGACGAAGACGCCCGGCATCCCGGGCGCCTTCATTCCTTGCCGGCCTGCGGACCGGAGCTGCAGCGCCCCTCCCCGCCTGCCACTCTATACCGGAGGGCAACGCCGGTATTCCGTCGGCGTGCAGCCGGCGCTCCGCTTGAAGGTATTGCTGAAGTAAGCGACATCGGTATAACCGACCCTGGACGCCACTTCGCTGATCCGCAGGGATGTTGCGGCGAGCAGCCGCTTCGCTTCCTCCATGCGCATCTCCACGATATGCTCGACGAAGCCCCGTCCAAGCTGCTGCTTGAACAGCTGGCTGAGGTAGCTCGGGTTGAGATGCACCCGGGCAGCGGCTTCGGTCAGGGTCAGCTCACCGCCGAGGCGTTCGCGGATATACACCAGCACCTGCTCTACCGGCGAGCGGTCTGCCGGATCGCAGGAAGCGGCCGGCGAAGCAGCCTCCTGCCCGCGGGCCGCCTGGGCCTGCAGCCAGCCCGTGAGGCAGGCGTGCATCTCCTCCACCTCGACGGGCTTCAGCAGATAGTCGGTCACGCCCATCCGCAGCGCCTGCTGCACATAGGAGAAGTCGTCATGTCCGCTGACCACGACGACACTCTGTTCCCGGTTCGCCTGGCGCAGCTGCTGAACGAAGCTCATGCCGTTCATGACCGGCATCCGCACATCGGTCAGCACCATATCAACCGGGTGTTCCTTCAGCGCATCGAGCGCTTCCAGGCCGTGGGATGCTTCCCGGGCCACCTCGAAGGGCAGGCCCGTACGCTCAATCACTTTGCGCAGCGAAGTCCGCACCCACTTCTCGTCATCCACCAACAGCACGCTGTACACGGTCTCTTCCTCCCTTGTCCGATTGATGATGGGGCTGGGCCGCACCTCCCTGCAGGGCCGGCGGCTCTGCTTCTACCCCCTGCCCCGCGCCGGCAGCCGCGCCCAAAGGAAACCTGAGTTCTACCGTGGTGCCTTCCCCTTCGCGGGACCTAATCCGCGCCCCGTAAGCTGCCCCGTAGACATACACGATGCGCCGGTGCACGTTGGCCACGCCGATATGGTCGCCCCCGGCCAGCACATCCTTCATCTCCAGATCCCGGCGGATGCCTTCGAGCACCCCGCTCGGCATCCCGATGCCCGTATCCTCCACGGTCACGGTGAAGGCCTGCTCGCTCTCCCGCTGCGCACTGACCCGGATCCGCATCGGCGCCGCTCCCGGCTCCATGCCGTGAATGATGCCGTTCTCCACGAGGGGCTGCAGCGCGAACTTCACGACAGGGAGCTCCATCGCCCACTCCGGAACGTCGAACTCATAGTGAAGACGTTCTTCGAACCGGTACTGCTGCACCCGCAGATACATCCGGCAGAAGAGCAGCTCCTCGCGCAGCGTAACGACCGGCCGGTCGTTCTTGAGGTTGTAGCGCAGCAGCTTGGCGAGCGCCCCCGACATCGAAGCGATGTCGTCCATATCCTGATCGAGCGCCATCCCCCGGATCGTCTCGAGCGAGTTATAGAGAAAATGCGGGTTCATCTGCGACTGCAGCACCTTCAGCTCGCTCTCCTTCTGCCGCAGCGAAGCCTCCGTTTCTTTGAGTCTGCTGAAGTAGATCTCCTCGAGCAGGCTCTCCAGCCGCTCCACCATCTTGTTGAAGCCATGGGTGAGCAGGCCGATCTCGTCCTTGGAACGCACCTCCAGCTTCACGCTGAAGTCACCGACCTCCACCCGGCGCATGTACGCCTGCAGGCGCCGGATCGGCCCCACAAGGGATGCCGCGAAGCCGATGCCGAGCAGGTAAGCAGCCGTCAGCGCAATGGCCAGTGTCCAGAGAATCGTCCGGCCGATATAGTCGGTGCCGCCAGTCAGCTCCTTGTACGGCAGCACCGTGACCAGCCGCCAGCCGAGGTAGTGCGAGAGGCTGTAGGTGAGGAACAGCTTCGGCTTATCGCTGGAGAGCAGCGCCCCGCTGTCCTCCGTCATCCGTCCGCTTCGCTCCGGGTCCGCAGGCGTACCGACCAGCGTCAGGTCGGGATGATACACATAGTGGTTCTGGCCGTCCACCACGTACAGGAAGCCTGTGCGGCCGATCGACACCATCTCCGATATCTCCTGGATCCGCTTGAAGTTCACATCCATGATGAGCATGCCGGCGGGCAGCAGCGTCTGCGGGGATACCAGCCTGCGGACGATGGAGAAGACCTGCTCCTGCCGGCCGTCCGGCCAGCGGATGACCCGCGAGATCAGCTTCGGCGTACCGTCCGTCGGAACGTCCGCGTACCAGTATTCCTTACGAAGCTCATCGGCCGGATACGGGCTGCGGACGCCTGCCGTATCGAACGTCTGCCTGCCGTCGAGCACGAGCGTAATGTTCGAGATATCGGACCGCGAGTAGGACGCATTCTTCAGCATCTGCACCACGGCGGACCGGATGCCGCTCGATTGGATCTCCTCCGCTGTCCGCATCCGCAGAAGCCGGGTGACATCGGGATGATTCACGATGCTGAGCGTCGTAATCTCGAAGTCGCGTACGTAATACTCGATGTGGCTTTTGACCTGCTCGATGATCTGCAGGCTGGACTTGCGTCCCTCGCTCTCCAAGACATCCGCGGACCGCTGATAAGAGATCAGACCGACCAGAATCAGCGGCACGGCCACGAGCAGGGCCGAGAAGATGAACAACCGGAGGGTCAGCGGCTTATCCCGCAGGAGCGCATACTGCTGCAGGCGGTCCATCCACAGCTCGATTCGCATCCTCATGCGCTTCCCTCCTTTCCGTAATATACAACTCTGTCCTCATTGTACCATGAAAGCGATATCAAGAGGGCTGCTTCATGGCTAACTCATGGCCAATCGAGGAGCGCTGTACCCCGCTACTGGCCTGCCGCCCCGGGAGGGCTGTACGTCCCCACAGGCATACCGGAACTCCAGATGAACTTCACAGGCCGCAAGCGCAAGAAGCGTGCCCTCCGACGAACGGAGAGCACGCAGGCCCTTCTAGCTTACTTGCGCGCCGCGTCGATCGCGTCCAGCGCTTCCTTATACTCTGTACGATACTTGTCGATGACCGGCTTCACTGCGTCCTGCCAAGGCTTCAGGTCCTTCACTTCCGTGATCGTGGCGCCAGCCGCACGGACCTTAGCTTCCGCTTCCTTCTCATACTTATCCCACGCCTCGCGCTGTGTCTTCACTGAGTCGAGCGCTGCCTGCTTCAGCAGCTTGCGGTCCTCTTCGCCGAGCTTGTTCCATGCATTCTGGGAGATGAGCAGCACTTCCGGCACACGCTGGTGGCCGTCGAGGATCATGTTCTTCGCCACTTCGAAGTGGTTCGACGACTGGTAGCTCGGGAAGTTGTTCTCCGCCGCATCAATGACCCCTGTCTGCAGGGAGGAGAACACCTCGCCGTACGGCATCGGTGTCGCGCTTGCCCCAAGGGCCGCCACGAGGTCGATGTTGATTTTGTTCTGGATGACGCGGATCTTCTGTCCCTTGAGGTCCGCAAGGCCGGTCAGCGGCTTCCGCGAATAGAAGCTGCGGGCACCGGAGCTGTAGTAGGCAAGCCCTTTCATCTTCGCCCCTTCGAGGCTGTCGAGCATCTTGTTCCCGGCGTCGCTCTCGAGGAACTTCCACAGATGCTGGTCGCTGTCAAAGACATAAGGCAGCGAGAAGACGCCGAAGCCCTTCGAGAACTCGCCCAGCGGTCCGGAGGACACACGGGTGAACTCAATGGCGCCGAGCTGCACCTGCTCGAGCACCGCCTTCTCCTCCCCGAGCTGGGCGCCCGGGAACACGTCGATCTTGATGCGGCCGTTCGTGCGCTCGCTGACGAGCTCCGCGAACTTTTTGTCGCCGATGACCGTCGGGTAATCCGCCGGATGGGTATCCGCGAGGCGGAACGTGTATTTCTTGCCCTCCGCCTTCTTCTCGCCGTCGGCCCCGCCCGCCGTCTCCTTCGCTCCGCAGCCTGCAAGCAGCCCGCCGGCAATCGCCAGGGTGGAGAGTACCGTAACCGTTTTCTTGAGTGTTTTCATGTGAGAACTACCCCTTTTCTTCTTATGGATATTGTACTTCCGGCCTTCCCTTCGATCCACTGCCATCTATTGTCTATCCGGTGCCCTGCACCAGATGCGGCAGCCACATCACAAGTCCCGGCAGGTAGGTAAGCACGAGCAGCACCAGGCAGAGCACGTAGAAGAACGGCATCATGGCCTTCGTCCCTTCGCTGATCGAGATCTTGCCTATCGCACAGCCGACGAAGAGGACGGTACCCACCGGCGGCGTCAGCAGCCCGATCCCGAGGTTGAGCATCATGATAATGCCGAAGTGCACGGGGTCCATCCCGAGATGGGTGACGACGGGGAGCAGGATCGGCGTCATGATCAGAATGAGCGGCGCCATATCCATCGGAGCCCCAAGCAGCAGGAGCAGCACATTAATGATAAGCAGAATCACGAACGGGCTGTCCGAGATCGAGATCATCGCATCGGTCACCATCGCCGGAATCTTCAGGAATGCCAGCAGCCAGGAGAACGCGTCGGAAGCGGCGATGAGGAACAGGACCATGGAGACGGTGCGGAACGTTTTCTTCAAGATGAGCCACATGCGGCTGTACGGAATATCCTTGTAGATCACGAACGTCAGGATAAAAGCGTACAAGCAGGCCAGCGCGCCGGATTCCGTAGCCGTGAACCAGCCGGAGAAAATCCCGCCGAGAATAATGACGGCCGTCAGGATCGACATGAAGCCGTCGAGCAGAATCTTCGGCACATCCTTGCGGTCGATGGGATCGCCCTTGGCGTAGCCCCGCTTCACCGCGAACACGTAGCTCGTCAGCATGAGCGACAGACACAGGATGATGCCCGGCACGATACCTGCAAGGAACAGCGACGTGATGGAGATCCCACCGCCGGCGGCCAGCGAGTACAGCACGAGATTGTGGCTCGGCGGTACGACGACGCCCTGGATGGCGGAGGACACGGTGACACCTACGGCGTAGTCGGTGTCGTAGCCTTTCTTCTTCATCATCGGGATCATGACCGAACCGATCGACGAGACGTCGGCGACCGCGGAGCCCGAGATGTTGCCGAAGAACATGCAGGCTACCGAGTTCACCATGGCCAGTCCCCCGCGAATCCGCCCGACGAACAGCTGGGCGAGGTTGACGATCCGCAGCGCGAGGTTCCCCTCGCTCATGATGTGCCCGGCGAGGATGAAGAACGGGATCGTGAGCAGCGAGTACGACGACATCCCCTGGATCATCCGCTGGCCTACGACCGCGAGCGGAATCTCGAGATACATCACGGTGAGCAGCGTGGATACCGCGAGCGTCAGCGAGACCGGGAAGCGGAGCAGCAGCATGACAACGAATGAGATGGAAAGCACGAGTACGGCGATTGTGGTTTCTTCCATGTTAGTGGCCCCCTCCTTCGTCCATGCCCTTGTGCCTTACCGTATCGACCCCGATGAGCTGCAGGAAGGAGTAGATGCAGATGAGCACGCCGGTGATCGGCATGATCACATAAATCACCGAGTTCGGCAGACCGGTAGCCGCCAGCCTGCTCTCGTGCATGAGCTGCGTGAATTCGGATCCCGAGACGACCAGGTAGAAGCCGAAGGCCAGCGTGACCGCATAGATCACTTTGTCGAGCACCTTATTGGCGACAGGAGGCAGCTTCGTCGTGAAGGAATCGATCGCCAGGTGCAGCTTCTCCCGGAACCCGATGGCAATACCGATGAAAGCGAACCAGACGAGCAGCAGCAGCGTGACCTCCTCGGACCAGGGCAGTACGTAGTTGAACAGCTTGCGCGTCATCACCTGTACGGTAACGATCACGATCATGGACAGCAGCGCAATCTGCGCCAGCGTCTCCAGAAGGGAGTCGAGCCATAGGGCGGCGCGCTTCAATTGGTGCAGCATGGGAGTCACCTCTTCTTTGCAGCTTACTTGTAAGCGTTTTATAGTTTTATTGTAAGCGATTTCTGAACGCCCTTGAACGAGGTTGGTTTTAGGATCTTTTGTAATTTTTTTAGGTGTTTTTGGAGGAAGACCGGGGGAGTCCGGCTGTACCTCTCCTTCTTGCCGAGGACAAGGGGCTGGCACTCTTTTCCCCGCACCGCTGTTCCATGGTGCTCCATGGTGCTCTCTGGTGTCTCCTTCGCTCGCTCTGCGCCGCTTGTAACCTCCCTTCAGTCCGCCACGCTATCCTCCCAACTCTCTCTTCCTCTCTTCCTCTCTTCCTCTCTTCCTCTTCTCTCTCTTCCTCTCTTCCTCTTCTCTCTCTTCCTCTCTTCCTCTTCTCTCTCTCCCTCTCTTCCTCTTTCTCTCCCCCTTTTCTCTCTGCACAAAATACCGCAGGTATATTTCCCCCGCTCTCTGACTATGCTTTGTAGTAGTTGTCAGATTGATAGATTCGAGGGGGCTTATCTTATGAAACGTACCGCGTCCTTTTTCCTTCTGCTTACCGTTACCCTGCTCTGCCTCTGGGGAGCCCTGGCGTCCGGCGCCGGCGCGAACCGCGACCTGGAGCGGCTGCTGCCTCTCTCCTCCGAAGTCATCGACGGCCCCGTCCGGGTCGTCGTCAAACATATCAGCCCTTACAAGCCCCACGCCGGCGAAGAGGCGTTCCTTGCGACCGGCCGCCAGCTCAGCGAGCGCTTCGGGCTTCCTCCCGCAGAACTGCGCAGCGGCGGCGACCATATCCTCTACAAGGCGTCCGGTCCCGATTCCGGCGGCATCCGGCGCACGCTGCTCTGGGTCCTGTTCCCTGACGGCTCGACCGAGCTGATCGTCTCCGCCGAGACGCCGGAGTCCGCTGCTGGCGGCGAAGACACCGCCTCCCGTATAGAGGAAGCGCAGACGAAGCTGTCCCGCGTACTCGAAGGCATGGGCGTCAAGCCGCACTGGAACGTGATACTCCAAGGCAAGCTGAAGGAGAGCTACGCATCGGCGGAGAAGGTGAACGTCTGGCTGCGGGAGCAGCTCGAAGCCCAGGAAGTAGAGCGCTATGACGACGGCGCAAGCGTCAGCGTATCCTATGCTTCGCCGCTGATCGAGGCTTCGGTTCAGAGCGGCGGCCGGCGGCTGAACCTGCAGGCCGCGGTGCACCGCAGCTCGGAGACCGGCGAACGCCGGCTGACGCTCGGTACGCCGGTGATTACGACGGAATATTGAGCGGATCGCGGCAGCGTCACGCCCGGCATGGCCCGCCGCAGGGAGCCCCTTCCTCCGCGACGCCTTCCACAGGACATAAGAAAAACGCCCGTCCGCGTCCTTTAAGATCTCTGCGTGCCAGCCCATACGTTGGGGCGCGGTGAGGGAATGGGTATGATTACGGGATCGAGCCCTGGCGAGATATAACTTGTTATATATGACCAAAAAACCTCCCGCTCCCCGGCTATAGCCGGTGAAGCGGGAGGTTGTCGTCGTTTCCTATATCACTATCACTAGCGTTGCATAAATAAATTCAGAATATTGAGATTTAAGAGACAACAAAAAAAATCCTTTATAATGGAATGGTCAGGTAGTTACTGTCCAAAATCCACTAAAAAGGATCCTCTCATG
>NZ_JAQAGY010000028.1 GCF_027533645.1 Paenibacillus caseinilyticus
TTGGATCATCCGTCTCACCCACTTTTCGTGATGACTCAATTATACGTCAAAAAAAGCACAGCCACTTCAATTTTCTTGAAGTGCTGTGCTTTTTTATAGGACGGACTTTTTCAGTGGCCTCGCCAAAGGCTGAGGTCCATATTCAAATTAACGGAGCAGCTGCAGTACGCCTTGCGGCTGTTGGTTCGCTTGTGCGAGCATAGCTTGCGCGGCTTGCGACAGGATGTTGTTCTTCGTTTGCTCCATCATTTCTTTAGCCATGTCTACGTCACGAATCCGGGACTCGGATGCCGTCAGGTTCTCAGACGCATTGTCCAAGTTGTTGATCGTGTGCTCCAGACGGTTCTGCAGCGCCCCCAGGTACGAACGGCCGGACGATACAGATTCGATCTGTGTGTTGATCGTCGTGATCGCTGTGTTCGCACCTGCCTGTGTAGCGATGGTAGCAGCAGAGGTTGCCGTTGCGATCGCTGTCAGGTCTACACCGGCTGTGTCAAGATCGATGTCGATCGTTTGACCGGCATCTGCGCCAACATGTACTTTCAATGCAGCTGTTGCACTGCCGTCAAGCAGCTTCTGCGTATTGAACGTCGTGTTGTCTTTAATGCGGGTGATTTCATTCGACAGCTGGTCGAATTCGGCTTCCAGTGCCGTTCTATCTGCCGTTACGTTCGTATCGTTCGCCGATTGAACTGCGAGTTCTCTTTGACGCTGAAGGATCGAGTGTACTTCCTGCAAGGCACCTTCGCCCGTTTGGATCAAAGAGATGCCGTCTTGTGCATTGCGGGATGCCTGGTCGAGACCGCGGATTTGGCCGCGCATTTTCTCGGAGATCGCAAGACCTGCAGCGTCATCGCCTGCACGGTTGATGCGGAGGCCCGAAGACAGCTTCTCGATGTTCTTGCTGGCGTTCGCCGTGTTGGTGCCCAGCTGGCGGTGTGTGTTGAGTGCGGAAATGTTATGGTTGATTCTCATCGTATTCTTCCTCCCTGAAGTTGAATTCCGCTTCCTTGCGGAATATGGTTTAGTAGCTTGGGAAAGATGAAGGTCGGCCGCCCATCATTTTCCACTACACACCATATATCGGCAGCTTCAAAGAGAATATGAATAGATTTTTCCCCTTTAAATTACTTTTTTTCCTTACTGAGCAGTTTTTTCAGCTGGTCGATTCCATGAGTCGTTGTCTCTTTTGAGACGGAGGCTTCCAGATTGGATTCTTTGAGAGCCAAATAGATTTCCTTGCGAAGGATTTGCTGCTGCCGCGGGGCCGTGAAACCGAGCTTCACCGTCTCTCCTTCCACAGCGAGAACCACAACTTCGACCTGATCGCCAATCATGATAGATTCGCCTTTTTTGCGTGTAAGTACAAGCATTCGTGTCACTCCCCCTCTTTCGATTGCGCAATAAGCTCCACTAAGCTGTGCTTGGTGCCGTAAGGTGATTGGTGGAGGACAATTTGCTTGCCTAAGCGGCTTACCTTGTTCACGACGATAGGCCCCATCAGATTCAGGGTGTACTGCTCCGGCTTTTCTCCAAGGGTCACGATGGACCAGACCTCTATACCTTCTTCGGACTGTATGTTCAGCTCGTCCTGATCGCTCTGATGCAGCTCAAATTCATAAGCTTGAAAAAGATCAAAGGGATTCAGTATGACAAAGTGCAGCCGTTCTTCCTCAAGCGACTGAAGATAGGAGAAGGCTTCACCCCGTCCGATAATAATAAAGCGGGTATACTCTTCGAAACCCGGTATTCCTTGGGGAAAAGTAATAACTTCATTGTCCGTATATTCGATTTCTCCCAAAGCCAATGTCTGAATACGCACTAGACGCACCTTCTTTCGTTGTAGATGTTCTTTTCCATGTTCGGTTCAAAGGACGGTTGGAATAAAAAAACGAGCTATAGCGCAAAATGCATCTATAGCTCCATTATGACTCTTTTTAAATTTTATAGTCAATCTGCGGCGGTGTGAATTCGACACTCGCTTGCTGCTGAAGATAAATATCAAGCTTACCGCGTGTGTATTGGATTTCCGGGGCGTTCCGGGTTGCCTCGATATGTACTTCAGCCGGCTGAATATCCCTACTCAACTGCACCGGCTCATAACTTAAATCGACATTGTCGTAAGCGGCATCGCCCATATACATGTATTCCCCAAAATCAATATCGTTCGTACTATCGGCTGCAAGCGCGGCTATAGCATTCTCTTTGGTATGGATGGCAGCCAGACGATTGCCGTCTTCCACGATCTTGGCGATTCCCTGAAGCGCAATGCTCTGACTTTTGGAGTAGATCCGGTTCATTACCTCCAAATGTGGACCATTCCCGAGGGCATCCCGCCAGGCGCTGTTATCGATGGACAGCGTGCCGCCTTCCTTATGGTAATCATGCTTCGCCGGAGTAGTCGTGATCTCCAGCGAAGCAGGACTTTGCGATATAGAGAATTGCCCGGGATCCGCATCAATACCTATACGTGCGTACTGCTGATGAATGCCTATTTGAGGCGATACGGACAAACTCATAGACCCACCCCTATCTCAAGAAATCGACCAGGGAAGAGGAAATGATTTTGGATCCTACCGACAGGGAAGCCTGATAAACGTTCTCGTCCGTCTTCAAGTTCGTAATGACCTCGGAAATATCCGCATCTTCCGTACGGGACTGCAAGGTCTGAAGGTTTACGTTAATATCCTGCAGACGGGATTGGGCGAGTTCAATCCGGTTCATCCGGGCACCCACGTCTGCACGCCCTTGAAGGAAGAGATCGTTAGCTTGGTCCAAGCGGCCCAAAGCATCATTAATTCCAGTTTGGCTGCCGGAGCCCAGGGCACTGGAGAGATCCTGCAGCACCTTGAATACATTGGAATCCGAAGAAGCCTTACCGAAAACCTCATCGCCTGTAATGTTTGCTTTTACTCTTACACCCGCACCGATGTCGTACTGGATGGCTCCCGTATCCACTGTAGCCGTTGCAGCATTGGCGGCGGTATATGGGGCTTGATCGGTAAGCTGTCCGTTAAAGACATGCTTGCCGTTGAACTCGCTGTTCCCGATGGTTACCATCTGCTGATAAAGCTGATCAATTTCCGTCTTGATCGCATTGAGGGCCTGTTGAGGATTGGTGCCATTAGCCCCCTCTACCGCCAGCTCGCGGGCACGCTGAATCACGGTGTTCGCCTGATCCAAGGTCGTATCCGTATACTCGAGCCAGGATACGGCAGTCGTTACGTTGCTCTCATACTGGTCATTGGCCGAAAGCTCGCTGCGGTAGCGGAGTGCAAAAGTCATGCCTACCGGGTCGTCGGAGGGCTTGTTGATTTTGCGGCCGGTGGACAGCTCGTTCTGATGCGTATTGATGCGGTTCAGGTTCGTATTGATGTTACGCAGCAGCTGGTTGTTCAGCATCCCTTGCGTTACCCGCATAGTCATGGCTTATCCTCACCTCAGTTATAGTATAAGTGCTTACTCTATTTATCGGCCTACGGTTCCCATCCCGTTAATGACTTTATCTAGCATTTCGTCAAACGTGGTCAGCGAACGGGCAGCCGCATTATATGCATGCTGATACTTGATCATATTCGCCATTTCTTCATCGAGGGATACACCGCTGACAGCGGAACGGTTGGAGTCCACCTGATCGACCAGAATCTGCTGATTCGTAGCTTGGCGGGTCGCTTCTTGGCTCTGCACGCCGAGTTCGCCAATAATGGAGCGGAAGAACTCGTCGAAGGTACCGTCGGTCAGAATCGGTCTGCCGGTCGAGGTCGGGTCGAAGTCTACCCGTTCGCTGCGGACATTGGCCAGGAGCAAAGCCATGTCGTTATTGCCCTTCACAACCTTCTCCTTACCGTCCGTCCCCATATAAGTGCGCAGCGAGGAGGAAATGTTCGATACGTCCTTTTGGATCAGACTGTTCACTGTAACACTGGCAGCATTGAATTCCGTCTGGCCTTCCTTCAACGAGAAGAACGGCAGACCGGAAGTCACCGGATCATTCCCGGAATAACCAAGGGCATGCAGCCCGTTAAATCCTTTTACGGTTACGTTCGTATCCGCACCAAGGGTACGGTCAGCCAGGGTGCCCGTGAACTGCTTTTGTTCCGTTGTGCCGTCATTCTTCATCAGGGTGAGGGTGGTGCCTTCCGGAATAACGGATCCCGCAGGCAACTTGATTTGCATGTCTCCCTGAACCAGTGTCTTCAGCATGTTGTCGAGCTGGAATTGATAGTTCCCCACATAAGTGTCTCTCGACTGAATCATCCCATAGACTTCCCCGCCGTTCAGATCACCGGCCGCCGCCGCTGCTTCCATAGAAGCCGTAGTGAAGGTCGTCCCGACTTGGTTGCCCGATACCAACGTCACATTCCCCATCTTCACGTTGTATCCGCTGGCTTCTTCCGTATGCGTCACATTCACAATCTTGGACAAGCCGTCCATGAGTAGATCCCGCTGGTCGCGGAGGTCATTTGCATTGTTGCCCAAGCCTTCGATCCGGTAAATCTCCTCATTCAGCTTTCCAATTTGCTTGAGCGCCGTATTGGCTTCCTGCGCTTTGATCCCAATGCTCTCCGTAAGATCTGTCGAGAGCTCGGAGAGCTGGCGCGAAGTTTGATTGAATGCATCGGTCATCGCCAGGGCCCGTTCCTTCACCAAGACGCGGGCTGTTGTATTCTCCGGCGATTTGCTTAGCTCCTGCCAGGAACTCCAGAACCCTTCGATGGTCTGCCGGATTCCGGTGTCGGAGGGCTCGTTCATGATGGATTCCAGTTTTTCCAATGTATCTTTACGAATGGACCAATCGCCCAGACTTTTATTTTCATTGTGATATTGGTTATCGAGGAACTTCTCCCGGATCCGGTTGATCTGGTCGAACTCTACCCCTTGGCCGAGCTGTCCTGGAATATTGCTGCGCATCATACCCGGATATTCGATCGGGATCGATGCCACCATATTGACGACCTGCCGGGAGTATCCTTTGGTGTTGGCATTGGCAATGTTGTGGCCTGTAGTACTCAGCGCCGCTTGTTGGGTGAACAAGCTGCGTTTCGCTATCTCGATTCCGCCAAATGTAGAACGCATGAGTTCGCTTCCCTCCGGTATCTGTGCCGCAGCGGTCCGTAGATGTCCTCCGGGTTTCGCAGTCAGCCGTTAGTATAATAATGGTTCGGTAAGATTAAGCTCTGGAATCAAACATACCCTGACGCTTCGGCCCACTGGCTGCAGCTTGAGGGTTCTTATAAACGAACTGGTCCTCGGGAGGACCTACGATCAAATCAAGCGAGTAGTCAATGTAGGCGAGCGAATGCTCGATCATCTGTTGATTCACCCGGTTTAGCTCCCGCAGCTTTCGTATGGAAGCCGCCAGTTCCTTCTGCTTGTCGAGCAGCAGCTTTTTGTCCTCTATATTAAACAAAATCTTCGTCAGATCGCTTATAGTTACGCGGGGGTTCGGCTTATAGCCTTTCTCCATCAGGAATGCGCCGGTCACTTCCACCCGCTGCACTTCCAGTTCCCCGATCCGCTTCAGCAGCTTGTTCTCTTTGGTTACAATCTGCATCAGCTGTTCCACTTGGTTATGGATGAGCACATGTCTCTTCTGCTCTGCGAGCTCCAGAAGCGAGTTGTGAATATCGTTGAGTTCGGTCATGGTATCGAGCAGGGCCTCGAAAGACATGAGCTCACCACCTCCAGGATTAAATTAGGTCAGATAGGGCAGCATTCGGTCAGCCAGCTTGCTTGCATCCACGGAGTAAGTCCCGGATTGTACAGCTTGCTTCAGTGCATTGATTTTCTCAGCGCGCGCATCTGCCGCATTGCCGGCAGCTTTCACGCTTTGGGATTCGAGAAGCTCTTTCGCTTGACTCGAAATCTCCACCTGATCCTTCTGCTTCGTTTTGGCAGGAGCCGCAGCTTGCTGGGTATCAGCCGTTTTCTTATAGCGGCTGATGGCACTCAGTTGATTCGATCCGTTGATTTTCATTTGAATTCACCTCAATCGGCAGTAATAGATAATCCCGCCGTTTTCGATACAACTATTATATCGGCCGGCGGGATCACAAAGTTTAGTGGGAATATATGCAAATCAGCGCTCATTCTTATCTTTGGATTGGAATGTCGCTTTATGCTGTTCGTTAAACAGCCGTTTTCTTTCTTCCTGGGCATGCAGGTCGCTTGTATCCTTCATGAGGCGGCTCCGGCACGAGTCGCACAGATTGCCTTCCCGGATCGATGATCCGCAAGCATCGCACTCATAGGACATATTCGGATTGTTCTTGATCGAGATGCGGCCGTCGCGGATGAATTTCATAATCTGCTTCATCGACACTTCGGTTCCTTCGCTAAGCTCCTGCATAGAGCAGCCACGGTTCTCACGAAGGAATTTCAGACATTTTTCGTACTGCAGCTCGATTTCTTTGATGCATGCAGGACAAACACCGAAGTTGTTCTTCATATAGATTTTGCCGCAGCGGTTACAGTTTTCCACATTCAGACTCATCGCATACTTCCTCCCCTGGTGCCTGTCCTACTATACTTTTAGTGTAGCCTAAAATAAGGACAAACGCACATATAAAATTGTTGTAACTGTCCGTATACTCTGATGCGGTCGCAGTTTATCTGGCCCAACTGATCCCGCATACGTCCACCGGGGTAATCACAGCCTCACGGATGGTTCGGGCACACTCGTTCAGCGTACTGCCCGTGGTGTAGACATCATCAATGAGATATACGCGCAGAGGACGGTGGCGGCCTGCCTGGCGGAGCCATTCGGCTCCCTCCGGTTCTGCCCCGAACACGCCCTGCAGATCCTGCAGCCGGTCCTGCCGGCTCTTAAAGCTCATCTTGCCCGTATGACGCGTACGCCGAAGCAGTGGTAGAACCGGAAGGCCGGTAAGCCGCCCGAGCTCCATTGCCAGCTGTGCAGCCTGATTGAAGCCGCGCTCATCATACCGCTCCCTGCTCAGCGGCACAAAGGATAAGATTTCCGTGGCGGGAGCTTCCTCCGCTTGGCGGTGAAGCTGATAGGCATGCAGCAGCATGTGCCCCAGCAGCTCTCTCAGCGATTCTTTACCCCGGTATTTATAGAGGGCCAGCCACTCCTTCATATGATCATTATATCGAACAACGGAGCGGTTTTTTGAATAGTAAGTAATTTCCCTCCTTAAACAGTCCTGGCAATCATCCGGCCGGCCGCAAATCCTGCAGCGGACCTCCGTAACCCAAGAGATGTGGGACCAGCAGAGACCGCAAAGCGGCAGAGCGCGGGTTCCGTCCGAGCCCCCGCCGCAGATGAGACAAGGTGATTCGCGGGAGACCAGCAGGCTCTCTGTCTGCTGTCGCAGCTGGTTCAGCAGGGATCGAATCTTTTCTTTCCACATTAGTTTCTATTACCCACCTCATCAGACCCCGGCCATACGGGCCATATATATTTACTTGAAATCAATATATCCCTTCCTCATGGCCAGCCGGTTCATCTCGCGAATCTGTCGTATCGCGGCAGCTTGGGGACGGGTCTTTTGCTCTGCTGCGAACAAGACCAGTCCCTTGGGATCCTGAGCCGATCTGCCGGCCCGGCCCGCCATCTGAATTAGAGCTGCCGCATCGAACAACCGCGAGTCGGCATCGCAGATGAAAACATCGGATTTTGGAATCGTGACACCGCGCTCCAGGATGGTAGTGGTCACGAGAATCCGGATCGCCGCTTGCCGGAATGCGGTTACCTTCTCAGCCCGGTGCTCGTCCTTGGACGAGGTTCCTTCGACCGGGATTCCTGCGAAGTCTTCGCGGATCAAGACCGTCAAAGGTTCGACCATCGCAATATTCGGCACAAAAACAAAGATCTGGGCCCCCCGCTGCAGGGATGCCGACAGCTTATCCCTTAGCCGCTTCGGCAAACTGCGCTGCTGCAGCACCCGTAGCATCGGAGGGATACCGAGCAGTGCCGGAACCGGCAGCGGATGCCGGTGAAAACGGGCCGCGACCCGCGCGTGCGGCAGCCGCCCACGGCGCACTTCCCGCTGAAGGAGCTCGGGCGGGGTGGCGGACAGCAGGATATAAGCTCCGCCAGGGCGGCATACCCGCTCCGCCGCATACTGCAGCATCGGATTATTATGATAAGGAAATGCATCGATCTCATCGATGATAACCAGGTCGAAGGCTTCTCTGAACCGCATGAGCTGATGGGTCGTAGCCAGAATCAAATCGCCCTCCTCCCACCGCTGGTCACTGCCGCCGTATAAGGCAACGTGCTTCGCCGCCGGAAAGGCTTTGGCAAGCCGCGGTTTCAGCTCCAGCACCACGTCTTTGCGGGGCGTAGCTACGGCTACCCTCCCGCCGCGCGCGAGCGTATACTGGATCATGGGGAAGATCATCTCGGTTTTGCCCGCACCGGTCACCGCCCAGATCAAGAAACGGGGAGGAACCATAGATAGGGAAGAGCCATACTTCTTCCGTATGTGGGGGATATTCCCTCGCAAAAATTGCAGAGCGCTCCCGGAAGCTTCCCTCTGGACATCGCTAAGCCCCCAATGGTCTAAGCAGGCTTGAATATCCGCCTCTTCGGCTCCTGCCGAAAATACCCCTCCGGATTCCGCCGCTGATTCCGTTGCGGATTGGATTAAGGGGGTGCAGTAACGGGATCTTCCCATGTTCAAGCAGGCCTCGCAATAGGGACAAGGTCCTCCGCAGTGGGGGCAGGATGTCCATACGATGGTCTCTCTTGTTTTTTCGGCTCTTGCTGTCGACGCTCGGGCTCCTCTGCTGCCGCAACGTCTGCAGCGGCCTTGAAGCGTTGAGCGGTTCAGCCAGCCGCGTATGCCTTCCGGCTGCCGCTGAAGCTCTACCCCGCCTTCCAGCCTAAGCTTCCCCTCCAGCCAACCCCGCTGGAGATAATAGGCGGGGGAATGGGCTTCTTCTTCTCGGCCTATATAGGTCATCAGAGCGGCGAACTCCTCAGGGAGCAGCGATCGGCCTGCCAAAGCTATATGGAGATCTGCTATGGGCGGAACCCCTGCCTCTTTCGGTACCGCCTCCTGCATGGTCTCCCCATGAGGCTCCCACGCCCACATCCGCCAGTCAGCATCAGCCGGCAAACCCAGATCCTTGGCGGCCTTGCGAATGCTGCTGAGCAGTTTATATTCGGTTCGAACGGTTGTTGCTTTTCCCGCAAGCTCTTGGGCTTGTCCAAAGGAAAGCGCCGGTTCCAGCACGAAAAACTTGAAGCTGCGTCCTGCCGTCCGGGTCCAATGATCCCGGTCCGCACGCATATTCAAGGAGACGTGCCAGGTGAAGCCGGCCGCTGCCGATACGGCATAAATCCATGCTTTCATAGCTCACCTGTATATGGAGGCAGGAGCAGCAGCGGTCTACAACCACTTGTAAGCGCTCTCCAAACCTTTGATTTGATTAAGCCGGATGACCATGACATCCTCTTCTTGATGTTCTTCCGTCCAGGTCTCCCAATTCCAATGTTCAATGGGGTACACATGAAGGGACTGTTCCTTTGCAATTCTTGCAGCAATCTCGAGCGTATCATCAACAGATCCTGCATCTACGAGGGTGATATCGATGGTTCTCCCTTTCATCCAGGAAAAAAAGATTAACGAACGCAGGTACCATTCCAACTGCAGCTGGGCATTCTGCGTATAAAGCACGTAATGTGCTGTCCGACGGGTGCCGCGGCGCTTCCATTGTCTATGGAATGCATGGATGACAGCGATCCCTACCGCATAGCAGCCAATGATCCAAACCAAGCCTAACATCATAGCGGCTCCCTCCCTTGGGAACAGTATATGCCGCTATGAGGTGGTTGGTTCCTAGGCCGGTGATGTATGAGTCCACCCCGTGAATCCTCTACCTTACGTTACTGGATTAGAGGGTAACCCATCCATTCTTGATTGCGATAATGACCGCTTGCGTCCGGTCATCGACTTCCATCTTTTGCAGGATGGAGCTCACATGGTTTTTAACGGTCTTCTCACTGATATACAGGAACTCGCCGATATTCTTGTTGCTCTTCCCCTCGGCCATCAGACGGAGCACTTCCGCCTCCCTGCGTGTGAGCGGACTGTTATCCATATGTACGTACTTCACGCCAGCTTCTTTCACAACCGGACTCGTCCCTGTTACGCCCTGTTCGTCCAAGTACGTCATGCGCCGCAGCTGGTTGATCAGTTTGCCGGTTACTTTCGGGTGTATGTAAGCGTGGCCTGCCACAACGGAGCGGATCGCATTGATCAGCGATTCCGCTTCCATATCCTTCAGCAGGTATCCGGAAGCGCCTTTGCGCAGCGTTTCGAAGACATAGCTCTCGTCGTCGTGTATGGAGAGAATGATCACTTTGATGTCTGGGAAAATCTCTTTGAGCTTCTCCGTTGCCACAACACCGTTCTCTACCGGCATGTTGATATCCATGAGCACGATATCGGGATGGAGTGTATTGCACAACTCAAGCACCTGAATGCCGTCGCCACATTCGCCGACAACTTCCAGGTCGCTCTCCATATTTAATATCCGCTTCACCCCTTCGCGGAACAGCTGATGGTCATCAGCCAGAACCAGTTTGATGGGGCGTTTGGCACTGCCCATAATATCCATTCCTTTATTCCTCCTTGGACTCGGACTTGATCGGGATCACCAGGGACACTTTCGTGCCGGCACCAACCTCGGATTGGATGTCGAACCGCCCTTCCAGCAGTTCCACCCGCTCCCGCATGCCCATTAATCCGTAGTGGCTGCCTTGGGTGATCTTCCTGTCGATGCCTTCCGCATTGAATCCGACTCCGTTATCGGTCACCGTCAACTTAATCATCTGCTGCTGAAACGTTAATTCCAGGGTAATGTGAGACGCCTGCGCATGCTTCAGGACGTTGGAGAATGCCTCCTGCACAAGCCGGTAGACCGCGACCTCCATGCCGGAGGGAAGACGTACCTCTTTGCCCACCAACTCGAACCTGGTGCTGATCTTCGTGCGCTCCTCGTAGTCCTGCATGAACTTGCGCAGCGTTGGAACCAGACCGAGATCGTCCAGCGCCATGGGCCGGAGATTGAAGATGATTTTGCGAACCTCTTCTATCCCCGCCCGGACACCAATCTTCAGATCCCCTAGCTCTTCCTTGACGGCACTGTAAGCCTCTTTGGCCAGCATGCGCTCGGTAATCTCGGTCCGAAGCACCATATTCGCCATGTTCTGCGCCAGACCGTCATGGATTTCCCTGGCGATCCGCTTTCGCTCTTCTTCTTGGGCTAGAATAATCTTCAATCCCATAAGTTGTCGGCTCTTGGCGGATTCAAGCAGACGGGTCACCTGATTCAGGTCACCGGATAGATACTCCAGAACTACCCCGAACTGGGACACGAGCGCCTCGGCTCTCTCCAGCTGTTTATCCAGATTCTTGAGGCGTTTTTGCAGGTCGTCACGCCGCATCTTCAGATGCTGTTCTTTCTCCCGGTGAATGGCAAGCTGGGCTTGGAGCTGAGTAGCAGCCTCATAGGCCGTGCGAATGTCCTCTTCGTTGAACCGTTTGAAATCCCGGCTCACTTCCGTCAGCCGGACGCGGGAACGGCGGTAATCCACTTCAAACTTGTCCACAATATCGATCGTTATCGCCGTTTCCTCAATTACCAGCTGCAGTTCGTTATTTAGCGCATCGCGCTCTGCCCGGACATTTTCGCAGATCTCAAAAATCTGGTATTTGCTGTTTTCCATCACATCGATGGCATTTTTGATAACGCGGTCAAACACATCGACTGACATCCGGACAAAGCTCCTTCGCCATTTTTCTTGGGTGTAGGCATGACAATTTTCCCCATTACCCTGGTCACAGCACCTTGGATCGCTGTGAAATAGGCCGAATTATGGCCTTAATTTAGAATGCACTAGCAATATAGTACCATATTTACAGGAGATTGTGAGTGCTGTTAGGACTAATTATTGCAAAGTGATTTGTCGAGTGTTCCCATCCCACGTCACTTTCCATCCCAAATTCTCAGAAAGAATGCGAAGCGGCACCATCGTCAGATCGCTCATAATGACAGGCGGGACCTCTGCGGTAATCCGTTCCCCATTCACGATCAAGTCCTTATTACCGATCCAAAGATCGATCATCTTCCCGTTTCGGATAACCGTAACTTTGCGTTCTTTCTCATCCCAGCGGACCGTACCACCGAGAGCATCGGTCACGAACCGAAGAGGAATCAGCGTATTGCCTTCAACGATGACAGGTGCTTGTTCAAGCGTCATGCCTTTACCGTTAACGGAAACCGCTTTGTTCCCCACGGTCAAGCCAACGGTGTTATTGGAGGCGGAAGGCAGGCTTCCCCGATAAGTGAACGTGATATCGTCAATGCCGACTTGACCCTTCTCAGCGCGCTCATCTTGACCGACACCTTCATTGACCAGATAGACGCTCTGTACGCGAATAGGATAATCGATCGCCGGATAATCCCCCAGGTTTACCGTGAGTTCCTTCCAGCCTTTCCAATTGATATTCCTAGCGATATCAACCCGATGGACTTTACCTTTGTTATCCAGCAGCTCTGCCCGAAGCCAGTTGAGGCTCTCATCGCCATTGACTTTCATCTTCATCTGCTCCGGCTTGCCTTCAATAAGAATGCGGGTATCCAGCGTAGCAAAAGCCCACTTGTCTACTTCCGTACCTCCACCGCTGAAATCATACTGCAGCGCCAAGTATTTGTTATTCTTCTCATCCGGACGAATATATACGTCGGAAGTGACACCCAGCGGCTTCGCATCCGAGAACGTTTCTACCGCATTCTTATCGAGGTCGTACCATACCTTATCCTGCCCTAGCGGAATGACAGCCATCGTGCTGTATCCGTCATACTTCGCAATGACCTCAGCTGCAGTTTGACCATTCAGCGAGCTGACCTTAAGTACGCCGTCGACCACTTCGCCTTTCACACCAAGCACTTCCCACTGGATGAGCGCAGGAGGTACTTCACGGGACTCGCCGGCGGACGTCAAAGCAATAACCGGCAGCTTGACCGATGCCCCTTCGGAGATGACAGCCCGGTCAGCGTGGATTGTGAGGCCGGTAAGCTGGTTACGCCCTACAATTTCGAGATCCTCGCTCGCTGTACCCGAACCTGCCACTGCAGACACCTTGGCAAGTCCTGCACCACTCGGCGTGAAGATGTTATCCTTGAATGTCCCCAATTTGCTCGATGTGCTCCAAGTCGCAGTGGCCGAGCCCACCTCTATCGGATTATAGTATTCGTCATATCCCCGGAAACTTAGTGGGGCATCCTCACCAATAAACAAGAAAAGCGGAGCTTGAATCGTCATGCCCTTTACCGCGCCTTTAGGGGCTAGGGTATAGACTCCGACACCGTTGACGACTTGACGCTGACCGCCACCCTCGGTTTGATTGATCAGAACAGGCGAGGTCTCGCCAAGCGGCCTGGCGACCATCTGAGTGGAACCCCCGCCGTCCAGATTCAGGCCTTTCCATACGCCGATCTTCACCATGAACTGCTGCAGCTCGGTCATGCTGAGCCCCTTGCTGTCGCCGCTGGCATCGGCCGTGATAATGAAGGCCTTCTTCTCATCTTGGGAATAGCCTAGTGCCGTACGTGCACGGTATCCCCCCAGCCCCGTCAGGTCGAGCGTAAAAATAGACGGCTGCCCGCCATCCACCAGCAGGGTGTGGCCTCCGATCATCATTTTGAAGGAGGAGACATCATAGTTCTTGCTGGCGTCTTGAGGCAGCATCTTATAATCAGCTTGAAGGGGATCGCCGGCTTTCATATGCGTTCTCACGAAGTCCGCTGCTTTGCCGGCGGCCCGCAGAATATAACCGTCCTGCGGGGCGATCATCTGAATGATCCCATTATCCGCGACTTGCTTGATCACACCATTTTGGACCAGCACTTCCGTCGGGTAGGTAACCCCGTCATTGGAACGGTCAACCTGCCCCCAAGTATTGGTATACATGAACAACCCATCGATATGGCTATGAGTGTCATTGGGACCATACCAGTAGTACGTCTTATTGATCCCGCCCAGCGGATACGAAGCCCCGTCTTTAGCAATAATACTTCCCTGGAATGTAAAAGCGTCCACGATAGGCTTATTGTTCTTATCCAGCGCAAACGTATACCACCCCGGTGAATTCAGCATCGGGGTGGCCATCAATTGTCCGTTTCCGATCTGCGCGCCCATGGGCACGCCTTCCGCTTTCGTATTGAAAAAGTCGCCGTTCGTACCGGCAACTGCCTTCGTTTCTTTGGCCATTGCGAGCACGGATTGTTTCTTAGTGAACTGATTGTTGGTTCCCGTCATTACATCTATTTTGACATAGGGATTCGTCAGATCGACTTCTACCACATTGGCATTCGTCTTTACAGCCTTGCCGCTTCGGGTCGTTTGCCAAACATACTTCTTCAGAATGGCACCTGAGGTCAAGGGCTCCTCGCTTACCGTTGTTACTACAGGCTCTGCCGCGGCATAGGTCACCGTTCCTACGGTCCAAGACGATAGAAAAATGGTAGCCGATATGGTAATGATCGACAGTTTACGCCAGTTTTTCTGCAATTTCACGCTTTTGTTCTCCTCCTCGTAAATCCACTCTCCCTATCTTAGACTCTAGTTTTACTAGAAAAGTTACGTAGAAGATAGGTGAAATATATGGCTTAGAGGTGAACGATTGCAGATGGAAGCAGAAATTCGTGGAGTATAGGAGAATAAGAGTGAAAGGTTTTGTAGATTGTGAAGCTATGCAGTTTTCAATGAACGGGTCGGGTGATCAGTGGGCGGAAACAAAAAAGGACGACCCGAATCAAATTCGGATCGTCCTGCTTGGACAGAAGAAAGAAATATTATTAAGCTTGTGCTGCTGCTTTCAGAGCTTCCGCTTTGTCCGTACGCTCCCATGGCAGATCCACATCGGTACGGCCAAAGTGACCGTAAGCTGCGGTTTGCTTGTAGATCGGGCGGCGGAGATCCAGCATCTTGATGATGCCAGCCGGACGCAGATCAAAGTGGCCGCGAACGATCTCAACCAGCTTCTCTTCGCTGACCGTGCCCGTACCAAAAGTATCCACAGCAATGGATACCGGTTTGGCTACACCGATCGCATAAGCGAGCTGTACTTCGCATTTGCTGGCAAGGCCTGCTGCGACGATGTTCTTCGCAACGTAGCGGGCTGCATAGGCACCGGAACGGTCAACTTTCGTCGGATCCTTACCGGAGAACGCGCCGCCGCCGTGGCGTGCATAACCGCCGTAAGTATCTACGATGATTTTTCGGCCCGTAAGACCCGCATCCCCTTGAGGTCCGCCGATAACGAAACGGCCTGTTGGGTTGATGAAGTACTTCGTGTTCTCATCGATCAGGTGATCCGGAACGATAGGCTTAATTACATGTTCCTTGACATCTTTCTGAATCTGCTCCAGCGTAACTTCCTCGCCATGCTGCGTAGAGATAACGATCGTATCTACACGTACTGGCGTGTCGCCCTCGTATTCGACAGTGACTTGCGTCTTACCGTCAGGACGAAGGTAAGCCAGCGTGCCGTTCTTGCGAACTTCTGTCAAACGACGGGACAGCTGGTGGGACAACGAAATCGGCAGAGGCATCAGTTCAGGTGTTTCGTTAACTGCAAAACCGAACATCATCCCTTGGTCGCCTGCGCCGATGGCTTCGATTTGATCGTCCGTCATTTGACCTTCACGGGCTTCCAGTGCCTGATTTACGCCTTGGGCGATGTCAGGGGACTGCTCGTTCAGGGAAACAAGAACGGCACAAGTCTGGGAATCAAAACCATACTTTGCACGAGTATAACCGATTTCTTTGATCGCTTCGCGGGCGATCGATTGAATATCTACATATTCCGAACGGCTTGTAATCTCACCGATTACAAGGACAAGACCAGTAGCAACAGATACTTCGCACGCTACACGGGCATTCGGGTCATTTTTGAGGAACGCATCAAGGACAGAGTCCGAGATCTGGTCGCAAATCTTATCCGGGTGTCCTTCGGTTACGGACTCCGAAGTGAACAAACGGCGGCCTGCTGGATTGGACATTAGAACAACCTCCTACTGCTAATTTTCTTATAAAAGCCTTGCTTGGCCCTTACAAAAAATCAACCTTTTCCTAGTGGAAAAGGTTAGTTTATTCTTATACCTTCAATACTGTATGTTACTGGATTTGTCGAGCACTGTCAATAAGTATGCCCTGTATCATACTAAGTTAATTATTTTTGACAAATTACTCCAATATTTTGTTTATCCATTAACTATAATTATTGTAAAATTTAGTATTAAAAACCCATATATTTACTATTTGATTTATGAGATTATAGAAATGTAAATAGTTTCCGGCCGAAACTTATTTGCCTCAAAAATTAATGTATTATGAGGAGCGAGATCAATGAAAACTATCAAAAAGAAGCTATCTTTAATGCTCGGAACTTTTGTTTTGGCTACTGCGGTAATTGCTCCTGCAAGTGCGAATGCTGCGGAGTACAGAGCGGAAGTCGAAGAAAATAACAACTATAGTCAATCACAATATGTCCCAAATGCTGGAGACTGGCTTTTTCCAACGCTAACTGATGGCGATAGAGATTATTTTAACACGGTAAATCATTACGGATATACACGAACTTATACAGTAATTGTACAAAGCCCTAAAGGATATGATTATAATCCAAGCATCAGTGTATCAAATGGACAGATATTTCCAGTAGCAACAAAACCTGGGTATTACAGATATGACGTTACTGCACAGCCTGATGCACGGATTGATGTTGGAATTAGTTCTGCAAATGGTCAGTACTCTTCTAAGACTTATTTTGTACTTTTCCAATAAATATTAAGTAAATGGAACATCTTCCCTTACAATTTAAAAGTAAGGGAAGATGTTTTTGTATTACAAATTAGAAAAATGAAGTTCGGCAACAATTATAAAAGTAGATTCATTATAAGTTAAACATCATTTCTTCCGCTTTCCGGATGAGGCGGGAAGTTATTGTGCCACCCACCGCGCCAGCGTCACGGGATGCAATATGACCCCAATAGTCTTCCTTCATGTTCTGTGAAGGGATGGCACCAAGCTCTGTAGCAAACTCTACATTCAAATTCGCAGCGGATTTACCGACCGGTAACCCAAGCTCTGCAGCAATCTCATATTTCAGCACATCCAAAGCTTTTCCGCTTTCCGGTACCACTTTCTTGTTCGTCTTCGACATTTGGGGATACCTCCTCAGTGGAATGTATCTTTATTGTCTCCGCAGTCGATAACCTCACCCGTATGAAATGCTGGGGGAAGGGACAAAATTATGGTGTAGCCTTTCTATCTGCGTCCATTAATGTATAACCACCGCGCACCATCACATAAATGTCTGCCTTGCTTTTGGGATCAGGCTTGATTCCGCGGCCTTCCCTCGGGATGATCAGCATGTGGTTCAGCTCTACAGGTGAACCTGCTGAGATGTCTTTTCCACTTGTCACATTGGGAATACCATCTTCCGTGTCGCTGACGGCAAGGACTTTACCGGAGCGAACGATGATCTCCGTACCTGCAGAGCCGAGGAGAGTTTGTCCAGGTTGGAGTTGGACCACTTTCAACGAAGATGAAGCAGCCGGACTACCGGTTTCAGGCGTTGGCGTTATAGGCGAATCCCCTGTAATCGCCGCTGCAATAAGCTCTTTTACCTTCGCTTCGGTGATGCTTTGCTTGGTAAGCTCGTCCGTTACTTTATTGGCGATATTCTGGTCGAAGTAACTCTTCGTGATGATGGGGTCGTCTACGGAGCCTGGTTCGGCTCCAGGAGCTATGCCATCGGCGCTGGCTACTATTACACAACTTGTGAATAGGATTACAGAAAGAATTCCTATTCTTTTATACAGACAATTCAAGTTAAGCCGTCTCCTTTCTAAAAAAAAGAAGACCCGAAGGTCTTCTTTTTTTTACTTACTTATTTATTACTTTTTGTAAGTGAATGCAGTACTAGCAGAGAAACCAGCTGGCGTAGTAGCTGTTACGTCAAAGCTGTATACATCTCCACCAGTGATTTGCAGGTTGCCTGCAGAATCAATAGTAACACCGGAAGTTACTGCGCCACCAACTGTTCTGATGTTTGTTACAGCGAAAGTAACACCGAGAACTGGGTTGTACAGCTTCGTTTTGTCATCTTCATAAGTAACGCCATAGTTGTCTGTTACTTTAACGTTAATTACATCGAAGATGTTGAAGCTGCTTGTAGTAACATCTTTGGATGCATCGCCCATAGCAATCTTCGTTGTAGTCAGAGCATCATCTTTAACGTTGACGGAGATTTGTTTAGTTACTGTTTCGCCTTTATAGTTGCTGAATTGAATGTTGACTGTTGCAGCACCTTTTTTATTACCGATAACAAATGCTTTTCCTTCATTAGTACGGCCAGCTTGAGCCACGGAACTCGGCGCAGCTTGTGCGGAAGTAATATTCTTAGGAATAGCAACCTTGTCACCAGCAGCATCGGTAGCAACAACTTTAATTTCTTTAGCAAACTTACTGGTTGTAGCCACATCGGAGCCATAGACCAGATCCGTTACCGAATCACTATCCAGTGCATTGAAGAGATCAGATACAGCTTCAACAGAGTAAGTCAGATCTTCTGTTTTGCTTGCGATCTTCAGATCACGAGTGAGCTTGCTCACTTCAGTCCATGTAGTGCCATCATTGCTTCTCTTCTGAATGATAGCTGTGAAGTTACCATCTTTCGTTGCAGTAGTTGGCGCAATAAACTTATGCTCTTTTGTGAACTTCTCAAGGTTCCCGTTCAGAACGAGGGACGCTGGGAAGTAACCACCCGGGAATTGATCCACAAACTGCTTCTTCAGATCATCATGTGGTCTCACGCCAATTGTAGTTCCATCTGCACTATAAGTCGAAGCAGTTACAGTGATTTGGTAGTTGGAAGTACCGCCAACCACGTTACCGTTAGCATCAACGTTTTTAAGCTCTTTCAGCTCTTTGCCATATTGGTCAAGAACTTCGAATTCAAAGGCACTTTCTGCACCTGGAACGATTTTCTTCGCAGGGTCAGTCGTTACTTTGAAATGATCTGGGTAACGAGCAGATTGTACTGTGTAAGTTTTTGTAGGAACACTAGTAACATTCACAGTTGCAATCATCGCTGTTACTGTTACCACACCTTTGGAAGTTGGAGTAATCTCAGTAAGTTTGATTGTTCCTTTATGCTCGCCGGAAGTTTGGATACCGTTGTTTTTCGCGCCACCAACTGTAACGTTGATACGCTTAATGTTTTCTTCGCTAGTCAGATCCTCAATGCTAAGTTTATTTCCAGCTGCATCATACGCAACGAGAGGAACATAAGCATCAGCGTCGCCAGCGGCGATAACATTGTTCATTTCGCCAATTTCCAGCTTAGTAGCTACTTTAGTAGAGCCTACTTTGAGCGTACCAGTAGCCGTACCTGCTTGGCTGTTTACTGTGAAGGTATAGTCGCCGGACTTATCAACATTCGCCTTCAGAGTGAATTTGATATCAGCGATTTCATCGTTATTGGAATCGCCCGGAGTAGCAACCAGGTTGCCTTCATATGGATTGAAGTTAATCAGAACATTTTGTGCGTTCACTTTTGTGGAGTCGAACGAAATCAGATTGCCATACTGATCGTACTGGAGAAGATCAGCCGTTGCGTATTCGCCAGTACCGCTCAAGGAATCTTTTTTGTTGCTGTAAGTGATAGTTCCCAGTTCAACTTTCGAGATGAACGGCTCGGAACCCAGTTTGAAGTTCTTCGTTACAGAAACTCCACGGTTGTCATTCACGTAAACGTTAACCGGAATGATACTTACGAATGGAGTAAACTGGCTGCTAGTAGTGTCGAGAGTCAGAAGAAGCTCACCAGCATCATTTTTCTTCAGCGTTGCGTTAGTGTTTGGAGCAAACACAGTGTACGCACTCGCAGAAAGAGTAGTGTTCTCGCCGTATTGGTTGGAAGCTTTCAGCTTAATGATAGCTTTGTTTGTTTTAGCAACGGTATCGTTAGCATTAACAAACTCCAACTTTTGTACAGTTTCATCTTGAGCTGTGAATTCTGCTGTCGCCTTGTCGATCTCTGCTGCTTCCAGACCGCTCAAGGTTGCAGTATAAGTACCTGCAGTCAAACGGGTTTCTGTAGTAAGCACTACAGATTTCTTGTCGTCAGCAAATTTAACGGATTCAACAGCTACATCAACACCACCGCGCTTGAGCGACAGCTTAGCTTTTGCCGTATCAACATCACGGTCAAAAGTAACCGTTACTTGCTTAGCGCCAGTTGCTTTAGCTTCAGCTACGGAAGCTTTTGCAGGGCGGTTTTCGTTTTTGAAAGCTTGTTGAGCTTCGTATGCTGCAGTCACGAGCAGGTCGCGAGTTGCTGCGGAAGTACCGCCGAACGTTCCGTCTTCGCCGGAAGTCAGGATCTTCTTCTCGATCGCCAGTGCTACATAGCCTTTAGCCCAGTCGGAAACCGTCTTGTCGCTTACGCCAACATCGGATTTCACTTGGGATTCCCATTTCAGACCACGAACGAGGAACGTAGCGAGTTCTTGCTTCGTTACTTCGCCAGCTGGGTTGTATTGACCAGGAGCGTAGCCGTCAGTCAGACCAGCTGCTTTCAGAGCTTCGATGTAAGGAAGCGCGTAGCCGTTAGCCGGATCGTCAGCTTCTGTTTTTACATCGGAGAAGCTGGAAGTCTTCAGGGAAGTGTCAACCTTCAGACCGAAGATCAGAGCCGCAACTTTCGCGAATTGAGCGCGGTTCATTTTGTCTTTCAGACCGAATGTATCTGCGCTTACGCCGTCGAATACGCCAGCGGTAATCATTGCATCAAATTTTGCTTTTGTAGCTGCGTCCAGATCGTTCAGATCTTTGAAGTCAGCGGATGTTGCGCCCAGTGCTACGGAAGAAAACATCGAGAAAGCCATAGCCAGGGATACGATTGCGGATAAACTTTTCTTCATAACCTTTTTTTCTCCTCCTCGGATATCTTTCGGGTTTTGAGAGTTCTGTGTAGAAGATCTAAAATGATGGCTCGAGCTCATTAGCCAATTCACCCCCTTCCCAGAGTTGAGCGTGATTCATTCTTATTAGCTAAGTCTGCAGCCGAAACCACAGAAACTAGTAAACAAAAAATGATAGACTAAAGATTCGCATGCCATTGAACATTATAGCATCGGCATGTTACCGAGGTAAAGGATGATTTTGTCATCATTATCCATCGGCGAACTCTCGAACCGCTTTTCGGCGGCCCTTGTTTGTTTTTCACTGTATTAAACGCATGGTTTTCCAAAAAGTTGCGCTCTGTGAAAAAAACTTTTACTTTTTTTTCGGATTGTTTATTCACCGGCCAAAACTCCCGCTTAAGTCCTCTTCAAGAGCGCTCTATAATCTTCCAACCGCTACAGCGACAACTGCATACTACTCGATAGAACTCCATCATGTCATTACACAAAATATGCCATCAGCAAACATGCTTCCTCTTACAGCAAAAAAAGATACAGCCAGTATCGGCTGTATCTTAGAAAAAGCTGTTATTTCGGAACTTTCTTAAGCTTCGCCAGCACGCGCAGAGAAATGGCGGCAGACTCGGCTCTGGTGATGTTGTCGGCAGGATCAAAGCGGTAAGTCAGTTTTGTCTGGCCTGCGAGCAGGGTATTCGGACGCCCTTCAATAAACCCGGCCTTCGTTACGGCTTCTACAGCCGATTTGGCGTAGTAGCTGAATTTCGGATCGGTGGAGTCCGTGAAGAGTTTGTCCAGCGAAGCTTGGACCTTGGTATCATCCGTCAGCATCTTAAGCTCTGCTGCACGGGCAATCATAACCGCCGCATCTTGACGGGTAATCGCTTCGTTCGGCAGGAACAATCCCTGCGAGGTACCGCGTACGATACCGGCGCGAGCTCCTGCTTCGATATGCAGGTAATTGTACAGATTAATACTATTCTGAAGCGTAACTCCCTTACGGACGTCACCGAACGTGCCTTGGAAGTCCGAGTTCGTCGTATCCGGATTCGTCAGCGGGATATCGAATACTTTGACAAGCAGCGTTACAAACTCACCGCGGGTAATGGCATCGTCCGGAAGGAACCGGCTGCCGCCGCTGTCTTTGTTGAACATGTAGCCTTTGGAGTACAGGGTATCGATGATGTCGCGCGCCCAGCTATGGTTCGTCACATCATTGAAGCTGTCGTTCATGTACATCACTTGGAAGTAACCGAACGAAGGAACAGTCACCGTAATGGTGTTCTTCTTGGAATCCACGACGCCGCCAAGGTTCTTCCACCCCAGCTGGGACACCGGCACACCGGCCGATACTTCGGCACCGCTTGGGTCGGCGAAGGTGTTGTATTGGAACACGGTAACGTACTTCCATGCATCCGCCGTGATCGTAGGGTCATACTTGAATGTCAAGGTAACCGGTTGTGTCGGAACCACAAGATCCTGAATGTCGTAGCGCGAATAGAATGGTACCGGCTGCAGGGCGGACGATACATCCGGATCGCTCGAGACCAGCGGAAGCGTACCGCTGCCTTCCAGGGCGCCCTTCAACTCGGCTGCCGTATTCGGGTCTACTTGATCACTGATCGTACCCGCATCGATCCAGAACAGTTTGCTTGCCGGCTTGAAACGGTAGGTTTCCGCCGCTCCGGACAAGCTTTGCGTAGCCAGGGAGTTGGCATACTCAATATCTTTATCTACAATGCCTGTTTGCACATTGGCGATACCGAACAGAAGCTCTCTCTTATTCGTAAGATAATTGTTAGTGGACGTACGGTCATTCCGCATCAGCTTCACATCTTTGCCGATCTTCATTTCCAGGTCACCGCTGAATACCTTCATAGAAGAGGAGATCTCGCTCTTATACTGCGCCCCTTCGATAGGCGTGTTTACATTATAAAGGACGATACTTCCGGAGTTCTGAGCCGTTCCGCGGTTGACGGTAAACTTGATCTCATTGGCACCGGCTTTGAGTCCCTTCGCTTCATAGATAAACATGCCGCCTCTTGGCAGTACTTCTTCTTTGCCGAACAGAACGCTGATAGCCCCTTCGGCTTTAATCTCAATTCTTTGGAAATTCTTATTGATATTCGCCTGTGTCTTGCCGTTCTCATTGGTGAAGAGTTTCTCCGGAAGCATGATCACATACGGATGTGCTTCTTTGGAGATCTTGACGGTTTTTGTAGCAAGTACACCCGAGTTATTCTTTGCTGTTACTTGGAAGTAGTAGTCACCATTCACGGTTAGAGGGACGCTCTTCGTTGTGAATGTTTCGGTAAAGGTAATCTTATCGTTCTCATTATCGAATGCTTTGGAAGAACTGGCGATGGCAATAGCTTTCTTAACCGTTTCACCAGGAATGGTGTACTCGATCGTGTACGATGTAGCATTACGAAGGGAACCAGTAAAAGATACGGTGTCCTCGGTAGTTGCATACTCGTCCGTTTTCACTGACTTGAATACTTTGGAGTCCGGGTTTTGTTCGACCGGAACAACACTGTTCACATAAGGCACGTTATCGCTGAGAATAAAGATCTCGTACTTGGACTCCGTGATGACTTTACCGCCAATTTTGACGGAGAACAGGATGGTCTTCTTGCCGTCTTCCCCCATAACCGCCGTGCTGCCGAACTTGGTTGTACCATCCGTAGCAAGGGAATCCGCCGTAATAGTAAAGGATCCATCATACGGGTTTTTGTAGAGGCTGCTCATGCTGAACTGCGTATCATTGACCTGCAAGAGAACATTATTCTTCTCTGCATCCGGCAGGTTAACTACGCGGCCTGTCAAGCAAGGACCTGTTCCACTGCCGCAAACGATCTTCGAAGCACTCGTAAACACTTGTCCATTGTAGATGCCATCCAAAATAACATAAGGCGCACTGGCGATTTGCACCAGATAGGTTTTGGAACCCTGAATATTCTCCCCATTGGCCCCAATCGGAATTACGGACAAGGTGGAGATGCCGTCAGCCAGTGTAGCTACATCGATCTTGGCTACGTTGAGCGCTTTGCCGTTGGCATCCGTCAATGAAGTCGCTTCTGTAGCTACAGGTGTACCATAGTTGCTGTTGTTCACTTTCAATTGTACCTGTGTTGCATTGGCTGTCGTGTACACGTGCAGCGATGCCGGGAACCGGTTCAACTGCGTCATGCCGACTTCATTCACTTTGACAGCTTGCCCGGTTGGGAGCACGTAGTTCATGTAGGATACATATGGCGTGTTCGGATCCACTACGTAGAATGCGTATTGGCCGCCCGGTTGAACAAAGTCCGAGTTTGTAATGAAGTTAAATGCCACCGATTGATATTTGTTGCTTGTATCCGTCGTCAGGTTGTACTCAAAGTTAAACACCTTATACTGATTCGCCACGCTCGAAAGCTCTGTGAGGCTGCTCAATACATATTTGGTCGGTGTCTGTGTACCTATTGCCACATTCACTTCTTTGTAGAGCAGGTTATTGTTGCTGTCGACGGGCACTTTCAGCTTTGCTTTTACCGTAACGGCTGCAGCAGTATCCTTGGCGACAGTAGGAACAGCAGCGAGCTTTTGGAACGCGCTGGCATCAACCACACCGTCTCCATCCACATCGACATCCGCCCCCGCATTTTTCACCCAAGCATCGTATGCGAAGGCCTGTCCGTTATCATACACGAACGTACGGTCGATGTAATACGTGTTGCTGTTGTTGGTGGAAATGAGGCGCATTTCGTTATCGCCAGGCTTCAGAGCCAGGTCGTTGTTACGGCCTGTGTTGGTAATGAACGTAAACGCCCCGCGGTTGAATACAACCGGATCGTAAGCTGTACCGTTCACATACGCTTGAATTCTTGTCGCATTGCTGGCCGTACCCGTAATGCTCAGGCTCGTATAAGGAGCGCTTTTCGGATACATTTCATTATCGTTCAAGGCCACTTCGTTCAACTTCAGGTCCGTAATATTCGTAACCGAAGTAAAGTGCACCCAGACAGCTGGCGAAGATACAACCGTAGCTTCCCCATACTTCGCAACGACCTTGTTCAACCCCTCTGTCAGCGTGACGCCGGAGAAGATAACTTCGTTTGCGTTATTGGCATTCTTGACGGCCTTGTTCGTTTTATTTAACGAAGTGACCCCCGTGTTGATATTCGTAACTTCATAATAAATACTGTTAATCTGATCCGCTGCAATTCCGTTAATGGTTACCGGCAGTGTAATCGAACTCGTCGTGAGCTGCACCGGAGCGGACTCCGAATCGCTTAACCCGCTGATCTTCAGTTGAATTCCATCCGCCATGCTTGTGAGTGGAGCGAGCAGACTAAAGAGCATCGTTACCAAAAGCAGCACACTAACCCGCAGGCTTGTTGTTCGTTTCAAGATGTATTTCCTCCTTCAAGGTAATGATTATAGGAATGTCAATGAATACTGGAGCAACAAGTTCATATCTAGTTTATCGGCCGGCGGTGACCAAACGTTTAGCTTTTAGAAACGCGATTTTGCAAATAAAAAAACCCAAACCTGTATGGTTTGGGCCCTTCTGTAAAAAGAAGGAAATTACATCGTTATTTCGTCATACGCTGCATGGTTTTCATCCGGATCTTATTGAGGAACTGCAGTACTGGCCGCTTGGTGCGTGAGATGATCCCGATGAACTCCGCTCCGACGACAAGAATCACGAGCAGTACGGCTACCAGGATGACCGCTCCCCAAAGCGCCTGCTGCTCGGACATGTACGACAGCAACACGGCGGAGAATCCGAAGATGGATGCAATCCCGTAAATGATCAGTACTGTTGTCCGGTGGCTGAATCCCATCCGCAGAAGACAGTGGTGAAGGTGACTCTTGTCCGCTACGGAAATAGGCAGATTGTTCACCCAGCGGCGCATGATCGCGAAGAAGGTATCGGACAGCGGAACACCGAGAATCATGATCGGTACAAGCAGGGATACGACAGTAGCCTGTTTGAAACCGAGCACCGACAAAGTAGCTAAGGTAAACCCGAGGAACAAAGCTCCCGAATCGCCCATAAAGATCTTCGCCGGGTGGAAGTTATAAAAGAGGAAGCCTGCAATGCTTCCGAGAAGTGCAGTACACAGAAGTACGACGGTTACGTTGCCCATCATAAGAGCAAGCACCAGAATCGTGGATGTAGCAATGGCCGATACGCCGGCAGACAATCCGTCCAATCCGTCGATCAGGTTGATCGCATTCGTAACGCCGACAATCCAGAAAATCGTAAGCGGTACGGCAAGCCAGGAGAGAGACACGGTTCCGTCACCAAAGGGGACATTGACCAGATCGATCGTTACTCCGGAATAGACAACAACCGAGGCAGCCAAGACCTGACCCAGAAGTTTGATCTTGGGAGACAAGTCGAAACGGTCATCCAGCGCGCCCACCAGAACAACGATGGTGCCCCCAACCAAAAGGCCGAATACCACATCAGTTTTGAGGGTGTCAATGGCAGGAGAGACAATGAAATAAGCTCCGATGAATGCTATAAAAATCGCGAGTCCGCCCAGCCGGGGCATAATCCGGCTATGTACCTTGCGGTGATTCGGTGCATCGACTGCCTTAGCCCAAAATGCAAAGCGTCTTACCAGCGGTGTCATCAGCAAAGCAATCAATAATGCAGCGACAAAACCGATTCCGTATAACAAGTTCATACGAATATTCACAGCCCCTTTTTTCTATGAAAACCCCAAACAACTCAAATTATACTCTGAAGTTCCCTCAAACTCCATCGTGATTTTGGGCGGTATAGGCGGTTTTCAGGTTGTTTTCATAGGTCTGATCAAGGTTTCTGCATATTTTCCTTCTCACCATTCACTTTCACGCCTTCTTACGGCCCCTTATTCCCTTTTTGACAAATAAATTGTCTCGATTTGGTACGCAACATAACCCCTCGTCGAGATCTTTTCACCACAAAGGGAATCCTTGAAACCGTTGTCCCTCTTCCTTGGTAAGGATCCTGAGTACGGCCATTTCGGCAGTACTTCAGGATCCGCCCAGGTTTTTTCTTTATTTTGTTCTACGGTTCTTCGCGAAGTAAGCGGCGATCCGCTCGGCCGGCCGGTGGGCGTCCTTCTTCAGGCGTTCGATCGCCTGCCGTTTGTCCTGCCGCCAGCCCTCTCTGTCGTTCAGAAGACGGATTAATTCTCCAGCTATCGCCGCCCCGCTCGGCTCCCGGGTATTGCTTGCGGCCTTCATCGAAAGCCGATTCAGAAACTGATCGATCTTGGGATCATACGAGATGCCGACCATGGGCACCTGCCGCCCCGCCGCATATATCAGCGAGTGCAGCCGCATCCCAAGCAGGACGGAGACCGAAGCGGCTTCCGCGAGCATATCCTGCGGGTGAGTGACTCCCCTCGCGAAGGAGATGCGGTGCTTGTAGGTTTCCCCCAAGCGCTGAGCCACATACTCCGAGGCTTCTTCATCCGACGGAAGATGGAACGGGAGGAATCGGATGGCAGCCCCCGTCTCATCGAGCGCCTTCTTGAGTGCCTCTGCCGCGGCATCCAGTTCGGAGCGGTCTTTGTTCCAGAATCGGACGGAGACGCCGATAACTGCTCCCGCCTCGCTGCCCACCGTTCCGCCATGACGCGCAGCACTCTTCAGCGGCATGCCCATCACGGGATCGGGGACCACCTCTACCCGGCCCTCTTCTATACCCATGCGCAGCAGTAGGGCTTTGGATTCCTCGTCACGTACGGTAATCAGCTCACAGCGCCGGAAAGCCGAGCGGATCCATCCGAAGAACATCGGCCGATGCACCGGCCCAATGCCCTGGGAGTAGATGAACACCGGCTTGCGCAGCAACTGGGCCAGCCGGATCACGCCGATATAGTACGGAATGGTCTTCGGACTCGTCTCATCCTGCAGCAGACTGCCCCCACCGCTGATCAGGCCATCGGCCCCGCGAATCGCACGCCACAGCTCGAGGGGACGCAAGCGGTGAACGGATTCCACGCCGTAGGTGCGCGACGTCTCTTCCGGGTTCACGGACAGAACGACAGGGTGAAAATTTACACCCTGTCGTTCCCCTTGTTCCTGCAGCGCCAGCAGAATCGATTGCAGCACGGCCTCGTCACCGCTGTTGTTGAAACCGTAATAGCCGGATATCACTATTCGTTTGACCGGGGTACCCAACGCTGCCAACTCCTTGTGATGATTTCCCAAACGAGGATCAAGCCGACGCCAATCAGCGTACCAAACCCAAGGCCAAGCAGCACTCGGATCGATGAGATCTGCAGCGGCGTATGGAGATGCGCGAATGTATCGACAATGGAAGCCTGCCCGATGACTCCAGCCAAAATCAGCAGCAGGGCGCTGCGGTATTTATAACTGAGATAAGCACCCAACAGGAACAGCGGATGGGCGAGCAGGAATTCCTTGGTCCGCGGTCTCACCCCAAGCGTATTCTCAAGGAAGGACCGGAAATATTTTTCCCAATCGGAAGCTTGTCCTTCATTGCCTGTTCTTGACAGGTAATAATAGCCGGCAGCGGCCAAGACAGCGGCCGCAATGATCCACAGCACGCTGATATTGGAAGCCAGCATAGCCTTAGCACGCAGCATCCGATCCTTGTAGCTGATATTCTCCTGCATAAAGAGAAGCCAGTATAATCCGACGATCCCGATAGGAGCCAAGTGCAGCAGACTCACGCCCCGGAACTGCTCCAGCACCAGTGAATATTGAATCTGGTTCAGCAGGCCTACGATGAACAGCAGGCCCATCACCGAGATCAGGGAAGAGCGGAGAAGCAGGGTAATCGCAAACAGCAGTTTGGATCCTGAAGGCCGTGCGTGCTTTCTTCCGGCTTGCCGAAGTGCGTACATAATCGATAAGCTCGCGGCGCTCGTACCCGCGCTCAAGGCAAGGCCCTGGGCGAACAAGGAGGCGCTCAGCACATATAAACCGGCCGATCCGACCATTCCAAGCAGGAATACCAATGCCGCAATCTCAGGAATGAAGTAGGACACCATCAGCGCAATAAGCGCTACGCTTCCCGCCCAGACCAGCAGTTTGGCTGCGCTCTGCCACGAAGAGTGGACAAGCTGGAACGGTTCTGCCGGTGCCATCTTGTATCCAGCCTTGGCGATTCTCGGGATCGCTCCATCCGCACCGGTCAACGCTTCGTAGAGCGAGTCAAGCGGATGCAGAATTTTGCCCTTCTCCAAGCTCTTGACGGCTCGGGCGTTCAATAGAATCATACGAATGTTGCGATCTTTGGCCGCCAGGACGAACCGGTCGGCTACGCCCTGTATACGGCTCTTGAGCTCTTCTGCCGTAATATTCTCGGTGAGCTTCTGCGCATCGTTCTCCGTGAAGGAATGCAGCCGTACCACATCGTGATGAATGCGCTCAGCCATGCCGTTGAAGCCCCGCTGGGGGGTCTTCTGCATTTCGATCGCCGCGAGCCCGATCTTGTACTTCAAGAGAAGCTCGCTCATCCCATCGAGACCAGACACGTCCTTCTCGCTGACAAAGCCAGGAACGCTGTCTCCGTCGACGATGATCCTGCGGACACCCAGATCTTTCATTCTGCCGAGCAGCGCATCCATTCGGGCTGCCTCAAAGGCTCTGCGGTTGGACATCCGGAACACGATCGTGAAGCCTTGCTCCTTCAGCGTCTCCAGCGTCATCGGATCCGGATCCATGGATTTCAGCACGGCCTCGTCCTTGGACATCTCCAGAAGCAGGCCCGGCTGGCTCTTGTAGCTCCACGCACGTACGCCAACGCCCAGGTCGCCGAAGGCCTGCCGGATGAGCGGCGCCAGCCTGCGCTCGGACTCGCTGTCCGCGAAGAGCACGTAAGTGAAGTTCTCGCCAAGTGCTCCAGGCGACTGCGTGAGTACAGAGGCTTCCTGCGAGGAATACACCTGCAGACGGCGGCTGAGCTGAAGTTCATTCAGCGACGATTCGTATACCGCCAAGGAACCTACCCGATGCTCCTTCAACTTCTGAAGCTGATCGCTTACGAACCGCCGGGGATCCGTCTGCAGATCCGAGATCTCCAGAAGATCCCGGTAATCCATGACGAACTCGACCCTGCGGCCCGATCCATCCTCTGTCTGGTACCGTTCATAGGCGATGGCTAGGGAGGCCAGCATCCCGAGGATGACCAGCCACCACAGCGCCTTCACCGCCCATTGGTTCAGTCGCAAATACCTTCCTTTCAACGCTGTCAGCTCCAAACTTGTTTGTTGTTGGTTATTTCTTGTCCACTCGGCTCATCACGGTCTGTACCAGCTGCTCCAGCGAGCCTGCCGCTCCTTCGGAAGAAGAACTGCGAACCGCGAAGTAGACTTTAATCTTCGGCTCCGTACCGGAAGGACGCAGCGTGAACCAGGAATCGTCTTCGAGCATGTACTTCAGCACGTTCTCCACCGGCAGACCGTACAGGCCTTGCGAGAAGTCCTCGACCTTGGTCACCTTGAGTCCGTTGATCTCTGCCGGCGCATTCGTGCGCCAGTCGGTCATGATGTTACCGATCTGCTCGACGCCGTCTTTGCCCTTCAAGGTACGGGATTCCAGCTTCTCGAGGAAGTAGCCGTGACGCTCGTACAGCTCTTGCAGGACATCGTAGAGCGTCTTGCCTTGACTCTTGTAGTATGCAGCTGCTTCGCAGATCAGCATCGATGCAATGACCGCGTCCTTGTCCCGGGCATACGTGCCGGCCAGGTAGCCGTAGCTCTCCTCATAGCCGAAGAGGAATGTCGATTCGCCCGTTTGCTCATACTGCGTCATCTTCTCGCCGATATATTTAAAACCGGTCAGCGTGTTCACCACCTGGGCACCGTAGTGCTCGGCGATAACCGCACCCATCTCGCTGGTCACGATCGTCTTGACGACCACGCCGTTGTCCGGCAGCTCGCCGCGCTCCTTAAGGGAGCTCAGCAGGTAGTCGACCATAATGGCGCCCGATTGGTTGCCGGAGAGGACAAAATACTCGCCGCTCGGATCCTTGACCACCGCACCCATGCGGTCGCAGTCGGGATCGGTGCCGATAATGATGTCGGCGCCGATTTTCTTCGCCTCGTTGATCGCCAGCGTGAACGCTTCGCGTTCTTCCGGATTCGGCGATTTCACGGTGGAGAAGTTGGCATCCGGCTGTTCCTGCTCGGCCACCACGTGCACCTGCGTAAAGCCTGCGCCAGCGAGTGCCGCACGTACGGACAGATTGCCGGCGCCATGCAGCGGCGTGAATACGATACGGAATTCGTCCGCCGTCTCTTGGATGAGCTGCTTGTTGCGGCTCACGGCAGTCACGGCACGGATGTACTCGTCATCCACCGCTTGTCCGATCCACTGCAGCAGGCCGGCTTTCTCCGCTTCCGCACGGGAAGCCCGTTTGACATCGGCGAATGCCTGAACGCCGCGGATCTGCTCGATAACCTGCTCGGCCTGATGCGGCACAAGCTGTCCGCCGTCATTGCCGTAGACTTTGTAGCCGTTATACTCCGGCGGGTTATGGCTCGCCGTGATGACGACGCCCGCATCCGCCTTAAGGTAGCGCACAGCGAACGAAAGCTCAGGCGTGGTGCGGAGCGATTCGAATACATAAGCCTTGATGCCGTTGCCGGCGAGTACTTTTGCTGTTTCGAGAGCGAACTCAGGCGATTGGTTGCGGGAGTCGTAAGCGATGACGACGGAAGGCTGTTCCTTGCCCGCTGTCTCCAGCAGGAATTGTGCCAACCCTTGCGTCGCGCGGGCCACTGTATAAGCGTTGATCCGGTTCGTCCCCGCGCCGATCACTCCGCGCAGACCCCCGGTGCCGAACTCCAGGTCGCGGTAGAAGCGGTCCTCGATTTCCTTGGCATCGCTGCCGATGGAACGGAGTTCCTCCTTCGTCGCCGCATCAATGGCCGCATCCCCCAGCCAAAGCTCATACTGCTCTTGTACCCGTGTTTGTGTGTTCATCGTAATCTCTCCTCCACCCATGATTGGTTGTGTCTATGTATGTGAATTCTGGTCGGCCGCTTATTGATGAGGATCCTTCAGGGCGAACATGAGCTCTCCCTCGGCCACGACTTTGTCGCCAACGCGGGCGACGGCTTGTCCTCGGCCGAAGGGACCTTTGGCCCGTGTGATGACCACCTCGAGGGTCAGCGTGTCTCCCGGAAGAACTTGATCACGGAACCGGAAGTTATCGATCCCTGCGAAGAATCCGATTTTGCCGCGGTTCACTTCGAGGCTCAGCATCGCAACCGAACCGACCTGCGCCAAAGCTTCGACGATGAGTACGCCCGGCATAACCGGGTACCCCGGAAAATGTCCCGGGAAGAAAGGTTCGTTGATCGTCACATTTTTGAGTCCGGTTGCTCTCACACCGGGTTCGAGCTCCAGAATCCGGTCTACGAGAAGGAATGGGTAGCGGTGAGGGATAATTTCCTGAATTTGTTTAGCGTCTAGCAAAGGTATTGCTCCTTCCATCGGAGTATAAAAAAGGGGGTGATGACTTAGACTAACAAAGTCCCTTCATGATCTGCAGTAATGAAGGTTGATATAAGGGAGCTTATGTTCACGCGAACGGTCTGCATCCGGCGGACCTGAACATGAGCTCCTTTTTATCCATGGCCGGCAGTTCTCTGCCCCGCTTGAGCGCAGTTCCCTGTCTACCATGGTTCATTCAAAGAATCAGACTTGCTGCTGCGCTTATGTAAGAGGTTAAATTGAAGGATATAGATGATAGAGGTTAGGATGGACACCGAGATGACGAACCATAAGTAAGCGTGGGCGTGGGGGAGCCGGAACACAATCAGGAGAATCGCCACGTAATACAAAACGGTCGTCAGTTTGCCCATGGCGTTGGCGGGAACGGTTTTTTTGCCCCGGAAATGAAAGTAAGCCGATCCGGCGATCATGCCGGCATCCCGCAGGAACATCGCGCAGGCCGCCTGCCACGAGATCATCTGCGAGAAAACGAGCGACAAAATGACCGTAATCATCATCGATTTATCGGCTAAAGGATCCAATACGCTTCCAAGGTCGGTAACCAAGCCGCGGCGGCGGGCGATATACCCGTCGAGCACATCGGTCGCTCCCGCAAGAAGCAGAACGAAAAAGGCGGTCCTCATATACCCGGCCCCGAATACAACGAGGTATGCCGGTATCAATGCAAAGCGGCATAAGGTGAGTATATTCGGCACATTCCACACACACGGGTCCCCCTTATGGAAACAGCAAACCGGCGATTGTTCGCTCTCTGTTCTCTTTCGCATCTATTCCCATCCATTCATTATACCTTTATCAGGAAAAAAATAAAACTCCCCTGGTTCGGAGAGTTTTCATGAGTTCCTATTCAGTTTGCGGCAAACACCAAATCGAACAAATGGCGCCATGTACCGAGATCCCAGACATCCTTGAAGTCCCCATGGCCGATGACGGCATAACCGATGGCAAGTCCTGCGAACAGGGCTGCCATACAGATCAGAGGAATCCATGTCCATTTCACTATGGTGAACAGAATTTTCTTCCACCTCGGGGACAGGGCAGGCGCCTTCTCTGGATTATCGTTCAAGACTCCTACCTCGCTTTGCAACGTTCCCTGGCCTCCTTCCACCTTCTTGCTTAGGCCGGCGCCGGAAGCCGCCGGAAGAACCGTGCCTCCGGCAATGCTTGCTTATGCGCGCAGGTTATTGGCCAGGTTCATCATTTGATCGGCAGACGAAATCGCCCGGGAGTTGAGCTGGAATGCCCGTTGAACCGTCAGCATTTCCGTCATTTCATCCGACAGGTTCACATTGGACTGCTCGAGGAAGCCCTGCCGAACCGTAATCGGGTCTACCGCATTGTTGGCCGCGGTCACCGTCTGGAGGATCTCATCCCGCTGCTGCTGCGTGATATTGCCCGGAAGTCCATAGAGGTTGTCGCCGATCTGCTCGAGCAGCTGCGGACGGACCACACGAACCATTTTCAGCTGACCGGCCTGCACCGGAGCCTCAGCTGGTTGCGCATCGTTATAAGCCATAATAACACCATTAGCCTCAATCTGCACGCGGCGCCCCTCCGGAATCCGGATCGGCTGGTTGTCCGCTCCCATCACGTAATGGCCGTCTTTGGTCGTCAGGAACGCCCTCGGGTCGGCCGGATCCGTCGACTTGGACAATTCGAATGCACCATTGCGCGTCCACCGGGTAGTCGTAGTGGCATTGCCGGTCTCGTCCTGCCCGTTCGTCGAAATCTCGAAGAGCCCGCTGCCCTCAATCGCCGTATCAAGCGGATTATCGGTGGTCTGCAGCGATCCCTGCGCCAAGTTCAGCTGGGCTGCCACCATCTTGGCACCCCATCCTTGGCCATACCCGAGCGGCGTCAGCCGTCCCGTCTTCTCGAAGTTCTTCGGCTGTTCCTTCACGCTTGTCAGAACGTCCTGGAACGACGCTTCGCGGCGCTTGTATCCTGTCGTATTCACATTGGCGATATTGTTGGCGACAAGGTCGAGTTTCTGCTGCAGCGAATGCATCGATACGGAAGAGTTGATCATCGAGTTATTCAAAGGGGATTCCTCCTGTACTCATGTATTCTACTTATATCGGCTTGTCCTGCTCAAACTGTGAATGGTCCCGTCATTACGCACGTCATACGATCGGATATTATACGCGGCCTACGTCGTTCGCGGCCTTCTCCATGCTCTTGTCGTAGAACTGGATCATCTTCTGGTTGGCTTCATAGGCACGCAGGGCGGACATCATGTCCACCATGGACTGGCCTGAATCCACATTGGAGCGTTCCACGAATCCCTGGCGCACTTCGAACTGCTCCTGGGGTCCGGCCGGTTGGGCCATCGCCTGCGCTTCCCCGTCGAGGCGGTACAATCCGTTGCCCTCGCGTACGAGCTGGTTCGGATCTTCCACACGGGTAATCATCATCGAGAGCGGCTGTCCGTTCGCCCCGTTGATCGGGCGTCCGTCGACGTTCGTGAACTGGCCGTTCCGGGTAATCCGGAAGTTCGTCACCGGCGTGCCCCCATCCATCAGCACGATAGGCTGTCCATCGCTGCCGAGCACCGCGTGCGCTTCGGAGTCGATCAACTGGCCGTTCGCATCGAGCGAGAATTTGCCGTTAAGGGAGTAACGGGACTCGCCTGAGGCATTCTGGATCGTGAAGAACGCCTGCGGCTGTGCGACCCGCTCCCCGTTCTCGTCGACGTACTTGCCGGACGAATCGAACCGGGCGCCGGGTACCTGCATATTGGATACCAGAGCGAAGTCGAACGGATTGTTCGTTTCTTGAAGATCGCCTTGGGCATTCAGAGACACATTCTCCTCTGCCAAGACGCCTGTATGAATGCGGCCCAAGGTTCTGGTACCGGCCGCTGCGCCCGTATTGTCATCGCGCGTACGCTCAATGAGCACTTCGGGGAACGACCGGTTGATTCCGTTGCCGCCTTTGAAGCCAGGCGTATTCAGGTTGGCGATGTTGTTGGTCACGATGTCGTGTTTACGCTGCTGGGCGATCATGCCGGATGCGGCAGTATACAGGCCTCTTAACATGGGGTTGTATGCCTCCTAAAATTTGCGTTTGGATACCTTGTCTAAGTTGTCGAGCATAATACCCGTACCTTTTACCACACAATGCATCGGATCTTCCGCGATGAGAACGGGAACCTTAAGCTCGTCCGCCAGCAGTTGGTCGATGCCGTGAAGCAGCGCGCCGCCACCCGTCAGGATGACGCCGCGGTCGATAATGTCCGCCGAGAGTTCCGGCGGCGTCCGCTCCAGCACGCTCTTCGCTGCGGCCACAATGTTCGCGACCGACTCGTCGAGCGCTTCCTGAATTTCCTGCGAATTGATGGTCATTGTCAGCGGAAGTCCGCTCACCATATCCCGGCCGCGGATGTCCATCGTCTCTTTCTTCCCTTCGGGATGAACCGTGCCGATCCGCATCTTGATGTCCTCGCTGGTCCGTTCGCCGATCAGCAGCTTGTACTTGCTCTTGATATATTTCATGATGGAAGAATCGAACTTGTCCCCCGCGATTTTAATGGAAGAGGAGGTGACGATGTCGCCCATGGACAGAACCGCCACATCCGTCGTCCCTCCGCCGATATCCACGACCATATTCCCGCTCGGCTGGTATATGTCCATGCCTGCGCCGATGGCCGCCGCTTTCGGTTCCTCTTCCAAGAATACTTCCCGCGCTCCGCTCCGTTCGGCAGCTTCCCTGATGGCCTTCTGCTCCACGGACGTGATGTTGGTCGGAGCGCAGATGAGAATGCGCGGGTGTGAGTACCAATTCCTCCCTCCCACCTTATTAATAAAGTATTTCAGCATCAGTTCGGTAATTTCAAAGTCGGCAATGACCCCGTCCTTCAGAGGACGGATCGCCACAATATTGCCCGGTGTACGCCCCACCATGCGGAATGCTTCTTCTCCGACGGCCAGTACCCGTTTTCCATCGCTCTCAATGGCGACGACGGACGGCTCATCGAGTACCACGCCCCGTCCTTTAACATGAATCAGAACGTTCGCAGTCCCGAGGTCAATGCCGATATCCTTGCTTAACATCCAATAATCCTCCCTAGCCAACCGTCCGTCTTTCCTACAATTTCAGAAGCGGCACAACATGATATACAAGATGATATACGCTTATAAGGTACATTCGCCATGAGTTCGCAAAATCCTTTTTTTCATGAACGATTTTTCGACAAATATCGCTTCGCTTCCGGCCGGTCAGGGGAGGGGTGCAGAGAGCGGGTTTCTGGCTTACTTAACGGTGACGAGCTTCTCCTGTACTTTCGGGCTGCGGGTTTTGCGGTACTTGATCTTGGTCGCCTCTCCGCCGCGCAGGTGGCGGATCGACTTATGATATTCCAATATGTGCTTGACCTGATTCGCCAGCTCCGGGTTGATCTCCGGCAACCGCTCCGTCAAGTCCTTATGCACCGTGCTTTTGGAAACGCCGAACTCCTTCGCAATGGTACGGACTGTGTGCTTGGTCTCCACCAGGCAGCGGCCGATTTTAATCGTTCGCTCTTTGATGTAATCGTGCACTCCCCTCGCCTCCCTACTCGAGATAGTTTGGTACAGTATATGAGGGGTCCACGCTTATATTCGCCGTTTCCCGGCCTGACAAGCCGCGGGAGCACAATTATTTTCAAGGACAAGCCGCATTTTCATTCGCTTAAGCCGCGCCCCCGTCGCCCGAGGCGCTATGCGCAGGACAGCGCATTCATCTGTGCTCTCCGCCGCTTCTCCGAGGATGAAAAAAGAAGCAGGGTCGGTTGAGCCTCCCTGCCTCTTCTGCCACTTACGTTCTATTACTGCTGAGTAATATACTGATCCGGGTTCACAGCCGGTCCGCCTTGGCCCTGCCGCAGTTCGAAGTGCAGGTGGGTTCCCTGGTCTTTCTCCAGCTCGTTGCGGCCAGCCTGGGCGATCACGTCGCCCTTCTTCACTTCCGCGTCTTTGGTCACTTTCACTTCCGCGAGGCTCTGGTAGACGGAGACAAGTCCGCTCGCATGCGTAATTTCAACCAGATTGCCGACCAGCGGATCTTTCTGCACAGCGGTTACCTTTCCGCCCGCAACGGCGAGGACATCGAATGCGGCCTGGTCTTTCTTCTGGAAGTCCACGCCGATATGCGGCGTGAACGTATCCCCGTACTCTACCAGAGCTGCTTGTCTGACTTCATTCGGTGCGTTCGTATCGAAGTAAGGGAGCACCACTTCGAGCTCGCTGCGATCTTTCACCGGCCACTGCATGGTCTCCTGCTTGGCTGTCGTCGCTACGGAATCCGGACCCGATACACTGTCGGTGACAGTACCGGCGGGCTTGTCGATCGTCACGTCATTGGTTGTCGTCAGGCCACCCCCGCCCTGATACACCCACATGATCGTTAGGATGATGGCCGCTGCAGCGATGTACGTTGCCGGAAACACCCACTTCTTGGCAAGCAATCTCTTCCAGGCTGACGATGTGTTGTGTGCTCCTTCAATGGTTTTAGGAGCCTCGTTTTGTGAATCTCTTTTTTGTTCATTCATATGTATATCACCTCGCTAACCAGTCTTACCAGGTTTGCGAGATTTATACGCGGGCCCATTCTACCCTTTAGAAACTTTTTGCGGACAGTAGATTCGATGCCTTGGACAGTTCAATGCCCGTATAATAATGCTTCACGATCTCTTCCGCCTTGCGGCCTTCCAGAGCCATCCCCTGGGCTCCCCACTGGCTCATCCCGACCCCGTGCCCGTAGCCGAACGTCGTAATCTCCCATACTCCGCTGCGGTAGTTCCACTGGAATCCGCTGGAGTTCAGGCCAAGCTTCTCCCGGACTTCCCGTCCGGTGAACTGCTTTCCTCCCGCAGAGAGCTTCAAGATTCGCTTGCCCTGGCTGCGTGCGAGCACCTGCAGAGCTTTGCCCCCTCCCGCAGAAGCGGGAAGCGCAGCCGGCAGCCCGAGCTTCGTCTGAAGCTCCTTAGAGGTGAATTTCACCGTTTCCTTGTACCGCGGGGACAGTCCCGCATCCCATGGGCTCGGCACCGAACGCAAATAAGGAATCTTGATATTCCAATAGTCCTCCGAGTTCTCCGTATAGCCGTTCGAGGTGGAGAAAAAGCTGGCTTCGATCGGCTGCCCTCCGTAGGTGAGAACCGTATCTTTTGTTTCTTCCACGGCGCGGTTCAGCTTGTCCCGGACTTTCGCGTAGCTGCCGCCCCACCGCTCTTCCAACTCCTCATCGGTCACATAGGCTTGATGGGCCGTCGTATCCGTGACAAGAGCTTCTCCGGCGGGAACCCCGCTGCGGTCCCCATCCAGCATGCGCCTGAGGATATACGTCCGGGCAGCCAGCGCCTGCGCCTTGAGTGCCTCGAGCTCGAACTCGGCCGGCATTTCCGCGGCCACTACTCCCCGCACGTAGGCTTCCAGCGGAATGCGATCCGTCGTCTTCGACTTCGAAAGATAGACCGGGATAAGCGTGCTCTCGCTGCGGCTGGGTCCGGCGCCCGCTGTCGGGACGGCAGCCGGCTCGGCTGAAGGTACGGGACGGACAAGCAGTCCTGGCACGAGGACCACGACGGCCGCAAAACTGGCCAGCCACACAGCAAACCAGCCCAGCATGTTCTTTTGCCTGGGATTCAGCCTGTACTTCGTCATCTCGGTTTCGTCCTCCGTCCTTGTCAGGGCTGCTCTCTTTACTGCCGCGACGGCTGCAGGTACCCTTACTATATGAATCGGAAAGATAGAATAGAACGTCCGCCCCCTCTCTCTTCTCTATGATTGGGAGGAAGCAGGCGCCTCTGGTTGTTCTGCTGCCTTCCTGGCTGTACGCAAAAAAAGAGAACCCGCAGCCCCGGAGGGTTGCTGGTTCTCTCTATGGTATGCAGCCGTGGAACGCCATCTAAGGAGCGATGGCTAAGCCAGGCTAGGCTGAATCGCAAACAGCGGGAGCGCTTCTTCGCGTTCTGCTGCCTCTTCGACGACTTCCAGAGGCAGACGGCGGATATCGGCCCCGAGCAGGCTCAGCTTCTCGGTGATTCCCACGTAGCCGCGGTCAATGTGATGCAGACCGGTAATCTCGGTGTCGCCATCCGCTACCAGCGCCGAGAGGATGAGCGCGGCGCCGGCACGCAGATCAGTAGCGCACACCTTCGCTCCCTGCAGGCGGCTGCCGCCGCTCACAACGGCCGTACGGCCCTCGACCTTGATCTGCGCGCTCATATTCGCCATCTGCTCCACATGCATGAAACGATTCTCGAATACGGTCTCCGTCACGATAGAGGTTCCGTCCGCCGTCAGCAGCAGTGCCATCATCTGGGACTGCATATCGGTCGGGAAGCCCGGATACGGCAGCGTCTTCACATCGACAGCCTTCAGCGGCCCCTCGGTATACACCCGGATGCCGTTCTCGTCTTCCTCAATCTGCACGCCCATCTCCTGCATCTTGGAGATGACCGGCCGCAGGTGATCGCCGATGGCTCCCTCTACATAGAGGTCGCTGCCGGTAATCGCCGCAGCAATCATGTATGTACCTGCTTCGATACGGTCCGGAATGACGGTATGCGTAGCCCCTTGAAGACGCTCTACGCCGTCGATCCGGATGAGGCCCGTGCCTGCTCCGCGGATCTTCGCACCCATCGCATTCAAATAATTGGCAAGATCCACAATCTCCGGTTCCTTCGCCGCATTCTCGATCAAAGTCGTGCCTTCGGCGAGCGCCGCGGCCATCATGATGTTCTCTGTCGCGCCCACACTGGCCACGTCCAGATAGATTTTGGCGCCCTTCAGGCGGCCGCTCACCCGCGCTTCGATGTAGCCTTGGCCGAGTTCAATCTCGGCGCCCATCGCCTCGAAGCCTTTGAGATGCTGATCGATCGGACGGGTTCCGATCGCGCAGCCTCCCGGCAGCGAGATTCTTGCTTGGCCCATGCGGGTCAACAAGGGCCCCATCACGAGGAAGGATGCCCGCATTTTGCGGACGAGATCATAGGAAGCTTCGCAAGTTGCAATGCTTCCGGCATCCACCCGGATCGTCTCATTCCGGTATTCTACAGCGATGCCCAAGCTTTCCAGTACTTTATTGATGACAAGTACGTCGTCCAAAGGAGGCGCGTCATGAATCACGCTGACTCCTTCGGATCCCAAGATAGAGGCTGCGATGATCGGCAGTACGGCATTTTTGGCACCGTGGATCCTCACTTTGCCGGATAGCTTTTTGCCGCCGCGGACGATAATTTTGCTCATCATGGTCCCCCTCCGCGTATTCTGTATGATGTGCTTGTAGCTGCCGGTCACAATACTATTCGTGAGGCCGCTTCGATTTATATCGGTTGTACTATCCATTGTTGACAACATTCTCCTCGGTTATTCGAAAACAAAGGAAATTCAGAACATCTTGGAGAACCATGTCGACCAATCCAGGTAATCAATCACAAACCGGGCGACCTGGTATCCCACGGCAATGGACAGAAAGACCTGTAGCGTCTTGGCCGCCCCGCTGCGGGGACGTTTCAAGATCGCTTCCAGCTTCACTTCCTGCAGAGCCCACCAGGAAACCCCGATGAACACCAGCACCACAGCGATATTGATGAGACCCTTGAGTCCCATGGACGAGTTCATTTGATCGACATAATCCACGCTTTGGCACTCCTTGTTTGGCGGAGCCTCCGGAGGTCCGGGGCTTCGTCATGGATTTTTACCCCAACTCTTGTATCTTTAATCGACCGAACGGCCTGGAATACCCAGAGAATATTAACTTTTGATCATCCCGGACAGCAGCTGGACGAATTCCGCACGCGTGGCCTGCTGGTCCGGCCGGAATGAGCCGTCCGCATAGCCTCCGATGAGCCCCTCGGCCTTCATCTGTTTGAGCAGACTCGTCCCCCAGTACGCCTCGTCGATATCGGTGAACGGCACTGTTCCCCGCCGCTTGCCGCTCATTCCTGCACTTCGGGCCAGCATGGCGGTCATCTCCATGCGGGATACCGGCTCGTCGGGAGCGAATGTGCCGTCCGGATACCCTTCGATAATCCCGGCCTCGGCTGCCCGGGCGATAGAAGCATAGGCCCAGTGTCCGCTGCTTAGATCCCGGTAAGAGAGATTCCGCTCTTTGGTCAGTTGGTAGGCACGCGCGAGCACCGCGGTCGCTTCAGCCCGCGTGATCGGCCGGTCCGGCTGGAACAGATAATCGTCATACCCGTTGATCATCCCCCGGCCGGACAGCCTCAGGATGGCGCTCTGTGCCCAGTGTCCCCTTATATCCGAGTAGCCTCCGAGCAGCGGCTTCGCGTCCACCGTGAGTTCGTACATCCGGTTATCGAATGGCTCGCTGGAAGTCAGCTTCACATAATACGTTCCCGGGGCGAATTTGCCGGTAAGGTGCTGGGCCGCCGTTCCCTTCTCGTTCATCGATGAAGCGAGCGACTGCATGGATCCGTCATACAAGTGCATGTACAGGCTGATCCCTGCCGGAATATCCGCTAAATGGATCCCAACCCGGCTTTCCTCTTCCACCCGGAATTGGAACCAATCGGTCTCGTTCGGCTTATCGAGCAGGCCGGTATACGGAGTATCCAAAGAGACGGCTGTCGCCTGATAAGACCGGTTATTCGGCTCATTGGGGTCCACCAGCTTCGCATCGTACTCGATCTTCAGCGTATACTCGCCGACGACCGCATTCGCATACTCCTTCACGTTCGCCACACGGATATAGTAGGAACCCGGGAATACTTCGGGAAGCTCGTATTCTTCCTCGGCCCCATCATCGCCGTAATCTACGGTTACGGACTTTTCCCCCTGCTTCTGCACGAGCAGCACGGGGTCAATCCGCGCGGTGTCCGAAATCAGCCGGATGCGCATCGAGCCGGTTTCGGGCACGGGAAACTCATACCAGTCCGTATCGTTGTTCTGATGGAAGGTTCCCTTGACCGTCAGGGTCCGGGACGGCAGCACCGAGGCTTTGAACTGGCGGTCATTGTCCTCGAACGCATCGCGGTAGATTCGAAACGCTGTCGTCAGCCGGTAAGGCACGGCTTCCGTCCGTCCGCGGTCTTTCAACTGCAGCTGAAAGTAGCTGCGCCCCTTGGAGACCCGGAAGGAGGCGGTGCCTCCGCCCATGATCGTCTGGGTCGCGAGGACGCCCGATGCATCCGTATGCTGTACATTCACCGCCAAGGCATTGTCCATGCCAAAGGAAAGATCAACGGAACCGTCATACTGCGCATCGACGATATACCAATCGGAGTCAACGCCGCCGGCAAACGAAGCCGATATGGACTTCGCGCCCGATATCGCCTTCGACTGGTCCTTGCGGTCATTCGGCTCGTACATGTCCTCCGCGTACCGTTCACCGAGCAGCCTGTCGGCTCTCAGCAGGCCGTAGCCTGCCCCTGGGTCCCAACCCGCAGGGCCGAGGTCTTGGGCCGTCTGGCGAATCCACTGGCGGATCTGGTGGGCTTTCATCTGCGGGTTGCGCTCCCACAGAAGGGCCGCAGCCGCAGCCACCTGCGGAGCCGCCATGGAAGTGCCATCCTTCGCTTCATACGTGCCGCCAAGCGCCGTGGTGAATACGTTCCAAGGAGCCACCACATCGACTTCAGGCCCTGAATTGGACCGGCTGTCCACCGCCCCGCCGGCCGTCATTCCGCCGACAGCCAGTACGGTAGGGTAAGCGGCAGGGTACTTGACCCGGTTGCCTTCGTTGCCCGTTGCGGCGACGAGCAGCACATCCTTGGACTCCGCATACTTAACGATCTCGCTGAGATAATCGGAATACTTGTTAAGCCCGAGCGACAGCACCACGATCTTGGCCCCGTGGTCTACCGCATACCGGATGCCTTCGCCGAGCAGCGCTTCGCCGCCCGAGCCGTCCGCTTCCAGCGCTTTGACCGGCATGATGCGGGACTGCCACAGCATACCGGCAATGCCCTTATCGTTGCCGCCTACCGCGCCGATCACTCCGGCCACATTGGTGCCGTGCCCGTTGTCATCCGCCGGCGGCTGCCCCTGTTGGATCAGGTTCACGCCGGGAACCAGGTTCGGCTTCAGATCCGGATGGTTCAAATCGACGCCGGTGTCTACAATAGCAATCGTTAAGCCCCCCGCCCCGCGCGACACATCCCAAGCTTGGGCCATGCCGATCTGGGAGAGGTACGTTTGTTTGGCCGACAGCGGATCGCTGGCCTCCGCTCCCCGGACCGTGGCAGAGCAGGTCAGACATAGTGCGAGACATGTGAACGACGTTAGCGTCGAGAGCTTCCATTTAGTAGCGTTCATCGCATATAGGATCCTTTGTCTGATATGGGCGGTCTTACTTCATTATCCCATTCTAAGCGTTCCACCCTCTCCCTGCAACTGGAATCGGAAACCTTTAGAGGATTCTTCACGATATCGACAATACCCCTGTTCCTGCGAGCCCATACGAGGGTTTTTGCAAGCCGCTTCTGGACACCCGCCTGTCCCCCCGTTCAGGTACCGGCGAAATTGACATCGCCTTCAATTCGGGATACCTTAGAGAAAACCGCCTATTGGGAAGAAGGATAGCCCGCATGGACCAAAACCGTAATCTTCTGCAGCTGGACAACCAGCTCTGCTTTGCGATCTATGCCACCTCCCGGGAGATCACGAAGCTGTATCAGCCCTTCCTGGACCAAATCGGACTCACGTATCCGCAGTATCTGGCCATGCTGGTCCTGTGGGAGCGGCTGGAGTGCAGCGTCAAGGAGCTGGGCGAGGCGCTTTACTTGGATTCCGGCACCCTGACTCCGCTGCTCAAACGGCTGGAGGCCTCCGGACTTGTAACCCGGAGGCGGTCTGCCGAGGATGAGCGTGTGGTCAAGATCGGGCTGACGGAGCAAGGGCAGGCGCTTCAGGAGAAGGCTGCCATCGTGCCGCAGGCCCTGCAGCAGCAGACCTGTCTGTCGGCCGCCGAGCTCGAGGGTCTGCTGAAGCAGTTCAAGACCCTGCTGCAGCGCGTTCACGAAGCCGGCGGCCGGACGGGAGGCGCAGACCGGAAGTAGGGAATCGCCGCCTTCGGTCTGCATCTCCCAGCGCCTCGGCTTCCGCCGAATGATTCGCCGGTGTTCGGACTCCCCTTGTGGGGGCCGCCTGCCGGAAAGAACACAAAAACTCCATGGTTCCCTTGAACAGGGATCATGGAGTTTTTTTGGGGTTAGGGCCGCCGCCCAGCTGCTTACGAGAACATGAACAGATCCTGCGTGAGCGAGAAGATGCTGTCAATATACCGAAGCACCACGTGCGGGATCAATCCCAGCACGAGACTGGCTCCGGCGCAAATCCACATCGTGATACCCAGCGGCAGGGGAATGCGAAGCTCTTTCGGTGCATCCTCGCTGCGCATGAACATTTGACGGATAAAGCCGAAGTAGTAGTAGAAAGACACTACGCTTGTGCCGATAAGCACAGCCGCCAGCCAGTAATGCTGGGTCTGCAGGGTGCCGAACATGATGTACAGCTTCCCGAAGAAGCCGCCCGAGAGCGGCAGGCCGGCCAGCGACAGGACGAGCAGAACCGCCGCGAAGGCTGTCCAAGGCGCCCGGTAATACAGTCCCGCCAGACCCTTCATATCCGTACTCTCGCTAGAGCCTTCAATGACCATCAGGACGGCGAAGATCCCTACGTTCATGAACAGGTAAGCGATCAGATAGAACGCGAACTCCGAGAAGTTCGAGTAGTGCACGAGCGAGAACTGGGTGGCGATGGGCACGAGCAGATAACCCGAGTTCGCTACGCCTGAGTAGGCAAGCAGCCGCTTGATATTCGACTGGCGCAGGGCGACGAAGTTGCCGACGATCATCGCGATCGCCGCCACTACCATTAGACTCAGCAGCACGTCCTCATGGAAGGCTTCGCCTCCGCCGAAGACGGTATACATGACCCGGAACAAGATGGCAAAGGCAGCTGCCTTGGACACCACGGCAAGGTAAGCCGTTACCGGGGTGGGCGCGCCCTGGTATACATCCGGAGCCCACATATGGAACGGTGCTGCCGCTGCCTTAAAGCCAAAGCCGGCAAGCAGTAGGAAGAAGCTCAAATACATGAGCGGCAGCATGCCCTGTGAGGCTTCACCGAGTCCTGCACTGATCTCGGTTATCACCGTCGATCCAGTCATCCCGTAGAGGAACGACATCCCGTACAAGATGATCGCCGAGGAGATGCCCCCCAGCACAATGTACTTAAAAGCTCCCTCGTTCGACTGCAGATTCCGTTTGCGCATCGCCACGAGGATGTACGAAGTAATGCTGAGCAGCTCCAGACCGACGAAGAGCGTAATCAGTTCACCGGAGGAAGCCATGATCATACCGCCCAGAGTGGCCGGCAGAAGCAGATAGTAGAACTCGCCGAGATGCGGGATCTGTTCTTCCTTCACGGAGCCGATGCTCATGAAGGTGATGAGGCCCGCTCCCGTCAGGAGGACGAGCTTCAGGATATTCGCAAAATCATCGATCCGGTAGCTGAACTGCAGCAGCTGCTTCGGCTCGGCCGGATGGAGGAAGCCTATGACAAAGTAAGCCGAGAGCAGAATACTGAGAAGCGATAGCCATCCGAGCAGATGCCGGCTGGTCCCCTTCGGCAGAATCAGGTCTAATAGAGCCAGCACAACGCTGGCGGCGACCAAGGTCAGCTCCGGTGCGAGCAGGGCCAGGTCCGCGGCGGTGATTAACGGTAATGTTGTGTCCACCGGTCTACCCCCCTATCTTCGCGACGCTGTGAATGAATTGGTCGAAACTGCTTACGGTTTGGTGCAGCGGCCCGCTCAGCACCGCCGGGTAGATCCCAAGCACAACAATGAAAGCAACTAAGGTGATCATCGGCACGGCTTCGATCAGCCGGGCATCGCGCATCTCCGGCAGTCCTGCAGGAAGCGGCCCGTACGTGATGCCGAGCACCCCGCGAAGCACGTAGACGGCAGCGAGGATAATGCCGAGCGCACCGACAGCGGTAATGACCGGATGCGACTCGAACAACCCGAGGAACGCCAGGAATTCGCTGACGAAGCCTGACAGGCCGGGCAGGCCGAGCGACGCCATCCCCGCGACCAGCAGAATGCCGGAGATGAACGGGATGCTCCGGGCGAGGCCCCCCAGGCTGCCAAGCTCTGTGGTTCCGGTCCGTTCGTAGATGCTTCCGACGAGGAGGAACATCAGGGCCGAGATCAGGCCGTGCGACACCAGCTGGAAGATCGCGCCTTCCAGGCCGATCACGTTGAACGCGGCGATGCCGACCAGCACGATCCCCATGTGGCTGATACTGGAGTAAGCCAGTACAAGCTTGAATTCCTTCTGAACGAAGGCGAGCACCGCGCCATACAGAATATTGATGACGCCAAGGACGGCCAGCACGCCGGCCCACGCTACCGCCTGCTGCGGAAAGAGCAGAATCCCGAAGCGGATGAGGCCGTAGGCGCCCATCTTGAGCAGGATGCCGGAGTGAATCATAACGATGGACGGCGGCGCTTCGGTATGTACCTTGAGCATCCACGTATGGAATGGGAAGATCGGAAGCTTGATGCCGAACGCCACCAGCAGCAGGATGAACAGGGTCCACTTCATCGTATCGCTGAGGAAGAACGGATTGTTCCCTCCCGGATCGTTCTGGTTCACGTAGGACTGCGCATTCTGGAAGAGGTTCTCCGTGATGACGTTGAGGTCCCCCGAATAGTGAATGGAAGCGGACGCTCCCCCCTCGGCTACCGTCTGGCTGAAGCCCGCCGTAGTGACCAGAATGAGGAAGGCGATCAGCATGATCGCGGAACCCAGACCGTTATAGATTAGGAACTTGTTCGCCGCCCGCTCCCGGTCCATGTATCCCCATATGCCGATCAGGAAGAACATCGGGATCAGCGTAACTTCGAAGAAGACGAAGAAGAGGAACAGATCCTGAGCCATGAACACGCCGAACATCCCCGTCTCCAGCAGCAGGAAGAGGATAAAATATGTTTTCCAACGCTTCTTGATATAGACGGAGGCGAGGGCAGCCATCAGCGCCACCAACGCTGTCAGGAACACGAGGGGCAGCGAGAGCCCGTCAACGGCCATGACATACTTGAACTCATAGAAGAAGGAGGCCAGACCGCTTAGATCCTGTACTTCCTTGTTCAGAGGCACGAGGATCCAGGGAACCTCCTCCTTGTACTGCATGCCCTCCAGGTTGGCATTAAAGTCATAATACAGCCAGGCTGACAGGAGCAGCGGCACCAGGGTGGCGAGCACCGCTACGCTCTTGATCCACTGGCCTTGGGTTTTCGGTATGAACAGCAGCAGAAGCACACCGATGAGCGGCGAGAAGGCAATCAGGGACAAGATAGGCAAATTATCCGGCATCGATGAACCTCCTTCCCGCAATGGCCAGCATCAAGATCAAGAGTCCCAGCAGCGTAGCCAGTCCATAGGTCTGAACCTGCCCGTTCTGCAGACGCGAGCCCAGACGGCCCGCTCCGGTTACCGCATAGGCGCAGAGCCGGACAACGCCGTCGACTACATACACATCGAAGAGATGCAGCAGCCCGCCGAGTCCCTGCAGGGGACGGACAATGATGCCTTGATACAGCTCATCGATATAATACTTACGGTTCAGCAGGGTGTAGAGCCCGGGTGCTGGGCCTGCCACGAGATCGGCGCGTACGCTTTTTTTGTAGTACATGAGATAGCCAAGCCCAATCCCGAGCAGTCCCGCCAGCGTAGAGAGAACCATCACAAGATAGTTGGCATGCTCCTCATGCGCCTCTCCGGTCAACCAGCCGCCGAGCCACGGATTGAATGGAGTGAATACGAAGCCGGCAATAACAGCCAGCACCCCGAGCACGACCAGAGGTAATGTCATCGAGGCCGGCGATTCATGCGCATGACTTCCGTTCTCTGAGCGGGATTCTCCGGTGAACACCAGGAAGAACAGGCGCGACATATAGAAGGCTGTAAAGAATGCCGCAACCAGACCAACCGTGAACAGCACCGGATGCCCCTTCGCCAGCGCTTCGGCCAGGATGGCATCCTTCGACCAGAAGCCCGACAGCGGGAAGATCCCGCTGAGCGCAAGCGCCCCGATGGCGAACGTCCAGGCCGTCACTTTCATGTGCTTGCCTACGCCGCCCATCTCGTGTATGTTCTGCGTATGTACGGCATGGATCACGCTGCCGGCTCCCAGGAACAGCAGCGCCTTGAAGAACGCGTGCGTGAACAGATGGAAGATGCCGGCGGTTAGCGCCACCGAGGTGCCGATGCCAAGCGCCATCATCATATAACCGAGTTGGCTGACGGTCGAATAAGCCAGAATCCGCTTGATGTCATTCTGCGCCGTACCGATCGTAGCGGCGAAGATAGCCGTGAAAGCGCCGACCGATGCCACGACCGTAAGAGCCGCAGGAGCATCCATAAAGATGGGATAAGTCCGGGCCACGAGATAGACGCCGGCAGCCACCATTGTCGCCGCATGAATCAGCGCCGAGATCGGCGTCGGGCCTTCCATCGCATCCGGAAGCCAGGTATGCAGCGGGAACTGGCCTGACTTGCCCATCGCCCCGATGAAGATGAGAATGGCGATCCAGGTAGCCGTCGCTTCTGGAATCTGATCCTGGTTGAAGGCATTGATGATAGAACTGAAGCTCAGCGAATGCTCCGGCATGACCCAATACAAGAGCAGCATGCCGAGGAACAGCCCTACGTCGCCCACCCGGGTAACAATGAACGCTTTCTTGGCCGCCGCCCTCGCCTCGGGTTTGAAGTACCAGAACCCGACCAGGAGGAACGAGCATACACCCACCAGCTCCCAGAAGATGAAGAGCTGCACGAGATTCTCCGAGATTACAAGCCCCAGCATAGAGAACGTAAATAGCGCGATATAAGCGAAAAACACGTGAATCCGCTCATCGTCGTGCATATAGCCCGTTGAATAAATATTCACCAAGAGGCTGACGAGCGTGACGACAACCAGCATCAGAGCATTCAGGTTGGTCACCTCGAACCCCATGGTCAGCGGGGCGCTGCCGAGGGGGAGCCACTGCAATTTGTTCCACGTGAAATCTTCCACTCCGCCGCCGATCCGTTCCCAGAACACCAGTACGGCAAGAGCGAACGAAGCGAAAGCGGCCACGATGGAGAGATAAGGTCCAGCCCCCCGAAGGGTCCGGCCGGCAGCCGTCAAGATCAGAAACGACAGCAGCGGGAACAGCGGGATGAGCCAAGCATACTGCGAATAAGCCGATACCATGAGCTTAAATCCTCCTCCGTGCTTACGATAAGCAACCGATTGCTGTTGTCGTAAGCGTATCCTACCGCTTCATCGAATCCATCTCGTTCACATCCGTTGTCCCCTTGTTGCGGTATAAAGCGATCAGGATCGCAATGCCTACGGCAGCTTCCGCCGCAGCCACCGTAATGTTGAACAGGGAGAACATTTGTCCGGTCAGTCCGGGCCTCACGCCATACTTGGAGAAGGCGACCAAGTTCAGATTGACGCTGTTCAGCATAAGCTCGATGGAGAGAAGGACAATGACGGCATTTTTTTTGGACAGCGCTCCATACAACCCGATGCAGAACAAGATCGCTGCCAGCGTTAGATAAGGTGTTGCCAATCCCGTTGTACCCATAGGCAGGTTAGTCCTCCTCTCTCTTGGCTACGACGATGGCACCAATGAAGGCCACCGTGAGCAGCACACTCATCAGCTCGAAGGGAATGACATGAGCCGAGAACAGCAGCTTGCCGATCTCCAGCGTATTGTCTGCCACCTGCGGGAACTCGCCGGCCGGAATTTCCGACTGCTGAATCGCATAGAAGATGACGCCGAACAAACCTGCTGCCCCGATGAAGAGCAGGACATTATGCCACGGCCGCTTCGGTTCTTCCTCTTCTTCCTTGGTATGCTTCGTCATCATTATCCCGAAGATCATGAGAATGGAGATGGCGCCGGCGTAGATCAAGATCTGTACTACAGCTACGAACTCCGCCTCGAGTACAATGTAGAGACCTGCCATCGACAAGAAGGTGAGCGCGAGCGCCAGTACCATATGAACGACCTTCGTAAAGGAGATCATGAAGATGGCTCCGCCGATCGCCAGGAGCGCACAGAAGAAGAAGGCTACATTCTCGCCGCTGGATAGAAACTCCGCCATGTTTCCGAACATTACTTCGCCCCGCCCTTCGGAAGCGCGGAGTTGTTCTCCTTGCGCACATGGGTATTGTTTTCGTTCAGCCACTGCAGATTCTTGAAGAGGTCGTCGCGGCTGTAGGTCGACAGCTCAAAATTATTGGTCATGACGATCGCTTCCGTCGGGCATACCTCCGTGCAGAGGTCGCACAAAATGCAGATCTCGAAGTTGATGTCGTAGGTATCGATGACCTTCCCCTTCTTCTCGGGATCTGGATTCGGTTTGCCGATGAGATTGATGCATTCCGTAGGGCAGATCCGGGCGCACTGGTTGCAGACAATGCATTTCTCCGGATCAAAGTGCTGGATCCCCCGGAACCGGTCCGGCAGCTCCAGCGGAACGTCAGGATAGGCATAGGTTATTTTCTTCTGGGTCATGCTCTTCAAGGTAATGCCGAGTCCCTTCACGATGCCTTTCATATCCAACTCCCCCTTTCGTAAGCTGTCTGGGCTGCCGGCGCAGCCGTTTCTTACATCGCGATGGCCATATACAAGGCTGTCACGAAAATATTCACGAGCGCGAGCGGCAGCAGCACCTTCCAACCAAGCCCCATCAGTTGGTCCACCCGGACGCGGGGGAGAGTCGCACGCAGCCAGAACAGGAAGAACACGATGAACGAGAACTTGAGCAGGAACCAAACAATGCCCGGGATGAAATCAAGGAATGGCAGAGGCGCATGCCAGCCGCCAAGGAACAGCGTGGTCGTCAATCCGGCAATTGCGAATACATAGACATACTCCGCCAGCATGAAGAAAGCGAAACGGAAGCCGCTGTACTCCACATGATAGCCCGCAACCAGCTCGGACTCCGCTTCCGGCAGGTCGAATGGGGTCCGGTTCAGCTCGGACACAGCAGCAATAGCGAATACCCCAAAGCCGATAATCTGTGGAAGGAAGTTCCAGTGCCAGAACCCGCCGGCCTGCCCCTCCACGATCGTATGGAGATTCATGCTTCCGGTCATCATGACAATGCCGATGATCGAGATAACGAGCGGAATCTCATAGGAAATCATCTGTGCCGCGGAACGCATGCCTCCAAGCAGTGCGTACTTATTGTTGGAAGCCCAGCCCCCGAGCACAATCCCGATCGTCGAGATCCCGGAGAGTGCGACATAGAACAGCACGCCCACATTGAGGGAACTGGAGATCAGCCGGTCCGTGAACGGAATGGCGGCAATGACTGTGAAGGCGGGAATGAACGTAAGAACCGGCGCAAGAATGAAGAGACTCCTCTCTGCCTTGCGCGGAATCGTATCCTCTTTGATGAGCAGCTTCGTTACGTCCGCCACGCTCTGCAGCAAACCGAGCGGCCCTACACGGTTCGGTCCGATCCGCAGCTGCATCCATCCAATCACTTTCCGCTCGAAGTAGATCGCATACGTAACGAAGCCCAGTACGACGAGCAGCATGACGACGCCCCAAGCTAGAAAAATCATAAAATTGGTAAGCGTCAACGACTCCTGCAGGAGTTCCGGCATCAGCAGTCCACCTCCCCGACGACGATATCAATGCCTCCTAGAATAGTGATGAGATTGGTCATCGTCTCGCCCACAAGCAGCTTCGGAAGAATCTGCAGGTTGACGAACGACGGACGCCTGAACTTCAGCCTGTACGGCTTATCCTTGCCCTTGGAGATTAGATGGACTCCAATCTCTCCGCGCGGGGATTCGATGGCAGCATACACTTCGCCTTCGGCCGGCCTGAGCACCCGGGGCACCTTACCCATGATCTCGCCTTCCGCCGGGAACTGCTCCATCGCCTGTTCCAGGATGCGCAGCGACTGGCTGATCTCTTCGAGACGCAGCAGGTACCGGGCGTAACAATCGCCCACCGTACTCGTTGGTACGTCGAATTGAAACCGGTCGTACAAGCTGTACGGCTGGGTTTTGCGGATATCCCAGTCCACGCCGGTGCAGCGCAGATTCGCTCCGCTCAGTCCATAGGCGATAGCCGTCTCGGCATCGTACTTCCCGACGCCCTTGATCCGGGCAAGGAAGATCTCATTGCCGCTGACAAGCTCGTGATATTCGTCCAGCTTGCCGCGCATATAAGGGATGAAGTCCCGTACCTTCTGGAGCCAGCCTTCCGGCGCGTCCCATTTGACTCCGCCGACCCGCATGTAGTTGTAGGTCAACCGGGCGCCACACAGCTCATTGAAAAGATTGATGATAATCTCCCTATCCCGGAAGGCGTACAAGAAGGGACTCATCGCCCCAATGTCGAGCAGATAGGTTCCCCACCACACCATGTGGCTTGCAATACGCTGCAGCTCCATTACAACCAGACGCAGGAACTCCGCCCGTTCGGGAATCTCCAGCCCCATCAGTTTCTCCACCGCATGAACCAAGACATAGTTATTTGTCATGGCCGACACGTAATCCATCCTGTCCGTGTAAGGTATGATTTGGGTATAGGTCAAGTTCTCCGCCAGCTTCTCTGTGCCGCGGTGCAGGTAGCCCATCACCGGAATGGCTTCGGTGATGATCTCACCGTCCAGCTTCACGATAATCCGGAATACGCCGTGCGTACTCGGATGCTGCGGACCTACGTTCAGCAGCAGTTCTTCCGTTCGAATGGCCAAGCTCCATTACACCTCCGGGTCGATCGGCTCATAGTCTTTGCGCAGGGGATGGCCTACCCAGTCATCAGCCATCATGATACGGCGCAGGTCGGGATGTCCCGGAAAATCAATACCGAACAGGTCATAGATCTCCCGTTCGTTCCAATCGGCTGTTGGAAAAATCGGTGTAATCGAAGGAACGGAAGGTGTCTGGCGATCGGTCTTTACCTTGAAGCAGTAGTCCTGCTTATGGTCCAGAGAGATCAGATGATAGACCACTTCCATATGGGTTTCCATATCGACCCCCGAGACATTGCGCAGATAGTTCAGCTCCAGCTCCGGATGGGTGCGCAGCATCGCTGCGGTATCCGGCCAAGCCTCGGCCTGGATAGATACGGTCGGGATGTGCCCGCCCTTCTCATTGACTACGGCATCCTCCACGATGCCTTCGCGGAACTCCTTCAAGATCGCCGTCAGCCGGTCAAGCAGCGGCTGCTTCGGCGATGGCTCCTTCGGCGCCTCAGGCTCCGCCCCTTCCGTCTTCGCGGCCCGCGCGCTAGCCCGGGCGGCTCTTGCCTCGGCGGCCGCCTTGGCCTTCGCCTCCTTGTCAGCGTCGGTCGGCGCCGCCGCTTCCGCTGCCGGCGCATCGCCCGCCTCGGCCGTTTGCGCAGCCTTCGCAGCCAGGCGCGCGGCCCGAGCCTCGGCGGCCGCCTTCACCTTCGCCTCGCGCTCGGCGTCGGCATCGCCCTTCGGCGCATCGGCCGGCGGCTCGCCTGCCGCTTCCGCCTTCGGCACGTCGGCGTAACCGCCCGGCGGTTCGCCGGCTCCGCCCGCTTTGGCGAGCTCAGCGCCTTCCACCACACGCGGCTCTTCGCTCATCGGCGCCGCCTTCCTGCCGGGCGTCGTCTCACCTTGCCGCTCTCCGCCTTCCTCCGGCTCCCCGAAGGCTCGGCCTTCCGACGCCGGATCGACGCTCCCGGCCTTTTGACCCCCCGGCTTCTCATGCTCGGGAGCTCCCTTTTCTTCCCGCACCTTCGTATTACCAGCGGTATCCTCTGCCGTTACGAACCCTCCGCCCTCTGCGGTATATCCAAGCCCTGAATCGGCCTTTGTATCGGCCTCTTTATTGTCCTTATGGTCGGCTTTGCTTTCGGCCTTCTCTCCGTCCTTCTGTTGTTTGTCCTCATCGCTCATCGGCTGGTCACCTGCTTACCGGTTTTGGCTTCATAGCGGATTTTTTCCTGCAGCTTATTGATCCCATAAATCAGAGCAGCGGGATTCGGCGGGCATCCCGGGATATAGACGTCGACCGGTACGACTTGATCCACGCCTTTCACAACAGCATACGATTTGACGTAGGGGCCGCCCGCCGTAGCACAGGATCCCATAGCAATGACCCACTTGGGTTCTGGCATTTGCTCGTACAGCCGGCGAAGCAGCGGAGCCATTTTCTTCGTTACCGTGCCGGCCACGATCATTACGTCCGATTGACGTGGGGAAGTCCGGAAGATCACGCCGAATCGGTCCAAGTCATAATGAGACGCCCCTGTTCCCATCATTTCGATCGCACAGCAGGCCAGTCCGAACGTAAGCGGCCAGAGCGAGTTGCTTCGTGCCCACGCCTTCACCTGCTCCAATGTCGTCATGAATACGTTGCGGTCGAGCTCCTGTCGCTCTTCCGGAGATATATTTTCTAGATTGAAGTCCATTGCAGCACCTTCTTCTTCCAGGCATAAAGTAAGCCTATGATGAGCAGACCGACGAATATACACATCTCCACAAGCGCAAACAAGCCTAATTGCTTATAAGCAACGGCCCACGGATACAAGAACACGGTTTCCACGTCGAAGATGACAAACATCAGCGCGAAAAGATAGTAGCGGATGTTGAAGCGGACTTGTCCTTCGCCCACGGGCTCGTTACCGCTTTCATAGGTAGTATACTTTTCTTCTACAGGCTTGTGGGGCCGCAGCAGCCGACCAAATGTAAGCGCTACAACCGGAAGCAATACGCCTAAGAAGAGAAATATCGTTACGACCACGTAGTTATTGAAGTACATCGTGAACGAACCGCCTCCTTCTATGTAGTTTGAACATTGTACAGATGCGGCCTTCTCCATACCGCACATCGAAGCTTGGTCTGCCGTCGTCGATGCAACGAAAGCTGCCTTCAATCTTGTTTGAATATTCGGATCTTTTGTTAATATATGCCTCTCCAATTATAACAAATGCCATTTGGGGTGTCTAACATTTTCAGGAAATACGGCCCCGACGCTATGACAATTCTACCTATCCAGACTTATGTCCACATTAGGTTGTGCAATATATACCAAAGCCATACATGTCTTTATTAGAACCAGGCCATACGTTTGATATTTTGATAAATAAGTTAACATTTTAATGTTAGCGCTTTCTTTAAGATGAAAAGAAAAGGCGGGAAGCTCCTCCCGCCATTGCTGAACTGCATTCAAATATTATTGCCCGCCGCCCACATTAATCCGGTTCATTGCGCGCTGTAGAGCGAGTTCGGCCCGTTTGAAGTCGATTTGATCTTTCTTCGCAGCGAGCCGCTGCTCCGCACGGCCTTTAGCCGCTTGTGCCCGTTCCAGACTAATCTGGCCGGGAAGCTCAGCGCTTTCCGCCAGAATAACCACTTTATCCTTACGTACTTCCATGAAACCGCCGTTAACTGCGATTTGTTCGTCCTTCGCGCCCTGTTTCTTAATCGTAACAGCAGCGATCCGGAGTGGAGTAACCATCGGGATGTGATTCGGCAGAATTCCAAGCTCCCCTGCGACACCTCTCACTACAATCATGTTAGCCGGCTCGGCATACACTTTGCGCTCGGGGGTCACGATTTCCAACAGGAATGTGCTCACTTGGATCCCTCCTCCTACGTAAGCCTACCGTTCGACCTGCGAACGGCTGAGTAAGCCAGCATCCGACCCCCGCAGGGAGGCCGGATGGACTTGCAATCTATGCTGCGCTGTACAAAAGATTACAGCGTTTTTGCCTTTTCAATAGCATCTTCGATCGTTCCCACGTTGTGGAACGCAGGCTCAGGAAGGTTGTCGTGCTTACCTTCGAGAACTTCTTTGAAGCTGCGTACGGTTTCTTTAACCGGTACGTATACGCCCGGGATCCCGTTGAACGCTTCGGCAACGTGGAGCGGCTGGGACAAGAAGAGCTCCAGACGACGCGCACGGTGTACGACGAGTTTGTCCTCATCGGACAGCTCATCCATACCGAGAATGGCAATGATATCGAGAAGCTCTTTATAGCGTTGAAGAATTCTCTTCACGCCTTGAGCCACTTGATAGTGCTCATCGCCGAGAATTTCCGGTGTCAGAATCCGCGAAGACGATGCCAGCGGGTCTACGGCAGGGAAGATACCCTTCGAAGCGATACCACGCTCCAGGTTCGTTGTTGCATCCAAGTGAGCAAACGCCGTTGCCGGAGCCGGGTCAGTGTAGTCATCCGCCGGAACGTAGATGGCTTGAATGGAAGTAACGGAACCTTTCTTCGTGGATGTAATCCGCTCTTGGAGTTGACCCATCTCCGTTGCCAGCGTAGGCTGGTAACCTACCGCCGAAGGCATACGTCCGAGAAGGGCGGATACTTCGGAGCCAGCTTGGGTAAAGCGGAAGATGTTGTCGACGAAGAGAAGAACGTCCTTGCCTTCTTCATCACGGAAATATTCCGCCATCGTCAGGCCGGACAGGGCAACACGCAGACGCGCACCTGGAGGCTCGTTCATCTGGCCGAAGACCATTGCCGTCTTCGAAATAACGCCGGAATCGCTCATCTCATGGTACAAGTCGTTACCTTCACGCGTTCTCTCGCCCACGCCCGCGAATACGGAGATACCACCGTGCTCTTGAGCGATGTTATGGATGAGTTCCTGCATCGTAACGGTCTTACCTACACCTGCACCGCCGAACAGACCGATTTTACCGCCTTTGGCATAAGGAGCCATAAGGTCGATAACTTTAATCCCTGTTTCGAGGATTTCCGCTTGTGTAGACAAGTTTTCGAACGCTGGTGCTTCTTTATGAATCGGGCTGGTCAGCGTACGATCAACCGTCTCATTACCGTCGATAGGCTCACCCAGTACGTTGAATACGCGGCCAAGTGTAGCAGCGCCTACTGGTACGGAGATTGGAGCACCCGTATCAATCGCTTCTACTCCACGAACGAGACCGTCTGTGGAAGACATTGCGATACAACGAACCATGTTGTCACCCAGGTGAACGGCAGTTTCAACCGTCAGGTTGATATCTTGCTCGCCAGCGCTTTGGGCTTTTCTTTGGATCTTAATAGCATTCAGAATCTCAGGGAGCTGTCCACGTTCGAACTCAATGTCAACAACCGGCCCTGTGATATTCACTACGCGCCCTTTGCTCATGTTTTCCCTCCTAAGAGTCTTGCCGAAGGCAAGACTAACTTCGTAAGCAATCATCTACATTGTAACAGCCCTGACTTTCGTACAAGGCTGCTTTATTCCATTCTCTAGCCTTGAGCCGCATTCGCTCCAGCGACGATTTCAGAGATTTCCTGGGTAATCGATGCTTGCCGTGCACGGTTATACTGCAGCGTAAGCGAAGAGATCATCTTCGTAGCATTCTTCGTAGCACTGTTCATCGCCGTCATTCTCGCTCCGAACTCACTCGCTTTACCGTCAAGAACGGCACTGTAAATCAAGGTTTCTGCATATTTCGGCAGAAGCACTTCCAGCACGCCTTCCGGCGACGGCTCATATTCGTAGTTTGCTACGGATGCAGCATTGACTTCCTCAAGCGGAAGCAGACGCTTTACTGTAGGAATTTGAGTGATGGCGTTCTTGAACTCATTGTACACAAGGTACAGCTCGTCGTACGTCCCCTTCTCAAAATTCGCTACAGCGGAAGCTGCTACTTGCTTAATATCCGCGAATGACGGGGAATCCGCCAGACCCGTCACTTCTTCCACAATCGGAATATCGCGCTTGGAGAAGAAATCCCGGCCCTTACGGCCGATGACGAAGATGGCGTACTCATTCGTGGAATTATGCTTCTCACGGATGACGTTCATCACTTTACGCAGCACGTTCGCATTATAACCACCGGCCAGACCGCGGTCGGAGGTGATCACAAGATAACCGGTTTTCTTGATCGGGCGCGTCTGCAGCATCGGGTGTTTGACACCCTTCGTACCTGCTGCGATGCTTGCGATCACTTCCTTCATCTTTTCGGAATATGGACGGGAAGCTTCCGCAGCTTCCTGCGCGCGTCTCAGCTTCGAGGCCGCTACCATCTCCATCGCTTTCGTGATTTGCTTCGTGTTTTGTTTCGATTTAATCGAGCGCTTGATTTCGCGCATCCCTTTTGCCATGCTCTGCTCACCTCTCTTTCGAGAACACCTGAATCACTGTATAAGGAACGCCGAGCTTCCCGGAGGAGAAGCCCGGCTGCTTCTTGGTCTAATTCATTACGCGGAAGGAGCGAACCCTTTTTTGAACTGGCCGATCGCATCCACGAGTGCTTTCTCGTTATCCGAAGTCAGGTCCTTCGTGTCGCGAATGCTCGCGAGAATTTCCGGACGGTTCGAATCGAGGAAAGCCAGGAATTCCGCTTCGAAACGACGTACGTCTTGTACTGGAAGGTCATCGATATGACCTCTCGTTACGACGTAGATCGCTGCTACTTGCTTCTCAACCGGCAGCGGCTGGTTCACACCCTGCTTCAGCAGTTCCAGCGTACGAACACCACGGTTCAGACGGGTTTGCGTAGCACGGTCGAGATCCGAACCGAACTGAGCGAATGCTGCAAGCTCGCGGTACTGTGCAAGATCCAGACGCAGTGTACCGGCAACCTTCTTCATTGCCTTGGTTTGCGCCGAGCCCCCTACACGGGATACGGAGATACCTACGTTAACGGCAGGACGCTGACCGGAGTAGAACAAGTCGGACTCCAGGAAGATCTGTCCGTCCGTAATCGAGATTACGTTCGTAGGGATATAAGCGGATACGTCACCGGCTTGTGTCTCGATGAACGGCAGAGCCGTCATGGAGCCAGCGCCGAGCTCGTCGCTCAGCTTAGCAGAACGCTCGAGAAGACGGGAGTGAAGATAGAAGACGTCACCCGGATAAGCTTCCCGGCCCGGAGGACGGCGGAGCAGCAGGGAGAGCTCACGGTATGCGGCAGCTTGCTTGGACAAGTCATCATATACGATCAGCACGTGCTCGCCTTTGTACATGAAGTACTCGCCCATCGCGCAGCCCGCATATGGAGCAAGCCACAGCATTGGGGACGGCTCGGAAGCCGAAGCGGATACGACGATCGTATAGTCAAGCGCGCCAGCACGGCGGAGTGTTTCAACGAGTGCCACAACTGTGGATTGCTTTTGACCTACGGCAACGTAGATACACTTTACACCGCTGCCCTTTTGGTTGATGATCGTGTCTACGGCAATCGATGTTTTACCTGTTTGACGGTCACCGATGATAAGCTCCCGTTGGCCGCGACCAACCGGAATCATCGCGTCGATTGCTTTAATACCCGTTTGCATTGGCTCATGTACCGATTTACGGGCCATAACACCTGGAGCAGGGGACTCAACCGGACGGGAATGCGTCGTGTTGATTGGACCTTGTCCGTCGATCGGCTGACCAAGGGCGTTCACGACACGGCCCAGCAGCGCTTCGCCTACCGGAACTTCCATGATACGTCCGGTACGCTTTACAGCGTCTCCTTCACGAATTTCCGTGTAAGGTCCAAGAATAACGATACCTACGTTGCTTTCTTCCAAGTTGAACGCATAGCCGAGGACGCCGTTGGAGAACTCGAGAAGCTCTCCAGCCATAACGTTCTCCAAGCCGTGTGCACGGGCGATACCGTCACCGACCTGAATTACCGTACCTACGTCAACCACTTGAATTTCCGATTTATAATTCTCGATCTGTTGTCTGATCAATGTGCTGATTTCTTCAGGCTTGATACTCAACGAACCTCACCCCTATCTACAATGCTTGAGATTGATTCAAAGCTCTTTCCAAACGTTGAAGCTTGCCGGACAGGCTGCCGTCGTACAGGCGGTCGCCGATACGGACCCGAATGCCGCCGAGCAGGCTTTTATCGAGCACCGTGGTTACACGGATTTGCTTGCCGGTAATCTTGCCGAAGGAGGAAGCGATATGACTCTGTTCCTCCGCGTTCAGCTCTACAGGTGTATACACTGTTGCGTTCGCTTGGTTCAACGCTTCGCTAGCGATACGGACATAGTAGCCCACCATCGCTTCCAGCAGTTCCTCCCGGCCTTTCTCGATGAGGAGGGACAGCGTGTTGAAGGTTGTCTCCGACAGCGATGTCGTGAACACTTGCTTCAGCATATCCGCTTTTGCGGCAGCACCAATAGCCGGATGCTTGATCAGCTTGTAGAAGTCGGCGTTCTGCTTGAGCGTAGAGACCACGGCCTTCAGCTCCTCTTCCACCTGCGCGATCCGGCCTTGTTCGTTAGCAATCTCGAATAGGGCTTTCGCGTACCTCTTCGCTACGATCGTATCCTGGCTCATTGATTGCCTCCTACCTCTTTGAGGTACTGCTCAACCAATTGTTCCTGGGACTTTTCGTCAATCTGCTTTTCGATGATCTTCGAAGCGATCAGCACGGACATTGCGCTAACCTGACTTCTCAGGGCAGCTACCGCTTTGTTCTTCTCGTTCTCGATATCGCGGATTGCTTCTTCTTTCAGGCGCACGGATTCCGCTTTCGCCTGAGCGATGATGTCATCCGCTTGCTTCGAGGAGGTCTGTCTCGCCTGCTCGATGATATCGTGAGCTTCCTTGCGCGTTTGCTGGAGAGCCTGCTTCTGCTCTTCTACCAACTGTTCAACCTGCTTACGGTTGTTGTCAGCCGCTTGGACTTGATCCAATACGTGCTGTCTGCGTTTCTCCAAGATGCCGAAGAGCGGACCGAACGCATATTTCTGCAGCAGGAGGTAGAGTACCAAGAAGGCTACGATTTGTATAATAAACGACGACCAATTAATAGCCAAGTAACGTCACTCCCTTCAGATAGCATGGGCAAAACGAAGGCGCGGAGGCTGAGCCATCCCCGCCCTATGAATTCTTAGGCACGACCCATGAACAAGAATGCAAGAACCAGGGATACAACTGGCAGGGCCTCTACGAAACCGATACCGAGGAACATCGTTGTTTGCAGTGTACCGCGAAGTTCTGGCTGACGGGAAATCCCTTCAATTGCACGACCAACGATCAAACCGTTACCGATACCTGCACCCAGTGCTCCCAAACCGAATACTACGCCTGCTGCTACCAATGCTAAAGCTCCCATTGTGAAAAATCCTCCCTCAAATTGGAAAAGTTATATTCTAGTAAAACGAGTATTTCTAACGTTTATTCTAACGGCTGTACTTTAGTGGTGATCTTCTTCGTGAACCAAAGTCTGCGAGATGTAAACCATTGTCAGCATCGTGAAGATAAAGGCTTGAATGGATCCTACGAACACGCTAAAGCCCTGCCATACGAAGAGCGGGATAATCCCGAAGTATCCTGCCGATACGATAACACTGATCATGACTTCGCCCGCATAAATATTACCGTATAGACGAAGAGCAAGTGTCAGCGGTTTCGCGACGGTCTCGACAAGGTTAATTGGCAAGAGAATCGGATACGGTTCGATATAGTGTTTCCAGTAGTGCTTGCTGTTGCGTGTAATGCCGAGATAGTGGCTGAGGCCAATGACCATCAAGGCAAGAGCGGCTGTGATCGACACATCTGCCGTCGGCGATTTCCACCAGCTCACGCCAACTTCATGCGCGCCCTTCTTTGCAGCCTCTTGGAAGGCTTCTTGACTTATGAACGGCTGGCCGGCGATCGTAGCCGATGCGGCATCATGATGTTCCGTAATGATATTGAACGGAAGTCCCAGCATGTTGCCAACGAAGATAAACATAATAAGCGTTAAGCCCAGAGCCAAGAATGGCTTCCCATGCTTGGAGCCCAAAGTGCTTCCGAGGATGCCTTCTACGAACTCAATCACCCATTCCATGAAGTTCTGCATCTTGGAAAGTTTGGTGACGGAGGCGTTCTTCGCGCCGGAAACCGCAATCACAAATACAACCAGGCTCGTTACGATAATCATAAGCAGCGCCGACAAATCGAGATGGAAACCGAAGATTTCAATAACTGGTGCTAAATGTTCCATGTTTTCCTTTTTCACCCCTTTCAAAGAGAGCTATTTGTTGGCTTTCCTGATAGAAATAATACCCAATACAAGTGTTACCAATTGAGTGAAAAAGTATCCTGCAACGGTCGTGGGAAGCGAGACATGTTCCGGATACCGAATGGCCACGATGCCTGCCAGCGTAGCGATAGCCGCCCTTGTCATGAATCCCATATTCGCCTTCCGTGCCGGCGGCTGCTCGTCTCCGTCCGAACCCGTTACTTTACGGATTTTCCATGCCAGGTATCTCGCATTGATCATGCTTACTGCGGATCCCAGCATCACTCCGGCAACGTAGGGTCTATACCCCTCCAGCAGAGCCCAGCCAACCAAACAAAAGGACAAAAAAAAGAGAAAGATGTTTTGAACCGTTTTCAGATGGGCCGAAAATTCATCCATCATAGCCCTCCGGTCAACTTAATAAGTAGATAGATGGATGCAACCGCAGCTGCGAAGCCCAGCAATAGTCCGCCGAGTACCCACATCTGCTCTCCTCCCACGAATCCGCTGAACCACTCCCCTATCCAATACCCGGCACCTACGCATACCGCAAGATCAATCCCGATAGCGCTCGTCAAAGCGACCGCACGCCATGGATTATCCCTATTCGGATCTGGTTGTTTCATTAGCTTCCTCCTGAGAATCCTCATATATTGTATCGAAGTAAAGTAAGATTTGTCAATTAAGTTTCTATAGTGTTTCGCCGGGCCATGCACCTCAAAAACCCCGTAATATCAAGGGTTTTGAGGTTTTCAAACCAAACAGTTGAACTGTACACTGTGACGTTTGTCATGATATTGTCACGGTTTGAACGAGTCCGGTCTTTTGCTTGTATGGCCAAAGTGGTAGAGTATCGCTTCGGCAATCCGTTCAGAGGCTTTGCCATCCCCATAAGGGTTCGCGGAACGGCTCATCCGCTCGTACAATACCTGGTCGCTGAGCAGGGCGCTGGCACGGCTGAATACCTTCTCTTCATCGGTTCCAACAAGCTCGAGCGTACCGGCTTCAATCCCCTCCGGCCGTTCGGTCGTCTCTCTCAGCACGAGGACGGGTACACCGAAGGAAGGCGCCTCTTCCTGCAGGCCGCCGGAGTCCGTCAGTATCAGGTGGGCATGACGGTAGAAGTTATGGAACTCAAAGACATCCAAGGGTTCGATCAGCTTGATCCGCTCGTGTCCGCTGAGCATCTCATAGGCCGGCTCTTTGACAGCCGGGCTCGGATGAACCGCATACACAATCGCGATATCGTCGAAGGCGTCGGCTAGACGGCGGACGGCACGGAAGATTTGACGGTGCGGCTCGCCCTGCGACTCCCGGCGGTGAGCCGTCATCATGACCAGGCGCTTGCCCTTAGCCCAGTCGAGCACTTCATGCTGGAATTCATCCTGCACGGTATATTGGAACACGTCGGTTACGGTATTCCCGGTAACGAATATACGGTCTTCCGCTTTGTTCTCCTTGCGAAGATTTCCTGCTGACCAATCCGTAGGTGCAAAGTGAAGATCGGCGAGCACCCCTGTGAGCTGCCGGTTCATCTCTTCCGGATACGGAGAGAGTTTGTTCCACGTGCGAAGGCCCGCTTCGACATGACCTACCTGAATCTGCTGCAGGAACGCCGCATAGCTTGCCAGGAACGTCGTAAGCGTATCTCCGTGTACAAGGATCAGATCCGGCTTCTCCTGCTGGAAAACGGGATCCAGGCCCTGGAGGACACGAATCGTGACCTCATTGAGAGTCTGGCGCTCTTTCATTACGTCCAGGTCATAGTCAGGTTTGATTTTGAAAATCTCGAGCACCTGATCCAGCATCTGCCGGTGCTGTGCCGTTACGCATACCAGTGATTCAATATGCTCCGGATGCTTTTCGAGTTCTTTGACAAGCGGTGCCATCTTTATCGCTTCTGGCCTTGTCCCGAAAATCGTGATCACTTTCGTCTTTTTCATAGGGCAATCTCCCCCTTCACTTCCCGTATTTTTACTTCGTGCCGAACAAGCGGTCACCGGCATCTCCGAGACCCGGTACAATATATCCGTGATCGTTCAAATAGTCGTCGATGGCGGCGACGTAGAGATCCACATCCGGATGGGCTTCTTGTACCGCCTGCACCCCTTCCGGCGCTGCGATCAGGCACATCAGCTTCATCTGGGTACAGCCTCTTTTCTTCAGAGCCGCAATGGCAGCGTTCGCAGACCCGCCCGTGGCAAGCATCGGGTCAATGACAATAAGTTCCCGTTCCAGCACGTCTGTCGGCAGCTTGGCGTAATATTCTACGGGCTCGAGCGTCTCCGGGTCACGGTACAAGCCGATATGGCCTACCTTTGCGGCCGGAACCAGCTTCAAGATGCCATCCACCATCCCGAGTCCGGCACGCAGAATGGGAATCAGTCCCAGCATGCGCCCCGAAATCACGCGGCACTCCGCCGTGGTGACCGGTGTTTTGACCTCTACCTTCTCGAGCGGAATATCCCGTGTAATCTCATACGCCATTAACGTGGCGACTTCGTCGACCAGCTCGCGAAAATCTTTGGTTGTCGTATTCTCATCCCGTATGTAAGTCAACTTATGCTGAATCAACGGATGATCACAAATGTAAATTTTTCCCATGCATAATTCTCCCTATCTTCACGAAAATCACTTAATGTCCAACAGCTTGCTGTCGATTCCTTGGTTCCCACGCCAAATCCTGTCTATTATACCACAAGACGCCGGAGTTATCCCAGTAGCGATAATCAGCGCGGTCGTGTGCCACGTGGAACAAAAAAGGTGCCCCTCCATTAAGGAGAAGCACCGGTGTGAGCCTTAATAAACCGATTCTAGTAGCCGAGACCCGCATACAACGGGAACTGAGCCGTAAGGTCTTTGACCATGCCCCGCACTTTCTCGTGCACTGCTTCGTCAGCAGGGTTCTTCAGAGTGAGGGAGATGATCTTCGCGATCGTCTTCATCGCTTCCTGGTCCATACCGCGGGAGGTAGCAGCAGGCGTGCCTACACGGATACCGCTCGTTACAAATGGGGAAGTAGGGTCGAACGGAATCGCGTTCTTGTTGACCGTTACACCAACTTCGTCGAGCAGATGCTCGGCGTCTTTGCCGCTGATGTTCAGATTGCGCAGGTCGATCAGCATCAGGTGGTTGTCGGTACCGCCGGACACAAGATTGATGCCTTCAGCCGTCAGGGCATCAGCCAGCGCTTTCGCATTGTCGACAACGTTCTGCGCGTAGGTTTTGAATTCCGGCTGCAGAGCTTCGCCGAATGCTACGGCTTTGGCTGCAATCACATGCATCAGAGGACCGCCTTGGGAGCCCGGGAAGACCGCCTTGTCAATCGCTGCTGCCCATGGCTTACGGCACAGGATCATACCGCCGCGAGGACCGCGGAGCGTCTTGTGGGTAGTCGTCGTCACGAAGTGGGCGTGCGGCACCGGATTCGGGTGCAGGCCTGCCGCAACGAGACCGGCGATATGCGCCATATCGACCATGAAGAGCGCGCCCACATCGTTGGCGATGGAAGCAAGCGCTTCGAAATCGATCGTCCGCGGATAAGCGGAAGCGCCTGCTACGATCAGGCGCGGCTTATGCTTGAATGCCGCTTTGCGGACATCGTCGTAGTCAATGCGGGAATCTTTCTCCGTTACGCCATAAGCTACGAAATTGTACAGAATACCGGAGGCATTCACCGGGGAACCGTGCGTCAAGTGACCGCCGTGAGACAGGTTCATACCCAGGATCGTTTCGCCCGGCTTCACTGCCGCCAAGTATACGGCCATGTTGGCCTGTGCGCCGGAGTGCGGCTGCACGTTCGCATGCTCGGCGCCGAACAGTTCTTTCGCGCGGTCGCGTGCGATATCCTCCACGATGTCGACGTATTCACAGCCGCCATAGTAGCGTTTGTTCGGATAGCCTTCGGCGTACTTGTTCGTCAGAACCGTACCCATCGCCTGCAGCACCGCTTCCGATACGAAGTTCTCAGAAGCGATCAGTTCGATTTTGTCGCGCTGGCGGCCGAGCTCGAGGTTCATGGCCTCGACGATTTTGGGGTCTTGTTTACGCAGTTGTTCCATAGTGGAATTCCTCCCTAAGATTGATTAAATATAACGATTTATATAATTTCAGTTCCCCGGACAAGTCCGGGTCATCTGCAGTTGTCGTTCACCTGCGGAGGCTCCGCCGTATAGACGGCCCTGGCTCCTCCGATCAGCTTGGGCCTGGTGAAGGCCATGGTCACGTGCGCGTCCCCGAGCTGCCGGACGGAAGGCCGGACGGGTACAGCCACGCGTCTGAGGTGCATGCCGATCATCGTATCGCCGATATCGAGGCCCGCATGCGCCTGTACCTCCTCAACCACCACAGCTTCGTGCAGTAGCCGGTAAGCATGCGCCGCCATCGAGCCTCCTGCCCGTGGAGCCGGAATGACGCCGACTTCTTCCAGCCGGTAACGTTCCGCCGCTTCCCGCTCCAAGACAAGTGCACGGTTCAAATGCTCGCAGCACTGAAAGACCGGATAGAAACCCGATTCCGCCCGGACCGCTTCCACCGCCTCATAGATCTGTTGAGCGACTTCGCCGCTTCCCGCCGTACCAATCCGGTGCCCGAGCACTTCGCTGGTGCTTGTCCCGATCACCAGCAGCTGCCCGGGCTTCACGCCGCCCGCCTGAACCAGTTCCCGAAGAATCCGCTCCACCTGCGGGCGCAGGGCGGTCAGAAGGGATGCTCCGCCATCTTCCTGCTTTGCCGAATGCTCCTCTGTCATCTGCTCCCGTCCTTTCGTTCGTGCGGACCGTGTGCTCCCTTACGGGTGCAGCGCGTACTTGTCTTCAATTGCTTTGACCTTGTTGATCCGGCCCACGTGGCGCTCGCCGTTCGAGAATTCCGTCTCCAGCCAGATCTTCACGATTTCCTGAGCTACACCAGGACCGACAACGCGTTCACCGAGTGTAAGCACGTTCGTATCGTTGTGCTCCCGGGTCGCCTTGGCGGAGAACAGATCATGAACCAGCGCACAGCGGATGCCCGGCACCTTGTTCGCCGCAATCGTCATTCCGATGCCCGTACCGCAGATGAGAATCCCCTTATCCGCTTCGCCGGATACAACCTTCTCGCATACCTCAAGCGCATAGTCCGGATAATCCACCGAATCGCCGCAGGAGCATCCGAAATCCTCCACCTCATGGCCCAGCGCCTCCAGGATCGGCTTTAATTCGTCCTTCAGCCGGTACCCCGCGTGGTCTGCACCCATAGCAATTTTCATCCTTCGTCGCCTCCTCGCATTGATCCCATTCATTATACCGCACTCGCGCCACAAAAAGAAAAAGAGCCGAACGCACGCGGAAATCCGCTGTTGCGCAGCTCTTTGCCCAGGCGACCGGCCGTATGTCCCGATGCTCCACTGTGGTTATACCCACTCGTCGCCAGTTACATCGGGTCCTTCGTATCTGTTATTCATCATAACGTAAATGGCCTGTGGCTGTAAAGCCCCATTTGGGAGGAACGGGCCCTTCCAGGCCCTCCGCCGGCCAACACGATAACGATGTTTACTGCACAGCTTTCAGTTTGGATGCCAGCTTGCGCAAGCAGTCCTCAATCTCAGCCGCACATTCTTCGTAGACCCGCAGAGGTCCGCCGAAAGGATCCACGATATCCGGACTCGGCATCTCCTGCTGCAGCTGCCGCACCCGCGCCCGTTCTTCCTCCGTAATTTCCCCGGAGAGCGCCTGCTTCAGCTGCAGATCCGTCACCAGACTTTCGATCTCCGCACGCTTGCCGGCCACTACAGGATCGTCCTGCACATACTCTTTGAGCGTATACACTTTGTCGACGGCTTCCGGATACAGCTGGATGGTATGCCGCTTATGGCTGGAGGTCATCGTCAGAACAAGATCCGACCAGTCGATGGAAGCCTGGTTCAGGTAGCTCGAAACGGACGGCAGACTGCAGCCCTTCGCTTCCAGTACAGCAGCGGCATGAGAAGATGCCGGCGTCCCTTCCATGGCCGCTACTCCGGCTGAACGGACTTCCAGGCCCGCAAGCCCTTCATCCGCGGCAATCCGGCGCATCAACCCTTCTGCCATAGGGCTTCGGCACGTATTGCCTGTACAAACGAACAAAATCCGCTTCATGCGTATCCCCGCCTTTGTCGTCTATTTGTAGTGGTGCTTTACAATCATGGTCATCCTCTTGAATCTATGCTGCCTTACCTCTATATGCACCTTACTATGACTTTACCCCAATTCTATTGTACCTCAAAACGCCCCAACATCAAATCGGGCTAGCTTCAGCCGGTCACGGGGCGGGTTACAGCAGAAACTTCAGACCGAATGCCATCAGGATGACGCCGCCCAGCATCTCCCCGTATTCGCCGATCCATTCTCCCACATGCCTTCCAAGCAGCAGGCCGATCACGGACATGAGGCCTCCCGCCGCGCCGAACATTCCAATAGTGAGCAGCACATCGCCGGAGAACATCCCGAGCGATACGCCTACGGAGAACGCATCAATACTGACGCTGAGCGAGAACAGCAGAAGACCGAGGAAGGAGCGGTGGTCATATGGACGTTCTTCACCCGGGCGCAGCGAGCTGTAGATCATGTGTCCGCCCAGCAGGAGGAGGAGCAGTCCGCCGCACATCGTGGCGACTTTGCCGAGCAGTATTGAGATATATCCGCCCATCCACATGCCGCCGAGAGGCATGAGAACGTGAAACAGCGCCGTGACGCTACTAATCTTCAGAATATCGAGTTTACGGATGCCTTTCATGCCAAGTCCGAGTCCAAGCGAAAGCGCATCGAGCCCAAGCGCCAGTGCCATCAGCCCGATCGAAATGATTTGGCCCCACATGAGAGGCGATGACAACGCCATGCTTCCCCTACCCCCTGTCCTATTCCTAACCATCCTATGCGGACAAGGGGGAAATCATGACTTGTCTCCTTCACCGGTAGGGCCTCTCCGTCAGACGGTTAGGGTACGCCCGCCCGCAGCTTTGCGCAGACGGTTCATGACCGCTGCACCAATGCCCGTCTCCGGGCAGGCTTCGGCCGCAATGAAGGTGACTCCGGCTTCATCGAAGCTTCTCAGAGCGTCATACAGTCCGCGGGCAACGGATGCCAGATCTGCGATTCGCCCGCTGACGGCAACGTGATCGGCATGGAACCGCTCCGCATGCTCGGCATAAGTGAACACACCCGTTCGTTCGCCCCGCTGCCTCGCCGCATCCAGTTCCGCCTGAATGCGGGCATGCTTCTGGGCCAGGTCGCTGCCCTGCACGAGCAGCATGGCCCCTTGCGGTGCGTAATGGGCATACTTCATGCCAGGCGCCCGGGGCGCTTCCGGTCCGGACAGCCCCTCGCCTTCCGCGGCAGCAGTACCGATCACCGGCACGCCAGGCAGCGCCGCTCGCAGTTCGGCCGACGTCACGCCGCCGGGACGCAGAATATGCAGCGCTCCGCCCGTGTATTCGACGACGGTCGATTCGAGCCCGACTCCGGCTTCCCCGCCGTCCACGATCCCGCCGATACGGCCGCCGAGGTCCTCGAGCACGTGGGCCGCCCGGGTCGGGCTCGGCCGGCCCGACCGGTTCGCGCTTGGAGCGGCTACCGGGCAGCGCGCCGCCGCGATCAGTGCCCGTGCGACCGGATGGTCCGGCATCCGGACGCCCACGGTAGACAGGCCCGCCGTCACCAGGGGTGACAGCACGCCGGGCCTCACCGGCAGCACCACGGTGAGCGGACCGGGCCAGAATGCATCGAGCAAACGCGAAACGGCCTCCTCGGGCGGAGCCGTAAGCTCCTCCAACTGAGACCGTTCTGCGATATGCACGATGAGCGGATTATCGGAAGGCCTGCCCTTGGCCGCGAAGACGGCAGCGACCGCTTCCGTACGCCGGGCATCGGCGCCGAGGCCGTAGACGGTCTCCGTAGGGAAGGCTACCGTCCCGCCCTCCCTCAGGAGAGAAGCCGCCTCCGCCAGCTCTGCCGGCACGATCTCTTCCCCCTCGACTTTCCATTGTTTCGTTGTCATCGACATCATCCTACTCTATATTCTCCGGGCGGCCTCCGTGATGCAGGCCTTCCGGGTGATCGTTACGCGAACCACGAGCCGATCTTCTGGAGCAGATCCCACAAGAAGAAGCGGACTTCCGGTTTGGCGGAAAGCGCGGCTCCCTCTTCGGAAGCGGAAGCCTGCGCCGTACGGCGCTGCTGGCCGGCTGCTTTTTCCGATGAGCCTTTTTCCGAGGAAATCTTGGCTGAGGCCATTTCCTTCGCGGATGCTTTGTTGCCAGCCGATGCGCTCTTGTCTACCTCTTCTTCCGCTGCAGCGGCATGAGCCGTGTTGTCCGGCTTCACCACCATCTCGGAGTCAATGAAGCACAGGGGGGGGAACAGCACGCACCACCAATTCTGCCCTTCCGCCTCACCGATGGAGACGCGCAGCGCTTCGTAATCGCCGGCTGGGTACACTTCATTGCCATACATTTTCGTCGGGAACGGAACGACTCCCAGCTCCACATTGTAGTTATAATCAAAACCGTTCTTCCGGAGGGTGCCGCCGACCACCTCTCTGAGCTCAGGCAGATGGGCGCGCACGGCTTCTCTTGCCTCCTCGATGCCCTTTGGCTGTTCGACCCAGCCTTCCATCTCGGCGACGATCGCGTCGCGAACCTCGCGTTTGACCCATTGGTCGGCGGGCGTATCGGAGTTGGCCAGGATTCGCAGACGGATGGACTCCTGCGGAATCTTCGCCCCAGTCTCCCCTGCCGCCGATTCCGCCGCATCGGCAGTAACCAGCATCACATTGGAGCGGTTCGACTCCCAGCAGGCCATCAGCACCATAAAGGCGAACAGCAGATACCCATACCGTTTCCACGACACCCGTTTGACCATTGCAAGCAGCCCCTCTCGGAATCTATGACTCTATAAGTTCTAGTAGTCATTGTGTCCGAATCGCGAGAGTTTATACCTCAAGGCCTCAAGTCTGCAGCAAATGATCCATTTCTTCCGGAGCCTGCCGGGCACGGCTTCCTTTGCTGAAGAACAACCCAGCCGCCATCCCTGCGGAATGACGGCCTCTCTTCCTGGCGGCCTCTAGCTCTCAGGCCGCCGCTAGATTCCTTTGCTGCTGCGGTAGGCGATGACATGCCGCTCGATGCCGGCCAGATCCGGCACGACCAGCACGCCGTCCCAATCGGCTGCCGCCTCCAGCAGACGACGCACCTCGGCGGCCTGCCCCTGGCCGACCTCGAAGCCGACCAGCTGCGGCACCGCCGGCAGCTCCAGGAGTTGCACCGCCAGCCGGCGGTAAGGCTCGAGGCCGTCGGGGCCGCCGTAGAGCGCGGTGCGCGGCTCATGCAGCCGCACCTCCGGCTGCAGCCCCGCCTCATCCGAATCCGGGATATACGGCGGATTCGACACCACCAGATCGAGCGCGGTGCCCTGCTCGATCCAAGGGAGGAGCAGATCCCCTTCCACGAAGGTGATCCGCTCTTCCACTCCGTGGCGCACGGCATTGGCCTGCGCCACGTCGAGAGCCGCGCGCGAGATGTCCGAGGCCATCATGCGCCACGAAGGGCACTGCGCCGCCAGCGTCACGGCGATGGCGCCGCTGCCTGTGCCCACATCGGCCACAAGCGGGCCGCTACCGCCCTCGCCGGGACCCATCCACAGCTGCCGGCCGAGCCGGATGACCGCCTCGACCAGCAGTTCCGTCTCCGGCCGCGGGATGAGCACGGCCGGCGTCACCGTATAGGGGAGCCCATAGAACTCCTGCTCCCCGATAATATACTGCGCCGGCTCGCCCGCCGCTTTGCGCTCCAGCACCCGCTGCCACAGCGCCTCCCGCTCCTGCGGGAACGGCTCCGGCCAGCGGAGCAGCAGACCGCTGCGGTTCTCGCCGAGAACATAGGCGAGCAGCCGCTCGGCGTTGGATTCCGGCTCCAGCACGCCGACCCCCGCCAAAAAAGAAGAAGCCTCAGCATAGGCTTCACGTATGGTTCTCCGCCGCTCATCAAGCACCGGCATATTCTCCTTTTTCCATCTGTTCCGTCTGCGCGGCAATCGTCAAGGCCGAGACAATCTCGCCCATGTCGCCGTTCATGATGGCATCCAGACGGTGCAGCGTAAGGCCGATCCGGTGATCCGTCACCCGGCTCTGCGGGAAGTTGTACGTGCGGATCCGCTCGGAGCGGTCCCCTGTACCGACCTTGCTCTTCCGCTCGGCACCGTACTTATCCATCTCTTCCTGCTGCGCTTTATCGAAGATCCGTGCCCGCAGCACCTGCAGAGCCTTCTCTTTGTTCGAGTTCTGCGACTTGCCGTCCTGGCACGTCGCCACGATACCCGTCGGGATATGCGTTACGCGTACCGCCGATTTGGTCGTGTTGACGGACTGCCCTCCGGCGCCGCTCGAACAGAACGTATCGACGCGGATATCGTTATCGTGGATTTCGATATCGAACTCTTCCATCTCCGGCATCACGGACACCGTTGAAGTCGAGGTATGAATGCGCCCGCCGGACTCCGTTGCCGGGATCCGCTGTACGCGGTGTGCGCCGCTCTCGAACTTCAGCTTGCTGTAAGCTCCCTTGCCGTTAACCATGAAGATGATTTCTTTGAAGCCGCCGAGATCGTTCATGCTCACGTCCAAGACATCGATCTTCCAGCCCTGCGTATCCGCATATTTGGTATACATGCGGTACAGATCTGACGCGAACAATGCCGCCTCGTCCCCGCCGGCTGCTCCGCGGATCTCCACGATGACGTTCTTGTCGTCGTTCGGATCCTTCGGCATCATGAGCACCTTAATGCGTTCTTCGAGCTCGCTCTTGCGCTCTGTCAGTTCTTCGAGCTCCATCTTTACGAGCTCTTTCATCTCGTCGTCGAGCTTCTCTGCCTGCATGGCGCGGGCAGCGTCATACTGCTCCGATACGCTCTTATATTCCATGTAGGAGTCATACGTCTCTTGCAGGTCAGACTGCTCTTTCGAGAACTCCCTCAGCTTCTTCGAGTCCCCCGCAACATCGGGGTCGCAGAGCAGCTCGCTCAGTTTCTCGTAACGGTCCGCCAGTGCTTGTAGCCGGTCCAGCATCGTCATTCACCCTTTCCCTTCATTTCCGTTTCGTTCGTATTCGTGCCCTAGGCCTTCTGCCTGACTATGCTTTGCTGTCTGCTCCGCCGCCTTATGCTTTCTATATCGCTAAGGCGGCCCTACGTGTATGAAGTCCGGCTGCCATGGGCCCCGCTATACGTTGAAACGGAAATGCATGACGTCGCCATCCTGCACCACGTACTCTTTGCCTTCGAGGCGCAGCAGACCTTTTTCCTTCGCTGCATTCATGGAACCGGAATTCATCAGATCGTCGTAGCTTACGACTTCGGCACGGATGAAGCCGCGTTCGAAGTCCGTATGGATGACGCCGGCCGCCTGAGGCGCCTTCATCCCCTTGCGGATCGTCCAGGCACGCACTTCTTGTACGCCGGCCGTGAAATACGTGTACAAACCGAGCAGCTTGTAAGCCGCTTTGATCAGACGCCCGAGACCGGACTCCTGCAGGCCGAGCTCCTCAAGGAACATCTCCTTGTCTTCGCCTTCGAGCTCCGCAATCTCCGATTCCACCTTGGCCGAGATCGGCACGACTTCCGCATTCTCCGCAGCCGCGTATTCGCGTACCTGCTGCACATACGGATTGTCGTCGCTGATCGCGACTTCCGCTTCGCTGACGTTCGCGGCATACAGCACCGGCTTCATGGTGAGCAGATGCAGATCGCGGATGAGCAGCTTCTCATCATCGGTAAGATCCAGGCTGCGCGCCGGCTTGTCATTGTAGAGCGCTTCTTTGACCTTCTCGAGCGTTTCGACTTCTTGGGCGACCTTCTTGTCCCCACCCTTGAGGTTCTTGCGGGAGCGCTCGATCTTCTTGTCGACGGAGTCGACGTCGGCGAGGATCAGTTCGAGGTTGATCGTCTCGATATCGCTGATCGGATCGACCTTGCCCGAGACGTGCGTGATGTTCTCGTCTTGGAAGCAGCGCACGACATGGACGATCGCATCCACTTCACGGATATGCGCGAGGAACTTGTTGCCGAGCCCTTCGCCCTTGCTCGCGCCCTTGACGATACCGGCGATATCGATGAATTCGAATGCCGTCGGCACGACGCGGTTCGGCGTCACGATCTTCGTGAGGCCTTCCAGACGCTCGTCCGGCACCTCCACCACACCGACGTTCGGATCTATAGTACAAAACGGGTAGTTCGCTGATTCTGCCCCAGCTTGTGTTATCGCATTAAACAACGTGGACTTTCCTACATTCGGCAGCCCGACGATTCCTGCTTTCAAAGCCATATCAAGGACAACTCCTATCCGGTATTTCGCTTAGATTCTGACATTCTATTATAGCTTATTATTAGCCATTTTGTCACGCATCGGCACTTTTGAACCCTTCAGGCCCCTGTTTGTATGTAAAAACCGGCCCCCGCCCACCGCGAAGTCCGGCCTTATGCGGATTCCCCCTCCCGGGGTTCCCCTCTCTCTTACTCTTCCGGCTGACCCGAGATGCGCCTCAGTTCATTGGCCAGCCGGTTGACCTCGGCCCGGCTCTCCCCGGCATCTGACGCATAATAGATGGCCGACAGGAAAGCGATCAGCTTGTTGGCGTCTTCCGGCGGGATCAGCACATCGGGCTGCGGCGGCACAGCGACTGTACAGGCTAGGAGCTCGTCGGCTACATCCTGCACGAAACTCGCAAATGACTTGCCAAGCTGCCGCAGGGGCGTCTGGGGGTCGCTTCGCCTGGCGGGATCCAGCACATAGTGCGCCGTAATATCCGTCAGCGGATTAAGCCCGTAGCGGTAGCAGGCATAGGCGAAGACCCACACATACCTTCGGTAGGACTCGGCCAGGCTGATGCTCCCCCCGTAGCACCATTCCACTGCACCGGCCGTATCATTGGCATCCGAACCGTATCTGGCGTTATCGGTCGTCACATTATAGAGCACGTGATACGCCTTCTCCGCCGTCCCCGTCAGCAGGGGAATGCACTCGATGATCTGCTTGTCGTCCACGAACAGATGGGCCGAAGAGGCCATATCGTTCCTTGTCCGCTCATAATAAGCTACATTGGCCGATGCGGTAGAGCTTGGATTTCCCGTATCGTGGGCTACCATGAACCGGCACCGCGACAAGGGGAGCTTCGGCCTTCTCTGGCTCGGTCCGGTCAAATAGCGGGGCGTAATCTCGTATTTCATCAAAAACGCCACGATCCTCACCACCTCTTGGTCTTTCCTACAGCATATGCTGCACAGAGGTGGACGGTACGCGGCGCATCCGTTACTTGGCTTTACTGCTCTTGCTTTTCCGGCTTTCCGACGATTGGTTCGGATCACCGCCTTACCTGAGCTTATTTAAAGATCCGTTTGGCCATCTCTTCCCGCTTTGTCAGAAAATGCGACTCCACCTGCTTTTTCAGAACAAAAGCCCGGAGCGAATTCGCCTTATCCTTCGCCATATCGATGAACTGGGCCCCATAGTAGTACTCCCCGTTCTCTGTCCTCTCGGTCCGGGCGATCTCCGCGCGGCAGGGCATTTCGAAGCCGAGATCGAGCTGCATCTGCAGGATGGAATACTTGCTGAGGCCCACATCTTCGGGAAGCGTAAACCCGACGCCGCTCACGCTGATGTTATGAACCTTGAGCTCCACCTGCTCTTCGAAGAGCCGGTCGCTGCCGTCCGCCATCCGTATGGACATAACGCATCCTTCTTCCTTTACAGCGATCCGGGGGTTCTCCCGTTTCTCGGCGAAACGGTCCCGGTTCTGCGGCGGATTGATGATCATCAGTGCGCCGTGGTCCTTAGCCACCACCGTAGATTCGAACATATAGATACCGCCGGGCGAATACACGGTCAGCTTCACGGTATCGCCCAGCTCAAACACTTTATAATCGGACATTTCGATCTCCAGAATATCGCCTTCCGCATAGCTCAAGATTCCGGTGGATACAAAATTCGCTTTCTCGACCACGGTCCGGCTGTTAAGCATAATACCGCTGGGGCTCCGGTACGTTTCTTCCGTGAGATCGTAAGTTAATCTCGCTGCTGCAGTCTTCATCATGGGGTTGCCACCTCTCGCATCTGTGTATTCTATGATGTATAGGAGAGCCTACGACAAAAAGGCCGACTCCATTCGCAAAGAGGGATCCGCCGCGTACCGCAATCCATTCGGCGGCCAGGCTGTCATAGTCCCATGGGGACCGTAGACCCTAAGCTTTGCGTCCCTGCCTTTCGGCAGGTTTGCCGTAATACGAATGATTCCTAATTTTAGTAGTTCCTTTAGCACCATTACATAGGCACTAATACCTACTTCTAGTTCTTATTATAGTGAAGAACCCCCCATCCATCAAGGCTTTTTTGCAGGTTTCGGACACCAATTATTCACATGTGTATAAGCGTTATAAGTTATTCACATTGTTAAGGGTGTGTGGATAACTTTGGTCCCAAGCTTTCCACTTGCTCTATTATGCGATATTTTCTACAATGTACTGTGCAGCTCTTCTTGTTATCCACAATTTTATCCACAGCGTGTTGACAAAGAATAACATTCTGCAGCACCCTGTCCACATCCGCAGGAAGGAGAGATTGCCGTCCATGGAGGAAGAACATATACATTTCATGCGTGCAGCTATCGAAGAAGCTCGTAAAGCCGAGGCCATCCGCGAAGTTCCGATCGGGGCCGTCATCGTCCGGGACGGGGTCATCATCGGACGCGGGTACAACCGCCGTGAGACGGATCGAGATCCGCTCGCCCATGCGGAGCTGATCGCTATTCGCGAAGCGAGCGAGCACTTGGACGCCTGGCGTCTGCTGAACTGCCGGCTTTACGTTACGCTTGAGCCCTGCCCCATGTGTGCCGGAGCCATCGTTCAATCCCGTATCGATCAGGTGATCTACGGGACGACCGATCCCAAAGCAGGGTGCGCCGGGACATTGATGAACCTGCTTCAGGAAGATCGGTTTAATCACCGTGTCGACTTGATCAGCGGAGTGCTCCAGGAAGAGTGCGGCTCCATGCTCACTGATTTTTTCCGCAGGCTTCGGGGGAAGAAGTAACTCTTGGAAGAAAAAGTTCGGGGGGGAAGGCATCCGGGCATAGACCGTTGTCTTCTCTATCTCGCCTTCTGACGCAGAGGTCTCAGTGATACGGCACCAACGCCCAGCAGGCCCAGAATTCCAAGCATATACCATCCGTACTGGGTAACCGTCCGGGAAATGACATTAATGGAATCTCCGAAGTAATACCCCAGCAGGAAATACAGCAGGGTCCATAGAAATCCCACTCCATAAGAGTAAAGGGCATAGACCCGGTAAGACATCCCATTGATTCCGACAAGATAGGGCACGAGATGCCGGACAACCGGCAAAAAATAACTGAACACGAGCGTAACCGCCCCGTATTTCTCCAGCAGACGGTTCGATCTTTCGATATAGACTTCTATGCTCTTCTTCTTTTTCATCCGCTCCAATACGGGAGGCCCCAGCACCCGGCCCAACATATAGCCGAGGGTTAACCCGGAAGCCACCCCCACGTAGGTAACCAAGAATGCCGGAAGAGGGGCCAGCAGACGGAAGGCGCCGACCATCCCTCCGGTCATGACGACCACCTCATCCGGAATGGGCATGCCCACAATCCCCAGCCAGAGGGCGAAGAACAGAGCCAGGTAGCCGAATTGCTGTATATAACCGAGCAGCGTTTCCATCGTCATCGGATTCGTCTCCTTTTCTCGGAGGGCCTAAGGCCTCACCGGAGTACTCTATCCAGACTTCCCGGAGAGCCGCTCCCCTAAACGCAAGAAGAACCGTCCCCTACTTGGAGAACGGTTCTTTCGCCGTTACTAGTTGCAATGAAGTCACACAGCGTTTCCGATACCGGCTTTTCAATACCCATCCCCTGGCCAGTCACAGCCGCATCACATTAGGGCCTCCCGCCCTGCCGCTGATACCTGCTCCCGATCAAGAGCCGGATGCCCCCTCCGATGAGCAGCACAGAGACGACGAATGTCTGGAAATACCGCTCGAACCAGTAGATGATCCGCTGCTGCGTTTCGGGCGTTACCCACAGATCGAGCGCCTGCAGCAGCACTTGATCCAGCAGGTAGTAGACGCCGAGACCGAGCAGGCCGAAGCCGATCCAGCGCTGATGGTGGATCAGCCAATCCACGACCGGGACGTCCCGCAGCTCTTCCTTGCCCCACTTGGCGATATGCTGCAGGGCATCGAAGAAGCTGAAGAACCACAGCAGCGGGATCAGGAACATAAAGAGGGACAGCCGGAGCACATCCATGATATAGATGCCGAGGAGGAAGCCACCCATGAGCTGCAGTCCCCTCTTTTGCAGGCCGAGATACAGATGCCCCGCTCCAGGAAAGACCGAGAGGATCGTCGCCAGCGTACGGTTCTTCCGGCCGGGGCCCCGCCATTCCTGAAAGTCCTCGAAGAACGTCCGATCGCGCAGCGCTTCGCCGTCTTCCTTGCGCTTCAACAGCTGCACGCAGTCGAACATGCAGTATAACCATAGGATAGGCAGGACGCCGAGGAAGACGAAGAAGTCGTCCTGATTCGTTAACGCCACAATGAAGAAGGTCATGACGATGAGACCGAAGAAGGTCGCCATGAAGGCAAGCCCCCGCTGCATCAGACCGAGTTGGAAGTGCCCGAGACCGGGAATGACGGACAGGAATACCGTGAAATAACGGTCGCTGCCCTCTTCTGGAGGATAACCGTACGAAGCATGGGAAGGGGCTTCATATGGCCTATCGTATAGAGGCTCCCCTTCTACTCTATAGGAAGGTCCCGGATAAGCATAAGGCGGACTCTGACGGGTGGAGAAGAGCAGAGACCAGACCATGTCAGCCAAGTTGACGATGCCCACTCCAATGCCGAGCAGACACAGCACGAGCGCGATTTCGATCTCCCGGTTCACGGCGGAGAAGAAGGAAACGAGGGCAAAACCAAAAAATAGGATGCCGTATACCATGCCTTTGGCTATTCTGCCTCTATACAAGTGGCCGAGGCCGGGAACAAGCGACAGCACCAGGGCCACCATCGGATTTTTATTGATATTCATTAAGGTTCCTCTCTTTCGCGTTTGGACTCCAGGGCATGGATTAGGCCAATGGTCTTCTCCATCAGCTGCCCGGAATATGACCCCGGCTCCCCGGTTATTTGCGCAGGCGGCCGCACCGTCTGTGCCCCATCAGCAGCGCCTACGATGGCTTGGAAGACACCTGAGCCCATCAGCAGCAGGGTAACGGAGGCCGCTACGCCATAATGGAAGAGCGGGTGCTGCAGCCAAGGCCTGGGGCGCTTGGTCTGTTCCACGCCCTCCGGCAGGGAACGCTGCTTGTCCGCTAACCGCTCATGCTCTGCGTCCCACTGGCGCATGATGTCATTCTGGAAGGCGGGCTGTTCCGGAGCTGGCAGCATCCCGGCTGCACCATCCAAGGCCTGCAGGTATAGCTCGAAGCAAGGAGCGCAATCTTCTTCCAAGTGCGCTTCGCAGGCCTCCCTTTCTTCAGGAGACAGCGAATTGAGGATAAAAGCTTGCCACATGCCCAGCGTCACATGATTCATTCCAGATCCTCCTCCTTCCATACTTTGCGCATATACTGCTTGGCCCGGTAGAGCTTGGACTCGACTGTCTTGACGGCGATCTGCTGCTCCGCGGCGATCTGCTGATAGCTCTTATCCTCGAGATAAAAGGCTACCACCACCTTACGGTAAGCTCCGGGCAGCCGCTCCAGGCTCTCCCGCACTCGCTCCCGCCGATCCCGGCGCATCACATGGGCTTCAACAGGGCTCTCCTGCAGCTGGCCGGTTCCCTGCGTTTCTTCCCATTCGCCGGTAAGCTGTTCTTTCTTGCGGTCTCTGGAGCGTTTATAATCAATGGCTTTATGTACGGCGATTCGTGTCAGCCACGTCTTCAATCCTCCATGCCGGTACTGGGGGAGGGAGCTGTAGATCTTCAGCAGCACTTCCTGTGTGACGTCTTCAGCATCCTTGGCCGAGTGCAGGACCGAATAGACCGCCTTGTACAGATCGGCACCGTACCGTTCCACAAGCTCCCGGAACGCTTCCCGGTCTCCCGCTATGATCCGGGCAATCCATGCTTCTTCTGTAATCGGTCTCCCCCTCCCTTCTCTACTTGATAGACGAGCGTCCCCCGCTATTTCACTGCACAATCGCCCAAATCATTTTTTTCCGTATACTCATCCGCTCTGTTCGCTTTTCTCCCGATCTTCGGTGTGGTATACTACTCTTTGCTTGGATATCGCGTCCCCATAGCTCAACAGGATAGAGCAGTCCTCTCCTAAAGGACAGATAGTGGTTCGAGTCCTCTTGGGGACGCCATACTTATACATACGCCCAAGATGAGGTTTCGTTGATTATGCCGCAGGCCCGCCAGGGCTTTTTGTTTTCTTAAGGTAAGATTGTATAGAAAGCCCCTTGATCGCGGTACACTACCCGAGTGTGCCCCCGTTCCAAGATATCCCTATCCAACAACACGGCAAAGAGCCCGCATCCACGAATCCTTTCGTGCAAGCAGGCTCTTTCTTTCATTGCGTAAGGACGAGCGGGCCATCTTTGGTAATGGCGATGGTGTGTTCGAACTGAGCCGAGAGACTGCCGTCCATCGTACGGGCGGTCCATCCATCGAAGTCAATGAACATTTCGTGCTTGCCGGCATTGACCATCGGTTCGATCGTGAATACCATGCCTTCCTCGAGTCGGAAGCCCCGTCCGGGTTTGCCGGCATGCGGGAAGGAGGGCTCTTCATGCATATCCCGGCCGATGCCGTGCGCGACGAGATCCCGTACGACAGAGAAGCCGTTTCCTTCGGCATGCTTCTGGATGGCATTCACGACATCGCCGATACGGTTGCCGACGAGTGCCTTGGAGATGCCGAGGTTCAGGCATTCCCTGGTCACGCGGACAAGCTTCTCGGTTTCCGGCGAGATGGTGCCTACCGCATACGTTTCACAGGTATCGGCCATCCAGCCGTTATAACAGCAGACGATGTCGATCTTCACAATATCACCGTTAGCGAGCGGCTCCTTGCTCGGGAACCCGTGGGCGATTACATCGTTGACGGAAGCGCACGTGGCCGCGGGGAACCCTTTGAAACCTTTGGTAACTTGGCTGGCGCCGTGACTTACGATGAAGCTTTCAGCAAAATCATTGATTTCCATGGTGGTGATCCCCGGGCGGACCATCTTTGCGATCTCCCGGTGGCAGGCCGCCAGGATTTGCCCCGCTTCGCGCATTTTGGCGATTTCTTCAGGGGTTTTCAAGTGGATCATAGCAGTTCACTCCTAGCTTTGTACGACGGATTAGGCCGGGGTATATTCTTGATTGTACTCTATTGTACGCAGTTGCTTCAAAAACTTCCCATGTGGTAAGATGATCCACACTGATTTTTTCAACGATCGGATAAGCATAAGGAGGTGCCGGATCATGACACAAGACCCAGTATGGCAGGAAGAGCGGCAGCGTCTGCAGATCGTCCTGGAGCGCATCCGCCGGGAGATCGAACGGTCGGAAGCCTTGTCGGAAGAACGCTCCTCCACTGTGGCCGAAGCCCGCAAAGATTTTTGGAGCGATATCTCCGTGAACCTCTCGAACCGGGACGATATCATGGAGACGTATGCGGCCATCACCCAACAATCCATGATGCTCGGCGGCCAGGAGCGAAGTCTGCAGCATGCCGAGGATACGCGCTATAAGCTCCTCCGAATGTACAACTCACCCTATTTCGGCCGCATTGATTTCACCGAGCAAGGGACGACCGATTCGGAGCAGATTTACATTGGTATCGGGTCGGTACTGGATGAAGAGACGCAGACGTACTGGGTATATGATTGGCGGGCACCGGTTTCCAATTTGTTCTACGACTACCCTCCGGGGCCTGCCCGTTACGATACCCCTATAGGACCGATCGAGGGTGAGCTGGAGCTGAAGCGCCAGTTTATGATCCGCGGCGGGGAGCTCAAAGCCCTGTTCGATACGGGCGTCACTATCGGTGATGAAGTGCTGCAGGAGATTCTGGGCGGCCATGCCGACGATCGGATGAAAAGTATCGTAGCTACGATACAAAGCGAGCAGAACCGGATTATTCGTGACGATGCACACAAGGTCCTCATTGTTCAAGGGGCCGCAGGAAGCGGCAAAACCTCCGTAGCGCTTCAGCGGGTCGCCTATCTGATGTACAAGCACAGGCAGACGCTCCACAGCGATAATATGGTGCTCTTCAGCCCGAATGCCCTCTTCAACAGCTATGTCGCTTCGGTACTTCCCGAGCTTGGCGAAGCGAATATGCAGCAGACCACCTACCAGGAATACCTGCGTCTGCGGCTCTCCCGCCAATTTGAGGTTGAAGATGCTTACGACCAGATCGAAGCTCTCCTGCGCCTGTCTTCGACAGCGGATGCTGAGGATCACCCTAGACTCCATAGTATCCGATTCAAATCTTCGCGCGCCTACATGGAAATGATCGAGCGTTACAGTAAGCGTCTGGAGAAAGAAGGCATGTTGTTCCAGGATCTGCTCTTCCGGGGACGGGTGCTGATCAGCCGTGAGCGGATGACCGAACAGTTTTACAGCCTCGACCCCGATCTCAAGCTGAGCAATAAGCTGCATCTTTTGAAGGAATGGCTGCTCAGGGAACTCAAGGAACTGGCTAAGCAGGAGCGCAGGAAGGCCTGGGTCAAACAAGAGATCGAGCTGCTGGACAAGGAAGACTACCAGAGGGCTTACAATGCCCTTCAGAAGCAGGCTGGCGAGCGGGAGGTGGCTTTTGACGATGCGAAGCAGGAAGCGCTGCTCCTGGCCAAATTCGTCGTCCACGAGAAATTCAAAGGCCTGCGCAGCCGAATCAAGGCACTCCGGTTTGTTTCCGGCACCCAGCTTTACAAGCAGCTCCTTTCGGAAGGCCCTTGGCTTGCGGAAGCCTCGCACGGAATACAGCCCCCGGCACAATGGGAGGAAGTGCGCGTGTGGACGCTCGAGCGTATGGAGCAGGGTCATCTGCCCTATGAGGATGCTACTCCGCTTCTTTATCTCACCGGTTTGATGGAAGGCTTCCACTCGTATAACGCGATACGCCATGTGATCATTGATGAAGCGCAGGATTATTCAGCATTCCAGCTGGCGTTTCTTCGCAGACTGTTCCCCCGTGCAAGAATGACGCTTCTTGGGGACTTCAACCAAGCAATCTATGCCCATACGCTTGGCAGCAGCGGCACGGCGGAGCAAGGCTATGGGGTCGTGTATGACCTGTATGGCCGTGACCAGGTAGAGCTCATCCGTCTAGTCCGGAGCTATCGCTCGACGCGTAACATCGTCCAATTCAGCCGAAGAATTCTTCCTGGGGGGGAACCCGTGGAGGCCTTCAACCGCAGCGGCGAAGATCCGCGCATCATCCAAGCCTCGAGTAGAGAAGAACTGCATCGCTTCATTGCGCAGGAAGTAGCGAGGCTTAGAGAGCTGGGGCAGCAATCCATAGCCATCCTCTGCAAGACAGAGGATGAAGCTCGGTCGGCAAGTGCGGGGCTGTTCCCGCTCATCGGTGCGGAGCTGATTACCAAAGAGACACGGGTATTTCCAGAAGCCGTCCTCATTGTTCCAGTGTATCTGGCCAAAGGACTGGAATTCGACGCCACGATCATTTATGATGCTTCCTGTACCCAATATGGCAAGGAGAACGATCGAAAACTGCTGTATACCGCCTGCACCCGTGCGATGCACCACCTCACCCTTTGTACGCTTGGCCCGGTGTCCCCACTGCTCGATTAGCTTCTTATCCCATGAAAGCGCAATATATTTGCGCATTTGCGAATAAATTATAAAGAGAACTGCGCAAAAACGGTTCTCTTTTTTTATGCTTCGTGGTAAAATGAGGATAATTCATAATCGAGGTGGAAACCATAATGCCGGCAGAATCTTGCTACTACATCATTTACGACGATTTTTCCATTTCCATTTGCACCATGCTTGATGAAGTTTGCGATGCTGTAGCCGGCGGAGCTTTGTTATACGGATATACGGATAACGAAGATATGGCGCAATTATTGCTCAATGAGTGCTTCCATGTCGTCCAGAAAGAGAAAACGTGAATCTATAGTTAAATCATATAAAAGCACAGCCTCTTACGTATTGTAAGAGGCTGCTTTTCTTGTTAGAGCTATTGGGCTTCATGAACTTCGAAAGAGCTCAGCCTTCACCATTATTATGCCGGCTGTGATTCTCGTTCTTGATCCGTTTGGATCCTGGTTTAGGACCGGTACGCTGACGGTGCTCTTCCTGATTTTCCTGTCCGGACGGCGGGTTTACCGGCTGCGGGATATCTTTTGGCATGAAAGTCTGCCTCCTTCTGTATCGTTAGTCTTTATCCGTCAGCGTGAACGAATGCGGTTCTTTATCATGGTTCAGCGCATCCTGATGACGGTGATCGTTCGTTTGCTGCTGCACCTGTTGGGCTTGGTGGCTGTTCACTGGTTGTACTTCCAGATCGTCCACGACGTTCTGCAGGTTTTTGTCTACACCGCTCTTATTCTTCGTCATAAAGGATCCTCCTCCGCTTACCTATGCGTTAAGGCGTGAAGCTGCTGAGCACACTCATGAAGATGCCTTACATAGTCATCTACAAGCGTTTGAATCGCGGTAGTGCGCTCATCTACCGAACCGCCGCCCCGCTCTACATCGACCAGGTCCACCTTCACTTCACGGGAATCCACATACGTACACTTAAAATCGAAGTTGTACATCGTACGGCCCGCTGTAGAAATCCGGACACGCAGTACATTCGCTTCGGCTTCATCCGCCCTTACCTCGGCGCGGTCGGATGCATCCAGCACCGAAGGCAGCGTATTTTGCCAAGCCTCCGCGAGCCGCTGGGAGTCGATCTGCAGTTTATCGTTGTTGCTCATCTGTACCACCTCCACATCTTATAACATGCGATAGACCAGAGTTCCCTATACTCTCCCCTTTGCTCAAAATTAAGCCAGCAAGCCATTCGGTCATGAGCTCCGAGTCATAAAGTTTTCTTTTTAAAAACCGTCACAGATGCAGGGTGTAAAACCCTCTCCCTCCAATGGAGGTGGCGGAGAGCTGTAACAACAAAAAAACGACCCCGAGGGTCGTTTTTTTAAACGATTAAAATTTATATCTCACCAGGGCTCGTTTCTGTCATCTTATATTCATAAACGCGCATTGTCCTCAAAGGACCGCGAAGCCGTTTATCTTGTGTATATATGGCGGAGAGGGTGGGATTCGAACCCACGGAGGCTTGCACCTCGGCGGTTTTCAAGACCGCTGCCTTAAACCACTCGACCACCTCTCCGGGTGACAAGAAGCATTGTATCACACCTGGAAAAGCAATTTCAAGGTCTACTTTACTTTTTTGCTGATCTTGGTCACGCCGCCCATATAAGGCTGAAGCACTTCAGGAATCAGGACGCTGCCGTCCTCCTGCTGGTAATTCTCCAGGATCGCTGCAACCGTCCGTCCGAGGGCCAATCCCGAACCGTTGAGCGTATGCACGAATTCCGGCTTCGCTTTCGCGTCGCGGCGGAAGCGGATGTTCGCTCTACGGGCTTGGAAGTCCTCGAAATTGCTGCAGGAAGAGATCTCCCGGTACGTATTGCTGTTCGGCAGCCATACTTCGAGATCATACGTCTTCGATGAAGAGAAGCCGATATCGCCTGTGCAAAGAGACAACACCCGGTAAGGCAGATTCAACAGCTGCAGCACCTTCTCAGCATCTGCCGTCAGCTTCTCAAGCTCATCATTCGAATGCTCCGGCAGCGTCAGCTTCACCAGTTCAATCTTGTTGAACTGATGCTGTCGAATGAGTCCGCGCGTATCCCGGCCAGCTGAACCCGCTTCGGAGCGGAAACATGCGCTGAATGCAGCGAAATACTTCGGCAGATCTTCCATAGGCAGGATGTCATCCCGGTGGTAATTCGTTACCGGTACTTCCGCCGTAGGAATTAAGAAGTAATCGGTACCTTCGAGCTTGAATACATCTTCCTCGAATTTCGGCAATTGCCCCGTACCGGTCAAGCTATCGCGATTGACGATCTGCGGCGGCAGCATTTCTTCATAGCCGTGCTTATCGGCATGCAGATCCATCATGAAATTGATCAAAGCTCGTTCTAGGCGTGCTCCAAGTCCTTTATAGAACACGAAGCGGGAGCCTGTTACTTTCCCGGCATTCTCAAAATCGAGAATATCCAGTGCCTGTGCCACTTCCCAGTGCGGCTTCGGTTCGAAGGCAAACGCTGGCACATCGCCAATCCGGCGAATCTCCACGTTTTCTTCCTCCGAAGAACCAATCGGCACGCTGTCCTGTGGAAGATTTGGGAGCGACATTAAGATGCTGTCCAGATCCGTTTCCAGTACGCGGATTTCTTCATCCAGCGCCTTGATTCGGTCTCCTACTACTTTCATCTCTTCGATCAGATGGTCCGCATTTTCTTTGGCCTTCTTGAGCTGTGCAACCTCCTGGGAAACCACATTCCGGCGGTTCTTCAGTTGTTCCACTTCTTGGAGCAGCTGCCTGCGGTTCGTATCCAAACTAGTGAACCGGTCCAGATCCTCGAGGTTTGCCCCCCGGTTCGCCAGACCTTGTTTCACACGATCGAGATCGCCGCGCAGCAATTTCACATCTAACAAGGAGATCCCTCCTACCTCGTCTCACGTACCATATCTAGAAAATAAGCATGCATCCGCTCATCATCGGTCAATTCCGGATGAAACGAGGCTGCAAGCAGATGACCCTGGCGGGCCGCAACGATCTGGTCCTTGTAAATGGACAGCACGTCCACACCTTCGCCGACGCTGTCGATCAACGGAGCACGGATGAAGACAGCCCGCACATCTTTATCGATCCCTTTGATATCGAGGTCCGTCTCAAAACTCTCACGTTGACGGCCGAACGCATTGCGCGCTACCTTCATATCCATGAGACCCAGATGGGCTTCGTCCTGACCTTCGATTTCCTTCGCCAGTACGATCAGTCCTGCGCAGGTCCCGAATAACGGCTTGCCCTGACGTGAGAAATCACGCAGGGCATCCAGGAATCCATAGGTGCGCATTAGTTTGCCGATGGTTGTGCTTTCACCACCGGGTATGATGATGCCGTCAATCTCTCCGAGCTGTTCCGTACGCTTAACGGCTACACCCTCGGCTCCGGCTTTTTCGATCATTTTCACATGTTCAGCAACAGCGCCCTGCAGCGCCAGAACACCAATCTTCATCGCTCTCAACCTTCTTCCCGAATGACGCAAACCGCAGACGACGAATTACCAGCCGCGCTCCTGCATCCGTTCAGACACATGCAGCTTGGAAATCTCGATCCCCTTCATCGGCGTGCCGAGGTTCTTCGAAATGTTCGCGATCAATTCGTAATCCGTGTAGTGTGTCGTAGCCTCTACGATAGCTTTTGCGAACTTCTCAGGGCTGTCTGACTTGAAGATGCCTGAACCGACGAATACGCCGTCAGAGCCCAGATGCATCATAAGCGCAGCATCCGCAGGAGTGGCTACGCCGCCCGCTGCAAAGTTGACGACCGGAAGACGGCCAGACTCATGTACCTGCAGCAACAGCTCGTAGGGTGCTCCAAGGTTCTTCGCTTCGGCCATAAGCTCGTCCTTAGCCAGCGCCTGGATTTTGCGAATCTGTCCGGTGATCATACGCATATGACGAACAGCTTCGACAATATTACCGGTTCCCGGCTCGCCCTTCGTACGAAGCATAGATGCCCCTTCACCGATCCGACGCAGCGCTTCTCCAAGATCTCTCGCTCCGCAAACAAACGGAACCGTGAAATCCCTCTTATTGATATGGAATACTTCATCGGCCGGTGTGAGCACTTCGCTCTCGTCAATGTAGTCTACGCCCATGGATTCCAGAATCTTAGCTTCTACAAAATGACCGATCCGTGCTTTGGCCATGACCGGAATCGAGACAACCTTCATAACCTCTTCTACTACCGTTGGGTCAGCCATACGGGCTACGCCGCCGGCAGCACGGATATCGGAAGGCACGCGTTCCAGAGCCATAACGGCGGAAGCGCCTGCTGCTTCAGCGATGCGAGCCTGTTCTGCATTCATGACGTCCATGATGACGCCGCCTTTTTGCATTTCGGCCATACCTTTTTTGACGCGGGATGTACCTGTTTCCATGTCCGATTCCTCCTGAAACCTATACGTAATTTTTCCACGATCCGGTATTATAGGACAAACTAACTAAGCAATAATTCTACATGAACCTTTCCAAATAAACAACCCATGATGCCTGGTTTTATCCCTTTTTCGCCCCACTGATGGTGTCAACGAAGAAGTTTTTGATCGCCCGGAAGAAGAGTCGGACCCAGCTTCCTTTCTCTACTTCTTGAGCAGCCACCAGGTTCACGGTATGCTCACTGCCGTTATACGTCACCTTAGCCGTACCGAGAACTTGCCCTTTCTGAATCGGAGCCGTAATCTTGCTCTCATCAGCCAGCGCTTGTCCCGTTACTTGAATCTCGCTATCAGGTGTTCCCTTCTTAACGACAAGCTTCATTTCCTGTTCCGTAACGACGGGAACTTCCGTTTCCACGCCTTTTTTAATATTCACGGTTTGCAAGGAACTTATCGGTGCACCGGCAGCGGCGATTTGCTTCGATTCAAAATTATTGAATCCATAGTCCAGCACCTTACGTGTTTCCTCAAATCGTTTGGGCTCTGTCGGTGTTCCCATAACGACACTGATTAACCGCATGCCGTTACGTTCGGCCGTACCGGTGAAGCAATACCCGGCCTCATTCGTGTGTCCTGTTTTCAAACCATCCAACCCTTGATAAGCATAGCGCTTGAAGTTAGCATTATCTTTATTCCCTTCCAGCATCCAGTTCCAGTTGACCATAGGCGCAGGATCTTTTTCACGGAACTTACGGGTAGGGGTCTTCGTATACTCCAGAACTTTTGGGTGATCCTTGATGATTCGATAAGCAATAATAGCAGCGTCTTTCGCAGTTAGCATCGTTTCCTGTTTGTTTTCTTTCGGGGCATACTTGCCCAGATCCGCAATAGACAAGCCGGTAGCATTATTAAAATGAGCCTGAGCCGATAAACCCAACTCTTTCGCCTTATCATTCATCATTTGAGCGAATTTCTCTTCCGAACCCCCGATTCGCTCAGCAAGTGCCACAGAAGCATCATTAGACGAATAAATCGACATCGCTGCGAACATATTGTCCACTGTTGCCTGCTCATTATTCGCCAATAGTCCACCGGAACCAATGACATCAGCGGCATACTGGCTTGCCGTGATCATCTCATCCATCTTCAGCTTCCCTGCATCTACCGCTTCCATCACCAGATACTCCGTCATCATCTTAGCCATGCTCGCCGGGGGGAAAGCCTGGTCTGCATTATATTGATAGAGAATCTGTCCTGTCGCTGCATCCATCAATACCGCAGACTTTGCGTTAAGCTGAAGCTCGGTGCTTTGTGCAACCGGTGCTTCCTCAGCTCGAACTGCTGCCGGCTGGACCGCAGCCAATGTCGTATGTAACAGTAACGTAACCGCTAAGGTGGAACAAACTCGCTTTGCTCGTACGAACAACCAACTCAACTCCTATAAAAAAAATTTAATATCACGCACTCCATATACCTTAGCTATTGTACCATAAGCCTCTTTTCCTTTACAAAAAAGGAAAGGACGGAAGCCGAAGCTCCCGTCCTGCAAAATTCCAGTATACCTTGATTATAATGAGTAGTTCGGAGCTTCTTTGGTGATCTGCACATCATGAGGATGGCTTTCACGAAGTCCCGCGCCGGTAATACGGATAAAGCTCGTTTCGTTAATCAGGGCGTGGATATCCCTAGCACCGCAATAGCCCATCCCCGAACGCAAACCGCCAACCAGTTGATACAAGGTATCAGCCAGAGGTCCCTTATAAGCCACGCGTCCCTCGATCCCTTCCGGAACCAGCTTACTCTCATTCTCTTGGAAGTAACGGTCTTTACTGCCTTCCTTCATGGCTCCAAGCGAACCCATACCACGGTAGACTTTGAACCGGCGTCCTTGATAAATCTCGGATTCCCCTGGGCTCTCTTCCGTGCCTGCGAACAAGCTGCCGATCATGACGGCACTGGCGCCTGCAGCAATAGCTTTTGCTACATCACCGGAGTACTTGATGCCGCCGTCTGCGATAATCGGTACATTGTATTCACGCCCCACCGATGCACAATCGTAGATAGCGGTAATCTGCGGAACACCGATACCTGCAATAACACGAGTAGTACAGATCGAGCCTGGTCCGATCCCTACCTTTACAATGGAAGCACCCGCTTCAATCAAGTCTCTTGTTCCGTCACCGGTGGCCACATTCCCGGCACAGATAGGAAGTTCAGGATACTGTTCGCGGATTTTGCGGACTGTATTCAAGATATTGATATGATGTCCGTGAGCGGAATCCACAACAATAAGATCCACACCAGCTTCCACCAAAGCAGCAGTCCGTTCCATGACATCTTTCGACACGCCGACCGCAGCACCAGCCAGCAGACGGCCATGCTTGTCTTTTGCCGAATTTGGGAATTGGATAGCCTTCTCGATATCCTTAATGGTAATAAGACCTTTCAGAACATTGTTCTCATCGACCAATGGAAGCTTCTCGATCTTGTGCTTTTGTAAGAGGCCTTCTGCTTGCTGCAAAGTAGTGCCTACTGGAGCTGTAACCAGATTCTCACGAGTCATAACTTCTTTAATTTTAATCGAATAATCATGTACGAAACGAAGATCCCGATTCGTCAGGATTCCCACAAGCTTATTGTCTTCATCGCAGATGGGCACACCCGAAATCCGGTACTTTGCCATAAGCTCTTCAGCATCATATACATGATGATCAGGAGTAAGGGAGAAAGGATTCGTGATGACGCCGCTCTCGGAACGTTTAACGCGGTCCACTTCTTCTGCTTGTTGAGCGATCGGCATATTCTTATGAATAATCCCGATTCCGCCCTCTCTGGCCATAGCTATAGCCAATGCCGATTCCGTTACCGTATCCATCGCCGAGCTGAGGAAGGGAATATTCAACTTGATAGCGCCGGTTAATTCTGTCGAGATGTTAATTTCTTTACCGAACACATCCGATTTACGAGGCACCAGCAATACGTCGTCGAATGTCAGCCCTTCTTTGGCAAACTTAGTCTCCCACACAAAAATAATCCTCCTTCATGTTATACCTCATATAAAGCCCGAAAAGTATTATTGCAATCTTATCAAATGCCCAATTTTAATGTCAAGCCTAAACTAGGTCCATTTTCACTGGGTTTTCAATCCAATCTAGCAAATTGCAAATAAAAGAGCCCTTCCGGATTAAAATCCAAAAGAGCTCTTTGGCTTGGCGACGTTCTACTCTCCCAGGACCCTGCGGTCCAAGTACCATCGACGCTGGAAGGCTTAACGTTCGTGTTCGGGATGGGTACGCGTGGTTCCCTTCCGCCATCATCACCAAACG
>NZ_JAQAGY010000029.1 GCF_027533645.1 Paenibacillus caseinilyticus
AAACCGTTTGGTGATGATGGCGGAAGGGAACCACGCGTACCCATCCCGAACACGAACGTTAAGCCTTCCAGCGTCGATGGTACTTGGACCGCAGGGTCCTGGGAGAGTAGAACGTCGCCAAGCGGATCTTAAGATCTACACTTATGTTGTAATATTCCCTGATAGCTCAGTTGGTAGAGCACTCGACTGTTAATCGAGTTGTCACAGGTTCGAGTCCTGTTCGGGGAGCCATTTGCTTCCATAGCTCAGTAGGTAGAGTGCATCCATGGTAAGGATGAGGTCACCGGTTCGATCCCGGTTGGAAGCTCCAGTAAGGCCCGTTGGTCAAGGGGTTAAGACACCTCCCTTTCACGGAGGTAACAGGGGTTCGAATCCCCTACGGGTCATTGTTACTTTCTAGTAACTTTAGTGTGTGGAGGCTTAGCTCAGCTGGGAGAGCATCTGCCTTACAAGCAGAGGGTCGGCGGTTCGATCCCGTCAGCCTCCACCATACGCCGCTGTAGCTCAACTGGTAGAGCAACTGACTTGTAATCAGTAGGTTGGGGGTTCAAGTCCTCTCGGCGGCACCATGATTCATTGGGGATTAGCCAAGCGGTAAGGCAACGGACTTTGACTCCGTCATGCCTAGGTTCGAATCCTAGATCCCCAGCCATTTTGTACGAGCCATTAGCTCAGTTGGTAGAGCACCTGACTTTTAATCAGGGTGTCGTAGGTTCGAGTCCTACATGGCTCACCATCTACACTCTAAGTCAGCAACTCAGATGTTTTAAATTCATGCGCGTATGGCGGAATTGGCAGACGCACCAGACTTAGGATCTGGCGGGCGACCGTGGGGGTTCAAGTCCCTCTACGCGCACCAATTCATTTTGCGGAAGTGGCTCAGCGGTAGAGCATCGCCTTGCCAAGGCGAGGGTCGCGGGTTCGATTCCCGTCTTCCGCTCCATTATTTTGTTCCCTTAGCTCAGCTGGATAGAGCGTTTGACTACGAATCAAAAGGTCGGGAGTTCGAATCTCTCAGGGAACGCCATTATTTCATCATTAGTCGGGACGTAGCTCAGCTTGGTAGAGCACCTGGTTTGGGACCAGGGGGTCGCATGTTCAAATCGTGTCGTCCCGACCATTTTTGCGGGTGTAGTTCAATGGTAGAACTCCAGCCTTCCAAGCTGGTAGCGTGGGTTCGATTCCCATCACCCGCTTCATTCTTTAACAAAGAAGCCTCGTAAGCCATAAAGCTTACGAGGCTTCTTTGTTTTATTTAATGTCACCCATGGAGCAAAGACTCGGCCCCATCAATATAGATTTCGGTTCCTGTAACATGGGAGGATTCCTCAGAGGCCAGGAATAACACCAGATCTGCAACCTGTTCAGAGGAACCGGATTCTTGTTTTAGCGGCTGGTCCCCTTCAGGGAACTCTACTGGGATCCGAATTTGTTCGACTTCTGGTTTTCGTTTCGTATTTTCATCGATATTCGTCGAAATGGCACCTGGGCAGATAGCGTTGACCCGAATTTTGAACTTTGCTAATTCCAAGGCAGCCATCTTCATAAAGGCCACCTGTCCGGCTTTGGTCGTGCTGTAGGCACTAAAGCCAAAATTGGAGAATACCCGGTTGCCGTTAATCGAGCTGGTGATAATAATGCTGCCGCCCTGCTCTTTTAGATAGGGAATAGCATATTTTACCGTAAGGAAAGTTCCTTTCAGATTTACGTCTACTACCTGCTGCCACTCCTTAACCTCCATGGCTTCAATAGAAGTCAATACTCCGTTAATTCCGGCATTCGCAAAGACGATATCCAGGCGCCCCCACTGTTCGGCAGCTTTTTTAAGGCTTTTCTCCATTTCTCCAGGGATGGAGATATCAGCCTTCAAGCTGATTACTTCACCGCCTTGCTCTTTAATGATTCCTTCAACCTCCTGCAGTTCCTCTGGATCTCTGCCAAGGATGCAGACTTTGGCTCCCTGTTCGGCCATTCGAATGGCTGCGGCTCTTCCGATACCAGATCCGCCTCCCGTAACGAGTGCTACCTTGTCTTTAAGGCGCTTAAAGCCTTGCTGGGACTCTTTATGGGTCAATGTCATCGTATATTCCTCCTAGAGTGAAATGGTTTTAGACATGCAATGTCGGCCTAAATCGTAGCCAGATAATTTTGAGCACCATGTATACGGGGATAGAGAGAAGCATGCCAAGAATACCTGCTACTTCAGCCGATACCAGCAATAAAACAACCACGGTCAAGGGATGGAGATCCATCCGTTTGCCGAATACTTGTGGAGAGACCAGGCTGTTATCCGCCACTTTGGCAATGAAGAAGATCACCAAGACCCACAAGGCCATTCCTGAAGACTCCGTAAAAGCGATCATCAGACAAGGAATCAAACCGATGATCGGCCCAATGAAAGGAATAAAGTTCATAATGAGCGCAAAGATAGCGAGCAGGAGAGGATAGGGCAGGGAGACGAGCAGAAATCCAACATACATCATCGCTCCTACAACCATACAAACCAGGATCCGGCCAATCATAAATTCGCTAAGTACCTTATCCATGTCGTCCAGCATATCGCGAATGGGAGATTGGTAACGCTCAGGGAATAACTCCAGAAATGCCTCCATCGCTTTGGGCCCATCCGAGAGCAAGTAATAAAGAATAATGGGAATAGCAGTAATGATCAGCAGGGCGCTGGTCATTACGCCGAGTGCATTCGTGAGATAGTCTGTTGCCAGATTGATGCTGGTGCTTATCCACTCCGCTAGCTTGGCAGATAGGCTCAGCGTATCGCCAGCGAAGTAGCCTGAAAGCCATCGGGTCCGCTCCATCTTCTCCACTTGTGCCGTAAGTCCCTCAAGCAGTTCGGGAATGTTTTTTAGAAAGAGGCTCATTTGGCTTTGCAGCATAGGACCTAATCCCACGACGATAAGTGCTGCCAGTGCCGCCAAAAGTATGTATAAGATCAAGGTGGCAGACGGCCGGCGTATCCCCCGGGATTCCAGCATATTGACGAGCGGGCGCAGCAGATAGTAACAGAATCCGGAGATGATAAAGGGAATCAAAATGGTCCTGGCTACAGTGAAGAGAGGAGAGAAGAGAAAGCTGACCCGAATGAATAAGTTTAATATAATGAGGATCAGCAGGATCCCGAGACAGATCCGAAAAAAACGACTTTGCGGCAAACCGACCACTCCACTCTTCCCATTACTTGATTCAAGCTCTGCGCCATCGGACAGAAAAAAGATTTGCCACCGGTTCGGCAAATCTCTCTGCGATGCCGCATGCCGGCGCCTTACCGGCTCCCCGTAGCCAGAAGGACAATCTTGCCGTCATCGAGTTCCTGTTCGAGTCGTTCGGCCTCGGCGTCAGGGACATGCAGTGCCTTCAGTTTGGCCCGCAGTTCATCCCCTTGGGAGCGGAACATGTTGGCGATACTGTTCCATATGCCCTCCTGCGATAATCCGATCTTCTCCGCATCGGAATAATCAGCTACAAGATCGGTCCTCGCCTCATCGTGAGCGAGAACATAGATCTCCTCTTTGTTGTACCCCTGGAGCACCCACAGCCGTACTTGATCGCGGGCCTCATTGGCATCATGAACAACGCTGACACGCGGTTTGGTATCCATAGCCGGACTCCTCTCTTTAGTTTTACTGGTTTCCTGAAATGTCATTACCTGTATGGTTCTGCTTTGAAACACTAGAGCCAACGATATAAAATCCGGTAGCCGAGCGGATCCAGCTTAATATTCATATTGCCGTTCTCGGGTACCACATCTTCTTGAGAAAGGGCATCTTTCCAATCGTCAGTTTCCATGGGATGAGTCAGAACGGTTTCTTCCTCGGTATTGTTCATCCAGACCGTAAAGTGCATTTTGTCGTCGATCCGTTCGTAAATAATACGGGAATCGCCGGAATCAGCTTTCAAGAAACGGAATCCGCCCTGCCGCAGCACATCATAATCTTTGCGGAGTGCAATCAAGAGCTTGTAGAAGTCATACAGCTCGTTGTCTTGGTGTTCCGGCTCCCACACCATACATTTGCGGCAATCCGGATCGCCGCCGCCTGTAAGGCCGATCTCATCACCATAGAAGATGCAGGGGGTTCCGATGTAGGTCAGCAAGAACACGACGCACAGCTTCAGGCGGCGTTTGTCTTCTCCCACGCACGTTAGCACACGGGGCGTATCGTGGCTGCACAGCAGGTTAAAGACCACCTCATTGGTCTGCTGCGGGTAGCGCATGAGCAGGAAGCCCATGCTGTTCGCGAACGTATAGCCGTCCATATAAGAGCTTGCGAAAAACTCTAGTACCTTGTTGGAGAACGGATAGTTCATAACGGAGTCGAACTGATCGCCGAGCAGCCACTTCAAGGAGTCGTTCCATACCTCGCCGACGATGTACGCTTCCGGATTGGCTGTCTTGACGATCTTGCGGAAGTCGCGCCAGAAATGGTGATCGATCTCGTTGGCCACATCGAGCCGCCAGCCGTCGATCTTAATCTCCTTGATCCAATATTCGGCTACGTCGAGCAGGTATTCTTTGACTTCCGGGTTAGAGGTGTTAAATTTAGGCATATGTTGGAAGAAACCAAACGTATCGTAAGAAGGGATTCCGTCTTTCACTTCAATAGGGAATTCACGGACATGGAACCAGTCCGCATATTTGGACTTCTCCCCATTCTTGACCACATCCTGGAAAATTCCGAAATCCTCGCTGCAGTGGTTGAACACCGCATCCAGCATCACGCGGATATCACGCGCATGACAGGCTTCCACCAATTCTTTTAGTTTGGCGTTGTCACCGAACTGGGGATCTACCTTCTTGTAATCGAGGGTATCGTACTTGTGGTTGGAGGGAGATTGGAAGACGGGTGTCAAATAGATGGCGTTGACGCCCAGGTTGACGATGTAGTCAAGTTTGTCGATAATCCCCTGCAGGTCACCGCCAAAGGTGCTTGTTGTAGTCGGCGTGCCGCCCCATGGCTCGGTCCCTTCGGGATCGTTCTCCGGGTCTCCGTTAGCGAACCGGTCCGGGAAGATCTGATAGAAGATCGCCGATTTGGCCCATTCGGGAGCGGCAAACAGATCGACTTCATGAATATAAGGAAAATCGTAGTAGCCGCCTGGCGGGTGAGGTTGTTCGTCGTAGACACCGGTCTCTACCATCCAAACCGTTTCGGTCCCGGCGGTGATCCGGAATCCATAAGTAAGGCGCTTGTATTTGGGTTTCACGGTCGCTTCCCAGTAATCAAAGTAGGCGTCGGAAGCAATGCGAAGCATAGGGTATTCCTTGTATGTACGGTCCCAGTCGTATTTATCCCCTGTTACAGCGGCAATATCGGTGACATCGTCACGCTTCGTACGGAAGCGGAGGTGGATCTTTTCTTTGGTATAAGCGTAGGCCCAGTTGCTGTTGGAAACATGATAAAAGCACTCCCGAAGCATAACGTCAGCTCCTTCATTAAGGCAGAATGTGAGACTTATCCTCCTATTAACCTTTCACTAGTTCTGGTAAACAAAAGGAAGGCGGTTACAGTAAAAAGGAAAGAAAAAGGGGAGAACAGGGGCTTTAGAAGGGGAAAGCAGAATAGTGAATGAGAAAGTGGATGCTATGATAAAGAGCTTAACGTGGCTTCTATGAACCGAGTGGAAGAAGAAGAAGAAGGGAGCAAGATAAGACCATGGGGCGAAGAGAGGTGACGGAGATGTGAGTGCACAGAAAAGGCGGATGGAGCTGAAAGGGCTAGTTGCGAGGTACGGTCAGGGAAGAGAGCGAGAGAGTAAGAGCAAAGGGAGAGCCTACGGGCAAGGATGAGGGCGAAGTGGAGAGTGGTAAAAGGGGCCAAATGAGGAGGGGAGGAAGCATAAGAGAGAGAGCATAAGGAGAAAGCATAAGAGGGGAGGAAGCATAAGAGAGAGCATAAGAGAGGGAGCATAAGAGAGGAAGTATAAGTGAGACGCTGGACAAAGGTGAGCCCAAGAAAAGAGCGGGAAGTAATATGGAGTAACACCAAGAGAGGAGGCTGAGGTAAAGGCGAGCTCTCGCAAGGAAGCCAGGATTCGGGTGGTGCGGCATGGGCGAGCGGGTTAGGGGAAATGGTGGACACACAAGGGGCGTTGCTTGAGACGGGAAACAAATACCCCCGGTTCCCATCGAGCCGGGGGTTTACATCTATCCTCGCTTAGAGGAGCTGTATATCTCCATACGGACCGGGCGGCTGTGGCTCCTGGCAATCTAAGCATCTGGTGTAAGCCAAGTTTGGAGCATAGCGATGAGCTTCGGAACATCGACGGGCTTGCTAAGGTAATCGGATGCTCCCGCATCCAGACACCGCTCCCGGTCCTCACGCATCACTTTGGCCGAGAGGGCGATGATCGGGAGCCGGCGGAACAGCGGAAGCGCACGAATACTGCGGATGGTCTGTAAGCCGTCCATTTCCGGCATCATGATATCCATGAGCACGAGATCTATATCGGGGTTGCGTTCGAGCATGTCCAAAGCTTCCTTGCCGTTCTCAGCAAAGATTACTCCAACCCCATATTTCTCGAGAATATTGGAGAGGGCAAAAACGTTGCGGATATCATCCTCTACCAGAAGCACCTGCTTGCCCTCAAACGTAAGATCCGGCAACTCGGGGGCGGCGATCGTCTCGGCATAAGCTCCGGAGCGGGCTCCCTTCTCTTCCCTAGGCTTGCTCAGCATCAGTCTCGTTTCGGCGAGAAGACGCTGCTCGAACTCCTTATCGATCCGCATGAGCCGGTCTGTATAGCTGCGCAGCAGATCTTCTTCCAGTGCGGACAAGGCCCGGTCCGTATAGAGTACGAAAGGCGTAGTCTGCGTGCTGCGCAGGCCGTCGACCCATCCCAATAACTCGGGCAGCTGCCGGCCGGCCGTATCCAGGTTGACGATCAGTCCGTCATACCGGGATTCCTCCAAGGCCCGGACAGCCTCCCCTGCACTGGCCGCAGCCAGTATGCTGACCTCTCCGCGGCCGATCAGCTCGAGGAGCTCCGCCCGGCGCAGCACATCCTTCTCTACGATCATTAGCCGCTTGGAGAGGATCTGCAGCGTAGACAGCGGCTTGGCTTCAGCAGCAGCGGCGGCTTCCCCCCGCGGGGAAGCCGTGTCAGTGATAGCGGACTCCTCGAACCGCTCAGGCAGGTATAGGGTGAAGCGGCTGCCCGCTCCCGCGGAGCTCTCTACCCGGATACTGCCGCCGAGCAGGCGGGCAAGCTCCCGGGAGATGGTGAGCCCGAGGCCGGTTCCCCCGTAACGGCGGCTGGTTGTGCCGTCTGCCTGCTGGAATGCTTCGAAGATGAGATCAAGCTTGTCTTGCGGAATCCCGATGCCCGTATCGATTACGGAGAAGGCCACGGCTGGCAATGGCGTGCCGTCTGCACTCCGAAGGACGGCATGATTCCGATCTATCCTTAGAGCGACGCTGCCTTTTGAGGTGAATTTGAATGCATTGGACAAAAAATTACGCAGAATCTGCTGAAGTCGATGGCTGTCCGTGTATATCTCTTCCGGCACGTCGGGATGCAGTGCCATGTGAAAGAGAAGCCCCTTCTTCTCCGCGAGAGGTTCAAAACTCCGCTCCACCCAGGTGAGCCAGGAACGGAGAGGAAGCACGTTTGGTTCGATTTTCATGCGACCGGCTTCCACCTTGGACAAATCCAGAATCTCGTCGATCAGCCGCAGCAGGTCGCCTCCGGAAGAATGGATCGTATGGGCGAACTCCGCCTGTTTGGCGGTTAAGTTGCCGTCCTTATTCTCAGCAAGCAGCTGGGAGAGGATCAGCATGGAGTTCAGCGGCGTCCGCAGTTCATGCGACATATTGGCGAGAAACTCGGATTTGTACTTCGAGATCGCGGCCAGCTCCTCCGTCTGCTTCTCCAAGGTAAGCTTCTGCCATTGAAGACGTTCTTCCGACTGCCTCAGCGCATCGTTCGAGTAAATAAGCTCTTCATGCTGGGAGTGAAGCTCTTCGGACTGGGCCTGCAATTCTTCGGTCTGCGTCTGGAGTTCCTCGGTCAGGACCTGGCTCTCCTGGTACAGCCGTTCCACTTCCATTCTGCCGAGGACGCTGTGCAGGGCGATGCCAAGCGTCTCACAGATGCGGCGAAGCAGCTCCGTATGCCGCTTCTCGAACGGTCCGAAGGAGGCGAGTTCAATGACGGCCTGGGTATGACCCTCGAAGGAGACGGGGAAGACGATAAGAGAACGAGGCTGGGCTTCACCCAGTCCCGAACCGGCGCGCAGGTACCCGTGAGGTAACTGATCGAAGACCATCATGCGCTGTTCGGCTGCGGCTTGACCGGCCAATCCCTCACCCGGACGGAAGGCGGCGTTGAAGTGGGCTTCCCCGAGTTCGGCGTAGGCTGCGGTGCGGACGAACTTCAGCGGATATGCTCCTTCATCCCTAATATAAAAGGCGCCGTAGGCAGCTCCAACCTGCTTAGCGAGCCAGTTCAGCGTCTCTTGGGCAAAATCCCGTACGTGGACATTCCCTTGATAAAGGGCGGCCATGTCGGCGGTGCAGGTCTTAAGCCAGTTATCTTGTTCTACATACGAAAGCAAAGCGTTCGTGGCCTCGGCCAATTCAAAAATCTCGTCATGGGTCCGAACGTCGATGCGGGTAGTCAGATGATCCTGCCCGTCCGCGATCCGCCTTATCGTACCCGTGACGAGCTCCAGCGTGTGGACAATGGAGCGGGAGAGCATCAGCAAAACAAGCAATGCTATGAGAATAGCGGCAAAGAGCAGGAGATACAATTCGGCTTTCAGCATCACATGGCCCTTGGCCAAGTCAGCGGTCCGCATGTCCGTTTGCTTCTTCTCGGTCTCGCGGAATTCGGCCAGCAGACTGCGCAGATGGTCCACTTCCTTCTTGCCCGGGTCGTCTGCGAAGAGCTGCTCCAGCTCCGCGCTGCGGTTCGACTCCTTGAGGGCGATGGCAGGCTCGCCGGCGGTTTCGATCCAATGTTCGATCGAGGTCCGAATCTGCTCCAGAAGCTGCAGCTGCTCGGACTGGTCGGCCGCGAGCCGTCTCAGCTCCAGATAGTCCCGTATCCATTGGCTCTTGCCGCTGCGGTACGGTTCCAGATAAGCGGAGTCTCCCGTAAGGAGATACCCGCGCTGTCCGGTTTCCATGTCGAGGATGCTTTTCTCTATCGCGTAGGCTTTCTCGTAGATCTCCATATCATGGGAGATGATATAATTCATTGCCTGCTGCTGGGAATAGATGCGCTGGGTCAGCACGAAGGTGGAAATTCCGAGGCAAATGAGGACTGCTGCAAATCCGGCGGCGATTTTGACTCGGATGCTGGATCGGATGAAAGAGGGCAACGGCTTCACTTCTCCTCTGTTGATGGCTTCATCTTCCAATATTGTACCCGGCTGGTCTTTAACCTTCAATGTTTATATGGATAGACGTCTTTTTTCGGCTTTAGTGCACAAAAGGATTACATGACAAGGAACCTTGTGATAAAATAGTCGATATGACCTTGCTTTGTCAGGATGGAGGAGAACCATGTCGGATTCAGTCAGTTTAGTTCACAAGAACACGTCCAACAATCTGCTTCGCCGGGATGTCCGGTTTTTGGGGCACATTTTGGGTGAAGTGTTGGTTCATCAGGGAGGCAACGCGCTTTTTACCGTCGTAGAGAAAATCAGAGAGATGAGTAAAACGCTTCGTGCCGACTACACGCCGGAAATGTATGCGGAGCTGAAGGAGACGGTGACGGGACTTGCGCCGGAAATCCGCCACCAGGTGATCCGGGCTTTTGCCGTGTACTTCCAGCTCATCAACATTGCCGAACAGAATCACCGGATCCGCCGTAAGCGCGACTACGAACGGACGGCGGGCGAGAATGTACAGCCGGGCTCGATCGAGGATTCCGTGCGCGAACTGAAAACGCTGGGGATTTCTTCGGCGGAGGTGCAGGAGATGATCCAAGGGATCTCTCTCGAACTCGTGATGACGGCTCACCCGACCGAGGCTACGCGCCGTGCAGTACTGGACATTCATCAGCGCATCGCGGGTGATGTCATGGAGCTGGACAATCCGAACCTGACCTTCAGGGAGCGGGAACAGCTTCGAGAGAAGCTCTTGGGCGAAGTCATCACGCTCTGGCAGACCGATGAGCTGCGGGACCGCAAGCCGACCGTCATCGACGAGGTCCGCAACGGGCTGTACTACTTCGATGAAACGCTGTTCGATGTGCTGCCTCAAGTCTATCAAGAGCTCGAGCGCTGTCTGGACAAGTATTACCCGGAAGAGGACTGGCACGTGCCGACCTTCCTGAAATTCGGCTCCTGGATCGGTGGAGACCGCGACGGAAACCCTTCGGTAAAGGCCACCGTTACATGGGAGACCCTTACGATGCACCGCAAGCTTGCCCTGGAGAAGTACGCAGAGGAGCTCACCGCACTTGTCGAACATATGAGCTTCAGCCGAGGCATTGTCGAAGTGACCGAAGAACTGCTCGAATCTATCGAGACCGACCGCCGCGAGATCGAGATTTCGTCGGATAACGAATGGCGCAACCTGAAAGAACCTTACCGTGTCAAAGTGAAATATATGATCGAGCGTATCCGCAATACGGGGAACCCGAATGTGGCCGCGAAGCGCAAATACAGCAATCCGGACGAATTCCGTGCCGACCTGCAGATTATCGAGCGGAGCCTGCGCAACCACTACGCGGATTTCATTGCCGATACGTACGTGGAGAAGCTGGTTCGCCAGGTGGAGCTGTTCGGTTTCCACCTCGCAGCACTGGATGTGCGGCAGCACAGCAAGGAACATGAAGCGGCGATGACCGAGATTCTTGCCAAAATGAGCATCTGCGAGAATTACGCGAACCTGCCGGAGAACGATAAGATTGAGCTGCTCACCGGGATTCTGAATGATCCGCGGCCGATTACCTCGCCTTATCTCCGGTACAGCGAGTCGACGCAGGAGTGCCTTGACGTATACCGCGTGATTCAGAAGGCCCAGGCGGAATTCGGACGCAGCTGCATCTCCAGCTATCTGATCTCGATGACGCAGGGCGCAAGCGATCTGCTCGAGGTGCTGGTATTCGGAAAAGAAGCGGGATTGTACGTCCACGAGAACGACGGCTCCGTGACATGTACGCTGCAGTCCGTGCCGCTGTTCGAGACGATCGATGATCTGCATGCGGCACCGGAGATCATGTCGACGCTCTTCCAAATCCCGGCCTACCGGAACTCGCTCGTATCGACGAATCACCTGCAGGAAATCATGCTGGGGTATTCCGACAGCAACAAAGACGGCGGCGTCATCACCGCCAACTGGGAGCTGCGGGTAGCCCTGCGCGGCATTACGGCGGCGGCGAAACCATTCGACGTCAAGCTGAAGTTCTTCCATGGCCGCGGCGGAGCGCTGGGGCGCGGCGGCATGCCGCTCAACCGCAGCATTCTGGCCCAGCCGGCTGATACCGTGGGCGGGGGCATCAAGATCACGGAGCAGGGGGAAGTATTGTCTTCCCGCTACTCGATGAAGGGGATTGCTTACCGCTCCCTGGAGCAGGCAACCTCGGCTCTGATCACAAGCGCCCTTCAGGCGCGCAACCCGCAAACGGATGCTTCCGAGCCGGAGTGGGAGTCGATCATGCGCGGCATCTCAGAACAGGCACAGACGAAGTATCAGGATCTGATCTTCCGGGACGAAGACTTCCTGACGTTCTTCAAGGAGTCCACGCCGCTGCCTGAGATCGGTGAGCTTAATATCGGTTCCCGTCCTTCCAAGCGGAAGAACAGCGACCGTTTTGAGGATCTCCGTGCGATTCCATGGGTATTCGCCTGGACGCAGAGCCGTTATCTGCTGCCGGCTTGGTATGCAGCCGGTCACGGGCTTCACAGCTTCTACGGCGGTAAACAGGAGAATCTGGCGAAGATGCAGGAGATGTACCAGAACTGGTCGTTCTTCCGCTCCTTGATCGATAATCTGCAGATGGCGCTGGCCAAAGCGGATCTTATCATTGCCAAGGAGTATGGAAGCATGATCCAGGATCAAAGCATCGCCGATCGGATCTTCGGCTTGATTCAAGAGGAATACGGCCGTACATCGGATCTCATACTGAGCATTACCGGGCAGCAGGAGATTCTGGATAACGTTCCGGTGATTCAGGAGTCGATCCGGCTGCGTAACCCTTATGTCGATCCGCTGAGCTACATGCAGGTGGGCCTGCTCTCCGAGCTGCGCGCGCTGCGTGATCAAGGCGATGAAGATGCGCTCCTGCAGCGCGAAGTGCTGCTCACGATCAACGGCATTGCCGCAGGGCTTCGGAATACGGGCTGATGCTTGAGGCTTCGCCTGCGCTAAGAAGAAACTGATTTTCACGATAGCTGTAACGTTTCTCTGCCTGGTCAGAAAACGTCACGGGAGGACCTGACGAGGATCGTCAGGTCCTTTGTGTTGTATCGCTGACCCTAAGTAGGAGAGGGCATTGGTTTACGGAGGGCCCGGCCCGCTTCTCAGCTCTGCGAAACCAACTGCGGGGAGCCAACGTAAAAAGAAAAGTCGGCTCTAGGACGATGAAGACCCGTTTCTCTGCCAGGGGGGAACCCGGAGGGGGCGGCGAAGTAGGAGGAAGGCCGGCAGACACATTGGCTTCTCCTGGGAGAAGCGCAGCCGCGGGCTGAGGCTTCACGCTGCTTGCGGAACCTGAAGTACGCAGGCAGAGGCTTGGCGTGTCCAAGCGTTGCTGCATCGCACATTCTCTTACGCGAGGCTGTACACGGAGGGCCGAGGTTTGGTATGCTTTGCATAATAACAGGGAGGTCTTCATGCAGAAGACACCGTCCTGTACAATCCGGGCCGGTTGTGCCTTGCAATGGAGGCCAAGAGGCGGACCCGGAGGTTGGAGGTAGGCTGGTGAATGAAATGGACACCCGGCTCGCGAAGCTGGCACGCGGCGGAGACCGTGCGGCGTTTGCCGAGCTTGTGGAGCTGTACAAGGATAAAATTTATCATCTGGCATACCGGATGCTGCGAAGCAGTCATGAGGCCGAGGAGATTGTCCAGGAGACTTTTCTGCGGGTATATATGAACTTGGACCGGTATGACGAGACGCAGAAGTTCTCGACATGGATCTACCGGATCGGGACGAATCTGTGCATCGATCGGCTTCGGAAACGGAAGGTGAACTATTCGCTGGATGCGGAGATGGGAGATGGGGAAGGCAGCGATTGGTATTCCACGCTCGCAAGCCAGGACCCTTCACCGGACAGCCAGGTGCTTCTTTCGGAGACCCAGATGCAGATCCGCGAATCGATCGAAACACTGCCGGAGAAATATAAAGCGATCGTGATTCTGAGGTATCTGCAGGACTTGTCCCTGCAGGAGATCAGCGATGTGCTGTCGATGCCGGTAACTACGATCAAAACCCGGCTGCACCGCGGCAGGGAATTCTTGCGTAAGAAACTGGAAAAAATTCTATGATAAACCGCCGGCAAGTTTTTGAAACATGTTGTGAGCCACTACGTATTGTATAGCACATTCCGATTATGGACAGAAGAAAGGAGCGGCTCAAGATGAATTGCAACGAAGCCCTCCCACTGCTGCATGAATATATGGACGGGGGACTACAGGGGAGCGAAGCGGTGGTGCTGAAGGAGCATTTGCTCGGATGCACCGATTGTAGAAGGCGCCTGCAGGAGTACGAGAAAGTGGAAGCTCTTGTGGCATCCTGGCCCCACCCTCCCGTGCCGGACGGTCTCACCGAGCGAATCATGGATGCACTGCCTCCGGCCAAACGCCAGAATCGTGGTTATCGCTGGATTCGCAAACATCCGGCAGCTTCCGTAGCTGCGGTGTTTTTTGCTGTGATGCTGTCTTCTTTCATGACCGCGTGGGATAACGACCAGGATCTCATCGTCAAAGGGACGGATCTGGAATCCGTCGTGATTCAAGGCCACACCGTTCACGTGCCGGCCGGCAAGAAAGTGAGCGGCGATCTCACCGTGGAAGGGGGAATCGTTCAAGTGGACGGCGATGTGGAAGGCAATGTCGTGGTCATCGACGGTTCCGTGATTCAGGCTTCCACCGCCCACATCTCCGGACAGGTGAAGCAGATCGACGAAGCTTTCAGCTGGATGTGGTATAAGATGAACCAGTGGTTCGAGTAGGTCTCGCAGTCCCCTAAATCCGCCAAGCTTTGAAATTTCCAAAAATCCTCCCCAAACCGTCTTGGAAGGGGAGGGTTTTTTGCTGTAAATATGGTATGATTTAAAAAGAGTACATACTACACTAGAGACAAACATCACCGCGGCAGGGACTTGGGGGCACTCGCGATGGATTGGATTACCGATTGGATTACAGAGATCCGGATCAAGGATATTATCGATATATTGATTGTCAGCTATGTCATCTATAAGCTTATTCTGGTCGTCCGGGGAACGCGGGCGATCCAGCTGCTGAAGGGCATACTCGTGGTCGTTGTGACCTGGGCGCTCTCTTCTTGGTTCAAGCTCAACACGCTGCAGTGGATGATGAACCAGATGTTCACGTTCGGGCTTGTCGGCGTATTCATCATCTTCCAGCCGGAACTGCGCAGGGCATTGGAGCAGCTGGGCCGGGGGACGCTGTTCTCGCGGACTAACTCCGAAGAGGACCAGGATGTGAACCGCCGTATCAATGAGGTGCTGAAGGCCGTGAACTACATGGGACAGCGAAAGATCGGGGCACTCATCGTTTTTGAGCGGGAGACCGGGCTCAACGACTATGTAGAATCGGGCATCGGCATGGAATCGAAGATATCGTCGGAACTGCTCATCAACATTTTCGTCCCGAACACGCCGCTGCACGATGGAGCCGTCATTATTCGGGGAGGGCAGCTCATGGCTGCCGGATGTTATCTGCCCCTGTCGGAGAATCCATTCATCTCCAAGGAGCTGGGGACCAGACACCGCGCCGCGATCGGCATGACGGAAGTATCTGATGCCATGTCCGTCATCGTCTCGGAAGAAACGGGACAAGTCTCGCTTGCGATGAACGGGCATGTCCTGAGGGATATCAAAGAAGACGCGCTCCTGGCGAAGCTCTTCGAAGAACTCAAACCAAAGACGAAAGAAAAAAACAGCAGCCCCCTGTGGAAATGGAGGCGGCGGTAACTTATGGATCAATGGCTGCGCAATACTAATGTCGTGAAAGTCATCGCCCTGGTCATTGGAATTCTGCTGTGGGCGGTTGTCCGCTCCTCGGATGCCGGCACGGTCTCCGGCACATCCGGCAGTGCGATTGGGGAAGAGAATATCGGGAATGTGGCGGTTACGCCAAAATATGACAAAGATAAATTCTATGTGGAACTGCTCGAGCCCGAACGGGTGACCGTGACCCTCTCCGGCCGGGATTCCGTCGTCAAGAAGGTTATGTCTTCCGGCGGTTACTCGGTCGAGGTAGACCTTACCCAGGTCGGCAAAGGAGAGTATACGCTGCCTCTCACGCCCGTCGGATTTCCCGCGAACGTATCGGTTAAGGTGACGCCCGCTACCGTAAAGGTGGGTGTCGACGAGAAGCGTAACAAATCGATGCCGGTGACGGTCAATGTGACGGGCATCCCGGGCGTCGGTCTGAAGGCAGGACAACCGGTAGCGAGGCCGGCCCAAGTGACGGTGTCGGTACCAAGCCGGTTCTATGATCAAGTCGAATCGGTGCGTACGGATGTCAGCGTGGAGAAGGCGACATCGCCGGTATCCGACCGTAAAGCGGTATTGGCCGCTTACGACAAGAACGGCAAGAAGATCGAGACGGCGACCATCTCTCCGAATGTCGTGGACGTGGAAGTGCCGATAACGAGTCCGTTCACGATGGTGCCCCTGCAGGTGAAGCTGGTGGGTGAGCCGCCGGCAGGCTATGCCGTAGCCTCCATTCGTCAAAGCGCCGACAAGGTAACGGTATACGGACCTCAGAATGTGCTGGATAAGCTGGAATTCTACGAAGGACCTCAAGTGCAGCTCAATGACTTGAAGGAAGATACGGAGTTTACCTTGGGCATCCCGCCCAAGGAGAATGTGAATCAGCTCGATCCCGACAAAGTGGTAGTCCATGTGTCGATTGTGCCTTCCGTCACGAAGACATTGGAAGATATCAAACTGTCGATCATCGGACAGAACGATATTTTTAACACCAAGGTTGTCCGTCCGGCAGGCGGCGTCGTCGATCTGAAGGTGGAGGGCGCTCCAATCCTCGTCGATAAATTAAAGCCGCAGGATGTTCAGGCGATTCTGGATGTAAGCAATCTGCCGCCGGGAACGCATGAAGTGCCCGTGACTTGGAATTTGCCGACCTTCGTGAAGAAGAGCACCGGCCAGGAGTTCAAGATGGCGGTGGAGATTACCGCGAAGACGGCGGCTCCTTCGGTTCCGCAGACCCAGACACCGGCCAAAGAGGAGCCGGCGGCTACGCCGCAGGCGAGCGCTCCCGAAGCCGGAACGCCTCAGCCGAATCCGGCGGCGCCGGCACCCGCGGACCAGGCGGCAGAGCCTTCCGTACCTGCTTCGTCGTCAGAAGCAACGCCGGCCGCCCCATCGGGGGAATCGGTGCCGGACCAGGAACAGACACCACCCGTAGGACCTCCTTCCCCTTAATGGGGGAGGGGTCCAATAGTTGGATTTGACCGGCTGTAAGGAATCCGTAATAATGAGAATAGTTTGTTACATAACTTGGGATGCCGGATAGACCGGCGGCATACAGTGAAAGTAAGCAAAGATGATCCATTCGTAATGGTCAGCAGAGGAGAGACAACAGAACTATGGGGAAATATTTTGGAACGGATGGGGTCCGTGGGGTAGCCAATCAGGGACTCACTCCGGAGCTTGCGTATCAAATCGGCCGCTGCGGCGGCTATGTCTTGGCAGGTCAGGTGGAGAAGCCGGTGGTCGTGATCGGCCAAGATACCCGGATCTCCGGTCCCATGCTGGAAGCATCGCTTGTAGCGGGACTCTTGTCGATCGGCGCCAACGTGATCCGACTGGGGGTTATTTCGACACCGGGCGTTGCTTATTTGACGCGGCTCTTGAAGGCGGATGCAGGAGTAATGATCTCGGCATCGCATAATCCCGTTGAAGATAACGGCATTAAGTTCTTTGGGGCGGACGGGTATAAGCTCACGGATGAGACCGAGTTCGAAATCGAGAGGCTGATGGATGCCGAGACGGATGAACTGCCGCGGCCTGTTGGCGGAGAGATCGGCACCGTAACGATCAATGAAGAGGCCAAGTTCTTATACATGGACTATATCCAGTCGACGGTGAAGTCTTCCTTCAAGGGCTTCCGTGTGGCGCTCGACTGTGCCAACGGCGCCGCTTATGAGCTCGCTCCCAAAGTGTTCGAAGCGCTCGGGGCGGAAGTCATCACGATCGGTGCAGAGCCTAACGGCCGCAACATCAATGACCACTGCGGATCTACCCATCCGGAGAAGCTGCAGAAGCTCGTTGTGGAGAGCGGCGCTCATATTGGTCTGGCTTTCGACGGAGATGCGGACCGGTTGATTGCTATCGATGAGAAGGGCGAAGAGATCGATGGGGATTATCTTCTCAGTATCTGCGGCCATGCGTTGAACCAAGCGGGCAAGCTTCGTGAAAGTACGATCGTCACGACGGTGATGAGCAATATCGGTTTCTTCAAGGGCATTGAAGCTGTGGGACTGAAAGCAGCCAAGACGGCCGTCGGCGACCGTTATGTTATGGAAGAAATGCGCCGCGGCGGATACAACCTGGGTGGAGAGCAGTCGGGTCATGTCATCTTCCTCGACTACAATACGACGGGCGACGGGATTCTGACGGCCCTGCAGGTCATGGATACGCTGGTGCAGTCGGGCCAAAGTCTCAGTGAGCTCAAAGGGATTATGCGCAAATATCCTCAAACACTTGTCAATGTCCGGGTAGCGGATAAGAGCAAGTTGAACAATAACGCAGCCGTAGAGGCAGCCATTCGTTCAGTGGAAGACGAGCTTGGCGACAACGGCCGGGTCTTGGTCCGTCCGTCGGGTACGGAGTCCCTGATCCGTGTCATGGCTGAAGGGCCGGATGCGGCACAGGTAGAAGCTTACGTCAAGACGATCGCCGACGTCATCGAGCGTGAGCTCGTATAAGCGAGCAAGAAGGCGAGGCAGAGCGAAACCCCCGAAGCTTCCAGCTTCCGTGGGTTTTTCGCTCTGCCTCTAAGAGAAGATGATGGGAATAGCATCATGAAAACATGGTGAAAATATCAGTTGCACTTCCCAAGGGAATTGAATAAGATGGGTATATGTCTTTACTCGGAAATAGGAAGGAGGAACGAGGTTCATTGGTTCGACAAGCGCCAGAACTGGGTCTATCATGGTCTCAAGTATGGTTTTTTGCTGCGTATCGGTCTTTGATTCTGAGTCTATGGAACTAATCCGCTGACCAGACTCCAACTTACTCCCTAGACGGCGCAGGCAAGAAAACAACGGGGAATGAATGGTTCAGTTGACGAGGTGAAGGTGTTCGAAATATTCGGCGGGGGCCTTCCGGGAGCGATCCAGACCGTGAAGTCGAAGAGCAAAACGTCCGGGCGACCGGGCCGACAAGTATTCGACAGGGATCAAAAGTCATTCAAGTATCATACAGCTTCATACTTTCAGGAGGTACGCTCTTATGTGCGGTATTGTTGGTTATGTGGGGAAACGCGATTCCCAGAATATATTGATCGAGGGATTGAAGAAACTGGAGTACCGCGGCTATGATTCGGCCGGTGTGGCTGTCTTCACGGGCGAAGGGCTGCAGGTGAAAAAATCGAAGGGGCGTCTGGCCGTACTGGAGTCGAAGCTGGAAGAAGCTCCGCTGAGCGGAACGATCGGCATCGGGCATACCCGCTGGGCTACGCACGGCAAGCCATCGGACGTGAACTCCCATCCGCACACGGATAACTCCCATAAGTTCTCCGTGGTGCATAACGGAATTATCGAGAATTATATCTCGCTGAAGGAAGAATTGGCGGCCCAAGGCCGTATATTCGTATCGGAGACGGATACGGAAGTCATCTCGCATCTGATCGCTTCGTTGTATGAAGGCGATATCGTCAAAGCGGTACAGAAAGCCGTTACCCGCATGAAGGGTGCATTCGCCCTCGGCGTCTTGACGGAATTCGAGCCGGATAAGCTGGTCGCCGTGCGTTTGGCGAGCCCGCTGATCATCGGTGTCGGCGAAGGGGAGAACTTCATCGGCTCCGACATCCCGGCCATCCTCGAATATACGCGGAACGTGTATATTCTGAACGACGGCGAAATGGCGGTGCTGACACGTGAAGGTGTCGAATTAATGACACTGGAGGGGAATTTTATTTCCCGGGAATTATTCCATGTCGATTGGGACATTGTGACGGCGGAAAAAGGCGGATACGATCACTTCATGTTGAAGGAAATCCATGAGCAGCCAAAGGCCTACCGGGATACAATGGGTGCAAGAATCGACGAAAGCGGCAAGAAGGTTCTTCTGCCGGAAATCGGCATGACAGCGGATCAAGTCCGCAGCATTCGCCAAGTGCATATCGTCGCTTGCGGAACCGCCTACCATGCCGGTCTTGTGGGTAAGACGGTGATCGAGAAGCTGGCTCGTATTCCGGTAGAAACGGACGTAGCTTCCGAGTACCGTTACCGCGCTCCGATCATTACGCCGGAGACACTCGTGATCGTCGTCAGCCAATCCGGCGAAACGGCCGATACGATGGCTGCTCTGCGGGAAGCGAAGCGCTGCGGTGCCCGCGTACTGGCCATTACGAACGTGGTCGGCAGCTCCGTATCCCGTGAGGCGGACGACGTGATCGTCACCTGGGCGGGACCGGAGATCGCGGTCGCTTCCACGAAGGCTTACACATCCCAGTTGATCGCATTCTATCTGTTGGGCCTGTATCTGGCACAAACCTTGGGTTCGCAGGACGAAGCGTACATCGCCGAGGTCATCGAAGGCCTGCAGGCGCTGCCTGAGAAAGTGGAGCAAATCCTGGCTGGCGCGGATGCGATCAAAGAAGTGGCAGAGCAGATCTCTACGCACGATAACCTGTTCTTCATCGGTCGTGGTCTCGATTATGCCGTTGCCCTCGAGGGTTCGCTGAAGCTCAAAGAAATCTCTTATATTCATTCCGAGGCTTACGCCGCGGGTGAGCTGAAGCACGGTACCTTGGCCCTGATCGAGGAAGGAATTCCGGTGATCGCGATCGCTACACAGGAGGACCTCTTCGAGAAGACGGTCAGCAATATCAAGGAAGTGACGGCGCGCGGCGCCCACGTGATCGGGATTCACAATGAGGGGGAGACCGAGCTCGGTAAAGTAGCTGAAGCCGTCTACTCCATCCCGGCTACGCTGCCCCTGCTGACACCGGCGCTGTCCGTTGTGCCTCTGCAGCTGCTGTCTTATTACGCATCGCTGGCCCGCGGCAACGATGTCGACAAGCCGCGCAACCTGGCGAAGAGCGTTACCGTAGAGTAACTCATATCAAAGCAAATCAAGTAGTTGTTGTATCAAAGCCGAGTAGATCCAGGATGATTTCCTGAGATTTGCTCGGCTTTTTTTAGAGTAAATAGAATAGGAGTGGAGGGGGAGGGAAAGCCGGAAAGCCTTGTGGAAATAAGAATGGGATGAATTGCGGGGTGGGAAAAGGGGCATGGCGAACTGATTTGCAGGATGACCCTCCCCCTGTTCCCTAAGCCTAACCGTTCTACCTGCTTGCTCTTGATTTCTTCATCAGCTCTTCCAGTCGCTCCTTCTGAGGGGACTCTACCTGCTTCAGTACCGCTAATCGGTTCTTCTCACTGCCGAATATCCGATGCAGGGCGAATTCCCGCTGGTGGTCTTTCTTGTCTTCAAGCGCCAGGATCAGAGCATCTACCAGATCCGGTGTATCTATCGCCACGCCCTTTAGAGGCTTAGCCATATCGCTGCCGCCAAGAAGGATGGAGACGAAAGTAGGCATGGTCCCGGCATTCAATCCATGACGCTCTACAAAAGCCTCGGCGTAACTATCCTGTGCGGACTGATGTTCACTATCGACCAGCTCCATATAACGGCGAATCAGCGGGAAGTAGGCATCGCTGTACAACCCAAGTCCCCAAACGGCGTACGTTCCGGGCATCACGGACTTTACGCCGCTTTCTACATCGCCATACCAAGCGAATTCCTCCATAGCCAGCTCGGCATATTCCGCAAGCAGCGGGAACAGGGCCTCATAACGAAGTGAGTTTGCAAAAAATTGATGCAGATTGGATTTGGCCAGGGTCTTCACTGGAAGCCAATGTTTCTCGGCACTCTTCAGCTTCAACTGATACGTCTTGGGAAAGCCTTCCCGCAGAAGACCGCATAGGTACTCGAGCGCTTCCCGGTAAGCCGCTTCTTCTTCGGAATGGATCCGAATCTCGATACGCTGCATAATATCGTTGGCTTTTCCTGACATCAGACTTCCTGCATAACTGGCCGCAAACTGACCGCTGCCCTTTGTCAGATAGGCTGACGCTTGTTCTGAACCGAGCTGTACGGCGAGTTCCAGATAACTTTTGCGGGTATCTGGTTCCTTGCGTCCAATGTGCAGTGCGGCATACAGAAAAAAGTCTATCTCACGCGTCTGAAGGGACGGGCGTTTGTCATCCGGCAGCAGCTGAAGATCCATCCCCCAATTCCCGGTGCGTTCAAAATAGGAGTCCAGGAACTTCTCCTCGGCCCATTCTTTAAATGCGGACACGTAAGTGTACTGCCACTTTTCCCTGTGCTTATGGTTCGTGCGAAGTTTGTCGTTCAGGCGGCGAATTAGCGGTTCGACGACGGCCGGGTCCTGCTCCATCAGGTCCGGATTCATCAGATGTCTGGCAAAGAAGAACTCGTCCCGCTCTGAAGGAAGCACCGGAAGGTCCTTCCATACCTTGGATTCTATAAATCGGTTCAGCTGCCCCTTCAACTTATTGAGCTTGCCTTCATTACAGAGATATTCCTGGTGCAGCAGCGTAGAAGTCTCTCTTTGAAACTCCAGCACAAGCTGCAGTTGATACCCGAAAAAATGCTCGCTGTATTCATCCGACGTGAAAATCTGTTCCATACGCACCCGCAGGGCAGGGAAAAACTCTTGGATCAGGATGTCATCACTTAACTCCCCCATATCAGGTTCCGCATCCAGTTTGTAGGAGTGGTCACTGAAGGAAAGGGGCTTGTAGATGTCGAGGGCAATCTGATCTGCTACGGAGTAGGAATGGCTTGGAATGAAGCTTACCTTCACATAATCCATCATCCCCGGGTGCAGCGGACTCAGCCCTTTTAGGCTATCGATCCTCTCTTTTTCTTTCTTATAAATGTGGGTCAATTGGGTCCAGATCTTATGTAATAGATTTTCGGCTGCCTTGTTCATGGTCTCCTCCTAAGGAATATGATCTCAGCACAACATATGCTTCTTGGTATAATTGATGGTTGACTATGCTCTTCTGACGTATTTCTGCAAGCGGATTCATATCAATGTTTGATTTCCTCGCGCATTCCAATGATTGGCTTCCCCGATTCAATGATAGAGTGAGCGTTTTGGATCAGCAGCCGTGCTTCATTATTGCGGCCTTGTTGATACTGCAGACGGCTCATCCCCTATTGATTGATAGTAAATCAGCTCGATTTGGTTAGCCTTGGAAGAGTCATAGAGCAGGCATTCTGCCATGTGGAAGGGCCTCCTGCACTTAGCATTCTACCCTATTCCTGCCCGGATGTCCTCTCGTAAATATGATCCGCATCATCGTAAAGGTATATAGACCTGCGTCACTTAAAATAGTGACCATCTCAGTTACCGGTGTCACTATCGGAGTGAAAGTCATCCCGTTTACACTGATACTCATGATGAATTTTCGATACGTGAGTATTGAGGCGACGGGGGATGGCAGGATGAAAAGAAAACGAAGCAGGTTATGGAAGAGGGGAACGGCGCTGCTGCTGGCCGCCACGATGGTTCTCGGTGATCTGGGAGCGGCCGCGGCCGTGGGGCCGGAGCAGACCGATCTCTCCAGTATCCACACGGCGGATACGGTCATGAACGCAGTCTACGGGCCGGAAGGCGGTGGCAGCATCAACCCGCTGCCGCCGGTGCCTTTCGTGCCGGAGCCCGTGACAGCAGGTGAACCGCTGTCCTGGAATCTGCTGACGAAGATCGACCGCAGTAAGATTCCATCGATCTATCACCCGGAAGACCAGGTGCTGAAGATGAGTGCGGACGGTCGGTATATTGCGTTCAAACGCTTGGAGCTCGTCACGGAGGAGCCCGCCCATGTGAACCAGATGATTACCGTCTATGACCGCAAGACAGGGGCGATGGACGATATCCAGTCTCCATCCAATAGCTTGCTGAACGATGAAGTGCTGTATTTTGACCTGAGCAGCGATGCCAGGTATGTGGCCTTTTCCTATAAGAACTCCACGGAGGATTGGAAGGAAAGAACGAAGGTTTATCTATACGACCGGGAGACCCGGAACCTGACGCCCATTACGACGGTGGAGGGCAGCACGGACTCCCGTGACGGCACGGACCGGGTAGCCATCAGTGCGGACGGCCGTTATGTGGCGTTTGATTCCGATGCCCCGGGTATCGTACCGGAAGATAATGACGATCTGAGGGACGTCTTCGTCTATGACCGGGAGAGGGCCGCGACCAAGCGGATCAGCACGCAGCCCGGTATGGGGGAATACGACTTAGGCGACAGCGAGGCTCCGTCCATCAGCGCGGACGGTCGCTATATCGCTTTCCAGAGCGATGCGAAATTCGTGGAGAAGGATACTTACGGCCAGCGCAATATCTATGTATATGACCGCGAAGACAGCAGTGCCAGACCTCAGTTGGCCAGCATGGGGGCAGGCGGGACCGCAGGCGAGGGGGACAGCACCCTGCCGTCCATCAGCGCGGATGGCTCGGTCATTGCTTATGAATCCCGGGCGGAGAATTTGGATCCGGGCGATACGAACGAAGTGAAGGATATCTTTGTATATCACCGCAATACCTTGGCTACCAAGCGGATTTCATTGGCGGAGGGAGGCATTCCCTTCAACCGGGAAAGCCTCAGTCCTTCCATCAGCAGAGACGGCCGCTATGTGGGCTTCCATCTGGATTATGTGTCGGTGGAGGATACAGATGACGACCATGACAATGATGAGGAGAATGACATTCCGGAGCAGGCCTATGTAGCAGATGTGGCATCCCAGACGGCGTATCAGGTAGCGGTGCCCCAGGCGCCCTACCCGCTCGTTCAACCCAGCCAATCTCCCCTTGTAGGAGATGGGGGCAAGCTCGTTGCATACCTCTCGGAGTACCTCTATTCCTATGGCAGCGGCAGCGAAGGGATTCCTTTCCCGGGAATCTTCATCGCGGAGAAGGGAGAAGCCCCGGCGTGGCCGGCAGGCAGCAAGCTGGAAGCGTCGAACCACACGAACAACAGCGTTGCGCTGAGCTGGCCGGATGCCGTGGATGCTTCGGGCGTACTCGGGTATCACGTCTACCAGGACGGCAAGAACATCGGCTATGTCGAACACCGGGGAGCGGGCAGCAGCACATTCACCGCACAGGGACTCTTGCCGGGCATCGAGTCCGAGTTCCAGGTGGAAGCGGTGAACACGGCCTATCGCGAGAGCTATGGCGGGCCGACTTACAAGCTGGGATCGGGCGGAGGAGAGAATCCCGCCGGCGGCCTGCGGGTTCAGTGGGATGTTGAAGAGATGCGCAATGGTCTGGCTTTTCCGGGCAGCAAAGTAGGCATCACGGCTTACGGCGAACCGGGCAAACAGGCAGAGGCTGCGCTGACCTACATCGCGTGGGAGAATGAGACGGAGCAGGATACACGCACCGTCCCGATCACGCTCACGGAGAGCGCACCCGGCACCTATACGGGCTGGTGGAAGATGGAGAACGGCGTCAGCCAGATGACCTCGCTGAATGTCCGGCTGACAGACCCGGCGAAGCCAGGTACTATCCTGGAGAAGCCGGCTGACGGATTCCCGGTATCGGTGGCAGGGGCTGTGAAGCTCACCTTCACGAATCCGAGCGGCGCCAGTCTGGCAGGCAGCATGCTGACCGCGTCGAGCCGCCAGTACGGCGAGCAGATCACGCTCCTCCCGAATTCGGATGCCTATGTGGTGAACGGATTGTATCCGGGCAAGGATTACAGCTTCACCCTGCGTTCCCCGGATGGCCGCCATACTTGGGGCAAGCTGGAGCAGGTACAGGCGGCAGGCGGCAAAGTCAGTACAGCCGGCATGAACATCGAGCAGCCAGCCAATATCCGGTTCCAGGTGGTGGACCCGACAGGGCAGCCCGTCAGCGGTGTAGAAGTGCAGCTGTTCGGTCCAGACCAGAGCTATATCGATGCCTCCTCCACCTATGGGGACGGCTGGACCCCTTGGACCGACTATCTGAAGGCGGGGGATTCCGTCACCGCCAAGGTGAATATCGGAGACCGGATGTATGATCAGCCTGCGAATCAGGATATCCTCCTCAAGCCCGGCACCAACGAGCCGGTCATTAAGCTTCGGGCACCGGGCGAAGGCGTTCTGGAGGGCTTCGTCAAGGGACCTGATGGCAAGGGGGTTCGCAATGCGTATGTCACCTCGACCCAGACGTTCAAGGGGCAGCCGGTGGTCCGGCGTGCGCGGACGAACCTGGAGGGGGCTTACCGTCTCTCTCTGCTGAAGGGCGAAGCCAAGATGGAAGTCGTCGAAACTTCGTATCTATACAGCACGGCTGGACCGGTTACGGCGCAGGTGACGGAAGGCGGGACCACCACACTGGATCTGGCGGTGAAGCAGCCGGGCAAGGGTGTGGTGAATACGGAGGTGCGTCTGAAGTATCTCGAGGATACGGACTTCGGACCGCCAGTTAATATGGAGGAAATGGCCTTCCTGACGCGTATTGAATCCAAACGCGGATGGATGAGCGGATACTTCCAGAACGCCCATCAATTCTATGGATCACCTGGTGATACCGTATCGGTATGTGTTACGGGCAGTATTCCAGCTTATATGACTAGCTGTACGGATGTGGTGCTGGATCAGAATAGCAATGCAACCGCCAAGCTGTTCCTGGAAGAAAAAGGGGCCCGCATTCAAGGCAAGCTGGCGCAGACCCATCACCGCTGGGTTTCGGGCGGCCTCTACAAGCTGCAGGAGCAGGGATACCGCTCGGCCTCGTCCTATCTCAGTGATAATGACTTCGAGGGAGACGGTTCCTTCCATATTAATGTGCCCGAGGCCGGCACTTATGTCATGGAGCTCAGCGGGGCGCTGCCAGGCAGCCCTCTGAAATACGAATATGCGACGGTGCAGTTTACCGTATCGGATCGGCAGATTCTGCAGGTGGGGAGCGTGTCGTTCAGCTCCAAGAGCTATTTCTCCAACTACTACGGCAATTACTATAACGCGGTGAGCTCCCGGATCGCTCCGGGGGGAACAGTTACTCTGCGGGCCGGATATAAAAACAGCAGCAGCGTGGACGCCAGTGAAGTGAAGCTGCTCATCGACATTCCGGAAGGAACGACGCCGGTGAAGGATGCAGCCGGCCGTATCGTGGTCAGCGGTGTCCAGCTGGCGGTTGATCCGGTCCTCGACGGCCAGACGCTTATCCTGCCGGTCGGCACCGTGGCGCAGAAGCAGTCCGGTACCCTCAGCTTCCAGCTGAAGGTGGACCCGGCGTTCAACAAGAGCTCGGCCAAGTCATCGGCCCGCATCCGCGCCACGATGGGAGCGGAGCCGATCGAGGAGTCGATCGGCAGTATACTGCTGGATGCTCCGCTGGTCACGCTGGAAGCGCCGGAGCGGGTCTCCCGGCCGGCGGACAGCAGCACCCCGGTGCTGAAGCTCAGCGGAGTGGCTCCGGCAGGCAGCCAGGTCAAGGTATACGATGGCAAGCTGCTGCTCGGAAGCGTAGCGGCATCGGGTACGGGCTTCTGGCTGCTGGCGGCTCAGGATCTGCCGGACCTGGGGGATCCAGGTGTGCATGCGATCCGTGCGGAAGTGGATTCGGGCGCTGTGAAGCTTCAGTCGCCTGTATCCTATGTCCACTATGACACCGTGAAGCCGCAGCTGCTCGAGCTTGCGATGGCGCAGGCGCCGGAGGGCAGATGGGTGACACTGAACCTGCGCGAGGGCATTCCGAATCTGCCGTATACGGTGGTTCCGGGCAACCCGTTCCAGTTCGAGCTGAAGTTCGACAAGCCGGATGAGGTGGAGAATGTCGAGATTTATCTCGAAGGCCAGTCCGGGGAGCCGGTGAAGGCGGTCCGGGAAGGCGGCATCTTCCGTGCTCTGACGCCGACCGATAAGGGGGCACTTGGCGCGATCTATGTGGATTATGACGTCAAGCCGAAGCCGTTCGTACTGGACGACAAGCAGCCGACGCTGGAGGAACTCCGGGAGACGCTGCCGCCGGCCATGCGTGACTTTGTGGCCGAGGTGACCTCACCGTTCGAGCTCCAGGACGGCAAGTATGCAGGTACGGTGCAGATGACCTTTCCGCAGCTGCCGGGCCTTAAGATTACGGAGAAGCTCAGCATTAGTCCGGACGCGAAATATACGGCTTCCCCGCAGGAGATCGAGCTGGCGCAGCGGTCCGGCCTGCCGATGCTGAACGGTTCGGTCCGCGTAACGGAGACGGGCGATGGGTTCAAGACCGTTACGTCAGGCTATATGCCGATGAAGCTGCTGTTCCCAAGCGGCATACCCGGAAGCCTGAAGTCTGCCCTGGCCGCCAAGGTTCGCGCTCTGGCTGCAGATGAAGGCCCCGACTTCGGTACACTTGCAGACGTTTCGGTCGAAACGTATGTGCAGTACGGCGAAGGCGGCGAGGATGCCGGTACTGTCTACAAAATCAAGAAGCAGTATGAAGACAGCATGGAGTTCGCCGAGAAAATTAACAAGATTGCTTACAAAGTGGAAGCCAGCGGAATGGATTGCATCCAGGAGCTGCCGACTACCGTCAAGCAGGCGGGTAAAGCACTGGTTGCCGTCGTAGGCGGCGAAATAGGGAAGGTCGCCCTCGGCGCTTGGACGGGAGCCATGGGTCTGACCGGACCGGGGGCGATTGCAGCCGCGGGCGCGTCGGCCGTCATAGAAGACAAGATCGATAACTATGTTGACGAGCAGATTGACTCTATCGGAACTGGGTACAACCAATGCCGCGACGAAGACGAAGACGAAAAGAAGAAACGCAAGCGCAAGAAAATCGCCCGTCTGCGCTGGATTTATGACCCAAGCGGATTTGTGTACGAGGCTGTCCCTGCCAACCGTCTGAGCGGTGTGAAGGCCACGGTACTGTATCAGCAGCCGGCCACCAAGGAGTGGGTCGTCTGGGATGCAGGCCCGTATGAGCAGGTGAATCCGCACAACACGGATGATCAGGGGAAGTATGGCTGGGACGTTCCGGAAGGCAAGTGGAAGGTAGTCTGGGAGAAGGACGGCTACGAGACGAAGTCGAGTGCCGAGCTGGATGTCCCGCCTCCGCATACCGAAGTGAATGCCGGACTCGTATCTTATGCAGCGCCCAAAGTTCAATCGGTAACCGGTGTGAGCGGGTCTGCCGGCAGCTATGTGGATATCGAGCTGAGCAAGTATGTCAAAGTAACGGATGCAGCGGCAGCGGCCCAAGCGATCACCGTGACGGGGCCGGATGGCCCGCTGGAAGGCAGTATATCCTTCGTACAGCCGGTCGATAATCCGGCGGATCCAGACGGAGCCGATCTCTCGAAGATCATCCGCTTCACTTCCAAGACCGCGCTGAAGCTTGGCGCAGGTTACGGCGTGAAGGTAACCGCCGGCTTCCAGAGCTACGCAGGAGTCTGGATGACGGATACCCATACAGGCAGCTTCGAAGTGCGGGCGCTGGACGAAGAGGGGCCAACCGCTGCTGCCGATGAAGTGAGTGCGGAAGGCGAAGGCTCGATCCTCCGCATCACATTCAACGAGAAGCTCGGCGGGATCGTGGATGCGGCGAAGTTCACGCTGAACGGGAGCAGGGACCGCATCGTGTCTGCGGTGAAGGCGTTGAAGCCGAATCCGGCAGGTGAGCAGTTGTCCGCGGATGGAGAATACGAACGAACGGTGGTTCTCACCTTGAGCGATCCGCTGGCTCCGGGAACCGAAGCCCAGCTCGGCATCTTGGCCGGAGCAGTCACGGATGCGGCTGGCAACGGAGCGGCAGAGAAGACGCTGAAGGCAGTGAATACGGCCGGCGCGTCCCGCAATGCGGCGCTCGCTTCGCTGGCTGTAGAGGAAGGTGCGCTAACACCGGCTTTTGACCCATCGGTACGGTCCTACAAGGTTCAGGTTCCTCAAGCGGCAGAGACAGTGACTCTGACAGCATCCCTGGCAGATGCGTCGGCCCGGCTGGTAATCGACGGGACGGCGGCGGCGAACGGTGCACGCAGAACGGTACAGATTCCAAGCACGGGTTCCATCGCGGTTCGGGTAACCGCAGCGGACGGTGTGACTGTGCGGGAGTACAGCGTGGAGGTTGTCCGCGGGGCCACGGATCCGCTGGGAACCGAGGCGGCCTTGTCGGCGCTGGAGGTCACGCCGGGCACGCTGTCGCCGGTGTTTGATCCGGCAGTGGAGACGTACGCCGTCGAAGTCGCGGCGAATGCCACTGAGCTGCAGGTGACAGCGACGGCCAAAGATCCGCAGGCGAAGAGTGTGAGCATCGCCGGTGAAGCCGCCGTGAGCGGCACGGCCAAGACTGTGGCCATCCCGGCGGGAGGCCAGATCGAAGTCGTGGTCACCGCCGAGGACGGCGCAGCGAAGCGGACGTATAAGATTGCGGTGAACCGCGAGACGGATACGGGCGGCGGCAGCGGAGGAGATAACAGCGGGAATGGCGGCAGTACAGGATCCTCCGGCGGAGGATCCACGCCTCCAGCCCAGCCGGTACTGACGCAGGCAGAAGCGTTCACCAGCGCGAGCGGGGGTACTGGGCTCCGCATTACGCTGCGGAGCGATGCCATTGCCTCCGCCTTGCTGGCAGGAGCGGACGGGCAAAAGCAGCTGCTCGTCGAAGTGAAAGAGCAGGCGGAGGAATATGTGCTGCAGCTCTCGGCAGACACGCTTGCGAAGCTGACGGAGAGCCATGCCGGCGTCGTCTTCCGGACGGCAGCTGGGCTGCAGGCCTCCATACCGCCGGCCCTGCTGGCCACGGTACAGCTGCCGGCAGGAGCTTATCTGAACTTCTCCCTGGGCGCGGTCTCCGCCGCCGAGCAGAAGGCAGTCTTTGCAGCAGCGGCCCGTCAGAGCGACGCGCTGCAGCCTTCCGGGCAAGCGGTGAAGGTTGCCTGGGAGATGGTGCACGAGCAGAAGGCAGCCCAGCTGGCCTTTGGTCATCCCGTGGTGGTGGAACTGCCGGTGGTGGAGAGCAGGCAGGAGGCGGTCTACCGGTATGACCCGGCAGACGCCAAGTGGGCCTTCGTCTGGAACCAGCAGCGGGTATCCGGCAGCAGGGCTGCCATCGAGGCAGCTTCCTCCGGTACGTATGCAGTCATGGCCTATGCCGATCCATTCGGCGATACTACAGGACACTGGGCGTCAACCGATATTGGCTGGATGGCCCGCCGGCTGCTCGTCAGCGGAGCGGCTCCGGGAGCGTTCCACCCAGATCGACCGGTCACCCGGGCGGAGTTCGCCGCGCTGCTCGTCCGGGCACTGGATCTGAAGCCGATAGCTGCACCAGGCTATCAAGGATTCAGCGATGTTCCGGAGGACGCATGGTATGCGGCTGATGTAAGAACAGCCGCGGAGGCAGGGCTGCTCCAGGGTGTTGCGGATCACCGCTTTGCGCCCGATGCATGGATCACCCGGGAGCAGATGGCGGTGCTGATCTGGCGGGCGAATCTGTACCTGCGGGAAGCCGCTCGGCAGCAGGAGGCAACAGCCGAAGCGCTGCAGCAGTTCAAAGACCAGGGAAGCATCTCCTCCTGGGCTGAAGCTGCCGCTGCCGCTGCGATGGAAGCCGGCCTGATCCAGGGCACCGCAGCGGATACGTTTGAGCCGCAAGGCTCAGCAACCCGTGCGCAGGCTGCCGTGATGATCAAGCGGCTGCTTCAGCTGGGGAGCGGACAATAAATAACACTGTGAAGGAATGACAGCCGGGCAGGGACATATCCCCTGCCCGGCTGTTTGTTGTTGCCTTCGCGCGGCGCAAGCTTCAAGCCGCTGTTGGAGCGGTAAGGGGCAGCGCCTATTCGTATCCTGCCGCTGCCCCGGACCAGAATATTCCCCCCCATTTGAATAAAAATGCACGTTCCAATATTTTACATAATCTATTATGATGGATAGGAACCTGCCTGAAGAGGGCAGACAGGAAAGGGGGTTACATTACAAAATTACAGAATATGAAAATTAAGGGATTGACTATGACACTAGTGTCATAGTTTACAATTCAAAAGGCAGGGATAATGAAGCGATGAAAATCAGTGAGCTGTCCGAAAAAACGGGTGTGAGTGTCCGGTGTCTGCGGCACTATGAACAAAAAGGGTTACTCACCTCGGACCGGCTGGAAAACAGGTACAGGCATTATGACGGGGCTGCCGTCGACCGTATCAAAACCATTCAATTTTACTTGAGTCTCGGGTTCACGACCGAACAGATTGCCGGGTTCCTGAACTGCGTATTGAAGCACCAGGAGGCCTTCTGTACGGAAGTTAAGCCCCTGTACGAAAAGAAGATCCAGGCGTTGACTGTGGAAATCAAGCAGCTTCTGGAGCTGAAAGCGAGACTCGAAGAACGCTTCAGCCGGCTTGAAAGTTCCTAAGCGATAGGCGCAGGATACACAGTAATATAGTACGGCACAATGGCGGTGTAGCCAAGCGGTAAGGCGAAGGACCGCAAATCCTTGACCCCTCGGTTCGAATCCAGGCACCGCCTCCATTTTCCCCCGATGCGTTGATATGCCTACGGCGGTATAGCCAAGCGGTAAGGCAAAGGACCGCAGATCCTTGACCCCTCGGTTCGAATCCAGGTACCGCCTCCAATTTTATAAACCAGAGGAGAGAAACTCCATGGAAATGGTAGAGAAGGCAAAGAAGAAAGGATACCATCGGTTTGTTGGCTCGGAAGAGGAACTCTTGGAACTGCTTCGAAAAGAAGTGGCGAGTGCGGAGCAGCAGGAGTTGGTTATCATGGCCGGCCATTTTATGCTTTTCTTGGATGAAGCTCAGGATTGTCTGGTACCCGGTGTGATGGAGGAGCAGAAAACCGACCTCATGAAGCAGCGGATCGCGAACCGGGTCGGTATATTCCCGGCTTACACGTGGACCAAAGGCGCCGAACTCGCCAAAGAGTTCAGCGAACAATTCTCGGATATCAAGTTTCTTCTCCTTATTAACGACTGGCAGTATGTTCCTGAGAAAGGGACGGCTTCCGAGCTTCGCCAGCAATTCTACGAACGATTCTCCGAACTTCCTGCGGTTTACATAGAGACATTGCAAGACCAAGGCTTCGGTTCGGAACACATGCTCTCGAGCCGAAAGCATCCCCTCGCCTTCCCTGAGACCTGGCTGAAATACAGATTCCAAAAAAGCGCCGATAAGCTCGTGAAAGACGGCAAGCTGGAAAAACGGATGGTGGCGGACCGCCCGACCCAATCCGAAGTCACATTCCTGGACGAGGAGGGAAATTACAAAACCTTGATTTCCTGCGGCATTACGGGCTGTGCGGGCGAAGTGACCGAGATGATCTCGGAAGTGCACAAAGCCGGCCATCGCCTTATGGTTGTCTTTGCTCCGGGCGAATGCTATCAACCGGTTCGTACGGGAGTGGAAATCGCTTTGAATCTCTATGGGCTCAAGGACATGAAGATCATCATCGCGGACCCGGGCGGAAGCGGGGAGATGAGCACGGAAGAAATCTACGAAAAGATGGTGAATTTCTCCGTATTCTACTCATAAGAGGAAGGGGCTGCCTACCGCAGCCCCTTCAAACCATTCGCGATTGGAGGGGAGATTCATGTCCGTCATTTATTTGGACAACTGCGCTACCACACCCTGCCGCAGGGAGATCGCGGAGGCGATGACCGCCTATTTCTGTGAGGAGTTCGGCAATCCGTCGTCCCAGCATCTCCTCGGGAAGAAGGCGAAGCATGCGGTGAACGGAGCGCTGGCCAAGGTGGCCCGTTTCATCGGCGCCGAGCCGGATGAGATCGTATTGACCTCGGGGGCGACCGAGAGCAATAACCTGGCGCTGTTCGGGGTATTCGATGTCCACGAGAAGAGCCCGGTGAATGCGGTGTTCTGTCCGACCGACCACAAGTCGAGTCTGGATATCGCGAAGGAGCTGCAGCGCCGCGGCATCGGCGCCCGGTATGCGGAAGTGCAGCGCAACGGGCGCATCTGTCTGGATTCGCTGCAGCCTCTGATCGACGAGCATACCCGGATTCTCAGCATCGCCTATGTGAATTCGGAGGTCGGTACGATCCAGGAGATCGAGAAGATCGCGCGCCTCTGTGCGGATCGCCACGTCATTCTCCATGTCGATGCCGTCCAGGCGGCAGGCAAGCTGGAGCTGAATGTGAAAGACTTGGGTATTGGGGCGCTGTCCCTCTCCGCCCACAAAATCTACGGCCCCAAAGGGATTGGGGCGCTGTACGTTGATCCTGAGGTGGCGCGGCGCATGAGGCCGATCCTCTTCGGCGGCGGGCAGAACCGGCTGCGGAGCGGAACCCTGCCGACACCGCTGATCGTAGGGCTCGGCATGGCCTGCGAGATGATCGGACGCGAGCTGGACGAGAACTATGAGGCCGCCGAACGGCTTAGGGATTACTTGGTTCATGCGCTGAGCCTGCACGTGGATGAGTTTGTACTGACGACGGACTGCACGGTGAGTGTGCCGTATATACTCAATGTGCAGTTCCCGGGCGTAAGTTCGGAGACCTTGGTAACCGGCCTTCGTGACGTCGCCCTGTCCTCGGGATCGGCGTGCAATTCGGCCAGCCTGGAGCCCTCGTATGTGCTGACGGCGATCGGACTGACGAAGGAGGAGGCGAACAGTTCTCTCCGGTTTTGTCTGCATCCCGGCCTCACCTTCGAGGATATCGACCGTGCGGTAGACAGCATCGCGCGGAAGATTCACAGCATGAAATGCATCAGTACGTTTTGAAGAAGGGAATACCCCATGACGGACTATAAAGTAAACCCGTACTTGAAATTAACGCTGGCGATGTGCATGATCGGCAGTTTCATTGTGGTCAATAAGGTGCTTAGTTCCACGGTTCCCGTCTTCCTGGCTTCGGGTATCCGCCTGTTCATCGGTGCGCTGATCTTGGGAGCCCTGCTGTGGTATAAGGAGGGCGCCTTCCCCCGGCTGTCGCGCCGGGATTTCCTGATCGTATTCACACAGTCCTTCGTCGGGGTGTTTCTGTTCAGCTTCTGCTTGCTGTACGGGCTGCGATTCACGAGCGCGGTAGAGAGCGGGATCATCACGAGCACGACGCCGGCGGTGATCGGACTGATATCGTTATTGTGCTTCAAAGAGAAACTATCCCCGCACCAGCTCAGCGGGATCTCGCTTGCCTTCGCCGGGGCCTTGGTCATCAACGTATTCGGCATCTTATCGGGCTCCCAGTGGAGCCTCTCTCTCTGGGGCAACCTGTTGATCTTCGGGGCGGTAGTCGGCGAAGCGGTATTCATGACGTTCGGCAAGCTTCTCTCGGCCGATCTCAGCCCCCTCGCTTCCGCTGCGATGACGAGCACGATCGGCTGCGTCCTGTTCCTCCCTTTTGCCGTGTACCAGGCCGCATCCTTCGATCTGCTGTCCGCCACCCCGTTGACATGGGGGCTTCTGGCCTATACGGGAGTTGGAGTCACCGTGTTCGCGGTACTTCTTCTGAACCAGGCCATGGTCCAGATTCCGGCAGGCTCGTCGGCGGTCTTCTCCGCGTTGATGCCGGTAAGCGCGGTTGTTCTCTCGTATGCCGTACTGCATGAACCGATTCATTGGTACCATCTCGTGGGGATCGTGTTCGTGCTCGGGGGAATCTTCACGATTTCACGGAAGCGGAAAGCGGCCGCGGCGGGAGAGCGGGGGCAGGAATCGGTCCCGCTGTAAAGGAGGAACTCCATGCTTCGCTTCGGGCCGGCGGCGCCTGGGTAGAGGGGACAGCCCGCGATGAAGGCAGCTGCGGGCTGCAGCTTACGTTCCAAGACCCGGACGGGAACAAATTCCAAGCATGGCAGCGGCCCCAGCCGGAGGGAGCAGGAGAGGGAAAGGCAAGGGAATGGAATATGAACGCTGCCCAAAGAGAATCCCGCTTCAGCAGCGGGTTGCAAGCGTAATCGTGCATGTAACGAAACCGCAGCAATCCCGTGTGGGACGAGGGGAAGAGGCCGTGCGCTCAAGACACGCCCTCTTCCCGGAGCAGCGGCAGGGTGATGCAGTGAATACCGCCGCCCATCTTGAAGATCTCGGAAGCGTCGACGGGGATGACGTCGATCCCGTTCTTGGACAGCAGCTCTATCGTGCGGGGAGCCGAAGAGGAGAACAGCACCCTGCCGGGGGCAACTGCCAGCGCATTGACCGTCAGCGGAGGATCTTCGGGGTCGACGGCAAGCAGGGTGATCCCCTTGTCTTGAAGCACCTTCAAGAACCAATGGGGGAGCAGCCGGGGATTCACCAGCGCTTTGTCGGTGTCGAGCATCAGGAAGGCTTCATCCAGATGGATCTTATCCGATGGCATATCAAGGGTATACAGCTCGATCTCCTGAATTTTCAGCAGATTCCGCAGCTGTGCGATCCCCTCGTCGTTCACCCGCTCGGACCGGCCGATGACGGCGGTCCGCCGGTCGAGCATGGCGAAGCTGCCGCCCTCGGCATAGCCGTGTCCGTGAATCGCGCCGAGGATGGGTATTCCGATCCGGCCGAAGGTCGCCTGCGCCATGCGGGTCTCTCCCTGACGCAGGTCGAGCGCGAAGCGGGAGAGGACGACCCCGCCCGGCAGCACCATGCCGAGATCCCGGGTGAACATCCGGTCGGGCCACAGGCCCGCGGCCGGCGGATCAAGCAGCAGCACCTCCGCTCCCGCATCCCGCAGAGCTTGGGCGATACCATCATGCTGCGCCTGCAGCAGGCCGAGGTCGGGCGGCGCCTGCCCCCGACCTCGGCTCTGGCTGCGGCCGTGCACATGACGCAAGCGAAGCGCGCCGGCCTCCACCTCGTACTGGTCCTGTGGAATGGCCAGCACCTCGTCCCCAGGACGGTGCATCAGCACCTGTCGGATAAGGCCGACAGGACAGAGCACCCCCCAGGGTTGTCCCCAGATTGCCTTCTGCAACTCTTGGTCAGAGGCCGGTTCCATGGTGAACCGGTCAGACAAGAACCGGTCCTTATCCTCCTTCATACAGATCCCCCTCCTCCGGATACGTTCAACACCGCAGCCCTTGGCTCCAGGTATGTGCCCAGTGTTCCCTGGACTTCCCGGGTTTATGTCAGGCTTCCGAAGGGAAGACAGCAACGACCAAATAGCCGCCAGAAACCGGGCGGCATCCGTAGGTCTCTCCATCCGAAACGGGAGAGAAGCTGTGGACGCTGCCGGTCTGGCGGCTATTTGTTGGGGGAGAGGACGACAGGAAGGGGTCTCTACTGTCCCGGAATCCGGACATGGAACTCGATGCAGCCGTCTTCTATCTTGACTTTGATGCTGCCTTTGTAACTCTCGACAATCCCCTTAATAATCGACAGCCCGAGACCGTGATGCTCGCCTTCCTTCGTGGAGAAGCCCGGCTTGAAGAGTTCTTCCGTTGCTTCGGGGGAAGGAGGCTGCAGGCAAGGATTCTTCACCTTAATATGGAAGTCCCCGTTCTCTACCCATCCCGTAAGATGAACCTCCCGTTCCTCAACAGGGAGCTTCTCCACCTCATCGAAGGCATTATCGACGAGATTGCCGATGACCTTGACCATGTCGACGGACTTCAAGGCATTGAGCGGCAGCCTGCAGAGATTCTGAAAATCGTGCTGGAAGCGGATCCTTCTGGAGATGGAAGCAGCGACCTTGGCTTGAACCTGGGAAGCGATAACCGGATGATTGATCTGGATAATATCGCTGATTTCGACGATTTCCTGGACGAACTGCTTCGTATACTTTTTCACTTCTTCATACTTCCCAAGCTGAACCATCGTGTGGATCGTCTGTACGTGATTGAGAAAGTCGTGACGCTGGCCGCGCACGGTGGTGAACATCCGCGAAATATCCTCGATATACTGGTCCTGCGTGAGCTGGACCGCAGACTCCTTGGCCCGGCGCGTGTAGATCACATAGAGATAGATGATGATTAAGGCCATCAGCGTAGCCAGGATAATCAGGTAGAAAGCATTACGGGCTTGCCTGTCGAGATGCGTCTGGATCGATTGATAGTCGGACACGACGCCGATGACGTAAGGGAGTTCCTGTCCGCCGATATCCTTGCCCGAGGGAACCGGAATGAAGCTCTTGATGACCTTGCATCCGGCGCTCTCTCCGCTGTAGGTGATCGTCCGGTCCTCCGCGATGGCTTGACGCACACTAGCGACATCACGGGAGTCCGGGTAGGCATAGGTTCCGAAATAGATGTCCCGGTTGCTGAGGGAGACGAACTTCGTCCCGTCGTTGTGCTTGAATTCAGGCGCTTTCTCCCCGAACAGCTTCGGATTGAAGCCGGTAATCTCCAGGATGGTGCTGTCTTTCTTCAGCGTACGCTGCACGATCTCCTCGTACCCGACGAGATTCTGGAACTCTCGGATCTGCCGGTCGTGCACATAAGGATTGATCATGTAGTTCGTACTGCCGTCATAATAATAGCCCCACTTGTCGATCGAGCCCGGATTGGAGGCGGAGTACTCCAGAGGGCCCGCCCAGTAGTTCTTGAGCTTCTGGCCCTCCGGGATGGACACGGGCTGGAGCTGGAAGAGCTGCTTCATCGCCGTGTACCAGAAGCCCCACTTCTTGGCGCTGATGCCGATTTCCTTGGGGTCCGTCGAACGGACGCCTACGATATCCTTCTCGGTGCGGCGGAATAGCGTAATGTGGGAGATGCCGAGATCCTGACTGAGCGCGACGAGCTGTTCATTGGTCACATTCTCGTAATTCGGATCCAGGGAGCGCTGAATCGCCATAGCGGCGATCCGCAGGTCCGCCCCGATGAGTTCCTCGACATACCGGACCGAGAGATGATACTGGGAGATGGAATCCGTAAGGTCGACGGCGACCATCTCGGACTCTTTCTGGAAGGTGTCCTCCAGCCGCTCCTGTGTAACCTGGTAGAATACAAAATTATTCAAAAGAATGGTGGAGAAAAAAACCACCACGAAAATGACGATAAATTTGGATCTGTTGAACCATTCCGCACGTAGCATGGCGGCCACCCCGATTATAGGCAAAGTTCCTTATATTATAGCATATTTCGACAAACAGACGGAATGGGCCTATGGGCATCGATTGTAAACCGGGATGGGCTCAAGAAGGGTAACGAAGGCCTGAGGGAAGAAGCCGCCCTGACAGGCAGGAACAAATTATTGCTCGTATTATGATATATATTGTCATTATTCGGGTCTAGTCCCAAAAAAAGAGACCGTGGTACATGCAAACTTTATCGAATCCGCCCGCCACCCTCAGGAAGAGCTTGAAGCTGCGGCATATTGTCATTCTCGGGCTCGAAAAGCCGGCAGATCAAGGATGTGCAGCAAGTCTCGTTTGCGGTACACTGGAACAATAGAAAGCGGATTCAAGAGGCCGTGGAAGCAGGGCTGAACGCCTGAAGGCAGACGAAGAGGGAGGAAATGCGCATGTACAAGGGACTGAGCCAGACGATGGCTATCCAGATGAAACCCGTCCTGACAGCGGAACTCCAGCAGTCAGTGTATATCCTGCAGCTGACCGGCACCGAGCTGCTGTCGTATCTGCAGGAGCAGGCACTGGAGAATCCGCTGCTGGAGCTGGAATGGGGCAGCGGTTCCTTGGGCCGCGCCGGCCGCAGGGGCTTCTCCCGCGCAGGCGTCTCCGAGGCGGAGGACCGGCTCGGCCGGCTGCCCGCCCGCGGCGAGACGCTGGAGCAGTCGCTGCTGAGCCAGCTGCGGATCGCGGGCCTGCCTGCAGGGCTGTACCATGCGGCTGCCTTCCTCGTCGGCTCGCTGGACGATGCGGGTTACCTGCTCCACCCGCTGGAGGATCTGGCGGCCTGCAGCGGCACCGATGTGCGGCGGATGGAGGCAGCGCTGCGTGAGGTGCAGCGGCTCGAGCCCGCCGGTATCGGGGCGCGCGGGCTCCGCGAGTGTCTTGAGCTGCAGGCGCTTCGCGACCCGCAGGCGCCGGCCGGCACACGGGAGGCGCTCAGCGAGGAAGGCTTCCCGCTCGTCGCCCGCGGCCGCTGGGAGGAGCTCGGCCGCCGGCTCGGCCTGGCGCCGGACGCCGTGCGGGAGCTTGCGCGCTATGTGCGCGGGCTGGCGCCCCGGCCGGGCGGCACCCACCCGGGCGAGCCGGCGCATTACGTCGTGCCGGACGCCGAAGTCCGCTTGGAGCAGGGGGAGCTGCTCATCCGCTGGAATGCGGAGGTGACGCCCCGGCTCACGCTGCAGGAGGGCTGCGAGCAGCTCGCCGGGGCAGACCGGGAGGCGGCAGCCTACCTGATGAGCAAGCGCAAGGGCGCCGACTGGCTGCTGCGCGCGCTGGAGCAGCGCAGCCGGACACTGAAGCGCGTGATCGCGGCAGTCTTCGAGGCGCAGCCGGACTTCTGGGTGCAGGGCATGCGCGGTCTGAGGCCGATGAACCTGCAGACGATCGCGGAGAAGCTCGGGCTGCACGAGTCCACGATCTCCCGGGCGGTCAGCGGCAAGTATGTGCGCACATGCCATGGCACGTTCGAGCTCAGGGCGTTCTTCGCCGCCGTGCCGCTCGGGGAGGACGGCGAGGGAGCCTCGAGCCCTGAGGTCAAATCCGTCATCGCGGAGCTTGTCGCCTCTGAGAACAAGGGCAAGCCGTACTCCGACGAGAAGCTGGCGCAGGAGCTGGCGAAGCGGGGGCTTCAGGTAGCACGCCGGACGGTAGCCAAGTACAGGGAAGAGCTGCACATTCTCTCTTCCTCTCTGCGCCGACGCGTGCTGTAAGCAGATGCTGCATCTCCGGGGATGTGCCGAAGGGTGTGGGGAACCATACGCTGATCTTTACGCAGTGGGTAAATAGATTCATACGATGCTTTCTATGTCCGCTGCACAAGCCGGCTGCGATGACGGGGGAGTATGCGGCGTTTTGTTTGAAACCGAACGAAGGCTTCCAGTACACTGGGGTGGCAGCGGAAGAACTGGCGGCTGTGATTATGGAGCCGATGCAGGGCGAGGGCGGATTCATTATGCCGCCGAAGCCGTTCGTGCAAGCTGCAGCAGGACATGCCGCACCTCGCCGACATCCGCGGACTCGGCGCGATGCGCGCGCGGTGCAGTTCGCCGATTTCGGCTACTGGGAATCCAGCGAAAGGGCTGGTCGCCGCAGTCACTAAGGCAGCTTACGATAGGAGTCTGATACCAGATGAAAAAACAGTTATGGATCGGCGGGCAGTGGAAAGAAGCCCGCTCTTATATGGAACTGCGTTCGCCGCATACCGGGGAACGAATTGCCGAAGTAGGGCAGGCGGAGGAGGCGGATGTGGAGGAAGCGATCGCCGCCGCACAAGCGGCCGGCAGCGCGATGCGCAGCCTGCCCGCCCATGAGCGGGCGCGCATTCTAGAGAAGACCGCCTCGCTGATGGAGCAGCGGGCGGAGGAGCTGGCGGGGCTGCTGGCCCGGGAAGCCTCGAAGCCGTTGAAGGCCGGACGCGCGGAGATCGCCCGCACCGTGCAGACATACAAGTTCGCCGCCGAGGAGGCGAAGCGGATTCACGGCGAGACGGTGCCGGTCGATGCTGCGCCTGGCGGGGAAGGGCGCCTCGCGTTCACGGTGCGCCGGCCGGTCGGGGTCGTCGGGGCGATCACCCCGTTCAACTTTCCGTTCAACCTCGTCGCGCACAAGGTCGGCCCGGCCGTGGCTGCCGGCAACACGGTCGTGCTGAAGCCGGCGGGGCAGACGCCGCTGAGCGCCTTGGCCCTCGCCGCGATCCTGCACGAAGCCGGCCTGCCGGCGGGCGCCTTGAACGTGATCCCGGGCAAGGGTTCCGTCGTCGGCGAGAAGCTCGTGCGCGACAGCCGCATTGCCGCCATCACGTTCACGGGCAGCCCGGAAGTCGGCATCGCGATGAAGAACAAGGCGGGCCTGAAGCGTGTAACGCTGGAGCTCGGCTCGAACGCCGCCGTGATCATTGACGACACGGTGGAGATTACGCAGGCGCTCATCGACCGGTGTGTGCTAGGCGCGTTCTCCTATAACGGTCAGGTGTGCATCTCGATCCAGCGAATCTATGTGCACGAGAGCCGCTACGGGGACTTCGCCCGCCGCTTCGTCGAGGCGGTGGAGCAGCTGGTCATAGGCGATCCGCTCGAGGAGTCGACCGATATCTCGGCGCTCATTGCCCGTAAGGATGTCGAGCGCATGGCGTCCTGGGTGGAGGCTGCCGTCTCCGAAGGCGCCAAGGTACTTACCGGGGGCCGCGCGGTCTCGGAGGCGGTCTACCCGCCGACTGTGCTGGCGGACGTGGCCGAGACCTCTTCGGTATCGTGCCAGGAGGTGTTCGGGCCGGTGGTGACGCTGTCGTCCTTCGGGGACGTCTCCGAGGCGATCGCCGCGGTCAACCGTTCGCGATACGGCCTGCAAGCTGGGATCTATTCGTCCAACATCCATACCGCCATGCGGGCGGCGGAGGAGCTGGAAGTCGGCGGCGTGATCATCAATGATATCCCCACGTTCCGCGTCGATAACATGCCGTACGGCGGCGTCAAGGAGAGCGGCTTCGGCCGCGAGGGCATCAAGTATGCGGTCGAAGAGATGACCGAGCTCAAGTTTATCTCTATCAAGCTGTAGCCGGGGCTGCAGCGTACGGCAAACCGCCTCTTTTTTTCCGGAAGAGGCGGTTTCTTTGTGTATGGAGGAGCAGAGGGCTGAACCGGCCGGAGCTCCTTTCGTTCGCAGGATGAGCCCTTCAGGTATTGAATATATAGGCTTGATAGGCCAGCTCCGACAGCACCAAGGCGCCGGGGGCGTTCAAGTACCACTTGTAGAACTTGCGCAGCTTCGCGATACGGATCCATTCGCTCCCCCGCAGCCGGTTGAGCAGGACCCGGACGGAGCCCATCGTCCAGTAGACGCCCCAATTGATCATGGGGAAGTAGAGAACCACGAAGAAGTAGAAGCTGCCCCGGATCTCGCCGAGACCGAAGCGCAGGAGCAGGCAGGGAATCAGTATGATCAGGAATCGTGCGAATCCATGGGGACGGATCGGTTCATCCAGCGGCCCGCTTGCCATCGTATCCATCACCTCGGCTCCATGAGATGCTCTTAGTGTAGAGGATGGCGGGAGGCTTTGTCGAGTAAGTTCCTGCGCCCAGCGTGTGGGTGAAGAGTTCAATAATGGCCGCCATCCTGCAAAATGTTCAGTCAAAGCACAATTGTTCACTAGCCGACTCTGTTTGTAAGCACTTACAATAAGGGCTGAATCTGATGCAGGGGGTGATGCGAATCCAGAGGAATAGCGGCTTACGTCGGCCGTCTCTCCGGGCAGTTCCCGCCGGACACGCACGTGCATTCAAACAAAGGAGGCTTGGTGTAACATGAAACAACGTATAGCTGCAGGTTTTCTCCGGTCTTTGTGCTTTGTGCTGATGCTGACCCTGATGCCGTATTCCGCCGGAGCGGCACCCGTGACAATCGGCAGCGGCCCCGTTTGGTACGACACCACGGGAGGAACGATTCAGGCGCACGGAGGGGGAGTCATCAAGGTAGGCTCCACCTACTACTGGATCGGAGAAGACAAGATCCATAACTCGGCTTCCTTCAAGAATGTCGTATGCTACTCGTCCAGCGACCTCAAGAATTGGAAGTGGGTGGGCTACCCGCTGCAGCCGGCCTCCGATCCCGAATTGGCGAGTTCGAAGGTGGAACGGCCGAAGGTCATCTACAACGCGTCGACGGGCAAATACGTCATGTGGATGCACTATGAGAATGCTGCCGATTATTCGCTCGGCCGGGTGGCTGTCGCTTCTTCCTCATCGGTCTGCGGCAAATACACCTACCACGGCAGCTTCCGCCCCCTCGGGTATGAATCCCGGGATATGACGGTGTTCAAGGATGACGACGGGAGCGCCTATCTTTTGTCCGCCTCGAACTCCGGCGGCGGGGCGAACGATTCGCTGGCTTCGTTCAAGCTGACAGGCGATTACCTGAACGTCGCCTCGTTCCAAGGCTGGGTGTTCCAGAACGGGCACCGGGAAGCGCCTGCCGTCGCCAAGCAGGGGGGCAAATACTTCCTGATCACCTCCGGCGCTTCGGGCTGGTATCCGAACCAAGCCATGTATGCGACCGCTTCGTCCATGGCGGGACCGTGGTCCGCCTTGGCGCCGCTCGGCAATACGTCGACGTTCTATTCGCAGTCGACGTTCATTCTGCCGGTGCAGGGCAGCTCGGCGACGTCCTATATCTACATGGGCGACCGCTGGAACCCGGGCCAGCTGGGTGACTCGCGCTATGTGTGGCTGCCGCTGACATTGAATGGCGCGGCAGGGACCGCCTCCATGGATTGGCAGAGCTCCTGGACCATTGACGCCGTGACAGGTACGGTGGCCGCTCCGTCGATGACCAACCATGCGCAGGGCAAGGTGGCAACCGCAAGCTCAACTGCATCGGGATTCGCGCCATCCCGCGTGAACGACGGCAGCTACCAGAGCGAGTGGAAGGCCGCTTCCGCCTCCTGGCCTGCGACTTGGCAGGTCGATCTGGGGGCCGCGAAGACGATCCGCGAGGTCGATATCTCCTGGTTCATGTATAAGGGGTCGGAAGCATACCATCAGTACAAGATTGAGTACAGCACGGACGGAACGAACTATACGACGATCGACCGGACATCGAACAAGACGTACGGCTTCACGACGGATGCGGTGAACTTTACTGCGCGTTATGTACGGATTGTCCTGGTGAATGCGGTGCTGTGGAACAATCCGAACAACTGGTACACGCCGACTTTGTATGAAGTAAAGCTGCTCGGGCCCTAATGGAATACCGGATAATGTGAATACGATACGGAAGAGGGATGGCCGACATGGTCATCCCTTCGTTGTTTATAGATGAATGAATTTCATAATCCCGAAGTCTTAGGTCACCACAACCACATAGAGATGAATGTCCATCGTCATCGTGGAAAGTCTCGTATCAATCTGGCGTCCGCCGCTCTGGCGCTGACCTTCACCGCCTCTCATCCCGCTCCATAGAGCCCCAAATCCACATTATTCACCCCCGTACGGTTTGTTCATCCCGCCATTCTCAGCATCGTTCACGCATTCCTTCATGCTTCACTTTCGCTCATCCGGCCCCCTCCCTATACTAAAGCCATGAGAGCCGATCAGGCCGAATATCATGAAGTGCAAGAAAGGAGTGGATGTATCATGGAATCCCATACGAGTGCCGCCGCCGAGCGGATAGGCCCCGGACTCCGGAAGGGCGCGCAGCCCCGGGACGGGAGAGAAGCGGTACGCATGACGAAGAAGAAGAGAGGCGTTCTCCATGAACTGGTCACGAACCGGATCTTGTTCCTCATGCTGCTGCCGACATTGATCTTTTTTTTCATTAATTCGTACATTCCGATGGTCGGAGTCTACTATGCCTTCACCCGCTTCGACTTTGGTACCGGGTTGTTCGACGCCCCGTTCGTCGGGCTGGAGAATTTCAAGTTTCTGTGGACCTCCGGGGTGCTGGCGAAGCTGACCGTGAACACCTTGGGCTATAACCTGGCGTTCATCGTCCTCGGCAATGCGCTCGCGATTGGCTGCGCAATCCTGCTCAGCGAGATCAAGGGCAAGTGGTTCAAGAAGGCGGCCCAATCAATTCTGTTCCTGCCGTATTTCATCTCCTTCGTGATCCTGAGCGTCATCGTGTACAATGTGTTTAACTTTGAGAGCGGTTTCCTCAATACTACCCTGAAGGGGTTCGGTCTGGACCCCGTCGATGTGTACAATACCCCTTGGATGTGGGTGCCGCTCATCATCCTGTTCTACCTGTGGAAGAACCTCGGCTACAGCATGGTGATCTACTTGGCTGCCATTACCGGCATCCCTGAAGACTACTACGAGGCTGCCAAAATCGACGGGGCGAATATACTGCAGCGGATCTGGCATATTACGGTCCCGATGCTGAAAACGACGTTCATCGTGCTGCTCCTGTTCTCGATCGGCAGCATCATGAAGGGCCAGTTCGACCTCTTCTACCAGCTCGTCGGCAACAACGGGGTGCTCTACAATGCCACGGATATTCTCGATACGTACGTGTACCGCTCGCTAAAGGTCACCTTCGATGTCGGCATGGCCACGGCCGCCGGGCTGTATCAATCGCTGTTCGGCTTCATTCTCATCATAAGCGTGAACTACATCATCCGGCGCACCAACGACGAGTACGCTCTATTCTAAGGAAGGAGGAAGACAACCCCATGCGCATTCGAGACGATAAGTATACCCCGGTCTTCCAGGCTGCCGCTTATCTGGTCATCGCGGCAGCGTCGCTGGCCTGCCTCTTCCCGTTCCTGCTCATCGTCTCGGCCTCCTTCACGCAGAACGAGTCGATCCTCAGGAATGGCTACCATCTCATTCCGCTGGACTTCTCGCTGGAGGGATACAAGACGGTATTCCGCTTCCCCGAGCAGGTGTTGAAGGCTTATGCCGTGACGATCTTCACGACGGTAGCCGGTACGGCGCTCGGCTTGTTCCTGATGACGATGGCCGGCTATGTGCTGCAGCGGAAGGATTTCAAGTACCGCAACGTGTTCTCGTTCTATATCTACTTCACGACCTTGTTCGGCGGCGGGCTCGTGCCCTGGTACATCTTGATGACGAAGTACCTGCAGCTGACCGATACGTATACGGCATTGATTTTCCCGGGACTCATGACGCCGTTCCTCATCATTCTCATGAAGACGTTCATCCGCTCGGCGGTGCCCGAGGAGCTGTTCGAATCGGCGAAGATCGACGGGGCGAACGACTTCACGATCTACTCCCGCATTGTGCTGCAGCTCTCCATGCCGGGGATTGCCACGGTCGGGCTGTTCCTCGCCCTGCATTATTGGAACGACTGGTTCGGCTCTTCGCTGTTCATCAACGACCAGAGCAAGTACCAGCTGCAGTTCTATCTCTACAATATCGTGAACGCCATGCAGTTCATTGCCCAGATGGGGGCGGGCACCGGAGTGTCGTTCGGCCAGGATATGCCTGCAGAGTCGACCAAGATGGCGATGGCGATCATCGTAACGGGACCGATCCTGTTCCTGTACCCGTTCGTGCAGCGGTACTTCGTCAAAGGGCTGACGGTCGGCGCGGTCAAAGGATAATCCGGCATTCATTTTATACACACACTTGGGGAGGCATTATTATGACACACAAGAAAAAACTCGGTTTCGGCATGCTCTCGGCGGCGCTCGCCCTCTCGGCCCTAGCAGGATGCAGCGGAGGGATGGACAGCGGGAAGCCGGGTACGACGGCCGGCGGCACGAAAGAAACGGCGGCCCCGGCCTCCGGCGCGGGAGCCGCAGGCGGGCTGGACACCTCGAAGAAGGTGGAGCTGCAGTTCTATATGCTCGGCGATGCGCCGAAAGACCTGCCGGTGATCCAGGCGGAGATCAATAAGCTGGCCGAGAAGGATCTGAATGCCACGGTGAAGTTCAACTATACGTCGTGGACGGACTGGGACCAGAAGTACAAGCTGCTTCTCTCCTCCGGCCAGCAGGTCGACCTGATCTTCACGGCGGACTGGACGCAGTACCAGTCGTACGCGAAGAAAGGCGCCTTCCAGCCGCTCGACGAGCTGCTGCCGAAGGCCGCTCCGAAGCTGAACGGGTTCGTGCCGAAGGAGATGTGGGAGGCGGTGAAGATCGACGGCAAAATCTACACCGTGCCCGCCACCTACAAGGAGTATGTCACGAACGGCTTCGTGTACCGCGAGGACCTGCGGGCGAAGTACAACCTGCCGAAGCCGACGTCGATCGAGACGTACGAGGCGTATCTGGACGGCATCAAGAAGAACGAGCCGGATCTGCTGCCGCTCGCTTCCACATCGAACCCGGTCAGCTCCTTGTCCGATCCGCTGCGCGAGCTGACGCGCGACACGGCCGGCGGGCCGCTGCCTTACGGGATCGGCATCAAGTACAACCAGCCGGTCGAGGCCTACTCCTACTGGGGGTCCCCGGAGCATCTCGAAGAGCTGCAGACGATGAAGCGCTGGATGGATAAGGGCTTCTTCCCGAAGAACGTGCTGAACAACAAGGATACGCTGACCGACCAGCTCACGAGCGGCAAGGCGGCCAGCATCTTCGGCGACAACCCGACGCGCTTCAACGACTCGGTGATCAAGATCGCTTCGACGCACCCGGATTGGAAGCTGGAGTACTATCCGTTCCCGCTCTCCCGGGGATTCGCGACACCGGTGCATCCGATCCACAACGGCTTTGCGATTCCGAAGAGCAGCAAGAACGCGGATCGGGCCCTGGCTTTCTACGAGAAGCTAGTGACCGACAAGCAGTATAACCTCCTGACCCAATACGGCATCGAAGGCAAGAACTATACCGTGGACGGCGGCTACTACAAGATGGCCGGCGACAAGAACTCCAACGGCTTCAGCCGGGAGGCGATGAACGGCTGGGCGTGGCGCAATCCCGAGTACATGCTGTTCGACAAGGGCTACGATAACGTGAAGAAGATCTTCAGCGAGCTGGACAAAATACAGAAACCGGACATCTTCACCGGGTTCGCGGAGGACTACACGAGCTATCAGGCAGAGCGGGCGGCGCTGGAGCAGGTGACGAAGCAGTATCTGTATCCGCTGCAGGCCGGTCTCGTACCGGATGTCGAGGCCGGGTTGAAGACGTTCATGGAGAAGGCCAAGCAGGCCGGGCTCGACAAGGTGCAGGGCGAGTACAAGAAGCAGTGGGCGCAGTATGTGAAAGAGAAGAATATCAAGTAAACGAAATCTCGATCTATAACGAACCCCGGCAACAGAAGGGCCGCCCTCACACTCCCGTGCGGGCGGCCCTTCTCCTGAAGCGGATTCCTCTTTAAGTTTGGCTTGCCTGCAGCTGCGCCTTGCGGAAGTCGGTCGGGGTGACGCCGAAGTTCTTTTTGAACATCCGGTACAGGTACGAAGAGGAGGTATAGCCGATCCGCTCGGCGATCTCGGCCACCGGCAGGTCCGTCTCCAGCAGCAGCCGCTTGGCGTGCTCCATCCGGGTGGTGTTGATCACGTCGACAATGGCAGCGAGTGTCTGCTGCTTGTAGACCCGCGAGAGGTGGATGGAGGAGAGGTCCAGGCTGTCGGCGATCTTATTGAGGCACAGGTTCGGGTCGGCATACTCCCGGCCGATCATGTCGTTGACCTTGCGGATGAGATCCTCCTGCTTCATGCTCCGCTTCTCGGCCTGCTTGCTGCGCAGTTCGTCGAAGAAGGCGGAGAAGGCTTCCAGGAGCTCTTGAAGGGTCTCGAAGCAGTCGAGAGACGGAACATAGGCTTCGAGCCCCCGCTCCAGCTCCACATTGCCGTTCTTGCGGAGCGCGGTCACGATAGTGCCGACCGTTGCCGTCAGGCGGGACGCGGCGAGCTGCAGCGCCTGGAACGGATGGGCGGCGGTCTCCAGCAGCATCTCGCCGAGCAGGCTCTTGGCCTCATCCGTCTTCCCTGCCATCAGGGCATCGGTCATCCGGCGCTCCTTGTCGACGGGGAAGAGGTAGTCGGGCGCTTGGCGCTGCAGCGTATCTTCGGAGGCAATCAGGCTGCCGGGGCCGCGGAAGAACCGGTGCAGGGCCGCCTCCTTGACCTGGCGGTAGCACGCGGGGAGTTCCGACGGATCGGCAGACGCCGCGCTGTACGTGAGCGAGACGCTCAGCTTCAGGTAGTCGAGCAGAGAGCGCTGGACTTCGGCCAGCAGCGCTTCGAGGACGGAGGCGTGCGGAGGCTCCCCGCCTTCGGGGGCACCGAGCAGGAGAAGCACGCCGCTCTCGCCGAGATCGACCGTCTCTGTGCGGAAGGCCGGGGCGATGATCTCCGAGGCGATATTCATGACGGCGAACTGGTAGACCGTCAGGTCGTCGCCCCGCATCTCCCGGAACTCTTGGAAGCCGTCGATCCGCAGGAGCACGAGTCGGTATTCCCGGCGAAAATCGATCGTGATCCCCGCCTCCTGCAGCTTGCCAAGGTGCGCCTCCGTCTTCAGCGGATGGGTACCCTGCACAAGCGAACGCAGCAGTCCCTGCTTGAGGGGATAAAGGCTATTGCGCTTCTCGCTCTCGAGCGTGCTGACCTTGCTCGCCATCGCATGGAACGGCCTGTAGAGGAAGCGCGAGAGAAGCCACGAAATCAGCAGACCGGCCGCCAGAATGGCTGCGGCGATGCCGATGCTGGTGGTGCGGATGCCGCTAATCTTCCCCGTGATGTGCCGGTAAGGGGTAATTCGTACGTACTGCCAACCGAGGGGGTCCGGGGAAGTGAACGATACGAGGCTCTTCGTCCCGTTCAGCTCCTTGACGAAATAACCGGACTCGCGGCTCCGGACATCGCTCTCCAGCATTGCCAGAAGCGCGGGGGCCTGGTCGGAAGGAACACCGGCCAGCAGGCCGTCTCCGGTGAGCAGCTGTCCCCGGTCGTCCAGTATGTACGAGGTCCCTGCCGCATCGGGGCCTCCCTGGCCGAGATCCTTGTTGATCCAAGAAGCGGAGATGTTGACGATGACCGCCGAATCCATCTGCGTTCCTGTCCCTATGGCTTCATAGCAGAGGTAGGTATAGACGCCCATCATCTTCGGGTCCCCGGACTGCATGCTGTACCGGCGGGGGATGGGCGTGAACGGTTTGTACTCCTGGAACCGGTCCAGCACCTCCACGATGCCGGTGTCCGCGAGCTCGCTTTTGGCGAACGTTCCGTTCTGCCCGTGGTTTGAAGCGATGTACATAAGCCCGGATTTGGCATTATACACGTAGATCGATTCGATGAACGGCATGGAGCTCAGATACCCGGCCAGCTCGCTGGACGCCGCCGTCATATCATAGATGGAAGGGGTTTCATAAAACATCAGCTTCGAGATCGTAGTATTACGGTACATCTGGAAGGAGAGGGATTGGGCGCTCTGCGTCATGCCGACGACTTCCCTGCTCGTCTGCGCCAGGCTGCCGAGGTCGGACTGGTATACCTGGTTCAGCCCGATGCGCACGTAATTCGCGTAATATATATAAGAAGAAACAAGCAGCGTCGCCGCAATGCATAACGTTGTACTGAGCAGAAGCATGCTGTATAGCTTCCGGTTCTCCTGCGTCTTGAGCAAGCTCCGTCCCATCACAATAATTCCTCCCTATGAATCGATTGCTTCCTCCGAGCGGCATAAGCAGCTCCCCGCCGGGCACAGGCCGGGTTCCAGGCAGGAACTCCGGCGCAGAGGGCGTGCATCCATTATAATCCGGCGGCGCCATTTCTTATAGTGGAACGGGTGAACTTTGGTGACGCCGGCGGAGATGTTCTAGTGAACAAACGCAACAAGTATGAACAATGGTGAAGGCCGTCTCCTTACCGTATAGGGGGCGGTATTTTTTTTGGGGGTAAGTGCCATGCAGCCTGTGTTTTTCACCAGAATTTCACTGTCCGGCGGTATGCTTCTTCTTGTAGGAACTAAGCGATCACATCTATCACATGAGCATCACCAACAAACCGAGGAGAGGTGAACCGTATGAAGAAGAAAAAAGTAGGAAGCTGGATTCTGACCGCCGGTGTCGCGATTCTGGGCTGGGAGCTGCTGCAGAAGCTGTTCTTCCATGGTCCGGGAATGCGGGAGACGGCGGGGGGAGGCCGTCACCGGGAAATGGCGGTCCAAGGGTGGGCAAGCCGCCCTCGCGGCGGGCATGCCATAGGGCATCTGCCTATCTGGGCGGAAGTGCTGCTGCTGATCGTCTTCGCGGGTCTGGCCGGCTGGGCGTTCATCCGCTACCGGAACCGCCGGGCGAAGACGGCCGGAGCCGCTCCGACCCGGACCGCCGCTGTACCTTATGCATCCTACCGGGATGTAAGCCAGCCGGAGGCAGGCCTGCTGCTCGACCAATGGGAACAACAAAATCGCAAGGAGGACAAATAACATGGGAATCTTCGGAAGAATCAAGAACATTGCGGTGGCTGACGTGAACGATTACCTGGACGGACTGGAGAATCCGGTCAGTATGGTGAAGCAGTATATCCGCGAGGTGGAAGAAGCGGCGGGAGAAGCCCAGCAGGCCTATGCGAACCAGCTGGTGGCGGAGCGCCAAGTGGAAGGCTTGATCGAGGGCGCGCAGAAGACGGTGGCGAAGCGCTCACGTCAAGCAGAGCTTGCCGTCGATCAGGGCGAGGACGGCATTGCGGCACTGGCCCTGCAGGAGAAACTCGTGCAGCAGCAGCGGCTTCAGACTTACCTTGACCAGAAGGAACTCCTCGCCGGCCAGACGGCTGTGCTCAACGAGGAGCTCAAGAAGCTGAAGGACCTGCATGCGGTACTGCAGGACAAGCTGCTCTTCCTGACCTCGCGTGCGAACGCCGCCCAGGCGATCCGGAGATCGAATGCCGCGCTGCGCTCCTTCGATACGAACCGGATCGCAGGAGGACTGTCCCGGATCGAAGCCGGCATATGGCGCAGCGAAGCGCAGGCGGCAGCGTCCCGGCATGTGCAGGGCGTGTTCAGCGGAGGCACCCCAGCGAACGCCGGGCTGCAGGCGGACGTGCAGGAAGAGCTGAAGAAGCTGAAGGCATCCCGTTCGTAGGGGTAGGCCCGGCTCCAGGCGCAAGGCCGGCGAAGCAAAATCCTCCGCCGGCTTTTCCCTGTGAATAGATTCAGCGGTCCAGACAAACGATGAAATAGAAGTGAAAGCCATACCCCTGCATATCGATGAGGAAAGAAGGAATTCCTATGCGTAAATACAGACAGCTGCACCTGTGGATCGGGCTGATCTGCTCGGTCTTTATTCTGATCGAATCGGTCACGGGGCTGGTTCTGGCCGAACCGTGGCTGATCGGGGGCGAGAGCCGCTCCGGAGGCAGACCACCTCAGGCAGCCGCCGCCGCGGCTCCCGCCGGAGCTTCTCCGGCAGTTGCCGCCGTCACAGCCGCCGCACCCGCGGAGGGGGCCGGGACGGGCCGAGGCACGCAGCCAGCGCAGCAGCGCGGAGCGGAACAGGGCAGCAGCCTGATGGGGATCATGCATCAGCTGCACGAGGGGAGAATAGGCAGCACGGACCTGCGGTGGCTGGTCGATGTGACGGCTGTAGCGATGATTATCCTTACGGCGACGGGGATCATGCTCTCGGTCCAGACCCTGCGCGCCCAGAGCCGCTCGCGGAAGCGCCGGCAGGGGGGACAGGGCCCGGAGGCGGCCTGATCCCCCTGCTGGCATAGGAGCAAAAGAGCGGAGAGGCCCCTGGCCCCTCCGCTCTTTTGCTTCGCCTGCTGGGCTTGCGCCGCCTCTCCGGCCTCTGCCAGGCCCTGCCGCTTATCGGTGCGGGCCTTGTCCAAGCACCCAAAAGGCCCGTCCGGCTACGACTTCCCGGACGGGCCTCATGCATCTATTAACTGCCTTCGTGAACGCCTTACTATGCTTGGCTTGCGGCAGCGCTGGTGGACGTGCCTGCCGAAGTGCCGATTGCAGGGGCGGTATGCTTTTGATCGATGAACGTTTTGATCCGCTCTTCTTCCTTCTGCAGCAGACTGTAGATCAGCTTCTGCTTGTCTACGCCTTTCTCAGCGGCGATCTCGCTCAGCGACTTGCCGGCTTGCAGCTCCTTCTTCAGGCCGGCCGCATCGAGTCCGAGCAGGCTTAGCAGCTCGGTGTTACTCGAGGACGTTCCATGGCCGAATCCGCCTTTGCCCTTCATGCCGGGCATGCGGTCCGCCGAAGCGGCCGGTGCCTTCTCGTTCTGAGAGGCGGATGTATCGGTACCGGCCGTCGAAGTCGTAGACTGGGCGTAGGCCCTCGCGGCTATAGCCATCAAGGCAAGAGCGACTGTCAGGGGCAGGGCTTTCTTGTTCATCAGAGAATCCCTCCAAGAGTAGGTGTAGGGCGCGCCCTCCGCTCTGGCATCCGGGCGGCCCATGCTTTAGTATAGGGAGCAACGGTGAATAATCGGTGAAATTCCGTACCACGCCCCGTCGGCTTTCACCTGAATTTCACCCTGCGGCGGTAAGCTGAAGGGGCAGAAGAAGGAGGGTCGGAACGATGAACATTTTGCTTGCGGAGGACGATGACCGGCTCGGTGAACTCGTCGCGCACATGCTGAAGAAGAAGGCGGGCTACCGCGTAGACTGGGTGATGACGGGCGGCGATGCCTACGATTACGCGATGGCCGCCCATTACGATATATTGATCCTCGATTGGATGATGCCCGGCGGGGACGGGGTGGAGGCTTGCCGCCGGCTGCGCCGCTCCGGATACAGGGGCGCGGTGCTCATGCTGACGGCCAAGGACGCGTTGGAGAACCGGATCGAAGGGCTCGATGCGGGGGCCGACGATTATCTCGTGAAGCCGTTCGAGATCGACGAGCTGCTCGCCCGGCTGCGGGCGCTCTCCCGCCGCAATTACGCGCCGCTGAAGGAAGAGACGGTAACGATCGGGGCGATTCTGCTGAACCGGACAGGCTATACGGTGCAGCTGGGGGAGGAGGCCATCCAGCTGACGCCCCGTGAATTCCAGCTGCTGGACATTCTCGCGTGCAACAAAGGTCAGGTGCTGTCGAGGGATGTGCTGCTGGACCGGATCTGGGGGTACGATGCGGAGGTGTCGGCGAAGACTGTCGATGCCACAGTGAAGCTGCTGCGTAAGAAGCTGGAGCCGCTCGGTGGACAGGAACTGGTGCAGAGCGTACGCGGAGTGGGGTACAAACTTGAAGACTAAATGGCAGGCACTGCTGGATCGATTCAAAGGAGACGATATGTTCGGCCGGACGCAGCGGCGGTTGACCTTCGTGTACAGCGGCGTGCTGATGCTGTTCTTGGCTTTGTTCATCCTAATTTTCTACGGCATTCTCTACTATATGATCTGGAAGGACCAGGAGCAGGAGACGCTCTTACTCGCAGACCAAGAGCTGCAGGCGATCGTCAAGCATGTCGAGACGTACCGGGGGATCGATGCCCGGGCGCTCGAACGGGAGGGCGTCCTGTCTGAAGCGGAGGGCCAGCTCTTCAATTATATTGTCGGTCCAGACGGAGAGCTCGTCTATGGAACGGAAGCGGACCGGCGTATGCGGACCGAGCTGCTCGCGCTCGTCCAAGGAGGGGGGAGCGGGAGGGCCGGCATGCACCAGACGTCGCTGCGCTTCTCCGGAGAGCCGGCGAATGGGGAGGGGCGTCGGCCGCCCAGGGGCTACCGGCGGGGCAAGGAGCAGAACCAGCCCCTGGAGTTCCGACTCCTGGTGGCGGAGCGGCCGATCCTGTCGGAGGGCCGGCAGCTCGGCACGCTCTATGTCGGTATGAACGTCTCGTATCACTACGAGCTGTTCTTGTGGCTGCGGCTCGTCCTCGCGGGGCTCGGCGTGCTCTTCTTCGGCGTCGCCTTATACATCAGCTGCCGGATGTCGAAGCGGGCGATGATCCCGATCCAGGCTTCCTATACGAAGCAGAGAGAGTTCGTAGCGGATGCGTCCCATGAGCTGCGGACCCCTCTCAGTGTCATGCTGTCGTCTATTGATGCGCTGGAGATGGAGCAGACCGCGGAGACGGACCCGTTCGTCCGCAAGCTGCTCACCGGGATGAAGGAAGAAGTGAAGCGGATGAGCGGACTGGTCGGTGACCTGCTTACGCTCGCCAGGTCCGATATGCCGGAATACCGGCTCCAGCGGGAAGTCTTCGATCTGGAGCCGTACGCCCGAAGCACGGCGGATTCGATGCAGAGCCTTGCGGCGGCCAAGGGAATCCGTCTGATGGCGTCACTACCCGGCCCGCTGCCGGTATATGGCGATGCCGAGCGGCTGAAGCAGCTGCTGTACATTCTGCTCGACAATGCGGTCCAGTACACGGGGGAAGGCGGGGAAATCCGCTTGATCCTGAGAGAAGAAGGAAGCGGGGAGGCACGGAAGGCGGTCATTGAGGTGCAGGATACGGGGCTCGGCATTGCCGTAGAAGAGCAGCAGCGGATCTTCGACCGCTTCTACCGGGCGGACAAAGCCAGGAACCGCCGGCACGGAGGTCACGGTCTGGGGCTGGCCATCGCCAAGTGGATCGTGGACGCACACCGGGGCACGCTGGGAGTGGACAGCGCCCCGGGCCGGGGCAGCGTCTTCACGGTCCGGCTGCCGGCGGCCCAAGAGACATAGGGCCTCGGTTCGCTTCCCGCCTGCACCCGGACAAGCCCATCTTCCGCTCTGGAAGCCAAGAAGAGGCTGTGCCAAAAGGCAATTAATGATTTTTGATCCCCCACATTGCATAGGAACTCAGCGATAAAAAATGACCTCATCCTCCACGTAACAATGGATTTTGAGGTCATTTTTGGGTTGTTCCCCTCTACTGGGAACACTTGTGGGACAGCCCCGCTGCTCACGTTCACTCGCGTTTGGCGGCCTTCGCTTGATACATATGGCGGTCGGCCGTCTTGATCAGCCCGTACAAATCCCGGGAATCATCCGGGTACAAGGAGGAGCCGATCGATATGGCGATGTGCATGCCGTACTGCTCCGACAGGCGGGCGCATTCGTCTTGGAGCCGCAGCAGCATGGCCTGCAGCCCTTCGTTGTCCTTGTACTGGCCGAGGACGACGAATTCATCGCCACCCCAGCGGGCGACGACATCGCTCTGACGGGTATGGCGGAGGAGCAGCCCGCTGATCGCGCGGAGAACTTTGTCGCCGGTGTGGTGGCTGTACCGGTCGTTGATCTCCTTGAAATTATCGCAGTCCATGACCAGGACGTACAGCTTGGCCCCGTTGCGGTTTGCCAGGGCGCCCATCTTGTCGAAGGAGGCCGTGACGAACCTGCGGTTGTACAGATTCGTTAACGAATCTTTCTCGCTGTAATATTTGGCCCGGTCATACTGCAGTCCCGCCCACCAGGCCAAAAAAAGCAGCAGGGGGTACCCCAGCAGGTCAGCGGTATCGACAATCCCGTCGCGGAAATAGTAGTAAATCAGATAAGAGGTGTGAACAAAGGCAATGATAGCCGTAGTGGTCAGCCTGCCCAAATATTTCAAGGAATCTCATCCTTTGGATTAGTTCTAAAGGCCTATGTGATGGAGCTTTTATTGTAACAGAAGAGAGAAGCTATCGCCAACTTGTCGATGGCTGGAGGAACAACGCTTCAGCTGCACGGACACCCCCTGTAAAGGTATGATCCAAACCCCTCATCCGTATACGCTCTGCCGCCGGAAAGATCAGGGAGCAGCCGCAGGCCGCTGCCCGGACGGGAAGTTCGCCTCTGCTGCCAGGCACACAGCAAAACCGGTTCCCGTTAAGCCGGGAGCCGGTTCCATGAAGGCCGTGTAAGGTAAGCGTTCAGGAAGAAAGCGGCCTATCTCCGTTCCCCTTATCCTTCTTCTTGCCGAGAGGCAGCGACAGCGCGAACTTCTTGCAGGCCGCCTTTTGTTTGCCGTTGCGGTCAAAATGCAGGGTGGCATTGATCTCCCCGCCGAGGATGATAATGATGCTCGACAGGTAGAGCCAGGTCAGCAGAACGATGATGCCGCCGATGCTGCCATATGTCTTGGTGTAGTTGCCGAAGTTGTTGACGTAGAACGAGAACAGCAGCGAGGTGACGACCCAGCCGAGCGTAGCGAATACGGCGCCGGGCATCACTTCCTTGAAGGTGAGCCTCAGGTTCGGCACATAGCTGTACAGGAGCATGAAGACGATCACCATGGTCACGAGCGGTATCACGTACTGGGCGATGCCCCAGATGACGTCGAAGGAGCCGGGCAGATGCACGAACTTGTAGATGGTCTCCCCGATCACCCGGCCGAAGATCAGCATGACGAAGGAGAAGCCAATAACGACCGCCAGCACCAGCGTGAAGGCGAGCGAGATCAGCTTTACTTTCCAGAATGGGCGGTCTTCTTCCGCGTCATACGCTTTGTTGAGCGACTTGATCACGGCGCTGACCCCGTTGGAGGCCGACCACAGCGTCGCCAGCAGCCCGATGGAGAGAAGCGAGCCGCTCTGCGATTTCTGGATTTCGGCTAAGACCTCCCGGATGGTCTGGGTCGAGAGATCCGGCAGCACCCGCGAGATGCTGTCGATGGCATCCTTAGCTGTCAGGTCGGTGAAGCTCAGGACGGCGACCAGGAAGATGAGGAACGGGAAGAAGGACAAGATGAGGTAATACGTGAGCTGAGCCCCCATCGCCGGCACCTCGTCGTCTTGGAACCGACAGTACAGGCTCTCGGCGAGCAGCCTCAGCTTCATCTTGGGGGCGGGACCCCCGATTCCCGTTCCGGTCCCGGGGGCTTCCCGGTGTTCCCCGTTATGCGAATAGCCGCTGAAGGTTCCCTGGGGCGGTTTGCGGTTCTTATGTATCGCTTTCATGGGCGGTTTCTCCTCTCAAGGCATCGGATGGTTTCGGTCAGTAAGTTACCTAGTACTTACCCGTCCGAATCTATCGCTGAATCAAGGGGAGGCCGCGCCGCGCAAGGCCTGGGAGACACGTAGCGGCCTTAGGGCCCTTCTCTGCCGTACCCGGGTTTAGACCCCGCCGCTTGCGGTTAATCATCTCTTGGCGCCGCATTCCCGAGGAGCGCAAGGAGGCATATTGACCATGCAAAAGGAAACGACTCAGATGCAATTTATAACGCAGAACCCGATGGCACCGGATACTGAGTACGTGCTTATCGTGCATACGGACCGGGACATTCATATAGAAGAAGGCCTCTTTCAACCTGTTGATATTCACCGGTACGTAGAGCGGCACCGAATGAGCCCCGAGTGGGTGGAGATGATCACCAAGCAGGAGTTCAATGATCGGCTGGACCGTATGTTGACCGAATTCTAACGAACAGTGTTACCTAGCCCCGTTAACGCCAGGAGGTGTGAGGCTGGGATCTTCCGCTTCGCTTCACGAATGGAAGGCAGCGGCCGATATATACAATAAGGCAGTTAGAATAAGGCATATGGGAGCAGCCCTTAAGGGGCCGCTGCTTGCCTGCGCTTCCTGCGATAAGCCAAACATGCTAGGATAGAAGAGAGAACGATAGAGAAACAGGCAGCGAAGAGCGGGGTGACATCGGATGTTCTTAGAAAGTTTTTTTCAACGGATGAAGCGCGGGGAGTTCAATAACTACCCCAATCTGATTCCGCTGCACCAAGGCTTGGCCTACACGGTGAAGCTGCCGGATATGGTGACGAATCTGCTGATCGTTCCCTACGAATATACGGGACTGGCTTACATAGAGCCTCTTCCGAATCCGGGGAATACGATTAATATTTATCCGTACTATAACGGCCAGGTCATCGAAGAATTCGAACTTTCCCATGGAACGGATCTGCACAAGCCGACGACGGAGGAAGCGGTGCTCGAGCGGCTGTACAAGAATGCCTGGGAGCTTCAGCAGGCGCTGGCTCCCCGGGGCGGTTCCTTCGAGGACTACATCGTGAAAGTCAAAGGCACAATCGAGTTTCTGCGGTACTTCAACTCTGCAGTGAAGGTGAACAACAAAATTTCGTAGCGGGTATGCGCTTGGGAGGTGGAGCCCGGTGGTTGTGCTGCTCGCCTATCTCGCCGTCATGAATGCGGCCGGCTTTGCAGTGATGGGCTCAGACAAATCGCGTGCACGGAAGGGCGGCCGCCGCCGGGTGCCGGAGAAGCGGCTGTTCCTTCTTGCTGGGGCAGGGGGATCGCTTGGGGTATGGATCGCTATGCGTTTCTTCCGGCACAAGACCCAGCATCAGAGCTTCGTGATCGGCGTTCCGGCGATCCTGATCGTTCAGGTGCTGGCAGGATTGTATGTATTCGATCTGCTCCGGTCTGTCCGCTGATGGAAGGCAGGAACGGGAACAAAGCGTCCGCAGGTGCGGGCGCTTTTTCTTGTACCGGGACGCCCGCAGGCCGAGTGAAGCAGATCCCGGGCTTCCCTAACACGGAAATCACCGGGCCGTTAGTCCACGCCATCGCGGAAGTGCTTCACAAAGTGCCTGTCTCCCTTGTAGAGAAGGTCCTACGCCGTCCATTCCAGCGTCGAGAGAATCTGCTCCCGGAGCTGCTGTACAGCCCAGGTAGAATACCTCCTCCTCAGGTCCCTTCGGACTGACGCCGGCCTCCATGAAGGTAGTGTGCTCAGCATGCGGATTCCGGATTCCTGCGTTGTCCAAGGGCGGAAGACGGGTGTGTTTTCTTGACAGGGGTTCCCGCGCAACGTTATATTTCAACGTAAAGAACCAGACTTGGGAAGACCGGGGGGATGCCTTGATGGGCCGCAGACGAAAGGGAACGGGGACGGAAGACCTGCTCGAGACCCGCAAGCGGATCGTGGAGACCGCCCACCGGCTGTTCATGGAGCTCGGGTACCGTGCCGTATCGACACGGCTTATTGCCGATGCCTGCGGCCTGACCCAGCCGGCGCTCTATCATCACTTTGCGGACAAGCAGGAGCTCTATCTCGAAGTCATCCGGGAGAGCATAGCGAAGAACCGCAGTGCCCTCGAGCGGATCACGCAGGGGGGCGGGCCGCTGGAGGAAAGGCTGCGCCGAGCCGCAGCCTACCTTCTCCTGAACGCACCGCCGAACATGAATGTCATGTTCCACGACATGAGATATGAACTTGCCGAAGCATCGCGGGCCGCGGTGCATGAGGGATTCCGGCATGGGTTCGTGGAACCCCTCGCCTCGCTCTTCGAAGAAGGGCAGCGGGAAGGCTGGCTGAGGGGCGCTCCAGAGGGCGGAGCGGATCCGTATACGGCGGCCTTCCTGCTGCTCAGCGTCAGCCGCTCCATGCTCCACGCGGGGAGCGGCGCAGAAGGGCTGCCGCCGGGAGGGCTGGAGCGGACGGCGGAGGAGCGGGCCGCCATGGCGGTGGACATGCTGCTCCATGGGATGGTGCGCCGCACCGGGGAGCAGGCCGTGTAGCAAGGCGGCCTGGACAGTGGCCGCCGCCCTGCAAGCATAGGAAGCGGGACGGGGAGACTTCATTCACCCGGATCGACGGCCGTACAGGGCTATGTCCGAGCCCGCTTAGGTGAGGCGCGATGGCGCCCCAGCTAAGCCTGTTCATGGCTGCCTCGTGCATGCAGCTTTCCCAGGCGGTACGGCTGCCTTATTTGCGGATCGTAACGCGCGTGCCGATGGACACGTTCGCGGCCAGCGCATTTACGTCCCGGTTCAGCAATCGGATGCATCCGTGGGAGACGGCGTGCCCGATAGAGGACGGATTGTTCGTTCCATGGATACCGTAATGCGGCTTGGAGAGGCCCATCCAGAACGATCCGTAGGGACCGCCGGGATTCGGGACTTTGTTGACGATCTTATATTCTCCCTCAGGCGATTGGGTGAGCATGGCTCCGACCGCTATCGGATACGTATTGCGTACGATATTGCCTTCGAGCAGATGGAGTTTGCGGTCGGACAAGTCCACAATAATCCGGTAGGCCATAAGGGAATCACCTCCCTGTTCGTGTTTCCTGCTCTCATCCTATGCGGGAAGCGTTCCTCTTTGAACCTTTACGGACCGGGGGATTTCCGTTGTGCCGTCTGGAGCACAATCCATTATTTGTTTAGGAATCGGGTGAACGAGTGCATGCTGCGAATTTGCGCTGTAACCATTAACCGGCAGTTCCTGCCTTCAATTTCCCTGCAGGAGCTCGGCAGTCCCGGCCTCCTGTGGTATTGGGCGGATTTCAGCGAACCGACGGAAGACGAGGCGCTCCTGCTCGATAGTCATTTTCACTTTCACCCGCTGGCGGTGGAAGACTGCTACTACCTGCTGCAGCGCCCGAAGCTTGAGCACTACGAAGACGTGCACTTCATGATCCTGCATGCATTGGATCCGCAGAAGCTGTCCGCACGGGAGGTCGATATGTTTATCGGTCCGAATTTCATCGTCACGTATCACAAAGATGCGCTGAGAGAGCTCGATGAGGCGTGGGCCCGAATCCAGAGGAAGGAGAATTGGAGGAAAGGTCACCTCTATGCGGCCTACTCTGTCATGGACAAACTCGTTGACCAATACTTCCCGGCAGTTCATGAACTGGAGGACGGTCTGCTTTCCATCGAATCGAGGCCCCGCCGGCGTTCGGTGCAGGCGCTGATGGACGAGGTATTCGACACGCGTTCCCGCCTGCTCAAGCTGCGCAAGACCATCGTCCCGATGCGCGATCTGTTATACCGCTTGATCAACTCCGACCGGGTCGAAGGCGTGAGGGAGCATCTGTACTACTTCACCGACGTCTATGACCACCTGCTGAAGCTTGCGGAGATGATTGAAGCCAACAGGGAGGTGACGGCGGATATGCGGGATCATTACATCTCGCTGAACGCCAACCGGATGAACAGTATCATGAAGACGCTCACCGTCATCACGACGATATTCATGCCGCTCACTTTCATTGCGGGCATCTACGGGATGAACTTCGAGTATATGCCGGAGTTGTCCTGGCACGGGGGATATTTTGCCGTCCTGGGGGTTATGCTGGGGCTCGGCGCGGGGATGTATCTGTGGTTCCGCCGCAAGGGATGGTTCGAGTAGGGAGGGCCGTCTTCCCAAAGGGATGCTTCCAAGCCCGTACCCAAATAAGCTATAATCTAGGAGACGCTGCAGGCGCGGCGTCCGCTTCCCTGTGCCCTCGAGGCCGGGAAAGCCTATATAGAATAGAGATAGGATAGGAGAGTGCTGCAGTTGAGTGACATTATGAATGCAATCATCATGGGCATCGTGGAGGGATTAACGGAGTTCCTGCCGGTATCATCGACCGGCCACATGATTCTGACGGCGCATCTGCTCGGCTTTGAAGGCGAGCGGGCCAAGACGTTCGAGGTCGTAGTGCAATTGGGAGCGGTTCTCGCCGTCTTCGTGCTGTATTGGCGCCGGTTTCTCGGGTTCCTGGATGTTCGGCCGGGCTTCCTGAAGCGCCCTGGCATCAATGCGGTGCATGTGGGCTTAGCCATGATTCCGGCGGTGGTGATCGGACTGCTGTTCCGGGACCAGATTAAGGCGTTCCTGTTCGGGCCCAATCCGGTGCTCTACAGCCTGGTCGCCGGCGGGATTCTTATGATTGTGGCAGAGAAAGCGCGGGTGCGCGTGACCTCCGAATCAATGGATGACATTACATACAAGCAAGCGCTCGGGATCGGGCTGTTCCAATGTCTCGCACTGTGGCCCGGCTTCTCGCGGTCCGGTTCGACCATGTCCGGGGGCATGCTGCTCGGGACGAGCCAGAAAGCCGCTGCCGAGTTTACGTTCATCGTCTCCGTTCCGATGATGTTCGCCGCGTCGGGGTACGATCTGTACAAGAGCCGCGAATTCCTCACCATGGCTGACCTTCCCCTGTTCCTGATCGGTCTTGCTGCTTCCTTCATCGTCGGGATGCTGGCGATCGTGACCTTCCTCAACGCCATCAAGAAACTGAAGCTGAGCTACTTCGCCTACTACCGTTTCGTCCTTGCCGCTATTTTCTTTATTATTTTGTATTTATAAAATGGCATACAGCCGCTCGCCAAAAACACCGCAGGGTACGAGACCTGCGGTGTTTTGAGTTGGGGGACGAGGCTGCCGCGGAGCGGCTGAAGCCATCCTCGGCCCAGCTGCTGCCTCCCGCACCGCCTCCGCTGCCCGGAGATCTGGGGTAGACAAAAAAGGAAGCGGGAGGGGGCGCCCGCTTCCTTCATTACCCCTATGGGATAAAAAGCTACGGATGGATCCCTGCCGGCCAGCCCATACTACGCTCACCATCTACTACGGTCACAATCCCGTGCTCTGGGAAGCCGGCAGAGCGGCCGTTGTCCCGGAGCCGGCGCGTACCTCGGCCGCTTCCTCCAGCTTGCCGGACGATCTGCCGAGCAGCACGGCCATTTGAGCCCGGGTGGTCGGAAGCCCTGCACGGAAGGTGCCGTCCGGATATCCGCTTACGATGCCTTCGCGGGCCAGCGTACGAATGGCTTCGTAGGACCAGCGCGACGGGGTCACGTCCTGGAAGGCCGGAAGCGAAGCGGCGGCAGCGGACGAACCTGCCGATGGGAGGCTGAGGGCTCGGACCAGGATGGCCGATAGCTGTTCGCGGGTCAGCGGGGCTTCGGGATCGAACCTGCCTCCGCCCACACCGTCGATCAGCCCGGCACTTCGGGCGGCGGCGATGGTCGCATAGGCCCAGTGGGCCGAAGGGACATCGGTGAACCCTGCCGGTGCGGTTCCCGCTGGCAGCTCCAGCGCTCGGACCAGGATGGCCGCCGCCTGGGCACGCGTCAAGTTCGCGTCCGGCTCGAAGTGTGCGGTCGCCGTTCCTGTCATCCAGCCCTTGTCGGCTGCCGTGAGGATATCCTCCAGCGCCCAGTGTCCTTCCGCATCTGCGAAGTAATTGCGGTTAAGCCAGTCCTCGAAGTAACTCCAGGTTCCGGCGGATTCCTGTCCCATACTCCAGGCTCCGGAGCCCTTCAGGTTATATTTGCTAACGAGCTTCAGCTTCGCTTTGATCGATTCTTCATTCTCATACCATACCGTATACGATTGGCCTGCAGGGAGCTCCTTGTAGCTCACTGTCGCCGGGGCGCTGCCTTCAGGCAGTGTGAAGTTCATGACCGGGGAGTCGGTATCGGTGTCATAGATCACGGAGCCGTTGTGCGCAGCGGTGAGCTGCTCCACTTTACGGTTCGAGATCCCGAGTCCCCGGATCGTACCGTCCTCGCTCCAGAGCCGTCCGTAGAAGGGGATCCCGAGGAGCAGCTTATCGGCTGGGACGCTCTTCAGCGCCTCCTGCACGGACTTCTCGACCCAGGGCAGGCTTGCTACAGGGCCTGCGGTTTCTTCCCCTTCGTAGGATTCGTCATAAGCCATGAGCAGGATATAATCGGCATACTCCGCCAAGGCTTTCATATCATAGGAGCCGTGCCAGCCCTGCGTCCATCCGTTCGGATTGGCGGCTGCCGCTACCGACACCTCTTTATCCTTGGGCAGCTTCTCCCGAAGCAGGCGGACCAGATCAGTGAAGGCTTCCCGGTCTTCGTCCGTTACGTTCTCGATATCCACATTGATCCCGTCGAGCCCCGTGCTTACGATGTTATCCGCGATTTCCTGCGCCAGCGCTTCCCGGTTCGCTAGAGCCAGACGCCCCGCCTCCCGGCCCCAATGGTTGCTGAGGAACGGTACGACTTTGATCTGCTTTTGATGCATGGTTTTCGTGAAGCTCTCTATGCCATCCGCCCATTTCAAGGTGCCGTCGGCCTCAATATCAATGAAGCTCGGGGATACCCGGTCAAGGGCCCCCTGCGATCGTTCTACCTGTGTAATATAAGAGGAGGTCGAGCTCCCATATAAATATCCCAGACTCATGCGTCCGGCGGACTCGGCAGATACCGGTCCCGCGATGGGCAAAGCTGCCGCCAGAACGGCTGCGGTCACGAGCGTCTTGATGATTTTCATGAGGTTACCGCTCCTTTGTCTCAAGTCTTTGCTGTATGCCACTATCATAGTACGGAGCCCGCGGCGCCATCTAGGGCCGATTGTTTCCATGGCAGGAGAGGGCAAAGTTGGAGGCCCGGAGCGGTGCCGCAGGACGGACGGTAGGGCAGCGAGTCGTAGAGGGAGTACCCCGTCCCGGGCCACACCAGGGGTAGGGATAATCGGTGCCAGCCTCTTCGGAATCCGGGTGAAACTAAAGAGAGTAAAGAGATATAAAAAGCAAGTCGTATAAATGGAAGGAAATTGAAAAGTTGTGTCGAATATATGAATATTAAAAAATAATAACGCACCTTATGATACAATACGTATCTAACTTAGAGAGGACAGGTGGATGGGAAGCTATGATTCGAACCCTACGAGGACCGGTTTACGGCTTGATTCTGCTTTTGCTTCTTCCCGTGCAGGCACATGGTGCCCCGGGAGAGCTGACCGTTAGCATCCTAAGCCCTGGACAAGGAAAACCCGGCGGCCCCCTATTGAATGTGAAGGCTGCCGTATCGGGCTCCGCCGAGATGAAAAGGGTTACAGCCAAAGTCGGTGACCGGGAAGCTGTCTTGGCCAAAACCTGCGTATTCGCCCAGTGCACATGGACCGGCCCCCTCTCGCTTGCGGGACTGCCCAAAGGCGCCAAGGAGCTCAGCGTGCTGGCGGAGGATACGGCGGGACGCACCCGGGAAGCCAGGCAGAGCTTCGTCTACGACGAGCCTCCGCTGCTGAAGATCTCCGGTCCCCCGTCCGGCTACGTCTCGAGGGACGGCGTTTTCCGCGTGACCGCCGAAGCCGCTGATGATACCGCCGAACCGGCCGTGAGCATCAAGGTCACCGAATACCAGTCGGGGTATGTGCTCGGTTCGTACACGGGCGGCGCACAGGTGAGCCAAGAGTTCGATGCGCGCGCCTTTGACGGCCATAAGCTGGAGGTGCATGTGAGTGCCTCGGACGGCAAGGGCAACGAAGTGAAAGAGACCCGCACTGTGCACGTGGAGACGAGTTCCTATCTGAGTGCCGTGGAGCAGGTACCGGGCGAGATTGCGGACTTCGACGAGAGCCGGATTCTCTATACGGCGGTTGACGGCTCCCTGCGGATCCGCGGACGCGGTACCGCGGAGGATACGGTGGTCTTCGCCCAGCCGGGCCGCAGCACGCTCGAACAGAAGCTCGTGCCGGGCGGCGCGGTATTCTCCTTGTACCGGAGCGGTTCGTTCTCGGATCAGGAGCTCTACCTGTGGCAGGCCGGCCAACTGAAGCCGCTGGCCTCCGGTGCCTCCGTCCGCAGCGGGACGTGGAGGGCGGTATCCGGCAAGCATGCGGTATACGATGAATTTCCGTCCTCGCAGACGTATTATTTGAACACGGCGACCGGGGAACGGAAGGTCATCGGCTCGTTCATCTACCATACGGATATTACGCCGCAGGGACAGCTTGTATTCTCGGATCTGGACGGCGGCATCTATCGTTACGAACCGGACACAGGGGAGCGGACGCTGCTGCTCGGCAAGGAAGAAGAACCCTATGATTATATGAATCCGGTGGCGGACGGCAGCAGGCTGCTCTTCTCGGTTCACACGAACATTGCCAAGTTCGACGGACAGTCTGTGACCGAGCTCAGCCCCCCTTATCCCGAGGAGGAGATCGAGCGGGGCGCGAATGTATTCCCTTACCGGGATTACCAGGCCAACGCTGGCTGGCTGGCGTACACCAAGACCGATGGAGAGAACCGCCCGATCTATCTGGAGTCGCCGGATGGATCCGTGAGCAGGGTGGCGGACACGGGCGGCTATCCGTCCATCGGCCGGTTGACCGAGAACGGAACGCTGTCCTTCTACAGCCAGGGACGCATGTATCTCGCGAAGCCGCAGGGCGAGCCGACCGCCGTGGCCTCCTCCCGGGGCCAGGATTTCTACCGCGGCGGGATCTTCTACAAAACGCTGGGCGACACGCTGTTCCGGATCGATCTGGAGTCGGACCGCCACCCGCCGGTTTGGCCTCCAGGCACGAAGTTGACCGTATCGGATGTGACGTACCGGAGTGTCCGGCTGCAGTGGACACCGGCCGAAGACGATCAAGGGGCGGTAGCCTATCAGATCTACCGGGACGGAACGCCGGTAGCTTTGGCCGGAGATGGCCAAACGAGCTATACGGCGGAGGATCTGGAGCCGGACCACACGTATGTATTCTCCGTAGGGGCGAGGGACGGCTCCGGCAATCTTAGCTCCGCCGACCCGCAGACCCGAGTCACGACCGCGCAGCGTCCTTATTCCTCGGCTCCTCCGAAGGTCGAGATTCTCGATCCGCCGTACGAAGCGGTGGTCCGCGATGGCCGGCTGCACTTGTTGGCGAAGGTATCGGACGACGGAGCCGAGCCTGCGGTGTCGGTGAAGCTGCACTCGGCAGGTCCGGAGCCGGTAAATATACCGGCCTCCGGCGCAGCGGGAATCGACCGGACCCTCGATCTTTCGGCGTATGAGGGACAGTGGGTCGAAGTGGAAGTGACGGCGGTGGATGACGAAGGCCAATCGGCCAGCGTCCGTCGTCCCGTCCATGTGGAATCGGGCCGCGCCCTGCTTCCCGTGGCGGAAGCGGACGGTCGCATCGTCGGCTATGACCAAGAACGGCTGCTCTTCACCGGCAGCGATGGAGCGCTGTATCTCCGGAGCCGGCTGGGTGGAGAGGACACATGGATCTTCGGCGATCCGGATGTGCGGACCGATGAGCATCTGCTGACCACAGACGGGGCGCTGTTCGCCGCTTATGGACGTGAAGACGGGGAACCCCGCGGTCTCTATCTGTGGCGCGCAGGCAAGCTGACGGCGTTGACAGGGGAAGCGGCCGGCACAGGAGCAGGTTGGTGGATGATGCGGGAGAGGGAGCAGGCCGTCTTCGCGGTGGAAGAGGAGACGGAGCTTTCCTACTATCATCTCGATCTCCGGACAGGCGGGGTCACCCGGATTCCGGTGAAAGGCTGGCTCGGAGCGGACGTGCTTCCCTCCGGGGACGTAGTGCTCTCCGACGGTCAGGGGTTATATACCTTCCATCCCGCGGGCGGGGAACTGAAGCCGCTGCTGATGCCGGGCGGAGGGGAACGTTACGAGCAGCCCGAAGCCGGCGGCGGGAAGCTGCTCTATGCCAGCGGCGGGGCGATCGTGGAATATGACGGTACAGCCTCTACCGTGTTGAGCCCTGCAGGGCAGGCGGGAGAACGCTTGGATGCGGCCGGGGATTACGAGGCGGCCGGAGGGTGGACAGCCTATACCCAGAGCATGGGAGACACCGCGAATTCCCGCCAGATCTTCCTCCGCTCCCCTTCCGGCACCGTCACCCAGGCGACGGATTACGAGACGCACGGCCACCCGAGAATATCCCGGCTGTCCGAGGATGGGGTTCTGACGTTCTACGCCGGACCCCGCAATGAGCTGTATGCCTTCTCGGGCGAAGGGCCGGCCCAACGCCTAGCGACGGGAGACGGAGTGGATGAGCTTCAGGAAGGCGCCTTCTACAAAGCGCTGGGCCGCACCCTCTTCAAGCTGGAGGCGGGCAGCCAGATTGCCGAGCCCCCCCTCTGGCCTGCGGAAGAGGCGTTGACGGTCAGCGGCGTGACCTATGACAGCGCGCTCCTCCGGTGGAAGGACGCAGCGGCCCGCGGCGGTATAAGTGCTTATACCGTCTACCGAGATGGAGAAGCACTGGAGACGGTAGGCGCCGCAGTGTACGAGTACCAGGCGGCTGGTCTGGAGCCGGGGAGGGCGTACACCTTCTCCGTTACCGCGACGGACGCGGCGGGGCGGGTCAGTGTGAACAACCCGAGCGTGCAGGTGCGTACGCCGGGCGTCCCGGCTACTGCTCCTCCGAAGGTGACGCTCCAGGCCAAGCCGGGGTTCCTGAAGACGGGCTCGGAGCTGGAGCTCCGGCTTCGGGCCCGGAATGCCTCGGATCTCCGGGGCTTCCTGCTCAAGCTGGATTATGACCGCAGCCGTTTCAAGCTTCATCAGATTTTTCTCCATCCGGAATTCGGGACCGAGAACAAGACAGTGCAGCTCGCCAAGTATCTCGCAACCCCGGGCCGGATCGGCCTCAAGGGGACGCTGGCCGCGACGAGACCTCCGGTGAACGGGAATCCGGGGTTGATTACGCTGAGGTTTACGGTCCTGCAGCCGGGGGAAGGCACCTTCACCCTAGCGGAAGGCTCCGTATTGACGGACAGTGAAGGCACGCCGGTCTCTGTTCCGACGCCGGCTGCGCTGACCCTTATGGCCGACAGCGCCGACTTGAACGGGGACGGACGAACGGATGATGAGGATATAACCCTGCTTACCCGCCACAACGGCACGGCCGCCGGACAGGAAGGCTATGTACCGAAGTACGACCTGAATCAGGACAGCCGGATCGACGAGAAGGACATCCGGTATGCCCGGGAGCAAGCGGACGCTTCACGGGCCTTGAATCAGTAACCTGACAGGCAGGCGGAAGCCATAGGTAAAAGTTAGGCCCCGGTGGCAGTGCACCGGGGCCTTTTGGAATGCCATTTGATCGTCGCAGGATAGTGGAGTCTCTCTTAGGCAGCCGCCGCCGCAAGCCGTCACGCCCGCCGGTTGTGCAGTAACGCCGGCCCTGCGAGGGGACTGCATTTCCAGTGTAGGATATGAAATGCATTTCATGTCAAGGGGGCCCCTTAAGCTACAGAGCCTGGCGGATTCGGGCGGTTCGCGTTACAATCGCGTAGGTTGGGGTTGAACGGAAATGAGAGCTGCAGGAATAGAAGGAGGGCGCTACCATGGCGAATATCAAAGAGATAGCCAAGCTGTCAGGCGTGTCCGTATCCACGGTGTCCCGGGTGCTCAACGGGCACCCTTATGTGGCGGAAGACAAGCGGCAGGCGGTGCAGGACACCGTCCGCAGGCTGAATTATTCGCGCAACCTGAATGCGGTGCAGCTCATCAAAGGAAGGACGGGCATGATCGGGGTCATTCTTCCGTATATCCATCATCCTTATTTCATGATGCTGCTCGAAGGCATCGCCCGCGAAGCACTGCAGGAGGGAGTGCAGCTCGTGCTCTGCCAGAGCAATTACCGGGCGGAGGAAGAAACGGCCATGCTGGAGAGACTGCGGATGAAAGGCCTGGACGGCGTCATCCTCTGCTCGAGGGCGCTTGGCTGGGAAGCCCTCGAAGCTTACTCGGACTACGGCCCCCTGGTGGTCTGCGACCAGCCGGGTTCCCCGCTGATCTCCTCGGTGTATATCGATCACTACCGGTGCTTCCGCGAGGCGATGGATTACCTCAACCGCCGGGGGCACCGCCGGATCGGATTCTCCCTCGGCCGCGGAGACAGCGCCAGCTCGCGGGAGCGGCGGCGGGCCTATGCGGATGTGCTGGAGGGGTGGGGTGAGCCGCTTCGCGAGGATTGGGTTCTTCCGGGCTGCTTCACCCTGGAGGACGGGGCGGAGCTGATCCGGCGCGTGCTGGCTATGGAAGAGCGGCCCACGGCCATGATCGTCACGGGAGACGAGGTGGCGGTGGGCTTCATGACGGAAGCGGGCAGGCAGGATGTGGCCATTCCCGGAGACCTTGCGCTCATGGGGTTCGACAATCAGCCGATTTCCCGGATGTTTGCGCTCACGACGATCGACAACGGACTGACGGAGATGGGGCGGACCGCTTTCTCGATTCTCCACGGGCGGATCCAGGGGGAGCAGGCGGTCGTGCATCGGGAGCTGCCGTTCACTATCGTAGAGCGTTCGACGGTCTAGCCGGCGTCGCCGGGTTAGGTTAGGTCGTATGCGGATCCGCATGTACGGTGGCGTGAGAGGACGGGGGTTAGGCGCCGCCCCCTCCTACTCGATGGCACGTGAACACGCCTTCCCCTGCTGCTCCAACCGGTAGGCTTTGGGCGTAAGGCCCGTGTGCTTTTTGAAGGTATGATAGAAGTGTGACATGTCCCCGAACCCCGACTCTCCGGCAATAGCCGTGACGGGAAGTCCGGTATGGCGGAGCAGCTCCTTCGCCTGGTGCAGCCGGTAAGCGGTGAGAAAGCCGTTCATCGTGTAGCCTGTCGTGCGCTTGAAGAGGGCGAACATCCGGGAGCGGGAGAGGGGGAAGCTGCGGCACAGCTCGCCGACCTCGAGCGTCTCATCCCGGTAACGGCGGGTGAGCAGCTCGATCACTTGGCCGGCAAGTTCCCTGTCGGAGAGAGGGCCGGGGGAAGCCGGCTGCAGTTCAGCCCGGGCGAGGACGAGGAATAGTCCGGTGAGCAGGTGCTCCACCGCCAAGCCGAAGAGCGGCAGCCGCTGCCCGGTCTCCCGCTCGAGCGAGGCGAGGAGGCTCCGCACCTCCAGAAGCAGCGCCGGGGGGAGATGCCAATGGGCGCAGGAAGCCTCGGGTCCGCCCCAGAGCCGTGCGGCCGCTTCGGCGAACCCGGCAGTATGTGCCTGCAGGCCGTCCGCCAGCGGTTCCCCGAGCGACAGCACATACCGGTGGAACGGCTCCCCGCCAGCGGGGCGGGGCATATGCAGGACACGGGGCTTCACCAGAGTCAGCGTGCCGGGCGCCATCGGGTACATCCTGTCTCCGGCGAGGAAGATTCCGGTACCCTTCAGGCAGAAATACAGCTCGTAGCCGTCATGGGCGTGCAGGTGCGACTGGCCGAGCGGCTGCTCCCGGAGCTCGCAGTGCAGCGGATACCGGGTAAGAAAGGCGTTCGTGAACTCATCGACGGCCTGCTGTGTGGCTTCGGGGGAAGCATGGCCGTCCGTGGGCGGCGTAGAATAGGGGTTCATTCCTCTGTTCCTCCTTGGCACTGGGATGAGGGCGGATTCCGTCCGATGCTGGCAAGCGTACTCCTTCCATTGTAGCTGCCTCTGCCGGGGGGATAAAGAGGGAAGAGGGACTTTTCCCCATACGTTTGGAGACGCTTCCCCAAGCGGAGAATGCTGCCCTTCTTTTATAGTAGTAGCAAGAAGGCAGTAACGGCGGGCAGCCGGAGGGGGAGATGGCAGGGATGAACAGGGAGCGTGCAGCCGAACGGGTTTGGGGATTTATGCAGGAGGACCATACGGGACACTGGGGCATGGATCTCCATCAATGGGACTGGGTTCCGGGCGTGGGCGTCATTGCCCAGCTGGAATACGGACAGTCTTCCGGACGGAAGGAGGTCTTGGACGGGCTGGAGGATTGGGTCCGCCGCAACGGGGCGAAGGCGGCCAGGGCCCGTGTGATTAATGCGATGGCGCCGTTCGCCATATACCCGGAGCTGTACCGGCTTACGGGAGACCCGTCGCTGAAAGAAGCGGCTGTGCGGACGGCGGACTGGATGGTGGGAGAGGCCCCGCGTACCCGGGAAGGCGCCTTTGAGCATACCGTCACGGAGAATGTGAGCTTCCCGGAGCAGGTATGGGCCGATACGGTATTCATGGCGGTGCTGTTCCTTGCCCGGACGGCGCGTCTGACGGGATCGGAAGCCTATGCCCGGGAGGCGGCGGCCCAGGTCGATCTGCATCTGAAGCTGCTGCAGGACGAAGCTACCGGTCTGCTCTTCCACGGATGGAACTCCGGGGAAGGCAGCCACATGTCGGCCGCGCGGTGGACGCGGGCCAACGCCTGGATCGCCGCCGCTGTGCCGATGATCCGTCTGGAGCTCGAAGGCTTGGCGGAATGGGCGGAAGAGAGCACCCGACGCTACCGCCGCCTTATGGAAGCATTGGCGGGCTGCCAGGGAGCCGGCGGGCTTTGGTCCACGGTCCTGGACCGGCCGGACTTTTATGAGGAAACCTCGGGCAGCGCCGGCATCGCGTACGGCATGCTGCAGGGCATCCGTGCCGGTCTGCTGGAGCCGGAGCTGCGGTCCTCGGCGGACCGGGCCTTGGCGGCCGTGCTCTCCCGCATTGCGGAGACGGGCGAGGTGCGGGGCGTGTCGGGAGGTACGCCGGTGATGGAATCCGTCGAAGCCTATGGCCGCATCCCCTGCTTCCCGACCTTGTACGGACAGGGGCTCGCCCTGATGCTCCTCTCGGCGGCAGGGGAGAGTTGAAGCAGAAGCGCTGGGCACTCATCTGATAGAATACACGTCCGCCTGACTGCGGTTGCTCTGGCATGACGCAGCGGGTACAGCCTCTACCCGAATTTCGTTTCCCGGGCTCTCAAGTTATAGTATGCTGGGAAGTATCGATAATAGAGAGAGCGAGGGGGGTTCCCATGTCCCATCTGGAATTTGAATGGAAACCCTCCTGCTGTACGGCCCGGCGCGATGACAGCGGCGGGATCCCCGCGGGCGGGGCGCAGGAGCAAGAGCAAGCTTCTATTCAGGGTTCTACTCCTGCTTCCATCCCCGTGGGGGGACGAACTGAAGCCGGAAGGCAGGCACTGGTGCAACATTTGGCAGGGCAAGTTCCCGGACAAGAACAACCTCAGCGTCTCCCGGAGAGTTTCTGCAAGAAGAGGGCTTGAGTCCAAGCGAACCCTGCACTGGATCATATACTGTAAGCAAGAGCAGTGGGCATAGAGCGCAGCCCGAGAAAGCTCAAACTTACCGAAGGAGTGATCCGATATGGGTTATGCAGGCGGATGCGGCGGCGTAGGTACTGGCTTTACGTCAACAGGTGTCATTCTTGTTCTTTACATTCTGCTGGTCATTGTTGCGACGGCAGGATTCTTCATCTAAGCTGCGGGGGAGCAGCATCAAGCAAAAACCGGTCATCGCCTGGAGGCGGTCGGCCGGTTTTTTCCATTGCAGGAGGGGCGCTCGCCGGCGTCCGCACTCTTCATCCGTCTTTTGCGAAGCCTTATCTTCCCGCGGAGCCGTTGTAGTAGGGTATGCCTCGGTACAACAATGGGCAAGAAGGTAAGGATGGAACAGGGAAGGAGGTGGGGCATCATGGCCGAAGTAAAGGTGCTGGATAACGGTCCGCTGCTGGTTAGCGGAGCGGAACTGCTTGACGGGGAAGGGAATAAGCTCGAGAGCAAGGATCCGATGTATCTCTGTCGCTGCGGCTTGTCCGCGAACAAACCGTTCTGCAACGGGGCGCACAAGGGCAAGTTCGAGAGCGAGGTAAGGTCGTAACGCGGGCAGGTATTCAACAGACCGCACCAAAAAGACGGTTCCGCTTGACGGCGGATCCGTCTTTTTGGTGCGCTCATCCGTATAAAGGCATCCGTCGCAGCCGTTCACTTACGAAGCAGCCGCAGCCCGTTCCAAGGGAAAAACCGGATGCTTACCCAGCAAGCGCTTCTCCCCCGGGTCCGCCTGTCCTGTCCCCGCTGTGCTGCCGGACGGCAGTTACAATCACAATCAGAATCAGAACAGCAGCGTCCAGCCCTCGCGAACCTGCCCTTCGGTATAAGAGACCCCATGCGCTTTCAGCCCCTTGGGATCGAGCAGCGTCAGGATATCGCCCTTGTTGCGCAGGAATTCCTGGCCTCCCGCGGCCCGGCCCAGGCGGACCGTCAGGAACTCGCCCGGGGCGATCGTGCCTTCGAGCGCATGCTTCTGCTTGCTGCGGTTCGCCAGCGACCAGCCGGCGAGCGCGACGGGCTCCGTCGATGCGTTGAGCAGCGTGACGCTCTCCTGTCCGCTGCCGGCTGCATCGGCAGGACGGACGACCGCGCCTGCGATATACAGCGGGCCGTGCGGTTCCGACGGCTTGCCGCCCGGACGGTCCGGCTTGCCGGGCAGCGGGGAGGAGCCGCCGCCGATCCGGTGGCCGGTGGTGTCGTCCGTATGCCAGGCCTGCGACTGGAAGGCAAGGAAGAGTCCGATCCACCGGTTCTCGGAAGGGAAATGGATCAGCAGGGCACCATCCTGATACACGCCGTCATCCTGTTTATATTTGGCGTCATTGCCCTGGTTCATATGAATATTATGGACGCCGCGGCCGGGCCGGAAGCCGAAGATTTTGTCGGGCTTGCCGGGTTCGGGCCCCCATTCCTCACCGAAGACATAGAGGACGGCATCCTCCACAGCCAGCGCGCGGCGGATATAGAAGTCGCATTTTTCGTTCAGATCGTTATCCTGCCCGGGTACGTCGAAGGGAAGAGGGACCATATCCTTCGGATCGAAGAGGTTGCTGCGGATAAAATCCAGTGCCGCACCTCCGGGACGCCCTTCGAGCTTCGTGAAGCCGAAGGGAAGCTCCGAGAGCGTGCCGGTGACCGCATGCTCGAAGTGTTCGTTCGCATAATAGAGAAGCTCCGAGGGGCTGAGCTCCGAACGGACGTTGATGGCGAGCCGGAAATCTTCGCCATCTGCTACGGCGTGCACCTGATAATGGGCATTCTCCGGGACTCCCTTGCGGCTGTCCACCGCCCTGCATTTCAATACTCCGTACTGGATCGGCATAGGTTCTCTGCTCCTTTTCGGGTACGTGGTTTGACAAGGTTCTACAACGTTTGCCGCCTCCCCATTGTACAGGAGCGGACGACCGAAGGGTGTCGAAAGCTGCATGCCCCCTGGACCCCACTTGCCGACAAGAGTGGCGACTTTATTCCTAGGCGGGGGTAGGATGGAATAGGGATTGACATTGCGATTGATAACCATTATCATTAGAAATGAGATGATATTGAGAATCATTATCACGATTGGGTGAATGACAACCAGATCCGCACCGTGTGGTTTCTATAGATGAGGGAAGTGGGTAGAGGCGTCATGTCAGCGGAAATGTTCGAGGATTTGGAGAAGCATTGTTTTTTCAAAAGGGAGCCGCAGCCCGGCGAGCTGTTCCGCTTCACCTGGGAAGAATTGACCCGTCCAGAGAAGGCCGCCGAGCTGCTTTCGCTGTACGGACCGGGGATTAAAGCGCAGGAGCCGGATGTGGCCGCCGCTTATTTTGGCTCCTGGCTCGGTGGCCTCTGCACGGCGCTGCAGCACTCGGTTTCTTTTCATAACGCGTCCTTCCGTCTTGAGCCGGACAATGTGACGATTCAAGGGTACCGGAACGGAAGCCATACCGCTTTTGGGTTCCTGTTGGAGGACCGCGAGACGGTCACTGTTCCGGCCGCGAGCCGCGAAGCGTGGCGCGACAGCCTGCTGCAGAGCTTCTACGGCCTGCATCTGCGGCCTCTGGTCGAGTCAGTCGCGTCGGCAGCCGGGGTAGATCCCGGGATGGTCTGGAGCGCGCCGGTAACCCGGATTCATTATGCGTATGACCACTGGCTGGAGAGCGCGAGGGATTCGGAGCACCGGCAGACCGTGGAAGAAGACTTCCGGTATCTGCTGCAGCTTGGCGGTGAGCATTTTGGCCGTAAGCGCAATCCGCTCGACGTGAAGTTCCGCTATGTCGAGAACCCGAAGGACCCGGGCGAGAAGTGGCGCCTGAAGGCATCCTGTTGTCTGGCGTACCGGACGGGGTCGGGGCACGGCTATTGTTATACCTGTCCGCGGCTTACGGCTGCGGAGCGGGAAGAGAAGAAGCGGGCCATGCTGGCGGCCGCAGGATCATAGAACCCGGAAGAACCGGGAACCCATACACTACAAGGTGAAGGAGTGCGAAACATGCCGTCGATACTGGTCGTAGGCGCCGATCATCTGGGCAACATGCCGGATCATCTGGCCGATATCGGATTTGATGAAGTGGTACATATGTCGGGACGCAAATGTCAAATGGTGCGTAAGGGGATCCCCGAGAAGGTCGCTGCCGTGCTGGTATTGACGGATTATGTCAACCATAACCTGACCAAAGTGATCAAGCAGCAGGCCAAGGAGCAGGAAGTGCCGATCTACTATGCGAAGCGCTCCTGGTGCTCCGTGAAGAAGGCGCTTTGCGACTGTGCGGATACCTGCGAGTGGCTCAATAACAAGAGTGCCCACTAGGGCTCGGACTGCCGGCAAAGCTAAGTACATAAGGGAAGACCCTGAACACACCATGAGGTGGGCCAGGGTCTTTTTTGACATTGCAGATAGTGCAGCTCCCAGGACTCGTTCTTGAAAGCCCCCGGAGACAGCGTACGATACTTCAACGTGCCCGTACATCCGAACGGGACCGGCGCATGAAATCATAGAAGCGGGTTCCCTGATAGGTTAACTGTCCCTGGTCCCCCTCGACCAACATGCCGAATTCGGAGCCGGATACCGGCATTTCCACCCGGTCCCCGCTCTCGGAGAGCTCGAAGGTGACATAGTACCAAGTGCTGGCACGGGTATCTCCACTGCCTCCCGATACCTGCGCCCGTTTGATCACCACGGAAGCCTGGCGGGTGAGGCGTTCGGCGGCGTTATTGGCGCTCCAGGCCGATACGCTCCGGGTCAGGGCTCTCAGCAAGCTGAAGAGGATCATGCCGGCTATCGCGAGGAAGATGAACGTGAACCAGGGCGGGGCCGTCTCGAACAAACCGAATGGTGACGGGGACATTCGCATGCCTCCTTCCGAAGGTGTGGTTCTAATCGCAGCTGCAGTTCAGCACGGGCTTCCTGGCCGCCAGGGTTTCGTCAAGCCTGTGGACCGGCGTGGTATAAGGAGCACCTTTCAGGAGGTCCGGATCCCGCTGCGCCTCCTCGGCGATCCGGATCATCGTATCGATGAACGCATCCAGCGTTTCCTTGCTCTCGGTTTCGGTAGGCTCGATCATCAGGCACTCCTCGACGTTCAGCGGAAAATAGATGGTCGGCGGGTGATAGCCGAAGTCGAGCAGCCGCTTCGCCACGTCGAGCGTGCGCACGCCGTATTTCTTCAGCCCGCGTCCCGAGAGGACGAACTCGTGCTTGCAGATCCGGTCGTACGGCACTTCATAATGCGAAGAGAGGCGGCGCAGCATGTAGTTGGCATTGAGCACGGCGCACTCGGACACCCGGCGCAGGCCTTCGGGTCCGTAACTCCGGATATAGGCATAGGCGCGCAGCAGAATGCCGAAGTTGCCATAGAATGCCTTCACCCGCCCGATCGACTGGGGCCGGTCGGCGTCCAGCGTATAGGCGCCGTCCGGCCCGCGGGCGATGACCGGCTTCGGCAGGAAGGGGGCCAGGAGTTTCTTGACGCCGACCGGGCCTGCACCGGGGCCTCCGCCTCCGTGCGGGGTGCTCATCGTTTTGTGAAGATTGAGATGGACGACGTCGAACCCCATATCCCCGGGGCGGGTGATGCCCATGATCGCATTCGAGTTGGCGCCGTCATAATAGAGCAGGCCGCCGGCTTCGTGCACGATATCGGCGATATCGGATATCTGGCTTTCGAAGAGGCCCAGGGTGTTCGGGTTCGTGAGCATGAGGGCGGCGGTGTCGGGTCCGGCTGCGGCCCGCAGCCTCTCGAGATCGACGAGACCGTCCGGACCGGAGGGGAGGGTGATCGTCTCGAATCCCGCCGTCGTGGCGCTGGCCGGATTCGTGCCGTGGGAGGAATCGGGCACGAGCACCTTCGTGCGCTTCTCGCCCCGGGATTCATGATAGGCCCGGATCATCATCAGTCCGGTCCATTCGCCATGGGCGCCGGCCGCCGGCTGCAGCGTCACTTCGTCCATGCCGGTGAGGGCAGCCAGATCCTGCTGCAGGCGGTACAGGACCTCAAGCGCTCCCTGGATCGATTCCTCGGGCTGGTACGGGTGGATCTTGGCGAAGCCATCCAATCGGGCGGCGTCTTCATTGAGCTTCGGGTTGTATTTCATCGTACACGAGCCGAGCGGATAGAAGCCGTTGTCCACGCCGAAGTTGCGCCGGGAGAGCGCCGTGTAATGGCGCACGACGTCCACCTCGTATACCTCCGGCAGCGCAGGCGGCTTCTCGCGCAGAAGCTCCTGCGGAATCAGCTCGTGGAGGCTGCGCTCCGGTACGTCGCAGGGAGGCAGCGAATAAGCGGTACGGCCCGCGCGGCTGAGCTCAAAGATCAGCGGCTGCAGCTCCGGCAGCGCATCGGGGCGCCTACGCTCCTCCGCCTGTGGGTCCCTCTCCTGTTTCGTATCCATCTCTCCCGGTGCCGGCCTTTCCGTGCCTTTGGCAGTCTCCATTACACATACGCCTCCAATCGCTTCGCGAAGGCTTCGATCTCTTCGCGTGTCCTTCGTTCCGTCACTGCGAGCAGCAGGTGCTCCCGGAGCTCGGGATAGGCGCCGCCGAGGTCATAGCCACCCAGGTAGCCGTCCTGGAGCAGCCGGCGCCGCAGGGCGGGAAGATCGGTGCCCGGGGGCAGCTTCAGCGTGAATTCGTTGAAGAAGGGGGAGGTGTAGGCCAAGCGGACGCCGGGCACCCGGCTCAGCACCTCCGCGGCATAGTGGGCCTTCTGCAGATTGAGCCGCGCGGCTTCCCCGATTCCCGCCCTGCCCATGAGGGACAGATACACGGAGGCGCCCAGCGCGAGGAGGGCCTGGTTCGAGCAGATATTGGAGGTCGCCTTCTCCCGCCGGATATGCTGCTCGCGCGTCTGGAGCGTGAGCACGAAGCCGCGCCGTCCTTCGCGGTCCGACGTCTGCCCGACAATACGGCCGGGCATCCGGCGCATGAGCGCCGCCGTGACGGCGAAGAAGCCGCAGGTAGGGCCGCCCAGCGAGGCGGAGAGGCCGAGGGGCTGCGCATCGCCGACCACGATGTCGGCGCCGAGCTTTCCGGGCGCTTCGAGCAGGCCGAGCGACATCGGATTGACGCTTACCGCGAGCAGGCCGCCGTGGGCGTGGGCCAGGGGCTCAATCTCCCGCAGGTTCTCGATGCAGCCGAAGAAATTCGGCGACTGCACGAGCACGGCGGCCGTCTCGGCCGTCACCGCGGCGCGGAGGGCGTCCGGATCGGTGACACCGTCCGTGCAGGGCACCTCTACGACCTCGAGGCCGAGCCCGCGGGCCGTCGTGCGGAGAATCTCCCTGGCTTCGGGGTGTACGCCCTGCGAGACGGCGAGCCGCTTGCGCTGGACGGCCCCGGAGGCCAGGGCGCCGGCTTCGGCGAGCGCCGTAGCCCCATCGTACATGCTCGCGTTGGCGACGGCCATGCCCGTCAGCTCGCAGATGTACGACTGGAACTCGAAGATCGCCTGGAGCTCGCCTTGGGAGATCTCGGCCTGATACGGCGTATAGGCCGTGTAGAATTCAGAGCGGGAGAGCATATGTCCGATCACGACGGGAATATGATGATCGTAGATGCCGGCGCCGAGAAAGGAGATATATCGTTCGCTGTCGGCATTGCGGCCGGCCAAGGATTTGAGGTGCCTTAGCAGCGAAGCTTCATCCAGTGCAGAGGAAACGGCAAGCGGTCCTTGGTAGCGGACACTTGGCGGAATATCGGCGAACAGCTCTTCGATTGACGAAGCCCCAACGGTATGGAGCATCTCCTTCTGGTCTTCGGTGGTCATCGGCAGATAACGGTGAGGGATCGTCATCCTTCTTCCTCCTAGGGCGTTGGCATAGGTGCGGGACTTTTTCGGTAAAAGGGGGTGGGCACGACCCGGGCGCGCAGCAGCTTGCCGCGGATCTCAACTTGCAGCTCCGTCCCGAGCGCGGCATACTCGGCTTCGATCAAGGCCAGCCCGAGGCTACGCTTCAGCGTCGGAGACTGGGTGCCCGTCGTGATTTCGCCGATTGGACGGCCGTCCGCCGCATAGACGGGGTATTGGGACCGGGGGATGCCCCGGTCGATCATTTCGACGCCGGCCAGCTTGCGGCGTACGCCGAGCTCCTTTTGCAGCAGCAGGGCTTCCCGCCCGATGAATTCCTCCTTGGCCAGGCGGACGAAGGGGCCGAGCCCGGCTTCGAGGGGCGAGATCTGAGGACCGAGCTCTTGGCCGTAGAGGGGCAGCCGCGCTTCGAAGCGCAGCGTATCCCTGGCGCCGAGGCCGGCAGGCACGAGGCCTTCCGGTTCCCCGGCCTGCAGCAGCCCCTGCCAGACAGTGGCAGCGTCCCGGGCGCCGATGTAGAGCTCGAAGCCGTCCTCGCCCGTATAGCCGGTGCGCGAGATCAGCGCCCGGATTCCGCCGCAGAGGGAGGCCTCCGCGAGGAAGGTGAAGGGACGCAGCTCGGGCAGGGGGGCGTCCATGGCCCGCGACAGGATGGCCGCAGCCCGCGGGCCCTGCAGGGCAAGCAGCGCGGTCGCCTCCGACCGGTTCTCCAGCTCGACCCCCGGGACCAGGTGCTTGCTCAGCCAAGCGAAGTCCTTCTCGATGCCCGATGCGTTCACGACGAGCATGAACCGGTCCGCGCCGAGGCGGTAGCAGAGCAAGTCGTCCACGGTGCCTCCGTCCGGATAGCAGAGCAGGGTATAGTGGGCTTCGCCGGCCTGCAGGCGGCTGATATCGTTGGTCGTAAGCCGCTGCAGCCACGATGCGGACCCTGGACCGGTCACGAGGAATTCGCCCATATGCGAGACGTCGAAGAGCCCCGCGCGCTGCCTTACGGCTTCGTGCTCGAGGGTGAGGCCGGCGCTGAACTGGACCGGCAGATCCCAGCCTCCGAAGTCGATGCACCGGGCGCCATGAGCGCCATAGAGAGGATACAGGGGGGTGCGTTTGAGCGGGTTCATTCCGTCACCTCCGTTTCATTTGGAAGAAGGAAGCCAGCCTGGGCAGAAGTATAACTCGTCAAGGGGAACATAAGCGGTGATGTTGGGGCGGCCTGGAAGATTAGCCCAGGCGTATATACTTCATTAATACGAGACCTTCGGTCAAATGTCAACCAATTAACTGACTTTTCTAAGTATTTCGTCTATGATCTTGACATGCCAAAAGCGCTTGCCTTACTCTCAAAAGGGAGCTTTAATTCCAATATTGTCTGGAGAAAGCGGGTGTGGCCGATAATGGGCGAGGTGAAGGCAGGACTGCGGTACAGCGAAGATCATGAGTGGGCAGCAGAAGCGGAGAAGGGCACGGTCCGAGTAGGCATTACTGATTTTGCCCAGCGGGAGCTCGGGGATATCGTCTTCGTGGAGCTTCCGCAGGTCGGCGCCGTAGTGGAAGCCGGGGGAAGCCTCGGGACGATCGAATCGGTGAAGACGGTCTCCGAACTGTATGCTCCGGTGGGAGGCAGAGTAGCCAAGGTGAATGAGGCACTGCTCGGCAGCCCCGAGCAGGTGAACGAGGACCCGTACGGGGCCGGCTGGGTCGTCGAACTGGCTGTCGATGAGCCGCTGGAGCAGGCAGGGGCGCATCTGCTCACGGCCGAAGGATATTTATCACACCTCGATTCGCTCGAAGAATGAGGCCCCGCCGGCCGCAGCGCTCTGTACACCAAAAAACCGAACTCTGGGGCAGCCTGTGCCGGGGTTCGGTTTTTTGGTGTGATTTGCACGACCCGGGGACGGGTGGCATGAGAAGGCGTCTGCGTTCTGCGGTGTGCCCTATGTCAGGCGCCTGCCTTCGGTACCCGGCGGCAGATCCGGCCGGCCATTTACTCGTTTTCCGGATGCTCAGCAATATACTGCATCAGCTCTTGAATTTTGAGGACGCATACGAGTTCTTCCCTGTAGGTGACGAAGCCTTGAATATAGGGGCGTTCCTCCGGCAGATCGCCTTCATCCATATTCTTGAGCGGGATGGACGTGAAGTCGTATGCTTCTTCGACCATGAGTCCGTACGTTTTGTCGCCCAGCCCGATCAGGATAATCCGTGTCGTAGGCTTGATCGTCGTATGATTCCCTACCAGATAATAGCGCAGGTCGATAATCGTATGCAGCTTGTTCTCGTACTTCATAACGCCGAGTACATATGTCGGCATTTTGAGGACCGGCGTAATTTTGGTTACGGGCACGATCGATTTGATCTGTTGGGCGGATATGGCATATTTCTCGCTGCCGATACGGCAGATAATGGCTTCCAGCGTTTGAGCTTCCACGGCTCTTGCCTCCTCGAATGGAACTTTCTGTGCGTCTTTCTATTCATTGTACACCAAGGGGAGAGACACTATGTAAGGAGAGGGCAAGTGCCCGGTTCCTTACCCGGTTTTTCAGCGGTTCCGTATCCCTTTGCCGGTCGGCGTGCCTTTTGGGGGCGGTTGCTTGTATAATGGGGAGAACTGCGGTCTCCATCATCACAGCTACGGCTCCTTACGGGAACGGCAGGCTTACGGCCAAGAACACGGGAGGTTCATCTCATGAAAAGATTTTTGCTTGGACTCTGCTGCGGGGCGGCGCTGGCGTCCTCTACGCTGGTTTACGCATCGGATGAAATACGGGCGGCGCTGGCGTCCTCTACGCTGGTTTACGCATCGGATGAAATACGGGCGGCGCTGTTTCCTGTCCAGTTTGAATTCAACGGCGAGAAGCGCGAGACGCCTTCCCGGTTTGCCGTTCTCAATTATAACGGCCACACCTATGTCCCTCTCCGTTACATGGCGGAGAATCTGGGCGCCGGTGCCGCTTACCGGGAAGAAGACAACACGGTCTCCGTTGTTTCCGAGCCGAGCGGGGCGGATGAAGCCGCGAAGCGGATCTGGGCCGCCCGGTACCGTCTGGAGCGCGGCATGACCTCCAAGGAAGTGCGCGAAGCGCTCGGCGAACCTTCGTTCTCCGCGCTGCTCGACAGCTCCCGCCAGCAGTGGCGCTACGATATCGGCGCAAAGTCCGATTACAAGAACAACGGCGGGGTGAGTGCGGATACCGAGGCGCTGCACCGCGGCGATCTGCAGGCGCAGGTTTTCGTTTCTTGGAATGCCTCCGGAGAGGTCGACCGGTACGAACTGTGGAGCGCTGTCTCTACGGAGAACGGCGCCCGCGCGGTTCAAGTCCATATCGTCTATCCCGACGGCTCGTCCAGCACGGCCGCCCACGAATAATTCACGCCTGCTTCAGCCGGCTCCCTCTGCTTGGGGAAGCCGGTTTTTTGCGTGCCTCGGCCGCTGATTCTTGTGCGGCAGGGCGGGAGCGGGCGGCGTATCCCCTTAGCCTCCGGCCGGGGCCCTGGGAGCTCGTCCTTACACGGTGTTATCATTTCGCCTATGTTCAGCAGTCTTGGCGGCTGCCGAACACCCCGGCTTCTCTCCGCAATACGGCGCCTGCAAGACCTGCCGCTTTCTGCCTATTCTTCTTATCGTCACCGGAGAGGACTAGGTTTAGAGCAGAGCGATATTTTGTTCGGATGGACAGGCCTGTTCCGGATTCCAAGAGGTATGCCGACCGAAGGTGTGTACAGTTAATCCAATTTCAGAGGCAAATAGGCGATGCCGCGGAAGAGCAGCGGAGGGTATGGATCGTTCGCCAGGTCGGCGGATTCGCCTTCATAATCGTATCAGGGAAGGAAGACACCCAGGCTGTAAGCTCCAGCCTGCCAAGGATCTCCGTCACGGATTTTGCTGCCTCTTCCTTATCAGGGGGCATTCAGCAGACGGCAGGAGATGAGGGGTGCCGGAGCCGGGATTCAGGCTGTCTTTTATTTGGAAAAAGGTACATACAGATGAAGAGCCTGGGCATCCTATCTCTGTAATAGACCAAACCAAACCATCTTCAGGAGGTTCACATGCACACCCAGCAGAGATTTGCCGCCCACGAGTTTCTCGAAACCCAGGAGGCGGTGCGCACCAAAGCCGCTCATATCGAATTGTACGGCGTACTGTTCTCGATGGCCCAGGATACACATCTCAAGGATATTTTATTCAACCAGCAGAGAAGAATGATCGAAGGCTATAATTTCGGCGTGCAGCTGCTGCAGGGGAGGGGGATCACGATTCCGGCGCCTCCGCATACACCGGAACTCCGGGTATACGAACAACCCCAGACCGGTCTCCAGCAGCCTTCCCTGCCGGCGCCGAATCCTAACGTAACGTCCTTATCCGACGTATCTATCGCAATGATTGCCTTGAATCTGCATAAGACCGGTTCAGCGGTATCGATGCTGTGGGCCAATGAATGCGTCGAGCCCCAAATTCGTCAATACCACGCAACATCGGCCAATATATGCCAGGAAATGGCGTTCGAGATGTTCCAATATATGAACTACAAGGGGTATTATCAGGCTCCGCAGCTCGCTGACCATACCATGCGTACAATGATCGGCGCCGTTCAGCCTGCGCAGCAGCAGCAGCCTTATCAGACCCATTTCAATCACTAACTTGCAAGCTCCCGGTCCGGCATGCGCCATATGGAAGCAAGCACAAAAAAGCGGCGGAGCCAGGCTCCAACCGCTTTTTTGTGCTTCATTCCAAAGGCCTTACACTACGAGCGCACGGCTCACAATCACCAGCAAGATGAAGAGAACCAGAATGGCACCTGTCGAAGTAAAACCGCCGGCATATCCACCCATTGTTCATTCCTCCTTCAATCCTAGTTGCTTCGGAGCTCGAAGCTCCTTCACACCCTATATTCTATGCCTCGCGGGGAGTCCTGGGATGGGTGAACGCCCGGCGAAACGCAAAATGGGCGTCTGCCAGTCCATGGAAAAGGGGTGAGGAAAGTATTAGAAAAACTAACTTCTCCTGCCCCCGGTTCTTAATTCGGTCCTCAACTATTTCTGGCATAATGGCATCAAACGGAAGACTCGGGAGGATGGAATCAATGGCGAAGGTAATGGTAGTGGATGACGCGGCGTTTATGCGCATGATGCTTCGTTCGATGCTGACGGAAGAGGGTCATGAGATTGTGGCGGAAGCGGCCAATGGGCTGGAGGCAGTGCATGCGTATCTGGCGGCCCGTCCGGACCTCGTAACGATGGATATTACGATGCCGGAGCTTGACGGGGTAGGGGCGGTCAAGGAAATCCGGCGTCACGATCCGGCGGCCCGGATTATTATGTGCTCGGCCATGGGACAGAAAGCGATGGTGGTCGACGCCATTTCGGCCGGCGCCAAGGATTTTGTAGTGAAGCCGTTCCAGAAGGACCGGGTCGTTGAATCGGTCAACAAAGTGCTCAGCCTGTAAAAGGGCGGCATCGGCATCTTAGCCGGATGCTGCCGCATGGAATGCAAGAAGCTGTCCGGAGGGTGATCCGGGCAGCTTTTTGCTGTTATAGCGGGGAGGGATAAGAGGCGGCGAATCCTTCAGGATCGTCGCCTTAAGGCCTCCTCCGCGTAGAGCCGGAAGTTTTCTTCATCGTGACACACGAAGATCACACGCTGGAGCGATTCCGGATTTTCCGCATGGCCCCGCACGAATGCGGTTATTTCATCCCAAGCACAAGCCGCCGCGAGGGTTTTGGGGAACCCGTAGATCCCTGTCGCGATATTCGGGAACGCGATCGACCGTACATTATGCTTGCCGGCCAAGGCCAGCACGCTGCGGTAGCAGCTTTTGAGCACTTCGGCTTCACCTTGCGCGCCGCCGTTCCACACAGGTCCCACCGTATGGATGACGTACTCGGCCGGGAGCTTGCCGGCCGTCGTCACTACGGCTTCTCCGGGCGGGCAGCCGCCCTGTATCGAGCGGATGCGGATACAGTCATCGAGGATCGCGCGGCCGCCTGCCCGGTGGATCGCCCCGTCGACTCCGCCGCCTCCAAGCAGGCTGGAATTGGCTGCATTGACGATGGCGTCCGCCTGAACCCGTGTAATGTCACCCCGCATGACCTCAACTGAAACGCTGCCGACGGTTACTGCTGCTGTCATAAGAGTTCAGCCTCCTTTATGGCCCCCATTTTTCTTGGTATCTTTTTACTTACCCACAATGGAACCCACTGCCATTAAGTATATGAAACTCCCTGCCGTTCCACAGGATGCCAAATATGTAAAAAAGGCAGAGGTCCGGGACCCCCTGCCTTTAACTACACTTTATTGCGGCTCAGATACGCCGTATATCCGGATTTCTACAACCTCGGCGCCTCGGCTTCCGTTCGTCCGCTCGGCGACCAGTCGGATGCGTTCGGCGGCAATCGGACGCTCGAGAAGGTGTACCCTCCTCCGTTTGCGGTTGTCTTTCTCGCGGTGAAGCACCTCCCAGGAGCCGCTGCTGAAGGCCTCGATGCGGTAATCGCGCACTAGCTCCGGGATGACCTCGAACGGCGTCCGGTGGTGATGCAGATTGATGAGGTCTTCATTCACGTCGTCATTGAAGACAAGCTGCACTTCGATTACCTGGACAGCCTCCGGCCAGGCCAGTTCGAGTACGGCTTCTCCTGCTGTATCCAACGGCTCCGATACCCAGAGGTGCGGCTGCCCGTATGGACGGAGGTAGCCGTTCACCGCCTGCTCCGGGGTGAAGGCGGCTGTCTCGGGATGAGCCCGGAAGCAGAAGGGCCTGCGGGCCCCGAGCTCCCGCATCGTCCATTCGACGACGGGCTGGTCGCTGCGGTAATTCTCCGGATTCTGGGCGGAGACGGGCGCGGCGCTGCGATGGAAGGCGATCACACCCGTCTGCGGCTCCCCGGCTAAGTATAGTGAGACATGAGGGTTCGCCTTCACGATGACAAAAGCGTTCTGGGCTTCCCCCGGCGACCACTCCAGCGCCACCCGGATCCACTGGCGCTCACCCGCCGCAACCTTCGCGGAGCCCCGGACTTCCAGTGTATGGGGCACGAAGTTCTCCGGCCGGCCGGTACTCCAGACCTCGGCCTCTAGGACCGTGTCCTCCGCTGCGTCGGCCAGCAGCTCGAGCTCCGTCAGCCGGGGCGAGACCGGCAGCAGCAGACCCGCGTCCGTCTTCAGCGGGTACCGCTCCGTCGGCGTCTCCAGAGCAAGGCTCCGCAGGTGGCCGGAGGCGCTGACCGCCGCGCGGTGGGCGAGGTCCGCCCGGTCGTCGCTGCGCAGCCCGATGACCGAAGCGTCCTGCCGCAGCAGCGTCTGCTGCAGCGCGGCGAGGTGCTCCTCGTAGACGCCGCGGGGCGTCGTCCCGTGCTGAACCGCCAGCGCCGCGCCCGTTCCGGCCGCTTCGCCGATCACGGCGCACGTTGCCATGACGCGCGTCGTGCCGAACGCGACGTGCGAAGCGCTGATGTTGCGCCCGGCGAAGAGGAGGTTGCTCACGTTCGCCGAGTACAGGGAGCGGAATGGGATGTGGTAGATTCCATCCGTGTAGAGATGCTTCGATCCGCTCTCCTGGGCGTACATGCCCTGCGGGGGATGCAGGTCGATCGACCAGCCGCCGAAGGCGACACGGTCCTCGAATTCACGCTGGGCCAGGATGTCGTTCTGGTTCAGGACATAATCCCCGACGAACCGGCGGTATTCCCTTTTGCCTGGCAGGGATCCTACCCATTCGAGCGTCATATTCTCCGCTTCGAACTGTCCGGAGTTTTTGATGTAATCCCAGATGCCGTAGATGACCGACCAGAGCTCGTCACGGATCCGCTCGTTCTCGTGGACGGTATCGAGTTCGCCGCCCCATTCGATCCACCAGTAGTGGCAGCCTGAATCTCCGCTGCGGATGACCCGGCGGATCGGGATCGAAGTCTGGGTAATGTCTTTGGCGAAGCTTGGCGGCACATACTTCACAGGCTGGCCCGCATCCTTGCTGTAGAAGAGAATGGTGCTGCCGAGCGTGATCTCATCAGGGATTTCGGGCGCCCATTCCTCATTGTACTCGTGCCTTGCTTCCCGGCCCAGCCGGTACTTCGCACCCGCCAGGAAGCCTACGAGCCCGTCGCCCGTGCAGTCTAGGAACATGGCGCTCTCGAAGCGCAGACGCCGCTCGGAGCCCATCATCCAGCCCGTCACGGAGAGAATCCGGCGGTCCTCCTCGGAGCCCTCCGCTTCCACTTCGTGCACGTCGGTATTCAGGAACAGCCGGATGTTGTTCTCGGCTCTTACCGCTTCGAGCAGGACGAGGTCCCAGAAGTAAGGGTTCCCTTCGGGATTACGGTATTGATTTTCCACGAACAGCTCGCCCATAATGCCGGTTTCCCGGGCATACCTGTGGGTGCCGTGTCCTGTGGCGCCGCATACCCACACCCGTACCTCGCTGCTCGAGTTCCCCCCGAGTACGGGCCGGTTTTGGACCAGGGCTACGGTTCTACCCAGCCGTGCAGCCGCGATGGCCGCATTGATACCGGCGAGTCCGCCGCCGATAACGGCGATATCAGTCTGAACGGTTTCGTGTTTCATGGGATCACCTCGTGATTTTATACGGAATTTCAATCCTGGCTTTCGTACGGGTTGAGCTTCCGGTGGAGTGTGTTTTTGGTATAATTCTTTTTAGCGATGGCTTCATTGTAAAAGAATTCAAAGTCATTGAACATGCACCGAATTGTAAGCTGCATATACAAAATTTCAATATTGAGGAGGTTTCCGTATGCCGGACTGGAGGTGGATGCCTGACGTATTGAACCATGTGTATTGGGAGCGCATCCGGGCTTTTCAGCTGCCGGAGGACACATATAGCGAGTGGGTTGCTTTTGCGGTGAAGCAGGGCAGGTTCTATTACGAGATCAGCGGCGGAGCGCAGGGAGAAGCAGGCTTCGGAGAGGTGGTGTTCTGCCCTCCGGGGCGGCAGTTTCATCGCCGGGTGATAGAGGAACTTTCGTTTCATTTCTTTACGTTTCACTGGAGAGCGGAGGGCAGAGGATTCGAAGAACCGGCCGGCAGGAGGGAGGACATGCCCTTATATCCACTAGGAGGGATTACTGTGTTGGATCACGCCAGACTGTCGTCGAATTACTTCTATATGGAGCAGCTGCCGCAAGCTTCGCCGGATCGCAGAAGGGCTCTTGGGGTACATGCCTTTCGGGATATATGGCACTTGGTCTGTCTGGAGCGCGAATTGGCGTCCGCCTCCGGTAAGGATGCGGAAGTCCATGATCCGCTCATGCGGAGCGCCGCTGTATGGATCCGTCAACATGCGTTTGGTCCTGTCGTCTTTCGGGATGTGGCTGCGCGGCTAGGGTTCACGCCCGTTCAGTTTACGAGGCGTTTCCAGGCGCTGATGGGCCAATCGCCGATGGATTGGATTATCTGACCTCTGTCCGATTGCAGCGCGCCCGGACGCTTCTTCTCGAAACTTCTCTGACGCTCGACGAGATTGCAGACCGCTGCGGGTATGAGAACGGATTTTATCTCAGCCGGATCTTTTCACGCAAAATGCGGGTCCCTCCTTCCGTCTACCGGAAGATTCACCGAGTGTAATGGGAACTTCTTTGGAGTCTAACGAGACGATGCTGCAACCCTTTGACGGATCGAGTCGTCTTGAATTGTACCTTGGGGTGGTGCGAGCCCCATAAGGAGGCCGAGGCTGATGGGAGTTTGGATCGCGATAGTCGTTGGTATTTTGATCACTGCTGCGGTGCGTGGCTCGAGGGACGACCGTCGGGGGCGTCGACGGCGTTCAAGCAACAGGCACTCCGTTTCGCAGGATATGTATTACGGAGGTGGGGACAGCTATACTGGTAATGGTCACGGCAGCAGCGGATCGGACTATTGCTCACCGGGTGACAGCGGGGGCGGCAGTTCGGGAGACGACGGAGGAGGCTGCGGTGGAGGAGGCGGAGACTGATATGGAAGAAAACAAGAAAGAGCGGATTATATGCCAGGCTGAAAAGCTCGTCCGTGAGCAGCTTGGAGGCGACAGCAGCGGGCACGATTGGTGGCACGTCTTCAGAGTAGCGCGTACGGCCAAAAGAATAGCGGCGGTCGAAGGAGCAGATGCTTATCTTTGCGAGCTTGCTGCGCTGCTTCATGATCTGGCCGATGAGAAGCTGGTCGAAGATAAAGAGGCTGGCCAACGCCGCATTGAAGTATGGCTGGAGGAGACAGGGGTGGAGGCGGAGCATACTGCCCATGTCATGGAGATTATCCGGACGGTGTCCTACAGCGGGGGACACGGTGCGCCTATGCGGACACTTGAAGGCCGTATTGTGCAGGACGCCGATCGTTTGGACGCCTTGGGCGCGATTGGCATTGGCCGAACGTTTGCTTACGGAGGATGGAAAGGGCGTCTTATGCATGATCCCGAGCAGGCGCCGCGCGACGCGATGTCCCTAGAAGAGTACCGCGGCAGCGGCGGCACAGCCATTCATCACTTCTATGAAAAGCTGCTGAAACTAAAGGATTTAATGAACACCGATACGGGGAAGGCATTGGCGGTGGAACGTCACCGGTATATGGAGGGCTTTCTGAAGCAGTTCTATAAAGAATGGGAGGGAGACAGTCCATTGCTTCGCTAGCCACCAGCAAGACTCCGATCAGGTATTGGTTAATGGTTCTTCAGAAGGTGCAGGTGGACTGTCTTACCGTCCGAAGAACCTAGCGGACAGGGGAGATGTTTAATCTATATGGTGCAAAGAAAACGGAAGAGGCGAGACTTGCCTTGCAATGATCGGCTTGATATGGTACATTACATATCCCGAAGCGAACGGTGCTTTGGGAGGCGCAAAATAGTCTGGATCAGTATCTGAAGCTTGCGGTATTTACCCTGGCAATGGATAAAAGAAGGACTTGCACAGCGTGTCCAAGTGTGATACATTACAAACCCAGTGCTGATAAGGCCTGGACGAGTGAATGACAGCGAAGTATTTATTTCTGAAGCTTGCGGAATTATCCCAAGAGATGGAGAAAAAACAGACTTGTCAAACAAACTCGAATGTGCTACATTGATTCTCGCCGCTAAGAACCATGGCGAATGAAGTCGAAACGAATTGCCCTTTGAAAACTGAACATCGAGTGAGTGTTAAATATAGAAGCTCAGTAATGAGTTTCTGCCATGCAGTTGCAATTGAGATGCCGGTTACGGCAGCGCAATTGTCAACCGTAATGA
>NZ_JAQAGY010000003.1 GCF_027533645.1 Paenibacillus caseinilyticus
TAACGGATGGGTTCGCAACACCATAGCTTAACGACCTTCCTCACCAGCCGTAAGAATAGTATAGAACGTCTCAGTAAAATTTTCATTATTCTGTGGTGCCCCGGCAGGGGCATGGATGGCTAACAGGCTGCCTTTCCTTTCCTTTTTGTAAATAAGCAGCTTTTTTACATACTTGTACACCTAAACACTACAAGGTAATCTACTCACGCTTCAGAGCCCTTTTACATATCTCTATTAAATCCTTAGTTTGTTCCAGGTCAATTATTAGATCTGGATCTCCTCCATAAGTCAATGAAACAACTAGAACAATATAATCCCTAATTATATTTATGATAACCGTACCTTGTCTTTTAGGTTTGGAATCCGTTAGATAAATTATATCAACCATATGCCTCTCTTGATGAAATACTCCTTCGAAAATCATTTTGTATGCAGTTTCAAAAGCACCAACTAATCTACTGAACTCTGCTGAATTCAACTCGATTTCGGCAATCATTCCATATTTATGACTTTGAGCTACCTTCATTTGATAATAGTTATTCTCACTTTTTGATAATATAATTACCCCAGAACCTTCTTCAAATTCTGATTCAATCTTTATAAATCCAATCTGTTTACATTCATTCACACTTATTTACTCCTTATCGTAAGGGTGCTTTTCAAGAGTTATTCGTAAGAAAGCCGCTATCCCGCAGGACAACGGCTCCCTTACTCTCCTCTTTGCATTAATGTACCTTGGCGATCTCCTGCTGCATCTTTACAACGAGCCCGAAGCCTGCCCTACCCATGCCCCTAACTGCGCCGGGTCAACCGAGTCCCCTTTGCGCAGCTTCAGCGTTTTTCTCTCGGGCGGCCCCTCGAACATGCCTTCCGGAAGTTCCAGCCCGGCGGCGTTGAAGATCGTAAAGCTAACCGCGTCCTTCGAAGTGGAGATCACTGCGGCGTATTTGCCGTTCTTCAAAAAATGGGGCTTCTTGTATTGGATACGCTCCTGCACTTCCGGGATCGCTCCATGGACGACTTCACGCAGGGCAGCGGACAGTTCCCCCTGCCACGGTTCCTTAATAGCTTCAATAAAATCGGTGACTTCCTGACTCATTCCCGAACACTCCTTTTGGAATTATATTCGTTGTAACATGTGGAGTTGATCCTGAAGATCGGCCTCCAACGCTTCGATTCTCGGGTCCCGCCAAGCATCCGTCGGCTCAGCCAGCCTCCGCAGCTCGATCCGCCATTCGGCCCCGCCCCGGCCCATGCCGGCTGGAATCGGCATCCGGAGCGCCCACTGCAGCGCCTCGTCCTCCGTCATCACATCGATCAAGGCGAATCCCGCAAGGAGCCCGGCATCTGCCGGAAAAGGGCCGGCCTGCACCTCAGGCTCTCCGTCATACGGCCGAACCCGTATCCGGATCCCTGCCGAGCTCGGCAGCAGCTCCTCTGCCGCAAGAAGCACACCCGCCTGGGCCAAAGACTGCCAGTACGCAGCCACTGCAGCGTCGTATTCCCGGCCGTGCTGTACTCCAGCTTCCGAATACCCTGTCCCCTTGACCATCAACATGTACCGCATAACCGCTTCCCTCCTGGTGGGAAGAAGATTTATAGGCGCTGCCAGCCCGCCTTACTGCTTCCCCTGCTATAACGACGAAGGGGAGACCCGGTAATCGACATGCCGCCGAAAAAAAATCATTCGGAGGCTCCGGTGATACATTCCGCGGCCCGGTTCAGCAAAAGCGCCCTCTCCCGTTCATTGCGGGTCAAGCCTGCAGCACGTTCAAATTCCGTACGCGCATCACTGTACCGCCCCAGCTTCACCAGGAGATCGCCGCGGACGCTCGGCAGCAGGTGATAGCCCTGCAATGAAGGCTCCGCCTTCAGCTCGTCGATCATCTGCAGGCCGAAGGAGGGGCCGAACGCCATCGAGATGGCAACCGCCCGATTCAATTCGACGATCGGCGATGGCGACACTCTCGACAGCGCTTCGTATAGAGCGGCGATGCGGATCCAGTCCGTCTCCGCCGCCGTCGGCGCCTGCGCATGACAGGCCGCAATGGAAGCCTGCAGCGCATAGGGCCCGAGGGCCCGCCCCAGCTTCCGGCTGCGCTCCAGAGCCGCCAAGCCGCGGCGGATCAGCAGACGGTCCCACTGCGCCCGGTTCTGATCCAGGAGCAGAACGGGCTCCCCTCTGGAGTTCACCCGCGTCTTGAGCCGCGAAGATTGAATCTCCATCAGGGCCGCCAGGCCATGAACCTCCGGTTCCCCGGGCGCGGTCTCAGCAAGCACGCGGCCGAGCCGCAGCGCCTCCTGACACAGCAGCGGGCGGACCCAGTCATCCCCGGATGTGGCCGAATATCCCTCATTGAACATGAGATACACCACCTCAAGTACCGCAGACAGGCGGCCTTCGAGTTCCTCCTCCGACGGAAGTTCGAAGGGAACCTTCTTGGTGCTCAGGGTACGCTTCGCCCGGACGATGCGCTGGGCGATCGTGGATTCGGCCGCGAGGAAGGAGCGTGCGATCTCATCCGTAGTCAGCCCGCATAGCAAGCGGAGCGTCAGGGCGACTCTGGCCTCCTGCGATAATACAGGATGGCAGGTCATGAAGATGAGACGAAGAAGATCGTCGCCGATCTCCCCGTCCACCGCCTTGTCGATGTCGTCCTCCGTATATAGATCCGTACGGCGAGCGAGTTCGGCATACTTCTGCTCCCGCAGCTTGGACCGGCGGAGCAGGTCGATCGCGCGCTGCTTCGCCGCCGTCATCAGCCAGGCCCCCGGATTGTCGGGGATACCGGTCTCCGGCCACCGTTCCAGGGCAATGACCAGAGAGTCATGAGCCAGATCCTCTGCGAGACCCACGTCCCGCACCATTCTTGTTAATCCCGCGATCAGCTTGGCCGACTCGATCCGCCACACCGCATCTATGGTTCGATGGGCAACAGAGCGGCTCAAGCTCTTTTCTGCTCCTCTACTTGTTGGCGGAGCGCCGCTTCTCTTGCCAGCGTCTCGGAATTCTCCATGAGGTCCTCCGCCTCGAACACCTGCCTGAGCTCAATCTCGCCCTGTCCGAATCCATGGGGATCCGGCATACGCATCGCCCATTCCACCGCTTCCTCCCGGGACTTCACTTCAATTAACGTATACCCGGCGATCATTTCTTTGGCCTCCGTGAACGGGCCGTCCACCACCTTCGGTTGGCCTCCCGGTTCCGGATACGAGATGCGGATCCCGCCCGAGCTGGGCTGCAGCCCATCGGCAGCGAGCAGCACACCGGCCTTCACCAGTTCCTCATTGTACTTCTGCATGGCCTCGATGAGCTCCTGGCTGGGCATGACCCCGGCCTCCGAATCGGTTGTAGCTTTCACAATCATCATGAATCTCATTTTTATACACCTCCCATAATATGGTCAAAATTCAGATGGCCGCAGCCCAATCTCAAACTACGCCGTAGATGTTCTTGTATTTATAAGGTCATGACGTTACTTCGAGCGGTATCGCTAAGAAAGAATGCCGCAAGCTCCGGAGCAATACGCCTGGTATCGAGCTTCTTCGTATGACCAAGCCCCTTCCGGCTCAGCAGCTGCGCATTCGGCAGCACCCTGGCCAGCGCCTGGGCGCTATGCCGCAGTACGGCCGGGCTCTCCGTACCTTCGAGTACCAGCACGGGCATCGTAACGGCACTCCACCGTTTGGCGGGAAGCGGCTTCCCCTCCATATAGCCGTGGAGCAGGGCCGCATCGTACGGAAGCGTGTGCGCCACATCCATGAGCTTCGACCACACGCCGGGCATGATGCGCATCATGCCGACAATGAGAGAAGGCGCCCCCATGCCCTGGGTCATAAAATACTTGATGGCGTCAGCCCGGCAGTTCGCGGCAATCAGCGCCGTCACATGCGCCAGGAAATCGTCCGGCGCCCTGCGATCTGCAGCATCGACCACAAAGGGAGGCTCATGCAGGGCCAGCTTCGTGATGCCGGCTCCCGCCGCCGCCGCTTGGAGGGCAAGAACCGCTCCGGAGGAGAGTCCCCACACATAGGCCGAACCGCCGGCGGCCTCTATCACGGCCTGAAGATCTTCGATCTCGCGCTCGATGGCATACGGCTGTGTATCCCCGCTGTCCCCGCGGCCGCGGCGGTCGTAATTGTAGACCGTGAAGCGGTCTGCGAGCAGATCCGCCAGCTGCACCAGGCCCGGGAATTTGCGGTAGCTGAACGCTCCCCCTATCAGGACGAGCGCCGGCCCTTTACCGACTTTGTCATAAGCGATCTTCGTGCCGTCTTTGGAAGTTACGGTGTACATAGGAATGCCCCCTTGGGTTGTTGTTATTAAGACGACGAACCGCCGGCGGATAAATCGACACACCCCCCAAAATATTTTTAAAAAAAATCGGAAGCGTACCCACCACTAAGAACAACCCCTGATCTAACCGGGCAAACTGAGAATCCGGCCATCCCCATCGTGAGACTGGCACCACTCTCAAATATGGCATAGTATCCCATATCTATCATCTATCGGAAGTATATCATAATTCACAATCGGCCAGGTTAAGATCCTTAAGCTTCAGGGCATCCGTGCTTCTGGGCATGCGCACAAAAAAACAAGGGGCTGCCGCGACAGCTCCTTGTTTCCCATCGAGGATAAGATCCTCGGTTTCTCTTCATACTGTTAATCTATTTAAGATGCTCAACTGCCGCTCTCTCGATAGCCAGTCCGCTCTTGTACCGCCCCATGAATACTTCAAAGCCTTCGACATCCTTAGGATCCGGCGACAGGGTTACACCCGTTTCTCCTGCGAACACTTTCTGGCTCAGATACGCCTCCAGCGTTTCATTCTCCGACTTGTTGATCATATAGGAGGCCAGCAGGGCAATGCCCCAGGCTCCGCCTTCCCCAGCCGTTTCCATAACCGAGACCGGTACGTTGAGGGCACCAGCCATGATCTGCTGTCCTACCCCCTTGGTCTTGAACAAGCCGCCGTGGCCTAAGATTTCATCCAGCTGGACAGCCTCTTGCTTGAGAAGGATGTCCATGCCGATCTTCAGGGCGCCGAGGGCCGTGAACAAATGGACACGCATGAAGTTAGCCAGGTTGAAGTTGCTGTCGGAGGAGCGCACGAACAGCGGACGCCCTTCTTCGAAGTGGGTCATATGTTCACCGGAGAGATATCCATAAGCCAATAAGCCGCCGCAATCCGGATCCCCCTGCAGGGCAAGGTTATACAACGTGCCATACAGCTTATTCATATCCGATTCCAGACCCATGACCCTGCCGAATTCTTCGAACAAACCAACCCACGCATTGAGGTCGGAAGAACAGTTATTGGAATGAGCCATGGCGACCAGGTTACCGGTTGGCGTGGTCACGAGATCGATCTCGCCGTAAGCCTTGGATAACTCTTTCTCCAGGACAACCATAGCGAATACGGAGGTCCCGGCCGATACATTACCGGTGCGCTTCGCTACGCTGTTGGTTGCGACCATTCCCGTCCCGGCATCCCCTTCCGGCGGACACAGCGGAATGCCGGCCTGCAGCTCTCCGGTAACGTCCAGCAGCCTTACGCCTTCTTCCGTAAGAATGCCAGCGTTTTCACCTGCAGTCAGCACCTTCGGCAGGATCTCCTCAAGCTTCCAAGGAAGGTTGCGGGATGCTGTCAATTCGTTGAACTGATTCATCATGACAGCGTTATAGTTTTTTGTGGCGATATCGATAGGGAATACACCGGAAGCCTCGCCAACGCCCAGAACCTTCTGTCCGGTCAGTTTCCAGTGGATGTATCCGGCCAGGGTCGTCTGGAAGCCGATACGGGCTACATGCTCTTCCTGATTCAAGATCGCTTGATACAAATGGGCGATGCTCCAGCGCTGCGGGATGTGAAAGTTGAACAATTCGGTCAGCGTCTCGGAAGCTTGTCCGGTGATATTATTCCTCCATGTGCGGAAAGGAACCAAGAGCTCTCCCGCTTGGTCGAAAGCCATGTAGCCATGCATCATGCCGCTGAACCCGATCGCTCCGATGGTTTGCAGCGTGACTCCATACTGCCGCTTCACATCGCCAGCCATCGCTTGATAGCTGTTCTGAATGCCCTTCCAAATCTCCTCTATGCTGTAAGTCCAGACATTATTCACATAGCTGTTCTCCCAGTCATGGCTGCCGGATGCGATAGCCTTATGATCTTCGCCAATGAGAACTGCTTTAATCCGGGTTGAACCAAGCTCGATACCAAGTACTGTTTTGCCGTTCTGGATGGCATGTTTCACATCAAAACTCATGAATGTTCCTCCATCATACAATGTAATAGTATTCAATGCAGTGAACTAATTTATATAAAAATAAAACAAACTATAGCCCCTACTATACCATAGAATAAAAGACAGGAGTATTTAAAAATATACGATTTACTTGTATTATTTTACGGTCGCCACATTATCCCTTAGCGAAGGCGCGTCAGGGCGCGCACGTCCCGGTTTATCGATCCTGAGGAGCGGTGAAGCCGCGTCCGGCACGGTGGTCATCGTTCGCCTCCTTTACTACCTGCCCGCCGCCCGCTTTCATAAACTCCTCCACGAAAACATCAAAATAATCGAGGGGCATGTCCCCCGTAATGATGGAAATATAGGCCTTGTTCCGAAGCTTAATCAGTTCCGGGCTGTTTTGTATTAAGGAGGGGAAGGCAACCTTCAAAGCATTGTAAACGCCGTGCTCGTCAAGCCCCAGGGTGGCCGCCCACTTGTCCCTCCGGTCTGCAGGCGTACCTGGGACGGCCATGCCAATATTAGCGCCAATACGATTGGTATAATTCACCTGCTTATCAAACGGCGGCAGGATGACGACATCCTCCTTCGCATTGCCCGCCCATGCCCAGTGCTTTCCTTGTACCCCGTATTTCATCTTCATATGTTCTTCCAGATCCGGGTTCGCGCTGACATAATCGAGAATCTCCAGAATTTTGGCCAGTTTTCCCGGCTCTTTGGCTGCATGGGCACCTATCGCGGTATAACTCATCAGCATATCATAGGCCTTGGAGCCGCTCTTTCCGCCTGGTCCGGTAACGGGGGGGCCGAACACGATCCTTGCCTCGCTGTTCTTGCGGGATAGCTCCAGCGCATTGAATGACGCTTCTACCGGAACCTCTTCGCCTAGTTCGTTGAACACCTGGTAATCGCCGGCTTGAATCCAGTGATAGTAGTTGCCCATCGAGGTCATGCCGATCCTGCCTTGAATGAAGGCATGGGACAGGTGCTTATAGCCGCCCTTGTTCTCCCCGGTCACGAACTCCGGATCGATCACTCCGTCCTTATACCACTTCTGCAAATACCGGAGCGCTTCCTTCATCTCCGGCTCCAGCGCCCCGATGACCAGACGGTGATCCTTCTCCGCAAAATAAAGCTGTTCGGTGAAGACCATCTGACCGAATGCACCGAATATGACATTCATTCCTTCGCTGGAGAGACCATACGTATCATTCTTGCCGTTGCGGTCCGGGTCATTGCGGGTGAACGCATAGATCACCTTCTCGAACTCCTCGAGCGTTGCGGGGGGCTGGAGACCCAGCGTATGAAGCCAGTCCTCCCTGTACACGACCGGAACCCGGTACCTGTTCATCGGATTGACTACAGGGATGCCATATTGGCTGCCTTCAATCTGTCCATATTCCATGTACCCTGGCGCGTTCGCTTGGATTAAGCGGGTCAGGTTCGGCGCTTGGGCAGCCAGCATCCCCTCCGGGATCTCGGCAAGCACGTGCTGGTTCCGGTACTTCAAGAGATCTTGCGGCTGCCGGATCCGGAACAGGTCGGGGATCTCACCCTGCGCAAGCCTCAGATTCAGAAGCGCTTCGTAATTGTTGTTCTCGAGATTCCAAATATCCAGATCCACATGAAATTTGTCCTCCAGATAACGGATCATCTCCGCATCCCCCGGAACGGCCTCGTTCAGGTGCATCGTCCAGGAAATGGTATACCGCTGGTCTTGGGAGAGTGCCTTGGAATCCGGAGAGGCTTCCGCACCCCCAGCCTGGTCGGTTGGTGCCCCGCAAGCGCCCAGGGCGAGGAGCACCGGAAGAAGGAGAAGCAAGAGCAGGCGGCTCCGATAACGTTCCATTCGCATGACCTTCCTCCGTACATGGATGTCTATCCCTGTTTCAGCTGGCTCCGGACATAATTCTTCGGCGTGCAGCCATGGAGTTCCTTGAACTTTTTGATAAAGTAAGCGGGTGTTCCATAGCCAACGGCGCCGGAGATCTGTTCTATGGTCATGCTGTGATTCTGCATGAGCTCTAATGCGTGTTCCATCCGCTTCTGCGTTACATATTCGGTATAACCGATTCCCGTTTCTTCCTTGAACATCCTGCTAAGGTATTTCGGGCTCAAGAACACTTTCGCCGCAAGGGCATCCAGCGAAAGATCTTCCGACAGGTGCGAGCCAATATGGGCTTTGACGGCTTCAATGCTTTCCATGGCCCGTTCGTCACTGCGCTTCTCCATATGGCCGTAGCACTCGGCAATGGACTGAACCAGCCATTCCCTGAACCGGTGGATGTCACTGATGGCATGGTACTGCTTGTGGAGATCGATCCGGAATTGGCCGGATGGCTTGAACCTCACGTTTTTTAGAAAATCGGAGTACATCGAGATCATATTCATGAGGATAAACCGGCAGTAATCCGCCGCATACGGGCCTTCCTTCATCTCGCTCAAGAGGTTGTCGATGGCCGCGGTCACCCCATCCAGGCTCCTTGCTTGGAGCTTCTCCTTATACTTCAACAGCAAGGATTGCGGGATTTCCTGATGGCTTTGTTCCCGGTTCAGCAGGCTGAAATCCTGAATCATCGCGGTTTCGGGGTAGAAATAGCCGTATTTGATCAGCGTCTCCGCCGCCGCAAAGCTCTTATGAACTTCGATGCATCCATTCACCCATAAGCCTACGGAAATGGTAAGCTCCAGGCCAAACTGAGTTCGCACTTCGGACAAAACCAGATCGCCTATATACGCCAGCAAGGCATCGTCCGGATGGTGGGTGAGCACCATGACGACAATCTTGTGATCCGGCAGTTCTTCCGCAATCACGTAGGCGTCTTCGAAGACGGCTGCCTCCAACTGATTGATCAGCTTGTAAATGACATACTGGCTCGTCTTGGAGCCCAGCGCCTTGAAGTCTTGGTTCACCGGGTCGATCACCATGCAGCAGCTCTGGGAGAAGTCCAACGGAATGTCAAGCGACAGCAGCTGCTCTTCCAGCTCGTCAGCTTGGCAGCTGTTCCGGAGCATCGTAAGCACCACATTGTGCTTGATCACCGGTTTATTGGCCTGGAGCGTCTCCTCCAAGCTGTTCACCTTGCTCGTCAGCTGATGGATGGCCGTATCGATCAGCTTGTACTCATTGTGCCTGGCCTCGGCGGGAGAGTCGAACAGACCCTTAATCTTGTTCATTAACCGCTTAATCGGATGATAGCTGACAACCGTGAATATACCGGAGAGCACCAGTCCTACCAGGAGAGTGCACACGCAGATCGCCAGGATCACCTGCTGCAGCACAATCGACTTCTGATAGAAGGTATGTTCCTGAATCCGATTGTAGAGGGTCCAGCCGCTCGATGAGAGCTTCCGGCCGGATACGACATAGGAGGTATGTTGGAGAGTCTCGATGAAGCTTTGCGCTTCCGCCGGAGATGCGAGCCATCTCTCGATATCGTCCGTTTGAGGGGGCTTGCTCCCCAGCATGGTTTTATCCGCTGCCGAGATGATGATTCCGTTCGAATCCATGAGGTAGGTGCTGCTATAGTCAGAGGGCATCATTTGCCCGATGAGGGCAGAGATCGCGGATTCTTTGAGATCTATGCCAATAATAAGGCTGCTTGCTTCGCCGGTCGAACCGAAAGGATAGCTGTGGGCATAGGTAATGAGCGGCTGCGCCGGGTTATTGCCGGATACGCCCGCATAGATATCTTTGGGCACCATGCGCGCAGCGGTCCACAGGAAGGGGGTATCGCTATGCCGCATCCTGTCGATCCAGTCCATCGTCTGGAGTGCTTCATCGCGAACATCCACATCGTAGTTCAGTCCGTAGAGGGATGAGATCATCACGCCCGGCCCCGGATAGAACAAATGAATGGCGTGAACGAGATCCGAATGCTGGATTACCTCCTGCTTTAGCAGGTCTTGCATATCGATAATTGTACTGCTGCGTCCCTCCAAGGAACCCCTCGTATTCAAATCGGCAATCGCCGTTTTCTCCAGCGTCAGGTCCAAGTAGATCTGATTGACCCGATCGACAACGTCCGATTCAATGGCATGGGCCGTATTCTCCAGTATCATCCCATTCTTGCTCCGGATTTCTTCATTATAATTCCGTGGCAATACCCTATAGAAAATGGAGCACAGCAAAAGAACGATAACGACGACTATCGTTACATAAGAAATCGCCAGGTTGGCAAAAACAGAGTTCAGCCTTCTCATCGTTCTCCCCCCTCCTTCCAATTCCACATTATACAACATAGGCCGCGGCTGTTTTCGCCTTAACCGAAACTTAACACTCCACATGAACGGCGTCGGAATACAGCCGATTCCTCTCGTTTCTTACCTGCCGGCTTGGCCTGATGCGCCCCAAAACCCGCCCGCTCCAATCCGCGTGCGTCTCCATAGACCGTACGATTGTGATATCAAGCGGAAATTGTTCTATTGAGGCGAAGAGGCCCGGATGCTAGATTGATGTCGTAGTCAAAAATGGCATGCAGAAGGGTGATGGAAGAGAATGCGGAAACGAAGTAGAATGATGGTCTTTACGCTGGCTGTTACGCTCCTGGCTCCCCTGGGGATAACGGGCGGCTACCAACCGGCGAGCGCGGCAGCGGGCAGCTTCGACGTCCTATCCTATAACGTAGGAGGGCTGCCGTCGGTCCTATCGAGCAGCGCGGACCCCGAAACCTACACGCCCTTGATCGGCGCTAAGCTTGCGCCTTACGAATTGGTGAATGTGCAGGAGGATTTCAATTACCATGCCTCGCTTTATGCCAGCGATACCCATCCTTACCGCACGCCGACCTCTGGCGGCGCCGGCATTGGCAGCGGCCTGAACACGCTGTCCCAATACCCGGTGAACGATCTGCTTAGAGTGACCTGGAACAAAAGGTACGGACTCTTCGATAACGGCTCGGATGAACTCACGCCCAAAGGGTTCACTTATACGCAAGTCAAGATTGCCGGCGGGACTTATGTCGACGTCTATAACCTCCATGCCGACGCGAACACCGACACGCTGTCGAATGAGGCCAGACGCGATAACTTGAGCCAGTTGGCCGCCTACATCGAGGCGAACTCGCAGGGCCACGCGGTGCTCGTATTCGGCGACACCAACTGCAGGTACACAAGGTCGGAGGACAACCTGAAGGCACTGTTCGTAGACAGGCTGGGACTGAAAGACGCATGGATCGAAAAGATCCGGGGCGGCAGCTACCCGAAAATGGGGGATGCCGCATTGCTGGGCACACCGGGAGAGACCGGCCCGAGCAACGAGGTGGTGGACAAAATCTTCTATAGAAGCGGCGCCGCCGTATCGCTGCAAGCGAACGCCTACAAGGTGGAAGATACCTATTTTACCGATTCAACCGGCCACCAGCTTTCCGACCACTTTGCCATCAGCACGAATTTCTCCTTCTCGACTAGTGCAGACGTGTCCTACAGCGACCTGGTCGGCGGAGACGGAGGAACGGCCTTCAACTTCCTAAGAAGCGCAGCGCCGGCGGCAAGCAAGCCTGTCTCAGTCACCTTAAGAGGCGCAAGCCGATTGGACGCGGTGTCGATATCCTATGCCGACGGATCTACGCTGACCAACGGCGGAGCCGGCGGCAGCACGGCCTCACTTACGCTCGGCAGCGGTGAATATTTCACCAAGGCGCTCCTGTACCAGAATACGTATAACGGAAGCAGCCGGGTGTTCTATCTGGAGTTGACCACGAATCAAGGCCGCACCATCGCTGCCGGAACGAAGAGCGGAACCCCGTACACGTTAACCGCCCCTGCTGGCAGCTCCATCGCAGGCTTTATCGGACGTGCCGGCGATAACATAGACAAGCTGGGGCTGATCTACCGGACCTTGCAGCCTGCAAAGTAGACACAAACCGAGACAACAATCAGAACTACAATCAGAGAGGAAGACATCCGAACATGAATGTTAGAAGAAACTTTACAACCGCCACAGGCGTGCTCCTTCTGCTGAATACGATGCTCGGAAGTTATGCCAGTGCAAGTGCGCCATCCATCCCATCCACTGAAACCCTGCCTGCAGGCTCACCAGCCGCAGATCTGCCATCAGCGCCGGCTTGGGGACACTTCGTAGACCAATACAAAGGCAACACGTCCGTGAATCTGGCTGTTTATTCCAATCCTTCGATCGGAGTGCTCTCCCAATTCCTCGAACTCTGGACACCCGGAAGCTCCTGGGATAACGGGACCCCACTGAACAGCTCCGTGCTCGATGCCAACATTCAGAAGGTCGTTGACATCGCGGCCCGCCGTACGGCCGCTGAAGCCGATGCCGCCTACCTCGACGATCGCCGCAAGCAGAGCTACTCCGTCATCGACGGCCTGGGTCCGCTGACCGATGTGTACCGGACGAACGCGGGCGCCACGACGACCATTAACGAGGTCCCGGCCGATGCCACGACCAAAAAATACGATGACGGGGGAACCGATGCCGGCGACCCGAACTCGGAACTCGGGCGGATCGTCACCCTGGTCAAAACCCTGCGCGGCAATTATTCGTCCACGAATCCGGCGAAGATCTTCTACAGCTACAAACGCCCGTTCCGCTGGGCCGACACGTCGGTCATCGTCCCTGCGCTGGTTCCTGCCATGAGTACGACGCCGGCCACCGATGGCGGATTCCCGAGCGGACACACCAACGCCTCGTATCTCAGCGCGCTGGCTATGGCCTATGCCATTCCCGAGCGGTTCCAGGAGCTGCTGACGCGGGGGTCGGAGCTGGGGCATAACCGGGTGGTAGCCGGGATGCACTCCCCTATGGATGTCATGGGCGGAAGGGTCATGGCGACGGCGCTGTCGGCTGCGATCCTCGCGGATCCGGACAATACCACCGTGAAGCAGGCGGCTTATGAGGAAGCGCATGCGAAGCTGCTTACGCAAACCGGTACAGCGGAAGACCGGTTCAGCGACTATGAGAAGAATAAAGCCCAATTTACCGAGCGTCTGACCTACGGGTTCAGCCAGATGAATTCCACTGCAGAACCCATGGTGGTTCCGAAGGGGGCTGAGGTGCTGCTCGAAACCCGGCTGCCTTACCTGGATGCCACGCAGCGCCGCGAGGTTCTCGCCACAACCGGCCTTCCTTCCGGCTATCCGCTGCTCGATGACCCCGAGGGCTGGGGACGGCTGAATCTCTTTGCCGCCGCGGACGGATACGGCGCATTCGACCATGACGTTACCGTGACCATGGATGCGTACCAAGGCGGCTTCCATGCGCTGGATCGCTGGCGGAACGAGATCTCCGGCACAGGCAAGCTGACCAAAGAAGGATCGGGTACGCTCACGCTGCAGGGCAGCAATACGTATTCCGGCGGCACACAGATCCATGGCGGCACACTCAAGGGCGAGTCGGCGACAGCACTAGGCAGCGGCGGTGTTACAGTGAACGGAGGCACCTTGGTTGAACAGGTTGCCGGCAAAATGACCATCGGCGGGAATTATGCGCAGGAAGCTGGCGGTACGCTGGAGCTGAACCTTGGCGGTACGAATGATCTGCTGGAGATCAAGGGTGCGGTCCATGCAGACGGTACACTGCGTCTGAACTTCACGGACTCCTATATGCCGGGCAGCAGCGTCATCACCCTCATGACCCATGGCAAGGATCAACGCACCGGACAATTCAGTTCCGTCGAAACGACAGGCTTACCCAGCCAGTACGACGTGAATGTCCTCTATCAATCCGATCGGATCGAGCTGGCGGTGAATCGCACTTCGTCGGACTCGTCGTCATCCGGCCATTCCTCTTCCGGTGCAGGTACACCTGCTGTGAATACGCCTGCAGCAGACAAGCCAGCTCCAGCGAAGGACGCTGAACCGGCCGCGGGCAACCAGCACAAACAGAGCATCTCGGTCACGGCGGCGGTTGACGCAAGCGGCAGGGCAGCCGCAGAAATAACAGACAGCCAGTTAAGTGATCTGCTGAGCAAGGTTAACGCCTTGGCGGGAGACAGCATGGTGGCGGAGCTGAAAGTAGAAACCGCCCAGCAGGCGAAGGCTGTAGGGCTCACGCTTACCAGAGCTGCGATGGGCAAGCTGTCAGACAGCAAAGCGAAGGAAGTGGAGATCACAACCCCATTGGGCAGCATGACGCTCGATAAGGCCGTATTGAAGTCCTTGACGGGCTCTGCGGGAGAGCAGATCCGTATGGGGATGGCCGCAGCCGATACAGCCGCTTTCGATTCCGAAGCCAAGCGCCTGACCGGCACGAGGCCTGCAGTGGAATACACAATCCAATCCGGAGATTCTGAGGTAACGAGCTTGGGCGGAGGCAGCCTCAAGGTCCGCATCCCTTACCAACCGGAGCAGGTGGAAGACATCCATGCGCTGGTTATCAGCGGCATCGACCGGAACGGCAAGCCTCATCTTCTGCCGCAATCGGGATTCAGACAGCGTGACGGACAGATGTCCTTCCGGACTGACCATCTGGGCACTTATGCCATAAGCTATAACCAAGTCAGCTTCAGCGACACATCCGCCCATTGGGCCGGCAGCCCTATCACCTTCTTGGCTGCACATGGGATCGTATCCGGCTCCGGCGGCGGCCTATTCTCCCCCGATGCGGACATTACGCGGGCCGAATTCGCCAAATTGCTGGCGGGCCTCGCCCCTGCCGATGGTTCCCAATATCCGCTCCCCGCGTTTACGGACGTCCAAGCAGGCGAATGGTATACGCCTTATGCCGCATGGGCCGCGGAGAAGCATATTGTCCAAGGGAACGAGTATAGGCAGTTCCGGCCGAATGACCGGATCAGCCGCGAGGAAATGTGCGTCATGCTCAAGAGGTTTGCCGAGGTGACAGGCTACTCCTTGCCTGCCCATACCGAAGCCGCAAGCTTCGCCGACCAGCGCCTCATCAGCGCATGGGCGGCCGATGCAGTCAGCGCCCTGTATCAAGCGGGCTTCCTTGCCGGCAAAGGCAATGGGCAGTTCGACCCGCAGGGCAGTGCCACGAGAGCGGAAGCCGCGAAGCTGCTGACGGTACTCCTTCAGGACATGATGGAGTAGCCCCCCTCTTCGAGCTTCAACGAATAAGATCGGAAGGATAGGACATTCGCCAGGCAGGCCACCCTGCCCGCCGGATGTCCTTCTTCCTGCTGCCGTATGTCCTTGTTCTTGTCGCCAAGCGCCCGGCCTCAGTCCAATTCGTTGTCGAACGGGAATAGCAGCTTCTGGTTCTCCTTCGAAAACATGCTGCTTCGGGTAATGCTTACGGCGCCCGTATCGATCCATGGGGCGACAGCCGCTCCGGAAGAAGCTTCGACGGCCGTCTTGACGGCCAAATACCCCATGTTGAACGGCTTCTGCACGACGATGGCCTGCAGGACGCCTTCCTCCAGGAAGGCGACTTCCCTCATCGAACTGTCGAACCCGACCATCGGCACCCTCGTGCCTTCCGGCTGCCCTTCCTTCAAGGCTCTTGCGGCCCCGACGGTTGAGGGCTCGTTCAGACCGATGAAGCCGTCCAGTGTCTTGGCATCCGGACGCTGCAGCAGCTCCGCGGTCATCCGGTAGGCGAGCTCCTCCTCGGCGTTCGTATAGATGAGTTGCGCAATGGTCATGCCCCTCTCCTCCAAGCTGTCCCTCACTCCTCTCTCCCGCTCCACCGCAGGGGTGGAGCCCTTCACGAAGCTGACCACCACCTTGGCCCCCGGCTTCAGCAGAGCCCGCATGGCATCGCCGACCTGCCTCCCGGCGGCATAATTGTCCGTGGTGATTAAGCTTGCAGCCGCCGTTCCATTCACTCCCGAGTCGACCGAGATAAGCGGAATGCCGGCTTCCTTAATCCTTCTGCTCACGGGAGCCAGCCGGTTATAATCCGTAGCAGCCAGGATGATGGCTCTGGGCTTGCGCAGGATCGCCTCCTCCAGCAGACGGATCTGCTCTTCGACCTCGGTCTCCGCTGCCGTACCGGCCATCTGCACCTCCACACCATACTCCTTGGCGGCTGCCGCAGCCCCTTGGTTCATCGCCTGCCAGAAGGAGATCCCGGGATCCGTAGTCTTCGGAATAAACAGAATCGGCCTGCTCCCCGCATCGGGGCCTGGCATCCGGCCGTAATACCCCAGTGCGGCAGAGAGCAGCAGCATGGCGGCCAGCACCACTCTCCATCCTTTATTCAACCGCCTGCCCTCCCTTGTCCACCAGCTCCGGTATCCGTATCGTCACGACGGTCCCTTCCTCCAGTTCGCTCTGAAATTGAAGGCCATAGCCGGAACCGAAAGCAAGCCGGATCCGTTGATTCACGTTATGGACGCCTACGCCGGAGCCCGCGGAAGCATCCGCAGTCCGCTGAAGCCCGCCCAGCATCGTCTTCATCTTGCCCTCAGGCATGCCGGCCCCATCGTCCGACACCGTCAGCTCGATCCCGCTGCCCTCCCGCCGGCCAGAGATCCCGATATGACCCGGTTCGGCCTTATGCTTGATGCCGTGATAGATGGCGTTCTCCACGATCGGCTGCAGAACAAGCTTTAATATTTTGCAGGAGAGCAGTTCCTCCGGCACTTCAATGGAGTAGGTGAACTTGCGTCGGTACCGGATCTGCTGGATCGTCAGATAATGACGGATCTGCTCGAGCTCTACGGCAAGGGAGACCAGCTCCTCCCCTTTGTTGATGCTGGAGCGGAGCAGCTTGGCGAGTGCGGAGGTCATGCTGACGACCTCGTCCATTTTCCTTGTTTCGGCCATCCAGATGATCGAGTCGAGGGTATTGTATAGAAAGTGGGGCTTGATTTGGGCCTGAAGCGCTTTCAATTCACTAATCCGCTTTTTCTCCTGCTCCTGAACAATCTGCTCCATCAGATCTTGAATCCGGCCGATCATCACATTGAAGCTTCTCGCCAGCTTGCCGATCTCATTGGTGCTCTCGATATCGACACGCTGCCCGAAGCTTCCCTTCTCCGCCAGCTTCATGTGGGCTTCCAGCGCCTTGAGCGGCCTCGTCAGCGTGAAGGACAGGATCACCGATATCGATAAGGCAATGGCAAGACAGAGGCTTCCCCAGAAGGCGGCGGACCACTGCATGGCATGCTTGTTCCGGGTGAGATCCTCCGGGAAGACGACGCCCACGATCTTCCAGCCGAACCGGGTTGTCGATACGGTGTAGATCTTCGAGTCCGTCCCGGTTCCGAAGGTCATCGTCCCGTCCTTGGACTCCAGGATCTCCGATATTCGCTCCGTCTTCAGCTGTGTATTCAAGATCTGCTGCTGCGGATGATATACAAGGTCGCCTGAAGGAGCCAGAATATATACATACCCCCGCTTACCGAGCTGAATCTGCTTGCACAGATTGTCGATCACGCTGTAATTCAGATCCACCAGCAGCACGCCCCCGTCCGCTCCTTCTCCCGAAGACTTCGCTTGGGTGGAAGGTATCGTTGTGCTGATCGAAACGACCCACCGGTACTCTCCCCTGAATAAGTTCTGAACATGCGAGGAAGTGATCGCCGTACCTCCCTCCAGCCGCCGCGCACTCCCATACCACTCTTGCTCCTGCACTTCGGAATAAGGCTTGAGGCTCCCCCCGATCCGGTCCGAGACCATCCCCCCCTGCCCGCCGACGAAGAGAATGGAAGCAATGTCCTTACGGGAGGCAAGGATCGTACGAAAATAGGCGCTGAGGTTCCGTCCCAGCTCCTCCCCTTCCGCGCTGTCGTGGCGCGGCCAGGAAGCGTACCGCTTCAATTCCCCGCTGCTGAGCGCAAGGGACGCGATGCTCTCCATGTTGTAGATGTAGGTCTCGACATTGGTATGCACCTGCTTGACCAATTCCTTCGTATATTCGAGCGAGGTGCCGGTTACCGCATCCGCGGAGAGCCGGTAAGCGGTAAAGCTGAGGATCGCCGTGGTGCAGAGGATGAGGGCGGAGAAAGCCAGCGCGATCTGCGTGTGGATGCTCTGGACTTGGAAGAGCCGGACTCCTCTCATACCGTCTCCCCGGCTGCAGCGCGGCTGCGGAATTCCTTGGGTGTCCTTCCGGTATGCCGTTTGAAGATGACACTGAAATACTGCGGGTCGGGGTATCCCACACGGGATGCGATGTCGTATGCCTTCAGACCTGTAGCCGCCAGAAGCTCCTTCGCCTTATCGATCCGCAGCCGGGTCAAATATTCCACGAAGGTCAGTCCGGTATGCTGTTTGAAGCATACGCTGAAATAACTGGTGCTCATATAAATGTGATCGCACACGTGCTGGAGAGCCAGGTTCTCGTCGACATAATGCTCTTTGATATAGGCTTCGGCAAGGCGCATTTGAGACTGGGTCTCGATACTCCGCTTCTCTCCCAGATAACAGACCACCCGGTGACATAGCCCTTCGAGCCACAGCTTCAGCTGATCCAATGTCCGGACCGCTCTCATCTCCTTGAACGGATCTCCGCCGAACACCTCCGCTTCCTCGCAGCCGGTCTCCGCCACCCAGTTCATGAGAGCCACCAGAAACTTATACAGCATGCTGTAACATTTCTCCACCGGAAGGCCCGCCGACCTCCATTCCTCGAGCCAGGCGGAGAGGACGCTGCTGACCTGATTCCCCTTGCCCATCTTCAGCGCCGACAGCAGCTTCTTCTCCCATTCCAGGTATTCCATGGAATGGATGCTCGTCCCCTGCTCCACATCGCTGATGCACAGAATGCGGTTGCTCCCAAGCAGCAGCCGGTACTCCAGCGCCGAGCAGGCTTCCCGGAACGACTGGGGAATCTGCGCCGGGGCCGAACAGGCCCGCCCGATGCCAATGGACAAGGTAAGTTTAAGATACTTCTCGACGCTGTAAGCGGTATGGCTCGCCAGCGCCTGGGCCAGCGGCCCGACTTCTTCCGGAGTGCCGCAGAGCAGAACGCCGATCCGGTCGTCCCTTGTCCGGAAGACCGCCCCGCCGCTCTCCTTCTCGAAGATCTCCTGAAAAATATTAAACACGGCGAAATGCAGCAGCTCGATATCCGAGCCTGCGGCGTCCACCGCCCCCGCGGGCTGGGCGGTCTGCCAAGAGTCGATATCCGCGGCCATCGACAGGAAGGCCGGTCCGGGCAGCGGCAGTTGAAAATAGTCCAGCTTCCGGCTCATCTCTTCCTTCTTCAGGACCGAGGTCGACAACCGTTCCAGGAAACGCTCCTTGAGGAGGGGCAGGCTCTGGTTCAGCTGCTGCCGGATGACACTGAGGTTCTCCCTCGCCGCCCTCTGTTCATCCAACTCCGTCTTCAGCCTGCCCAGGAACTCCATGAATTCCCTGGAGTTGATCGGCTTCAGCAGATACTCATTCACCTTCAGCTTGATCGCCTCTTTGGCATAGTCGAATTCTTCATAGCCGGTGATGATCACGATCTTCGTATCCCGGCACTGTTCTGCCGCATAACGGCTGAGCTCCAGCCCATCCATGAAGGGCATGCAGATGTCGGTAATGAGCACATCGGGGCGGAGCCACTCCAGCGCTTCGGCCGCGTCCCTGCCGTTATCGTAAGCTCCGAGCAGCCGGAAGCCGCAGGCGGCCCAGTCGGTCTTCTCCATGATGCCTTCCCTGACCTCATCTTCGTCATCTACCAGCAGGAGTGAATACATTCGGGTCCACCTCTCCGATTTCCAGAATGAAAGACCGCCATTTCCAGATGAACCGCCGCAGTCATGTAACCGCTTTATTCATTGTACATCGAATGCCCAAAGAGACAACCCCTTGCGGGACTGCCTCTGCCGGTTTTCGCTGCCCGGCCCTAATTATAGAGCAGCGGCTTGATCGTATCGGAATCCATATTGCTCTTATCGTACCAGTGGAACCCCGTATCGATAGTCTTCGGCACGCTCTCGCCTTTGACCGCCATGGCCGCCGCCTTGACGGACCAATAGCCGATCCCGATCGGATCCTGCGTGATGGCTCCCGCCATCCTGCCGCTTCGGATCGCCTCGATCTGCTGCTTGCCGGAGTCGAAGCCGATGATCACGAGCTTCTCCTTCTTAAGCTCGGCAGCCGCGTTGAGCACGCCGATCGCGGAGCCTTCATTGGCGCCGAAGAAGCCCTTTACACCTGGATGCGCCTGAAGGATCGCCTTGGCCAGGTCCGTCGACTTCAGATGGTCGCCTCCGCCGTATTGAACGTCCACGATGCTGATCTTCGGATACTTCTCCTTGATCCGGTTCACGAAGCCGTCGCGGCGGTCGACGCCCGTGCGGCTGGTCTGATCATGGACGATCAGCGCAATCTCGCCCTCCTGACCGATCAGCTCCGCCATCTTGTCGGCAGCCAGAGCGGCGGCCGCCTTGTTATCCGTCGCTGCCGTGGTGACCGGCACGTCGCTTTCGACGCCGGAGTCGAAGCCGACGACCGGAATGTTCTGGGCTTTGGCCTTCTGCAGCAGCGGAGCCACGGCTTTGCTGTCCAACGCGGCGAGGGCGACCGCCTGCGGCTTCTTGCCGAGCGCGGCCTGCAGCATCTCGATCTGCTTATCCACCTGCGTCTCGGACTCCGGGCCTTCGAATGTAATCTCGACTTGGAACTCCTTCGCCGCTTTCTCGGCCCCCTGCTTGACGGCCTGCCAGAACTGATGCTGGAAGCCCTTCGAGATCACGGGAATATACACTTTGCCAGCGGCTGCCTTCGCGTCTTCCGACTTTGGCGCTTCGGCGGCTGCAGGCGCATTCGCCTGCTGCGATCCGCCCCCGTTTCCTCCGCAAGCGCCCAGCATGACCGCCGCCATCACCGTTACTCCCGCAAGCGCAAACCAAGATTTCCTTTGTGCCATCGTCGTCTCCCCCTTGTTTCCTACTGATCGATTCCCACAGATCCATTCCCGCTACTCCACTGATCCATTCCACTGAGCTATGCTCACTCCAGCCCGGAGGCCCTGCCCGCTTCCCTTCAGCTCGCTTACTTCTTCTTGCGCCGCAGAATATCCGCGTATACCGCCAGGATAACGACGAGCCCGACGATCACCGTCTGCCATTCCTGCGGAACGGACAGGATGCGCAGTCCATTCGTTAGGACGCTCATGATCAATGCGCCGATCACGGTGCCGAGGATCGAGCCCTGCCCTCCGCTCAGCGAAGTGCCGCCGATGACGACCGCTGCGATGGCTTCGAGCTCATAACCCGCTCCCAGTGCAGGCTGCGCGGAGTTGAGGCGGGATGCCATCATGATGCCGGCGATCCCGCTGAACGCCCCGGTGATCGTGTAGATGATGATTTTCCACTGATCCACATTGACGCCGGACAATCTCGTCGCTTCCTCATTGCTGCCGAGCGCGAAGGTGAAGCGCCCGATGATCGTCTTGGAGAGGATGATGCTGGCGATGACCGCAAGTCCGAAGAAGATCAGCACCGCGTTCGGAATGTCAAAGCCCGGCAGGATGGCGCCGAGCACAGAGCCCATGGAGATATCCATAAACTGAGGCGTATCGTTGAAGTAGATCGGCTTCGTTCCCGAAATGACCAGCGACAGTCCCTTCGTGACCATCATCATCGCCAAGGTCGCGATAAAGGGCGGGATCTTCATCTTGGCCACGGCCAGCCCGCTGATCAGACCGCATACGGCCCCTGTAAGGATGCCGCCGAAGATACCGAGCGGCATAGGAAGCTGCCAGGTGGCGATGATCACCCCGGTCATCACGGAGGAGAACGTCATGACCGTGCCCACCGATAGATCGATGCCGGAAGTGATAATCACAAAGGTGGAGCCCAGCGCCAAGACACCGATGACGGCCGTGGATAAGATGATCGCGACCAGGTTGTCGAAGCGGAAGAAGTTGCTCGAAGCCAAAGAAAAGACCACGACCAGCAGGATTAAACTCGCGAAGGCAAGCACTTTCTGCATCGCCCCGGTTCGGATCGAAGGCTGGCGGTTTAGTGAAGCGACTTTCATGGGTACATCCTCCTTACGTTCGCATCGTTGCCAATCTCATGATTTGTTCCTGTGTCGCATCCTTGCTGTGCAGCTCGCCGGTAATCCGCCCCTCGCACATCACCAGAATCCGGTGGCTCAGCCGCAGAATTTCGGGCAGCTCCGAGGAAATCATGATGATCGATTTCCCATCGCCGGCCAGCTGCTCCAGCAGCGCGTAGATCTCGCTTTTGGCTCCCACATCGATCCCCCGGGTCGGCTCGTCGAAGATCAGAATATCGCAATCCCGCGTGAGCCATTTGCCCATGACGACCTTCTGCTGGTTGCCTCCGGACAGGAACTTGACGAGCTGCCCGGTGCCCGGGGTCTTGATCTTGAGCGATTCGACATACCGCTCCGCCGTCTCGGCGATCCCCCTGTCATCCATCCAACCCCATCGTCTATAGCTGGCATAGCTGGCCACCGCGATATTCGTCTTCACGTCCATCTCGGTCAGAAGCCCGAACTGCTTGCGGTCCTCCGACAAATAGCCGAGGCCTTGGGCTACCGCATCATGAGGCTGCCGGATCCGCACCGGCTTGCCATGAATACGGATCTCCCCCTGGTCGATCGGGTCCGCGCCGAAGATGGCCCTTGCCACCTCGGTGCGCCCGGCCCCCATCAGCCCCGCGAACCCTAGGATTTCACCCCGGCGCAGGTGGAAGCTGATATCCTTCAGCTGCGATCCGCGGCTTAGGCCCTCCACCGCCAGTACGACCGGACTCCGGTTCTCCGCTACGGCGGGCTTCGAGATATGCTGGATCTGCCGGCCCACCATCATCGCAATAATCTGATCGATGGTGATGGACTCCGTCCGCACGGTATCGATATAGCTCCCGTCCCGCATGACCGTAATCCGGTCTGTGATGCGCTTCAGCTCCTCCATCCGGTGGGAGATATAAACGATGCCGACGCCCTGGCTGCGCAGCTGCCCGATGATCCGGAACAGCTCCTCGATCTCCGATTGGGTGAGCGCGGCGGTCGGCTCGTCCATGATCAGCACCTTGGATTCGAAAGAGAGCGCTTTCGCAATCTCCACCATTTGCTGCTTCGCTACCGTCAGCCCGGAGACCGGGCTGCCCGGGTCAAGCTCGAGATGGAGCCGTTCGAACAGCTCCTCCGTCCTGCTGTGCAGTGCCTTCTCATCGAGAAACCATCCCCTGCGCGGCTCGCGTCCGATGAAGATGTTCTGGGCCACCGTCAAATGCGGCATCATGTTCAGCTCCTGGTGGATGATGCTGATGCCCATCTCCTGTGCCGCTTTCGTATTCGGGATCTCGACCTCCTGTCCTTCGTACCGAATCCGGCCCTCGTCCTTGGCGTATACTCCGGTCAGGATCTTCATCATGGTCGATTTGCCGGCGCCGTTCTCCCCTACCAGAGCATGCACCTCGCCGGACTGCAGTTCGAAGCGGCACCCATCCAGTGCAAGCACGCCGGGGAACCGCTTCACGATTCCCTCCATGGATACCAAGGGTCCACGCATGGCCTTCCCCCATTCCTGTCTGTGATTTGCTGCCTGTGTGTTTCATTGTAGAGCCTGCCCCGGCATAGGGGAGTCGAGGAATCTATGGAAAAAGTTTCATTTTTATACGAAGGCAGGTTAAGATCCTTCCCCAGAGATCACGTATTAAGGTATAAGGAAAACCGTCCGGATGCCCGGACGGTCCTTCCGCGTGCTTGCCCATACGAGCGATGGGTATGGGATTCCAGTCGCTGTTAAAGTCCTGTGGACTTCCACCCCATCCCCATTCCATCTCTACTCTCTTCTTGGCTCCTACCTTACCCAGAACCAAACAAGGCGGACAACAAGCTCCACCCCGAAATTTTAATTCTACAGATAAAAACCAGGCGTCCCTGATGGGCAACGCCTGGTATGGGGAATGCCTAGTCATGTCTAAGTCTCCAGCCTCGTGCCGATCTGCCGGGAAGGACTTTCCTCCCCGCTCATTCACCTAGCATCTTCCACTGGCCCATGAAGATCCTCCCGTGCCGTCACGACCCGGAACCGGTCTCCCGTGTCCTTCATGTCATACAGCTTGCACCGGGAATCCGGCATTTGGAACGGTTGATGGAGGATGAGCATCGGGGCCCCCTCGAAGGTGCGGAACAGCATGCCGTGCCCGCTGTCTCCCCGGACGAGTGGCTCCAGCTGCTCCCAGGGCCCTTCCAGCCGGCCGGATACGGAACGGGCCTGGGTCTGCACATACTGCCCTTGATCATAGCTGGACCACAGCATTACGAGGTGGCCGTCCCGGGTCCGATAGAGCTGGCAGCCGTCCGTAACATAGATGCTCCCCTCTACGCCGGGTGTCTGTTCCGCCGTATCCCAGGGCGCTTCCGACGCGCTGAAGAGGTGGACCGGCTCCCCGGCCGCCCGAGACAGATCCTCTTCGAGGGGAACCGCTTCGACCGTGCCGTCCCTCACCTGGATCCACTCGTGACAGTAGACCATCCACGGGCTGCCGTCCGTCTCATCGATATACAGCGTCCCATCGAGTGTCATGAGCGAGGACGGTACGGTTGGCCCTTCCGATTGGAGCAGTTCGAACGGCCCTTCGAGCGAGGAGCTCACCGCCACCGCCGTTCCGCGCCAATGATTCGGCATGGGGATCAGCGGGGAATCCTCGAGCTTCCTGTCGTTGTTGTGCAGCGTAACAAAAAGGTAGTACCTTCCCTTATATGCATGAACCTCCGGCGCCCAGGTTCCGTGCTGGGGATTCGCCCAGATTCCGTCCGGCACCGTGAAGACGACATAGGGCCCCTCCCAGTGCCGAAGATCCGCACTCCGGTAGGTCACCACCCCGTATCTCTCCATCCCGTGGATCTGCGGTCCGCCGCTCGTGTACAAATAATACATGCCGCTCTCCTCATCCGCCACCACGAAGGGATCGTGGGCCGGGATGTCGGACAGCCGCAGGCCCGGCTTCGGTTGGGCGGCGTCAGAAGCTTCGTTAAATATGCTCATAAACCATCCTCCTGCTTAACGGGAGCATACAGCTCCTTTAAAAATCAGTCTTCCATGTAAACCCCCGAAGCTCCGCATCTTCACCTATGCCTTCTACGAGCAGGGACAGCCGGTTGTCTCCCGCTTGGTACCAAGGCTCCGGCAAATAGATCACATCCTGCCCGCCCCCGGTCATATGCGGCCGTACGCCGCCGCCCTCTAGCCACAGCCTCCCCACCAAATGTCCGTTAAAAAAGGCGGTCAGCTTCACATCTCTGCCCTCACACCGCACCTTGCGGCACTTCGCAGCCAAATCCGCCGGCAGGTCGGTCTGCAGCCAGGCCAATTCCCCGGGCAATAACTGCACGGGCAGCTCGCTCACTGCTGCTCTGCCGGCGGCATCCTCCGACGCCTGCCAGAGCTGCTCCTCCTGGCAGCCTGCGACACGCCACTGTACGGCATCGCTGCCTTCGTACAGCATCACCCTGCCTGCCGTCTGGTGGTAGCTACGCTGCATATAGAGGGCCATTTCCGCTTCCTCTCCGGGTTCCACATATGGGGTCAAATCGACAAACGGCAGGCCTGGCACAACCTCACCTGCATACTGCCGGTTGACATACACCCGAACCACACACTCGGCCCCCGGCACGTGAAGCATCCATCGGTCCGCGTCTGCGGAGGCCGTGAAGCTCTTCCAGTAGATTCCCGACTCGGGCAGGCGCGTCGTCATCCAGCCGCCCCAGCTTTGGATCGAGCAGGACTCGCTATCCAGGTCTCCGGCGGAAAGAGGCTCCCCATCCTGCTTGGGAGCGCAGGTCTGAAAGTTCCAATGGGACGCCAGGCTGAGCTGCCTCGTGACGGTGACAGCGTGCCTTAAGCCCTTAAGGGAGTTCAGTCTCAGCCCCGGCAGCACACTGTCGTCGAAGTTGGTATGGCCCCATATTTCGGCGCGGATCAGCAAATCCGAGACCTCGGCCGGTTGTTCCAGCGGGAGGTACGCATGGCCTCCGCCGGGAATGACGGTGCCGGCGTATGTCCCTTCCGCATACACGCTCAGAATATCGCCTGCATCCTGGAGCAGGACCCCGAGGATCGGCTTCGATACCGAATCGGCACGCTTGGCTTCGTACCACGCCATCCCCCTGTAGATGCCTGCTTCCTCCAGAGGCTTGGCCTGATCCCCAAGCTCCAGCCACTGCTGCGGGAGACCGGCGCCTCCCGAGGGAAGCCCCGCCTTCTTCCAGCTCAGGCTCAGGGGCACCGGCTCTGAGGCCGGCCCGGCTTCCTCACCTTGGCCAGCCGCAGCCGCTTCCGTTTCGGCCCCCGCTTCGAACAGCAGCTCCCCGTCTGACGTGATTTCCAGAAGCCTCGACGCCCGGTGTCTATCCAGCACATGGATTGCAAGGATACTTCCGTCCTGGCAGCGAATAACAGCTGCGCCCTGCACTCCTTGCCTATAGCACAGCACGAGCTCCTGTCCATTCCCATACACCTCAGCACCGCCTTCGACCACCTCAGCCGCATCCGGCACGGTCCATGCGATCTCCGACTCGGAATCCCTCTCCGCCGTGAAGACGAGGGTCAGCTTCCGCTCCGTCGACCGGACGGCCGTCACCTCAGCGGTTGAATAGCGGATGCTTCCCTTGCCGCCCCACTGCGCCAAGGGGAAGTCATAGAGCAGCAGCGGGCAGCGGTCGGCAGCCAGCTTCAACTCGGTATGCTGCGGAATCACCTGCTCACCGTGATGAAGCCTTATGCTCCCGTCCCTTTGATCCACGTTCGGCAGGGCGATCACGTACCCTCCCCCATCCAGCTCCAACACATAGCGCATCCCGCTGCTCACCGTCAGCTCCGTCTCCACACGGAAGAAGCTTGGGACAGGTGCAGCCTTGGCCAGACTGCTCCCCATGGAGCGCAGAAGGCCTCCGAGCAGCCTGCCTTCATAGAACTCCTCGCGTCTTCCCCCCTCAGGGGTGATCATGCCGTGAAAATCATAGTCGGAGGTCAGGAAAGCGAGCGGCTTCCCCCAATTGTTAATCGCGTTCGTGAAGCCGAAGTCCGTACCCGACGTCTGGAGGTAGGGGCCTAACAGCTTGGCTCCGCCCGAGAGCAGACGGCGCAGCAGGAAGTGGGAACGGTTCGTCTCCGTTACACACAGGGGATAGCCCCGGCCTCGGAGCACTCCGGCATAGCGGACCACCTTATCTTCGAATTCCGGATCTCTGTCGTTCGGATAGAAATTGCAGGTAGGCATGACGCCCTCCGCATGACCGCTTGCCTTATACAGATCTCCTTGGCCCGCGCAGGCAAAGAGCGGAACGTTCACCCCGTAAGTCAAGGCCATATCACGCAGCGCGGATATATAGCCCGCGGGATCCTCGCAGTCATAGAAGTCGAGCTCATTGTCCAGCTGTACGGCGATCACCGTCCCCTCCTTCCCCAGCTCGAAGCGGCTCAGGATGGGCATCATCCGGCCGAACCAGCGGTTCACTTCCTGCAGGAAGCCCGGGTCATTGTCCCGCAGCCGCATCTGCCGGTCCGTGAACAGATGGGCGGGCAGGGCGCCGCCATCCCACTCCGAGCAGATATAAGGTCCAGGACGGGCGACCACCCATAGGCCCTCTTCAGCCGCCAGCTTCAGGAAAGCTTCGACATCCCGCTCGCCGCTGAAATCCCATACCCCTGGCTCCCTCTCATGGTGATTCCACGGGAAGTACACATCGATGGCGTTATAGCCCGCTTCCTTCACCTTCCGCAGCCGGTCCCTCCATAAGCCCCTTGGGATTCGAAAGTAGAAGACGGAGCTGCACAGCAGGATGACCGGCGTGCCCTCGATATAGACCGCATCTCCGTCAAAGCGGACCTTCGATTCCAGGGTCCCCTTCGGTCCTGCCTCACGGGCCGTATTCCATTCATTCACCGCATTCGTCTCATTCATCGGTTTCATCCCAGCCCCCTGTTTCTGTTCTATTCCTGTTTCTATTCCTATATCTCTTCCTGCTTCCATACAAGAAGGGCCGTCCCCCAACAGCAAGACCAGCCCTTCTCCTCCGGCAATCTATCCGGTTATTTGCTTTCGACCAGCTTCTTGTATTCGTCGAGCTGTCTCTGTACCTCAGCCATTACCTTATCGTACCCCGCTGCTTTGAGCTTGCTGCGGAGCTCCTCCACCGCCTTCACCGGATCTCCCGCTTTGCCGTAGGCAATGGCCGGACCCATCTGGGAAGTAACCTGCGACATCGCCGTCAGCTGCGAGTCAATCTTCGACTTGTCGAGCACGAACCGGCCGTACGGGTAAGGCTTCTTGATCCCGTCATATTTCTTGTAGACCTCTGTGATGCCGGACCAGGTCGTCGCGCTCGGAATCTCGAAGCGGTCCACCCGGCCGCCCCAGAAGTTCGACGAGAAACTGTCACGCGTCGCATCGTAGCCTTCCGGCTGGGCACGCTTGCCGTCCTTAATGACGTACTGCACCCCTTCGATGCCGTAGTTCATCAGGTAATACACTTCCTTGTTCTGGCGGATGAGCTCATAGGCCATCAGGGCGCGTTCCGGATGCTTGCTCTTCGCCCCGACCGCGGTAGCGCCGTGAGTAATCGGCTGCGAAATCAGGTTATTGCGCGTATCGGACCAGGCGAACATCTGCAGCTCGGAGCCCGGCTGCTTCGTATCCATCTCCACGCGCAGCCCGCTGAACGTCTGGGTGTGGTGCTGGTCCGCGCCCGTTTGGCCGGCCTTCAGCTCATCCCTCACGTTGCCCTTGTAGTTCAGCACGTCCTCCCGCCAGTAGCCCCGGTCCGCCCAATCTTTCATCATCTTCGCGTAGTCCACGAAGGTATCGTCGAAGATCGGGCTGTGCGCGGTGTATCTTTCGTCGTACGATTTGCCCCATACCACAGGGAAATAGCCTGTCGGCACCGCCAATTCGATCGCATCCGTCTTGGATTGAATGAAGCCTTTGGCATGCTCGCCGTTCGTTCCGTTGGAATCCCATGGAATGACATCCGGCTTTTTGTCCTTGATGCCCTGGAAATACTTGCCCAAGGTTTCAAAATCTTTGATCGGCTCCGTAATCCCGAACTCCTTGGCCCAATCCCCACGGTAGAAGAACCCGTGATTGACCCACTGGGTATAACTGTTCTCCGGGATCATATAGATCTTATCCTTGTACTTCGTTTGATCCCATTCCTCCGGTTTGATTTCCTTCCATGTCTCCGGCGCATACTTGGGCAGCAGCTGATCGAGCGGCAGGAAGGCGCCCTTCTGCGCGTTCGGCCAAGCATCCAGCCAGTCTGTAGCCGTCGTGATCAGATCCACGGGCTCGCCGGAAGCCAGCAGGAGATTGTATTTGGTCTGCCAGTCGGCCCACTCTACCCATTTGAGCTCCAGCTTGGCATTGATCTTGTCCTTCATGATGGCATTGATCTTCTCCAGCACCTTCTCGACCTGGCCGTTCTTCGGTTTATCGCCAAGCATGACGTAGGTAATCGTCTCGAACTTCGAGGTGTCGGACCCGTTATCCGCTGCCCCCCCGGTGCCCGGTGCCGCCTTGCCGGAATCGGAGCCGCCGCCTCCGGAACAAGCCGTCAGGCTGACTGCCATCACTGCCGCAAGCAGAGTTTTGCCGATGGTTCTAGTTACCATGTTATTGCCTCCCCTTTGATATCGAGCTTGTGGATACAGGTGCTTGGCGAAACCGCTGCCCTCCCGGATGGGACCAGGACATGCGGATCGTTTATGTTTCAGCAGGCGCGGATATTCTTTTATCCTTTTACCGCCCCTACCGTGATGCCCTGGATGAAATACCGCTGAACGAACGGGTAGAACAGGATCACCGGCCCCGTAGCGACTACGGCCGTAGCCATCTTCATGGACTCCAGAGGCACATCCCGGAGAGGCACGTTGGAAGCAGCGGCGGAATTGCGTATGAAGTCCGCCGAGGTGACCACATTGTACAGGAACAGCTGCAGCGGCCTGTACTTCATATCCGGGGATAAGAACAGCATGGAGTTATACCATTCGTTCCAATACCCCAGGGCGATGAACAATCCGATCGTAGCGAGAGCCGGAGTCGACATCGGCAGAATCAAGCGCGTGAAGATGGTAAAATCGCCGGCCCCGTCGATCTTCGCCGATTCCGTAATCGCATGGGGGATCGATTGGGTGAAGCTCTTCATCATGATGATCAGGAAAGGGCTCAGCAGTCCCGGCAGCAGGACGGCAAGGTAATTGTCCTTGAGGTGCATATACTGGGTGATGAGCAGATAGAAAGGAACGATGCCCCCGGAGAACAGGGTCGTGAAGTAGATGAAGAAGGAGATCTTGTTCCGGAAGTGAAAGTCGGGCCTCTGCAGCGCATACCCTGTCATCGCGACCAGGAACAAACCTGCCGCCGTTCCGACCACCGTAATGCCCAGGGTGACGATATACGATCCGATGATGAGGTCCGGATTCTCGAAGACGATCTTATAAGCGTAGGTGCTGAATTCATTGGGCCACAGATTGAATCCGTTCTTGATGATGGAGGCTTCCGAGGTAAGCGAGGTGGCCACGATCAGCACGAAGGGGAGCAGACAGCATACCGCCAGCAGGGCGATAAGCACATAGGAGATGACCCGGATGATCAGGGATGAACGGTCCGTATGCCTGACATTCATGGAAGCTTGCACGGCTGAACCTCCTTTTAGAATAAGGAATTATCGGGCGAGAACTTCTTCACCAGCCAGTTGGCGGTCAGCACGAAGGCGAAGCCGAACAAGGACTGGTACAAGCTTACGGCACTGCCCATGGAGAAGTTGAAATTGTTCATCAAGGAGCGGAAGACGAAGGTCTCGATAATATCCGTCGTGCTGTACAGCATGGTGTTATTGGCCCCGACGAGGTTATAGAACAAGCCGAAGTTGCCTCTAAGCACTCCGCCCAGGGAGAACAGCAGCAGGATAATGAAGGTCGGCTTCAGCCACGGGAGAATGATGTACCGGATCCGCTGAAAGCCGTTCGCCCCGTCGATCTCCGCCGCTTCCACGATCTCGGAGTCGAGTCCCATGATGGCGGCAAAATACACGATGGAACCGTATCCTGTGGACTGCCACAGATAGGTAAGAATGATGATGTAAGGCCAAATGCCCGGGTTCGAGTAGGTCTTGAGCGGTTCCATCCCGACCGACTTCAGCATGCTGTTGAGCAGACCGTAGTCATAGCTCAATATGTTATAAGCGATCAGACCGATCAGGACCGCCGAAATAAAATGAGGAAGAAACATAAGGGTCTGGGAAACCTTCTTGAAATATTTGTTCCGCAGCTCATTAAGCATGATGGCCACGAAGATCTGAAGGCCGTTCCCGAGCAGGATAAAGGCGAGATTGTAGGCCACGGTATTGAAGGTTAGCCTCCACAGGTCCCCCGACGAAACCAGAAACTTGAAATTGTCGAGGCCGATGAATTCACTGCCGAAGATGCCTTCGGAATAATTGTAGTTAATGAATGCCAGATACAGGCCCGGCATCGGCAGATAGGAGAACAGAATGAAGAACAGGATGGCCGGTACGCACATGATGAGCAGCGTCCGGTTATTCCGCAGCTTCCTCCAAAATGAGAATTGATTCTGTCTGGTCAGAGCGGGCGGCACCGACTGCTCCGCAAACGCACGATTCATTAGGTTTCCCCCTTCGACATAATTTTTGAAACCGATTTCATGAAATGGGTTTCATAATCCATAAAAAAAGAGATGGTCTATCGTTATGGGCACGAAATTCCGCTGCTATCACCGCCTGCATCAAAAGGTATCGGAAAACTGCGACTGCGTTGGAACCAGTCCATCTGAAATACGGACCTATAATGAAAGGGGTTTCATTGGAGTAAATTTTACCCTCGCCCCCCTCATATTGTCAAGAGGCTTATTGAAACCGCTTTTATGAAAATTTAAAGGGACCCACGCAGCAGCTTGGCCTGCTCTACCATCGATTACTACGAACTATTCTATAGGATCAACTGCCTCTCGGCCCATCCTTGGGAACAGAAAAGAAGACAGGCGCACGCTGTCCGGGACGCCTGCCTGCCTCTCACCGTTATCGATTGGTCAACCTCAGGATGCAGCCTCATCCGCGCACGCTTCACGATCCTTGACCCGGGACCGCTCCGGATTCCGAAGCTGCTTGATTTCGTTGTACGCCATGAGCAGCGGCGCCACGCCGTGGCCGTTATTGTCCACGATCTTCTCGCCATGAAGATAATAATCCACGCTGCCGTCCCGGACGACTCCAGTATCGGGATGGGTGCCGAGCCCCGCGCTCCGGCAGATCCCGCCGAGCAGCACTTCACCCTCCTCCTCCCGCAAGTAACGGCTGACCGTACCGTCGAATGCCTTCTTCCCCTGCACGCCGTATTCACCCGGCAAACAACCGAGGCGCACCCCTTTGAGGATCGCGTAAGCCATCATCAGCGTGCCGCTGCTCTCGAGATAGTTATCCGGGTGATCGGCCCGGTCGACCACCTGATACCACATCCCTTCGCTGTGCTGATGCGGCAGCATGCCGTCTACGGTTTCCTGCAGGAGCTGCTGCAGGAATCGGGCGTCGGCCTCCTCGCCCTCCAGCAGCTCCAGCACGTCCACGAGGGCCATCACATACCAGCCGACCGCACGCCCCCATACATTCGGAGACTGGCCGGTGTCCGGGTCGCTCCAGAACATCTGCCTGCTCTCATCGTAGGCATGGCTGTACAGCTTCTTCTTGTCGTTATAAATATTCTTCCGGACGCCCCTGAACTGGGCGAGCGTGTCGGAGTAATCTTTACTCTCGGCATATTGCTTCGTATATTGAACATAGAACGGCTGCCCCATATACAGCCCGTCTAACCATACTTGATACGGGTAATTGGACTTGTGCCAGAATGCCCTCGAGTCCGTTCTGGGATATTCCGACAGTTGCCGGTACAGCAGGTCCATCACCCGCTTATATTTGGGATCCCGCTCCCGCTCGTATAAGGGGAACAGAACGCAAGCCATTCGAAGCTGATCGATATTGTAATAACCGGGATCAATAGCGGGAATATTCCCCTGCTCATCATACAGCCCATCGATGAATTCCTTGGCGAACCGATAGTCGTCTTCACTGCCGGTCTGCGCCCAGCTGTCCAGATACGCCTTCAGAATGCAGCTTTCGATATAGTGCCACCGGACGGAATACCACTTCGGCTGCGCCCTGTACTGCATCTTCAACTTTTCCACCCTAGGGTATGCCACTGCCACTGGATATTCGCTTCCCTTCCGCTTGTATTCACTTGTGTATGCTGACGACGTGTGCTCGCTCAGGTTATCCGTTCGGGCGGCTGTCCCGGTACTGCCCTGGGGTCATGCCGGTCAGCTTTCGGAATGTGCGGATAAAGCCCGTCGAATTCGTATAATTGAGACGCCCGGCGATTTCGGTAATCTTGAGGTCCGTGTTCTCCAGCCACGACTTCGCCATCTTCATCCGGTAGTCCGTCAGATAGTCGATGAACGTGACACCGATCTCCTTCTTGAACACGCGGCTTACATAAACAGGGTGGTACTGGAGCCGCTCGGCGCATGCTTCCAGCGTAATGTCCCGGTCGTACTCTTCGTGGATGAGCTGAACCATCTCATGGGCGATGTTGATATATTGGTTATCAACGCGTTCCTTCATATAAGCAAGCGTTGGCGGCAGAAACTCCTGCTTGAACCAGTCCCTGATCTCCGCCACGGTGTGCAGCTTGACGAACCGGTTCAGAATCGATTGGTTGCGCACGAGACTGTGCACCGAACCCTCCTGCTCGTTCACCAGCCGGCCTACCCGGTTGATGAGCTGAAGCATGACCAGCTGAAAATCATTGAAGCCGATTTCTTTCTCCATGAGCATCTCGATATAACGGTCCAATTGGGTTTCCGTAGAGACGGTATCGCCGGTTTTCATCGCGTGAATGACAGCATCCTCAAAATGCTCCAAGGGCACAAACGCGTTATCCCGCTGTCCAGAGCCCAGTTTCATATCCTCATAATGCAGGATGATGTCGTTACCGAGACGGATTCTTCGTTTCAACGCCTCCAAGGCCTCCATGTACGCATGGTTCGCGCCTGTATACCGGGTGAAGCTCCGGCTGATGCCGATGCTGACTTTCAGTTGCAGCAGTTCGAATACTTTTATTTTGATCAAAGCGGCGGTCTCATAAAAGAGGGCTTTGCACGCATCCGGGTCATCGGAATCGCTGATCAAGATCGAGATCTGGGACTGGTCCAGGAGCAGGTGGCCCAGCATTCGCGAAGAAGGAATGAGCTCGCCAACCATGTTATGGATGGCGAACAGCAGGAGCTCCTTATCGTTCTCCGTAAACCGGGTTTCATGAAGCGAGTCGATTTGCAGGGTCAGCACCCCCATCGATTTTCCTTTTTCCGCGAATCCGTACGATTCACTCTTGTAGGTAAATTCACTTTCAGTCATCTGCCCCATGAGCAGCTTTAGCAGAAAAAACTCCTTCATCTGCCCCCGCTGGCCCTGAAGCTGGCTCTGCAGCTGCTTGCGCGTACTAAAGAGCGAATTGAACCGGTCTTCGATATAGGCGAACTCATCCTGCTTCCGGGGTCCCCCCGCCTCGCCGCTGTATCGTTCCATCATGATCAGCAGACGGCGGAACGGAGAGTACATCCGCCTGGATCCATAGTAAGCGCCGGCCGCAATAATAACAAAAATGACCAGGCAGGCGTTGAGCGTAATGACGGCAATTTTCCTCGATTCCTTCGTTATCGATTCGATCGAGTTGATGGATGTATACGTCCACTGGTTATAAGGAGATACCCGGTAATTCACCGCCATGCCATCCATTTCGAAATAACCTCCGGTATCCGTAAGCGTTTTCAAGTGCAGTAAAGCCTTGTCCGTCAGATTCACCGAGCCCGGATTCGTCAGGAACGGCAGCCCTTCGCGGTTCAGCACAACCATGTTGCCCCACTGCTCGTTCGGCGTCATATCGCTCTCCAGCTTCTGAACATCCATGTCGATGATGAGCAGCGCTCTCGGTTGGCTCGAGGGCGCGATCATGGGCAGCTTGACGACCATACGGACGGATTCCCGTTCAGGAACTCCCTCCTCCATGCTCCCGCCCTTCCTCCCGGTGCCGCCGGCCAGCCAATACAGATTTGGGGGATTATTGCTGTACTTCCTCAGCACCTCCGGGTCCAGATAATCCCGCACCCCCGTGAAGCCGAGATTGCTGATCATCCAGTCATGCTCCAGGTTCACCAGGTGCGTATCCGCTACACCGGACAGCGAGTGGAGATTATACAAGCCCTTGGCCAGACTTGTGATCGTAACGAAATCGTCAGGCGTCAACTCATCATACAAATGATCGGTGACCAGAGAGGAATTCAAATATTGGACGGCACCCATCTCCACATTCTTCAATACTTGCTCGATTCTCATCTGATTCTGAAGCAGCATATGCGTATTGCCTTCGTTAACCTTCTTCTCGGTATCCTTGGAGGCGATATAGTAAGAAATCATCCCAATGGAAATGACCGGTGCAGCGACTAACAATAAGGTGAACACGACCAATCGATACAAGTATCTGGGCAATGGATAACCTCCTCCCCTCTGACTTCATGCGGATCATCGAATGCGGATCATCCAAACAAAGGAACCGGGAAGGACCGAAACAGGGGCTCCCCGGTTATCATTATATCAAATCGTTCGAAAGATTACGCTTTCGTTTGGGCCGTACGATCCTGAAGCTGATGCACCGAAATCGTCCCCCAGCTGAGATCATCCACCTGGTACTTCCCGATCCGCTCCCAGTCGAGCTCCACGCCCAATCCCGATTGGCCGCGGCCCGGCACAAGCAGGTATCCGTCCTGATACTGAACCGGGTGCTTCACGATATCCCCGACATATAATTCCGGTCCGGTCGGATCCGAGGTGTAGTTCAGGTTAACCAGCGTGCTGCCCAGATGTGCCATGGAGGCCGTCCCGACCGACAGCTCCTGCGTCGTTCCGATCAGGCAGGATTTCCCCGCGATCTCCGCAGCCGCCGCGGCCTTCCTCGCGCTGGTCAACCCTCCGATGAAGATCGGCGAAATGTTGAAGATGTCGACGGAGTCCTGCCGGATCATCTCGTACTGCTGCCGGAAGCTCCACACATGCTCGCTGACCGGATGATCGGCCTTCAACCGGAAATGGCAGAGCCCTTCGAAGTCGTTCTGGACGGCCGGACTCTCGATGAGCTGAAAATCGTACTGGCGAAACCGCTTGGCGGCCTGCAGCGCCAGCTTCCATTCGAGCAGATGGCTGAAATCCAGCGATTTGATCGTAACCCGGCTGCCGAACTCCGTCCGTACCCGGTCCATGAACGCCTCATCGGCATCCAGATTCTTGCCGACATACAGCCGGAACGTATCGAAGCCCTGCGCCAGCCGGCTGCGGACGACAGCCACATTCTCCTCGACCTCTTCCATGAAGCGGTGCCGGAAGATCGGGAAGCAGACCTTGATCTTCTCCCGGATTCGGCCGCCCAGCAGCTCGGACACCGAGATGCCGAGCGCTTTGGCGCAGAGGTCATGAAGCGCGGTATCGATCCCGTTCCGGATGAAGTTGCCCTTCTCGTAATAAAACATCGCCTCAGGGTAATAGCTCCCGAGCACTTTGTTGCTAAGCGAAATATCAAACGGACTCGTCCCGAGCAGGGCGGACTTCAGTACCGTAAGCAGGTCATGGATATCAAGCGAGTAATAAGGCAGATGGGAGAAATCGGACATCTCTCCGATCCCGGTCAATCCGTTATCGGCGTCGATCTCGACGATCACGTGCTTGCTCACAAATCCGGTATGCCGGGGCATGCCGACTACCGTCAGCCTAATGTCTGTGATTTTCATTGAACAGCCTCCTCTTGTGCCTTCAGCAGTCCCCACTGCGCCAGCAGGGCCGTGACTTCCTTCTTATCCGATTCGCTGAGCGGATCGACAGGCTCGCGCGTGACCCCCGCCCGCAGCCCCAGCTGCTCCATCGCTTCCTTGACGATCACCACGTTGTTCCCGGCGTTGTACTTGGCCCGCAGGTTCTCGAAGGGCAGAATATCCTCCCACAGCCGCCATACGGTCGTCCAGTCGTCCTCCCGCAGCGCTTTCAGCATGGCATGGGACTTGCCCGGAACGACATTGACAAGACCGGAGGTGAAACCCTTGGCTCCGGCATTGAAGAAATAAGGCGCCCACTTCTCCGCTGTGCCGCAGATCCAGGCGATCCCGTACTCCTCCGGTATGCGCCGAACCGTATGCGTAAAGCGGGGCAGATCGTTAATCGCATACTTCACGCCGACACACTCAGGGAGCGCAGCCAAGGTGAGCAGAATTTCGTCGGAGACCGCAGCATCCTTCAGATACAGCGTCGACGGGATGTCGAGGCTCTCCATAATCTTCCGAAAGTAAGAGACCGCCCCATCCGTCGTAATATAGGGATGAATGGGCTGATGGATCATGACGCAATCGGCCCCGGCCTGCTGGGCATGCCTGCCGAGCTCAATAGCGGTGTCCGCCGAGTAACCGATCCCGGCCATGACGATCGCCCGCCCCTTCACCTGCGCGACGACCCGCTCTGTTACTTCCTTCGCCTCCTCCAGCGTCAGCGCGTAGAATTCGCCTGTATTGCCGCATGTCACAATGACCTCGGAGCCGCTGGCGAGCAGAAATTCGATGTTGGCCTCCAGGCCTTTCCAATCGATCTCACCGGTAACTTCGTCGAACGGTGTGATATGAATGGCTGAGATCGTTTCCAAGCGTTTGCTGAAATCACCATAGTTCATTCCCCATCCCTGCCCTTCTCCAGAATTCTGCCGGCATATCCTTAAGGTGTCACAACCACGGTCTTGACCTGCGTAAAAAATTCAATGGCCGCTCTTCCCTGCTCCCGGGAATAGGAGCTCGACAGCTTCATGCCGCCGAACGGCGCCTGCGGCTCCACACCCGCTGTCTCCCCGTTGATCTTGATCAAGCCCGCTTCGATCCCGTTCACAAAGCGGTGGATGCTCTTCTGGCTCTGGGTGAATAGAGCCGCTGCGAGGCCGTACCGGACCTGGTTGGCGAGCCCGATCGCATGCTCCAGATCGTCCGCTTCCAGAATGACCAGCACCGGGCCGAAGATTTCCTCCTGTGCGAGCAGGCTGTCCGGGTCCACTCCATCCAAGATCGTCGGCTCGATATAATAGCCCTTCCCGAAGTCTCCTTCCGTTCTCGCACTGCCCCCGGCCAGCAGCCTTGCCCCTTCCCGGATCCCCTGCTGCACCATGCCAAGGATGCTGTCATACTGGCGCTTCGAGATCACCGGGCCGAGATAGCAATCGCCCTCCCGCGGATCGGACAGCTTGATGCGCTGGGCACGTTCGACAAGCAGGGCCGTAAGCTCCGCCTTGACCGATTTCTCCACGATCACGCGGCTGGTGGCCGTGCACTTCTGGCCTGCCGAGCGCATGGCCGCGCTGATGATCGTGTCCGCCGCCCTGCCGAGATCCGCATCGGCCAGCACAACGCTGGCATTCTTCCCGCCCATCTCCAGCTGAACCTTGGCGTGGCGGGCCGAAGCCGCCTGTGCCACCGTCTTCCCTACCGCGTCCGAGCCGGTGAAGGAGATGCCGGTAATGCCCGGATGCTCCAGCATGCGCTGCCCGACGACGGAGCCCGAACCGCTCACCAGCTGCACGGTCCCGCTCGGCAGCCCGCTTTCTTCGAGCAGCTTCATCAGATACGATGCGGTGATCGTTGCATGCTCCGCCGGCTTCCAGATCACGGTGTTGCCGAAGATGAGCGCCGGCGCCATCTTCCAGACCGGGATGGCTGCCGGGAAGTTCCACGGTGTAATCAGACCGACAACCCCTAGCGGCACACGGGTGGTATACAGATGGGATACGCCGTCGGTCGCCGGCAGCACTTCCCCGATGCTGCGGAGCCCTTCTCCCGCATAGTAACGCAGCAGCACCACCGCCCGGTTGACTTCGCCTCGGGCCTCGCCGATCGGCTTCCCCATCTCCAGGGTCAGCAGATCCGCAAGCGCCTCCGCATGCTCTTCGACCTTCTGCGCAGCCTTGAACAGATACGCCCCCCTCTCCGCGCCCGAAAGGCCGGCCCATCCGGGAAGCGCGCGCCCCGCGGCCTGAACCGCCAGGTCGACATCCGCCGCGGTCAGCTGCAAGCTGCGTCCTACGAGAATCCCGCTGTCCAGCGGACTGTAATGCTCCTTCAATACACGGCCCTCGGGGTCTACCCAGCCCCCATCCACAAATGCGGTTCGTTCGATCATCGTTGTCATTCGATTCATCCTCCTATTTTTTCAGCTTCGCGTATTCTGCCGTGAACTCTTCGATGACCTTGTCTCCGCCCATGTTCCTCCACGCCTCGAGCTCTGCCTGGAAGCCGGCCTCGTCGAGTTTGCCCATAATGTATTTGGTCTGGGCGTCGCGAATGTGCGTGTCCAGCTCGGAGCCATTCTCCACGTAGGTCTTGGAGTTTAGCGTGAGCGCCACATTCGGAACGGCATTCTTCAGGTTGTCCGAGACGACCTTCCAGCCTTTCTCCTGCAGTTCATCCAGCTTCAGAGGCAGCCCTTTGCCCGTCACCTCGAACGACGGCAGGCTGTCGCGGAACGGCTTCACCTCCAAGTTGAAGAGATTCAGATCGAGGAACTGCGCTTTCCCGTCGTCCGTTTTCTTGAAATGCTTGCCTTCCATTCCGCGGGTGAGCAGCGTAGACATCTCCGGCTCCAGCAGCTTGTCGAAGAAGGCCAGCAGACGCTTCAGCTCCTCCTCCGACTTCACGCTCGATTTGGGGAAGACGAAGAACCCGTTGTTCCCCGGCTCCGCCGGTACCCGGTTGCCGCCAGGGCCTGCGAACGGAACAATGTCCACTACCGCATCCGGCACAGCCTTCTTCAGGTTATTGGCGGATGTAGCCGCGGCGGAGGCCACGGTATTGACCCGAATCGCCACTTTGCCGGCATTCCACTTGTTGTCGGCATCCGCCGCTTGGACGACGGAGAAGTCCTGGTTGATGAGCTTCTCCGCATATAACCGCCTCAGCAGGTTAAGCGAGTCCTGGTAAGGCCCCGTCATGAACTCCGGGATGACCTTGCCGTCCACTACCCCCCATTTGTTCGGAGCTCCTTGAGCGACCGCGAACCGGGTAAGGAACGCGCTGCTGGACACCGGGTCATTATACGATTTGTCGAGAAACATCCCGTACGTGTCGGCTTGGCCGTTCTTATCGGGATCCTTTTCCGCGACGGTTTTCATCATGCTGTACCATTCGTCGATCGTCACCGGAGTCTTCAGCCCCAGCCCGTCGAACCAGTCTTTGCGGTGCGTCAGGCCGGCCCTCCCGATGTCCCGGTACAGCGGGAGTCCGTAGAGCTTGCCATCCACCTTGATGTTGTCGTAATGCATCGGGTTCGGCTCGGCCAGATTCTTGTAATCCTTCAGATACGGACCGATCTCCCAGAACAAGCCGGATTGGATCGCGCTGAGCGTGGTCGCATTGAAGGTCAGCTTGAACGCTTTGGGCATATCGCCGGAGGCGATCATGACGTTCTTTTTGTCCTCGAACGCCGCGGTCGGAATCCATTGAATCTCTAGTTTGGTGTTCGTGTATTTCTCGATGGCCCGTTCCACTTCGCTATCCGCTTTGGGTGCCTCGCCGACCTGCGGCGTCCCGATCGTAATCTCCAGCGGCCCCTCGCCTGCTTCCCCCTTGGACAGGCTGCCCGAATCTTTAGCTGCCGTCTGATCGCTGCTGCAGCCGGCGAGTGATCCTGCGGCCAGCGCCACGGAAAGAACCAGAGCTGCGCCATGGCCATAACGTTTTCTCTCCATATCAAACCTCTCCTTCTCCCTTTGATTGTAACGAATGAGAGCCGGTACCGGCTAACCTTTGACCGATCCCAGCATAACGCCCTTCGCAAAGTGCTTCTGGAGAAACGGATACACGAGCAAGATCGGCACCGTCGCAATGACGATCGAAGCCATCCGTATCGTCTGCGGCAAATAATCCTCTGGATCCTGCTGCGTGGTGGAGTCCCCGATCTGATCCTGTGAGAGCAGCACAATCTGCCGGAGGACAATCTGAACCGGAAATTTCACGGAATCGTTGATGTACATGACGGCGTTGAAGTACGTGTTCCAGTGACCCACCGCATAGAACAAGCCGAAAGTCGCCATAGCCGGCAGGGATAAGGGCAGTACGATACGAAACAGGATCCCGAGATCGCTGCAGCCGTCGATTCTCGCCGCGTCCTCCAGCCCATCCGGAATCTGCTGGAAGAAGTTCTTCAGTACGATCAGATTGAAGGCGCTGATCGCCGTGGGGATCATCAGCGACCAATACGTATTGATCATGCCGAACGCCTTCACGACAAAGTAAGTCGGAATCATCCCCCCGCTGAACAGCATCGTGATCAGAACCAGTAGCAGGATCGTGCGCCTGCCCTTCAGGGTGCTGCGTGCCAGCGGGTATGCCGTGATCGAGGTGAAGAACAGATTGATGGCTGTTCCGAACACCGTAATGTATACCGAAATCAGGATCGCTCTCAGCATCGTATCCGTCGAGAAAATATATCGATAGGCAGCCAGTGTGAACTCCTTCGGGAACAGCATCAAGCCTCCCTTGACCACCTCCGCCGGAGAGGTCAGCGATACGGCAAGGATGTACAGGAACGGAATGACCGTAATCAGCGAAAAGAGCAGCAGCAGGGAGGTATTGACCGCCTGAAACACCTTGCTGCCCATCGTCCGGTTCTCTATTGACACTTCATTCTCCCCCTCTCGTTAGTAGACGCCCTCTTCACCGAATTTCTTAGCAAGCCAATTGGCGCCGAGTACCAGGACAAGACCCACCGCCGATTTGAACAATCCTACCGCCGCACTGTAGCTGTACTGCGCTTGCGTTAACCCTTTGAGGTAGACGTAGGTATCGAATACTTCCCCGACTTCCCTGTTCACGGAATTCAGCATGAGGAAGATATGCTCGAAGCCGGTATCCAGGAAGCTGCCCAGACGCAGAATGAACAGGATGACGATCGTGCTCCGGATCGCGGGAAGCGTCACGTGCCAGAGCTGCCGCCAGCGGCCTGCCCCATCGATGCGTGCCGCCTCGTAGAGCTGCAGATCGACGCCGGACAGAGCCGCCAGGAAAATGATCGTTCCCCATCCGGCTTCCTTCCAGATGGATTGGCTGATGATCATCGTCCGGAACCATTCCTCGCTGAGCAGGAAGGGAATCTTCTCCATGCCAAGCCGGGCGATGATCTCGTTGACGATGCCTCCTTCGGTCGTAAGCAGCACATAGAAAATCCCGACGGCGACCACCCACGAAACGAAATGCGGCAGGTACAGCATTGTCTGAACGAAGCCCTTGAACCTTTCCCTGCGCACCTCATTCAACATCAAGGCCAGGATGATCGGCAGCGGAAAGAAGAACACCAGGTTATACATCGCAAGAACAAACGTATTCCGGAACAGCATCCAGAACTGCGGCTCGGTGAAGAACCGTTCGAAATGCTTCAACCCTACCCAGGGACTGTCCAAAAAGCCGATATGCGGCTTGTAGTCCTGGAAGGCAATGGCTAATCCGAACATGGGCACGTACTTGAATAATAGAAAGTACAGCATGCCCGGGACCAGAAGGATATACAACCATTTGTCTCTTAGGATCTGTCGTCCCGCCGGGAAGCGTTTTGTCTTTATGGCAGAAACCGCAGCCAGCTGAACATCATAATGCCGCTTCATCCATTCCCCTCCTTTTGTTGTTGTTCGCCGCACCCGGGATAGCGCTTACAAAATCGATCATAAAAGACAAGGGCCTGACAGGCAATAGTACGCGCGCAACCAATCGCACAGCATCGCCGAGGCCTGATGCCATGGGCTTTCTCCGCCAGGATGATCATCTTTTGCATCGGCATCGTACTCGTTTAACCTCGGCAAGCTGCCCCTTGGATGGGGTCTTCGTCTACTATAGGTGCAGCTATCCCGTACCTGAAGGCGGTTATGGGAGAATCCCGTTCCAGACAAAAAAGACCGCCTAAAGACTAGGCGCTCCGTATGCTGTACGTTCACTGACTTGACCCCAACAAATAGTAAAAAAAAGCCGCGATTTACGCGGCCGTTCATGGCAAGAACTTGATGATTTCCTATCAGCGGCATGTTGCTTCAAAATATGCTATCGGGAACGTAATAAATCTTCTGCGTATTTTGTTTATTTACCGGGTCTGTAACGATCGTAAAATAAACGTTATCGTCTTTCGTCTGTACTCCCTCGATTTCATGAGTTCCCACATTTGTAATTTTCACCAGCGTTTTGTAGGCTCCTGTGCTTGTCATCTTAGCAATCTGCGGAACTTGGCCTTCCGCACCGCCTGACGTATAGATGTCCGTTTTACCAAGCAGATCAAGCCCCTGGAAAGATCCGTTCGGTCTAATGATATCACTGCCTGACTGTGTAAAGCTGGTAACGGCTGCGTTGACCGCCGCCGCGCTGTCCAGTCGTACCTGATCATTGCTGTCGAGAAGTTTATTTAATGCCACCGTGTCGTAAATGGTCCAGGTTACCGATCCTTCTGCGGTCTGTACGCGAAATAGAGTATAGGTACTGTTGCCGCCGCCATCCACACGGTAGGTTTCACCTAATCTTGTACCGCCCGTATTGGCGTAATTCATATAAGTGAGCCGATGCAGGTCGGTATAATCAACCGTCTTGCCTGGAGAATATTGAAGTCTTGCTACCTGAAGCGACCAACGATAGGTGGTTGAAGGGTCCGCCTTGGAACTAAAATAAAAATAATTGATTCCATTGTAAGTATACATGTCGAGGGTTTGGCAATGTCCTGTATTGGTGAGGGTCATTTCATCCACGTACGTTGCGTTATTTCCGTTTATGAGCAATCGGGATAGATAGCATGTTCCCCCAGACCGCTGCGTAACATAAACATACTTCGAAGCGATGTAAGCTTTCTGGACCGCCACGTTGTGTTTAAGTCCTTTGAGATTGAAGGCGAGTGTTGCTGCAGCGTTTACCGTTTTTGCAGGAGCTGCGGCGGATGCAGGCATAACAGACATGCCAAGCATAAGAATCGCAAGCGCAAAAGATGTAAGGAGTTTGAGCCTCCTTTGAATAAGGCTCAAAGCTTGAATTTTGAACATACGGGTACCTCCCTTGTTGGGTGTTATAGATTTATCAGCATGCGTACAACCTGCGCGTACAGATCACTACTCCACATCCTTCCTTTATAATATGTTCTCATGTTATCTTTCCCTTGCCCGGAGCGTCAAGGTCAGCACGGCTATGGGTCTGACGATCGGCAAGTTGTCCGACAACAGCAAACAATAAAACCTCCTTTAAATTCCCTGCTCGATAATCAGGGTTATTAAAGAAGGTTCTGTTCTTTAGCATGCATCATCCCAGTACAGTCTGTAACCTAATCCCCCTTACCGCTTCGCCTTATAAAATTCGTGATACAGCTTCATCAGCGCCCGCTTCTCGATCCGCGACACATAGCTCCGCGAAATCCCGAGCTCCTTGGCGATCTCCCGCTGCGTCCTCTCTTCCCCGCCCGCTTCGAGGCCGAAGCGGCCGACGACCACTTCCCGCTCCCGCTCGTCAAGGATGTCGAGGTTTTTGTAGATCTTGCTCTTCTCGATCTTGAGCTGCACCTTCTCCAGGACATCGTCATGATCCGAGCCGAGGATATCGATCAGCGTGATCTCGTTGCCTTCCTTATCCGTCCCGATCGGATCATGCAGCGACACGTCCTTGCGCGTCTTCTTCAGCGAGCGCAGATGCATCAGAATTTCGTTCTCGATACAGCGCGCCGCGAAGGTAGCAAGCTTCGTGCCTTTGTCCGGGGAGAACGATTCGATCGCCTTGATCAGTCCGATGGTGCCGATGGATATGAGATCCTCCAGGTCCTCTCCAGTGTTGTCGAATTTCTTCACGATATGCGCGACCAGCCGAAGGTTGTGTTCGATAAGCAGGTTGCGGGAATGCTGATTGCCCTGGGCCATGAGCCGCAGGTGCTTTTCCTCATCATCCTCCGCCAGGGGCTGGGGGAAAGCATTGTTTTTGACATAGGAGACGAGCAGCATCAATTCTTTGATGAACAAAGCAACAGCAGTAAAAAATCCAGGCACTTCAGGCACCCCCTCAAGGTTTTGCAAGCACTGCGGGGCAAAACGGATGCGGCAGCCTCCGCTAGAGATTAGTACCATTTTATGTGGGTGAATGCCCAGAAGTGCCTGTACGCCGGCAGCCTCCTCTTATTTTTCTTCATTATGCGACGCGGGCGGCCGTCCCGCTGGGTAAGCAAGCAGAGCAGAAGAAGGCGGTATAGGAATACGAAAAAGCGCCAAACCAGATGAAGGGTTTCATCCAGTTTGGCGCTTGCAGAGAGGGGAAAGCGGGGCGTCCGGCATCTTATCGCAGCCCTTCCGATCCGCTGCCGTACACGGCGGGAGAGCCCTCTGGAAGGTCGGCCGGCGGAACCTGCTCCGCATGGGAAGGATCTTCCATAGCCCGAAGTTCCCCTGCCGTCAAGGCACCGCCCGGTGCAGCCATCTCCGGTATGCTGTAAGTCCGCACGGACTTTGCCGGCTCGCTATTGATCTTGCTTTTAAAATAACTGATAATCAGGGAAGCGAGCGCAATGGATCCGATAGAATACACCGCCTTCGTTAATCCCACAGCCGACAGGGAGATGAGGACGACCATCCCGTCGAACAAGAAATTGACGAGGCCCGGATCCCAGTTATACTTCCGGCGGAGATAGAAGGCCAGAATATTCGCCCCCCCGAGCGACGAGTTGTTCGCGAACAGAATGCTGACCCCGAGGCCAATGCCCATCCCCCCCATGATCGCTCCGGTCAGATTCGACGGCTCGAAAGCCGGAAGAAGCGTATCGAAGCCCGTAAACAAGGTAAGGATGAGAACCGAACCGATCGAAGACAGGGTGAACGAACGGCCCATCGTCAGAGCCGAGAAGAGAAAGAAGGGAATATTGATCGCGAGGAACAAAGAGGTAAAGGAAACCCCCGTCAAGTAAGTCAGATTGAGCGACAGCCCTGCTGTCCCTCCGGTTACGGCATGCGTATGTTTGAGGAATAACAAGCCCATAGCCGTCACCATGCAACCGAACACAATATAGGCAAATCTACGCATAGGCTTCTCACTCCACCAGGATTTTTAGCGACACGTTATCTTTCCTTACATGATATACTAAGCGTAAAGCTTGTTATATAAAGAAACGAACCCTTTTGGTGGAGCTTACCGAAACATTGAAGGATTTTCATGAAAATAAACTTCACATTGAAAGTTGGTTGTATAGAGTGGATGCCATCGATATCGCCCTGCTCAAATGGCTGCAGGAAGACGGGCGGATGACGGTAAGCGAGCTGTCCAAAAAGCTGGCGCTCAGCCGTCCCAGCATCTCCGAACGCCTGCTCCGCCTCCAGGAAAAAGGGGTTATTCAGGGATTCAGCGCCAAAGTGTCGCCCGCCGCGGTCGGCAGGAACACCATGCTCATGATCCAAATGAGCGAACTGAAGCTGTCCTACCATGATTTTGAACAAAAAATGAAGGCAGACCCCGACATCATCGAATGCCACCGCGTCACGGGAACGGTGGATTATATCATGAAGGCCGCGGTCGGCGGCGTAGATGGCTTGAGTCTGCTCGTCGAGCGGCTTATGCTGTACGGCAGCCCGCATACGTCGGTCATCATCGGCTCCCCTGTCGCCGGACGGCCGATCCTGCCGCCGGAGCACAGGTAGCCCCGGTACCTGGAGCCCGGCCCGGCCGTACATAACATAGAGCAAGCCCAGCCCGCCTGCCGTAATGCAGGCGGGCTGGCTTTTGTGCTGCCGCGGCCAAGCCGGCGCATGGCAGATTCTTTGCGCTGCGCGGCTGCGGGCAGGCTGCTGGGAGCAACGCGAATTCACACCGGGTTGCCATGCCGCGGCCAAACCAGCGCCATGGCAGATTCTTTGCGCTGCGGGCTGCGGGCAGGCTGCTGGAGCGTTTCGCGCAGGGGTGCCCTGCATCAGACCGCCGCCAGCGATGCTCCACACTCGCACACGCGGTTTTTCGCGCAGCCGGTAACCCGCCACCGCCGCCGCGCGCCTGGTCCCTCACATTCGTCGCCTTTGGGCACCTGTATTGCACACGCTTAGGGCTTGCGTGTCCCTTGCCTCCTCCGCAACGGCCTCTCTTTCTCGCTCCCTCCTATGTCGGCAGCCCCCTCCACGCTTCGCCTCTCTTCTCTCTTTTTTTCTGACCACTGGCGAAATATGGGGTTCCCGTTCCATCTTTTTCCTTTATAATAGAAAGAGATTTAGCCCAGCAGCTTCATGGTTTTGTGGACTTCACAGGACAAGGGAGGATGACATGAGCGACATACCAAGAGAAGATAAACGTCCACAGGAGGGGGCCCCTCCAGACCATTCCGAATGGCCCGTCTGGGCCATGGAGTCCGTGACCCTTACGGAACCCGATCCGCTCTGGCTTGTCCAAGGCGAACAGCTGCGGCAGGAGCTCGCTTCCCTGCTGCTTCCCTTCGGCATTGCGGAGATCGAACATATCGGCTCCACCTCGGTCCCGGGCCTGCCCGCCAAGCCCATCCTTGACCTGATGGCGGCGGTGCGCGGCTGGGAGGATATACCCGATATCGCCCGCGTGCTTGCTCCGCACCACTGGCACTTCGTACCGCCGGAGCTCGACGAACGGCCATGGCGCCGCTTCTTCGTACAGGCTCCGCAAGAGCGCCGGACCGCCCACCTTCACCTGCTGCTGGAGGATGATCCCCACGGGGATGACCTGATTCGTTTCCGGAACCGCCTTCGGTCTGACCCTGCTCTTCGGGACGCTTATGCCCGGCTGAAGCAACAGCTGGCCGCACAATTCCGCGAGGACCGGGAGGCCTATACGGCAGCGAAGTCCGGCTTTATCCGCAGTGCACTTGAGACCTAATTCGCAATACCATTTGATCCCGCCCTGCATCCGCCCACGGGTCTATCGTAACGAGTTTCATCCGTATTTTCACGGATTCCACGCTTGCGTCACCCTTTTTTCACGGATCCCCACGCTTGTTTCACTATTTTTCATAAAAGTCCAGATTCTCTTTACATTCCTTTAACAAGCCCCGAACACAGAACTGATAAGATGCTTCATGAGTCGACAAATTTTTCATGAGACGCGGCTCCATCATACGGGAGGTAGAGACATGAAACATCAAGCTTTCAAACTGGCGCTGGCCGTGCTGCTCACCGGCAGCACCCTTGCACCATCGGCATCGTATGCGTCTTCCGATACATACCGTATCCCCGCTGCGGACAGCGATACGGCAGCGGTACTCTCGTCCGTATACGCACAGGACGGCAGCGGCGGTTCCGAGTCTACGGTACAGCAGGCCGCCTACGGGCCTGTATCCGTACAGCTTCTCGCTATCAACGACCTGCACGGTAAGGTGGATCAGACTTATCCCGTAGATCTCAACGGAGATAAGGTGAACGAGAACCTCGGCCGCATGGATTACGTGGCGGCCTATCTCAAGCAGCGCGAAGCGGGGAACCCGAACACTCTGATCCTGCATGCCGGCGATACGATCGGCGGCAGCTCGCCTGTAACCGCCCTGCTGCAGGACGAGCCTACAGTCGAAATGCTCGAGTCCATCGGCTTTGACGGCGGAACCGTGGGCAACCACGAGTTCGACGAAGGCACCGCCGAGATGCTCCGCATGGTGAAGGGCGGTACGCACCCATCGGGCACGGAGAACTACGACGGCATGAACTTCCCGGTCGTGGCGGCGAATGTCGAATACAAAGCCGACGGCAGCCCTGTGCTTCCTCCTTACTTCATCCGCGAAATCGGCGGCGTGAAGATCGGCTTCATCGGCGTCGTGACCCAGTCGACCGCTTCCATCGTGATGCCCGGCGGCATCGCCGACATCCGGTTCACCGACGAGACGGCAGCCGTGAACAAAGCCGCAGCCGAGCTGAAGGCCCAAGGCATCCGGTCTATCGTGGTGCTCTCGCACATGGATGCCGTGCAGAGCGGCACATCGGTCACCGGCGCAGCAGCGGACCTGGCGGGCAGCGTCGACGACGAGGTGGATGTGATTTTTGCGGCGCATAATCATACGGTCGTGAACGGCACTGTCGACAACAAGCTGATCGTCCAGGCATGGGAGTACGGCAAAGCCTTCTCTGATGTGGACCTGCAGATCGACCCGGCTACCGGGGACATCGTGCAGAAGAGCGCGGAGATCGTCTACGTGAATCAGGCCGGGATTACGCCGGACCCGGCCGTAGGCGCCATTCTCCAGAAGTATGTGGACCGCGTCGCCCCTACGATCAATGAAGTGGTCGGCGTCACCTCCTCCGAGATGACCGGCGGCTACGGCGTCCGCGGACCGGTAGGCGACAACGCGCTCGGCAACTTCATTGCGGACGGCATGCGCTATGCGATGCAGAGCGACTTCGCCCTCATGAACGGCGGCGGCATCCGCGATAACCTGAACCAGGGCGAGGTCACCTGGGGCGAGCTCTACAACATTCAGCCGTTCAACAACCAGCTCGTGAAGGTGGAGATCACCGGAGCGGATCTGGAGACGATCCTGAACGCCCAGCTCTCTTCGCTCTATGGGCCGGACTACAGCATCGGCGGCTTCTCTTACACATGGAACGGCAGCACGAACAAGGTCATCGACATCTTCCTGCCGGACGGCTCGAAGATCGACAAGACGAAGACGTACTCCGTCACCGTGAACAACTTCATGCAGACAGCCACCTCTTCGAAGTACAAGCCGATTGGGACGCTCGGCAAGAATCCGGTCTACGGTCCGGAAGATCTCGAAGCTTCCGTTGCGTTCACGCGCAGCTTCGGCGCAGCGCCGATCAGCTACAAGGCCGAAGGCCGGATCAAGGAAGTATCCGGCGTGCCGACCGATCCCGCGCTCTTGACCGTTGCCCAGTTCCGTGCGCTGGCCGACGGCACGGCAGGCAAAGCTCAAGGCGTGATCACTACGGCGCCGCTCGGGAACCGAAGCTTCTATATGCAGGACAGCACGGGAGGCATCTACGTCTACTCGCCTTCCTCCACCGACACGCTGGCCATCGGCGATAAAGTAACCGTGAGCGGCATCAAGAAGACGTTCAACGGCGAGCTCGAATTCGATTCCGGCGCTTCCGTGGCCAAGCTCGGCACAGAGCCTGTTCCCGCTCCTGTCGTCGTTACGCCGGACCAGGTCGGCGACCAACAAGGCAAGCTGGTCACCCTGAAGAAGGTGACGGTATCGGACGTGCGTGCGAGCGACTTCAACGTGACGGCCGGCGGCTCCACCGTCATGGTCTACACCGGCGCTTACGGTGTCGGCACCTCCCAGGTGAAGCAGGGCGATATCATCGACCTGACGGGCATCGCGGCTTACTATAACAAGAACCAGATCAAACCGCGCACCGCTGCCGATATCGTCGTGACCGGCGGACTCAGCGATGCCGAGGTTACCGCTGCCGACGCCAAGGCGCTGACGCTCGGGAACACGACCGCCGTGACCCTGAACCTGTCCCTGCCGACGAGCGGCGCGAAGGGATCCGCGATCACATGGAGCTCCTCCAACCCGGCGGTTGTCGGGGCGGACGGCACCGTCACCCGGCCCGAGAAGGGCCAACCTGCGGTCACGGCAGTCCTGACGGCCACGATCACCAAGGGCACTTCCACATTGACCAAAAAGTTCACGGTCACGGTACCGCCGAAGCGCCTGACGGACCAGGAAGCGGTAGCGAATGCGAAAGCAGCCCTCTTCCTCACCTATGACGGCGTATCCGAGAAGCTCAAGCTGATCACCGCCGGAGCGGACACCACTACGATTTCCTGGAAGCTGACGAATCCCGAGCTCTCCCGGATCGTCGACGTCACTACCGGACTCGTGGACCGTACCAAGGTTGTCGGCAGCTCCGAGAAGGTGACGCTCGTGGCCACGATTACCCGGGGCACCTATTCCGACACCGACGTATTCACGATTCTCGTGCGCGCCCTTCCGGCTCCTGCGGCCGTGAGTGCCGTCAGCGAGAAAGACACCGCCGTGACCGGCACGGCCAAAGCCGGCTCCACGGTCACCGTCCGTATCGGCGACACAGTACTCGGAAGCGCGGCAGCCCACGCAACCAGCGGCGCCTTCCAGGTCGCCATCCCGGCCCAGCCGGCCGGCACCGTGCTCGAAGTCATCGCAACAGCCACCGGCTATGCGAGCACGCCCGCTTACGTGCTGGTGACGGCAGCGGTGCTGGATGACGCCGGAGCGGTAGCGGAGACGAAGAACGCGCTCACAAGCAGCCTCATCCTGAACGGCAATCCGTCGCCCGATGCGGTCACTACGGCGCTGAACCTGCCGGCCTCCGGCGAGAACGGGACGGTAATCTCCTGGCAGTCGAGCCAGCCGTCCGTCATCGGCACGAACGGTGCCGTCGTACGCCCGGCCGCTTCGGCGGATAACGCGGCCGTGACCTTGACGGCCACGATCTCCCGCGGAAGCGCCAGCGATACGCTCAGCTTCACCGTTACCGTATTGAAGCAGTCCGCCCCCAGCGGCGATACGCTGACCGTCAGCCAGGCCAAAGCCTTGGCCGTAGGAACGACCGTCAAGGTACGCGGTTATCTGACCTCGAAGACGGCGGCCAGCAACAGCAATATCGTCTTCGTCCTCGCGGAGCAGGAAGGCGTGACCGACTTCACGGGGAACGCCGGGGCGATCCAAATCCCGCAGTCGAACTCTTACTACACAGACCCGGCCGCCAAACTTGCCCTGCTCGATGCGCCGGTCGGTTCGGTCATCGTCGTCGAAGGCAAGATCGATACGTATAACTCCAAACCGTCCATTGAATCTGTCCGTTCCGCTGCCGTGCAGGGGACGGAGAACAGCGCGCCGACGGTGACGAACGTGACCTACAGCGGCATGCCGCAGGTAGGCGCGACGCTGACCGGTCTGTACACCTACAGCGACGCCGAGAACGATGCCGAAGGCGCATCCGTCTACGCCTGGTACCGCGCCGATGCAGCGGACGGCACAGGCCTGACAGCCATCGCCGGCGCGGCAGGCAAGTCCTATACGGTCACTGAAGCGGACCTCGGCAAGCACCTCGTCTTCGAGGTTACGCCGGCGGCCGCCACCGGTACCGCCGCAGGGCAGCCGGTGAAGAGCGCTCCGACAGCCAAGGTCACGGGACAGACCGGGCCGGGCCCCGTGGGCGCCGACCTGATCTTCTCCGAATACGTCGAAGGCACATCCAATAACAAGGCCATCGAAATCTTCAATCCTTCCGGCGCGCCTATCGAACTCAGCGGATATTCCGTAGAACTCTATGCCAACGGGGCGACGGCACCGACCAACAAGCTCGACCTTAGCGGTACGCTCGCAGCCGGCGACGTCTATGTCATCGCGAACAGCTCGGCCAGCGCAGCCATCCTGGCGGCTGCCGATATCACCAGCACCGTCACGTTCTTCAACGGCGACGATGCCCTTGTACTCAAGAAGAACGGCGTTGTGATCGACGTGATCGGTCAAGTAGGCGCAGACCCGGGCTCCGAGTGGGGCAGCGGTCTGACCTCGACGCAGGACAACACCATCCGCCGTTCTCCAGGAACCCTCACCGGCGACACGAATGCGTCTGACGCCTTCGATCCGGCTGCGGGCTGGAACGGTTATCCGGTCGATACGTTCGACGGTCTCGGCCAGCATACGAACTAACGGACATCCACTTAAACGAGGAGGCTCTCCCATGAAGATTTCCCATACACGATTCACCCGTGCGCTGCTCAGCCTTACCCTCACCCTCTCGGTAGCCGCTGCTGCAGCCCCGGCCGTTCTGGCCGAGGGACCCGCAGATCCGGCTCCTTATCTCAATCCGGCGGGTACGGCCAATGGCAAGAAGGTGCTCTTCGACAATACGCACGGCCAGACGGCAGGGGCTGCGGACTGGGTGATCAACGGCGCCTTCTCCGACTTTGCCGAAGGCATCGCGGGCGCGGGCTATTCTGTGCAGGAGCTGCGCAAGACGACGCCGATTACCCTCGATGATCTCAAAGCGTACGACGTCTTCATCGTCCCCGAGTCCAACGTGCCTTACAAGACGACCGAACAAGCGGCCATGCTGCAGTATGTGCAGGGAGGCGGCAGCATCTTCTTCATCGCCGACCACTATAACGCCGACCGCAACAAGAATCGCTGGGATTCCTCCGAGGTGTTCAACGGCTACCGGCGCGGAGCCTGGACCGATCCGGCGAAGGGCATGTCGGCGGAAGAGCGCGCCTCCGCGGCCATGCAGGGCGTGGCCAGCACCGACTGGCTCGCGCAGAACTTCGGCGTGCGGTTCCGCTACAACGCGCTCGGCGACATCAACGCCAGCGTCATCGTCTCGCCGGAACAGTCGCTCGGCATCACGCGCGGCGTGAAGTCGGTCGCTATGCACGCCGGCAGCACACTGGCGATTATCGATCCGTCGAAGGCCAAGGGGATCGTATACCTGCCTTCGACGAACCAAGCCTGGGGCAATGCCGTGGACAAAGGGGTATACGCCGGCGGCGGCATCCCCGAAGGCCCCTTTGCCGCGATCTCCAAGGTGGGCAAAGGCAAGGCCGCCTTCATCGGCGATTCGTCCCCGGTAGAAGACGCCACGCCGCGCTACCTGCGCGAGGAGAACGGCGCCAAGAAGACGACGTATGACGGCTTCAAGGAACAGAACGACGCCGCTCTGCTCATCAACACAGTGAACTGGCTGGCGAAGAAAGAGTCGTACCAGAAGCTCTCGCAGATCAGCGGCCTTCAGCTCGATTCCCCCACCCCTCTCCTGACCTCCGGTCCAGAGAACGAGATTCCGCAGGGGACGGTGGAACCGCAGGCCGAGCCTTGGGCCGCACCGGCCGCAGGCTACAAGTGGTGGGACCGCACCACCTTCGCCGCGGGCTCTTACGGCAAATAAGCTCCGGCCGTACGGTGAACGGGAGGCAAGGGTACCCCGTGCCGATGTACTTACGGAACGGAACAGGAAGCGGTGGATCGATCCAGGCCAGGCGATGTGAAACTTATGCTTGCTTGAATGCCACAACAAAGAACCGGCCGAAACGGGGACTCCCCCTGTTTCGGCCGGTTCTTTTGGTATAGCTTCATCATTGGCACTCATAGCTTCATTGTCGCTTATAGCCCCATCTTGGCACTTACAGCGCAATCTTGGTAATTATAGCTTCATCTTGGCACCTATAGCTTCATCTTGGCACGGCTTCGTTGGATACCGCTTTGGGTGCAGGCAGGCGGCAGACCGGTGCAGCGAAGCGGCTCCCGTCGCCGCCTTTCCTGCTCTCCCCCAATCAAGCCCTCCCCCCGCTGCAGGCGGACAAGCCCACCTGGAGAAAGAGTCAATCAGGAGCCCATCAGCTTCTTGATCAGCTCCTTGCGGTTGCGCACGCCGGTCTTCTCGAAGATGTGGCTGAGATGCTTCTTCACTGTAATCTCCGCTACGATGAGCGTCTGCGCAATCTCGGCGGTGGTGCGGCAGTCCAGCACCATCCGGGCTACCTCCTCCTCCCGGGCGGTCAGCCCGTAAGGATTGGCGTCCAACAGCTGTACGCTTCTCTTGGCGAGGCGTTCATGCAGCGCCGGGCGGCTGCGGCGCAGTTCGCTTGCGAGCAGTCTGCGCAGCACCGGATGAACCGCCCAGCCTCCCTCTGCTGCAGGGCGGACGAACGACAAGGCGCACAGCCGGTCAAAGTCGGCGGAGGCCACGCTCTCCTCGAGCAGCCCGGCAAGCAGCTCCTGCTCGAACGAGGGCAGCAAGGCGGCCGCATCGAGCAGAGGCCGGAGCCCTTCTTCCTTCTCTTCGCCGAGCCAGCGTCCGAGCAGGTAAGTCCGCAGCTCGGACGCAGCGTCCAGGCCTGTGTCCCCTGCGAGGTCCGCTCCCGCCTCCCCTGCCATGACAAGGCAGGACAGCGTCAACGGGTGGCCCTGTGTGAGCGACCACAACCGCTGGCTGTCATCGGCGGCGATCTCCCGGCCGGCGGCGGCCGCATAAGCCTCCACTTCCCCTCGCGAGAAGTCCCCGAGGGTCAGGACTTCCACGGCCGCAGGCTCTGCCGCGCAGACGCCCGGCGCGAGGCCAGGCCCCTTCCGTCCTGCGGTCACCAGCAGGACGGCGGGAGGCAGCTGGGGCACCAGCGTCTCCAGGAGCCAGCGCTGCGCGTCACCTGCCGTCTCATAAGCATCCACCACCAGCAGCACGGGGACCCCGGCCGCAGCCGAGGCCAGCCGGTCCTGGCACAAGGCGGCATAGGATGGCAGAACCGCCCATGGATCGGGCGCTGCCCCTTCTGGATCCGCCGGCAGCACGGCCAGGATCGCCGCAGCCAAGGATTCCCCGTGCCCTGCGGCGTCCCGGGCATCCACCTGCAGCGTCAGCCAGCCTCTCGCCTCGGCCCGGCGCCGCAGCTCGGCCAGCAGGTAACTTTTGCCTGAACCCGGCATGCCTTCCACATGCAGACGGAGCGTCACGGCCTCGGGACCGCGCGTCTCCACTTCCTGCAGTACCTCCTCCAGACGATGCAGCTCTTCTCTTCTTCCGATGAACAACGGAACGCGCTCGGTACTGCCGTACGGTACGCCGGCCTCTGTGCGGTTCACGATTCTTAGCATAGATACATCCAACCTTTGACTTAGGGTTTCTTCTGTGAATTGGGATTAGGTTATCCCCATTGTAAACAAATCGTATCATTGCGGCAATGAGAAGATAGCTCGGTTCCGGTGAGATTCCACACATTCCGCGCAAGAGTATACTTTCGGATACTATCAGGCCTCAAGTGCGGGGTGCTATGCTTAACAGCGTCGGAGAGAACGACAACCACATGTTCGAACGAACGAAAGGAGGTGACACTTCATGACAAAACAACGCACCCTGATGGTCCTCGCCGCGGCTGCTGTCGTACTGCTTGGCACAGGAGATTTTGCCTCCCCGGCAAGCGCCATGTACAAAGGCTATGTGCCAGGCTCGATTATGGAGACCATCGAGATGGGTTACTGGTACTGGTTCCTTACCTAATCTAGATGGGTTACTGGTACTGGTTCCTTACCTAATCTAGATGGGTCACTGTACTGGTTCCTTACCTAATCTAGATGGGTCACTGTACTGGTTCCTTACCTAATCTAGATGGGTCACTGTACTGGTTCCTTACCTGATCCAAGGGAAGCCTGCCGCAGAACCCTGCCCCCGAGCTCAGTAAAAATATACCTGCCCCACACGGCCCTGACCGGAGGCTTGTTCATAGCTGCTTATTCATAGCGGCTTGTTCTCGGCGCATCCCCTTCTACCAATATTCGGGCTCGCGCCCGGTGCTCCCCCCGCAGTACCACCTAACCTATGAACTGGAGGTCATTCCCCCATGACAAAACGTATCCACACCCTTGCCATGATCAGTGCCTGCACGGCCATTGCCGCGATCGGACTCGGCGACTTCGCCACGGAAGCCGGCGCGATGCCCCGCAATGTAATGGAGTCTATCGAGTACGCCTACTGGTATTACTTCCTCCGCTAGACGACCGCGACCAAGGCGCAAGCGCAAATACGCCGGCTTCAGCTGCGCGGGCATCGCCTGGGCGACCCGCCGTGCTGCTGCCGGCGTATTTGGCTTTACTTCCGAAAGGAGATCCCATGCTCACCGTCAACTTCCCGACTTCCCTTCCCTCCGCGTATGCCAGGGGGTCCGGCATGGCCCTGCTGCTCGGGGGCATCTTAGGTGCGGCCGCACATCTGCTTCACCCCGGCGTCCCCGGGACGCCGCAGGAAACCGCCGTGTATACGGCACGGACCGTCCCTGTGCACACCGCCCTGCTGCTCGCTTCTATGCTCGTTCTCTTCGGCCTGCCGGCCTGGTATATGCGCCGCAGCGGCGGGCTTACCCGGATGGGCTGGCTCTCCCTCCCGCTGCTTTTCTTCGGCATCCTCCTTACCGAGACGCTGCACTGCCTCCTCGAGATCAGCGTCCTGCCGGGCATGTATGCCGGAGTCACGACCCCCGAGGAGATCCGCGCCGTGAACGCGGCGATCGGCCGGATGTACGCCGGAGGTCCGGGTCCCTTCCTGTTCATCCCCGGCACCTTGATGGCCATAGCCGGTGCGCTGACCGCCTTCCTTGCGATCCGCCGGATACCCCGCTTCCCCCAGACGGCTGCCGTCCTGCTCTTGCTCTATCCGGTATGCGGCCTGCTCCGCACGGTATTCCACGCTTCGTCGCTGTACGGGTTCCCGGCACTGCTGTACGCCGCGCTCGCCTTCCTAGGATGGTCCCTGCTGAAGCCCGGCTCCGCTTACCCGTAGGATTTGAGCACTTCCTGCAGCCGGAAGGCCACCGTCAGCTTCCCTTCCATCTTCAGCTTCCCTTCCATATATGCCGCTGCGGCGTTCAGCCTGCGGCTCATCAGTCTGCGCATCGTGTCCTCCGTCAGGATCAGCTTGCAGTCGGGGGGATACGGGGTGCCGTCCACGAGTTCCGCCTGCCCCCCTTTGAACCTCACCTGAAGCGTGTTCTCTCCCCCAAAATCGAATTGATACACCGCCTGCAAATTCCGGATCGGTTCCGGACTGCCGTTCATTCGATCGACGAGCTTCTCGATCTCTTCGCGAATGACCATGCTCTCACCTCATTGTTGTTCTCAAGTTGGCATGCTCTCTTCCTCCGCTGCTTCCGCGTCTTTCCCCTCGGCTTCCTCCTCCGCCAGCGCCCGGCGCAGAATCTTGCCGATGAGCGATTTGGGCAGCGTGCTGCGGAATTCATACTGCTGCGGCACCTTGTAAGCGGCCAGCCGCTCCCGGCACCACCGGTCGAGCTCCTGCTTGCCGGCTTCGCTGCCTTCCTTCAGGACGAGATAGGCCTTGACCGTCTCGCCCCGGTAAGCGTCCCGGACGCCGGCCACGACTGCCTCCACCACCTCCGGATGCTCATACAGTACCTCTTCGACCTCCCGCGGATAGATGTTGAACCCTCCGGCGATGATGAGGTCTTTTTTGCGGTCCAGCATCGTAAAAAATCCGTCTTCGTCCATCTTCCCAAGATCCCCCGTGTACAGCCATCCGTCCTTCAGCACCGCCGCCGTCTCCTCCGGCCGGTTCCAGTAGCCCTTCATCACCTGGGGCCCCCGCACGATCAGCTCGCCGACGCTCCCGGCCGGCAGCGCCTCGCCCGTCTCCGGATCCACCACGCGCGCGTCCGTATCCGGAAAGGGAATGCCGATGCTCCCCGCCTTGCGGGTGTCCCAGATCGGGTTGGCATGCGTGACCGGGGAGGCCTCCGTCATGCCGTAGCCTTCGATGAGCCGGCCGCCCGTCAGCGCCTCGAAGCGCTGCTGCACCTCCAGCGGCAGAGAGGCCGCTCCGCTTACGCAGACCGACGGCGCACGCCCGCGGAACCGCAGCGAACGGGGATCGTTCAGGAACGAGATATACATCGTCGGTGTTCCCGGGAAGACCGTCGGCCGGGTCCGTTTCATCGTGTCGAAGAGCAGTTCTAGATCAAACCGGGGCAGCAGGGCCAGCGTGCCGGCCAAGGCGACCGACTTGTTCATAAGCACGGTCAGCCCGAACACATGAAAGAACGGCAGCGCCGCGAGGTACACCTCCTGGCCCGGCCTGCACCGGTAGGCCCACAGCCGGTTCTGGATCGTCGCCGTCACGAGGTTCATGTGGGTCAGCATCACCCCCTTGGGCTTCCCCGTGGTGCCGCCTGTGTACTGGATCAGCGCGAGATCTTCGTCCGGATCGACGTTAGGCCAGCAGGGCTCGGGAGAAGCCGACTTCAGCAGCTTCAGCCACGGGTATACGCCTTCCCCGTAATCGACGCTCCGGTCGAGTCCCTGCCGCCTGGCGAAGATCGGATACAGCAAGCCTTTGGGAAAGGGCATATAGTCCTTAAGCGAGGTGACGATAATCCGCCGCAGCCCCGAAGCCTCAGCTACTGCCGCTACCCGCTTATACAGCAGGTCGAGCGTGACCGCCGTACGGATGCCCGCATCGCCGAATTGGTGCAGAAGCTCGCGGGGGGTATACATCGGATTCGTCATGACGACGATCCCGCCGAGCAGCAATGTGCCGTAATAGGCGATGACCGCCTGGGGACAGTTCGGCAGCATGATCGCCACCCGGTCTCCCGGATGAACGCCCAGATGGCGCATCGCATTAGCGAACCGGTAAGCAGCCTGCAGCAGGGCGGCATACGACATGCGGCCCCCCATGAAATCAAGCGCAGCCCGCCCGGGGTAGTCCCGGGCCGCATCGAGCAGGAACTGGGCGGCATGCTGCTTCGGATAGTCGTAACTCGGCGGCACCTCGGCAGGGTAATGGGCCAGCCAGGGCTTAGCGGACATAGGTGGGCACCTCCCAAGATAGGATGCGGTGGCTCGGACGGAGAGGAGGCGGCAGCCGTAGTGCAAGGGCGGCCTTCCCCCGCAGGGCTCCCGCACCAAAGCCAAACGTTCGCGCGGTAAAGGAATCGAAGATAGGCAAAAGCATAGAGGTTGTCCGAAAACGCTTACATTTGCTTTGTACTCCATATAATATGACATCGATCGGCAAATGATGCCAACAGAACCCTCATCCCTGTCCGCAGGTCTACATTCCTGCGGCGCTAGTGATGAGGGTCTTCCCTATGAGCGGCTTGCCCTTCGGCCGCATAATAGACGATCGCCATCGGCAGGCCGGTCGCATCCCGGCTGTCCGCCTCCGGCACCCGGCTCAGACGCTCCCTGCTGCCAGCGGCAGCGGCAGCAGCCGCAAGCACGAGCGCGTCGACGATATCGTCGCGGGCCACAAGCTTCCGCGGGTACCGCGCCATGAGCTCGGCTACGATAAGATCCGCCTCCGGGAGGAAGCCCCGCAGCACCTCCATTCGCTCCGTGAAGCCCTCCGCCGTCTTTTTGCGGCTCCGCATGGGCGCCCCTGCAAGACCCGCGAAGCTGAGCTCGGGATGGGCCTCGAAGATCCGCTGTCCGGCCGCGGGTTCCCGCTGAAGCAGGGCATCCAGCTCTCGGATCTTGGGTACCAGCGCCCAGGATTGGCGCGAGAGGCCGCGGCCGCTGAGCTCTCTGTGACTCCGATTCGCTTCCGTATAAGATGCTGCCGCGAGCACCCCCCGCACAGGCGCCGGGAATATGCTCGACGCCCGCCATGGCTTCAGCAGCCGGCGGGCCCCGCCATCGCAGGGTCGGGGCTCCGGCCCCTCCGGCAGTCCGATCGGCATATCGATCAGGAGCATCTCGGCCCCGGCATAGGACTCCCACAGCTCCTCGAGCTCCGGGTAGACCCCACCCCGCCAACGTCCGCCGCTCCCGAGCTCTATGGCGACCCAGCCGCCTGGACAGCCGTCAACTCCGGCGAAGCAGCCTTTTCGCTCCGTGCCCGTACTCTCCTTCTCCTGGTCCACATCGCCAGCACCCAGCTCCTGCCCCATGCACGCATTCTCAGGGTACAACTGCGTTGTTTTCTCCCCTATCTCCGTCAATCGCCGCTCCTCCATGCTTTCCTCCTCCATCCCTTCTTTACCGGACTGACGCCGCTTGTTCCGCTCCCATGTCCTTCTTTGCGCTTCCATTATACGACGCTCCCCCTCCCGTGTCTCCCATGTCATGACAGATGACCAGGGGCAAAGGTACAAGCAACAGGGCTCAGACACACATACAGTAGTAAGGGCATAGTGATACTCGTTGGAACGGGTTGGCCCTCCTGCCTCATGGGGGGGCTGGTCTGTTCTGCGGCCGGGTCAAGAATGAGAGAGTGGGGAGAGGATACTAATGGCCTACGGCATAGTGGATATTTCCGTCACCGACGGAGCCGATGAGACATCGGCGATACTGGTTATCGAGTGCTACAACAGTTTTCCGCATGACCTTGGCTCCATCCGAAACGGCACCTCGGTTGCCTTGAAGAATAACGGTGCGGAGCGCACGGTACGTCTTTACCGGGAACGGGGAGACGAATGCGGCTTCCCCTACCTCGAGCTCGGAGCCAGTACGGCCAAAGCGCTCGGTCTGAAACAGGGAACCCGCTACCAGATCGATTACAATGAGATGAACGACACATTGACTTTCCGGCGGGTCACACTCAGCCGGGCCAGCGTTCCGATCGATATCGGCACGAACCGCAGCACAGAACCTACCATCACCATCGGCTACTCTATCCTCAGGATGCTGGGGTTCCCCGAATCGAAGTCTTCCTACGTATCGGTCAAAAGAGGCAATACGGTTCATAAGCTGCGACTGATCGTCCCGGAGAACGAACTGGACGAAGAAGTCCGGCTCTCCCCGGCAGCTGCAGCCAAACTCGGGATTCCGGGCGGCCAAGAGCACCTGCTCGAATACAGTCAATCCGCCAAAGTCCTATATCTCGACGGCGCCACTCCCTCGGAGAGCAGCATCGCCGGAAAGCGCAGCAGGAACCGGCGTCCAAGGAATGGGGGATCCGCGGGCGCGGCGGCCCTGCCCCAGCCCTCCCTGTTCAAGAGGGGCAAAAGCGTCCGGACGCTTCGTCTGGACGGTAAGCCTGCTCCCGCCCGCCCCTCCGCAGCCCCCGGGCCGAAGGGCAGAAGATCCTCCCGTCCGAAGGGGCAGGGAGCATGGCTCAGCAGCAGCTTACTTGCTCCCCGCAAGCGCTGACCACCGCCCCTGGGCTCTGCCGCCAAACACACCGGAAGCCTTGGCCATCCGCCGTTCATCGGGGCGGACACCAAGGCTTCCGGCGTTGGATGGGGCTCCCTCTCGGCGGCCCGATGCCAGATCTGCGCGGCTTGGCAGCCCGGCCGGGTTGACAGTCGGCACCACTTAGCCGGACGAAGCGGCGGCCCGCTGCCCGAGATAAGCCAAGCCCTCACCCCTGCGCTATCCGTGCTATGCGGGATCACGGGATCAGAGCATCCGCTCCGCCGCGATCCAGCCCGGCATCGCCCTGCCGAGCGTTCCCGGCGCCGGGATACACCGCGCGCACAGATATACGCCGGACAGCCGGATCGGGCCGAGCAGATCCAGCGGGCCCTGCGCCACCTTCCCCCTTCTCCGCTGCGTATAGCGCCCGAAAGTGACGGGTCTGCCCGGCAGCAGCCTCCGCCAGATCGAGGGCAATGCCGTCTTAAGCCCAAAAAAATCCCGCCGGTCCAATGGACCAGCGGGATTCCTGTCAGGGTATTAGGACAGCTAACCTTACTGCTTCAGCACGCCCACCAGTCGCTTGGCTTCGCCGGTAGCGGTGGTGATCGTTTCGTAGATATTCACGGTCAGCGGGTAGTACTGCTCATCGGTCTTGAGATTATCGAACGTAATGAACTGCTTGCCCGAGATCACACGGTTCATGCCGGTGAACGGCAGGGTGCGGACCGAGATCAGCTTGCCGGTCGAGTCGACGAGCTCCAGCGACATCTTCGAGAAGTTGGAATCCACGACGACATGCTCTTGGCGGGTGATGTCCATCGACAGGCCGAGCTTGTACGTATACGTCATCGGCGAGTACGGATTGAGCGCGCTCGGCATGTTCGTACGGAACCCGAGTTCCCAGTCATTCAGCTTCACCTGGAACGGATAGAACGCCATGTTCTTGAGGTCCATCGTTTCCTTCTGTACGGCTACGCGGTACGAACCAAGTGTTGTAACCGCCGGAGCGGCCGTCTTCACGTCGCTAAGCTTCAGTACGAACTCCTCGTCCAGCACTTCCTCCGGCATATTGAACGCATAGCTGACGACATAGCTCGTCTGCGGCATGATCTCCGTGACCGTGCCTGCTTGGCGGCTGCCGCTGTAGGTCATGCCCGACTTCGTGACGAGCTTCGTGCCGAGGCTCGGCAGAGGGATCGGCAGTTCGCCGCTGTTCGTCAGCATGACCTTCGCGATCGCCGTCTGGTAGCCTTCGCCTTCGTTCACGTGCTGGTGCAGCTCGACGAGCGATACCGACAGGTTCGGATCGACGACGTCGCCTGCCCCCTGCAGCGGGAACGGCTTGCCGTTCTCGACCTTGACGGCCGAAGCGAACTCCGCGATGCCGTTCACGATCGGCAGCTTCATGCCGAAGCGTCCGACCGAATACGCGCTGGCCGACACTTGGCCCTTCGCGTCCACCTGCCGGAAGGTCTCCTGCGTCAGCACGTTGAACGACTTCAGCACGGTACCTTTATCCGTCGGGATCGCGAAGTGGATGTACCGCTGCTCTCCGGCTTCGAGCACAAGCGGAGAAGCTTCCACCCGCTTGCCGCTGTAGACGGTCTTATCGGTGCCTTCGACACCTTCAGTCCGGCCGTCCAGCGAGAACTCCGGCAAGGCTTCTTTCTTCGCCGAAGGGTTCTTGACGAGTACCTTCACGGTTGTGACCGGTCCGGTCGCCGTGTTGTCCGTGCTCACCGATTCGGGTGTGTACACAAGCGGGGAATCGATCGCCGGCGACAACCGGAACGGCGTCCCCCACGAGAGGGAAGCCTCACCGAATCCCGCTGCCGGGCCGCTCCACGCTTGGCCTGCTACCGGTACGGCCAGCTTCACCGTCTCCTGCTTCGGATACGAGTACCAGTCGACGGCATACCAGGCGAGCTCCGAGAGATCGAGCGGCACCCGGCTGTCGACCGTCACCATGTAGTTCAGCTCTTCCGTCGTGCCGGGACGAATCGCATGGGCATTGAACACACTGGCCTGCAGCGGATATTCATAACCGTCCGAGGTCCGCGCACGCAGCTCGAGATCCGGAATCTTCGCCACCTTGGCGGCTGTGCTTCTCATCCGGACCACGACGCCGATCTTCGTGCCTTCACTGGTCGTTTCGTTGAGCAGGCTCTTCACTTCCACCTGCAATTGATCTGTCAGATTATAGGAAGCCGTCGCAGCCGTACCGGTTATGCCGTCTGCGGCAGGCGATGTCACAGCAGCATCCGCCAGAGCCAGGCGGGCCGTATCGGGCACCGCGCCTGTCATCAGCATTGCGGTCGTCAGCAGAGCGGCCAGTGTAGTGCGGGTCCATATCTTGTTGGTTGGTCTCATGCCATAATCTCCCCTACTTGCGTTGTTGTATGCACGGCTGCCGGTGCGGCAGCCTCTTGTTGTGGCGCAGCCGTAAGCTCTGCGCTGGTACCTGCCGAGGCTAACTTCCTTGTCTCTCTCCAGATCAGCAGACCGACAATCAGCGAGAACACGCCGATCATAGTCACGAACACGCCCAGTTCACTGGTGAAGTACTTCAGCTCCCCGCCCCGGTACCCCATGCCCCGGATAAACTTGAAGAGCCAGGTCAGCGGCAGCAGATTCGAAATGAACTGAATCGGTGCCGGGAACATGATCGTGGCCACCTGCACGCCGGAGAGCATGAAGGAAGGGGACACGATCGCAGAGGTCCTCCCCGATACTTTGGCAGGCTCGGAAGCGGTCCAGCCGACCGCCATGCCCATCAGCGCGGACGTCAGCGCATAGAGGAAGAGCGGCACCAAGAACGATACCGGATCAGCGACGAAGCGGAGCCCCCCGATCTGCTTCAGCATCCCGAAGGCCAGCAGCAGCGAGATCGTATTGATCACCGCATAAGGCAGCACGCGAAGCCACAGCCCGATCGGGGAACGCAGCGCTTCTTGCAGCAGCCCCTCTTGGCGGAGCCGCGGGACGATAGAACCCGCAGCGGTCAACGTGATCGCAAGCGCCGCTACACTCACGAAGCCGATGACCATGAAGGCAATAAAGTCTGAGGTCGGATTGAAGAGCAGGCGCTGCTGCATCGAGAGCGGCGAAGCGGTGCCGAGCGCCGCTTCATCGCCCATCCCCATCACCTTGAGCTTGCCTACGGTCAGCGAAGTGTTCTCGATCGTGATCAGCTCCTGCATCCCGGAGCGGATGTTACCAACCGCCGACGGCATCGAGTTGTCGATGAGGAAGCCGACGTTGATCGATTTGCCCTGGAAGCGCAGCTGCTCCATGCCTCTGGGCAAATACACGACAGCCATATACTTCTCATTGGTCAGCAAGGTCTCAGGCGGGATGGCCTCATGGAAGACGCTGGCGACTTCCATATACTGCGAAGCATTAATCTTGTCTGTGAACTGGCGGCTGTACAGCGAATTGTCTTCATCGACAACGGCAATCTGTGCTTCATTGATCTGCCCGTTCTGAAAAATGTATCCGAACATGGCCGCCATAATCAGCGGTCCAAGCAAGACTAGAGGAATGAACTTGCTCGACAGCACATGCTTCCACTCACTGAGCTGCGACTTCATCAACATGCACCTCCGCCGTCATACCCGGCAGCAGCTTCTCCGTACGGTCTACATAGACCCGGACCTGGAACGAGTTCAGATCGGCGGTTCCTTTCTCTCGGCTCATCCGGAGCGCAGCGAACTGTGGAGCGGCCGTCACGAATTGAACTTTGCCGTCCACCACGTCGCCAAGCGCCGCGAAGTGCGTCGGCACTGCGGAGTCCGGGTGGAACTTGCTTACCTGCGTCTCATCAACGTACAGGTCATAGAACAGTTTGCCGGTTTCGAGCAGAATCACCGGTGTTCCTGCGCCGACGTTCTCGCCCGCTTTCGGTACGACCTTGACGATCTTGCCGTCGGCCGGTGCCTTCAGCGTGAACCGATCTTTCTGGATCTGCAGGGACTGCAGCAGAATATTCTGCTGCTCGAGCTGCTTCTTCAACGCGTCGATCCCGATCTTCTGGTTCGAGATATCCCCGCCGGCAAGCTCCTGCTGCTCGACTACCGCCGCTGCCCTGTCCGCCTGGAGGGTAGCCTGCTGGCGTTCCTTCTCCGTAGCGCCGTTCAGCATCTTATCCAGCACTGCCTGCTGCTGGTTCTTGGCGTTCTCGAGTGTCGCCACTTGGGAGCGCGCATTCTCGACCGCATCCCGGTGGTCTTTATAGTTGTATGGATTGTCGTCGTAACTCTCTTCCATGTTCATGAGCTGGTTATACAGCTTCACGGCATGTGTATATGACTCTTCAGCCGCGGCCACCGCCAGCTTCTGGCGTTCGATATCCTCTGCCCGCGCGCCTTCCGCCACCTGCGCCTGCTGGGTCTGCGCCTGCGACAAGCCGATCTGCGCCTGCTTGACCGCATTGCCCAGCTTGCTCTCGGCGACACGAATGCCGTCTTCCGCCTGGGCGATCTTCAGCGAGGTCACTTCGATATCCGCCTGCGCTTTCTTCAGCTGCAGATCGATATCCGTCGGGTCGAGCGTCATCAGGACGTCGCCCTGCTTCACGTTCTGCTCCTCTTTCACCGGCAGATCGATAATCTTGCCTGCCGCGCCCTGGAACGAGACGTTGACTTGTTCCGCCGTCAGAATGCTGGCCTTCTTGGCCGCGGACAGCGTCACCGCGTCCTTCCCTTCCGCCCGGAGCATATACCCTCCTCCGCCGAGTGCGAGCGCCAATACCACAATAGCCGCCACTTGTTTCTTCATTTCCTTGTTGACCCCTCTCCGATAGTTGCTGCCCTAAGCCTGACGGCACTGCAGGGCATTCATGATGAACGCGGTCGCGTGACCGACCACTGCCGCCTCGTTCTCCGAGGACGGCAGCTCCTCGCCCGCTTTGATGAAGACCGGGTCCATGAACGTGGTGACCCGTGCGAATACCAGGGTCCCGATGATGGATTGGACCGTATGCCGCAGCGAATCATAGTGAAACCATCCGTCTCTCTTGCCCTTCTCCAGGATCAGAATGAGCTGGCGCCACAACCCGTGCACGACGGATTGGACGCGCTCGAGCCGGGGACTCTGCATCATGATCTCCTGCTGAAGTATGTTGATCAGGTCCGGCTCCGCCAAGCGGAACAAAGTAAAATCCCGGATGAGCGCGCTCAAATCTTCCACGGGATGCTCCAGCGTATATTCCGTCTGCAGGAAGGCCGGCGCGAACGTCTCGAAGAGCGCGAAGAACACATTCTCCTTGCCTCCAAAGTGATAAGACACGAGCGCAAGCGCCACACCCGCTTCATCGCAGATCTGCCGCACGGTCGTCCCTTCGAATCCTTTTTTGGCAAACAGCTTCTTGGCGGCATTCAATATCTTCAGCTTGACGTCTTCCTTGCTTTCCCTGCATACGACTTCCCGTTTCAAACCGAGCCCTCCTTTGTTCCTTCGCGGCCAGGCGAATTCCACCTGGAGTTGAACGAATGTTTTGAACGTACGTTTTGAACACTTGTTCAAATGTTCTTCGGTAATTATTTTACTACTGGTTAATTCGGTATGTCAATCGAAATTATGTAGATCCGGCCATTGGCAGATTCTCACTGCCGCTCCCGGCCCGTCCGGACTGAATCAGCGGTGCCGGACGGCCAGAGGAGCCTCACCAAGCAAGATACGAGAACAGCAAAAAAGCAGAGCGCGCCCAAACGGCACTCCCTGCTTCTATGACTTACTCAACCCATCCAATCGGAAGAGGAATTCTAGGAAAAAACTAGAATAATACAAAAATGATCCATTATTTTGTTGAAGGCGGGATTACTCCATTGAGAACAACTCGAAAACCAAAATATGAGATAGACCATTTTTTCCCGGAACTAGCCCCGTACCGAAAAAAAACAATACGGCTTCATCCGGTTCGAATCACTGGAAGTATGCAAACTCCCCCGCCTGTTCCCCGCGAGTTGCTATGTGAAGAACACCAGGAGCCGCTTATCCCTATTCTTCAATTGGCCAACGCGGATTACCCGGAAATCGATTTTCCCGATGGTCGGTCTTTACTGCGTATTGTATGGTGCCCGAGGGACCATGGAGAGATCTATGAACCCTATGTCAAAGCATACTGGGGCAGTTCTTCGGAACAGAATCCTTGGAATTCGGCGATTTCACTGAACCCGGAGACCGTTATAGAGTACCCGCACATGGAGGATTTACTCGCTATGAACGAGCCATTAGCTCATTCGATTATGGAATGGCAGGAAGAACTAGGTGAGGAAGATGAAGAGGATGAGGCCATATACGAGTATCAATTAAGTGTGGCGGATGGCACCAAAGTCGGCGGATATGTAAATTGGATTCAATTTGACGAAACACCAACATGCCACTGCAGCAACGCAATGGAACATCTCCTCACCCTATCCGAAGCGGAGTTTGATGGCGGTACATACAGCCGGTGGTGTCCTGAAGAACTGGGGGATGTTTGGAATCTTCCATACCAGGAAAGGGCTGTACTCCAATCTCCTCTTGGAGTTTCACTCGGAGATATGGGGAAAATCTACGTGTTTATATGTCATACATGCACATCGAAGCCTTTACAAACGGTCTTTCAGTGCAGTTAACCCAAAGGAACAAGAAACTGCGCCTCGGCTATTTCATACCAAAATGCTACTCGGCCAGGCTGCCTCCCGCTACGGCCTCCTGGCTGCTGCACTTGCATCGGGCGAAAAAAGGAGCCCCGACATTGCCGTCAATGGGCTCCTACTTGATTACAGAAACGTATGAATTTTATCGAGTACATCCTAAGTTATGTCTGTTGGCGCTTGCCCTTCGATTCTGAGCTGCCGCGATCGCCAGTCCAGGCTCTTTACCTGATCGCAAAGAATCACACCAGTAATCGGCAGACCGGGAAGCTCAACTTCAAAAGGATAGCCCTTCTTCTGATTTGTGACCGGGCAAACAACCGCAAACCCGGCAATATGGTTAAACACTGCTGGGGAAAGAACGGTCCCCGGCCTCCACCCAGCCTGTTCATGGCCGGATTGAGGATTGAAATTGATCTTCACCAGATCACCGCGATCTGGGACACCACTGAGACTCCCCAAATTTCATTCCCTTCTGGTTTACCGAAATCAACCTTATGGTGACGGTTATCATCAGTAATCCCTGCAAGAAGCTCTTCTAAAGCTGGCTTTTGGCGTTTTGGCCGTATAACCATTTCGCGCTTCATAAGAAGCAAGTCTACCTCCGAACCATAGGTGATGTTGAGTTGCTCAGCATAAGCAACAGGGATCCTCACTCCCAGACTGTTACCCCACTTTTGCACCTTCACAGTGATCACCCTTTTCACGTGTGGTTCCCACATTATACCACGCCCGTTCCCTTTATGTTTTTGACAAAAAAAAGGAGCCCGAAGGCTTCACTTTTCATGACTGCAAAACAAAGATTTTCCGAAGCGGTAACGATATGTTATCTTTATTTTGTAGTCTTGTGTTTCAATATTACTTGGGTCCTCTTTAATGAGTGAATGTTAGATTGAAAGCACCTTTATAAGGTACATGCTCTACGGTTATGACGATTTCATTTCCATCTTGATCTTTACCTTTTCTTTTATACGCAAATTTATTCGTATTCAGCTCTGTAAGCTCAAGAACGGCACCATATTTCATTCCTTCTGAAATATGGGATCTTAGCTTATTTCCATGAACGACATCGTAATACCCATAGTCACCGCGGCTTTGTCCTGTTTTAGCATCGAAAAATTCGTATTTGTTTGTTTTAAAATCATATTTGGCCAGACCTAAAAAATTCGCATTATAATTCGAGACATCCTTACCCTTCTCATCTAACACCACTGTACCTTGCCATAAGCTGTAAGACAAAATTTTGTCCCCATCCACGTCTGTTACTACTTTTCCTGTGTAGGTTTCCAAATTCTTATCCGGGGTAGTAAAGGAAAGTTCGGTCTCATGGTAGGGAATATGATCCACAAACACCTCTGTATCCTTACCAGCAGCATCTTTGCCCATTCTTTTATAGGTAAACATATCATTTGTCAGCTTTGTGATTTCCACAACAACTTGGTAGCCCTTCGATTCGGAGATTAATCCTCTGATCTTCCCATCATTTGTAATAAAAAATGTTCCATAGTCGCCGCGGCTTTGTTTTGTCGTTTTATCGTAAAATTCATATCTGGCTGTTTCATCGTCATATTTCGCAAGACCAACAAAACTTGCATTTTCTTTTGTTAAGTCATTTTTATCTTTATCATAAACCGTGGTCCCTTGCCAATTTGTACTGTCAAGAATTTTTGCCATTTTCTGTCCTGCCGTAACTTCTCCATCTTGTTCAACATACCCATCCGCATTGGACAAGGAGGGAAAGGCCAAAAGTAGAGCGAGACTTGCAATACATAAAGATACCATTCGGTTTTTCACATGCATTCCTCCGTATATTAACTTTCTCAAAATCAGTTATATCTTCCTTCAATTCCCTTAAAAGTATTCATTACTGTTCAACAATCATCAGCAGGAGGAATAACATGTATCAATTTGTAGCACTTAATGATCAAAACTTATTAGGCGGTTCATTCTTTACAGATCCGGGAGTTGAATATGGGAAAGAAAGTGCAAAGTTTAGATTCAAGTCAAAGACGACAATCAAAATTCATGGATTTTCACGATTTATGAAGGACCTAGCGGAACAGCAATTGGATATAATGGCACGGGAGATCAGGAAACGGAAAGAGCAGCGGAAGCTTTGATCAACGAAATTAAAATGACGATACCTAGTGACTTTGAAGAAGCAGTTTTTTATCATGATTTTGGTAATAAAATCACATATGGATGCAGTAATGGGGTTTGTTATTTTAATGAAGAATTAGGTTAGGTTAAGAAAAGGCAGCCCAATTACCCGGATCAGATCACCTCAGGAGGGGCTGATCCTGTTCCCGTCAGAGCAACGGCCTCGATAATTTTAATATGCATTATTATATACACCAAGCATACAACGAATAAGGCGGAGGATTATGTACAGCGAAGTATCTAAGGGCAGGATAGAAATCAACGCCAACCTATCCGAAGTGGAAGTAAAGGAACTGCTTGCCAATCAAGACCTGGAGGTCATCCAGTTCAAGGACCCCGTAGAACCCGGCACATTTCAGCTATTAAATGATCTTTTGTTCCATGACCGGGATGACGTGGAGCTGAGGGCGTACGGCTTCTATAATAAGACATGCGATCTGAGCTTTCTCTCCTTGCTTCCTAATGTGACTCGTTTTACGGTGGATTGCATTACAGAGGTTGATCAGTTGGATGCCATCCTCCATCTTCACAAATTGAAGGACCTGCATCTTGGTATTCATCATTTGGACAGCTTTGACATACTCCATAGTGTACCTGCGACGCTCGAGAGTATCATGTTGGAACAGACGAAATCGAAGAAACCCGATCTAGTGGTTCTGGAACGGTTTAGCGGATTGAAAAAACTCTATATCGAAAGCCATACCAAGAATATCGATGTGATCGGCAAGCTTCATGGGCTGGAGGATGTTACTTTGAGGTCGGTCACAACGAAGCACCTAGAATTTTTGGCCCCGCTAAAAAAGTTGTGGTCGCTCGATATCAAGCTAGGCGGAATTCATAATTTCTCGGCCATCGAAGGAATGGACAACATCAAATATCTGGAGCTATGGCAGATACGCGGATTAAAAGATCTGTCGTTCATCTCCACTTTAACCGGACTACAATACTTATTCCTTCAGTCGCTCAGGAACGTGGAAGCACTTCCGGCATTCAACGGCCTGACTAAGCTCAGAAAGGTCCACCTGGAGCACATGATGGGCTTAAAAGATATAAGCAGCCTGGGTCATGCGCTATCGTTAACCGAGTTCACGCATTGGTCAGCAATGAATATGAGTATGGAGGATTACACTTCGTTATGGAGCAATCCAGCTGTACAAAGAGTCAAGGCTAACTTCGATAACGTTACACGGAATAAAGAGTTTGAAACCACGGCCGAACGGTACGGCAAAAAGACTGAACTGCTGTGGAGGGACGAGTTCCCTTATGAGTAAACGAATGAACTGGGCATCAACAAACCGCACGAAGAACCTTGGTACAAAGTTCAGGGAGCAGCTGCACAGCTGCTCCCTGAACATGAACGAGAATGGGACCGCAGCTTTCGGGTCATCCCATGTCCACCCCGCCCGCAATGGCTTCCGCGCTTTTTTTGCTAGTCCCCTACGCTTCTACTCTTCTACTCTTCTACTCTTCTCAGACGAATCAGCACGCTCTCAAAATCCCCCTGCTGCACAGGCAGCGACAACCCGGCATGCATCAGCTCATCGCCCCCGTACACTTCGCCCGTATCCGCGTGGCGGTAATCCGCGGCGGGATCCAGCCCTTTCAGCTTCAGCCTCTTGTAAGGCTCATTCGGTTCGGCCAGCACATTGAAGTAGCAGGCCAGCACATCCTCCCCGCTCGCCGAGACGAACATCCAGGCCGCCTCCAGTTCTTCGAACGGCGAGATCAGGCGGTAGAACCGTCCGAACTGCACGAACTCCCGCAGCTCCTTATAGAGCGCCACCTGCCGCTTCGCCAGCTCCTGCTCCTCGCCCGTGAACTTCGTGAGATCGAGCTCATAGCCGAAGTTGCCGCTCATTGCCACGTCTCCGCGCATCTGTAGCGACGTCATCCGGTGCACCTGATGGTTCGGCACCGCGGAGACATGAGCCCCCATCGCGGAGACCGGATACACGATACTCGTTCCGTACTGGATCTTGAGGCGCGAGACGGCATCCGTGTTATCGCTCGTCCACGTCTGGGGCATGTAGTGAAGAATGCCCGGATCGAACCGTCCTCCGCCTCCGGAGCAGCTCTCGAAGAGCACGTGCGGGAAGGCGGAGGTAATCCGCTCCAGCACCGAATACAGGCCGAGCATGTAACGGTGTGCCGTCTCCCGCTGGCGCTCCGGCGGCAGCGCGGCAGAGCCGATCTCCGTCATGTGGCGGTTCATGTCCCATTTGACGTAGGAGATCGGCGCACTAGCCAGCACGCCCGATACCGTCTCGACGATATAATCGCATACTTCGGGACGCGAGAGATCCAAGACGAGCTGGTTGCGGCCTTCGGAGCGGACGCGTTCCGGCACGTGCAGGCACCAATCCGGATGACGACGGTACAGCTCGCTGTCCACCGATACCATCTCCGGCTCGAACCAGAGCCCGAACTGGAGGCCGAGTCCGTTCACCCGCTGAGCGAGATCGGCGAGACCCTGCGGCAGCTTGGCCGTATCCACGAACCAATCGCCCAGCGAGGTGGTATCGTCGTTGCGCTTGCCGAACCAGCCGTCGTCGAGCACGAACAGTTCGATGCCGAGCTCCCGTCCGGATTTGGCAATATCTTCGATCTTCTCCGCCGTGAAGTCAAAGTACGTCGCTTCCCAGTTGTTAATGAGCACCGGTCTCGGCTTGTCCCGGAACTCCCCGCGGCACAGCCGGGTACGGTACAGCTCGTGATACGTCTGCGACATGCCGGTCAGCCCTTCGGCGGAATAGACCATGACCGCCTCCGGCGTCTGGAACGCCTCACCCGGCTCCAGCCTCCAGCTGAAGTCAAACGGATTAATGCCTAGGGATACCCGCGTCGTATACCACTGGTCTACTTCGACCGAGGCCAAGAAATTCCCGCTGTATACGAGGTTGAATCCATAGACCTCGCCCCGGTCTTCCGTCGCGCTCTTCTCGAGAAGGGCGACGAACGGATTCTGCTGGTGGGAGCTTGCTCCCCGGCGGCTCTCCACGGACTGCGTGCCGCTGGCCAGCGCCCGGCGCTCGATATATCGCTCCCTCGCCCACGCGCCAGGCAGCGTCAGGAGATCGAAGCGGTGATGCGGAAAGTCTACGCTGGCGCTCAGCGCACGCAGCAGGCGCAGCTCTTCGCTTCCCCCGTTGACCAGGCGGCTGCTGCGCGTGATGACATTCCGGCTCCGGTAAGCCGTATAGGCCAGCTCGACGCGCAGGCCGGTGAGCGAGTCTTGAAGCGCAATGATCAGCGTATCCGCTTCATCCTCCGTCTCGACATATGCGGACGGGAGTCCTTCCAATGCCGGCTTGCCCGGTATGATCGTATGCGATAGGTAGATCAGGTCGCTGACGGTGGTTCCGTTAGCCAGCTGTACTTGATAGGCAGGCTGACGGAAGTCCGAGTTGCCGTACCCCGGGTATTCGAGTGGAAGCGCATCGAGCGAATAACTGCGGTCCGGCGGATTCGGATTCGGAGAGAAGGCACGGTCGCGCGTGCGGATGACATGATCCATCGGCAGCGATCTTACCTTGGCTCCCCAGTATATGTGAACGAGATGCCCGCTCGGATAAATCTGGAGAATATAACTGCTGCCTCCGGCCTGCAGGTGAAATTGGCGTTGTGCCTCATGGTATTGAATGCTCATCCCTATTCTAACTCCTCTACATACGGTTTCCTTTCATGATACTGTGCGTCCGGCCGGACGCCTATGGACGGATGATCTCATTTGGGCTCCCCGTATGGAGAAATGTAGGATGTTACCCGTACGGGCCTTTTTCCGTTAAACACCAGTCCGTTGCATTCGACATTTTCATCATTACGTCTTAAGGGTATGCTATACTGGGTTATGATCTTACGGAAGAGAGGACACCTTTACGCTTATGACCGATCATCCACCGCACCAATCCTTGCTGAATTCAAAAATGCGCTCTTACCAGGCCTTATTTTCGGCTGCCACCAAGAGCTGTATCCTCATCCATTCCCTATGGATGGTCTTATTCTGGGGACTCGGCGTGCTGCCAATGGTTATCTATAATGCCTTAAGTACGGCCTTTTTCATCGGATCCTTTCTGTTTCTTCTCCAAAAACGTCCTACCCTCTGGGCACTCCTTCTCCACTTCGAGATCCGGCTGCACATGGTTCTCGCCTCCGTGATGGTAGGCTGGGGCACCGGGTTTCATTATTATTTCTTTATCCTGGTCTTCGCCACCTTCATGATTCCCATGTACGCTCGGGGGATGCGCGTCTTCCTGCTAGTATCCGACGTGGTGATTTACCTTCTGCTGTACACCTATACCGCTGTACCCCGGTATTCCATAGAACCCTTGTATATGGAGCTTCTCAACTTACATAACATCCTGCTGGTCACGATCACGATAGCCCTGCTCTCTTCGGTCTTCCACAAGCGGATTAACGAAACCGTCGGGGATCTCGAGAGTGCGGCCAGTACCGATCCGCTCACCGGGCTGCTCAACCGCAGATCGATGGTGGACAGGCTCGAGAGTGAACATGCCCGGTACCATACCCACGGAGTCCCTTACTGCATCCTCTTGTGCGATATCGACAATTTCAAAATGTTCAATGACCTGTACGGTCATGACTGCGGCGATTATGTGCTGCGCGAATGTGCCGACTCCATCCGGGCGCTGGTCCGTTCCGGCGACTCCGTATCGAGATGGGGCGGTGAAGAGTTCCTCATTCTCCTTCCCGATACCGGACAGGAAGAGGCTCATGGCATTGCCGAGCGAATCCGATCCCATCTCAGCCAGGCCGTTCATTCGTATAAAGAGCGAGAGCTGCGGATCACGCTGACCTTCGGTCTGTCCGCCTGCCAGCCCGCCGATGCATTGGCCGTATGCATCAACCGTGCGGACCAAGCCCTCATGAGCGGCAAACAGCAGGGGAAAAACTGTGTAGTCGGGCTCTGACCCGTAACGTTGCCGCTGTCCTGTCAGCTGCCTCCTGCCTTATTCCCTGTTCGGTGAACCAGGGGGTAAGGCAGTTCTTGTTGTCCCTGTACCTCCTAGCGCTTCTTCCCGCGAGACGGTACCCTGCGGTGCTGCCAGCCAGACTCCACTCTCCTTGGCTAGCTCGTAGCCCCCTTCCTTCATCCCGGACTCTTTCCCATTATCCATAGCTGCGAAATAGAGGCAGCCCCCGCCAGCATGATCGCTCCAGCCGACAACCGTGCTCTTCGAACCCGCGACCTGACTTGCACCGGCTCGTTGTGCTCCTAGCTTGGCTGGGCGCGCTATATTAAAAAAACCAGGATTCCAAGCGGTTCGCTTGAAATCCTGGCTATGGTCTTCGGGAAATAATCTTACTTGCCGAGCTGGTGAATCGGATGGCCGAGCGCGCCTTCAGCGGCGTCCATCGTGATTTCGCCCAGTGTAGGGTGGGCATGAATCGTGAGAGCGATATCCTCCAGGGTAGCGCCCATCTCGATGCCAAGTGTAATCTCCGCGATCAGGTTGGAGGCTTCGGCTCCTACAGCGAATCCGCCGACGAGAACGCCGGTGTCTTTGTTCGCGATGAGCTTCACGAAGCCGTCGGTCGCGTTCATCGACTGGGCACGGCCGTTGGCGCCGTAAGGGAACTTGCCCACTACGGTGTTGATGCCCTGCGCCTTCGCTTCGGTTTCGCTGAGGCCTACGCCGGCAATCTCCGGATCGGAGAAGACGACAGCCGGGATGACCTTGTAGTCTACAACGCTCGGCAGTCCAGCGATCGACTCTGCCGCTACTTTGGCTTCATAGGAAGCTTTGTGCGCCAGTGCCGGACCTGGAACGATATCACCGATCGCGTAGATGTGAGGCACGTTCGTCTGGCCCTTCTCGTTGACCTTGATCAGGCCGCGCTCGCCGATTTCGATCCCTGCGAGTTCGAGGGACAGATCGCCGTCGGTGTTCGGGCGGCGTCCGACCGTAACGAGGACATAGTCGGCCGTTACTTTCTTCTCTTCGCCTTTGACCGTGTACGTGACCGTTACGGAATCGCCGGACTGCTCGGAGCCCTGTGCCATCGCTTCCGTTACCACTTCCACTTCAAGCTTCTTGAGGTTGCGTGCCACGAGGGAGGACAGATCCTTCTCGAAGCCCGGCAGGATGTGGTCGGAGCCTTCGAGCACGGTTACCTTCGTACCGAACTTCGCGAACGTCTGGCCGAGCTCGATACCGATGTAGCCGCCGCCGATGACGACCATGCTCTTCGGAATCTCGCTGAGCTGCAGAGCTTCCGTCGAGGACAGGATGCGTCCACCGAACGGGAATGTCTTGAGCTCGATCGGACGGGAGCCGGTCGCGATGATGCAGTAGTTAAACTTGTAACGTGCCGTTTCGTTATCGTTGAAGACGCGGGCTTCATTCTCGTTGATGAACAGCGCCTCGCCGTTGAATACTTGAATCTTGTTGCCCTTGAGCAGCATGCCTACGCCGCCGGTCTGCTTCTTCACGATGCCGTTCTTCCACTCTTGGACCTTCGCGAAGTCGACGGATACGTTATCCGCCGAGATCCCGATGGAGGAGCTGTGCTTGGCTACCTCGTAATGGTGGGCTGCACTGATCAGCGCCTTGGATGGAATGCACCCGCGGTTCAAGCAGACGCCGCCGAGCTCGGCCTTGTCCACTATCAGTACGCTCTTGCCCAGCTGGGCGGCGCGGATGGCCGCCACGTAACCGCCGGGACCGGCACCAATGACGAGAACGTCAATTTCTACCGATGCGTCACCTACTACCATAGCGGATTACACCTCCATGATCAGCAGCTCAGGATCTGCGAGCAGCTGCTTGATGTAGTTCATAAAGTTCTGCGCCGTAGCGCCGTCGATAATACGGTGGTCGAAGCTCAGGGAGAGGGCCATGATCGGAGCGATCACAATCTCGCCGTTCTTCACGACAGGCTTCTCTGTGATGCGGCCGGTTCCGAGGATGGCCACTTCAGGGAAGTTGATGACCGGCGTGAAGAACATGCCGCCAGCCGAACCGATGTTGGTGATCGTCAGCGTGGAGCCCTTGAGTTCCGTCGGCCCGAGCTTGCCTTCGCGTCCGCGGGCAGCCAGGTCCTTGATGCTCGCTGCGATCGTCCAGATGTTTTTGCGGTCCGCATCCTGGATGACCGGCACGAGAAGGCCGTTATCCGTGTCGGTAGCGATACCGATGTTGTAGTACTTCTTGTAGACGATCTCCTGCTTCTCTTCGTCGATCATAGCGTTCATAACAGGGAACTGGCGTGCTGCTGCTACGAGAGCCTTCACGATGAACGGCAGGTACGTCAGCTTCATGCCTTTCTTCTCAGCCATCGCTTTGTTGGCACGGCCGCGCAGAGCCACGAGCTCCGTTACGTCGACTTCGTCCATCAGCGTAACGTGAGGAGCCGTGTACACGCTCTTCACCATCGCGTTCGCGATGGCCTTGCGGATACCTTTCAGCGGCACGCGCTCTTCGGTGCGGTCGCCGCTCACAGCTGCTGCTGCGGAGGCCGCCGGAGCGGATGATGCTGGAGCTGCCGTGCTTGCCGCAGGTGCTGCAGTAGCAGGAGCCGCTGCTGCGCCCGGCGTGAAGCCAAGCACGTCCTCGCGGGTGATGCGGCCGTTCTTGCCGGTCGCCGTCACTTCGGCGAGGCTCACGCCCTTCTCGCGGGCGAGTTTGCGCACGCTTGGGGTAGCCAGCACGCCGCTTGGCGTTACCGCAGGCTGGGCTGCCGCTGCAGGAGCGCCGCCTGCCATCGGCGTGTCGATCTTGCTGTTCGCGACGTTCGCCGCGATGGAGCTGCCGACCGGCTCGATGCCGCCCACAGCCGCTTCAGCTTCGGTCTTCGCTGCGGCCGGCGTTGCCGCCTCGGCTGCGCTTGGCGCTTCGCCATGGCCATGTGCCTGTTGAGGCACTTCGCCGGTAACTTCCATGATGGCGATGACGTCGCCAATCGTACAAACCGTGCCCTCGCCGACCTTAAGCTCGACGATGGTGCCTTCTACGGGAGAAGGAACTTCAACGGTGGATTTATCGTTTTGAACGTCCATCAGGATCGTTTCGTCATTGACTTTATCGCCGGCTTTTACATGCCACTTGACAATCTCGCCTTCGTGGATGCCTTCGCCCAGCTCCGGAAACCGGTACTCAAACTTTGCCATGGTCGCTCACCGTCCTTATTGATGACTTCGATTTAGAAATCCAGTACTTTGTTCAAGCCTGCGATGATCTTCGCCGCGTTAGGCAGCCACTGATCTTCGACTTGGGCGAACGGATACACCGTATCCGGCGGAGCCACACGCAGTACAGGCGCTTCCAGGTGAAGGATCGCCTTCTCGTTGATCTGCGCGATTACTTCTGCCGCGATACCCGAAGTCTTCTGTGCTTCCTGCACGACGATAGCGCGGTTCGTTTTCTTGATGGACTCGACGATCGTGTCGGTGTCGAGCGGCATCAGGGTACGCAGGTCGATGACTTCGACCTTCACGCCGCGGGTTTTCTCGATCTCTTCCGCAGCCTTGAGGGACGTATGAACCATCGCGCCGTACGTAATGATCGTAACGTCGGAGCCTTCGCGGACCACGTTCGCCTTGCCGATCGGCACAGTGTACTCGCCCTCAGGCACTTCGGCACGGAACGAACGGTACAAGTTAAGATGCTCCATGAAGAAGACCGGATCGTTGTCGCGGATCGCGGAGATCAGCAGGCCTTTCGCGTCGTAAGGGTTCGAAGGCACGACTACCTTGATCCCCGGCGTCTGTACCAGCAGACCCTCGAGCGGATCGGTATGCAGCTCGGCCGCTTTGACGCCGCCGCCGAACGGCGTACGGATCGTGATCGGCGCGTTGTACTTGCCTCCGGAACGGTAACGCATCCGGGCAGCCTGTACGGCGATCTGGTCGAAGGCTTCGTAGATGAAGCCGACGAACTGGATCTCCATGATCGGGCGGAAGCCCTGGGTCGCCATACCCACAGCCATACCGCCGATAGCGGCTTCGGCCAGCGGCGTATCGAATACGCGCTCTTCGCCGAATTCGCCTTGCAGGCCTTCCGTCGCACGAAATACGCCGCCTACCTTACCTACGTCCTCACCGAAAATTACCACGTTAGGATCACGCTGAAGCTCGACGCGCATCGCGTCTTTTATCGCTTGAATCATTGTCATTTGAGCCATGGCTGAATGTCCTCCCCTTTACGCTAAGTAATCCGCTTTTTGCTCTTCGAGATGCTGCGGTGTCGTTTCGAACATGGAATCGATCAGGCCAGGAACCGTCATTTTCTCGGTTGTTTCGGCCTTCTTGATCTGTTCTGCCACCGTGTTCTTCGCGTCTTCTACAACAGCCGCTTCTTCGGCTTCGCTCCACAGGCCCTTGTTCACCAGGAACGTGCGGAAACGGTTCAGCGGATCCTTCTGCTCCCATTCAGCCGTTTCTTCTTTCGTACGATACTTGGACGGGTCGTCGCCGGACATGGAATGCGGCAGGAAGCGGTACGTCAGGGCTTCGATCAGCGTCGCGCCTTCGCCATTGCGGCCGCGCTCGGCTGCATCTTGTACAGCCTTCACGACAGCAAGAATATCCATGCCGTCTACCTGTACGCCGGTGATGCCTGCGGCAACCGCTTTGTGCGCTACCGATTTGGCTGCCGTCTGCTTCGCGAACGGCGTCGTAATCGCATAGCCGTTGTTCTGAACCATGAAGATCGAAGGCAGCTTGAAGGCGCCTGCGAAGTTCAGCGCTTCGTAGAAGTCGCCCTCGGAGGACCCGCCGTCGCCCGTGTAAGTGATCGAGACGCGCTTCTCGCCCTTCTTCTTGAAGGCCATCGCTACGCCCATCGCATGCAGGTACTGCGCGCCGATGATGATTTGCGGCATAAGCACATGCACATCATCAGGAATCTGTCCGCCGTGCTGGTGTCCGCGGGAGTACAGGAACGCCTGGTACATCGGCAGGCCGTGCCATACGATCTGCGGCATGTCGCGGTAGCCCGGACAGATGAAATCGTCTTTATTGAGAGCGAACTCGGAACCGATCATCGTCGCTTCCTGGCCCGATACCGGCGCGTAGAAGCCGAGACGGCCTTGGCGCGTCAGGTTGACGGCGCGCTGGTCCCACGTGCGCGTGAAGACCATGCGGCGCATGAGCTCCTTCAGCTGCTCGTCGGAGAGCTTCGGCATCTCGTCCGGGTTCACGATCGTACCGTCAGTGCCGAGCACGGACAAAGGCTTTACTTCCTGCACTGCCACTACATATGACTTGTCTTGCACGCCCGCTACAGATGGCTTGCTCATAAGTATAGTCACCTCGAAGATAGAATTTGGAATTGAAGTTGGTGCTGAAGATCCTGCCCGGTGTGGAGAAAAGGAAAGAACTTCTGTTATAGTAGTATTATAAACCTGTTTTTGTGCAGAACACAAGAACTTACTTGAAAAATGCCGCATCCTTTCAGGTATATCATTGATACAGTTTTACAAAATAGATAGTACAGTTTCGCGAATTGTTAAGAAACTATTATAATACAACGGCCAAAGGAGATTTTTCCCATGGATGAAAACCTGTATCTCAAACGCACGATTGTCAAAGAACTGGTACCCTCCGCCTTCCTCGACGCCCCGAGGCCGCTGCGGATCTACCTCCCGCCCGGCTATAACGAGCTGCTCTCCTACCCGGTGGTCTACTGCCAGGATGGAGAGGATTTCTTTAATTTCGGGCGTATCGCCACAACCATGAACCGGCTGATCTATGACGACAACGTCGAACCGGCCATCATCGTGGGCGTGGACGTGGACAAATCCGTCCGTACCGCGGAATATGCGCCCGAGGGGGACCGCTTCGCCGCTTACTGCCGCTTCTTTGCGGAGGAGCTGCTGCCTTTCGTCGAAGAACGCTACCCCGTCCGAAGCTCCGCGGACGACCGGATCCTGGCCGGCGACTCCTTGGGAGGGACCGTCTCCCTTCATCTTGCCTTAGATTATCGTAGCCTGTTTTACCGGGTCCTATCCTTGTCTGGCGCATTTTTGGAGGGTACCCGAAGCCGCATAGAACAAGAACCGGATCTCTCCTGGCTGCAGATCGACATGGTGATCGGCACCGAAGAAACGGAGGTGACGACGGAGCGCGGCGCGTTCGATTTCCTGGAAGCCAACCGGCAGGCGCAGGGGCTCCTCGAGGCCAGGGGTGCCAAGCTGCATTATGAGGAAAAGCCGGGCCGCCATGTCTGGGGACTGTGGCAGCAAGAGCTGCCGGCTATGCTCAAGCGCATGATGGATTAGCCGACGCTCGCACCCGGGCACAAGCAACGCGAGGTATGTAGGCAGACAACGGCCCCCGGCACGTTGACTTAGAGGGCTTGCAGGCCTGTGGATAAAAGCGAGAAACAGCCCGGCCATCGATGGCCGGGCTGTTGTTGTATCGACAGAGCCATATGCTCACGCCAATGGCAGAGCGGCCTTCACTGAGCGTAATGGATGATGGAACGGCGCTGTTTTGCTTGCGGAGCGCCAACCCGTGCAGCGGTGCGGCATACGGAAGCGGGCGGCGGCTTCAGCCATGCCCCCCGGCAGTCCGCTTGCCGCGCGATCCCGTACCGCTTGCGAAGCTCCGCGGCCATCTCCCGCACGGCGGCCGCCTCCGGCATACGGAAGCGGGCGGAAGCTCACGCCATCCCTCCGGCAGTCCGCCTACCGCGCGATCCCGTACCGCTTGCGAAGCTCCGCGGCCATCTCCCGCACGGCGGCCGCCTCCGGCATACGGAAGCGGGCGGCGGCTTCAGCCATGCCCTCCGGCGTCTGCCGGGCGCGGATGACGCGCTTCACCGCTTCGGTGAAGCGCTCCGCCCCGCGGCCTGCCGGCTCGCCGGCGCCGAGGCCCGTAAGCTCCTGCAGCGAAGCCATGCTTCCCTCGGCCACGTCCGGATGGCCGAGACCCGCCCGGCCGGCGGCCGCGCGGTCGTAGAAGCCCCGGGCGAGCCGGGCCATCTCCGTGCCCGAGCCCTCCACAATGACGAAAGCCTGTACGACGTAAGCGTGCGCCTGCCTCCGCTGTGCGATGCCGCAGAATTTGCGCCCCCCGATAGAAAGATCGAAGTCACCCGGACAATAGGCTCCGAGGATCTCCCCTTTCTCCACGCGGCACCCGGTCTCCCGAAGCGCTTCGGCCAGGAGCAGGTACATCCGCTCAAAGTCATCGCGGAAGTCGATCTCCCCCGCCCGGCGCTTCGGCAGGATCAACGAGACGTTGACGACCCCCGGATCCAGCGGCACCGCGGCACCGCCCGAATTGCGCACGACGGCCGAATAGCCCTGCCCCTCTAACCAGGATGCGGCCTCCGCCGCTCCCGGCAGCCGCGAATCCCGCAGGCCCATGACGAAGCCCTTCGGATGCCGCCACAGGTGGCACAACGGGGCTCCCCCCTCACCTACGTGCCTGCACAGCAGCTCCTCCAGCGCGAAGTGATACAGCACATCGCTCTCCTGCAGCTCCTTCGTCCGGTCGAGGAGCAGCAGCTCCGGCCATCCGAGTCCCCCGTCTCCTCCTGCAGGCCGTTCATCCGCAAGCTCTTCTTTCATCCCATTTCCCGCCCTTTACACCAAGGTGCCCGGCTTAACCGCCTGCACGCTCGCTTTTTGTCCCCCATTGTACGAGGTGAAGGCCTTGCGATGCAAGACCCGGCCTGCTGTCCAGGCCATATAGCACAAAGAAGACCCTCTGCCGAGAGCCTTCCGTCCTGAGTCATTCCCTACCTGGTTCCTGTCTGCCCAGACGGTTCCATCTTGCTGCCGGGCTGAGCCGGGATTCAGGATTCCCGCTGGGAGGCCGCACCTTCCCCGCTCTGCAGCCCCTCGATGCTCTCGATCACCGGCTGCCCCCAAGGGGCCGACTTGACCCGGACCGTCAGATGAGCGGCCTGCTTCTCCAGTGCCTTCCCCGTTCCCTCCGGCACGTAATACCGCTCGATTCCGTAGCGGACGGAGAAGTTCTCATGAAAGCTCTCATTGAAGTTCTCATCAGAGCTGTTCCCATTGCCCTTCACCCAGCCGTACTGCACGATTCCCTTCAAAGCGGTCTCGCCTGCGGCAAGCGCAGGTTTCGACCTGTACGCCGCCACCGGCACCGAGATCCCGTCCGAGCCCGGCTTCACGACGACATAGGCTGTGTCTCCCCGCTTCGGCGGCTCTGCCTCTTTCCACAGAGTCCCCTCCAGCCGGCTGATCTCGTAGCTTAAGGTGACATAATCGCCGTAGAAGATATCCCTCGGATCGACCGGCACCGTACGAAGACGCAGTTCCTGGCCGTACCAGCCCACCGCATAGTAGGAGAGGGCGATTCCCGCGAGGACCAGCGCCTGCGCCGCGGTGAAGGCGATGATCCACAGCCGGCGCGCCCGGCCCTGCACCTTGTTAACCGGCATCGGAATCCCCTCCTTTCGCTTCGTCTAAGATTTGGTTCTTCCGCCGGTTGAGGAACCAGCCCAGTGCGAGCAGAATCAGTCCGCCCAGAATGAAGAACAGCGATTTGTCCATAAAGTCCCACGTCAGCTTGCCATAAGCCACCAGCGTGCTGCAGATGAAGAGCAGTGTGCCAAAATTGATTTTGAAACGGAATTCCTCCGCATAGCCCCTCCAGAGAACGTAGAAGGAAAAGAAGAATAGCGCGAGCAGGTACAATACTCCATGCCCGGAAGGAAGATACACGTAAGGCACGAGCAGTATCCACTCGAACGCGCTGGAGGCCCGATTCTGGCGGAATTTGCCTGCAAGCGACACCGCCAGTACCAGAATGAGCGCCGGCACGTAATACTGTGGCTCCGCCCTAAGCTCCTCCAGCATGCGGCCGTCCCATTCGGACTGGAACAGCGCCATGAAGACGGCAAAGCCGTAAGCGGCTGCCAGCGGGGCGGTCTGCAGCGCGTAGCCGCCCTCCCTTTGGCGCAGCCAGTCCCCCGCCGCATAGAGCGCCATGGCCGGAACGAACATCCAAAGGAAGGAGAGGTCTTCGGAGACGGCCCACATCAGCGAGTGCACCGTCCAGCTGAGAGCGCCGCACCACGTCAGCAGGGCGCTGTTCCACTTCATCACGGGCACATACAATGCGGCGGCCATCAAGAGGAAGGCCGCGTAGCTGAACCCGCTGAACTGCGACACGCTGTACCACTGGGCGATATCGAACAGCAGCAGGGCGAGAAGGGCGAGGTACCGGGAGCGGTACAAATAGGCAGCCGCAGCCCCCGCCAGAGCCCATAGTATGAACGAACCGGCGTGATGAGCGACGAGGTGGAACATCTGGCCGACGAGGATGATTCCTCCCCCGAACGTCATGACGCCAAGGCCGGCCAAGGCCGTAGCGAGCTTCTCCTGTCCCCGGCGGCGCAGTACTTCGGCCGATGTATAGAAGCCTCCCATGAACACCATAAGGATGAACAGCCTAAGCAGCTCCGGCAGCTCCTGCCAGTTCGCCGCAATGAAACTCAATATGCCGAGGCCGACGAGAATACTGCCCAATATGGGCAGCAAACCTGCGGCATGGCGTTTATCCTGATAGAGCGCCAGAATTCGGCTGGCCTGCTCCCTTGTGACGATCCCCTGCTCCACCCACTGCGGGGCTTCCTTCTCCACCCACTTGCGGCTCATGGTCCACTCACCTCTTGTCCCCTGCGCCTATGGAGAGGCGGCAGGCATCTTCTTGTTTTCAGTATATCCGCCGGCCTGATCAGTACCAAGTACTAACTTTCCCTAGTACCCCGCCAGCCGCCCCCGGGGGCGTGCTTTTCTGCTTGCTCCAAGACAAAGTTCCTAACCGAATTGCCCGTTTCCGGGCATCCCTCCTTATTTCTATTTACCCCGGCCTCCCTTATAATAATAAGTATTCCGTCCTCCCTGCAGGACGACCCGGAGGGATGAAGCTTTACCATGATATCCAGACGCCTCTTTGTCAAACAGATGCTTGCTTTCCTCGCTATGGCCGCCGGCAGCGGCGCCTCCGCGGTGCGCGTGTTCGGCCCGGGCTCCGAAAAGGATACCGTTCCTCACGCAGAAGCCGCCGGCGCTCCTGCGGAAGACCCCGCCGGGCCTTCCCAGCCGCTCCTGTCCCTGTTCCTGCTCAGCGACCTCCATCTCTCGGCTGTCGATCCGTCCATGGCGGATAAGCTTCACCTGGCTCTTCAGGATATCACCGGCTTCGATTCCAAAGTGGATGCGATCATACTCGGGGGCGACCTGACCGATTTCGGGCGTACCATCGAATACGAGCAGCTGCGCAAAGTGCTCGGCAGCTACAAGCTGCCTCCCGTATACGGCAATATGGGCAACCACGATTACTACGATGTCTGGCTGACGCCCGAGGGCGCTTTCTCTACCGAAACAGTGCCGAACGGCAAGACCGATGCCATGGCCCGCGCGCGGTTCCAGCAGTTTTTCGGCGGCCAGCCGAAGCCTCACCGGGACGTATGGATCGGGGGCAACCACCTGATCCTGCTGTCCCAAGAGGCGTATGTGCAGGAGCGCCCCGATGTCGGCGAAGGGGCCTGGTATTCCGACGAGCAGCTCGCCTGGTTCGAGGAAGTGATGAAGACGCACACGTACAGCCAGCCGGCCTTTGTCTTCATCCATCAGCCGCTGCCGGATCCCGGTATGGACGGGGGGACCCACCGCCTGATCCGGGCCAAGCGCTTCCGCGAGATTCTGGCGCCTTATCCCAATGTATTCGTCTTCTCGGGTCATACGCACCGGAATTTCATCGGGGAGGATCATTATAACCGGCAGAATACGTTCCACTGGTTCACCAACGCCTCCGTCGGCAAAACGCGGGCCAAGCCGGGCGGAGCGCCCGGCTCCCAAGTCCAGGGGATGCACGTGCAGCTCTTCTCGGATCAAGTCGTGGTCAGAGGCCGGGAATTCACGAACCGAAGCTGGATCGACGGCGCCTCGTGGACCGTCCCCCTGTCCCGGCCCGGGGTCCCCGCAGCCCAGTCCAAAGCTTAAGGCCCAAGGGTCCCGCTCCCCCATGCGTTTCACCGCCGCCCCGAACGGGTAATGAACCGGTTGGAGAGATCGAGCGCGATCGTAGTGCGGTCCGGCATAGACGGATATCCAAATAAGCCAAGAGAACAAGCCCGAACCGCGGACTGCTATCTTGGCTTATGGCGCGGGCGGGCCCGAAGGAGACCCTTGCCCGCTAGTACGCTGTCACATCTGCTAACTTTTAACTCCTCTTGCTTCATTTCATCTTGTCATAACTTGAAGAGGTCTCGAGATGGATGAACTGCAGCTTGGCCGCTTCCTTCGCATCCCCCGCCTTCGACCTGGACGAGACGGCGAATACCGCAAGACCTTTGCTCTGGTACTGGCGGACAAGCTCCACGCGCTTGGCTGTCCACTCATCCTGGCGCCACTCTCCGCGCCAATCCTCCCACAGGAAGCCCTGGATGTACGGAGCCGCGAGCGGAAGCGAGTCGAAAGCGCGGTTCTGGATCAGTGACAAACCGGCGAAACGGGTGTGAATCTCGCCCAGGAAGGTTACATAGGCCTTGCGCATTTGCTCTCTTGTGAGCCGATCCGGTATATATTCGTCAATATCTCCGACCGTGTCCAGGAAGAGGACAGGGAATCCTTTGTCCACCATGAGGCCGATTTCATCCAAGAGCACCTTGCGGTATGCCGGCTGCCGCAGATCCATCAGATAGGAATCCCAAGCTTTGAAATGGACGCGTGCCCCGTTCCGGAGCAAAAAATGCCCGGGCTTCAACTGATCCATCCGTATGCGGTTCCAAGCCGGCGATTCCATTACGCTCAGGTAGGCGGCGGGCAGCGTACCCGCTTTTTTCAGTGCGGCAATCTGTACAGACGTATAGTGCTGGGGCTCTATCACCGCCATCCCGTACTTCCGCAGGGAGGCCAGTGCGGACGCCGTCGGCTCCGCGTAGTAGATCTGATACGTTTTGATCTGCTGCAGAGGGCCCTTGGCCTGCGCCAGGCCGTTCCACAGCTGGAAGAATGCGGTCCCCACACACAAGGCAGTGACAGCGGCAAGTCCTTTGAACTTCATGGCGGTTCCTTCTTTCAGGTAGTTTACGGATAAGGGCGGCCGCCGTTATCAATATTATAGAGTGAACAATCTTGTTCGCTGCGGTGAAGGGAGCTGTGCACACCGCACAGATTCATTGGGATAAGGAGGGCATACGTATGAACCGTTTGGCCCTGATTGACGACGATACCGTGCTGCTGTCCGTCCTTAAGGAAGTGTTCGAGCTTCGCGGCTTGCAGGTAACGGCGTACAGCGACCCCCTCCTGGCACGCGAGGAGCTCCCTGCCGATCCGCCTCACGCCGTTCTTACCGATGGTCTGATGCCGGGTCTTGACGGCTTCGAGCTCTGCCAACAACTGCGCGGGATGGAGGGCTTCGGACGCACCCCTATCTTCATTATGAGCGCCAAGCATTCCATCGCCGAATTGTCCAAGGCCATGATGGCGGGCGCGGACGAATATATCGTGAAGCCCTTCCCGCCCGAAGAGCTTCTGAAGAAGCTGATCTCCACCTACGACAAAAAGAACAACCCCGTCCGAATCAAATCCGGCGAAGGGTAATGGAGGAATCCCCCTTTGATCTACACACAGGAACGCCGATGGATTCCCTGGGTGGAGCTTGCCGCCCTGTTCCTCTTGCTTGCGGCGGCATCGTACGGAGGGCCGGTCCGCTTCACGGCATGGACCCCCAATCCGCTCTTGTTCGCGGTCCTCTACTTTGCCCTGCGCTACGGCACCCGGCTCGGCCTGCCTGCGGCGGCGGGAGCCGCCTTGCTCCATCTCTGGGAGTACAGCCGGTCGGGCCGGGATCCGTACTTCCTCTTCAACCAGTGGAGCGAATACCAGTGGCTGGCCGTATATGCCGGGCTGGCTCTCTTCGTCGGGCATTACTCCTCCAACCAGCGCTACCGGTACCGCAGACTCGCCGAAGAGCATGAAGACCTCCAGGACCGGATGGAGACAATGGAGAAAAGCTACAGCGATCTCACGCGGGTCAAGGACGCGTTGGAGAACCGGATCGTGGGAGCCCAAGAGAGCTTGTTCACCCTCTACAAGATGGCCAGGGCCTTGGACTCCGACGACCCGGAGATGATCTTCACCGACGCGGTCCGTCTGTTCCGCGAATTGATCCATGCCGAGTCCGTCGTCATCTACCGGATCGATCCGACCGGGAAGGTGCTGCGCCTGAAGGTAACGTACGGCACCCATCCGGGGGACTATCCCGGATCCGTGTTTCTGGAGAATCCCTCCTTGTACCGCCGCGTGTGCGAGAGCCGGCTCATCCAGCTGCGGGACGCTGCCGATCCCCCGGAAGACCCGCTGATGGCAGGTCCCATCCTGGGGGAAGAAGAGGAGCTTATAGGCATTATCGGCCTGAGCGGGCTTGATTTTAAGACACTGAATAAAGCCACCGTGGATCTGTTCAAACTCATCCTCGTCTGGATGGGCGAGAGCTGTGTCAAAGCCTTCCGCGAAACCGCCAAGCGGAGGGGGGAACGCTACTTCCCGGACACCCTGATCCTGCGGCCCGAAGCATTCTACAACCGGCTCGAAGAGGAGACGCTGCGGGCCTCCGATTTCTCGCAGAAGTTCACGCTCTTCCAGCTGCCGATCGACTTCGAAGGGATCGAGACGGATGAAGCCCTGCTGGAGATCGACGGACTGCTGCGCCACACCTTGAGGAGCGACGATGTCTTAAGCTACGACGCCTTCCGCCGGGAGCTCCTGTTCCTGCTTCCGGCCACCGCGCCCGAGCTCCGGGAGCAGATCGAAGCGCGGATCCGAGGGCGGTTCGGGAAGGGAAGCCTCTCATGAAACGCACCCGTTCCTCCCTGCACCGCGATCTCCCGCCATCGGCGCCCGGCGCCGCCCTGTTCCTGCTCGCCGCCGGCGTCCTGGATGCGCTGCAGACCATCTCGCTGCCCTGGGTCCTGGATCCCCCAGGGCACCCGGGCGCGTCATCCTGGGCGTGGGCCGCGGTGCTGGGGGGGCATCTGCTGTTGTGCGCCGCCGTCTATGTCTCTTTCCAAATCTCACCCTACCGGGTGCACGACCGCGTCAGCCTCCAATGGATCTACACCCTCGGCCTGTTCCTGCCGGGAGCCGGCCTGCTGTGCGGCGGAGTGATCGTATCCGCGCTGTGGCTGACCCGCTACGACGACGATTTCTCCCGCGAATATGAGAATTATGTCTACCATGTGCCGGACTCGCTGGAATCGTTCCACGTGAATGTGCAGCAGCAGACCGCTCTGGTTCCCTTCCGCGAAATTCTGCTCGGGGGAGCCTATGGCACGAAGAAAGAAGCGATGTTCTCGCTTCTCCAATACGAGGGGGGCAATAAGGCGGTTCTGTTCCAGGAGGCGCTCCGCGACGAGGATCCGGAGGTCGTCCACTATGCGGCAGCCACGCTGAACTATCTCAACGAACAATTCATACGGGAGATCCAGCAGGGAAGCCAGGAGCTGCAGGCCGACGAAACCTCGCTCCCCTCGTGGAAGGCCCTGCTCGAAACCTACGTCCGCTATCTCGACTCGCGGCTGCTTCAGGGCGAGCTTGCTCTGGAAGTCCGTACCGCTTTGAAGCAGCTGATCCGCCGGGGAAGCGAGCGGTTCCCCTCCGAACCGTTCTTCACCGAGAAGCAGTGCTACGCGGCCCGGTCCGAAGGCGACTATGCCTTGGCCGACGCGCTCGCCCGCTCTCTGGAAACTACGGCCGAATACCGCTACGTCGCCTATCTCGCCGCGGCCGAGCGCCTGTATCACGAAGGCCGCTTCGAGGAGCTTCGCCGGCTCGCGGCGGACTGGTGGGACAGCGGCGTAACGATTCCCGAAGCATACCAATCCGCCGTCAGGCTGTGGAAGGAGATGAAAGAGACCGGTGTTCCGCAAACGGATGATACTCAGCCTCGTTATCGTTAGCGGGCTTCTGCTGGGCGGGCTTCTGCAAGTGGCGCGTTCCCCTTACTGGAACTTCTTCTCCGGAGACAGCCGCTACACGGAGACGGAATTTGCACTCGGGAACTCCTCCGGGGAGAACGCCGGCGCCGTCCCCGCGGAAGGAGAACCGCTGCGTCTTCTTCTCTTCAGCGCTCCCGGCGATACCGAAGGCCAGCATGTGAAGGCTAACCTTATCGAAGCGCTCGACCTGGCCAAGCTCCCATGGGAAGATATGGCCGCAGAGAAGCTCCCGGCCCTCGTGCCGAACCCATGGCAGGTCTTGGTCCTCACCGGCCAGAATAACGAGGCGCTGGATACCGCCGCCCTGACCCGCTATGTGGACCGCGGCGGCCGGCTGGCTGTCCTGACCCGCTTCTATGATCCCCGCCTGAACGAATTGTTCGGCATCCGGGAGAACCGGGGGTTCCTGCAGGGGACGGTCCAAGGGATCACCTCGGTGAAGCCGCTCTTTCCCGGTTACCCGGACCTGCCCTCGACCTCCCTCATGTTCTCCCATTCGATGATGGATGTGTTGCTGCTGCCGGGAAGCAAAGTGTACTTAACCGCAGGCGGCGTGCCCCTGCTGTGGACCAGCGGGTTCGGAGATGGCCGGGTGGTGTTCTGGAACTCCACGGCGGGTGTCCAAAAAACGGGCCGGGGCCTCCTCGTCCACTCCCTGGGACTCGCTGCGGACAGCCTCGTGACCGCGCAGGCGGGCATCCGCACTCTGGAGATCGACGATTTCCCTTCCCCGCCCCCTGAAGCGACCAATCCCCTCGTGAGGCAGGAATACGGCCTGAGTACGAAAGACTTCTACGAGCGGATCTGGTGGGCGGATCTGAGCCGCTTCGCCATCAAGTACGGATGGAAGTACACCGGCCTGATGATCGGCACCTACGACAGCCGGACGGCACCTCCGCTGCCTCCGCTCACCGGCGAGAATCCGGAGACCGTCCGCTTCTTCGGCTCCCGGCTTCTGAAGCTGGGCGGCGAGCTTGGCCTGCACGGATACAATCATCAGCCGCTCGTTACGCCGGAGGAGCCTCTTCCCTCCTCCCTCCAGTATGTTCCCTGGCCTAACCGGGAGGCCATGGGGGAAGGACTGGTCCGTTTGACCGCCGTCGCCGGTTCTTATTTTCCGTCCCATGACCTGCGAACCTACGTCCCCCCTTCCAATATCATGGGACCGGAAGGCAAGATGGCATTGGCCGAAGCGGTGCCTTCCGTCGGCATCATCGCTTCCCTCTATTCCGTTGAGGGAGCGGACCCCGGCTTCCTGGAACAGGAGTTCGGGGAAGATCCCGACCATAAACGGTTCTACGACTATCCGCGGATTACTTCGGGGTATTTGCTCAGTGAGGAGGACCTGTTCTTCCAGACAGACGCCATCGCCAACTTCGGACTCGTCAACCACTTTGTCCATCCGGACGATGTACTCGACGAACAGCGCTCCCAGGGCCGCGGCTGGTCCTTCCTCAGCCGCAAGTTCGAGGATTGGATGGGTCAGCTGACGCAGGCGTACCCCTATCTCCAGCCGCTGACCGTGCGCGATGCCGTCAAGAAACTGACCTTGTACCAGAACAGCCGCATTCAAACCCGGTACGGCCCGGGAAGCATTACAATCCTGGCGGAGGATACGCCTCTTCCCGCCGTCTACACGCTGCGGCTGCCGGCAGGCCAGACCCCGGACCTGCCGCAGGAGCAGGGTACGGTGCTCTCCTGGGAACCGGCTTCCGGGCTCTGGCGGATTGAAGCGAAGCAGGCAGCCCTCCGGATCAAGCTGAAGGACGGAGGAACGACACCATGAAGATCGCTCTGATCGTGGAGGGCAGCTATCCTTACGTCTACGGCGGCGTTGCGAGCTGGGTCCAAATGCTCGTCACCACGCTTCGGGAGCATGAGTTCGAGATCATCGCCATCTCCTCCTCCCGCCGGGAGATTGGCGAGCCCCAATACAAGATGCCGGTGAACGTTTCGGGGGTCCACGACGTATTCATTATGGATTACTTGGACTTGACGGAAGGCAGAGGACCGCGTCTGAGCCGGGAAGAAGCCCGCCTGTGCCTGGACTGGTTCGCCTTCAAGGAAGGCTCGGAGGGGGCACTGCCGGTGATTGCCGACCCCGCGCGGCTCGGCAATCCTATCTCCTTCCTGAAGAGCGAAGCCTTCTGGGACCTTCTCGTGGAGTCCTACCGGCAGGAGATGCCGACGAAGTCGTTCAACGCTTACTTTTGGACATGGCGCTCGATGTACCTGCCCGCCATCTTCCTGCTGCAGCAGGAGTATCCTCAAGCGGACGTCTATCACGCGGTATCCACCGGGTATGCCGGCCTGATCGCGTCCTTCCTGCGGCAGAAGCACGGTACGCCCTTCCTCTTGACGGAGCACGGCGTATATGCGCGCGAACGCGAAGAGGAGATCCTGCAGTCCGCCTGGGTCGAACCCGGCTTCAAGCAGCGCTGGATCGATTACTTCTATCACCTGTCCCAAGGCGCCTACCGGACCGCAGACCGCACGATCGCCCTCTACGGAGGGACACAGAACATTCAGCGGGACCTCGGCGTGCCGGCGGAACGCTCCCTGATCGTCCCGAACGGGGTCGATTATGAGCCGCTCTCCCAGCTTCCCTGCCGGAGCAGCGAACCGGGCATGACCATCGTCTTCGCCGCCATCGTGCGGCTCGTGCCGATCAAGGACGTGAAGACCCTGCTGTATGCCGCCCGCCTCGCTTCCCGGCAGATTCCGGACATGGAGCTCTGGATTATGGGCCCGACGGACGAGGATCCCGATTACTACCGGGAATGCCTGGCACTTGCGAAGCATCTCGGCCTGGAAGCCATCGTGACCTTCACCGGCAAGGTGCGGATCGCCGAGCGGCTGCCCCAGGTGGATGTGCTGCTGCTCAGTTCCATCAGCGAAGGACAGCCCCTGGCCGTGCTCGAAGGCATGGCTGCCGGCATTCCCTGGATCTGTACCGACGTAGGCAGCTGCAGGGAACTGCTCGAAGGCAGGGACGAGCATGATGCAGGGATCGCGGGCTATGTCGTCCCGCCGGTGAATCCGGCGGCGATGGCGCAGCGGATGGTGCAGCTGTACGAATATCCGGAGGAGCGGAGCTATATGGGACAAGTCGGACGCCGGCGGGTAGAGGCTAACTACCAGATCGGCCATTTTATCGGCATGTATCGCAAGCTGTACCGGGAGGCGGTGGACGGATGGCCGGAATAGGATTCAAGCTGCAGAAGCTCTTCCGCGAGGACTATGCCTCGCTTCAAATGAAGGCCTATGCCTACGCCTCCTTCATAGCGGCCGGGCCGTGGCTGATCTCCGTGCTGACCGTCGCGGTCATCAGCCATCTGATCCGCGAATACGCCGGACTCGGCGAGCTCGAATCCCAGCTCTTCGTCGTGACGGTATCGTACTGCTTCATCTTCTCCCAGATTCTGTCCGGCGGCTGGCAGCTGGTCGTCACCCGCTTCCTGGCGGATCACTTCTATCTCGGTAAGCTGGACATCATCACGCCCGTGTTCACCGGCATCTCCCGTCTGGTTCTGGCGGTATCGGCAGCCGCCTCCGTCTGCTTCTACTGGAACTCCCCGCTTCCCTTCAGCTATAAGCTGGTCTCGACGGTGCTGTTCCTGACGATCGGACAGATCTGGCTGTCGATGGTGTTCCTCTCCGCGGCCAAAAACTATAAGGCCATCTCCTGGGCCTTTGTGGGAGGAAGCGTGCTCTCCATTGCCTTCGTGCTGCTCCTGCTCCGGTACCCGCTGCCCTTTGCCGTCCACCGGGAAGCTTCGAATATGCTGCTCGGCTTCACGTTCGGCATGCTCATCACCCTTTGTATGCTGGCCGTAGTGCTGCTGCGCACCTTTCCATCCAGAAGGATGGAGAATCCCTACGGATTTTTGCATTACGCGGACAAATTCCCTTCCCTGCTCGTCATCGGCTTCAGCTATAACCTCGGCGTCTGGATGGACAATATCCTGATCTGGTTCGGCCCGGCAAGCGTAACGGTAGAGGATACGTTCCGCTTCACACCGGTATACGACAATGCGGTATTCCTGTCCTATCTTACGGTCATTCCCTCTCTGGTGCTCTTCGTCGTGTCGGTGGAGACCCGGTTCTATGACAAATACCGTAGGTTCTACGGATATATCATGAACGGCGGCACGCTGGAGATGATCCTGCGGGCCAAGACGCGGATGGTCGAGGTGCTCTGGCACGAAATGATCCGGATGACCAAGCTGCAGGGCATCATCACCCTGTTCCTGATCCTGGTCTCCCGGTATCTGCTGAGCGCCTTGGGCTACGACTCCCTGACCGTCGAGATCTTCCGCATCTACAGTCTCGGGGCCATGGGGAGTACGCTCATGCTCACCCTGATCTTGATGATGCTGTACTTCGAAGACCGCCGGGGAGCCTTGACCGCCTCTCTGCTCTTCTTCTCGCTGAACAGCCTGTTCACGGCCGGCGTGCTGCCGCCGGGGCTGGATTATTACGGATTCAATTATTTTCTGGCCTCCTCCATCGCCCTTGCTTACAGCGCATGGAGACTGCTCGGCTTTCTTCACCGGATCGAAGTGCAGACCTTCGTCAGCCAAGGCCTGCTGGAGCGCAGCCCCAGGGGATTCTTCACCCGTCTCGGGGAGAAGGCCCATCACTGGTTTTAAGACGCCTGTCCATCCCAAAAACCTCTTCTCTTCCGGATTCGGTCCATGTACCCGGAGAAAAGAGGTTTTTTTGGCAGGCTTGTAGGAAATTAGAGGAATTTGTCGAATACATAAGATAACGAATCCGTTATTCACTTACTCACTCTATAAGGCAAAGGTGGTTCCCTTGAATCTTGTGAATGTTCTGCTGCTCAACGTGCTGGCTCTGGCGTCTGCCGTCATGCTGTATCAACTGCCATGGCCCGAACGGCTGCACAAGGGCCAAGAGGCCAAAAGCCGCATGCTCACCGCGGCGCTCTGTGCGCTGGCTTCCTTATTCGCCTCGGCTCACCCGCTGGCGCTGGACGCTTGGCCTCCGCTCGACTTCGGCATGATTCCGCTCGCCGTCTGCTTCTTCACGGCGGGTCCCCTGTACGCTCTCGGCGCAGGCGCGCTCATGCTCGCCTTCCGGTTCGGAGCCGGCGGCCTCGAAGCCTGGACCTTCCCGGTCGTTCTCGCCCTCGTGCTGGGCGGACTATGGCTTGTCCGGCGCCGGCTCCGGAGTCCCGGCGCGCTGCTTCATCCGTTGAACGGCGCACTGCTCGGTCTCGCCGGCTCCGCCGTGATCGTACTTGCCGCCGCCGGCACCATCCTCGCCGAGGGGCAGGTGCCCCCGGGCCGACTCTACGCGCTCTGGGCGGCCTATGCCGCCGCTCAGGCCTGTGCCGCCGGGCTCGTCTCCTACCTGCTCGCCCAGACGCGTCTGCGCAGCGTCCAGCAGGGGGCCGGCCTGCGGGAGCTCGATACGTCTGCGGCAGCCGCCGAGCTGGCCGCGTCCATCAGCCGCGAGGTTCGTCCTTCCCTGACAGCCGCCAAGGGCTTCGTGCAGATGCTCGCCGGAGTGGAGCTTCCGGATACCAAGCGCCAGGCTTATGCCAAGATGGCGCAGGAAGAGCTCGACAAGGCGCAGACGGTCATCGGGGATTTCATTACCCTCTCGAAGCCGCCGCTCTCCGAGCTCGAACTGCTCGATGCGAAGCAGGCGATCCTGAAGGCGCTCGAGACACTCCAGCCTTATGCCGCCCTGCAGAAGATCGAAGTCCAAACGCAGCTGCAGGATAATCTCATCATCAGCGCCAATGCGGATCACTTCACCCAGTGCATGCTGCATCTGCTGCGCAACGGCATGGAAGCCATGCCGGGTGGCGGACGGCTGCATATCGTCGCCGCGCGCCAGAACCAGACCGTCTGTATCGACATTATCGACGAAGGGGCGGGCCTGTCTCCGGATGACGTGGGACGGCTCGGTACGCCGCTCTACACCGCCGGAAGCAAAAGAAACCGGCTCGGCATGATCGTGACCTACCGTACGATCCAGAACCTGCAGGGCCGCATCGATGTGACCAGCGAGCTCGGCAAGGGCACCTGCTTTTCGATTCTGATCCCTTCCCTGCCGGCCTCCACCTATCATTAAGAGGGCGTTGGAACCTCCTTCGTCTTCGCCGCCTTAGCCTTAGCTTCAACTTCAGCGAGCACATCCATGACTTCTCGGAAGAGAGTCAGGGATGTGTTTTTTTGTCCTTCCGGCACTTGACCGATCAGTACGGCTGCCGTATAACGGGGATGCTCGGCCGGACCGTACCCGACGAACCAGTGATTCTCGCCCGGCCGGCCGTTCTTCATCGTGATCTGGGCGGTGCCGGACTTCCCCGCCAGCTTCCACTTCGCCCGCTGCAGCGGCTGGCCGGTGCCTTCCGCCACTACCTCCTGCATCCATGCCAGCAGCTTCTTCGCGATAGCGGGACGGATGCCTTCCGCGGTCCGGGAATCCAGCGGGCGGGGCGCGAACCCCTCGTACAGCCTGCCGCCGCGGAAGCGGATCTCGCTCGCGATCCGCGGCGAGCCCACTTCCCCCTGCCGGAGCAGCGTGACGACCAGGTTGGCGGCGGCCAGCGGGGTCACCTGCACATCCCGCTGGCCGATCGAGGTCTGGGCGACCGCGCCGGCATCCTTCGCCGAAGCCGGGTTCCGGTACACGAGGCCGCTCTCTTCGCCGTCCCACTGGTGCAAGAGCCCGTACCCCGGCACCTCCCCGCTCCAGCCGACCGGCATCGTCAGCCCCAGCTTCCCGGCGTAGCGCTCCAGGGCCTCTCCGCCCAGGCGCTCCGCCACCTTGGCGAAGACGACATTGCAGGACTGCGCATACGCCTCCTCCAGCGTCAGGCGGCCGTGCCCCCCTTCCTTCCAGCAGGAGAGTCCGAAGCGTCCGAGCTCTCCCTTGCATTCGAATGTCTCGCCGGGGCGTACCGCATGGGACTCCAGCGCCGCAGCGGCGGTCACCGTCTTGAAGATCGAACCCGGCGTCGCCGCCTTCACGGTCCGGTTGCTCCATCCGCCTCCGCTAAGGTCGACATGGTCCGGGTGGAATGCGGGCCTGCTGGCCGCCGCGACCGTATCCCCGGTCTGCGCGTCCAGCACGACCACCGCCCCTTCCCGGATGTGCAGCGCCTCCATCCGCTTCTCGATCTGCTGCTGGATCTCCCCGTCCAGGGTCGTAACGACCTGCAGCGGATAATACGGGTTGTCCGGCGCGATCTTCCGCACGTCGAGTCCCGGAAGCGGGCGCTTCGTCCCGTCCGTGAACAGGGACACGGAAGTCGTCCCCAGCCCCTGCAGCCAAGGCTCGAACGTCTTCTCTAGACCGGCATTGCCGATCTTGCTCGTGAGCTGAAGCTCCCCCTTGTGGAACTGATCGGTGAATTCCTTCGTGATCCGCTCGGGATTCTGACCGATGAAGCCGATGAGCTGGCCCGCGGTCTGGTTCTCTGTGTAGCGCTGCTTATAAGGCAGGATCCTCACGCCCGGAAGTCCAAGCGTCTCCAGCAGACGTACCTGATTATCGCTCAGGGCTGCCGGAACCCCCGCTTTGCGCCAAAGCTCGGGCGATCGCAGCCCGGCAACATACGACAGCCACTCTCCCGCAGGCACTTTCAGAATCTGTGCCGCTTCTGCGTAAGCCTCCTTCGCAGGACCTTCCTCCTCCAGCTCCTGTCTGCTCACGGGGAACAGCACCAGGACGCGCAGCTCCCTGCCCGTAAGCGGCTGCAAGCGGCGGTCCAGGAAGTCGCCCCGGCCCGAATCGAGCACGATCCCTTCCGCCCGCTGAATCACGGAGTTCACGGCCAGGTCGATATCCCGGCCTCCAAAATGATGGACAGCCCCCGCCTGGATCCAAAACAAGCGGAGGTTCCACAGCAAGAGCACGGCGGTAATCCCTATCAATATGACAAACATCCGGTGTTTTTTGATTCTTGCTGTCTTCATGCCGGCGCACCTGCCGCTCTCTCGAAGGATGGGTCCATTCTCCTCTAAGTATGATCCTGCGTCTACGCATCTAAACGGAGCTCCTGCGGCGGCGGCCTTCGCGCATGCCAAAAGACGTCTTCTCCCCTGGAAGGAAAAGACGTCCTTAAACTGCTTATACATGAAACTACTTATACATGAAACTACTTAGACATGAAACTTGGTGAGCGACTCCTTCAGCGAGTTCGAGAGCTGCTCCAGCTTCTCCGAGAGCCGTACGAGGCCTGTAGAGACGCCGAGCTGCTCCGAGCTCAGCGAAGCGACCTGCTCGGAAGTAGCGGACGACTCTTCCGCCACCGCGCTGACGTTGGCCATCGCGTCGGTGAGCACGAGCTGCGAGGCTTCCAGCTGGGAGATGGACTCCGTCACCTCGTAGAGGCGCCCGATGAGTCCGCCCATCTGCTCATCCACCTGCTCGAAGATCGAGCCGGCTTCCTTCACCGAGGAGATCTGCTCCTGGAAGATCGGATAGGCCTGGGACAGCACGCCTACCGTCTCTTCGATCTCCTTCTGAATCTTGGCGGTAATCTGGCCCACGATATCAATGGACTGCTTCGACTGGTCCGCCAGCTTGCGGATCTCATCGGCGACCACCATGAAGCCTTTGCCCGCCTCTCCTGCACGCGCAGCCTCGATTGTCGCATTGAGCGACAGGATATTGGTCTGCTTGGTCATGCTGCGTAGCACATCGAGAATCTTCACGATGGAGCCCGTGCTTTCCTTCAGGTTATCTACCTTCTCGACCATCGAGCGGGTCATGGATTCCGTCGTATTCGTCTTGCCGATCAGCTCCGACATATACCGGGTTCCCTGTTTGCTCGATTGCTGCACGTCGGAGGCGGAAGTGCCCATGATCCCATTGGCTTCGACCACACTCTTCATTTGATTGGAGATCTGGTAGGTGAGCTCGTTGCCCCGTTCCGATTCCATGGCGAGCGATGTCGCTCCTCCTGCGATCTCTTCCGTCGCGACGGCGATCTCCTTCGCTGACGCCGCCGTCTTCTTCGATACGTCGGAAAGCTCTGCGGCCGTGTCCAGCACTTCCTGCGCCGAGTGATTCGTCTGCCGCACAAGCACGGTGATCTTCTCCATCATCTCATTGAAGCTTCTCCCGAGCTGACCGATCTCGTCCTCGCTCTTCACTTCCATGCGGACCGTCAGGTTACCTTGCTCGCCTTCCTTCATAAGATTGCGGAGCAGCACCAGCGGGCGGCCGATCATCCGGATGATGAAGAAGCCGATCCCCACGGCCATCACCATGGCAATGACCGCCATCACCCAGGTCATCGTGAAAATTTTCTTGGCATCCTTCACCAGCTCGTTGACCGGCATCGATCCGACGAGCAGCCATCCCGTTTTGGCGGACTTGAAGTATACGATCTGCTGGTCTTCCTTGTCACTCAGCACACTGTCCTTATCCTGGTCGAGCCGTTCCTTGGCGATGCCAAGCCCGCTGTCTTGGCCGATCAGAGCGGTGTCTACCGCCGATATCGTCAGCAAGTCGGGGTTGACAATGACCGTGCGTCCGCCCGTCCCCATATTGATCTCCGCGACCTCTTTACTCAGGGTCTCCCCTTGGATCTCCAGCATCAAGATCGCGTGTACGCTGCTCGACGATGTGTCCCTCAGCAGACGGCCCAGACCATAGGTCGGCGTGCCGCCGAATCCGATTCCGTCCGAATAGCCCTTGGGATTCGTCTCCAGCCAGAACGGCCGGCCGCCAGCCTCCACGGTCTTCTTGAACCAGGCTTCCTCCGATACCTTCTTCGTCGGCGACATGCTGCCCCCAACGGAACTGAGCAGTTCCCCCTTCTCATCGAAGAGATAGATGGCCTTCAGGGTTTTGTTCGAAAAAGCGAACATATTGAGCCGCTCGCCCAAATCCCGCCGCAGCTGGAGGAAATCAAAACTGCTCTTCTCCATAGTCGATGATTTAGCTAACGCCTCTTTAATATTTTCATCAAGCATGAGCTGCATCGAGAGATCCTCGTATACGGCATACATGAGATCGAGTTTTTGTCCCGCTTGGGCAATTGTCCCTTCGGAGGCTTCGCCTACTTTCGTCTGAATGATGCCTTTAGAAATACTATAGGAGGTAAGCCCGACCGTCAGCACGAAGAATAGAATCGATACGAAAAAAATCAAAAACAGCTTGGTTCCCACAGACTTGACCATCTGGTCTAAGCGGACCTCCCGCTTGGAGCCCACCGCTTTCAGGACGGCCGCCGTTCCTTTGATCGTTCCGTTGACCGCTCCCTTTGCCACTCTTCGCGTTTTGTCTCCGAGCCCGCTTTCCTGCAGCTTCATCCGGGCCTTACGCCCGCCCCCGGACAGCTTGGATTTCAATTTGGATTTCAATTTGGATTTCAATGATGTCCACTGGTCTTTCACATGTACCCACCCCTGTGTAAGATATATTTCATGGAAGGATAGAGAAAATCAGTCATAGCAATGTAATCGCATACAAACATTATTCGACATATTTTCTTTCTTTCCTTCCCGACCTTACAATAAATTAAGAAAATAGTCCTGATATTTTGGGCGCAACCCTAGTTCTCCTAACCCCCTTGGAAAGAGGTTCCAACGTCTCTTCTTTATATCGGGCCTCCTATCTTCAAATGTTAGATCTTGGAGCATAAAAAAAGCCGCAGCGTCCGCTGCAGCTTCGTGTTGCCTTCCTTATTGCTTGCCGAATTTTTTGCGCATCATATCGAGGGGCTTCACCGGCGCCTCCACTTTCATGCGGATGAGCTGCAGCGGATGTCTTGCAGCATCCAGCGGCTGGCCTTCCTCGCTGTGAATCTCCGGCACGGTCATCTTGAAGAACGTACCCTTCGGTCCGAAGAATTCGACCTCCTGGCCCGGCTTGAAGTGGTTGCGCTGTTGAATCAGCGCCATCCCGGTGGCCTCGTCGTATTCCATGACGACGCCGACAAAATCATACGGGGCCGCTTTCTCTTCCGGCTCGAAGATATGATCCTCGTGGCCCGGGGAATCGAAGAAGAACCCCGTATTCAGCGGCCGGTTCGCGGCCTTCTGAATTTCATACAGCCACTGCGGATTCATCTCGTAATTCTCCGGGTCGGCGAAATAAGCATCGATAGCCTGACGGTAGGCATTCACGACGGTAGCTACGTAATGCACGCTCTTCATCCGGCCCTCGATTTTGAAGGAATCTACGCCTGCCCGGATGAGCTCCGGCACCGATTCGATCATACAGAGATCCTTGGAGCTCATCGAGAACGGGTTATCCCCCTCCTGGAACAGCGGGATCTCCTTAATTCCGATCTGCGCCGCGTCATCTTCCGTCGTGAACAGGTCATACTTCCAGCGGCAGGACTGCGAGCAGCCTCCCCGGTTGGAGTCACGGTCCGTGAAGTGGTTCGAGAGCACGCAGCGGCCCGAATACGAAGAACACATCGCCCCGTGCACGAACACCTCGATCTCCATATCGACCGTTTCCTTGATCTCACGAATCTCTTCCATCGTCACTTCCCGGGCAAGTACGACACGGTCGATGCCTTCTTCCTTCCAGAACTGCACCGCTCCCGCATTCATCGTGGACTGCTGGGTGCTCAGATGGATCTCGAGCTTCGGCGCCGCCCGCTTACAGGTCTCGATGATAACCGGATCCGCTACGATGATCGCGTGGACGCCGGCATCCTGAATTCCTTTGAGATAAGCTTCGATCCCTTCGATATCCTCATTGTGGGCGTAGATGTTGGTTGCCACGAACACCTTCGCACCGTATCTCTCCGCGAACTCGACACCCTCGCGCATCTCCTCGAACGTAAAGTTGTCCGCATTGGAGCGCAGCCCGTACTGCTGACCGCCGATATATACCGCGTCCGCACCGTAGTGCACCGCGAATTTCAGCTTCTCGAGGCTGCCGGCCGGCGCGAGGACTTCCGGTTTCTCGAAGCGTACGCGCTTGCCGAGCAGCTGCTCTCTCATCAAGGTCATGATGACACCTCTCTATTCGTTCCTTGGATTTAGTACACTTGCTCTTTGAAGAAAAATCCGTAGCTCAGCTCGCGCTTCGGATCCTGGAGCGCCCGGATTCCCTCGAGCCACTCTTCCTGGAATTCGTACCCTTGCGGATCGGTCGTGTAGGCATCAATGACCTTGCGGTAGCTGCGGACTACTTCTTCGTTGTACGCCGGAGATTTCAGCAGCGACTCGACCTTGAGCGAATCGATGCCGCCTTCCATCAGTTCATGAAGGGAGTCCAGCATACACATATCGTCCGAGCTCATGATATGCGTTCCGTTCTCATCCTCATATACGGGGAAGCGCTCGCCCGGACGTTCCTGTTCGATGAGGAACAGGCCTTCCTCCTTGCCGAGTTCCTCGCGGGAGACCGTCTCGAAGCGGCCCTGATGCTCCTTGTAGTTCTGCAGCAGGCTGCGCTTCGAATGGTAGATGTTCGTAATGCCGTGCACCTGAACCTGCACTTCCATCGTACCCTGGAGCTGCCGTGCAATCTCCAGCGTCTCCTCCAGGTTCAGCTCGCGCGCGAGCACCATCCGTACGGCTCCCTTGGAGCCCCAGTAGCGCGCTGTCTCATAGTTCGTGGAGGTCATCTCCGCATTCCAGTGCAGCTTCAGGCCAGGTGCCGCCTGGCGGGCCGCCAGCAGCACCGCAGGGTCGCCGAACACAACGCCGTCCACTCCCTTCTCCTGCAGCACGGCCATATAGCTTCTCAAGTCCGGCAGCATGCGGTTATCCATAATATTGTTGACCGCCGCATAGACCCGTGCCCCGCGCGCATGGGCCCAGCCGATCAGGTCCCCGAGTTCTTCCGCGGGCACTTCGCCCGGCAGGCGCATGCCGAAGCGGTGCTCGCCGACCAATACGCTGTCTGCCCCCGCTTCCATATACCGGCGTGCTTCCTCTGCGGAGCCGGCCGGGATCAGCAGTTCCGGTTTCTTCACCATCGTACTTCCCTTCTTTTCATCCAAATGTAGCGTTACGGATTGCCGGCTTTGTTGCTCTCGGCAATATTCTTCTTGTGCTGCTCGAACGTCTCGGCGAACAGGTGGCCCATCGTGCCGTCCTTCTTCGTGACATAGAACAAATAAGCGGTTTTCTCCGGATAAAGCGCCGCTTCGATCGATGCGAGCGAAGGGCTGGCAATCGGTCCCGGAGGCAGGCCTTTATTGAGATAAGTATTATAAGGGCTGACTACTTCAAGGTCCTTGTGCAGGAGCCTCTCCTTCGGCTTGTCCAGCAAATACTGCACCGTCGCGTCGATCTGCAGGGGCATGCCCTGCTCCAGACGGTTCTGGATCACGCCGCTGACGATCTTCCGCTCCTCATCGACCACCACCTCGCGTTCGATCAGAGAGGCGATTGTGAGTACCTCATGGAACGTCAGGTTCCGCTGCTTCATCGCGTCCTGCCATCCGTCCGGCAGATCCTTCAGCCTTCTGCCCAACTCGCGTACCATCGTATCGACGATCTCCTGCGGCTTCGCATCCTTCTTCCATTCGTACGTCTCGGGGAACAAGTATCCTTCGAGCCGGTGCCGCAGCTTGCTGTCCGCCGCCGGCAGAGGAGGCATGCCTTCGGTCTTGCCCGCCGGGATATAGCTGTCCGCTGCGGCAAGGAGTGCATCGGCCTTCACGGCTTCCTGCTCCGCCAGCTTCTGCGCGATCTGCAGCACCGTGAAGCCCTCCGGCACGGTCAGCCGCAGTCCGGCTTCCTTCACCGTCTCGCCGCTGTTCAGCTTGGCGATAATCTCCTCCGCGCTAGCGCCCGGCGACCATTCGTACTCGCCGGCCTGGAACCGGCCGCCTTCCCCCTTGAGCCGGAGATACAGGGTGAAGATCCGGCTGTCGCGGATCAGCCCCTTCGTCTCCAGCTCCTCCGCCAGCTGTGCTGTGGAAGTCCCTGGCGGATAGGAGATCCGGACCGCGGAGGATGTGGAAGCCGGCGGCTTCATCGCACTGCCGATATAGAACAGACCGGCAGCCGCCGCTGCGGCCAGAATCAAAATGAAGCCCAGAACGCCCCATCCCCGGGAGCGTCTGCGCCCTGCTGTATTGTCCACGTTGCGTCTGCTGCTCCCCTTTCCCTGCTTGCCCGGCTAGAATACGCAAATATACGTTCCGTCCTATCAAAATAAAAAGAGCGGATTGTCTCCGCTCCAGGCTTCCCTGCTTGCTCCCTTCGGCTCCAGACGCGCAGCGGCACTCCTGCTGCCTTAAGCGTACCGGCAGCGGCATACAGAGCCGGGGAATTCCGGCAAGGGCCACAGGTTACAACGTATTATAGGGTTTCATCCGCCGGGAAAGTCCATTCATCGAAGAGTTCGGAGACCAGCTCCCACTCATCGTCATCGTCGATCGTCTCGAGCTCCAGCTCCCCGTCGTCCTTCGCGGCGACGCGGAAAATCTCGGGCTCGTCTTCCTTGCCCGGCTTCGCCTTCTCGAGCATGGCATAGCCCTGGCCCTTCAAGATGAGCTCGGAGGCAATCCGGTATACGACGGATTCCTGCTTCTCATCATACAAAATAATATCATCTCCGAACACGTCCCGCAACTGGCGTGTCGGCTGAGCTTCCGGTGCAGCGCTCAAGCGGTAGCCTCCTCAGCAGACAGCCTGTGCCCCGTCTTGGCGGCACAGGCTCTGTATGAATTAGGATTTGGATTCTTCTTCTTCCTCTTCGTCGAACTCTTCCATCAAGGTGTTGAACGTTTCTTCGACGATATTCCACTCTTCTTCGTCATCGATCGTATAGAGCTGCAGGTCGTCGCCGTCTTCCTCATAGCGGAACGCATACACTTCGTCGGATTCCTCTTCGGCATCGACAGGAACAACCATCATGTACTTTTTGTCCGAGCCGTCCACTTCGAATTTCATGATGACTTCGAACTCTTCTTCGTTACCTTCTTCATCCGGAATATAGATGATTTCAGGCTCTTCTTGCTGTTGTTCTTGGATTTGGTCTTTGTCTGACATGTTCCTTCACCTCTTTACCTGGAATGAGAATCCATATAGTTTTGCAAAATGAGCGCAGCCGCCATCTTGTCGATGACCTGCTTCCGTTTCTTGCGGGAGACGTCCGCCTCGAGCAGCGTACGTGTGGCCGAAACCGTCGTCAGCCGTTCATCCCATAGGTGGACGGGCATCCCTAGTGTTTCTTGCAAAGTTTGGGAGAATGCAATGCAAATTTCTCCACGGGGGCCAATCGTATTGTTCATATTCTTCGGCAGACCGAGCACAATGTCGGTTACACCGTACTGCCCTGTAATTTCCCGAAGGCGCGCGAGATCGCGTTCCTGCGTCGTCCGGCGGATCACTTCCAGCCCTTGAGCCGTCCAGCCGAGCTCGTCGCTGACTGCCACGCCGATCGTTTTGTCGCCATAATCGAGTCCCATGTAACGCATAAGTAATGCTCTCCTTGCAGCGGCAGCGGCCCAAGGCCCGCCTCCTGCCGCCAGTGCCCGCGGCTGCTTAAGATTTGTAGTTCTGGAGATAGGAGCGGACGAGTTCTTCGATCAGTTCGTCCCTCTCCCTCTTGCGGATCATGCTGCGCGCATTGTTATGGCGCGGGATGTAAGCCGGGTCGCCGGAGAGCAGATAACCGACGATCTGGTTGATCGGATTATACCCCTTCTCCTGGAGGGCATCATACACGGCGAGTATGACTTCTTTGGGCGAAGTCTCGATCTCCTCCGCTTTTACGTTAAACTTCATCGTTTTATCCATCGAACTCACGTTGAGCACCCCCTGCCATCATCTTACACTCTCTTATTCGCCATTTGTCGAAATATTCCTCTTGACAAAGCAAAAATTTTATTTGGAACCGAGCAGCCCTTTCACGCTCTGCAGCGCTTCCTGGAGCTTCGAGGCATCCTTGCCGCCCGCCTGCGCCATATCCGGACGTCCGCCGCCGCTGCCTCCGCAGCGCACGGCCACTTCCTTGATGAGCTTGCCGGCATGGTAGCCCTGAGCCACCAGGTCCGGCGTGACGGCCGCTACGAGGTTCACCTTGTCTTCGGCCGGTGCGCCGAGGACGATCACGGCCGAACCCAGCTTCGATTTCATCTGGTCGACGATGTTCCGCAGGGATTCCATATCCCCTGCCGTAACCTGAGCCGCGAGCAGCTGGACGCCGTTCACGGTCCGGACCTGACCCTCCAGGGAACCGGCTTCGATGCCGCCGAGCTTTGCTTTCAAGGACTCGTTCTCGCGGGAGAGCTCCTTGATCTGGCCGAACAGGGCGTCGATGCGCTTCGGCACGTCGCTGATGTTCGACTTGAGCAGTCCCGAAGCGTCGCGAAGCAGCTGCAGCTGGCCGTCGAGATACTGGTACGCGTTGCGGCCTGTCGTCGCTTCGATCCGGCGCACGCCCGAACCGATCCCCGATTCGCTGATGATCTTGAAGAGGCCGATCTGGCTCGTGTTCTGCACGTGGCAGCCGCCGCACAGCTCGAGGCTGTAGCCGCCGACCTTCACGACGCGGACCACATCGCCGTACTTCTCGCCGAAGAGGGCCATCGCGCCCATCGCCTTCGCTTCCGCGATCGGCTTCAGGGAGATATCGACCTCCGTCGTCTTCCAGATCTGGGCGTTCACGCGCTGTTCAATCTCCTGCAGTTCTTCGGCCGAGATCGACCCGAAGTGCGAGAAGTCGAAGCGCAGACGCTCCGGAGCCACCAGGGAACCGGCCTGATTGACGTGCTCGCCGAGCACTTCCTTCAGCGCCTTGTGGAGCAGGTGCGTCGCGGTATGGTTCTTGATGATATCCTCACGCACATCCTGCGTGACTGTCGCCTGGACGGAATCTCCTTTGCGGAGCACGCCGGCTTCCACCACTACGGTATGCACGTGCTGGCCGTGCGGTGCTTTCGTTACGTCTTCCACTTTGAGCACCGTATCGCCGGCCGTAATGTAGCCGTGGTCGCTGACCTGACCGCCGCTTTCGGCATAGAACGGGGTCACGTCCAAGATTACCTGGCAGGTTTCGCCCGTGCCCACGAGATCCACGAACTGGTTCTCATGGACAACCGCGATCACTTTAGCAGGTGTTACCAAATCAGTATAACCAACAAACTGGGTTTTAACCGTGAAGTCGGCCAGCGGCCCGCCCTGCGTCTGCATGCTGCCCGAATCTTGGCGTGCGGCACGGGCGCGGTCGCGCTGCTCCTGCATCGCGCCATCGAAGCCCTCGCGGTCGACGGTCATGCCCTTCTCGGCAGCGAAGTCTTCCGTGAGGTCGAACGGGAAGCCGTAGGTATCGTAGAGCTTGAACGCATCCGGTCCCGAGATCTGCGTAGAACCGTTCTGGCGCGCCTTCTCCGCCATCTCGCCGAGAATCGCCAGCCCGTCGGACAGCGTCTCGTGGAAGCGCTCTTCTTCCGTACGGATGACCTTCTCGATGAACTCGCGCTTCTCGACCACCTCCGGATAGTAGATGCCCATCACGTCGCCCACGATCGGCGTCAGCAGGTACAGGAACGGTTTCTCCATGCCGAGCACCTTGCCGTAGCGGACCGCGCGGCGGAGCAGGCGGCGGATGACGTAGCCGCGGCCTTCATTGGACGGCAGCACGCCGTCGCCCACGGAGAACGCCACCGTACGGATATGATCCGCGATGACCTTCAGCGCCACGTCGAACTCTTCGTTCTCCTTGTACTTCACGCCGGCGAGCTCGCAGGTCTTCTGGATCATCGGCTGGAACAGGTCCGTGTCGAAGTTCGAGTCGACGTCCTGCAGGATCGAGGCGAAGCGCTCCAGACCCGCGCCCGTATCGATGTTCTTGTTCGGCAGCGGCGTATAAGAGCCGTCCTTGTTGTGGTTGAACTGCGAGAAGACGAGGTTCCACACTTCGAGGAAGCGCTCGTTCTCGCCGCCCGGCCAGCACTCGGGATCGCTGAGATCGCCGTACTTCTCGCCGCGGTCGTAGAAGATCTCGGTACAAGGTCCGCACGGGCCTTCGCCGATATCCCAGAAGTTCTCTTCCAGCTTATAGATACGCTCCTCCGGCAGTCCGATCTTCTTGTTCCAGTAGTCGAACGCCTCGGTATCTTCGGGATACACGGTGACCGACAGACGCTCCGGATCGAAGCCGATCCACTCGGGACTCGTCAGGAACTCCCACGCCCACGTGATGACTTCTTCCTTAAAGTAGTCGCCGATGGAGAAGTTGCCGAGCATCTCGAAGAACGTGTGGTGGCGGCGCGTCTTGCCGACGTTCTCGATATCGTTGGTGCGGATGCACTTCTGGGAATTCGCGATCCGCGGATTCTCCGGTACGACACGTCCGTCGAAGTACGGCTTCAGCGGAGCCATCCCGGCATTGATCCACAGGAGCGACGGGTCGTTATGCGGGACGAGCGGGGCGCTCGGCTCGATTTTGTGTCCTTTGCTTTCGAAGAACTGCAGCCACTTGGAACGGATTTCACTGGCTTTCATGAAGGTTACTCCTTTTATTGTGGGTTTGGGGGAACAGGCCTCGCGGACCGGTCCAAAAAAAACAAAAAAACGCCCCTGAAAACAGGGACGATTTGCTCGCGGTACCACCCTGGTTATTGCGCAGCAGGCCTGCAGTCCGTGCAGCCTCTTGGCAATCTCCTTTAGACAAGACGATAACGGGTCTTGGGGCCGGCGGAGTTCGTCCGCGCTCCGAAATGAGCGTTCAGTCATTCTTCATCAGGAAGGCATTCGCAGCAAGGAACGGGACTCTCCGAGGTTCCTTAGCCTTCTCTCTGGCTAATGGGCTATGACTTACTGAATTTCATCTGCGCTTTGGGAAGATTTCATGTCAAGGTATTCCTTACCAAAGTATACCCGCCCTGGGGCAGGCATGTCAACTTGGGACCCCCTCCGGTCCGGCGGACAGCCGTGCCGCCTCTCCCCGTCTTAGGCCAAGACCGGCCTCCAATGAGCCCATGGCTTACTTCCAGGTCATCGTCGTAACGAGCCGGTGTTTGAACAAGCTGAGTATAAAATCCAGATAGTAATCCTTGCGGACGATCCACTGATACTCCTCGTGATCGTGCGCATAGAACAGCACATCCGTGATCACGTCGTTCTCATTGAATTCGTCGCGGATCCGCTTCACCGCTTTCTCGAGTTCCGCATCCGGGCGGTGCATCTTCATCCGGAATTCGATATCCTGGCCCGTCGCATCCTCCTCGATGGTGAGCAGCTCTGGGTTGTATTCATAGCGAAGCATGGAACTGCCTCCTTACCGTTCTGCATCAAAAATCGCATTCGCTTACATGACGGCCCGCTAGGTCAGGCCCGCCTTCCTTACTAACTATCTCATAGGAAGGTACGCCTTGGCAATCACCGGACGCCGATCTCTCGCTGACCGCTGCCTCACATACCGAAGAAGAGCGCTGCACAGGACAGGCTCTTCCGCAGGCAGACCGTACTTCCGCGCTCTCAGGTTGGCGTACGGCGGTGGATGTAATAGGTGAACACATGCTGCAGGATCACTTTCATTACGGCAAAGAACGGCACAGCCAAGATCAGGCCCGCAATCCCGGCGATCTCCCCGCCAACAAGCAGCGCGAATATGATGAAGAGCGGATGCATCTTAAGCGAGCGTCCGACAACCTGCGGAGAAATGACATTGCCCTCGAGGATCTGGCAGGCCGTATTGACGAGAATGACGAAGAGCAGCATTTTGACTGAGATGGTGGAAGCCACGATCAACGCGGGGGCCGCCCCGAGGAACGGACCGAGGTACGGAATGATGTTGAATACCGCCACCACGCAGGCAAGAAGCAGCGCATAAGGCATGCCGATCAGCCAGTAGCCGACATAAGCGAGCAGCCCTACGATCATGCACACTGTGAACTGCCCCCGGATGTAGTTGCCGAGCGCGGTATCGATATCCATCAGCATCGAGACGATTTCCTTGCGGTGATGGCGGGGCACGATCGCCAGCGTCGTTTTCTCCAGCAGTTGAAAATCCTTGAGAATGTAGAACGCCACGAACGGTATGATGAAGATGAGAAACAGCGTGTTGATCGTGCTCCCGATGGAATTGATGTAATTCGCAATCGCCAGCGAGACGCCGTTCTCCAGCTTCGAGAGAGATTGGTTGATCCCGGTCCGCACGCTGTCCGGCAGGAACTGCAGGTCGTTCATATTCTCTACCACGCTCTGCGCTTTGAACGCCACATCCGGCATATGCTCATTGAGCTCGGCAAGCTGGCGCACGAACATCGGAATGACATTCATCAGCACGACGGTCGTCGAGGTGATGAAGACCGCGTAGATCAGCAGGACGGCGATGGTCCTCGGCACCTTCCTTGCCCCGAGCAGGGTCACTACGGGATTGAGCACATAGGAGATGATCATCGCGATGATGAACGGCGTCAGAATCTCCTGCAAAAACTGATAAATCCCTACAAACAAAGGACGCAGCTGCTGCAGCATGAAAAGAATGATCAAGGCGAGCAGCATATAAACCATCCCGAGCAGCAGACTGTTCTTCGTAAAACGGTCCATCCTCGCCCTCCCTTATCTATTAAAAAGTCTGCGCTCTCCGGGCTGCTCGCACAGTGCCGGATACGGTCATCGCCATCTATTGGGTAAGCCTCTGCACCGGCTCATCGATCAAGCAAGCGTGCGGCACGGATTCCCTTAAAACTTCACCGCCTGTTACAGTATATGTAAGAGTTCTCCCGCTTAATCCTCCGGCCCGTCCGCGTCCCCTATCCTACATAAGCCGCCATGACCACGAATACAATGAAGGAGTAAGCCTTCGCCGCAAACTGAAAAACACCGCTCCCGCGAAGCCCGGAGGCCTGCGTCAGAAGCGGTGTCGATGACCGGAAGCCCTGAGCGGGTCCGGCATTAATTCGCGTGAACTTGCGGCATTTCTTCTTCAAAGAACAAATCATCCAGAGAGCTGAGCGTGCCGTCCTCTTCCACTTGGAAGACCGACATTTTCTCTCCGTTCACGGTCAATTCGATAAAGCAGCCCCAGCAGTAAAACTGATGGGAACCGATCTTGCCGATATCTTTGGAATTGCAATTTGGACAACGTAGCATCGGTATCACCCTATTCTTCTTTTGATTCGAAGATTTCTTGTAATGTATCGCTTGCATGGACGGGAACAATGAGTACATCTTCCCCGGCTTTCACCGGATCCGGAAGCGGCAGCCACTTGCGCCCTTCTCTTAAGTCCGTCAGGAAACCCTCGCTAAGCTCGTAACCTATTACCTTTATACCCTGATCCGCTCCGAGATAAACATCCTCGACAACCCCCAGCTGCCGGCCGTTCGCCGTCAGGACGGGGATCCCCTTCACCTTGCCGTCCCCGCAGAGCAGACTGCGGTAAGGCACTTCGTCCGGCAGCAGCTGCACGACGTCCCCGCATGGGATCATGACCGCGTCCTCGCCGAAGGCTGCGACATCCTCGGCCCGGATGCACATCGGATCGGAGTACCAGTGCTTCGTCTCCAGCAGGAGCATCCGCACCTGCCACTGATCATCCAGCAGGAGGTCTTTGACTTCGCCGGTCTGCTTCCCGGATTCGAGGCACATGACCGGCAGACCGATGACATCGCGCGCTCTTCTCAAGACTCGCTCACTCCTCTATCTAGCTGTGATTCCACGGAGCGGGAGGAGCGGATGCGTCCTGGCCTGGAACGCGCGGGCCCGGCACCGGTCCGGCAGCTAGGCCTGTCTGCGCAGACGGGTTACGATCCTCTCTACCTGCTCCGCCGCGGCTGCGACCTGCGCTTCGTCGTTGGTACGTCCGAAGCTGAAGCGGACGGCCGAAGCCGTGACCTCCTCGGGCAGCCCCATGCTGCGCAGTACGTGGGATACTTCCAGAGAACCGGAAGTGCACGCGGAGCCGCTGGCCGCCGCAACCCCCGCCATATCCAGATTCATCAGCAGGCTCTCGGTCGATACCCCGGGAAAGCTGACATTCAGGATGTGCGGGAGCCTCTCGCTCTCGTGGCCGTTGACGACATAGCCGCCGGGACCGAGACGGCGACCGAACTCCATTACCATTTCTTGACGTAGTTTTTCCAACTTTTGTTGCATTTCATACCTTGCGCCCTCAAAAATCTTCACCGCTTCTGCAAACCCGACGATGCCCGCCGTATTCTCCGTGCCGGCACGGCGCTTGCGCTCTTGAGAGCCGCCGTACAGCAGCGGAGCCACACGGGCGGTCCTTGCTATATATAATGCACCAGTCCCCTTGGGACCGCTGAGCTTATGCGCGGAAAAACTCATGAAATCGACAGGAAGGCTGCCAAGATCGATGGGAACATGCCCGAGCGCCTGAACGGCGTCGACATGGAACAAGATCCCCTTCTCTCTGGCCAGGGCACCGATCTCCTGGACAGGCTGCAGCGTGCCGACCTCGTTATTCGCGTACATGACGCTGATGAGGATGGTGTCCGGGCGCACGGCCGCTTCCACATCGCGGACCGACACCCGGCCGGCCGTGTCGACGGGCAAGTAAGTCACCTCGTAGCCGAACTTCTCCAGACGTTCGCACGCATGCAGCACCGCGTGGTGCTCGATCTGAGTCGTAATGATATGGCGCCCCCGGCCGGAGGCCGCTTCCGCCGCACCAAAGATCGCGGTATTGTCGCTCTCCGTGCCGCTTCCGGTGAACACCAGCTCCGCCGGTGAACAGCCGATGAAAGCGCTGATCCGATCCCGGGCCGCATTCAGGGCCGCGCGGGCATCCCTGCCTGCGCGGTGCGTACTGGATGCGTTACCAAAATATTCCGACAAATAGGGCAGCATGCGCTCCACCACCTCCGGGTGGACGGGAGTTGTGGCCGCATGGTCCAAATAGATAGGATTCAAGTCAAGTCACCGCATTCTCGTGAAAATTCGCAGGGTCAGATATAGAACATATAGTTGTCGCCGCTGCCCTCATCCTTGAAGTTAATGAGATCGCCCAAAGTCGTCGAATCCAGCACTTCGGCGATGCCGTCGCGGATCCGCATCCAGAGGTGTCTCTTCGCCGGATCGTCCTCTTCGGTGAAGTCTACCGGAGAGATCGGACCTTCGAGCACCCGGATCACATCCCCTGCGGAGATTTCTTCCGGGGCTTTTGACAGAATATAGCCGCCATATGCGCCGCGGATGCTTTTCACCAGTCCTGCGTTGCGCAGAGGGGCGACCAATTGCTCCAGGTAGTGCTCCGAGAGCTGATGCTTTTCCGCGATGCTTTTGAGTGAGGTAGGGCCTTCTCCGAACTTCGTCGCCAGCTCCATCATGATGGTTAGCCCGTAGCGGCCTTTGGTGGAAATCTTCAATTCAAAGCACCTCGTTTTGGATTCAAAAAGTGCAGGTTCTTTACCAGCCGCCAGGTGGCGCCGGACAAAAACCCGCCTCGAACGGATTCATCGGAGAACGACCGGCTGTGCCGGAACTTTCCCAACAATCCATACATTAGTGTATCGTTTCTATGGTAACATAAAACCTTCTATTATGGGAGAAATTCCGTGACATATTGTTGAAAATTTTTTCCGCTTTGGAGCTTGGCCCTATCCCGTGTATAATGGGAAACAGATGTACGGATGTACAGCCACAAAGCGAGGTAATGATGATGACACACAAGACACGCGTCGTATTGGGCATGTCCGGCGGCGTCGATTCTTCGGTCTCGGCTCTCCTGCTGAAGGAGCAGGGCTATGACGTCATCGGCGTGTTCATGAAAAACTGGGACGACACCGATGAGTTCGGCCACTGCACCGCCGAAGAAGATGCGGAGGATGTGCGCCGCGTCTGCGACCAGATCGGCATCCCCTATTATACGGTAAATTTTGAAAAACCATACATGGACAAGGTATTCGCTTACTTCCTCGACGAATACCGCAAGGGCCGCACGCCGAATCCGGATGTGATGTGCAACCGCGAGATCAAGTTCGGCGAGTTCCTGAACAAGGCACTCGAGCTCGGCGCCGACTATATCGCTACAGGCCACTATGCCCGCGTCGAGCATACGGACGGCATGCACCGTCTCCTGCGGGGCGTCGACGGGAATAAGGATCAAACCTACTTCCTGAACGCGCTGAACCAGTATCAGCTCTCGAAGGCCATGTTCCCGATCGGCCACCTGCCGAAGCCGGAAGTCCGCGCGATAGCAGAGAAAGCCGGCCTTGCGACCGCGAAGAAAAAAGACAGTACCGGCGTCTGCTTCATCGGCGAGCGCAACTTCAAGGAATTCCTGAGCGGCTATCTGCCCGCGAAGTCCGGCGAGATGCGTACGCTTGATGGCGAGCTGAAGGGCCGCCACGACGGACTCATGTACTACACGCTCGGGCAGCGTTCGGGCCTCGGCATCGGCGGCGGCTCCGGCAGCGGCGAGCCGTGGTTCGTCGCCGGCAAGGACCTGGAGCGCAATATCCTCTATGTGGTGCAGGGCGAGAAGCATCCGGCCCTGTACACGAAGGGGCTGCTCGCGACCGACCTCAACTGGATCGGCGGCGGGGTGCCGGCAGCTCCTCTGCGCTGCACGGCGAAGTTCCGCTACCGCCAGCCCGACCAGGGCGTGACGGTAACCTTCGGCGAGGGCGGTACGTGCGAGATCGCCTTCGACCAGCCGCAGAAGGCCGTGACGCCAGGCCAGTCGGTCGTGTTCTACGACGGCGAGGAGTGCCTTGGCGGCGCAACGATCGACAAGCTGATCATGCTCGACGAAGCGGCTGCGACGCCGAAGGCCCCGGCAAGACGCTAAGCGCGAGGAGCGCCCAAGCCAATGTGCAGGCTGGTTGAGGCATAGATTATGCTTCCCGGCAGATGGCCGGCTGCGTATAGGACACCATGAACGAGCTCTGCGAGTTCATGGTTCTGCAAAGGGCAACCCAAAAGGACAAAGCAAGCAGCTACGCGCTGCCGGCTTTGTCCTTTTTGGATTCGGGGAGGCCCGCGCCCGGCGGCGGCGGTACGGCGGGGGTGGTACGGCGGGGGCAAGCGACGCCGATCCACGCTTTCTCTGGAGCAGACGGCCAGCGAATGCCGTCCTGCGCAGCTCCTTTTTGCCAGCCCTCAGCCCCGCTCGTGACCGATCCGCCGGGTCATGCCTCTCGTGCGCAAGCTCCCTCCTCATCCCCGGCCTGACAGCGGCGGCTCCCGGTTGTCCCTCGCGCGCCGCTTCACCAGGATGCGGGTGATGCGCAGGTGGTCCATCTCCTCAATCAGGAACTCGGCCTTCTCGTTCCAATTGATGCTCTGGTGCTTCTTCGGCGGCATCTCCACCTGGGAGTAGATCCACCCGCCGATCGTATCGAAGTTGTCGGACTCGATGTTCAGCCCGAAATAAGAATTCACCTCTTCGATCAGCAGCCGGCCGTCGATCGAATACGTCTCCTCGTCCCTCCGCTCGATCTGCGGCTGCTCCTCGTCGAATTCGTCCTGGATCTCTCCGACAATCTCTTCGATAATGTCCTCGAAGGTCACAAGCCCCGAGGTGCCCCCGTATTCGTCGATGAGCAGCGCCATCTGGGACTTCATCTTCTGCATGAGCTTCAGCAGCGCGCTGATCTGCATCGACTCGGGCACCTTCAGGATCGGACGCATGACACGCTGCAGGTCCGGCGCCTCCCCGTCCGCCTTCAGCAGGTCTTTGATATGCACGAACCCGATCACGCTGTCTTTGTCGGGGTCGCAGACCGGGTAGCGGGTATGCATCTCGCTGACCGCGATCCGCTTGTTCTCCTCATACGAGCGGAAGGCATACAGGCAGACCATCTCCGTGCGGGGGATCATAATCTCCCGGGCATGCGTATCCGCAAAATCGAATATATTGTCCATCAGCGTCATCTCCGCCGCATCGATATGGCCGCTCCGGGAGCTCTCCTTCATCAGCACACGAATCTCGTCTTCCGTATGGGCGGAGGAATGCCGGTCCGAGGACCGAATGCCCGCGAGGCGGAGCATCGCGCCGGAAGCCCCGTTCAGGAACCAGATAAAAGGGTACATGAGCTTGTAGAAGCCGGCCAGCGGGACCGCCGAGAGCAGCGTAACCTGCTCCGGTTTGCGGATCGCATAGGTTTTGGGGAACTGCTCGCCCAGCGTAATGTGGAATACCGTAATCAGTGTGAAAGCGATCACAAACGAGACGGTCTGCATCACCGGCTGCGGCAGGCCAAGCGGCGCAAATAAGGGCTCTAGCACAGAAGCCACAACAGGCTCGCCGAGCCACCCGAGACCGAGCGACGTCAGCGTAATGCCAAGCTGGCAGGCGGACAGATAGGCATCCAGATTGCCGACCACCCCCTGCGCGAACCGGGCCCTGCGAGAGCCGGTTCCAGCCAGAATCTCGAGCCGCGAGGATGATACTTTCACCATGGCAAACTCGGCAGCAACGAAGAAACCGTTCAACAACACCAGAAGAAGCACCAAACTCATGTCGGTCACGAGCATCAGAGGATCGCTACTCACCCATTACCACCCATCCGCCGGGAGCGGGCGGACAGGCACACCTCCCCCCGGCTTTACCAGATTTTAACGCTTCGGCGGCGATGCCAAGGACTATTCCCGCAGCAGTATTAATACAATATAAGCGCGAACCTTGTTCCAATATGCCTGTTTTCGCACAATTAGGACAAAGTCCGGCTTGTATCCCACCAATTGAAACACCCCAAAACCGCAATGGCGGCTTTGGGGTGTTCTTGCGTTCCCTGCTTATGCGTTCATCAAGTGAGCTGAGCTTGGCTTACGCCCTCTTCGCAAGCCGGATGACGTTCCAAGACGCCTTGCCGAGTCTTGCGAACAGCCGGCCTCCGTCGAGCTTCGCGGAACCGCCGCTGTGCGGCTTCACTTTCTCTTCCTGCAGCGTATTGGCGGCTTTGAGATCCTCATGCTCGAGCACCAGATGCTCTACCACATGGTAGCCCTCGAATTGACGCAGATCGCATTCGAGCTCCAGCGCGTCGGACAGATCGCGGTTGACGGCGAAGACCGTCAGCGTCTCTTCTTCCTCGTTGTAGGTCACAGCCGATTCCAGGTGAGGCACATCCGTGAAGTCCTTGCTGTCGTACTTCGACGAGCGAATGACGGGCTTCAGCGAGACGCCGCGGCCGTAGACGGAAGCGTGCATGTACGGATAGAAGATGGTCTGCTTCCAGCTGCCGCCGCCTGTCTCGGTCATGATCGGAGCGATGACATTAACCAGCTGCGCCAAGCATGCGATCTTGACACGGTCCGCATGCTTCAGCATGGAGATCAGCATGCAGCCGACGAGCAGCGCATCCTCGAAGTTGTAGTGGTCCTCGAGCTGCGGAGGGGCGATGGTCCATGGCTCGAGCTTCTTGTCGGACTCGTGGGAGTGGTACCATACGTTCCACTCGTCGAACGACAGGTTGATCGTCTTCTTGCTGCGGTGCTTCGCCTTGATATAGTCGGCGATGGCCACCACGGATTCGATGAAGGCATCCATGTCGAGCGAGCGGGCCAGGTAGTTCCCCGGGTCATTCTCCTTGTTGCCGTAATACGTGTGAAGTGAGATAAAGTCCACGTGCTCATAGGAAAGATCCAGCACTGTAGCTTCCCATTCCGCGAAGGTCGGCATACCGCGGTTCGAGCTGCCGCAGGCCACGAGCTCCAGCGAGGAATCGTACATCTTCATCATGCGCCCGGTCTCTGCAGCGATGCGGCCGTATTCCGCCGCCGTCTTGCTGCCCATCTGCCAAGGACCGTCCATCTCGTTGCCGAGGCACCAGGTCTTGATGTTATGCGGGTCCTTATAGCCGTGCGAGATCCGCAGGTCACTGAAGTAAGAGCCGCCCGGATGGTTGCAGTATTCGAGCAGTTGGCGCGCTTCTTCCGGACCCCGGGTGCCTAGGTTGACCGCCATGTTGATCTCGGTACCGGCCTTGCGGCACCAGTCCGCGAACTCGTTCGTACCGATCCAGTTCGGCTCGACGGTCTTCCATGCGAGATCCAGGCGGCGCGGGCGCTGGTCCACCGGACCTACACCGTCTTCCCAATTGTATCCGGATACAAAGTTACCGCCCGGGTAGCGAACGATCGGCACCTGGAGCTCTCTTACAAGATCCAGTACGTCTTGGCGGAAGCCCTGCTCGTCAGCCGTCGCATGCTCCTTCTCATAGATCCCGCCGTAGACGGCGCGTCCCAGATGTTCTATGAAGGATCCGTAGATCCGCTTGTCGATCTCGCTGATGACGAACTCTTTATCCACTACCATTGTCGCTTTTTTAGGATCGGCCATGATGGGTTGTGTCCCTCCCAAGGAAAGTTATTAATATATGTATTAATAACTTAATATTATTATTTACACCTAGGGACTGTCAACCTAAATTTCATATAAATATAAACTTCTTTAAATTTCTATAGAGTGAAGCCCCTTCCCTGCTTCTCCAGCCCAAAAAGCAAATAAGCGTCCGGAAGCCCGAACGGTATTCTATAATAACTAAAAAACCGTCCGGTTGTCCGGACGGTCTAGGTATCCTTATTGCATTATGCTCAGCTTTTTCTCGTGAACAGCGAAGCTCATTCCGCCCGTAAGGTCCGCGAAGAATCACGGACGTCTATTCAGTCCATCGTGCCCGCACCCTCGCTGTCCGCGGCGTGTTCACCCACCGCCTACAGAGACGTCGGGGTTGTTCCTGAGAGTGACGGTGACGGAGGGAACCTCCCGCGGCCTTCTACTTGCGCGGGCCCCCATGGCGCTTCTCCTGGTTCTGCCGGATCTTGTCCTCCATGCCCTGGTTCGTCGCCTCGTAGAACCGGGCGGTGCGGATCGCATCGGGAAGATACTGCTGCTCGACATAGTGATTCGGGAAGTTATGGGGATACTGGTACCCCTTGTGTCCGAGCTTCTCTGCCCCCGCGTAATGACCGTCACGCAGATGCAGGGGCACCTCGGCGCTGCGCAGCCGCTCGATGGCCTGGCCCACCCGGCCGAGCGCCTGGGGGATCGCATCGGACTTCGGGCTCTCCACCGCGAACAGAATGGCCTGGGCTACCACATATTTTGATTCGGGCCAGCCGATCTTATGGTAGGCGTCCATGGCCGTGACCGCCTGCACCATCGCCTGCGGGTTCGCGAGCCCAATGTCCTCGCTGCACATGACGATCAGCCGGCGCAAGAACGTCATGGGGTCCATGCCGAGCTGCTCCACGGCGTAGACGAACCAGAACAGCGCCGCGTCGCTCGAGCCCCGCAGGCTCTTGTGGAAGGCTGAGAGAACGTCGTACTGCGTGGACTCGTCCGCCTTCAGGGTCGGCCTGCGGATCGACTCCTCCGCCACCTCGAGCGTGATGCGGATCGTGCCGTCCTGCTCGGGAGGCGTCGTTAAGGCCGCCAGTTCCAGTGCATTGAGCGCCCGCCGGATATCCCCGCCGGCCATCTTGGACAAGTGATCCAGCGCCTCTTCTTCCGCCTGGATGGGCAGGAACCCGAGCCCACGCTCCGAGTCGGCGAGGGCCCGCCGCATCGCCAGCAGCGAGTGCTCATGCGTAAGCGACTGGAGCTGGAACAGCGTCGAACGCGATAGAAGCGCCCCGTTCACATGGTGGAACGGGTTCTCCGTCGTCGCGCCGATGAAGATAATGATACCCTGCTCGACCGCCGGCAGCAGGGCGTCCTGCCTGGACGTGTTGAAGCGGTGCACCTCGTCCAGGAACAGAATGGTCTTCTTGCCGTAGAGCGAACGGTTCTGCTTCGCCTGGTCGATGACCTCCCGCACGTCCTTCACCCCGGCATCCACCGCATTCAACTTCACGAAGATGCCCGAGGTACGGTTAGAGATAATGCCGGCCAAGGTCGTCTTCCCCGTTCCCGGCGGGCCGTAGAGGAGAATCGAGGTCACCTGATCCGCTTCGATCGCCCGTCGCAGCAGCTTGCCGGGACCGACGATCTGCTCTTGCCCGATATATTCTTCCAGTGTGCGGGGACGCATCCGGTCGGCCAGCAGCCGGCCTTCCGGGCTCTGTTCCGCCGCCATGGTAAATAAGTCCATCGTTATTCACAACCTTATCCGCTTGGGATTCATGAGATGCTTCATGGAATATTCGGGGCGCCGCCGCAGCAACGGGTGTGTGCAGCCGTGTGTATCTTCCACCCCTTCCTCCATTATAAGCCCCCGCCTGCAGATTACAACGTGCAGCCCCAGGAGCGCCTCTGCGGGGGGGCATCAGAGCATCTTGCCTGCAGCGGCTGGACCGCGCATCGCACTCTCTCCTACGATGAATCATCGCCGCATTCCCTCCGGCGCCCCGCGAGCCTACGTCAAACACCCCGCCGTCCAGAGGACGGCAGGGTGTTATGACTGATTCCGCGGACCGGGCCGGCCTCAACCGGCCGGGTCCCCGCGTACGCACTATGACTTGATGCCCGCCTTCGCGAGCAGGTCGCGGACCGCGACACTGACCATGATGAGGCCGGCCACCGGCGGCACGAAAGCATTGCTTGCCGGAGGCTGCTGGGCCTTGCGGATCTCCGGCGCGTTCTCCGGTACGATCTTCTGCGTGACATCCTCGCGGGGCTTCATAGGCACTTCCGTGGAGAAGACGACCTTGACGCCCTTCTTGATGCCTTCCTTGCGCAGCTTCAGACGGATCACCCGGGCCAGCGGATCTACCGACGTCTTGGAGATGTCGGCGACCTGGAACTTCGTCGGGTCCATCTTGTTGGCGGCCCCCATGCTCGAGATCAACTTGATCTTCCGGCGCAGGCACTGCTTGATGAGGTGGATCTTGTACGAAATCGTATCGGAAGCGTCCAGCACATAATCGAGCGGATACTTGAACAGTTCCTCGTACGTCTCCTCCGTGTAGAACATCCGGAGGGCGATGACCTCACACTCCGGATTGATCTGCAGGATGCGCTCTCTCATCAGATCGACCTTCGGCTGGCCGACGGTGGTTGTCAGCGCATGGATCTGGCGGTTGACGTTCGTGATGTCGACGACGTCCTTATCGATCAGGATCAGGCGACCCACACCGGTACGGGCCAGCGCCTCGGCGGCGATCGAACCGACGCCGCCGATCCCGAGCACCGCGACCGTGCTGTTCTTCATGACTTGAAGCCCTTCCGGCCCGATGGCGAGTTCCGTGCGGGAGAACTGGTTCAGCATGGCGGAACACACTCCTTGTCGTATCGGTTATTTCGGCGAAGGCTGCTTCACGGCCGTACGGATCGACAGCTGCTCGAGCTGCTTGTCGTCTACCGTGCTTGGCGCATCCATGAGAAGGTCCGTCGCACTCGCCGTCTTAGGGAAGGCGATCGTCTCACGCAGGTTGGTGCGGCCGGAGATCAGCATCACCAGACGGTCGAAGCCGTAGGCCATCCCGCCGTGCGGCGGCGTGCCGTATTCGAAGGCATCGAGGAGGTAGCCGAACTGCTCCTTCGCTTCTTCAGGCGAGAAGCCCAGAGCGCTGAACATCTTCTCCTGCACGTCGCGCTGGTAGATCCGCATGGAGCCGCCGCCGACTTCGTAGCCGTTGAGCACGAGGTCGTACGCCTGCGCCCGGATTTGGCCCGGGTCTGTGTCGAAGAAGTGCAGGTCTTCATCCTTCGGACGCGTGAACGGATGGTGCTCCGCCACATAGCGCTTCGCTTCTTCGTCGTAGCCGAGGAGCGGGAAGTCGACGACCCATGCGAACTTGAACACACTGTCGTCGATAAGGCCCAGCTGGCGGCCGATCTTCAGACGCAGGTTGCCCAGCACATCGGCAACGACCTTCTTCGTGTCCGCGGAGAAGAGGAGCAGGTCGCCTTCTTCAGCTTCGAGGTGCGACTTCAGGGCTTCGAGCTCTTCCGGCGTGAAGAACTTCACGATCGGGCCTTTCAGCTCGCCTTCCTTGTAGGTCATCCACGCCAGGCCTTTGGCCCCGTAGCGGGCCGCATAGACGCCGAGGTCGTCAATCTCCTTGCGGCTCCACGTGCCGCAGCCCTTGGCGTTGAGCGCCTTGACTTGGCCGCCCTTCGATACGACGCTGGCGAACACCTGCACGCCAGAGCTCTTCACAATGTCCGATACATCCTTCAGCTCGAGGCCGAAGCGCAGGTCCGGCTTGTCGGAGCCGTACTTGCCCATGGCGTCGGCGTAGGAGATACGCTGGAACGGAGTAGGGATCTCGACGTTCGCCGTCTCGCGGAACAAGCGGACCACGAGCTTCTCCATCAAGTCGAGGAGCTGGTCCTGGGACAGGAACGACGTCTCGATGTCCACCTGCGTGAACTCCGGCTGACGGTCGGCGCGAAGGTCCTCGTCGCGGAAGCAGCGGGCGATCTGGTAGTAACGCTCGAGGCCGGCCACCATCAGCAGCTGCTTATAGATCTGCGGCGACTGCGGCAGCGCGAAGAATTCGCCCGGATGCACGCGGCTTGGCACGAGGTAGTCGCGCGCGCCTTCCGGCGAGCTCTTCGTCAGGATCGGCGTCTCGACGTCGATGAAGCCGTTCTCGTCGAGGTAGTCGCGGAACACCTTCGCTGCCTTCGAACGGAGCACCAGCGTGCGCTGCATCTCCGGACGGCGCAGGTCGAGGTAGCGGTACTTCAGGCGGAGCGACTCGTCAATCTCGATACCGTCTTCGATGAAGAACGGCGGGTTCTTCGCCTGGTTCAGGATCTCGATCTCAGTGATCTGCACTTCGATCTCGCCGGTCGGCAGGTTCGCGTTCACCGTCTCCGCGTCGCGCTCGACGACTTTACCGCGTACGGCAAGAACGAACTCGTTGCGGGCACGGTCTGCTGTCGCCAGCGCTTCGCCCGAGAATGCCGGATTGAAGACGATCTGGACCAGGCCGCTGCGGTCACGCAGGTCGATGAAGAGGACGCCGCCAAGGTCGCGCCGGCGCTGCACCCATCCGTTCAGGGTTACGGTCTCTCCGACGTTCGCTTTCGTCAGGGAGCCGCAATGATGCGTTTTGAGCATAGTAGTCATGGCTTGTTCTACCTCCAAGTGTTATTCGGTATGGGGAAATCTATACATTCCGGATCCGGTCCGCCAAGGTCTGCACGAAGCCGGATAGCGGTAACGTCTCTTGCTCGCCGGTCAGCATGCTCTTCACGCTGATCTCGCCTTTGGCCAGTTCGTCGTCGCCAAGGATAGCGACATAGGCGGCCTGCTGACGGTCCGCCGATTTCATCTGAGCCTTCATCTTACGGCTTAGGTAGTCCTTCTCGCCGCTGAGGCCGGCGGCCCGAACCTGCTGCAGGAGCCGTACGCATTCCTTGTCGGCGGCTTCGCCGAGGCCGATCAGATAGACGTCCAGCGGCTTCGCCGCCGGGATCTCAACACCCTGTGCGGCCAGCACAAGCAGGATGCGCTCCATCCCGAGGCCCAGGCCCACGCCCGGCTTGTCGTTGTTCCCGCCGGCGATCTGGCCGACGAGTCCGTTGTAGCGTCCGCCGCCGCCGATCGTGTCGATAGCGCCGATCCCGCCCGCTTTGTACTCGAATGCGGTGTGCGTGTAGTAATCCAGGCCGCGGACGAGTCTTGGGTTGAGGCGGAACGGAATGTCCATCGCCGTCAGGTAGTCCTGCACCGCCTGGAAGTGCGACCGGCATTCCTCGTCGAGGTGCTCGGTGATCGTCGGTGCGCCTTCGCAGAATTTCTGGTCGATCTTGCAATCGAGAATCCGCATCGGATTACGGTCGTAACGGGACTGGCAGTCCTTGCAGAGCTGGTCCTTCACGGGGGCGAAGAACTGCTGGATGTGCTCGCGGTAAGAGGCGCGCACGGACGGCGTGCCGACCGAGTTGACCTCCACCACAACATCCTTCAGACCCAGCTCCTTGTAGAAGGTGTAGCCGAGCGCGATCACTTCCGCATCGATCCCCGGGTCGACGGCGCCGAACGCCTCGATGCCGAACTGGTGGAACTGGCGGTATCGGCCCGCTTGGGGCTGTTCGTACCGGAACATCGGCCCGATGTAATACAGCTTCGTGACATCCGGTTCGCCGTACAGCTTATTCTCCACATAGGAGCGCACGACGCCCGCCGTGCCTTCGGGACGGAGCGACATGCTCCGGTCGCCCTTATCGATGAAGGTATACATTTCCTTCTCGACAATATCCGTCGTCTCGCCGACGCCGCGTTGGAACAGCTCTGTGCTCTCGAAGACCGGCGTGCGGATCTCCTTGTAATTGAATCTCAGGCACAGCTCGCGCGCCTTGTTCTCAATATACTGCCACTTCTCGATTTCACCGGGCAGCAGGTCCTGCGTGCCCTTTGGTTTCTGAATGCTCATCGTAAGCTCTGACTCCTTTCCTTCTGCTCACCTGTTTCTGCTTCTAAAAAACAAAAAACTCCCGCCCCTGAACTTGTTCAGGGACGAGAGATTGAGCTTGCAGCTAGTCTCCCGCGGTACCACCCACGATTCGAAAGAGCCCGGACACCGCCTTCGCGGCACGCCTGCTTCTCTTTCACACTTCATGCGGATAACGCCCGCCTGCGCGTGCGGCTACTGTCCGGTACCGGTAAATGGCCTTGGGCCATACGGATACGGCGGAGTTCCCCGACCGTCCTCCGGGAGGTCTTTCGTGCGATTCGCGCAAGGAAGCTTACAGCCTCGGCTTCCCTCTCTGGTATACGCAAGATTCGTACTACTCTTTCCCATCGATGGATCGACATGTTTTGGCAATGGTTAACACTCATTGTAATGATCTCTCTGCCGGAAGTCAAGCGTCCCGAACACCGAAATCGGGAACTTGGGCTCCCAACCAGGAATACGGCTTAGGATTCCGCTTTGACCGCGTTATATACGTCCCGGATCAGGAGGAATGTGTCTCCGTTGGTCAGCTCCGCCTTATTGCCGATCGCCTCGATCGTCTTCGGCTGAAGCAGCCCCTTGCCGGTCAGCACCGATACCGCGTTCTCCGGCCCGGCTTCCGCTTTCACAAGCAGCGCGATCATGTGGGCGGCGGTATCCAGCGTCAGCGGAAGCGACTTTGGATCGGAGCCCTTCGCAAGAGCTCCGGCAGGACTGCCGGCCAGAACAGCCGGTTTGAACTTGCGCATCCCTTCGAGCTGGTTCACGAACCGCTGCTGGTTGCTCTTCGCATCCAGCCCGAAGTCATTGTTGTAGCCTCCGGTAGCCAGACCGAGCGTAACCGCCACCTTCAAGCCCTCGTAGGCCTTGTGCTCCATGAACGGCTCCGGCTTCAGCGTATACGACTCCAGGACCATCCCCTGCTTCTTCAGCGTATCATGAAGCGCGGCGATGCTTTCCTTGGATGCCGCCATCTGGCGGAACGTCATCCCGTTCTCCGCTGCGATCTTGGCGGCTGCGCCGGCCGCTTCCGCCGCCGCCATGCCGACCGGAATCACGCGGGCCGTCCCGTGCGGCAGCGAGTCATACGAGGCTGCGCGCCCGACGACCAGCAGCCCGTCCACCTTCAGCGGCACGAGGCTGCGGAACGGAACCGCGTACTGCTTCGGTCCGGTAACGACCGCCCCCGTGTCCGCCGGCGACATCCGCTGGATGTCTACCGGGTAGGAACCGAATCCGACGCGGTCCCACTGGTCACGGTTCTCCAGTACATCTACGATGCTCAGGCGGTACTCGCCCTGGATATGCCGCGTCTCGCGCACATACAGCTCCGGCGCCGTGGCATCCAGTTCAATGCCGGATAGCTCCGGGTACGTCTTTCTCATATGCTCGACCACGTGCGGCAGCTCCGCCTTGGCCAGCTCGAACGCCTCTGCCTTCGACTTCGGATCCGTCCCGTCCACGTCGAAGATCTGCAGCGCATTGATTAGGATCGTATTGTCGTTCTGGCGGCCGATGTTGAGCCCGCGCATGCGGATGCGTTCTTTGTTCACGGCCGGGTAATCCTTCATATCTTTATATCCCCAGATGCTCATCTCGTTGGAACCCGTACCGGCGTCGTTATCGTCCTCCGCCCGCTGGCGCATCTTCGCCCATACGTCCGGCGTGACGTTCTTCAGCCGGAAGACGAGGGTGACGGCCATCCGCGACTTTTTGTCCCCGAGGTCCTCGCGCCCTGTCGTGTAAGGTACGCCCGCGGCCGCCGCGATATCCGCATCCTGCGTCGCATCGATCACCGATTTCGCTGCCACCGTCATCTCGCTGCCGTCCGCCAGCGTCAGCTTCATCCCTTTGACCACGGACGCGGTATCCCGCTTCTCCGTGACCGGTTCCATCGACTTCACCTGAAGCAGCACATCGATATTCTTCTCTGCCGCGACCATCCGGTTGAAGGCATTGGCCGCCGTCACGACATCGAAGGAATCCCCTTCGATCTGGCTGTACCAGGCGGAGAAGAGCCCTTTGTTCAGGAGCACCTTCTGGTGCAGCACGCCTTCTCCCGGCCCGTAGTTCATATCGAGCGAGTTCAACCATCCGAGCGTCATCAGGCCGCCGAGAATCTCCCGGTTATGCCCGTCCACGAGCAGTGTACGCTGCCCGTTCTTCGCCGCCGATACCGCCGCCGCTACGCCTTCGGGATCGGTTCCCGCCACGATGACATCATAGCTTTCCTGCGGCTTCTGTACCGTCTTCACCTTCTCGAGCTTCTGTGCCGCTCCCGGCTTGACACCAAGGCTGCGCTTCGCACTCTTGGCATAGCTGTGCAGTCCGTAAGCCCCTGCTGCAATCAGGAGCAGCACAATAGCCAGCAGCATATAGCCTTTGGAGCTTCCGCCCCCGGCCCCTTTCTTGTTCGACGCCATAACACACCTCTGCTTCAATAAGTATAAATGATAAAGTACATTCCCCGGATTCGCCGGAGTACGGCTGCCTTGCGCCGGAGTGAATTATGATCATCCCGCCTGCTTCCCGGGCTCGTTCACCGCTTGGTTCTTCCGCCAACCTGATTGTCTATATGCGCTCTCCCGTTAGTTAACCGGATCCCGAGCGTTCTCCTAGCCGGTCCCTTCTCCCTGAGCCCCCCTTCTGTTCCACGGCACCGTCAACCAGTGTAGCATATTTCCATATCGCAGGTAAAACAAACAGACCGCTTCCCGGGCCTCGTGCCGGGAACGGTCTGCCGCAGCTTACCGGTATGGTTTGCGGGGGGTCCGCTTGAGCTGCTCGCTGCCTGAAGTATAGACGCTAAGCAGTGTGCTGTCCGCCCCCTCCGCCGACAGCAGGGCCATCGCTTCGGCCGGGCTGCCGTGTCCCAGCAGCTGATCCGGCTGGGCGGCGAGGACTTCCTTCGTGGAACGGTACATGGCGTGACGGCTCCTTTGGGAGTTAGACTGAGAGATGATCATGCTCTCTCCCATTGTTCCCCAGAATCCGTCCATCCAATCCTGCGGTCAAGCCGGGGGGCTCTCCAGTATCAGTGTGACCGGTCCGTCGTTGACCAGCGACACGTCCATCATCGCCCCGAACTTGCCCGTCTCTACCGTAAGCCCAAGCTCCCGGAGCAGCGCATTGAAGCGCTCGTACAGTGGCTCCGCCAGCTCGGGCTTGGCCGCGCCCATAAAGTTCGGACGTCTGCCTTTGCGGCAGTCGCCATACAGCGTGAACTGGGAAACCGAGAGAATCTGCCCTCCGGTTTCGAGCACCGAATGGTTCATTTTGCCGTCCCCGTCTTCGAAGATGCGCAGGCCCGCAATCTTATCCGCCAAGTACTTCGCATCCGCTTCGGTATCCTCAGGGGCTATACCGACCAGCAGCACCAGTCCTTGTGCGATCCTGCCTACCGTTTCGCCCTCTACGGTCACTTGCGCCGCTTTGCTGCGCTGGAGTACCACTTTCATCGCATTCTGCCCCGCTTCTGATTCAAGTCTGGTCTTCTTCCTCCGTTCGGAGCCTCGTTCAAGCAGACCTTACGCCTGCATGATGCGCTGCACCGAATACACATCCTTCACCCGCTTGATCTTCTCCACCACGGAGTGCAGATGATCGATGTTGCGGATGAGAATTGTCATATGGATGGTGACCATCTTGTTCTTGTCCGACCGTCCCGAGACCGCCGAGATGATCGTCTTGCATTCCGAGACCACCTGCAGCACTTCATTCAGAAGGCCGCGCCGGTCGTGGCCCGTAATCTCGATCTCGACGTTATAGTTCGCCTCCACATCATCGACCCACTCCACTTCGATGACGCGGTTGCCTTCATCGCTGCATTCGGGCGACGGGATGTTCGTACAGTCCAGCCGGTGCACCGACACGCCGCGTCCCCGGGTAATGTAGCCGATAATCGTATCGCCTGGGACCGGATTGCAGCAGCGGGCGAACCGGATGAGCAGATTGTCCACTCCCTTGACCCGGACGCCCCCGGTAGGACGGCCCCGGCGCTCTTTGTCCGGCGACTTCATCTCCTTGACTTCAGAGGTCAGCTGCATGGCCTGGGCCTGGGCTTCCTCCGCTTCCCTGCGGAGCTTCTCCGTCAGGCGCGTGACGATCTGGGCCGCGGTAATGCCGCCGAACCCGACCGCCGACAGCATATCTTCCACCTCTTGGAAGTTGAACTTGCGCGCAACCTCCATCAGTTCGTCTTCCTTCATGAGCGGAGACACTTCGTAGCCGAGACGCTTCAGTTCGCGCTCGATGAGCTCCTTGCCCTTGAGGACATTCTCCTCGCGGCGTTCCTTCTTGAACCACTGGCGGATCTTCGTGCGGGCGTGGGACGATTGCGCAATCTTCACCCAGTCCTGACTCGGACCGTACGAATGCTTCGACGTCAGGATCTCGACGATATCGCCCGTCTTCAGCCGGTGGTCCAGCGGTACGATGCGTCCATTCACCTTGGCTCCGATCGTGCGGTTGCCGACCTCGGTATGGATGCGGTAGGCAAAGTCCAGCGGCACGGAACCGACCGGAAGCTCAATGACTTCCCCCTTGGGCGTAAAGACGAACACGAGATCGGAGAAAAAGTCCATCTTGAGCGATTCCACGAACTCCTGCGCATCCTCCGCCTCGTTCTGCAGCTCGATGATCTCGCGGATAAAATGCATCTTGTCCTCGTAGCTGCCCGCCGGCACATTCGTGCCATCCTTATAAGCCCAGTGTGCCGCCACCCCGTACTCGCTTGTCCGGTGCATTTCGAAGGTGCGGATCTGCACTTCGAGCGGCTCGCCCTTCGGGCCGATCACCGTCGTATGAAGCGACTGGTACATGTTCGGCTTCGGCATCGCGATATAGTCCTTGAAGCGCCCCGGCATCGGCTTCCACAACGTGTGAATGATGCCCAATGTAGCGTAGCAGTCCTTGATATTGTCCACGATAATCCGCAGCGCAAGCAGGTCGTAGATTTCGTTGAACTGCTTGCTGCGTACGGTCATCTTCTTATAGATGCTGTAAATATGCTTCGGCCGGCCGGAGATGTCGCCTTCGATGCCCATCTCGTGCAGCTTTTCCTTCACGCCGAGGATCACATCGTTGATATACTGCTCCCGCTCCGTCCGTTTCTTCTGCATGAGATTCACGATCCGGTAATACTGCTGCGGGTTCAGATAACGCAGCGCAATATCTTCCATCTCCCACTTGATGGCCGAGATACCAAGCCGGTGAGCAATCGGGCAGAAAATTTCCAGCGTCTCGTCGGCAATCCGTCGCTGCGCTTCTTCCGACTGGTGCTTGAGGGTGCGCATGTTGTGCAGCCGGTCCGCGAGCTTGATGAGGATGACGCGGATGTCCTGGGCCATGGCCACGAACATTTTGCGGTAGTTCTCGTTCTGGTGTTCTTCCTTGCTCTTGAACTTGATCTTCTCGAGCTTCGTCAGTCCGTCCACGATCATCGCACAAGTCGCACCGAATTTCTCATGCACGGTCTCCAGGGATACGGTCGTATCCTCCACCACATCATGGAGCAGCGCAGCAATAATCGAGATGGTATCCATCTGCATGTTCACGAGAATCTCCGCTACCGCCAGCGGATGCAATATGTAAGGCTCCCCGGACTTGCGGACCTGCCCGAAGTGGGCTTGATCGGCAAATTCGTAAGCTTCCCGGATTCGTTTGAGATCTTGTTCCTTCACATAACTGGATGCCTTCTCAAGAAGCTGCTCTATCCCCATCCGTTCATCCATTCCCTTAAATCGATTTTAATCCATTATGCCCCCGATGGGGGCTCTGCGTCAAGAATATGCGGGAAGAACCGACATTTTGCGCGGCCGGTGCGGAGGTCCCGAACCTTGGTCTTTCCTGCCCGGAGAGAGCAGCCCACGAGGGTCCGTGCGCTGCTGCGCTGCCCCCTACAGCTCCCGGAGCCCCTCGGCAATGAGCCTGCGCCGCTCTTCAATATAGTGGCGGATAAATTCAGGCTCTCCTTCGAACGTCGAGAAGGTCCACTTGCGTTCCGTGTCGCGGTATACGTAAGGACGAATCGATTCATGCATGCTTTTCACCACAGGGAGAATCCGCTGCTCCGTAAAAGAGGTGCGAAGCAGCCGCTGAAGCAGCGCCTTGTACTGCCTCCGCACGCTTCCATATTGCATAAGCCGCCCGGTCAGCCGGTTGTATCCCTTTATTCTCACAAGGTCGCTGCCGCAGGCTTTGCCGTAGCAGTTGCGCCCCCATGTTCCTTCGTAATCCCAAGGGATAATCCGGTACTTGCCGGTCGGCTTATGCCGGTAGACGGCGTAATTCTGGTCGAAGCCGTCGTAATTCCCCGTAAGGACCGCTCCCGCCAGCCATCTCAGGTAATTGTCGATATCGAGTCTCCGGGTCAAATAGCCGTGCAGCTCCTTGGAAGCGGACGCCCCCTTGCCGTTCAGCCTGCGGACGAACAGCACCAGTCTCCGACGGTCGGCCCCGGTGCCTATCATCTGCTGGTACCCATCGAACAGGGAAGTCTTGCGCCGGGAAGAACCCGCAGCCGTAAGGCCGAAATTCGCATGATCGTTCACCGCGTAGAACAGCGATTCCACTGCGATTCCCCGTTTACGGAAGAAGGGCTTCTCCACCCCCTCGAGCTCGAGATACACCCCCAGGCTTCGGCCATTAAGCAGGAGCTGCACATGCCTGGTCTTCGGACTCGGGACCCCGATCCATTCAAAAAACTGAAACGACAACGCGTTGCGGATCAGCGAAGGATCGTCGAATTCGGCATTATAATGGTAAGTCTTCCCTCCGCACACCACTTCATATGATCGTTTGGAATAGCTCCTCGTGTGTCCTCCGCGGTAACGTACCTTAGCATTCGCGCGCCCCCGACTCCCCGCCAGCTGGCAGCTGACGAATTTGTCGCTCCATACATCCTTCTCCAGCCGCTTCATCTGTTCCTCTCCCACCATCAGGTGCCTGACCGGCAGTTCCGCAGCCATCCCTCTTCCGCCTTTCCCGTCCGATTCCGCGAAGCGCATACGTCCCGCCTGCGGCGACCGATACAAGCAAAAAGCCTATCCCTAAGGATAGGCTTTTTGTTACTTTACGTTATGCCGGGAAGACGCCGGAGGCAACGGCAGCTGTCCTGCAGGTCGTTTCGCCCTCCGGCATACATTTTAACGACGGCCGCTGCGGTTCCCCTGCGTACGGTTGCCGCCCGTCCGGTTCCCCTGCGTACAGTTGCCGCCCGTCCGGTTCCCCTGCGTACGGTTGCCGCCCGTCCGGTTCCCCTTCGTACAGTTGCCGCCCGTCCGGTTCCCCTGCGTACGGTTGCCGCCCGTCCGGTTCCCCTGCGTACGGTTGCCGCCCGTCCGGTTCCCCTGCGTACGGTTGCCGCCCGTCCGGTTCCCTTTCGTACGGTTGCCGTCCGTCCGGTTCCCTTTCGTACAGTTGCCGCCCGTCCGGTTCCCTTTCGTACAGTTGCCGCCCGTCCGGTTCCCCTGCGTACGGTTGCCGCCCGTCCGGTTCCCTTTCGTACGGTTGCCGTCCGTCCGGTTCCCCTGTGTACGGTTGCCGCCCGTCCGGTTCCCCTGCGTGCGGTTGCCTTGGCCGCTTTCATTGCTGCCTCCACCGCAAGGATAGCAATCTCCTTGTACGTCCGCGTTCAATCCCTGTTCCTGTTTCGGCATCTCTCAAACTACCTCCTTTTAATAGAGCTAATTCAAGATATGTAGAATGCTCCCGCTCCGTGAGGGACAACCGTCAACCCTCGGCTCAAATTCCGCGTATGCCCTGACGTCCTATCAACTAAACGATTGTCCCCCAGACAAGATAGGAGTGGAATTTGGAAGAAAACTAGATTCCAGACTATACCGGTTCCAGCGTTATACATATACATATATTACGAATCGACCCCATCGACAAATGCACGGAAGCCGGTCGGCGCCCCTGCGGCAGGGTAACCGGTAAAAGCCAGCTCTTTGCTTCCGAAGCTTGTTCGATAGGAGGTTCGCAGCGAATCTATTTTGTGAGAGGGGAATGCACCATGTCTCAGAACAGCCCGTTAGGCGCACTGATCGGATCGGAGATCAGAATCAACCGCGGCGGCCCCGATGCCATCGCCGGCAAGCTCATTGCCATCCAACATGGATATCTCGTCCTCCAGACAAAGGACAGCCTTGTGTATGTCAATGCAGCCCACATCAAGAGCATCACCGATGCCCTTGGCAACAAGAGCACCAACCTGAGCGGAACGACGCCGACTTATATTATGGCCGGTTCCTTCACCGGTGTCCTGCAGCAGCTCCGTCATCAATTCGTACAGATCAACCGCGGCGGTCCCGAAAAAGTCGAAGGCGTCATTTCGGAAGTAACGGGGGAGTATGTGCTGCTGATTGTGAACAGAGAACTCGTCCGGATTCCTATCTTTCATATTAAAAGCGTATCGGTCGGCTACAAGAACGCCAACCGCAGCGGCAATCGCAGCGGGCAAAACCAGAACCAAAACCAAAACCAAAACCAAAATCAAGGTCAAGGCGGCAATCGCAGCGGGCAACAGAACGCGAACCGCAGCGGGCAGCGTAACAACAGCTCCGGCGGACAGCAGAATGCGAACCGCAGCGGACAACGCAACAACAGCTCCGGCGGACAGCGGAATGCGAACCGCAGCGGGCAGCAAAATGCAGGCCGCCGCAACCGCAGCGGACAGCAAAATGCGGGTGCCAACACCCGCAGCAAACAAAACAGCAAGTCCGTTAAAACCCCGGTCTACAGCCTCAAACGCACTTCACGCCGCTAACCCTTCTTCTCAGGGGCCGATTCTCGAATATTGTTATCTTTCGTAATTCATACACCCCCATGGAGAAGCACAGGAACTACTTCCATCCATGGGGCTTTTTTTTACTTGACTCCGGCAACCGGAAGGAGGTGTTACCATGTTAACGATGCGCTCCTATCTGAACCGGCCCGTCGAACTGCTCGTATCCGGCAAAAAAGAACCCGTCCGCGGAATTCTTGTCGATACCGGCGCCGACATCCTTGTCGTTCACGACGGCAGCCGCTTCCTCTATGTCCCCGCCCTTCACCTGCAGGAATTTTCACTTTCCACGGCCATCCCCGGATCGGATCTGTCCCCAGCCGCCTTTGTCTGGGAATCCTCGCCCGATCTTTCTTACCGCAAGGTCCTGATGCATTCCAAAGGGATCTTCAGTGAGATGTACATTACCGGTCAACAGTCGATTCATGGATATGTCACCTCGCTCATGACCGACTTTTTCGCTTTTCAGTCTCCCGTCTACCATACGGTGCTGGTAGCCATGCGCCACCTCAAGACGCTGATTCCGTACGGACCGAACATCACGCCTTATTCGATGAACCCGGCTGCGTTCCCCGTCTCTCCGAGCACCATGCCCCTATCGAGGACGATGGACCAGCAGCTCAAAAAACTCGAAGGCGAATTCGTTGTACTGAATCTTGGCGAGAAGCCGAACCATATCGGTCTGCTGAAATCGGTGGAACCTCCTATTGTCGAACTGATTACCTCGGGCGGCGCGTCGGTGTTCATGCATATCGACCATGTGAAAACCTTACACAAACCGTAATTCCCCTCGGGATTCCCCGGTATCCCCACTTAAAACGAAAGCAGGGCAGCCCCCGAAAGGGCTGCCCTGCTGTGTAGTAGCCTGCCGATCTTAGTACTGCACGAGAGAGATCACGTCGATGTCTCCCAGTTTCTCACGTCCGTTCAGGTCCTGCAGTTCAATGAGGAACGCTGCACCCACCACTTCGCCGCCCAGCTGTTTCACCAGGTTAATGGATGTGGCGATCGTTCCGCCTGTGGCGAGAAGATCGTCCGCGATAAGCACCTTCTGGCCCGGCTTGATGGCATCATCATGCATGGCCAGCTTGTCCTTGCCATACTCCAGCGCATAGTCCGCTTCTATCGTGTTGCCCGGCAGCTTGCCGCTCTTGCGGATCGGCACGAAGCCGATGCCAAGGGCCACAGCCAGCGGAGCGCCGATGACGAAGCCTCTCGCTTCCGGACCCGCGATGAGATCGATGTCCTGGCCCTGCAGGCGCGAGGCCAGTTCGCGGATGACTTCACTGTATACTTTGCCGTCGCCCAGCAGGGTCGTAATGTCTTTGAATGAGATGCCCGGCTGCGGGAAGTCTTCGATCACGCGGATATATTCTTTGAAATTCATAGGATTCCCTCCATCATTATGGTTGTGTGGTGAGCTGTGGACGACAGGATGCCCAGCAGCTCTCTTGCTGTAGTATATAGCAGTCGTTCTTCTACTTCCGAACGGTCCATCCTGCTGCGGTACAGCAGCGAGGCCGTCAGATCCTTCTTCTCCCGTACGGGAAGGAGCCGGCAATTCTCTCCCTGTACTTCCACGAATCCGAGTTCAGTGAAGACATCCAGTATAAACCGGACAATCTCCGGAGCCAGGCGCGTCCTTGCCGTCAGGCTTGGAATCGTGCCGCTTCCTTCCCCCGAGCCCGCCAGTGCCCCATAGACCAGCTTGAACTGGCTGCGGTCCGGCAGCTGGGATGCATTCTTGTCTTCCGCGCCTCCCCACGCCGCGTAATACCGCTCTGCAGCCCCGGCCTGTACGGCAACAGCATGCAGCTGCTCCAACCGTTCGGGAAGGTGATAGAGTACGATATCCCTCGCTTCATGAAGCGGAAGACTGCCGGCGAGACCGCCGGCGGGATGCAGATGCCCCTCCAGATCGCAGTACCAGAGGGCGCAGCCTTGTGCTGCCTCCCGGAGTTCGGCGGATATCCACGAACGGAACACCACGACGGCCGGCGGCAGGTGGTCATGACCCTGCGGACGGCGCTGAAGCCTCTCGCACAGGTCGGCCACCTTGCGCCCCGGCTTCGGGGTTCCCCGCCAATCGAACAGCTGAGGGTCCGTCACCTGCAGATCCTGCATCAGAATCTGGGGACGGCGCACCCCGTTCCACTCGTTAACCGAGAGCTCCCCGAGCAGATCGATCCGGGCATTCGGCGTAATCCAATCGCTCAGCGTCCCTTTGTTGAAAGCCACGGCTTCCAGAGCGGACGCCGTCTCCCCCGCTCCCTTCAGAGAGAGCTTCAGGTGCTGCTGTTCCTTGCCCATCGTCCGCAGATCGCTGAGCTTCACCCCGCGGAAGACAAAACGAGGGGAGGGATTGCCGGTGCCGAACGGACCGAGCTTCTCCAAATCCAGAATGCTCTCGAGCGTGATCTCGCTGAAGTCGCACTCGGCATCCGCTTGAAGCAGCGGCAGGAAATCCTGCGGTTGCAGCCATTCCCCGGCCAGCTGGTCCAGCCTGCGCGCGAATTCGCCAAGCTGTCCGCTGTCCAGCGTCATGCCGGCGGCCATATAGTGGCCGCCGTAATGATCCATGAGATCCTCACAGTGCGTCAGCGCTTTGTGCATATCGAAGCCGGCGATCGACCTGGCGGAACCTTTGGCCATCCCGCTCTCCCGGTCAATGCCCAGGATCACCGTCGGACGGTAGTAACGGTCGACAATCTTCGATGCGACGATCCCGATCACGCCGACGTTCCAATCTTCCTGAGCCAGAACAATGGCCCGGGGCAGTATCCCGCTCTCCTGCCGCTGCCGTTCGACCTGGGCGAAGGCTTCCTTCGCCATCTCGTCTACGATGCGCTGCCGCTCTTTGTTGAGCAGATCGAGCTCCCCGGCCAGACGCTCGGCTTCCCGGTCATCCTCTGTCGTTAGGAGCTTGACTGCCGTATCCGCGCTGAGCAGCCTGCCGCTGGCATTGATCCGGGGGCCCAGGGCGAACCCGATGTGCGTCGAGGTGACCTCGCGCAGCGGAATACCGGCGACCGCCAGAAGCGCCTTGATGCCGCTGTTCGAGGTGGTGCGCATCTGCTGCAGCCCCATCTTCACGATCATCCGGTTCTCTTCCGTCAGCGGCATAAGGTCGGCCACCGTACCGATCGCGGCATAAGGCAGGAGCTCCTCCGGCCAGCGGCCAAGGAGGGCCTGCGCAAGCTTCAGGGCTACGCCGACACCGGCCAAGTGCTTATATGGATAAGGACAGCCCGGCTTCTTCGGGTTGATCAGCGCGAAGGCTTCCGGCAGCACTTCCGGCGGCTCGTGATGATCCGTGACGATCACGTCGATCCCGAGCGACGCGGCATGCGCAATCTCCTCTACGGCGCTAATCCCCGTATCCACCGTAATGATCAGGCCTATGCCCTGCTTATGGGCCTCATTCATCGCTCCTATATTCAGTCCGTAGCCTTCGGTTACCCTGTGGGGAATATAATAATCGAACGTGCAGTCCAGCTGGCGCAGCAGATAGACCATCAGCGTTGTGGAGCTGACCCCGTCGGCGTCGTAGTCCCCATAGATCCGGATACGCTCTCCGCTCTCCAGGGCCTGGCGAATCCGGCGGACCGCCCGTTCCATTCCATCCAAAAGATACGGATCATGGATGTGATCCGTTCCCCCGTCCAAAAATTCGGCAGCATGCGTGGTGTCTGTCATTCCCCGAACCACCAGAAGACGCGAAAGCAGCGGTGAGAGACCGAGCTGCTGCGAGAGGGTCTTCACCGCTGGTTCATCCGCTTCCCCGATGTTCCATCTTGCCTTGGCTTGTAGCATGCTTGCCTTTCCTCCTCTCCCGCCGGACAGCGCCGCCGGGCATTCCTTATACAGCTTAGGTGCAATAAGACGCTTGCTTAATGAAGAAGCGTGGGAATCTCATCCTGTTCCCGGCCCGCGCTCTTGTACGGGTAGCCCGGATCATAAGGATTCACCTGTGTATGGACATCCGTCACATGGCTGAACCGCTTCATCAGCGTTTGTTTGACGATCCGGGCAATCTCGCTGCCCTCCTGGATCGTAATCCGGGGGTTCACGCTGATCTGGACGTCAACCGTAACATAATGGCCTTGTTCCTTTGCCTGAAGGGCATCCACTGCGATGACCCCTTTGACCCGCTGCACCGTCTCCAGCAGATCTGCCGCATCCTCCTGCTCCAGTACCTTCGCGGTACGGCCTGAGAGCGAATCGACGACAGCTAAGTATCCCATACGGAGCACGAAAAAAGCAATCACGATTCCCGCTGCGGGGTCGAGATACGCCGCATATTTATTTCCCAGGTAATCCCCGAGCTGCGCCCCTGCGATTCCTGTGAATGCGGCTATGGCGGTGTACCGTCCGGAGCGACGCTCCCGCATCCCCGCTGCCCGCGGCAAGTTGGTCCCCGGGCCGCTTGCGGTCCGCAGTCCGTATTGATATAAGGATTCACTGGCGAATACCGATACGATAAGAACAATGAGTGCATAAGGCCCGGGCGCCTCTACCTCCCCCGAGTATATCGTCCTTAGCGAAGACACACCGATCTCGATCCCCATCACAAGCAGAAGAACGGAAAGAACAACGCCCGATACGGTCCGGATCCGTTCCTGCCGTCCTCCAGCCTGCGAACCCAACAACGCTGCAAGCGAGCAAAGCGCGCCTGCAGCCGAATGGAGCCCGTCCGCAATCAATGCTTTACTTCCTGCCGCCATACCGGCCGCCGCCTTCAACACCGCCAAAGCAAGCGTGCTTACGATGGCGATGCGCACCGGAGCCTCAGCCTGCCTGTCACGTTCATCGGTCATGGGGTCACTCCTCCATGAAATTCAGGATCCATCTCGCTTCCGATTCATTGATAAAGGCCGCCGAAACTGCCGTTTCGAGCGGCCGATACTATGCTGGCTGCAGCGGAGTGGTGCCGATTCGTCGAATCAGCCGTTCTGTGCTGCGGCCTTGGGTTTGGATGCTAGGGATTTGCTCTTGAGCAGAAGCCAGAGCGGGCTCGCAATAATGATCGAAGAATACATCCCCGCCACGAGCCCCATAATCATGGCCAGCGAGAAAAGGCGAATCGCCTCGCTCCCCATGACGCAAAGGAGGACCGCTGCAATCAAGACGGTAAGCACGGTATTGATCGAACGGGTCATCGTCTGCCAGATGCTCTGGTTGACGACCAGGGACAGATCCTCGTACGTCTTCACTTTGGCGAACCGCATATTCTCGCGGATCCGGTCGAAGATAACGATCGTATCGTTGATGGAATATCCGACAATCGTCAGGATCGCCGCCACGAACGGAAGATTGACCTCGAGCCGGAAGATCGAGAACAAGCTGACAACGATGAACGCATCATGCAGCAGGGCCACAACCGCCGCCACGGCGAAGCGCCATTCGAAACGGATCGACACGTAGATGATAATCCCAAGGCTGGCGGCAAGTACCGCATAGATCGCCTTCACAGCCATTTCGTTGGCGAGCTCCGTATCGACGGTATTCTCTTCTTTGGACACGCCTTCACCGAAGGCGGCCTTGAAGCCCGCTTCCACCTTGCTTACTTCCTCGGCATTCAGGACATGGTCAAAGCGCATCGTTACCCGGTCGCCGGCATCGCCGCCGATGATCGGATTGCCGGCCGGCTCGAAGCCGGCTGTCTTCGTAATTTCCAATGCCTGTTCCTGGGTTACCGCCTTGCCCCCTGTGGATATATCCAGCGTTGTTCCCGCTTTGAAATCCACGCCCCGGTTCAGGCCGAACACCGCCAGGGTCAGAATTCCCAGCAGCGTAATAACGATGGAGAACACGTAGAACTTCCGGCGGTGCTTCATGAAGTCGAACTTGCTGGCATCATAGCGCATGAATCTCGGACTCCTTTACTCCAAAATACTCCGGCTTCTTAACCAAGTTGCTTCGAACCAGGAGGTGCAGCAGCCATCTGGAGAAAAAGACGTTCGTCAGAATGCTGACGAAAATCGTAAGAATCAGCGTCAGCGCAAAACCCTGAATAGCTCCCGTTCCAAGGAAATACAGGACCGCTGCAGCGATGACCGTTGTCAGCTGCGCGTCTACGATCGTCCGGAACGAGTTCTTCGAACCGGCCTTCAGCGCGGAGAACAGGCTCTTGCCGCTGCGCAGCTCGTCCTTGATCCGCTCATACGTGATGATGTTGGAGTCGACTGCCATCCCCACGCCAAGCACGAAGGCCGCAATCCCCGGAAGGGTCAAGGTCGCTTTCATTAAGTACATAACGCCCAGCATCGCCCAGATGAAGGTCACGATGGAGATCGAAGCCATGAGACCCGGCACACGGTAAATGATCAGCATGAACAAGATTATAAGAACCGAAGCGATCGCGCTCGCCTGCACCGTCTGGTGAAGGGATTGAAGTCCGAGCGATGCGCCCACGGACTGCGTATACTTCTCGGTGAGCTTGAGTGGAAGCGCGCCCAGATTAATCGTATCCGCAATCTGCTTCGCCTCTTCATATGTATAGCTGCCCGAGATCGTCGCCTTGCCGTCGGTCAGCACGTTTCGAACGACCGGTGCCGACAATTCCTTCTCGTCCAGGTAGATCGCCAGCGGCTTGTCGAGGAGCTTCTCCGTCACTTTGCGGAATTTCTCGGCGTCCTTCACCTCGATGTTGATCTGTGGACGGTTGGACTGATCGTAGCCGATCTTGGCGGCGCCCACCGCGAAATCGCTTCCCACCATCTCTTTGGTGCCGTCCGGACCGCGGAACGTCAGCTCGGCCGGTTTCTTGAGGATTTCCCTTACCTGAGCCTCGTTGGCTACGCCGGCTACCCGGACGCGAATGCGGTCCTTGCCTTCGGTCGTAACTTCCGGCTCGGCCACCTTCTGCGCGTTCGCCCGCGACTCAATGCTTCGTGCCGTCTCCAGCAGTGACGCTTGGGTCACCGGCTGTCCCGCTTCCAGCGGCTCGGCTACATACAGGATTTCAAATCCGCCCCGCAGGTCGAGTCCGAGTTTGATGCCGCCAAGCAGCGCAGGGCTTGTCAGCCCGATCGACGCGAATACGATCAGGACGATGCCGAGTAAGGCGGCCAATCTTTTGATGTCCATGATAAATCTCCCTCCACACTCAATATTCCCATTATACCTACCTGCCAAAAACGAGTCAATTTGGAATCCCTTAGGCAGGATAGGTGCGAATATCTTAGCTTAACCACAAAAAAAGAAGCCCATTCAACGGAAATGGGCACCTTTGAACGCGCTCATCGTCAGCCAATTCATAAAATTCGTTACCCGCAGAGATAAGATGTCGTTGACGATCCGGTGCAGCGGCGGTACCCCGTTCTTGCGGTACTTGTCGCTGACGCAGTCCCAGATATCTTCCGGCGTGACGTGCTCGTAGCCCAGCATATGGTATTCCTCGGCTTTGCTCCGGCACATCTCCTCGATAACAAGGCTGAGTTCGTCGTCATCCAGCCCTTCCTGCTCCGCTTCTCCCGCGAAGGCTTCCGCCCGCTCGATCAACGGGATCGACGGATCTTCCTCGTATACCGAGGGGGCGTCCGCATCCGCCGGCTCCGTTACTGCTTCTGACAGAGGAAGCGACGGCTCCTCCACTTCCTCAGGTTCGGCACTTCCTGCGGACGGCGCCTCTTCCACTTCCCCTTCGGTCAGTGCGGCGGCGGATTCGGCCTCCGCAAAGTATCTTTCCATATAAGGAACACCGCCGCCGGCGTCTCCGTTCCCGGCGGCCGCCTGGCTCCCTTCCCCTCCGGCAGCGGCAGGATCCTCGTCCGGCTCCCCTTCGCGTAGCTCTGTTCCTTCCGGTTCGTCCCTATCCGATTCCGTTCCGTTGCTGCGGTCTTGTTTCCAATCGTCTTTCTCCATCCGGTAATCCCTCCCGCGTACGCAGCTCGCTAGTTATCCTAATTCGATGTCTGGCGCGTTTTTCCTGCATGTGCACCCGTGCCCCTCCTCAAAATTATAGCATGCGGCCGGACAGGTTCCGCATATTCATGAGATAAGGATCTACGGCTTGGCCGCCCTTCCGGACCGGCTCAAGGACGACCGCCCAGCACAGCATCACATTCCCTTGGAGGGAGAAAGAGGTTATTCCCTTGACCAAACAATCGTTCATCAAAGGAACGCTCATCCTGCTGGCTGCCGGCATCATCAACCGCATACTCGGCTTTATTCCCCGTATGACCTTGCCCCGGGTCATCGGGGCGGAGGGAATCGGGCTGTACCAGATGGGCTGGCCCTTCCTCGTCGTCATCCTCACGCTGGTCACCGGCGGCATTCCGGTTGCCGTAGCCAAGCTGGTGGCTGCGGCGGAGGCGGAAGGCAACGAAGCGCGCATCCGCAGCATCTTCCGCATCTCGCTGGCCTTATCCGCGGCCCTCGGCCTCTTCTTCGGAGCAGCCATCCTCTATGCGGCCCCGTGGATTACCCGCCATGTGTTCACGGATCCCCGGGTCTATTACACGTTCTTATGCATGACCCCGATCGTTCCGATCGTGGCCGTCTCCTCCGTATTCCGCGGGTATTTCCAGGGTCGTCACAACATGATTCCTACAGCCCTGTCACAGGTGATCGAGACGATGATCCGGATCGTGACCGTACTGCTCTTCGCTTATTGGATGATTCCGTACGGCATCGAATACGCGGCAGCGGGCGCGATGGTCGGGGTCACCGTCGGCGAGATCGGCGCCATGCTGGTATTGGCCGGGATCTATCTCCACGGGCGCCGCAGCCAGCCGGGCAAACCGCGCGCCCGCATCGGCAGCAACCATGCGCCGAACCGATGGACCAACCTGAAGAATCTGCTCAAGCTGGCCCTCCCCATCACCGGCAGCAAGCTGGTAGGTTCGGGCTCCTACCTGCTCGAGTCGATCCTTATTGTGCACTCGCTTGCGGCGGCCGGCATTGCCACCGGGGTTGCCACGGCACAGTACGGCGCCCTCCAGGGCATGGTCATTCCCGTCCTGCTCCTGCCAAGCGCCTTGACATTCTCTCTGGCCATCTCGCTGGTTCCCTCGTTATCCGAGGCTGCGGCACGCGGGGATATGAAGACGATCCACATGCGCCTTCATCAATCGCTGAAGCTGGCTCTGGTAACCGGAGCTCCCTTCGCCGTATTAATGTATGTGCTGGCCGAACCGATCTGCCTCTATATGTACAATCAGCCGGGGGTGGGCGCTATGCTCCGGATGATGGCCCCGGCGGCTCTCTTCATTTATTTACAGGCTCCGCTGCAGTCCGCCCTCCAGGCGCTCGAAAGACCCGGAAGCGCCTTGCTCAATACGCTCATCGGGTCTACGGTCAAACTGGCCCTGATCTGTCTGCTCGCCTCCCGGCCGGAGTTCGGCATTCTTGGAGCCGTCGTGGCGATCACCGTGAATATTATGCTCGTGACCGTCCTGCACTGGAACAGCATGGTCCGGCTGCTGCAGTTCCGCATGCATTCCTCCGAATTCCTCAAGGTAGGGGTCAGCATGGCGGCAGCCGGGCTCTCGAGCTATTCGGTCATGTCCTCCGGCTGGCTGCCGGACGGCTTCGGCAAATTCGCATCCGCCTGCTTCACCGGCCTCGCCATCTACCTGGTTGCGGCGGTCGTGCTGCGCCTGATCGAGCGCGACGACGTATGGCGTATCGTCATGCTCGGCAAAAAGCTCGTGAAGTAATGGCAGCCGGCTTATCTTTTTTTGTCAATAAACCAGCGGCCCCGATGGTCCAGCGAGCAGAAGAACACTTCCTTGAAATCCTTGATCCCCCGGCTCTGCAGCTCGCCCTTCAGCCAGAACCGCGTCTTGGCGAGCTTCTCCAGACTGTCGTCCTGCACCTTCCCATCCATGATCAGGGGCAGCGGCAGCCCTTCGTACCGGATGGATGGCGGCGGACAGGGCGCCTGTTCCTCCTTGGCCGGTTTCTGCTGAACGGTCAGCTTGCCGGAGGACTCGAGCACCGCGAATTCCACATCCGCCACATTGAGCACCTTATTCTCCCTCAGCTGCAGGAGCAAGTCGTCCAGATTATAGCGCTGGCGCCGCATTTCTTCCCGGTTCAGCTGTCCGTGCTCGATCAGCGGGGACGGCTCGCCTTCGAACAGGCGGCGAAGCTTCTGGCTCTTCAGCGAGATGAACGCAATCATAACTTGAACAAGCACCAGCGTGAGCATGGGGACGATCCCATGAATCAACGGCTTCCGGAGATCCTCCAGCACGAATACGGCTATTTCGGCAATCATGATCGATATCACGAGATCAAACAGTGACAGCTTGCCGATCTCCCGCTTTCCCATGAGGCGCATCGTCAGGAAGACGACCACATAGACCAGCAGGGTACGGAAAAAGAGGACTAACAACACTTCCATAGCTCAACCTCCCGGCGACGGTTCCCTGCCTATTGTAGCCTCAGCAAATGGTTGTCATGCGGGAGAATTGCTGGTAAAGCCGCAGCTCGCATCCCTGTACTATTTTGCCGTACAGGCCCATACAATGGAGACAAGATCAGGTTACGGGAGGATGGGAACCATGAAAGGATCACCCCTGCTATCGGGTTTGACGTACGCCGTCTTATTCATGCTGGCCGGCACGCTGGCTGCTTCGCTGGTGCTGCTCGGCACCGAGGTGGCCGAAGGGTCGTGGCTGAGTGCCACGCTGACGGTCCATGGGCTCTCCCTGTTCATCGGTGGAATGGTGTCGGGCAGACGAAGCGGCAGCAAAGGATGGTATCACGGAGGGCTCCTCGGCCTGCTGTATACCCTCGTCATCTGGATGATCGGCTTTCTCGCTTACGATGCCGGCTTCACCCGGGAGATGCTGGTCCTCGGCGGCATCGCCCCCCTGGCCGGGGCACTAGGCGGCATGATCGGTGTGAATCTCAAGAAGTGACCGGGGAATGACGGAACATCGCAGCCCCTCCCCCGCTGCGATGAAGCGCTGCGGTGTACACTTGGATCCAGGCGCGGGGCGCGGACGGAAGCCGTACGAAACAAAGAAAGGTCCTCTCCGCTGCTGCGGAAAGGACCTTTCTTTGTTGGGCTTGCGGTATATGCCGGCGCCGTCTTGACGGCTTCAGCCTCTAGGCACAGCGCTTACTTTTTCTCTTCGCTGCCTGCGCTGCTCGTCACCGAGTTAATGGCCGAACGCTCGAACGTCATCTTCGTGACATCGTTCACACGGAGAATCACGGTGTCGTCCGTCAGCTCCAGAATCGTTCCGTGGAGGCCCCCGATCGTGACGACCTTATCGCCCTTCTTGAGGTTCCCGAGCAGCATGTTGCGGGACTTCTGCCGCTTCTGCTGCGGACGGATCAGGAGAAAGTAAAGTACGACGAACATAAGAACAAGCGGACCATAGGTATAGAGGTACGCAATTGGCCCGGTCGGCTCTGCCGCCGGAGTGCCTGCTGCTGCCAATTCCCACATATCAGAATTCCCCTTTCTCTCTTACGGATATCTATGAAACTTTGGTTAAAACCCTTTGCTGTTCTCGTCAATGCCGTAAGCCGCGAAGAATTCGTCGCGGAAATCGAGCAGCCGGTCTTCCCGGATCGCCTGACGGACCCCCCGCATTAATTCCAGAAGAAAATGCAGATTGTGGTAGGTGGTCAGACGGATGCCGAAGGTCTCGTCCGCCTTGATGAGATGGCGGATATAGGCCCGCGAATAGTTCTTGCAGGTATAGCAAGAGCAGGCCGGATCGAGCGGTCCAAAATCGTTAGCGTATTTCGCGTTGCGGATCACAAGCCGTCCTGCGCTGGTCATGATCGTCCCGTTGCGGGCAATACGCGTAGGAAGCACGCAGTCGAACATGTCGATGCCGCGGATGGAGCCTTCGACCAGGGCATCGGGCGAACCGACGCCCATCAAGTAGCGCGGCTTCTGCTGCGGAAGCAGCGGAACCGTGTAATCGAGCACCTCGTACATGAGGTGCTTCGGCTCCCCTACGCTGAGTCCACCAATAGCATACCCCGGAAAATCAAGGGAAGTCAACTCGGCCGCGCTCTGTCTGCGCAGGTCCTCGTACATGCCTCCCTGGATGATGGCGAACAGCCCTTGGTCCTCGGGCCGGCTGTGCGCCTTCAGGCAGCGTTCGGCCCAGCGGGTCGTCCGCTCCAGCGATTGCTTGGCGTAGCTGTGCTCGGCGGGATAAGGCGGGCACTCGTCGAACGCCATCATGATATCGGAGCCGAGGGCATTCTGGATCTCCATCGCTTTCTCCGGCGAGAGGAACAGCTTGTCCCCGTTCAAGTGGGAACGGAACTCGACGCCTTCCTCGCTGATCTTGCGCATATCGCTCAGGGAGAATACCTGGAAGCCGCCGCTGTCCGTCAGGATCGGCCGGTCCCAGTTCATGAACTTGTGCAGGCCGCCTGCGGCCTTGACCGTCTCGTGTCCCGGACGCAGGAACAGATGGTACGTGTTGCTCAGAATGATATGCGCATCCATCGCTTTGAGCTCTTCCGGAGCCATCGTCTTGACGGTAGCCTGCGTGCCGACCGGCATGAAGGCGGGCGTCTCGATGACGCCGTGGGGCGTATGCACGCGGCCGAGCCGTGCGCCGGACTGCTTGCAGGTTTTGATAGGTTCGTAAGTTACTGCTGGCATGATGTGGTCACTTCTTTCCATCCGTATGAGAACCGTCTCTTGCTAGAGCCGGTCAATAAATAAACATAGCGTCGCCGAAGCTGAAGAACCGGTACTTCTCCTCCACCGCTTCCCGGTATGCGGCCAGCACAGGCTCCCGGCCCGCCAGAGCGGAGATCAGCATGAGCAGCGTCGACTTCGGCAGGTGGAAGTTCGTCAGGAGCGCATCCACCGCCTTGAAGCGGTACCCCGGGTAGATGAAGATGCCGGTGCTGCCGTTGCATGCCGTCATGCTGCCGTCTTCCCGGGCCGCCGTCTCCAGAGTCCGGGCCGAGGTGGTGCCTACCGCTACGACGCGCCGGCCTTCCCGCTTCGCGGCGGTCACGAGCTCGGCCGTTTCCTGCGGCACTTCGTACAGCTCCTCGTGCATGTCGTGCGCGTCCACGGTATCCGCAGAGACCGGGCGGAACGTGCCGAGGCCGACATGCAAGGTGACATAGGCTAATTGTATACCTTTTTGTTCCAGCCTATGCAGGAAGGCTTCCGTGAAATGAAGCCCGGCCGTCGGGGCCGCCGCCGAACCCTCATGCTTCGCATACACGGTCTGGTATCTCTCCCGCTCGGGGAGCTGCTCCTTGATATAAGGAGGCAGCGGCATATGCCCGAGCCGGTCCAGCAGTTCGTTGAAGATGCCTTCGTACTGGAAACGCAGCACGCGTGCGCCCTGGTCTCCATGCTCTTCTACGGTCGCCGTCAGCAGCGGTTTCAACGGATTTGCCCCCTCGGGGGAAGACGCTTCCCCGAAATGGATGACAGCGCCCTCGCGAAGCCGTTTGCCCGGCTTCACCAAGGCTTCCCAGCGGTCTCCCTCCAGCTGCTTCAAGAGGAGGATCTCCGCCTTGGCCCCCGTGTCCGCTTTCACGCCAAAAAGCCGGGCTGGTATGACCCTCGTGTTGTTGAGCACGAGGACATCGCCGGCTTGCAGGTACTTCTCAAGGTCTTCAAATGTATGATGAGCGATCTCCCCGCTCGTCTTGCTCAGGGTCAGCAGTCTGGAAGCCGTACGGCTCGCCAGCGGCGTCTGGGCGATGAGTTCTTCGGGAAGATGATAGTCGAATAAATCCACCTGCATCGGTCTTAAACATCCTTCTATGATTGGATTTGCGCCCTGCGCGGAAGGTGGACAGCGGACTGCTTCCACCTTAGGGCTTGGCAATCGCCGTCCCTGTATAGTAGGTCTGCAGAATAGCTTTGTAGTCCAGCCCTTGCTCCGCATAACCCTTGGCTCCCCATTGGGACATGCCGAGGCCGTGGCCGAAGCCCGTCCCCTTGAAGACGAAACGTGCGTCCTCCGTAGCGGCCCGTACCTGCCCCGTTCCGTTCAATACGAACAGTGGAGCCGTACCGCCGGATTGCTGCGGGGATGCCGTGCCGCCCGCCATATACACGGGTCCTGAGCCGGGCGTACGGTTACGTACCGTACCGCCTGCCCCCTGTATAGTATACCTTCCCGTTTCCTCGATTTCAAACCGGGTCGAAGGCAAGCCGCCGAGCAGCGTGCGGAGCGAATCTGGGTAAGCCGCCTTCACGGGCTGGCCGTTCACGCTGATGCCGGTCGCCCGGCCCGAGGGCCCCCGCTCGGTCACTTCCAGGGACTGGACGCTGCCCTGAACGGCCGCGCCCAGCTTCTCCTTGAGCGTGCGGGCATCGAACGGCCCCCGAAGCCAGGTATAGGCGTTGGATTCCACCGTCTCACCGATCACGACAAAACGGTCGCCGATATCCACCTTGAACAGCGAAGGATTCCCCGCGTCGTCCACATACGGCGCCCCGCGCACGTTGGTTCCTGTCGTATTGCCTTCGTAATAAGGAAGACCTGCAGGATTCTTCTCATCCATGGCCCGCGCGTAATCGGAGCGGATATAACCCATGCGGCCGTCCGGCGTTACGATGCGGTACCACATTTTCTTGCCGCTCTGCGCTCCTTCATCCGGTGAAGCGGCGCTCTTCAGGTAGGGCACGGGATTCCCCCACACTTCGGTCGATTCCGCCGTCTTCCCGCCGGCATTGGAGTAGAACAGCGGATCGATCAGCGCGCCTCCATAGGTCAGCACTTCCCCCTGCGTCGCTTTCACGGCCTCCAGCGCCCCTGGAAATTCCACGCTGATGCCTTTATAAGCCTGGTCGGTCGTCGTGTCCGAAATATGGGCGATGCCGTACTTCATCCCCTGCTTCAGCGCATAGGTGCGTGCCGCTACGGCCTGCGCCTTCAAGGCTTCGGCCGGCCAGGCCGCCCCGAGCTCGGAGCCCAGCACCGCATACAAATACTCTTCGAACGGAAGCTCATTGATTACCGCCAGCTTCCCGTTGTGCAGGGACACTTCGATCCCGCCCCGGTAAGCGCGCTCGTAACGCTCTTCGACCTTGATGCCCGCAGGCGCGCCGCCCGCAGGCTCGGCCCAGAGCTTCGCGCCGCCGCCGACGGCATAGGCATCCGCCGGCGCTGCGCCGGACAGCCCGCTGCGCCGGATCGCGTAGCCCTGCGAGGCGTCGACGGGCGTCAGCGCCAGGCCCGGCACAGCGGCAGCGATCTGCGCCTTCAGCGCCTCGAGCGATGCCGGATCGGCCGTGCCGCCGACGAAGACGGCGTACCCGGTGCCCGTCAGCGCCGGGTCGGCGTCGAAGCCGGCCTGCCCGATGGCGGACACGGCCGCCTGCGCCTCGGTTAGGCTGGCGTAGCTGCCGGCGCTGGCGTAGTGCGGCCCGGCGACAACGGCGCCCGGCTGCTTCGCGGCCGCGGCTGCGGCGGCTTCCTTGGTCGGGAACGGACCAAGGTAAGCCCGGTAAGCCGCAGCGCCGCGCTTCGCGTGCTGCACGACGCCGGCTCCCGCGCCGCCCGCCGCCAGACGGGCCGCCTGCGAAGAGGCTTCCGCCGCCGAAGCGGTCTCCGGCAGCTGCGCGTAGTAGCCGTCGGCGTAGACGCGGACCGCGCCGCCGGCCGTGCCAGGCGCCGGCCGAGGCAGCGTCCCGCCGCCGGAGCCGCGCAGGCTCAGCTCAAGGCCCGCCTCAGCCGACAAGGTGACGGCCGAGGCCGGGCTGACGTACTTGCCCGTGTCGATGAAGAGCGCGACACGGATCCGCTCCGGCACGGGCGTAAGGGCAGGTGCAACAGCCGCCTGTACCGCCGGTATGCTGCCCGGCAGCGTCTGGCCGGGAACCAGCCCCAAGCTGCCGGTGACGGCCAGGACGGCCGCCGCAAAGGCGGCTCCTGTCCCTCTCTGCGTACGGCATACGGTCCGCCATACCGGCCGTTCCTTATTTCGTCCCTGCGGTGCGGCCGCCTCCGCTCTCCGCTCCCGCGGTCGTTTCCCTTCCCTCATGCTCTATGTTCCCCTCTCCCTTGCCCAAGGGACGGCAGGCACTTGAGCAGCCATCCCTTCGTCCCCTGGCGATATATTCGGAACTATATCGGATACATTTGGAATTATTTTCAGTAGGAATGGTTTCAGCAGGAACTGATTCCGTAGAAATTGTTCCAGTAAAATAACAATTCCCCGCTCCCGCATCGTACTCCTGCCTCCTGCTCTAGGAGCGGCTCGGCATAGGAAGCCCCAGGTGCTGGCACGCACTGGCCGTAATCATCCGCCCCCGCGGCGTACGCTGCAGGAAGCCGATCTGGAGCAGATACGGTTCGTAGACGTCCTCGATCGTCTGGCTTTCTTCGCCGATCGATGCCGCGATGGTATCAAGACCGACAGGCCCCCCCTGGAAGCTGAGGATGATCGCCCGCAGCATCTTGTGGTCAATCTCATCGAGCCCGAGCGGATCGACCTGGATGCTCATCAGCGCCGCCTGTGTAATCTCCTGCGTGATGACACCGTCGCCCTTCACCTGTGCAAAATCCCGCACCCGCTTCAACAGCCGGTTCGCAATCCGCGGCGTACCTCTCGAGCGCATGCCGATCTCGCGGGCAGCTTCCCCCACAATGCTCACCTGCAGCAGGTCCGCCGTACGCGATACAATATAGGTGAGCTCGTCGACCGTATAGTATTCGAGCCGGCTGACGACCCCGAAGCGGTCGCGCAGCGGAGCGGAGAGCAGCCCGACCCGGGTCGTCGCCCCCACCAGCGTGAACGGCGGAAGGTCAAGCCGTACCGAACGGGCGCTCGGTCCCTTGCCGATGATAATATCGAGCGCATAATCCTCCATCGCCGGGTACAGCACTTCCTCCACCGTCCGGTGCAGGCGGTGGATCTCGTCGATGAAGAGCACATCGTTCGCCTGCAGGTTCGTCAGGATAGCTGCGAGGTCTCCGGGACGCTCGATCGCAGGTCCCGAGGTCGTACGCAGATTGACGCCCAGCTCGTTGGCGATGATATTCGAGAGCGTTGTTTTGCCGAGACCCGGCGGTCCGTACAGCAGCACATGATCGAGAGCCTCCCTGCGCATCTTCGCCGCCTCGATATATACCTTCAAGTTTTCCTTCGCCTGCGCCTGGCCGATATACTCGGCCAAGTACCGGGGACGCAGGCTGAATTCCGCTACCTGGTCCTCCATCATCAGATGGGCGGAGATGATCCGGTCATCCATAAGACACGCTCCTTTCTCTTCCCTTACCCCTATAAAAAGCAGAATTCCCGCAAAGCCTCCGGTAGGCTCCCAAGGAGACCTGCCGGCGGTCCGCCGGATTCCGCCGTTCTTACCTCATCATCGAATCCTGGAACAACGCCTGCAGCGCCAGCTTGATGACGGCATCCGCCGTCTCGCCGCCCTTCAGCTTGCTCTTGATGGCACTGCCGGCCCGGTCGGCCTCCGCCTCCGTATAGCCGAGCGCCATGAGCGCCGCTTTGGCTTCGCCCCATACCCCCATGCCTTCCTGCACGGAGAGCGGTTCGCTGGGTGCGAACAGCCCCTCGTCCAATCCGCCAGTGATGGCCCCGAGCTTATCCTTCAGGTCGAGCACCATCCGCTGCGCCGTCTTCTTGCCGATGCCCGGCAGCTTCGTCAGGAACGTAAGATTCTCCTGCCGGATGGCTCCCGCAATCGTCTCGGGCTTCCCGCCGGCCAGCACCCCGATCGCGACCTTCGGCCCGATCCCGGATACATCGAGCAGCAGCCGGAACAGCGACTGCTCCTCCCGGGTCGTGAAGCCGAAGAGCAGGTGCGCGTCCTCGCGGACGTGGTAGTGGATGTACATCGTCACATCCCCGCCGCCCCGTCCGTCCTTGGAAGGCGCAACCCCGTAAGGGTTGGCACAGAAAACGCGGTACCCCACGCCGTTCACATCCAGAACGACATACTCCGTATCGCGGAATACGACAGGGCCTCTCAAAAAGTCGATCATCGTTTGTATGCTCCGTTCAATTGTTGTTGTAGGGCCGAGGAATGCGCATGGCAGATCGCCACCGCAAGGGCATCCGCCACGTCATCGGGCTTCGGCACGGCGGAGAGGTGAAGGAACAGCTTCACCATCTCCTGCACCTGCTTCTTCTCCGCCTTGCCGTAACCCACGATTGCCTGCTTCACCTGCATCGGAGTATATTCCGCGATGGGCAGGCCCTTCTGCTCGGCCGCCAGCATGAGCACCCCCCGCGCCTGGCTGACGATCATGGCCGTCGTCACGTTGCGGTTGAAGAACAGCTTCTCGATCGCAACCGCATCGGGTTTGTATTTGTCTATGAGCTGCACGGTCGCTTCGTAGACCTGGCGCAGCCTCAGGCTGTCCGACGTATGCGCCTCTGTCTGGATACATCCGTACTGTACCGGCACGAGCTTGTGCCCCTGTTTATCAATAAAACCGAATCCCACGATGGCAATGCCCGGGTCGATCCCCAAAACGCGCAAGCCCAACTCCCCCATCCGCACCGTTCCGGGAACATAGGCATCCCGAACATATGTATTCATTTCATTATAGCAGATTCTCCCCCGGATGAATACGGTTTTGGGACGCAGCCGCCCCGCTTCTTCCTTCCTTGCCCGCAAAAAACGGGGCCCCGCCCTGTGCCGGCTGCCCCGTTGTATCCGCTTCAGCTCATCGTTAGACGCTTCCGTCGCCAGCCTGCGGGACCCTCCGCACGGCTACACCTTCTGCCGCTCGCGCGGCCCCTTCATGAACTCGTCCGCATCCTGGTCCGCCTTGCTCTGGTTGCAGGCGTAGCAGGAACAGACGCAGTTGACGGGCGTCGTGTGCCCGCCCTTGGCCCGCGGAACGATGTGATCGATCGTGTCTCCGTATTCGCCGCAGTACCGGCAGATGTAGCGGTCCCGCTCCAGGATCATGACCCGAAAATCGTCGTTGCTGTACAGTCTGCGGATCATATAGGGCGTCAGCACGACAGCTGCCCGCTCTTCAACCAGCAGCACCGCCAGCGCCCAGTCGATATCCTGCATCCATCGTTTGCCGTTATTGCTGCGGCCCTTCATCCGGATGAGGCCGTCGCGGTCCTGCCGCAGCAGACGGCCGGCCCCCGGCTTCCTGCGGGCAGGCGGCACATGCACAGGCGATGCCGTATTGCGCGGCACCCGTACGGCCTGCCCCGTCTCTGCCGCCCTCCCGGACGATGAGGCGGGCGCCGGCCCGTCCTGCCCGGCCGGTGCGGAAGCCTCTGCGGCAGGGGCCGCCGGCCTGGGCGGCACAGGCGCCGTCATCGTCCCGGCTGCGGCAGCCGGACCCGGCACGGCGGCGCCCCCCTGGACGGGAAGCGCTTGCTGAATCGCCGTCAATTCGCCCATAACCGCGCCGTCCGCAGCCGGCATCAGCCTGGCCTTCGATTTTCGGCGGGTACAAGTACGGCATATGTTTTTTCTCGATCCATTCTTCGAGCGTTTGACGCCCTTGGTCGGAAATTGAAGGTAATATTTGGTCTTCCCGCATCGGCTGCAGGCTTTGTGCAGCAGGCAGTGCGCTCCCGTATCCATGGTTGTTCTCACCCTTCCGGACGATGTTCTGCCGTCCCTCCCGGGGAGCCGCAGCACGCCAGCTTTTCCCCATTATATCAGACTTCGCCGCCAGCGCCATAGGTGCGGGAGGATAAGACACCGTTCGACTCGGGCGCGGGCGGACACAAGCAAACGGACCGGCCACGTAGGCCGGTCCGCCTCATCTTCACCTTTTTGGACTTACGACCCGGGCTGCACCTGCATGACCTTCTCGGTTTCTTCCACCGCAAAGTCGCTGAGGGTGGAGAGCACGCTGTTATAGTCGTCGAGATCCCGCACGCGGATACCCTGGTACAGCTGCTTCACCGTTTCGCGGGGCAGACTGCTCTCCAGGTATTGAATATTGAGCTGGAAGAACGTACGGATCACGTTCTCTTCCCCGCCGGCCGCCGGCAAGCCGCCGAACAGGGAGAGATTCCCTTTGGCATCGAGACCGAAGTAGGCGTTGTCCTTGCACTGCGGCGAGAGGTCGTCCACTTCCTCCGTGAACAGCACCGTTCCGTCCGGTTTCACGGAGACGGTCAGGGCCGGATGATCTTTGTAATAGCTCAGAATATCCGACGAACTCATCATCCCGATCCGCTGCAGCTCTTCGCCGCATACATAAGCCTTCTTGGCAAAAGCTTCCCTCTGTCCGTCGATCCCCTTCACGAGCCCGCGCACCTCGTTCTCCTGCTGTTTTGGCTGCTGCACTCCGCGGGAGAATACCGCGCGGTCCGCCGGCCGCTCGGGCGTCAGCCCCGGCAGCGTCCGCAGGCCCATTATCCAAGCCCCCGCTCCGAACAAACCCGCCGCCAGCAGGATCAAGGCCAGTCCCAGCCATCTGCGCTGCGAGCGCAGCTTTTTTTTCCATTGCTTCTTGAGTTGGTTCCAGAAGTTAAGAAGTATCATGCGATCCCCTTCTGTCTATGGCAGCTTTTTTACTATATTTGCCACAGGGATCGACGTTTATACGTTCGGTATGTATACTTGAAGGATAATCCCATTCATGACTTATCGTCACAGGAAGGAAGGTATGATTCCATTGCATCCAATCGTCAAAGAAGTGTGGGCTTGGATCCGTTCCCTTGCCGCAGCTTTTGTCCTCACCCTGGCCATCGGGATGTTCGTATTCCAGCCGACCAAGGTGCTCGGCCATTCCATGGATCCCACGCTCCACAACGAACAGCGCATCTATGTTTCGAAGCTGTCGCACACGTTCCGCAGCGAGCCGGAATACGGTGATATCGTAATTATCGACTCGCGCGTCGAACGGGATCGGACGCTGAAGGACGACGTGCTGGAGCACCCGCTGCTCCGTCTGGTCCTGGGCAACGAAGATCCGAACATGTACGTCAAGCGCGTCATCGGCAAGCCGGGCGACGTCATTGAGCTGAAGGATGCCAAAGTGTACCGCAACGGAACCGCGCTGGTGGAACCGTATATCAACGGGACCATGCAGATCCGCGAAGAGCGTACATGGACTGTGCCCGAAGGCCACATCTTCGTCATGGGAGACAACCGGAACAACAGCCGGGACAGCCGGGATATCGGATTCATCCCGTTCGATCATGTGCTCGGCATCAAATTCTAAGGGAGGCCTCCCTCTCTTCCTGTCTCGAATGCCATGCCAAAACAGCCTGAAACGGACCCTCCTCCGCTTCAGGCTGTTTTGGCATGCATTGGCAGTCCCGAAAGTTCCGGGGGAAGGAGCTGCGCGCCCTATCCACGGCTCCTCCCCCCAGAACAGGCCTGGGCCCTGCCGGCAGTCAGGCTCCCCGCATGCCTCCGCTTCGCCCGTGCTTAATCGTTCAGCCAGGGCCTCGCTTTGCGGCTCGATTCGGCACGCTGCGAACGGCGGTTGCTCCGCTCGATGAGCGCTGCAAGAGCGGCACGCGCCTGGCTCTCACGGGAGCGCCGTTTCGGCGCAGGAGCCGGTTTGGCCGCAGCCTTCGCCCGGGCGCCCTCTTCCACCACATCCTCCAGCTCTACCTCGCGGACCGCAGCAGCGCCTGTGCTCTGCGCGATGACCGCCCGTTCCTCACCCCGTTTTCCTTTGGCGGCCGGCAGCTCGGCGCTGCCTTTGCCCTTCTTGCCTTTGCTCTTCCCGTCCTTCGGCAGATGCTCTTCCGGGTGCCCGAAAGGGGCTTCGAAGTTATACGGCAGCTCCGCCGCCGGTCCGGCCCACTGGGGAGGGAAGGGTGCGAGACCGGGGTAGCCCGGAAGGTGGGCGTAAGGGTCGATGCACGGGAACGGAGCGCCATGCATCGGCCCAGCGCCATAGCCGAAGGGTTGGGCGGCATACGGTTCGTACGAAGGTACGGGCGGAAGCCCATAGTACGCCGGGAACGCCGCATCCGGCACCGGGGGTACGGGAGGGAACCCCTCCTGCGGAAGAGCGTAGGGCAGATTCAAGGTCCCGCCGCAGCCGCAGTCTCCGGCCGGAGCCGCCCATGGTTCAACGGCCTGCGGATAGCCCGGGAAGCCGGACTGGGGCGCCGAATAGAAGGGCAGCTCGGCAGCAGGCTCAAGGTCGAAGGGAAAAGGAGCATTCGGCAGCTCGGGCTCATGCCAGTCATTCTCTTTGCCCTTGCCGTGAGGCGCAGCCATCACCTCGGCAGCAGGCATCTGAAACTGTTCGAAAGGGTGCATGGACGCCTGCGGCACGCCGAAGTCGATCGCTCCCCAATTCGGCTGCGGCGCATCGTACGCTGGCAGCACGCCCGCATTCGGCTGCGGCATCATGTCGTATGACGGCAGCACGCCCGCATTCGGCTGCGGCATCATGTCGTACGACGGCAGCACGCCCGCATTCGGCTGCGGCATCATGTCGTACGACGGCAGCACGCCCGCATTCGGCTGCGGCATCATATCGTACGACGGCAGCACGCCCGCGTTCGGCTGCGGCATCATGTCGTACGACGGCAGCACGCCCGCGTTCGGCTGCGGCATCATGTCATACGACGGCAGTACGCCCGCGTTCGCGTTGGGCATCGGAGCCGGTGCTTCTACCGCAGGCGCTTCGTACGACGGCATGGCGTTCTCATTGGGCATCGGAGCCGGCGCTTCTACCGCAGGCGCTTCGTACGACGGCATGGCGTTCTCATTGGGCATCGGAGCCGGTGCTTCTACCGCGGGCGCTTCGGCTGCCGGTGATGGCACGTTCGGCAGCTCCGGCAGTTCGAGATTCGGCGCAAGCGGCACTTCCGAGATCGGCGCCGCTTCGACGGGAAGAGGCGCTTCGGGCGTAATGACCGAGGTATCCTTCTTCGGATGGCCGGCATTCTCCGCCCCTTCGGGTTTCATCTTCGGAATATACACGACATCGCCGGTCATCAGCACGTTCGGATTTTTGAGATGCGGGTTGGCCGCCACCATATCCGACAAGGGAATACTCCATGCTTTCCCCAGCTTCCAGAGCGTATCCCCTTGCGAGACCACATGCTTGTAAAGATAGTCGGAGGGCGGGTCGATCGGCTTCGGTGCCAGGGGAATCTTCACCTTGGCCCCCACCATCAGCTCATTGGGGTCGGCAATCTGGGGATTGGCGGCAATCAGCTTCTCCAGCTCCACGTTGTATTTTTGAGAGAGCGCGTAGAGCGAATCGCCATTCTTCACAATATGAATCTTCAATGCGGTAACCTCCTTCGGTTTGCGGAAGTCCATCAGCCCGGCTGCGCTTCGCTATGTATGGTGCCCTGTCTGCCTCCCTATTCCGGGAGGCCGTACAACCCTGGACGACCAGGCTGCCCCTGGAGCACCATAACCAAATGACATTACAGTTTATGCAGCAACCTAGGCATATGACCATCCCGCCGCGAAAAAATCCCGCCCGCCTGCCGCTCTACCCCCGGTCGCCGGCTCCCTGCAGCCCGTCCTTGCCTTGGGAGGCAAGGCTTTGCGCAGCTCCTTGTCCCTTGCCCCGCACCCTCTCTCTCTCTGCCTTCTCCGCCTCGCGGCAGGCATGCCAAGAAGCCGGAGATGCTCCGGCGCCCGCATACGGTACTATCCCCCTGCTTTTATCTCCCACTCACGGTCCCCCGCTCAAGGTCTCCCGTTCACGATCCCCCGCTCTCTCGTCTGCTAGGGGCTGACGTCCTCCACTTCGACGTGGAGCACCTGCTTCAGCCGCTTGATATTGTAATACATGGCGGTCGTGCTGCGGGTAGCGGGAGCAACGACATAAAAATGCACGCGCTGCCGGTCTCCCTCGATATCCTTGATCTTCAGATGCTTCAATCCGTATTCGCTGTCCATATAGGCCACCAGCCCGCTTAATTCCTCGCTGCCCAGCGCTTCCACCTTCACCGAGACGTATTTCTCCCGCAGGCGCCGGGGACCGAGGAGCTTCACCACGACGGGGAACAAGTTCACGGCGAGCATGATCATAGCCACCGCCGTGAACGCCTCCTTGTAGAATCCCGCCCCTGCGGCAATGCCGAGCGCTGCGGACGCCCAGACCATGGCGGCCGTCGTCAGCCCGCTGATGACGTCGTTGCTGCGCCGCAGAATGGCGCCCGCCCCAATGAAGCCGATGCCGCTTACGATCTGGGCCGCCAGCCGCATCGGGTCCATCTGGGTGCGGCCGTCGATGCTGAATTTGTCGACGGAATAAATAGAAACGATCGTAATCAGGCAGCTTCCAACCGCAATGACCATGCTCGTCTTCATGCCGAGCGGCTTCTGGCGAAGCTCCCTGTCGATCCCGATGAGCAGTCCGAGGAACAGGGCAAACCCGAGTCGCAGAATCAATTCACTGTCCATTCCCATACCAGTCCCCTCTGCGATAGATTCGCTTCCCCTGCTCCCGCGGAGCGAAGGGTATCCCCATTTACCCGGTTTGTCCCGCCCTGTATCACCTCCGTGGCCCAATGCAAAAAGAGCCCGCAAAAGCGCGGACTCTTCCTCCTATAGTAACGAACGTGCTCTCGGCCTCTCTAGGAGAGCGAAGCCGGGCCGCGGTACTCGAACACGGGATAGCAGCCCATGATGCGCACCTGGCACCCGATGGCCTCGATCTCCTGGAAGGCCGCAGGCAGCAGGACCGTATCGAGGGATTCCTCGATATCGATATAAAAGAAATAGCTGCCGAGCTTCTTCTTCGTAGGCCTCGATTCGATCTTCGACAAGTTGATGCGGCGCCAAGCGAACGCGGACAGTACCTGATGGAGCGCCCCCGGGTAATCCTCCGGCAGTGTCACCAGGATGGTCGTCTTCGTCCTCTCGGCCTCCCGGAGCTTGGGCGCTTCGGGACCGACGAGCACGAAACGGGTAAAGTTGTTCTGGTGGTCCTGCACCCCGGCCGCCAGCGTCTGCAGTCGGTACAGATCACCTGCTCCCAGCGGGGCAAGCGCCGCGACTGACGGATCTTCCGTCTCCCGGACAAGCCGGGCCGCTTCGCCGTTGCTCCCTACGGGCTCGAGCTCCACATGGGGCAGATACTGCCGGAGGAACTGCTGGCACTGGGCCAAGGTGACCCCATGGGAGTACACCTTGCGAATCCGGGAGCAGGCGTCCGCAAGATCCTCGCCCTCTTCTCCCGGCAGCCTAAGCAGATTGATCGAGATGGGGTATACCCATTCGGCCTGGATCGGCAGATCCACTTCATGCACCAGCGTATCGACATGCAGGGAGACCGAGCCCTCGAACGTATTCTCGATCGGGATCACGCTGTAATCAGTCCGCCCCTGCTCCGTTGAACCGAATACATCGGGAATGAGCTTATAGTTCACGAACTCGAACGCTTCCCGGCCCAGATAGTACAGAGCCGATTCTTCGGTATACGTCCCGGGACCGAGAAGGGCGACTTTCTTCATGCGCCCACCCCGCTCTGCAGGGACTTCACCCAATCGGCCAGATCATCGCCGGACGGTACGCTAGAGGCCGTGACGCCCTGCGGCTCCGGATTCAGCCACAAGGTCGTGCACTCGATGCCTTCCTGCCGCAGCGTCTCCTTCAGATAAGCTTCCAGCTCCGCCTTGCGGGAGCTCGAACGGTCGACGAGCGTGAAGATCGTCGGACCCGCTCCGCTCAGGGCTACGCCCAGGGCGCCGTGCTCCGTCGCCTCGGCGAGGATGGCGGCCAGACCGGGCACCAGCGGAGCCCGGAACGGCTGATGCAGCGCGTCTTTCATCGCGCGCGGGATCATATCGAGCCGCCCGGTGCAGAAGGCGGCGACCAGGACCGAGGAGTGGCCGACGTTGAAGACGGCATTCTCCAGACTCTGCTGGCGCGGCAGCACCCCCCGCGCCTTCTCGGTTGAGAGCTGGAAGTGCGGGATGGCTACCAGCACTTCCAGCTGTTCGTGGGGCTCGACGCGGATATGCTCGGCCCGCTTCCCGTCCCAGAACGCGACGACCACGCCGCCGAAGAGCGACGCGCCGACGTTGTCCGGATGCGCTTCGAGCTCCGTCGCCATCTGGAACAGCTCGTCGTCGCTGAGCGGGCTGCCGATCAGGGCATTGGCGCCGGCCAGCGCGCCGACGATCGCCGAGGCGCTGCTGCCGAGGCCCCGCGTCAGCGGGATATCGCTGTACATCGCGATCTCCAGCTCGGGATGGGAGACGCCTGCCCGCTTGAACACCGACTGCGCCACCTTGTAGATCAGGTTGTTCTTGTCTGTCGGCACACCAGGCATGCCTTCGCCGATCAAGCGGATGGAAGTCCGCTCCGCAAGGGCGATATCGATCCACGCATACAGATTCAGTGCCATGCCGAGCGTATCGAACCCGGGCCCGAGATTGGCCGTGGAAGCGGGAACCCGTACGCGTACTTTCATTTTGCCGTTCTCCACTCTAACTGCTCCCCTATTCTTATATGCTACCCGATGGCTGTTAGCCCTCCACCCGGTACACGCTCTTGATTGACTTGACGGAATCCATCGAACCGAACTGCTCCAGCACTTTGTTCACAGCCGCTTTATTGGCGTCATGCGTAATGATGATGATCTCGGCGAACGGGTTCACCGCATTCGGATGCTGCAGCACCGATTCGAGCGACACGCCGTGCTCGGCGAATACTTGCGTAATCTGGGCCAGAACGCCCGCCTTGTCCTCTACATGCAGGAGGATGAAGTTCTTCGATGCGATCTGTTCGTCGGTCTTCAGCTTCTTCTCCTTGTATGGCACGAATCCGCGCCGGCCGACGATATCAAGGTTCAGGTTGCGCACAACGGCCACGAGGTCGGCCACAATCGAAGTGGCGGTAGGCAGCTCACCCGCTCCTGCTCCGTAGAACATCGTTTCGCCTACGGCTTCGCCGTGCACATAGACGGCATTGAACACGCCGTTGACCGAAGCGAGCGGATGGGATTTCTTCACCATCGTCGGCTGTACCGAGATAGAGATATGCTCATCCTGGCGCTCCGCGATGCCGAGCAGCTTCACTTCGTAACCAAGCCGCTTGCCATATGCGATGTCCTCTTTGGAAATCTGCGAAATCCCCTTCACAGATACGTCACCCAGCGCCACTTCCGCCCGGAAGCCGAGCGTGCTGAGAATCGTCATTTTACGCGCCGCATCGTAGCCTTCCACATCGGAGGTCGGGTCCGCTTCGGCGTAACCGAGCGCCTGGGCTTCCTTCAGCACTTCGGCATAATCCGCGCCCTCCTGGCTCATCTTCGTCAGGATGAAGTTCGTCGTCCCGTTGACGATGCCCATGATCTTCGTGATGCGGTCGGAAGCGAAGCTGTCCGTCAGCGTACGGATAATCGGAATGCCGCCCGCCACGGCCGCTTCATAGAATACGTCGCAGCCCTTCTCCGCCGCTTTGGCCATAATCTCGGGCCCGTGAAGCGCCATGAGATCCTTGTTCGCCGTCACGATATGCTTGCCGCGTTCGAGACCTGTGAGAATGAGCTGTTTGGCGGGCTCGATGCCGCCCATGACTTCTACGATCACATGGATATCCGGGTTCTCCACGACATCCCAAGCGTTATCCGTGAGCAGGTGCGGCGGCACGCTGATCCCGCGGGCCTTATTCTTGTCCTGCACCAGGATCTTCGTGATCTCGATTGCCGAGCCCGACTGGCTGTGCAGATCGTTCTGGTGGTTCTCCACAATCCGGACTACCCCGGTTCCAACGGTTCCAAGACCGAGCAGTCCTACATTAATCTTCTTCATGATCTTCCTCCTGCAACTGAAATTCTGTGTATTATCCCTGTCCTACGAGTCCTGCCCGGCTTACGCCATCCTGGCTGCGCAGCTTCTCGAGCAGCGAGGTCACCGTCTCGTTCATGACGGAAGTTTCTACGGAGATCACGACGTTCGCGACACCTTGAAGCGGGATGCTCTGGTGTATCGTAAGCACGTTACCTTCAAGGCCGGCGATCATCGTCAGAACCTTCGATAGAATGCCGGAGCGGTGCTCCAGATCGATCGAGATCGTAATGATCCTCTCCCGGTCAAGCTTGCTCAGCGGGAAGATGCCGTCCTTGTACTTATAGAAAGCGCTGCGGCTCAGCTCCACCTGCTCTACAGCCTCGTGCACCGTCTTCACTTCCCCGCGGGCGAGCAGCTCTTTGGCTTGCACCGTCTTGATCAGCGCCTCGGGCAGGATGTCCTGACGTACCAGGTAGTAACGTTCCATGCCATGGGGATTCCACTCTGAAGTCTCTTTGTCCGGCACTGAAACCGTCCTCTCTACGTAGACGATTGTTTTTCCTTAGTGGACATTATAACGCAGTCTTTGCCATGGTAGCAATAGGCTTTCTCCAATAAAATGTGTTAAAGTTGTAAATGGAACATGAGCCGCAAAGGAGAGAATGTCATGATTCGCGCCCGGATGCTCGCTACTGCTGTTTTGTTTCACGAAGGGGATCTTCTGATGATGAAGCGGTCGCCGAACCGCACCTTGTCGCCCGGCCTGTGGGCCGCCGTCGGAGGCCATCTCGAACCCCACGAGATCAACGACCCTGAGACCGCCGTGCTCCGGGAGATTCAGGAGGAGACCGGCCTTCTTCCTGAGGATATCGAGAATCTCCGCCTGCAGTATATCCTGATCCGGCTGAACGAGCAGGAAGTGAGACAGCAGTTCATCTATACCGCACAGACCAAGAGAAGAAACCTGAACCTCACAGAAGAGGGCGAGCTGCACTGGATTCCGCGGGCGAAGGTCATGGACCGGACGATTCCTTTTATTTTCCGCCGCGTGCTTCAGCACTATTTCGATAACGGCCCCCATCCCCATGTCTGGGTCAGTACCGCCGGCTATGACAGCGATGGGGCCGCTACGGTCCACTTTACGGAGCTCATCGACCCGCAGCAAATTTAAAAGTTCAAGGAATCCCGCCGGGTAAGAACGAAGGGATGGAAGGCGTCCTGTCTTGCTGTCCGGGCCGCGACCCGGGCGGTACGGAGCCCTTTCCTTCTCCGACTGGAAGGCCCCGTACCAGAACGGACGGCTTCCAGTCCGCCTTCTTCCGGGCATCGCCCCCCTTCCGTACAGACCGGAGGGAGGGCTTTTGTGCTACACCACCATAAGCGTAGGAGATGAGCAATCATGCACGAACGGCACGAAGAAGCATCGGAGGACAACTATGCCCTGCGGATCCGGGGCGTGCGTTATGTAAGAGAGGGCAGGGAACTGCTCGGAGGGATTGACTGGGAGGTGCGGCGCGGGGAACACTGGGCCCTGCTGGGCCTCAACGGCTCCGGCAAAACAACGCTGCTGAACATGATCTGCGGCTATACTTGGCCTACGAAGGGGAGCATCGAGGTGCTCGGGGAAACGTACGGGAATGTCGATCTCCGGGAGCTGCGGCGCTCGATCGGCTGGGTCAGCTCCTCTCTGCAGGAGAAGCTGTACGCCAGCGACAACACCGAGGCCGTCGTGCTCAGCGGCAAATACGCCACCATCGGGCTCTATGACCGGCCGGAGGAAGAGGATGTGCACAAGGCGCATGCGCTTATGGAACAGCTCGGATGCCGCCATCTCTACGGACGGCCTTACCAGACCTGCTCCCAAGGAGAGAAGCAGAAGGTGCTTATCGCCCGGGCGCTGATGGCCTCCCCCCGCCTCCTGATCCTGGACGAGCCCTGCAACGGGCTCGATCTCTTCGCCCGGGAGAACCTACTCTCCGCGGTGGAAGCACTGGCGGCAGGCAACGAGGCCCCTACGCTCTTGTATGTCACGCATCACACAGAAGAAATACTCCCCCTCTTCTCGCATACGCTGCTTCTGCGGAGAGGGGAAGTATTCGCGGCAGGACCGACCGGGGCCCTGCTGACGGCCGGCCCTTTGACAGAGTTCTTCGAGCTGCCCGTGGATGTATTGAAACGAAACGGGCGCGCCTGGCTTGCGCCGAGCGAGGGAACGGCATAAGGGCGGCGGATGAGGCGGGCCGTGACACGCTGCAGCATACGCAGCCTATCCTCTCCGGCTCCGGCTCCCCTCCCTGCCAAGCCCCTTTTATCCGTTCGCCTGCAGACGCGGCGGGAAGCCGCTGCGGGCGCTGAGCTCCTGCCACTTGCTGAGGAGCTTCTGCGCCTCCTTGCGCTGAAGCAGCGACCGGGCCAGCCCGAAGCCCTCTTCGTACGAGGCGACTTTGTCGAACCAATACAGCCGCAGCCCCGCGTTGAAGATCACATGATCGCGCTCGTTGCGGATTTCCGGCGCCTCGTCGCCCGCGATAATGCGGCGGAGCAGCTCAAGCTGCCGTTCCTTCGTGCATTTCTCCAGAGGCTCGCCGCTGAACCCGAAAGTACCCGGATCGATGGTGCTCGACTCGTCTCCCCACGGGGTCACTTTGCGGATCGCGCTGTGCTTGTAGATCGGCAGGTCTTCGGACCCTTCGATGCCCTGGACGATATATGCGGTCTCGAATCCCGATTTGGGCAGCAGATGAATGAGATGGTCCATCGCGGTCTTATGGTTGACCCCGATCATCATATTGAGCGAATGGACCGGGTTGATCACCTTCTCCACCGTATTGAGGAAGGTACGCAGGCCTACCTGCTGCCGGATATGGCGGACCCGCCCGAACGGCGGGCAGATGAGATCCGTCCAGATGAAGCCGATCCCGAGCGTGAGGAAATTCTTCTCCCATTCCTTGGCTTCCACCTCCACCTGCACGCCGAGTCCCTCCAGTAGCTCCTTCAGCGACTGGCCGAGCTTCGGCGGCAGGGATTCGCTGCCGTGCAGCACCTGCGGGAATCCGACGGAGGCAAGCAGCAGACTGACCGGGATGGTCACCGGGAAGTAGAGCCGCCCGTCATAGGGCCCCGCACAGTTCAGCGAATGGGAGAACGAGCGGTACGGCAGCGAGTATTTGCGGAACACATCGATAAAGCCCATCATCTCGTCTTCCGCTTCGCCTTTCATCCGCATCGCCATCAGGAAGGCGGCGGTCTGGGCGTCCGTCGATTCGCCTCTGGCAATGGCGTGGGCCGCAGCCACCGCTTCGTCGTAGGTCAGATGCCGGGAACCGAGCCTGCCGGTACCGACAATTTTGATCCACTGCTTCATGAGGATCACCTCCGGGAGAAATGTAATAAGAAGAAGCATGAACCGCCAGCGGACGCCGCCAAATGGAAAAAGAGCGCGTGGGTACGCGCTTAAAAAAAGAGACCCCGGGCGGCTGGCCGCCGGCTTAATTCGGCGTAATCTGGACGGCGCACACCTTGAATTCCGGCATGCGGCAGACGGGATCCATCGCCGGGTTCGTCAACCGGTTGATGCACTGGTCGCCGCCCCAGTGGAAGGGCACGAAGACCGTATCCTGCCGGATCTTCGCGGAATACTTGACCTTAAGACGGATCGTTCCGCGCTTCGAGCTCACCTTGGCACGGCCTCCGTTCACCAGCCCGATCTCCACGGCGGTATCCGGATGAATTTCCAGCAGCGGCTCCGGATATTTCGAGTTGAGCTCCGAGGTATGGCGCGTCTGCACCCCGGACAAATAGTGCTGCAGCACCCGGCCTGTCGTCAGCAGGTACGGGTATTTGCGCGTCGCCACTTCCTTCGGGTTCTGGTGTTCGACCGGCGTCAGCCTCGCCCTGCCATCCTCATGCGCGAATCCGTCCTCGAACATCCGGGGCGTGCCCGGATGCCCTTCCTCCGGACAGGGCCAGAACATCCCCTCCGACCGCTCGATCTCGGCATACGTCATGCCGTAATAATCCGCCTTGCCGCCCTTGGAAGCCAGGCGCAGCTCCTGGAAGATCGCTTCGGCGCTCCCGTAACGGAAGTAGCTTCCTTTGCCGAGCACCTCGGCAATATCGCACAGGATCTTCCAGTCGAGCCTCGCCTTGCCGGGAAGCGGACGGATCGCCCGCCGCACCAGCACGCGTCCTTCGAGCTGCGTCATCGTCCCCTCGTCTTCCAGATACGAGGAGCCCGGCAGCACCATGTGGGCCAGTTTGGCCGTCTCGGATTCGAACAGGTCGATCACCAGCAGAAAATCCAGTTTCTTCAGTGCCTGTTCCACAAGCTCCGCGTTCGGATTGGATACGATAGGATTCGATCCCAGAATGATCAGCCCCTTGATCTCCCCACGGTGGATGCTCTCCATCATCTCATAAGCGGACACACCCTTGCGTGGCAGCGAATCCTCCGGGACGCCCCATACCTGCGCGATATACGCCCGGTGCTCCTCGTTCTCGATCAGCCGGTACCCGGGCAGCTGGTCGGCCTTCTGTCCGTGCTCTCGCCCTCCCTGGCCGTTCGCCTGCCCTGTCACCGCACCGTAGCCGCAGCCCGGTTTGCCGATCTTGCCCGTCAGGAGCACCATGTTCAAGAAGTTGCGCACATTCGCCACGCCGCTGGCATGCTGCTCGACCCCCCGGGCCGTGAAGATCATGCCGGTCTCGGCGCTGCCGTACATTCTCGCCGCCTCGGCGATCAGCTGGGGAGCAATTCCGCAGAGCGCCGCCGACTCGGCAAGGGATACGCCCTTCAGGTGCTGCTCCAGCTCGGCGAAGCCGTTCGTGCGCTCCTCCACGAAAGTCCGGTCCACATAGCCCTCCTCGAGCAGTACCTTGAGCATGCCGTTCACCAGCGCGGCATCGTAGCCGGGCTTCACCCTCAGATGAAGGTCGGCGATGGAGCACGTGGCCGTTTCTCTCGGATCGATGACGATGATCTTGCAGCCTTCCTGCCTCGCCTTGCGGAACGTCTGCATAATCGTCGGCTGGCATTCGGCGATATTCGTCCCCGCCAGAATAATGCACTTGGCTAAGGGAACTTCCGAGAGCGGATTGGTCAGCCCGCGGTCGATCCCGAAGGTCAGATTCGATGCTCCGGCCGCAGCCGACATGCAGAAGCGCCCGTTATAATCGATGTGCTTCGTTCCGAGCGCCACCCGGGCGAACTTGCCGAGCAGATAGGACTCCTCATTCGTCAGCGAACCGCCGCCGTAGACTCCCACCGCATCTTTGCCGTGCTTTCTCTGAATCTCCTGGATTTCGTGGCGGATCCGCCCCAGCGCATCCTCCCAGGTAATCGGGCTAAGCGAGCCGCCGAGGCGCAGCATCGGATAACGGAGCCTGCGGTCGTCCACAGCATGCGAGTGGGCATTGAGACCCTTGACGCACAGCCTGCCATCCGTCACCGGGTCTTCCTTGTTCGGCGTTACGGAATAACGGCTGACCCGCAGCGTTTTCTCCTCATGGAGGTTCATCGTACACTGCACGCTGCAATAGGGGCATTCGGTTTTAGTGGTCGTCTCTCGTGGAGCGAGGGAGGCCTGCTGTTTTTGAAAATGTTTTAAAAAATCACTCATAGGACTCACTCACCCTTACTGTTTCCAAGGTAGTTATATTTTTAGAAATTGACGCCCGAATCCGCTGTAGCCCATTCCTTGCGCCAGCCGCGGGTCACCGCATAGAACACCAGCGTAACCACCAGGACGAGCGAAGCAACAACGAGAAAACCTGTGACATGGGAACCGGTCGCTTGTTTGAGCGGTCCGAGGATATTGTTCGGCAACAGGAACCCGCCGAGCCCCCCAGCCGCTCCGACAATCCCCGTCACCACGCCGATTTCTTTGGAGAAGCGCTGCGGTACGAGCTGGAAGATGGAGCCGTTGCCCATCCCGAGACAGGCCATCATCACGCTAGTCATGGCCAGCATCACCATGAAATTGGAAGGCATCGTCGATACCGCGAAGGCACACAAGCAGATCACCGTGTAGAGCACCATCATGAACTTCATGCCTCCGATCCGGTCCGCGATATAACCGCCGATCGGCCGGAAGAAACTGCCCGCGATGACCGTAATCGTCACGAGATACCCGATCTGGATTCGGGTCAGACCCCCATCCATCGCCTGGTCGCCATAGACATCGTAGAAGAAGATGCTGAAGTAACTGGAGAATCCGACGAACCCGCCGAACGTAATCGCATAGAAGATACTGAACCACCAGGTGTCGATATTCTTCATCACGGCAAGATAGTCGCGAATCTTTTTCGGTGCGGGCTGATTCGGAGCATCCTTGGCCATGAGGCAGTAGGCGACGAAGACCAAGAGCAGCGGAATGATCGTCATGCCGAAGACGTTATGCCAGCCGAACTTCGCAGCCAGCTGCGGACCGAAGAAGGTGGCCAGTGCCGTTCCGCTGTTGCCCGCGCCGGCGATCCCCATGGCCAGCCCTTGGTACTGCGGGGGATACCAGCGGCTTGCGAGCGACAAGGAGACGGCGAAGCTTGCTCCGGCGATTCCGAGCAGGAAACCCAGGGCCTGCACCTGGCTGAGGGACGTACCGCCGAGCCAGCCCCAGAGCAGAGGGATGACCGTGAGCCCCATCCCGATCATGCCCGCCTTACGGGAGCCGATCCGGTCCGCCAGAATCCCCATGGGAATCCGGAAGATCGATCCTCCCAGTGTCGGGATCGCCACCATCGTGGCCTTCTGGGCATCCGTCAGGTTAAAATCCTTCGTGATGTACAAGGAAAGCGCACCGCACAAAACCCAAATCATAAAACTGACATCAAAGTAGAGAAATGCTGACAGTAAACTCGGGAAATGACCTGCCTTACGAAAGTTTTTTACATCCACTCCACTAACCTCCCATAATTTTAACTCTTTCTCTGCTTTTCTGTCCAGTTCGTGTTAGGATTAATTACATGTTTATAATATACAGGCGAAAATCGGAAAGTTCAATCCCTTTTCATAAAAAAAGTTCACCTTTTGGTATAGAACCTGACACATATTTCTTATTCGGTCGCTATTATACCAATAAAAGCGAACAATTAATTATAATTATCATAATATCGTTCGTTAATTAAGCACTTTCACGAAAATAAAAGCACCAACCTCACATGTAAATTACATGTAAAAGTTGGTGCCTTATCTTCATTGGATTCTGTTACCCTATTCGTGCTCCACGAACTCGAACTCGAAGTCCCCAATCCGTATGGTTTGTCCGTCTTTGGCTCCCCGGTCTCTCAGAGCTTTGTCAATGCCCCTCTTCCGCAGGATGCGGGCAAAACGCATAACCGACTCATGAGTGCTGAAATTCGTCCGCTTGATGAGTTTCTCGATGCTAGGCGAATCGACCACGAAAGCCTCGTTATCCCGGCGGATCGTGAAGTCCTGGTCCTCATCTGCTTCGAGACGGTATACCTTGCGCTCGGTGATCTCCGGCAGCTCTTCCACGACAGGCATGTCCGGAATCGTCTCCAGAAGGCCCATCACCTTATAGAGCAGCTCCTGAACCCCGCTCTTGGCTACTGCGGAGATGCCCAGCACCGTATGCTCCTTACCAGCTTCTGACAGCTGGCGGCGGAATTCAGCCAAATTCTCCTCGGCCTCCGGAAGATCCATTTTGTTCGCTGCAATGATCTGCGGCCGTTCTTCCAGCTTGGCATTATAGAGCTTGAGCTCATCGTTAATCTTGACCCAGTCGTCGAACGGGTCGCGTCCTTCGGTACCTGCCATATCGACGACATGGAGAATGACCCGGGTCCGCTCCACGTGGCGGAGGAATTCGTGACCGAGCCCCACGCCTTCGTGCGCCCCTTCAATCAAGCCGGGCAGATCCGCCATCACGAAGCTGCGTCCGTCCCCTACATCCACCACACCGAGGTTCGGCGTCAAGGTCGTGAAGTGGTAAGCGCCGATCTTCGGCCTCGCCCCGGAGACCACAGACAGCAGTGTGGATTTGCCAACGCTCGGGAATCCGACGAGGCCAACATCGGCCAGCACTTTCAATTCGAGCACCAGCCAGCGCTCCACGCCTTCCTCCCCGTTCTCGGCAATCTCCGGCGCCGTATTGTTCGTCGTGGCGAACCGGGTGTTGCCCCGGCCGCCCCGGCCGCCCTTGGCCACCACTACTTCTTGGCCGTGCTTCGTCAGATCCGCAATGATCTCCTGCGTATCGTCATCCACCACTACGGTTCCCGGCGGTACCCGTACGATCATATCGTCCGCGTTGGCGCCGTGCTGGCTCTTATTGCGCCCCTTCTCCCCGCGGTCAGCCTTGAAGTGCTTCTGGTAGCGAAAATCGACCAGCGTCCGAAGCCCCTCATCCACGCGGAAGATGACATCTCCCCCGTCTCCTCCGTCTCCTCCGGCCGGTCCGCCTTCAGGAACATACTTCTCCCGGCGGAAGGCCACGAGTCCATCGCCGCCGTCGCCGCCCTTAACGTAAATCTTCGCTTTATCTACAAACATTGTCCTTCACCCTCTTATCGGTCACTTACGCATAACGCCACTCGGACGTCCATACAGCCTTGCCTTCCCCATACGTGCCCACGACTATCGTGCCGCCATGGCTTAATTCATTATTCAGCGCCGACTCCCTGTGCTTCAGGCGTTCGATCCTATAGGGTCCTTCGTACTGAAGCGTAACCGTCAAGAACGAGTCTCCCTCCCGCCGGTTGAACTGGAGATCGAGAAGCCCCTGACCGTCCGTGAAATCCCGCGCTTCTTCTTTGAACCCTTCCAGAGAGCGAACCAGCGCGGCCGCGGCAGCCACCGGCTCCCGAAGCTCCGGCAGACGGATTTCCTCGTTCATGGAGATCTCCAGCTCCAGTTCCTTTACTTCCGACTGAAAAGAGAGCAGGTATACGATCAGCGACGGTATGCCCAGCTTTGAGACATAGCCTTCCTGACGGACCTTCTCTTTTATTTTTTCCATTAATGGAGGAAGTTTATCATATTTTTTTAACTGGACATACGCCATGAGAATTTGAATATCATTCATCCAATCATGACGGTAATGATTGAACAACCGGAGCAGCCGGCCATCCGGGTCCGCGAGATCCGCGGCCATCCGCTCATCTTCCAGCTGTGTCAGCTCCGAATCTTCCCTTTGCCTGTAACGGACACTTTCCTGTCCCTTTGCGTTCGACATACCTTGACCTCTCCGTTCCGGTACAAGTGATATGCATAACAGTATAGCACGAGAATCTTCCCAATTCACGGTCCAGCCCGTATCTTACGGCCCCCTTGATACGAAGAAACCCCGGCGAACTTCAATCGCCGGGGTTCATATCCATGGATGGATGAGTCTTACACTTCCACCGCTGCAGCCACCGGAGCAGCTGCCACAGGGTAGACACTTACTTTCTTGCGGTCGCGGCCAAGACGTTCGAATCTCACTACGCCTTCGACTTTCGCGAAGAGCGTGTCATCGGAACCGATGCCCACGTTGTTGCCCGGGTGAATCTTCGTCCCGCGCTGACGCACGAGAATGGATCCTGCCGTTACCGTTTGGCCGTCCGCACGCTTCGCGCCAAGGCGCTTCGAATGGGAATCACGACCGTTCTTCGTGGAACCTACACCCTTCTTGGATGCGAACAACTGAAGATTTAATTGTAACATGTCTGTCTACCTCCTTACTTGTCGGATGTGGTGATTGCTATATATGCACCGTATGATTGTTGAATCGACTCCAGCATCACTGCCATACCTTCCAGCAGGAGCTGAACTTTCTCATCACGATCCGCCGGCTCCAGGGAAGGCACCTTCACATGCAGCAGCCCATGTTCCATGACCGCTTCCAGTTCCAATCCCGTCAGCGCTTCGACGGCGTTCACCGTTCCGACGGTCACAGCGGACACTCCGGCACAGACAATATCCTTGCCCGGGTCGTCGTAGAACGCGTGCCCCTCTACCCGGTAACTCGTAATCCGACCATCAGCATTTCTCTGAATCGCTATGCGAATCATCGAATTAACCTTGGATCTTCTCGATCACGACTTTCGTGTATGGTTGACGATGACCTTGCTTGCGGCGGTAGTTCTTCTTCGCTTTATATTTGAAAACGATGATTTTCTCGCCTTTGCCTTGCTTCTCCACTTTGCCGGATACGGATGCGCCGGAAATAACCGGAGCCCCTACCACGAGGCCGCTTTCCTTGGATACAGCCAGAACACGGTCAAACACAACCGCTTCGCCTTCACCTGCAGTCAGCTTCTCGATGTAAACTACATCGCCCTCTTGCACTTTGTATTGCTTGCCACCAGTTTCAATAATTGCGTACATATTGTTGCACCTCCCCATGTCTCAGACTCGCCTAAGCCAGGTGGCTTGGCCCCGAAAGACCCAGCACTTCAGACCCGCTTCGAGCGGTTACAGCATGCTATAGCAACGCACTAAAATATATTACCACAGACAATTGCCTAAAAGCAACCTTATTTTGAAGAAGCATGGAGAACCCCGCGGCCTCCGCAGGCCTGGCAGCAGAGCGGAGCCGTCGCTTCCATGCTGTCCCGCACCTTTTTGCGGGTCATCTCCACCAGTCCGAGCCGTGTCCAGCCGGCCACCACCGTCTTGGTCCTGTCTTTGCGCACTTCCCGCTCCAGCTCGGCCAGTACCCGTGCCCGGTTCTCTTCGGACTCCATATCGATAAAATCGATAATGATCAGGCCTCCGATATCACGCAGCCGCAGCAGCCTGGCAATATCCCGGGCCGCCTCCAGGTTCGTATCGAATACCGTCCGCTCCAAATCCACGGATCCGGTATACCGCCCGGTATTTACGTCGATCACGGTCAGCGCCTCCGCAGGGTCAATGATGAGATAGGCGCCGTTATCGAGCCACACTTTGCGTCTGAGGCTCATCTCCAGCTGCCGCGACGCCCCGTAATCGGCCATCGGATCGAGATCCTGCCGCAGCCGGATCCGCTCCGCGAGCCCTTGGGCGCCCGGAGAAGCCACCAGCCCGCGGATCACGTGCTGCAGCTCCTCCGAATTCACCACGAGCTCCTCCACGTCGCTCTTGAATAGATCCCGCATCAGCCGAGGCAGCATCTGCAGATCGCTGTAGATTTGGCGGGGGACCGGCCCCTTCCCGGCCCCGGCCTCCGCCAGCCTGCTCCACCGGCTGCGCAGATCATCCAGATCGGCCGCCAGCGCCTCCTCGCCTTCTCCGAGGGCCGCCGTACGGACGATGAACCCCTCGCCCTCCTGCAGATGCTTCTCGGCCATGCGTTTGAGCCGGTCCCGGTCGGAAGAGCTCTCGATCTTCCGCGACACGCCCACATAATCGGCTTTCGGCATATAGACGCCGAACCGTCCCGGAAGCGCATAATGGGTCGTTACCCGGGCCCCCTTGGTGCCTACCGGTTCTTTGACGACCTGCACCATAATCTCCTGCCCCTGCCGCACCAGCTCATGGATCGAAGGCTTCTCCTTGGGCTGCTTGTCCAGATGTGCCGGGAGCAGATCGTCAATGTAGAGGAACGCGTTGCGTTCGAGACCCACATCGACGAAGGCCGACTGCATGCCCTGCAGCACGCGCACGACCCGGCCGATATAGATGTTGCCGGCGAGCTGGCCTTGGTTCCGTCCGCCTTTATAATATTCCACAAGCTTGCCGTTCTCCAGGACGGCAACCTCGGTATGCTCTTCATCACTCTTCACAAGAATTCGTTTCATATCGGGCAGCACCTCTGCCCTATTGTACCATATCCCCCCGCCCTTAGGCGAAAACCTCCGCCACGGTACGGGCCCGGCGCGCTTCGTCAAAATAGCATTCCAGCACCTTCTGCTCCGGCACCACATGAAGGATCCCGCCCTGCCCGTCCATCACGTACACCAAATGATACCGGTCCCGCATGAACAGAGCCACAACGTCAGAGATGCGTCTGGTGCCCGGCACCACCAACGGCCCCGCAAGCACGCCGCCGGCCTGTTTGCGGTCGAAACTGGTCCCCCGGTGTACGAGAAATCGCAGGAACCGGTAAGGCAGTCCCTTGAGTTCATACCAATTCGAGTAGAACAGGAAGATGCCGATGAGCAGCCAGTTGAGCTGAAGGCCTCCCCGCTCGCTGAAGAGGTGAACCACGGAGGCGGTCACGAGCAGTCCGCTCAGGATCAGGGATACGGAAGCGGCCGCTTGGAGGGTCCGCTGGTAGGGCAGCCACAGCCCGAGCAGCACCTGCATGACTTTGCCGCCGTCCAGCGGCAGTACGGGGAGCAGATTGAAGAGCGCAATGAGCAGATTCGCACGGATAAAGTAATGCCCCCACTCCGGCGGAAGCAGGCTTAGGGAGATCAAGCCGTACGCGAGCGCCATCATCCAGAGGTTCTGCAGGGGGCCTGCCAGCGCTACCGCGAGCTCCTCCCGTGCCGGAGCCCCGCCTGTCTCCTCCACCACCGCCACGCCTCCGAAGGGAAGCAGCTGCACTTCCCTCACCCGCCAGCCGAAGCCGCGGGCGGCCGCTATATGGCCGAGTTCATGAATGAAGACGATGCCGAACAGCGTGGCCATCTCGAGCAGATACCCCGTCACCGCCGACAGCAGCAGCATGATGGAGAACAAAGGGTGAAAGCGCAGCCGGATGCCGAACCACTCGTTCCAACGGAGCCTCCGTCCTTTATTCAAACGCGATCACATCCGCGGGATTGAGCGCCTTGCCATCTTTGGACACCACGGCGAAGAACAGCGTGCCGTCTCCGGCTGCTTCCGGCGGATCCGCCACCGTCCCGATCGTCTCCCCGCCCTTAATCCAGTCGCTGGCCCGGACTGTGCCGGGCTTCAGATGGCCATAGATCGACTGGACACCGTCCGCATGCCGCAGGATGACCGTGAACCCGCTGTCCTCCTTCGTGCCGGCAAACTCCACCCGCCCCGTATCGAGGGCCGCTACCGGAGCCCCTGCGGGAGCCGAGACCAGCACGCCTCCCTGGACGGGAGTGAAGGGAGCGATCAATTTGCCCTGCTGCAGCGGAACAAAGTAGTGCTTCGGCACCGAGTCCACCTTCTCCGCTTCCTGGTGCTTGGCTGGATTCATTGCCGGAAGAAACGAAGGAATGCTTCCGAAGCTCTCCTCGTACCATGCCGCGATGGCATTCACATCCATCGACTGATTCAACTGGGTTGTGACGAATCCCTTGCCCTTCTCGGCCCAAGGATGATCCCAGCGGTACATGCCCCACACCGCGGCGAACAGCAGTCCGCTCAGCAGCAGCTTGAGCGCAAACCGGCTGCCTGCCCCATCCTGCCGCCCCCCTCCCCCGCGGCCCTCATAAGGTGGCTCTGCGCCGTAACGCGACCACTCCTGCTGCCATTTGCGGTTCCATTCGACCTCGGGATCGGGGCGCAGCTCCGGATCCCGGTCGTCCCGTATCCATGGCGGGACCGGGGCTTCTTCCCGCCCCGTCCGCGTCTCTCTCCCTGGAGCCGGTTCCCGGAGTTCGGGGAAATCCCAATGCCCTCCCTCCGGCCCCCATTCCGCACGGCGGCCCGTTCCCTGCTGCAGCCGGCGGAGCTTCTCCGACCGGCGCTCCCGAATATTGGTTCTCTTGTCCATGAACCCCTCTCCTCCTGCCGCCATCGCTTCTCCCTACCATCCTATGAGCTTGTACGTCCAAATATACGGAGGTAGACGGCTGGGGCAGCGCCGATAGGCGGGAGAGGCGGGATCTCAGGGGACATCGCCCCTGAAATACGTTTCGAGCGTGATGGATCCCCAGCCGGACCGCAGGGAACGAAGATTCTTATCGGCAAAAAAAAGGACACCCCTGCGGGTGTCCCTCGTTCTAGTCTTCATCGAGCAGCATATCGTCATGAACCTTGATGCTCATGACCAGGCCCATCGCAATCATATTAATGAGCAGGGAAGTTCCCCCGTAACTGATAAAAGGCAGGGTAATCCCCGTCAGCGGCATGATCCCGATCATCATCCCGATGTTCTGAAAGATCTGAAACACCAGCATCGAGACGATCCCGATCACAATGTAGGACCCGGAGTAGTTCTTGCAGTGCAGCGAAATCAGAATCATCCGGTAGATGAGCACGAAATACATCAGGAGCAGGGCCGAAGAACCTACGAATCCGAACTCTTCCCCCACGACCACGAAGATGGAGTCGGTATAGACCACCGGAATGAAGTTGCTGTGCACCGATGACCCGTGAAGGTACTTCTCGCCCGTCAGCGATCCGGAGCCGATAGCCCGGATTGCATTCTCTACATGGTATCTTGCATTGGAGGAAGCTTCCGCCGGATCGATCAGCGTCAGAATCCGGGGCATCCAGTGCGTGGTAATGTCTTTGGCTTCCAAATAAGCCTTCAGCGGGTCGTAATAATGCTGGAACAAGTAAAGGAATACCGCAGCAGAACCGGCGAATACCGTCGTGCCGATGAGCACGTAAGAGAGCCGCACATTGCCGATCCAGAACATGCCTAGCAGGATGACGCACAGGATAATCGCATTCCCGATGTCCGGCTGGATGATGACGAGTCCGATCGGAAGTGCAGCAAGCAGTCCTACCGGAATCACGTCCTGTACCAGCTGCAGCGTTTCCCCCCGCCGTTTGGCCATGAAGGAAGCGAGCGTTACGATCAGGACGATCTTCACCAGTTCCACGGGCTGGAAGTCAAGCCCGAAGCCGAGACGGAACCAGCCGCGGGCCCCGTTCAGATTCACCCCGAGAAAGTAAACCGCAACGAGCAGCACAATGCCCACGCCGTACAAATAATACGAAACTTTGGTGAGCACACGGTAGTCCACGATCATCGCCGCACAGAAACCGAGCAGAGAGACGACATAGATTAAGGTAAGCTTCTTCGGGTCGAACGTGAGCTCCGCATTGCCGGTCAGGGTGGCGCTGTAAACCAAAGCGGTGCTGATGGCCATGAAACAGAGCAGTAGGACAACGATGGGCACATCGATTTTCTTCAGTTTATGCAGCACTTACCTTCAACCGCCCATTCCCAGAAACTTTTTCATCTTACCGAACATACCGGCCTTCTCTTCGAGTGGCATGAGCGGCACGGTATCCCCCAGCATCCGGCGGGCGATATTACGGTAAGCGATCGCCGCCCGGGAACTCGGGTTCATGACGGTCGGCTCGCCGATGTTGGCCGCCTTGATCACATACTCGTCATCCGGCACGATTCCCAACAGATCGATGGCGAGCACCGAACAAATCTCGTCGATGTCGAGCATCTCGCCCTTCTTCACCATATTCGGACGAATCCGGTTGATGACGAGCTTCGGCGACTCGACGCCAGGCTCCTTCTCGAGCAGTCCGATAATCCGGTCCGCATCGCGCACGGCCGCATTCTCGGGGGTCGTGACGACGATGGCCTTATCCGCGCCGGCCACGGCGTTCTTGAAGCCCTGCTCGATCCCTGCGGGACAGTCGATAATCACATAGTCAAAATCGCGCTTGAGCTCGAGGATGATCTGCCGCACCGCTTCCGGCGTGATCGCACTCTTGTCTTTGGTCTGCGCTGCCGGCAGCATGTACAGTTCGTCGAACCGCTTGTCCTTCACGAGTGCCTGCGGCAGCCGGCACCGCCCTTCCGCCACATCGATGAGATCATAGATGATCCGGTTCTCCAACCCCATGACCACATCGAGGTTGCGAAGACCGATATCGGTGTCCACCATAACCACTTTCTTGCCCTGCAGGGCCAAAGCCGTCCCGATGTTGGCAGACGTTGTCGTCTTGCCGACACCGCCCTTCCCCGAAGTGATGACGATTGCTTCTCCCATAGGTTTCACTCCTACTCCCTTGAGATAAACGGCTGCACGGTCTCTTAGAGACGGGCCCACGTTTATATAAAATGAAAGATGACGGAAACGTACACTGGATGGTTAAAATTCTTCAAATTCCCTAAAATGTCAAGAATACTGGTTCAACCCGAATTTGTGCAGATGGTGGATTTTGTCTATCTCCATCTTCCCTTCCTTGACGAAGGCAAATTCCATATAGTTATCGAAGGACTCCCCAAGCTCCCATTCATCGGGCGGCCGGGAGATAACCCCGGCAATCCGCAGCTGGGTAGGCCTCATATGGGATGCGGCGATGATCGCCCGCTCGTCCCCGTCCACCCCGGCATGCGCAAGCCCGCGAAGCGAACCCATAATATATATGCTCCCGGTAGAGACAATCGTCCCCCCCGGGTTCACGTCACCCATAAACATGACGTTCCCCTCATGGGTTATCGTCTGTCCCGACCGGACCATGCCGCGAACCATCCGTACCTCTGCCGGGTCCGGTTCCGCCTTCTGCACCGTAGGGTCCAGGGTCTCGACGGACTGAATCAGCAGGTTCCCTTTGCGGGAGATAATGTCCCGGACCTGGTCCTTCTGCTCATCGGTCACCTTCCGGCTCCCCAGCTTCACATGCACGTGAATGATGGGCCCGGTCAGAATCTGCTGATGGGTTTTCTCCAGCTTGTGCTTCAGCTCGGCGAGCACCTCCGAGAATTCGCAGGTATCGTCGAGGAGGAAGACCAGCCCTTCTTTCACGCCTTTGATCGTCACATGATGTTTTGCTGCCGCCATAAACGCTCCTACCTTACTGCTTAAGATAAACGGCTGTGCCGCCCAAGGAAAGCGGACGCTCGTCCCGGCTGGCAGAGAACCGGATGCGGACTCCCATCCGGCGGCTGCTCTACCAGAAAAACGTATCATCGCCACAGCTTCCAAGGTAATGGGCAAAGGGCGGGCCGCTTCCTGGACAGACTTAAACTTCCGGCCCGGGAGCCCGCCGGCCTCCCCGCCGCAGAGCAAGGCGCCGATGCCAGCCTTCTGCGCTGCACCGCCGCCTCCGCCCGCTCCGGAATTCCGCGGGGACGCATGACATGCCGTTCTATTCCCTTAAGCCTATACATTTCGGCTTCGCCTGCCCGTTCTCCTGCTGCCCCGAAGGAAAATTATTGCGTCTCCGGCTTCGGGAATACCGGCAGACTCTCGAACAAGCGGCGCGCCGGAACGTAGATGGCCAAGGCAAACAACAGATTGATCAGCATGCTCGGCAGCATCTGGTGAAAGAACATCCATTGAAAGTCCACATGGGTCACCCGGAACAGACGGTACAGGGCGAAGAGCACCCCATCGTAGAACAGGTTCCCGATCCCGATGACCAGCATGCTGATGAGGATCGAAGAATAGATCCTCCCCTGCATCAGCCCGGCTACATAACCCGCCAGTCCCATGCCGAAAGCCACGGGACCGAGCATAGGCGAATAGTGGATAAAATCATGCAGGATGCCGAACACCAGCCCGAAAGCCAGAGCCGTATGGCGGTTCATGTAGAGACCGATATAAATGACGATAACCAGTACAAAGTGCGGAATAATCTGAATGTGGCTCTGCCAGGCTTCCGGTATGAGCCAAGGCATCAGAGTGCTTTCGAGCAAAAAGAGAAGGAAGAGAATCATCCATAATTTGGGGTATCTCATGGCGGCTACTTCGCCTCCGGCACATCAACGACGAATACCTCGCGAAGGTGCGTAAAGGATGCGAACGGCTGGATGGTCGCCACGTAGGTGATACCGAAATCCCCCTGCCGCTTCTCCACCACCTTGCCAACCTCGATGCCGTACGGGAAGACCAGGCCCTTGCCGGAAGTGATGACCGTGTCGCCGGGCTGAATGTCGTCTCCCGGTTCGATCTTGGTCATGAGCAGCAGGCCGGTGTCGGCATCGACGGTCTCGAGTACGCCGAACGACTTCTCTTCCTTGCCTTTCACCGTCAGCGCGATCGCTTTGGAATATATCCCTGCGCCCGCATCCGCATCGACGGAAGCCTTATCGTCTATTCCCGTGATGAGCTGTACATCCGAATAGAAGTTCGCCGTGGACACGACCCGACCGACCAGTCCGTTGGTGACGGAAACGACCGCCATATTGGCCCGGATGCCGTCTTTCTCGCCCAGATTGATCGTTACCATTTTCTGAGCCTGCTTATAGTCGACAACCTCCGCAATCCGGAAGTTCGTTTTGTTCATCTGCTTCTGCCGCTCGGTGAAACCAAGTGCCTCCTCCAAATCTTTGTTCTTCTCGAGAAGAGCGTTGAGCAGCGTCGCATCCCGCGCATATTTCGTTACGGTCTGACGCAGCACTTTGTTCTCCTCGTATACTGTACGAAATTCCCGGATGTCCTCGAACAATCCGGCTATGTATCCGACTGGCTTGTAGATCATTCCCTGAACCCAGGAAACCGTGTCCTTCACGAACCTCTCCGGCCATGTCTGGTAACCGCGGTTTCCGAACGTCAATCCCATCAGCGCAATGAAGAGGATCAGCCCCAGCATCAAAATGAGCAGCCTCTTATTCCCGAGTAATTTCACTTCTTCCGCACCTTCCAACCTTCCCTTCCGAATGGGCCCTGCCTGCCTGTCATGCCATGTTGCCAGCACCTTAAGGTGGAAGCCGGACGAAGTCGGTTACACCCGCTCCACCCGGCTTCTAAGGGACAATTCTTCAGCGTCTGGCTCTGGAGGTCGGACCCGAACGCGTCTTGAACAAATGGATGTTCTCGAGCGCGCGGCCCGTACCGATCGCTACGCAGTCCAGCGGGTTCTCCGCCACAAGCACCGGCATGCCGGTCTCGCGGGAGAGCAGCTTGTCGAGGTTGCGAAGCAGCCCGCCGCCGCCGGTCAATACAATCCCGCGGTCCATGATGTCCGCCGCAAGCTCGGGCGGGCACTTCTCCAAGGTTACCTTCACGGCTTCCACGATGCTGAACACCGTATCGGCGAGCGCTTCCGTGATCTCCTCCGAGGTGATCGCCATCGTCTTCGGCAGGCCGGAGACGAGGTCGCGTCCGCGGATCTCGAAGCGGGTAGGCGCGTCCATCTGGAGCGCCGATCCGATCTCCATCTTGATCGCCTCCGCCGTCCGCTCACCGATCATGAGGTTGTACGTGCGCTTGATGTACTGGATGATCGCATCGTCCATCTCGTCGCCCGCCACACGGATCGAACGGCTCGTCACGATGCCGCCGAGGGAGATGACGGCGACTTCCGTCGTACCGCCGCCGATATCCACGACCATGGAGCCGGTAGGCTCCCATACGGGAAGGTCGGCTCCGATAGCGGCCGCGAACGGCTCCTCAATCGTATAAGCGTCGCGTGCGCCCGCCTGGCGGGTCGCATCTTCCACCGCCCGCTTCTCTACCGCCGTGATGCCGGAAGGGACGCACACCATGACGCTCGGATGACGCTGGAACAGATAGCGCTGCTTCTGCGCCTGGCGGAGGAAGTACTTGATCATCGTCGAAGTCGTTTCGAAATCGGCAATGACGCCGTCTTTCATGGGGCGGATGGCACGGATGTTGCCCGGCGTACGGCCGATCATCATTTTGGCGTCGTTGCCGACCGCCTCGATGGTCTTCGTATCCGTGCGGATCGCGACAACGGAAGGCTCGCGAACCACAATCCCCTTTCCCTTGACATAAACGAGCGTGTTGGCCGTTCCGAGGTCAATCCCCAGGTCTTTCGTAAATCCACCGAACATATTTATGGTGCTCCCTTCTGTATTTGAACGCGAAATTACTCGGTATAGGTGAGATAAGCTTAAACGGCTTCACCGTTATGTAAAGACGATATGCTCTCCTTAAAAGTTCCAAGCCCGTCATAAAAACACGGCGCACACCGGCATAAGCCGACATGCTCTGCGAAGGCGGGCCAAAAAACTTGCACTTTATTATATTACATTAATCCGAGCTCCTTCAAACTTACGAAGCGCTGGTCTCCGATGACCAGATGGTCGAGCACCTCGATACCCACGATCTCGCCGGCTTCCGCCAGCCTTCTCGTCAGGGCGATGTCTTCCGGACTCGGTGTCGGATCTCCGCTGGGGTGGTTATGCGCGCATACGATAGAGGCGCTGCTCCGCTTGATCGCCGAACGGAATACTTCCCGCGGATGAACGATCGAAGCATTCAGGCTTCCCATCGAGAGCGTCTCCTGCCCGATCACATGGTTCTTCGTATTGAGGAAGAGGCAGACGAAATGTTCTTTCTGCAGATACCGCAGATCTTCCATAAGGAGAGCCGCGGCATCCTGCGGCGAGCGGATGGTTACGGTCTCGTTCATGCCGCTGCGCGCCAGGCGCCGGCCAAGCTCGATACCGGCCTGGATCTGGAGCGCTTTGGCCGCGCCGATCCCTTTGATGCCGGTCATCTGTTCCATGCTCATATCCGTCAAGCTCCGCAGGCCGCCGGCTTCGCGCAGCAGCTGCTGGGCCACATGGACCGCCGATTCCCGGTATGTACCGGTACGAAGCAGAATGGCGAGCAGCTCCGCATTGCCGAGTGCTTGCGCCCCATACTGCATCATGCGCTCTCGTGGACGATCCTCTTGGTGTAATTCGCGCAATGTCGTATTGGGCGATTCCATGATGTTCCCTTCTTTCCTCCTTCTGTAGTACGAACCATCATTATAGCATGTCCGCGTACTAAATGACAGCGACTCCCAGCCGTTCCAGAAGGCTTGACAAGAGGGATAGCGGCAGGCCCACGACATTGAAATAATCGCCTTCGATCCGGTCGATCATCGTGGCCCCGAGCCCCTGGATCCCGTACGAACCCGCTTTGTCCATCGGCTCGCCTGTGGCGATATAACGCCGGATCTGTGACTCCTTGAGCACCTTCATGAAGACCTCTGTCACCCGGTGAGACACATGCCGCTCGCCCGAATCCAGGTCGAAGCAGGCTACTCCGGTATATACCTGGTGTCTGCGCCCCTGAAGCGCGCTCAGCATGCGGAAAGCGTCCTCCTCGTCCTGCGGCTTGCCCAGCACCTGCCCATCCAGCACGACGATCGTATCGGAACCGATGACAATGCCGCTCGCCTCCTCTGCCTTACAACGTTCGCAGACCGCGCCCGCTTTACGGGCGGACAGCTCTTCTACAATCTGCGCGGGCGTCAGTCCCGGCTCCGTCGTTTCGTCGACATCGCTTACGCGGATCGCATAAGGAAGCCCCAAGGAGCCTATAAGTTCCTGGCGCCGCGGCGAAGATGAAGCCAGAATCAGTGTACGGTTGTCGGATATTGTCATAAAACAGTCCCTCGTTTCGAATAAGTTCTCGTGGCCATCCCTTTACAGCTTGCGGAAAATCCAGAACCCGAGCGCAATGCCCAGAATGCCGATCAGATTCAGCCGGATCTGCAGATCGAGATCGTAACGGACAACCAGAAGGTCCGCCTTGGGCTGCCAGGACAGCGCCACCGTCTTCGTCAGGAAGCCGAGGTACGGATAAGGTGCCAGAAGCTGGCCGATGAGCGTGCCCGCAATCAGGCAGACCATCAGCAGCACTATCAAGGTGAGCGTATTCTTCTTCAAGATGTAGGATACCTCTTTCGGACGGTAGTCAATTCACGAAAAACGCCAAAGTCAAAAATTATTATAGCATATTTTGCCTTGGCTTCATGGTGATTTTGACAGCAGGGGTGACGGGGAAAACGCTCTATCCCCCCGCCTGCCGGGGTGGGGAAAGTTGCTTGCTTACAGGGGCCCGGCCGACCTATAAAATGAGTGGAGATGAGGAAGGAGTGACAGCTTTGAAAAGCAATTGGACACGCGCCGCGCTGCTCGCGCTCGGCCTGCTGGTCCTGCCCGGCCACGCCGGTGCTGCCAAAGTGGTGCTCGATGCGGGACACGGCGGCACCGATCCCGGGGCGATCGGCGTGAACGGACTTCAAGAGAAAACGGTGAACTTCGACATCACCCGCCGCCTGCGGGACCTGCTCGCGGAGCAGGGCTACGAGGTGGCCCTGTCGAGGGAAACCGATGAATATATGTCGCTGCAGGACCGCGTAGCGTTCAAAGACGCCCAATCGGCGGACCTGTTCGTCTCGATCCACGCCAATTCCTACGGCAGCCCGGATGTGAGAGGCGCCATGGTCCTCTACTACGACGAGGCCTACCCGCAGGAAAGCTACCCGGCAAGTGCTGCCATGGAGAAGCTCACGCCGCAGAGCCGGGCCCTTGCGCAGGCAGTGCTGGATGCCTTCGTCTCCGCGACCGGCATGCAAAACCGCGGACTTGATCCGAGTGCGGTCTACGTCGTCCGCAACGGTACCATACCGAGCATCCTGGTCGAGACCGGGTTCCTCTCGAACGCCGCGGATGCCGCGCTGCTCGGCAAGGACAGCGTCCGCCAGACGATGGCCCGGGGCATCGCCGCCGGCATCGCGGCGTACCTGCCCCCGGGCACGGTGTTCCCGGACCTTACGGGACACTGGGCCCGGGAAGCGGTCCTGCGGCTGAAGGCGCAGAGCCTGGTGGAGGGCGGCGCGGGCGGCCGGTACGAGCCCCAGCGCGTGCTGACGAGAGCGGAATGGGTGACGCTGCTCGGCAGACTCTTCGACCTGCCGGCGGCTGCGGCAGGGAGCGGTTGTTCCGCCGGCGGAGCGGGCAGCACCGTCACGGGCGCGGTGTACCGCGAAAGTGCGGGCTGCGGGCCGGAGGCCGCGCGGGGGGCTGCCGCGTTCAAGGACGTGAACGCGGGGCACTGGGCTTTCGCCGCCCTGGACGCGGCGGTGAAAGCGGGCGTGCTGGAGGGCTACCCGGACAGCACGCTGCGGCCCGACCGCCCGGTGACCCGGGCGGAAGTGGCTTCGCTTCTGCAGCGGCTGGCGGGGGCAAAGCCTGCGAAGAGCCATCCGTTCCGCGACGTGCCGGCCGGCTACTGGGCCGAAGGCGCGATAGCGGGGCTTCGCCAGGCAGGCTGGATCGACGGCGTCAGCGTGTCCGCCTTCGCGCCGGAGCGGGAGATGACGCGTGCCGAGGCGGCCGCCCTGCTGGACCGCTATACGGCCTCGAAGGGCCGGAGAACCGCGGGCACGTCGTCCGGTAAGCCGACCGGCACAGCATCTGTCCCTGCGGCCTCCAAGACGGCTGCCGGTACCGCAGCCTCCAAGAACACGCAGGCTGCGGTACCGGCAAGCAGCGTCCCGGCATCGGCAGCCGCTTCAGGTGTCAAGATCACGGTGCGGTAGGCCATCTATCTGCCGCGCCGCGCTGCATCAGGTCATGCGGCCACGTAAAAGAAGCCCGCTCCCACGCTGCACCGGCTGCCGCGGCGGGAGGAACGGGCTTCTTTAGCGTTTACTGCAGAGCAGCCGCCTTCAGCAGCTCCTTCTCGGCTACGAGATACTCCAGCAGCGCCCCCTGCGCCTGCCAGAGGATCGCGTGCGACGGATTCTTCTTATACTCGTCCAGCGAAGCGACAGCGGTGTTCATCGCCTTATTCAGCTTCGGCAGCGAAGCTTTGCCTGCTTCTCCCAGCCCGTCGCTGACGGCGGAGGCCGCCCCCGTCCAAGCCTGGTGCGCCTTCTTGATCGCCTGCAGCGCTTTGTCGTCGATCGGCCCCGCCTCCGTCTCCTTCAGCTTTGCAGCCGTCTGGGAAGCCACCTGCTGCACCAGTGACGCCCCCTGCGTCATATAGGTCTGGAAGACGTCCGCTTGCTTGCCGTTCCAGCGAACCTGCTTTGCGCCCGGCACCTCGTAAGCCTTCACGATCACTTCCGTCTGCTTCGCCTCGAAGCCCTGGGCCAAGCCGAGCGCGTCATCCCGGTTGGTGGCCAGGCCTACATAGACGATATTCTTCTCGCCCAGCTCCGTGACCGCCTCCATGCCCTTCTTGCGCAGCTCGGCTGCGGCGGATTCGGCACTGGCCGCAGAGCTGAAGACCCCGCCCTGCAGAATCGTATAGGAGCGGGCAGGCAGGTCGACGGCTGCCGAGGTTCCCGGTATCGCACCGGCCGCGGCCGCCGGCTCCGTACCTGCTTGGGCTCCGGCTCCTTTGGACACAGCCCCCTGCGGCGTCATCGCCGCCTGATCTGCGGCCGGCCCCTTCGCCGGATCACCGCCCGTGAACATCGACAGTACCAGAAAACCGAAGGCGACCCCGGTAACGACCGCCCCGGTAACCGAAGCCGTGATCCTCAGCCACGAGCCCTGCCCGGGAGGACGGGTGTAATAGGCGCTGCCCTCCGGCTTCCCGGAGCGGTAGGCGGGCTCCGCTTCTTCGCGCTCTCCCGCATAACCGGTCTCTCCGTTGTATGCCGGCTTGCCCGCATTCGAGCTGCTGCGGATGAGCTTCTCCACCCGCTCGATCTCCGGATCGAACGAGCTCTGCCAGGCGCCGAATTCGCTGCCATAGCCCGGTTGGGGCTCGGCATCGGGCTCGAGCAGCAGCCAGCCCTTGGAGGAGATGGGCGGTGCGGCCGGCTCCGCTGGCTGCGGGCTGCCGGACTCCCCTTTCCGGGACAGGTCCGGGGCGCCCTCGGAGAAGGAAGAGGAGGACCTGCGTCCTTCGCCAAGCCCTCCTGTCTCCGGTCCCCGCTCTGTCGCACCCGCACTGCGCGGCTCTTCCTCCACCACCTGATATTCTTCCCTGCGCAGAGGGATCACACGGTCGCGCTCCCCTTGTTCCCGTACTCCGTCCGGCTTCGCTGTATGGTATCGGAATGTCATTTTGGCTTTAGTCATACGATCCAGCACTCCCTTGTCCCATTATCGTATTACTAGACTATGAGAGTTCCGAGAGAAGTAGAACTGGGGAATAAGCCGGCATGCAGCGGCGAAGAATAAGAGAGCACTTCATCCTGCATCATGACCCTGCATCATGACCCTGCAGCCTATCTATGCCGCTGCCGTAACAACCAAAAAACCGGCCCCTCTGCAGGGAACCGGAATTTTCAAACTTGCCTATAACCGGATGACTTTTACGCCCCCCGGGCTTCCAACGCTTTGGCCAACCCGTCGGCCGCCTTCCAGATGTCGCCCGCCCCCATCGTCAGCACCAGATCTCCGGGCTGGACGGAACCGAGCAGATAGTTCTGTACTTCCTCTTTAGTCGGTACATACGTTACGTTCGCATTGCTGTTCTGACGAATGAGCTCCACCAGCTTCGCCGAAGTAATCCCCTCGATCTGCTTCTCGCCCGCAGGGGAGTAGATGTCGGTGATGATCACTTCGTCCGCGTCGGGGAACGCCCGGCTGAACTGTTCGAACAGGAAGTAGGTCCGAGTGTACCGCTGCGGCTGGAACACGGCGACAATCCGTTTGCCAGTCGCTTTGGCCGCCAGGATGGTCGCTTCGATCTCCGTCGGATGGTGGGCGTAGTCGTCGATGACGAGAATATCGTTCACTTCTCCGAGCACTTGGAACCTGCGCTTGGCGCCGCGGAACTCCGTGATGGCTTCCGCCACCTGGGCGAAGCTCAGTCCGGCCTCCATACACGTAATGAGCGTCGCCATCGCATTGTACACGTTGTGCTTGCCGGGCACCGACAGCCGGATCGTGCCCAGCACCGCTCCGCCCCTCATCACCTCGAAGCTCACCTTGCGGTCGCCGAGCACAATATTGTGGGCGGTTACGTCTGCCTCGGAGTGGATACCGAAAGTAATGACCTCGCTCTTCACCTCGGGGATCATTTCGGCCAAGAACGGGTCATCAAGACATACGACCGCTTTGCCGTCCGTCTTCACCTGGCTCAGGAACTGGGCATAGGCCTTCTTGAGATTCTCAAAATCCCCGTCATAGTTTTCGAGATGGTCCGCTTCAATATTGTTGACGAGCGCAATGGAAGGATGGTACTGAAGGAACGAACCGTCGCTCTCGTCCGCTTCCGCAACCACCCAGTCCCCCTTGCCCGCTTTGGCGTTGCTGCCGACATTCATAATCTCTCCGCCGATGATGAAGGTCGGATCCGAACCGCATTCCTCCAGCACCAGTGCGATCATGGAAGAGGTCGTCGTCTTCCCATGCGCCCCTGCGACGGCTATCCCCTTCTTCGCGTTCATCAACCGGCCCAGCATCTGGGAACGGTGCAGTATCGGAATATTGAGTTCTCCGGCTGCCGCCATCTCCACGTTATCCTTGGACAGCGCCGTCGAGTAGACGACCACGTCCGCCCCTCTCACATTCTCCGCCTCATGTCCGATGAACACCTGCGCCCCTTTGGCAGCCAGCTTCTCCGTCAGTTCCTGCTGCGCCAGATCGGATCCCGAAACTTGATAGCCCATCTCCAGCATTACTTTGGCGATCGCGCTCATGCCGTACCCGCCAATGCCGATAAAATGGATATGCTCCGATGTATTCATGCTCGTTTCACCAGCCTTTTTCAGAATCGGATTGATGCTTCACCCAGGAACGGACGTCCCCGATCAAATATAAGGTCCCGGAGACCACGGCGAGGTCTTCCCCCTCCGCGAGGCGCTGCGTCAAGTCCAGTGCAGCCTTCCAGTCCGGCTCTACGATCACATCGACATCCGTCCGCCCCAGCTCTTCCAGCAGAGTCCGTGCCAGGGCCGCAAGGTCGGAGGCTGACGCCTTTTTATGCCAGTCGGGCTCGGTCAGGATCAAAGTATCCACTAGAGGTAGTATATGCCTGAAATAGCCAGTATGATTCTTATTCGACAGCATCCCCATCATAAAATGAAGCCTGCGGTACCGGTACGTCTCCCGCAGGGCGGCGGCCAGCATCTGCGCCCCCTCCGGGTTGTGCGCACCGTCGATAAGCAGACGCGGGGACTCCGACAGAAGTTCCAGCCGCCCCGGCCACTGGGTGCGGTGCAGCGCGTTCAGGAGCGCCTCATCATCGATGATCAGCGCATAGTACTGCCGCAGCACTTCGAGCGTCATCAGGGCCGTCGCCGCGTTCTTCACTTGGTGAGGCCCGTTCATGGAGATGACGGCATCCGGGATGCCCCGGAACACGCCATGGAACGAGAACATCTGCCGGTTCTCTTCGGAAGACAGACTCTCGTACCGATAATCGCGTCCGAGCAGGTAGAGCGTACTCTGCTTGGCCTTGGCCGCGCCAGCTACCACTTCGATCACTTCCGGCTGTTCCACCGCGCTGACGACAGGAACGCCCGCCTTGATGATCGCCGCTTTCTCTCCGGCGATCTCAGGCAGCGTCTCCCCGAGGAAGTCCATATGGTCATACCCAATATTCGTAATGACCGAGACGAGAGGGGTGACGATATTCGTGGAATCGAGCCTTCCGCCCATCCCCGTCTCCCATACGACGAAATCCGGACAAGTGATGCGCGCAAAATACTCGATGGCAATCACCGTCGATATCTCGAACATGGACGGCTGGCCGTGTTCCTCCGCCACCCGGTCGATCACCGGCTTCACTTTGTTCACGACCCGCAGCAGATCCTCATCGCTGATATTGATGCCGTTCACACGGATCCGCTCGTTGTAAGACTCGATATAAGGGGACGTGAAAGTCCCTACATCATAGCCTCCGCTGCGGATCGCCTCCGTCAGGAAGGCGCACACCGAGCCCTTCCCGTTGGTTCCGGCCACGTGGATGAACTTCAGCCGCCGGTGCGGATTCTCCAGATATTCCATCAGCTTCTCCATCCGCTCCAGCCCCGGCTTGATTCCCGCCAAGGGAATGAAGCGGACGATCCAGTCGACCGCTTCGCGCGCGGTTTCGAAAGGAGCCCCTTCCGTTACCTGCGCTTTCTCTTCCTCTTCCCTCATGCTGCCCTCATCCTTTCAGCTCGGCGATGCGTGCCGTGACTTTGTCGCGCTTGTCGGCATAGTCGGCCAGCTTCGCTTTTTCCTCTTCGATGACCTTCGCCGGCGCCTTCGCTACGAACCCTTGGTTCGAGAGCTTCTTCTCGATCCGCTCCACCTCGCCGTGCAGGGTGGAGAGCTCCTTCTCCAGGCGGGCCACTTCTTGGCCGATGTCGATCAGGCCGGCCAGCGGCAGGAACAGCTCCGCTCCCGTTACGATCCCCGTCATCGCCTTGTCCGGCGTGGCCAGGGAGGTACCGATCTCAAGCATGGATGTATTGCAGAAGCGGCGGATGTACTCCTCATTGCGCTTCAAGATCGACTCCGCCTCTTCGCCCGCCGGCTTCACGAGCAGCTCAATCTTCTTGCTCATCGGCACGTTCACTTCGGCCCGGATGTTGCGCACCGTGCGGATCATGTCCATGAGCAGCTCCATCTCGCGGACCGACCCGGCCGCTTCGAAGCCCGCTTCGTACACCGGCCAGGATGCCAGCGTAATCGTCTCTCCTTCGTGCGGGAGATGCTGCCAGATTTCCTCGGAGATGAACGGCATGAACGGATGGATGAGACGCTGTGTGCGGTCTAGCACATAAGCGAGCACGGATTGCGTCTTCTTCTTCGCCGCTTCGTCCGTTCCATACAGGGACAGCTTGCTGAATTCGATGTACCAGTCGCAGAGATCGTCCCAGATAAAGTTGTAGAGCAGGCGGCCCGTCTCGCCGAATTCGTAGACGTCGATGAGGCGCGTCACTTCGCGCACGGTTTCGTTCAGGCGGTGCAGGATCCAGCGGTCGGCCGTGCCGAGATTGCCGCTGAGGTCGATGTCTTCGAAGCGGAAGCCTTCGAGATTCATCAACGCAAAGCGCGAAGCATTCCAGATCTTGTTCGCGAAGTTGCGCGCCTGTTCGACCTTCTCCCAGCGGAAGCGCAAATCCTGCCCCGGTGTAGAGCCCGTCGAGAGCATGAAGCGCATCGCATCCGCGCCGTACTTCTCGATCACCTCGAGCGGATCCACCCCGTTGCCGAGCGACTTGGACATCTTGCGGCCTTCGGCATCGCGCACGAGCCCATGAACAAGGACGTCCTTGAACGGGATCTCGCCCTTGTACTCGAGCGAACTGAAGATCATCCGCGATACCCAGAAGCCGATGATGTCGTACCCGGTAACGAGCAGGCTCGTCGGGAAGTAGCGCTGCAGATCCCCGGCAGCCTCATCCGGCCAGCCGAGCGTGGAGAACGGCCACAGCGCGGAGGAGAACCAGGTATCGAGCACGTCTTCGTCCCGCTTCAGCTGTGCGCTGCCGCACTTCGTACACACGGTCGCATCCTCGCGGGAGACTATGGTTTCGCCGCAGCTGCCGCAGTGCCAAGCCGGAATGCGGTGTCCCCACCACAGCTGGCGGGAGATGCACCAGTCGCGGCTGTTCTCCATCCAGTGCAGGTAAATTTTCTCGAAGCGGTCCGGTACGAAGTTCGGGCCCTTGCCGGACTTCTGCACGTCTACGGAGTGGTCGGCCAGCGGCTTCATCTTCACGAACCACTGTGTCGACAGATAAGGTTCTACGACAGCCCCGCTGCGCTCGCTGTGTCCGACCTGGTGCACATGCTCTTCGATCTTGATCAGCACGCCAAGCTCTTTCATGTCGGCTACGATCTGCTTGCGGCAGTCGAACCGGTCGGTTCCCTGGTACTTGCCCGCATTCTCGTTCATCTTGCCGGATTCGTCCATGACGAGAATCTGCGGCAGGTCGTGGCGTTTGCCGACTTCGAAGTCGTTCGGATCGTGCGCCGGCGTAATCTTCACCGCTCCGCTGCCGAACTCCTTCTCCACATATTCATCGCCTACGATCGGAATCTCGCGGCCAAGGATCGGCAGCACGAGCGTCCGGCCGATGAGATGCTTGTAACGCTCATCCTCCGGATGAACCGCCACGGCCGTATCGCCGAGCATCGTCTCGGGACGTGTGGTCGCCACCACGATGAATTCTTCGCTGTCCTTCACCGGGTATTTCAGGTGATATAGCGCGCCCTGCACTTCCTTATATTCAACCTCGATATCCGATAGCGCCGTCCGGGCCGCCGGGTCCCAGTTGATGATATATTTGCCGCGGTAGATGAGTCCCTTCTCGTAGTAGCGGACGAATACTTCGCGCACCGCTTTCGACAGGCCTTCATCCAGCGTAAAGCGTTCGCGGGAGTAGTCGAGAGAGAAGCCCATCTTCGCCCACTGCTCATGAATCGTCGCCGCGTAATGATCCTTCCATTCCCATACCTTCTCGAGGAACTTCTCGCGGCCGAGATCGTAGCGGGTTACCCCTTCTTCGCGCAGCCTCTGTTCCACCTTGGACTGCGTTGCGATGCCCGCATGGTCAGAGCCCGGCAGCCAGAGGGCGTCGTATCCCTGCATCCGCTTTACGCGGACCATGATATCCTGCAGCGTACAATCGAGCGCGTGGCCGATGTGGAGCATGCCCGTTACGTTCGGGGGAGGAATGACGATCGTATAAGGTTCCGCATCCGGGCGCTGGCCCGCTTTGAAGAACTCGTTCTTAAGCCAGTAATCGTACCATTTTTTCTCGGCTTCTTTCGGATCATACTGTGTCGGCATCGTTGTTTCGGGTGCCCCCGCTGCTTTGGTTTCTTCCATTGCTGCTAACCTCCAGTAGGTATCTCAAATTTGGTCTTCGCTTTTGGTGTTTAACTTGGAATTGGGTCCGGGGTGTAACAGCGGCCGGAGGCAGATACCCCGAACGAAACAAAAAAACCCTCCGTCCGCAAAGGACGAAAGGGCTTAAGCTTCCGTGGTACCACCTTTATTCCGCAGCTTCCCCGGGACGAGTCCGAGCGGAGATCCGGCCGGGGTCCCGTGACAAAAGCACGGCTCTTGGGGCAGATAACGGCTGCAGGCCGGCCGAATCTAGGCGTTCGTTCAATTCGGCAACTCCGGGGCGACTTCGACAGGTACGTCCTGCGGAACCTTCCAGCTTCATGCCGGCTCCGCTCTCTGAAGGGTTCACTGCCTACTATTCCCTTTCCAAGTCATTAGGGGATGATCTATGCGTACTATGATAAACAATCGCAGGTAGAGAGTCAATATTTAGTATAGCCCAAAAAGCCCCCGCTCAAGCCCTTTAGGGCCGAATCGGAGGCTCTTTTTTCAAAAAATGGGTTAGAACAGGTTATACCTTCGGAATATAGACGATCTGTCCCTCGGATACGCCCACATCTCCGAGCCGGTTATGAAGCGCAAGCTCCCGCGTGCTCAGATTGTACCGCTCCGCGATGGACTCCAGCGTCTCGTTTTTTTGGACGATACACAGGCGGACCTTGCGGAACTCCTGCTGCTCATCCCTTGAGTTCAGCAGCAGGTTCTTCCACTCGACCTTCTCTGACGGGGAGACGGCCGGCAGAGGCGGCGGCTCGGGCTGGCTGCGGGTCTCTCTCCTCGCGGAGGACCGGTCGATCAGGGAAGCGACGCCGAAGGAACGCGGGGGTGCCGGCACTTCCGCAGCTGGCGGTGCCTCCGGCTCGGCAGGCTCTGCCGCAGCCCGGCCGAACGATACCTTCGGCTCGCGCGCCGCTTCTTCCGGGGGTTCTTCGGGAACCGTCCGCTCCAGCAGAAAGAACGGCTCGGCCTCCTCGGCCTCCTGCTCCTGCGGTTCCATCCAGCTTACAGGAGCCGACTCGGGAGCAGCCTCCTCATTGGCCTCAAGATCCGGCTTGGTATTGTCCGGGACGGCAGACTCAGACTCCACAGCCGGAGGAACGGCGCCCGGAGAGACATCCCCGTAGAAGGCCGGCTCCTCCGTCCGTTCCGCACGCGCTTCGTGGACGAAGAGCACTTCTTCCTCTTCGCGGTCCGAGCGCCAGGTATCCTCCTCGGGAGAAGATACCACCTCCAGTCCCCCAAGGGACAAGACCCCCGTGATGTTAAGGCTGCGGCCCGACAGCAGGTCGATATCGAAGTTGTCGATCTCTACAGCGATATCCTCTACCCGGTGCACCCGGTTGAGCGGCAGGGTAATCTCCACAGGGATCAGGTGCTCCAAGGTCTGGCCCGTGCGGTCCTGCTCGTCCACATACGTGCCGGTCAGCAGCAGATTCCCGCGCAGTAAAGCCTGCTCTCCTTGACTCAGCACCTGAATATGCGGAACCAGCTCCACCTCTTCGAGTTCCTTAATGCCGAGCACCCCTTCGGACAAATGCACACGTTCATAGATATCGAATCGCAATCCGCTTCTTTGATTCGTCAATGAAATAATCCTCCCTCCGTACGTTTACCCGCCTGTTCCGGCAGGTTCGCGAGAAGCCCAGATGAGCCTTTTTGTCTCTACAATTTATATGGCTGGGCCGGAAGGAGCATGACTACTATTTTTTCGAAAACAGAAGACGCTCATACAGCGAGCGAAAATCTTCAGGCCAGGGGGAGTCCGCTTCCACGTTCTCTCCTGTCAGCGGATGGGCAAACGTAAGGCGCTCCCCATGCAGCGCCTGCCGCCTGAACTCCCCGTCGGCCGGACCGCCGTACAAGCGGTCACCGATCAGCGGGTGGCCGAGATGCGCCAGGTGTACCCGGATTTGGTGCGTCCGTCCGGTCTCCAGCCGGAGCCTGACCAACGTGGCGTCCTGCAGCCGTTCCGCCACCTCGTAATGCGTGACCGCCCGCTCTCCCGTAGGTGATACGCGGCGGCGGGTCGCATGATGGCGGTCGCGTCCGATCGGCGCATCCAACGTGCCGCGGGCCCGCTCCACCCGCCCCTGAACAAGAGCGCAATACTCCCGGGTAATCCGCTTCTCGCGCATCTCTTCATCCAGCTTGACTTGGGCCCATTCGCATTTGGCGATAAGGACCGGGCCGGTCGTATCTTCGTCCAGCCGGTGGACCGGGCGGGCTCGCACGCGCTGCCCCGAAGCTTCGAGATGCCATGCGGCCGCGTGCAGCAGCGTTCCTTCTTCCCCCTCCTGCGTCGGATGCACCTTCATCCCCGCCGGCTTGTCCGCGACAAGGCAAAAGTCGTCCTCGTACAGCACCTCCAAGGGAAGCCATGCTCCCGCAACGATGCCGGATTCCTCGGGGAACATGCGGAGCAGCAGCCGCCTCCCTTTAACGGACGCGCTGCCGGATGCCTCCCATCTCCGCAGCCATTTCTCCCCCAAGCGCTCCAGCCAGGCCGGATCCGCTTCCCGGACGGAGGACAGCTCGGCAGGAGCCGTCCATTCCAGCCATTCGCCTCTGCGTTTCCATCCCTTCATACCTCTTTCTCCTCATCTGCCGCCAATTTCTGCTTCCTCGTCTGCCGGACATGGGCTCCTGCCGCCAGAACCACGATGAGCAGCAGAAGCGCCGCAAAGCCCCCTGCCACTGCAAGGAGCTCCAGCGTAACGCCGAAAAAACTATATCGTTTAAGCATCGTGAATTCCTCTCTAAGCTTTCTGGCCCGCTTCGACGGCCGCGCAATAGCTCTTACATTGATTCATTGATTGTATCAAAAAGCGGGGATTACCTCCAATTCCGCTCCAGGTTCCCTGCCAGAGCTGCCTCTATCTGACACTAGCAAAGTCTGGTGCATCCTCTGCCCGTATGATAGAATATGAGAGTGAAAAAGAGAAAATTCGACAGCGTATGCCTGACCCTTCGGCATCCATGCCCGCAATTCTACTAAGCACACTGCCGGCCATGCCGGCTATCATAAGCAAATGGGAGAGGACTGCATTGCATTTGATTCGCAGTATCGGATCGTTCCGGACCTGGGGCGGGATTAAGAAGACGCTGTTTTCCGTGGCGTTGTTTACTTTTATGACGTCCAGCTTTTTATACTTTACCGGTCCCGGCGGCGATATCCGCCAGAAACTCGCCGAAACCGTCATTACCACCCAGCACCGCAGCTGGGCATGGATCTTCGTCGGCGCCGAGCGCCGGGATCAACTCGTGCAAGAGACGCGGGATGCCATCGAACGGGCCTCGAAGGAGAAGCAGGACATGAGCCTGCTCAAAATCCGCGGTACCCACGGCAGCGCCCGTTCTGCAGATGAACTCGTCAAGGTCGAGGACATCTCGGGCACGTTCTGGACAGGCAAGAAAATGTATGTGTACGATCCCAAGACGATCCGGGTCATGACTCCGTCGAAGGTGGGCGAAGGCGAGAAAATCACTTCCATGGTGGACCGGACCGGAGCGGTTGCCGGCGTCAACGGCGGAAGCTTCGACGACCCCGAGGGACTCGGCAACGGCTTCGCCGCCATCGGCATGATCATCTCCGGCGGAGACATCGTCTTTACGGACCAGGACGGCAGCATTCCCCAGCATATCGTGGGCTTCACCAAAGAAGGCGTCCTGGTGGTCGGCAAGTATGATGCCTTTGAACTGAGAAAAATGGGCATCTCCGAAGCGGTATCGTTCTATCCGCGCCTCATTGCCAACGGCAAGCCGCTCATCACCAGCGGCGACGGCGGATGGGGCCGCGCACCCCGTACCGCTGTTGGCCAGAAGGCCGACGGTACGGTGATCTTCATCGTGATCGACGGCCGCCAGAAGCACAGCGTGGGCGCTACGCTCAAGGAGGTTCAGGACCTGTTCCTCAAAGAAGGAGTTATCAATGCGGGGAACCTGGACGGCGGTGCCTCTTCCGAGCTCGTATACAAGGGAGACGACGACCAAAGCCAGCTGCTCTCGAAGCCGTCGAGCCGTTATGGCGAGCGCAGACTGCCCTCCGCGTTCCTGGTGTATGACGATCCCGAATCGGTGCAGGCTATCCGGATCTGGGATGGTGTGGACAAGATCGATGCCGGTGGATCGTACGACCATCCGGAATTCCTGAAGGAACAGGCGGAGAAGAAGGCGAACCAGCCTGCGACGACGACCAAACCGGCAGCGGAGAAATCCAAGACGACGGCCGAACCGCAGCCGACGAATACCGGCAGCAAAACCACGGATCCCAAGAAATCAACGGGCACCCCGCCAACCGACTCCAAGACGGCGCCTTCGAAGACCGATCCGAAGGGGACTACGCCGGCATCCGGAGGCGGCACCGGCAAGACGGGTGGAACCGGTTCAGGCACAACAGGGAGCGGTACAGGTTCGGGCACGACGGGCACCGGTACGCAGGAGCCTTCCACGGGTAAGCCGGCCGGAGCGAATGCCTCTACCGAGGAGAAGCAGTCGGAGGATAACGGAACCGGCGGCACGACGAACGGCAGCGGTCCCCCTGCAGCGGGAACCCCGGACAGCAGCAAACCGGCGGCCCCTAGTGCGCCCGCTTCCGGTACGAAGTCCGATACCGTCTCCCCGCCAGCCCAAGGGACAGCCGGGGAGACGACCCCCGCTCCGGCTACGAAACCGGCCGTGCCGGTGGAACCGCCGCCGGCGTCCGCTCCGGTCTCCACGGGAACGGCGGCAGAAGGACAGGCCAAACCATAAACTCTTATGGTAATAGCTGAGGCATCTTCGAACTTGAACCCAAACGCACTTTAAAAGCAAAAAGGCACGGTCCCCTCCCAGATGAGGAACCCGTGCCTTTTTTTATACCCTTTTCAATGCTTCGCGATTCGCTTCTATCGTAGCTTCGATATCTTCGTCGGTATGGGCCACAGAGACGAACATGCCTTCGAACTGGGACGGCGCGATCGAGACGCCTGCATCCAGCAGCCCTTCGAAATAACGGTTGAACGCACCCAGATCGGATGTCTTCGCCGTCTCGTAGTTGATGACCGTCTCGCCGGTGAAGAACGGGCAGACCATCGACCCGACCCGGTTGATGACCGAAGCGATCCCGCGCTCCTTAGCGTTGGCTGTGAAACCCTCTTCCAGCCGTGCCGCTTTGCGTTCCAGTTCTTCGTACACGCCCGGTTCGCCCAGCAGCTTCAGCGTAGTATACCCTGCAGCCATCGCAAGCGGATTACCGGATAACGTGCCTGCTTGGTAGATCGGTCCCGCCGGAGCGATCCGCTCCATGATCTCCCGCTTGCCGCCGTAAGCGCCTACCGGCAGACCGCCCCCGATGATTTTGCCCATGCAGGTCAGGTCCGGCGTGATGCCGAAGCGTCCCTGTGCACTGTTCAAGCCCACACGGAAGCCGGTCATCACCTCGTCGAAGATAAGCAGGCTGCCATAGGCCGTCGTAATCTCCCGGAGCCCCTCCAGGAATCCTGGCAGCGGAGGCACGACGCCCATATTCCCGGCCACGGGTTCGACGATGACCGCTGCAATCTCCTCGCCGAATTTCTCGAAGGCCATCTTGATGGAGTCGGGATCGTTGTACGGCACGGTAATCGTGTTCACAGCTACGCCTTCGGGTACGCCCGGGCTGTCCGGCAGCCCCAGTGTCGCCACGCCCGATCCTGCTTTGATCAGCAGGGAATCGGCATGACCGTGATAGCAGCCTTCGAACTTGAGGATTTTGCTGCGGCCGGTATAGCCCCTCGCCAGACGCAGCGCGCTCATGGTCGCCTCCGTACCGGAGTTCACCATGCGCACGAGCTCCATGGAAGGCATCCGCTCGGTCACCAGCTTGGCCATGCGGGTTTCGAGCTCGGTCGGTGCGCCGAAGCTCGTGCCGAGCTCCGCCGTCCGCTTGACTGCTTCAATGACTTCCGGATGGGCATGACCCAGAATAAGAGGTCCCCAGGAACCGATATAGTCGATGAATTCATTGCCGTCGATGTCATAGACCCGAGAGCCTGCTCCTCGTTGGATGAATAATGGCGTCAGCCCGACGGATTTGAAGGCACGGACAGGAGAGTTGACTCCGCCCGGAATGTATTGTTTCGCTTCTTCGAAAGCCTGCGCAGACTGCGCATCGGACCGTTTACGCTGTTCTTTCATCCCTCTCACACCTTTACCGGGTAATATCCAGCAGGCAGGCGCCGGACTAACGGGGGAACGTATTCCCTTCCGATACCGGCGCACTTCGCCGCTCGATTACTTCGTTACGAGTTGTTCGTACACCGATTCGCTGAGCGCTTCCATGTAGAGCGGATCCGTATTCAAGGAACGCGTACGCTCCAGATGCAGGCCCAGCTCACGGGCGGTCTTCTGCGCTTCGATATCGAGATCGTAGAGGACCTCCAAGTGATCCGACACGAAGCCGACCGGACAGACGAGGACTTCCTTCGTCTGGCCTTCTTCCTGTAGGGTCTTCATGACCTCCAGGATATCCGGACCAAGCCAAGGCACACCGGTTTGACCCGCACTCTGCCAGCCGAACTGCCAGCGTGACAGACCCACTTCATCGGCAATCGCCTTGGACGTGGCGAGCAGCTGCTCCGGATACGGATCTTTCATCTCCAGAATTTTCTCCGGGAGGCTGTGCGCCGTGAACAGAACCTGCACCCGCTCCTTAGCCCCCTCGCCGAACTTCCCAAGCGCCTCTTCGACTCGGATGCTAAGGGCTTCGATGAGTGCCGGATGCAGATGATAGCTCTGCACGAAGCGGATCGGCAGACCGAGCGCCTCTGCCTTTTCTTTGGCACGCTTGATGTACCCGCCGACGCTCATGACCGAGTAATGCGGAGCAAGGACGATGCCCACCGCTTCCGCCACTCCATCCTGCGCCATCCGCTCTACTCCATCTTCGATGAACGGAGCCGCATGCTTCAAGCCCTGATAGCAGACGAATTCCGTATCGGGATATTTCTCGTTAAGACGGGCCTCGAGCGCCTGCACCTGCTTGTCTGTATTCTCTCTCAGCGGGAACACGCCGCCTACAATCGCTTCGTACCGGCTGCGCAGATCTTCGAGCTGTTCGGCCGTTGGCGGGTGGCCGCGGCGGATATGCGTATAATAAGCTTCGATGCCTTCCAGACTCTCCGGTGTTCCGTAGGACATGACGAGCACGCCTACTTTTTTTTGCTCATTCCCGCTCATGGTCAGACCCCGCTTTCCTGTTTGAACGCCCCTCGCGCCTTGATCGCCTCACGCGAGTAGTCGTGAATATAGTCCGTCAGTTCCTTCAGTTTCTCCAGCGAAGCTTCGGGGAAGAGGCCGTGTCCGAGGTTAAATACGTACCCCGGCTCCTGAATGCCTTCGTCAATAATGGCCTTCGCCTGCTCTTGAATCACTTTCATCGGTGCCGTGAGCACATAAGGGTCCAGGTTGCCCTGTACCGCGTAACGCGGGCCTACCCGGCGCCGGCCCTCGTTGATCGGCACTCTCCAGTCGAGGCCGATCACATCAGCTTCGATGCCCTGGAGATGGGGCAGAAGTTCGCCCGACGCTACGCCCGGGAAGTAGATCTTGGGCTGCTCCAGATGCTTCAGCTCGGCGAAGATCCGCTGGATCGTCGGCAGCACATAGACGCGAAAATCCGCAGGAGACAGTGCGCCAATCCAGCTGTCGAACAGCTGCACAGCCTTGGCTCCGGCGGCGATATGGCTCTTCAGGTAGGTGATGACCATGTCGCCCAGCTTGTCCATCAGCTGGAACCAGACCGCCGGTTCGCCATACATCAGCCCCTTCGTACGGATATAACTCTTGGACGGTTTGCCTTCGATCAGATAAGAGGCAAGCGTAAATGGCGCTCCCGCGAACGTGATCAAGGGCACCTGCAGATCCGCGCTCAGAATCTCGATTGTCTTCAGCACATGGGAGAGGTCCTTCTCCACTTGAATCGGACGCAGTCTCTCCACATCCGCTGCGGAACGAATCGGGTTGTCGATGACCGGACCGATGTTCTTCACGATGTCAAAATCGATGCCGATGGAGGCGACCGGATTCATGATGTCGGAGTAGAGAATCGCGGCATCTACGCCCAATTTGCGTACCGGCATCAGGGTAACTTCCGCGGCAAGCTCCGGCTGCTGGCAGATTTCGAGCAGGCTGTATTTTTCTTTGATTTTACGGTAATCGGGATCGTAGCGCCCTGCCTGACGCATATACCAGACGGGCAGCGTGTCTACGGATTCTTTCTTACAAGCACGGATAAACCGATCGTTATAGTTCATGAGGATTCCTCTTTTCCGCTTACTTCCATAGTCTACTTCTCATTATGCCCTATTTGAAAGCGGGTAACAACTTCCGCCCGCCGCTCTTTCCGACGAATTGTTGACATGGCTCCGCAAGAAATTCGAGCAGATCATCTTGCGGCTGAAACCGCCCCGGCATCCTATGTAAGCAGCTTGAGTATGGGTCTTGATCTGTTCAGAGCGAGAGCACTTCACCCAAAAAAACCGCCTTGCCCCCTCAGCGGGATGCACGGCGGTTCGGCCATCGGGTGTCAGGCACGGGTGATCCAGCGAGCGATATCCTTGGCGAAATACGTGATGATCATATCGGCCCCGGCACGCTTGAATCCGACCATCGTCTCCAGCACGATCGAACGCTCGTCGATCCAGCCTTGTGCCGCCGCCGCCTTCACCATCGAATATTCCGCACTGACGTTGTACGCGCAGATCGGCAGATCATAACGGTCACGCAGTGTCCGGATGATGTCCATGTAGGCCAGCGCCGGCTTCACCATCAGCATATCGGCGCCTTCCGCCACATCGGCGTCCGCTTCCCGCAGGGCTTCACGACCGTTGGCCGGATCCATCTGGTACGTCTTGCGGTCGCCGAATTGCGGTGTGGAATGTGCGGCATCCCGGAAAGGGCCGTAGAAGGAAGAGGCATACTTGACCGAGTACGACAGAATTGGCACATTCTCATAGCCTGCTTCATCGAGTCCCTGCCGGATGGCATAGACGAAGCCGTCCATCATGTTCGAGGGCGCAATCACATCGGCGCCTGCTTCCGCCTGGGAGACCGCTGTGCGGGCGAGCAGTTCGAGCGATGCGTCATTCACCACATCCGCGCGCTGCTTCGCTTCGTCGTAATGCACGACGCCGCAGTGGCCGTGGTCTGTGAATTGGCACAGACACGTATCCGCGATCACCAGCAGCTCCGGATCCCACGACTTGATCAGCCGGGTCGCCTGCTGCACGATACCGTTCGGGTCGAATGCCGAGCTGCCGTGGGCATCCTTCTCATGCGGCACGCCGAACAGCAGCACGGCCGGCAGGCCGAGAGCGGATACTTCCGCAATCTCTTCCTGCAGACGGTCGAGCGAGAAGTGGTACACGCCGGGCATCGACGGGATCTCTTCTTTGATATTCGTACCGTGCGTGACAAAGATCGGGTAGATGAGATCGTTAAGCGTGACGTCGTTCTCTCGAACCAAGCGGCGCATCGCGGCTGAAGAACGGAGACGACGGTTGCGTACTAAGGGAAAAGCCATGTTATTCTCCTCCTGACAAGGGACACCGCCGGCCAAGTAGCCGGCGGGAGCCCCCTACTCGTATAGTGAAGCTACCAAGGAAGCTACCGTAGCTTCCTTGGCCATATAATCCACCTGCAGCCCGGCTTCAACCGCCGTGTGGGCAGTAACCGGACCGATGCAGGCAATCTTGCAGCCGCGGAGCAGCTCCAAAGGCTGGGCTTCGCCCGCTTCGCGCAGAGCCTGGATCAGATTCGTGACGGTAGACGAGCTCGTGAAGGTAACCGTATGAATCGCCTTCTGTCTCAGAAGCTCGAGCACTTCAGCACCGCCCTCCGTCTCGAGCACGGTCTCATAAATGTCGATCTTCCGGACATGCAGCCCCCGGTCGCGAAGACCTGCAGGCAGGTCATCCTTGGCAATATCGGCGGTAGGCAGAAGCACCTGCTGCCCCGGCTGCAATTCACCCGCCAGCTGTTCCAGCAGAGCCGAGCCTTGGAATTCGGCAGGTACCGTCTCGACAACGAGCCCCCGCTGTTCCAGGGCAGCCGCTGTCTTGGGGCCCACGGCAGCGATACGTGCTTTCCCCATCGAACGGACATCCACCTTGAGTTCACGGAGCCGCTCGAAGAACGATTCCACGCCGTTCACGCTGGTGAAGAAGATCCAGTCGTATCCGCCAAGGTTACGCAGCGCTTCATCGCGAAGCGACTGGGCTTCCGGACGGCTCGAGGGCTGAGTCCGGATGACCGGGAACTCGACGGCTTCGCCGCCCAGCTCATCGATCTGCGCGGACAGCTCGCTGCTCTGACTCCGGGCCCGCGTAACGAGAACGCGGCGTCCGAACAGCGGCTTTTTCTCGAACCAGGCGAGCTTCTCCCGGAGCCGGACCACTTCGCCGACAATCGTAACTGCAGGTGACTGGAAGCCGGCCGCACGGACCTTCTCCACGATATCCGTCAGGGTTCCCGTCAGGGTCTCCTGCTCCATCCAGGTCCCCCACCGGATCAGCGCCACCGGCGTATCGGCCGATTTGCCCCCCTGCATGAGCTGGGTACAGATATGCTCCAGATTGGCTACGCCCATGAGGAAGATGAGGGTTCCCGACGCCTGGGCCAGGTTCTCCCAGTTCACGTTGTTATACGTTTTATTCTTATATTCGTGTCCTGTCACAATCGAGAAAGAAGACGTAAAATCTCTGTGCGTCACCGGAATCCCCGCATAGGCAGGTACGGCGATAGAGGAGGTAATCCCGGGCACAATCTCGAACAAAATATCATTCTCGGCAAGCAGCTCCGCCTCTTCCCCTACCCGTCCGAAGACACTCGGGTCGCCGCCCTTCAGACGGGTAACGGTTTTGCCTTGCAGCGCCAAATCCACGAGCAGCTGATTGATCTCCTCCTGCTTCAGCATATGCTTGTCAGGCAGCTTGCCTACGAAGATCTTCTCCGCTCCCGGTTTCATATGGCTGAGCAGCCTTGGACTTGCCAACCGGTCGTACACCACAACATCCGCTCTTTGAATCGCCTCCAGCCCCCGAAGCGTAATCAGCTTCGGATCCCCGGGCCCGGCACCCACCAAATAAACGACACCCTTCTTCAACCGAATCTCCCCCAGTCCTGACTCTGCTGCGCAGGTTCAGATATTCCGCTGCAGGCACGCGGAGGATAGAACGCTCCGTCTATACCTGCATCCCATGAAATCAGTGCCCGCCGGCTTCTCTCTATTCTTCTCTTGCTGCAGCAAGCAGCTCCGCTGCTCCCTGGGCAATCAAAGCCTCTGCGAGCTGGCGTCCAAGCTGGTCCGGATCGGTTCCGGTCCGTGTTTCTTTGAGCATCGTCTTGCCGTCCGGCGAACCGACCATGCCGGTCAGCTTCACGTGCGGTCTGCCGTCGGTCTCTTCCCCGGTCAGCTCCCCATAAGCGCCGATCGGCACCTGGCAGCCGCCATTCAAGCGGCCGAGAAAGCTGCGCTCGGCCGCAACGGCTACAGCCGTCGGTTCGTGAAGATACTTTGACAGCAGGTTCAGTACAAACTCATTATCGCTTCGGCATTCAATGCATAGCGCACCTTGCCCTACGGCAGGCAAGCACAGCTCCGCAGGAAGGTAGCTCGAGATCCGGTCGCTCCACCCGATCCGGTGCAGGCCCGCTGCCGCCAGCAGAATGGCATCGAAGCCTTCGGTCTCCAGCTTGCGCAGCCTCGAATCGATATTCCCGCGGATCGGCTCGATCACGAGATCGGGCCGGTAGTTCTGGAGCTGGGAAGCGCGCCGGAGGGAGCTCGTACCTACCTTCGCTCCCTTCGGCAGATCGTCAATGGTCTTCCCTTCCCTCATGATGAGACAGTCTCTCGGGTCTTCCCGCAGGGGCACCGCTCCCACAATCAGCCCTTCAGGCAGTTCGAAGGGCATGTCCTTCATGCTGTGCACGGCCAGGTCCACTTCCCCGTCAAGCAGCGCCTGTTCGATTTCCTTCACGAACAAGCCCTTGCCGCCGACCTTGGACAAGGTAACATCCAGAATCCGGTCTCCCTTGGTCACGATCTTCCTCAGTTCAAATTCCGCTTCGATACCGTGTTCTTTGCACAGTGCCCGGAGATGGTCGATGACCTGCCCGGTTTGCGTCAGCGCCAAAGCGCTCTGCCTGGTTCCTACCACAATGGTGCGCATGCGATTGTCAGCCCCTTTATCTGTCCTTTATCCTTATCCATCCTTTATCTTCCTGCCGGACCAGCTCTATGTATTCTCTTGTCTCTCATCCCGGCTGCTGTCTTGGGTAAGGAGCCATTCGCCGGCCCGTCTTACTCCGAAGAGCGTCGGTTCCTTCCTCAATCGCTCCAGCAGGCCCTCTCTGAGTCCGTCTCTCCCAGCCGGATTCCGCTGAAGAACTTCCAGCAGGGGCCAGTGCAGCATCTCGCGAAACATCTCCTGCCTGACCTGCGTATCCGTCTCCCCTTCGCGGACCGCCCCACGCAGATCGTGCAGCAGGTCCAGGTATGGTTCATAGGCGGCATCGAATATGTCCTCTATCTTCCGTTTGAGTGAGGCTGCGAGAGCCGGACTCGCTCCCGATGTGGAGACGGCCACGGTCAGACGGCCGCGGCGGACGACAGCCGGCACCAGGAATCCTCCGGCGCTCTGCTCATCTGCCATGGAGAACAGCTTGTCCATCTGCTCCGCTTCTTTCTTGACCTGTTCATTGACCTCGGCCTGGTCGGTCGCCGCGAACACCAGCCGCGCTTCCCCCAGCTCCGGCAGCCCGGGCCTGTATTCCTCCCGGCGAATGCCTAAGCTCCCCTCTTCCCTCCACGCTTCGAGCTGCGGCGTAACCTCCGGGGAGATCACCCATACTTTCGCTCCCGCTTCGATCAGGGAGCCTGCCTTCCGCTGTGCTACGTTCCCCCCGCCGACAATGACGCACACCCGGTTAACCATATCGAGCATGATCGGATAGTAGGCTTTGCCGCCCATCCCGCTGCCCCCTTTTGCCCCTAGGACCACTGGTGAAATGAAGTATAATAGTTTGCCAGCACAAAGTTCAAAAAAGTAATGGCAAACGCCGCCAGATTCCATTGGGCGAGCCGATTGCCCGGTGCCTTCATCCACAACCGCTGCAGAAGATAGAAGATGTATGCCAAAAATACAAACCAGGAATTAATAACTTTCGGATCGTAGAACAGCGAGGTGTCGCCCTCCAATGAAATCCAGACGATACCCAGCATGATCGTCAGCAGCAGCAGGGGGGCCCCAATAACCACAGCCACCATAGCATACTGGTCCGTCTTCTCCAAGCTCGGCAGCCGCTGCATCAACTGGCTCCACTTCTTCTCTTTGAGCTTGCGGTGCAGGAACAGGTACATCCCCGAAAAAACAGCGGATACGACGAAAGCCGCATATCCTGCGGCGGCCAGTGTAATGTGAATAAACAGCAGCTCGTCATTGATGTCCCAATGCGAAAGCGTAGGGGACATGCCCGGCTTGCTGAATATATTGAGCGCCAGCGTAGCAAAACCAAACACATTCACTACGAAAACGAACAGTTCGATTCGGATGAACCGATTGACGATCAGCGAGATCGTTACAAGCAGCCAGGAAACCAGGAAAAGCGTCTCTCCCGTCGATAAAGCCGATAAGGAGGTGTCCACCGCCAGACTGTAACCCAGGTAGACGGTCTGCAGCACCCAGACAAACAAAAGCAACCCTGCGCCCATCCGTTTGGCACTTCGGTTCGGACCGACGAAGTCCGAGAAGTAGAACAGGAGGCTCAGGGCGTAAATATAAAGAATGGCATCGTACAGCCAAGTTTGAGTGACCATGATGTTCCTTTCCGGTCAGGCTTTGGCCAGCGCATCAACAGAGGCAGGCACTCTCACTTTGCTCAGCAGTTCTTCTTTGATCCGCTCGCCGGCGGCTTCCGCTTCCTGCTGGCGCATCGCCCGTTCCACCTGTTTTTGCTCGGCCAGCTGCTCCTCCAAAGCGAAAATTGTTGTGAACATCTCGAGCGCCTCATCCCCATGACGCTCGGCAGCCATTTCTTTGATACGGACAATCGGATCCCGCAGCATCTGGTTGACAATGCTCTTCGTTAACTTGCGGATGACCTTCAATTCCCGTTCGTCGAGATCCGGCAGTTTCTTCATGAGGCTCTCCATCGTATCCTCATGAATCGAGGCAGCTTTCGTCTGCAGGGCCTGAATGACCGGTGTTACCCCCAGCGTCTTCGTCCATTGTTCGAATGCCGCCATCTCCGCCCCGATCATGTCTTCGATCTGAACCGCAGCCTTATGCCGCTCTTCCATATGCGAATTCACGAGCGATTGGAGGTTATCGATATCGTAGAGGAATACATTGGGCATATCTCCAAGCCGCGGATCAAGATCCCGCGGTACCGCAATATCAATCATGAACAGCGGCCTCGAACGACGCCGCTGCAGAATACAGGATACCTGCTCAGCGGTGAGGACGTAGCCGGACGCTCCGGTGGAGGAGATCACAATATCGGCCTCTTCGAGATGATCCAGCAGCCGGTCCATCGTGCTCGCGACGCCATCGAATTTATCCGCGAGTTCCTTCGCGCGGCCCAGCGTGCGGTTGACGACGATCACTTTGTCCGCACCGTTCGCGTACAAATGCTTGACCGTCAGTTCGCTCATCTTCCCGGCACCGATAATCAGGACCTTCTTGCCTTTATAGGTGCCGAAGATCCGCTTCCCGAGCTCGACAGCCGCGTAGCTCACCGAAACCGGATTCTCGCCGATGCCGGTCTCCGTGTGGGCGCGCTTGGCCATCGTTACCGCCTGCTTGAACAAGGTGTTGAAGAGCACCCCGGTCGTCTTCTCCTTCTGTGCCAGCAGGAACGCATCGCGGACCTGTCCGAGTATCTGGGTCTCCCCGATCACCATGGAATCGAGTCCGCTCGTTACCCGGAACAGATGATTAATGGCTTTCTCGTTCTCGTAAACGTACAGGTGCTTGTTAAATTGATCCTTAGGCACGCCGAACCACTTTTCCATAAAACTGCGCAAATGATGGCCGCACAGCTGCTGGGTGTCTACTGCCACGTACAGTTCCGTCCGGTTGCAGGTGCCCACAATCACGCACTCCATGATACTGCTTGTTGCCTTCAGCTCCTCGAGCGCCCGTGGCAAATCTCCTTCGGCGAATGCAAATTTCTCTCTGATGGCTACTGGTGCTGTACGATAATTCAGACCCGCCACGACGATATGCATGTGGTTCACCTGCCTCCTCCTTTGATGTGTTGTCATCTATTATAACATACTTGTCCGACCTGCTTCGACAAGATTTATGAACTTTTTTTGAGCATGGAGCACTCCCCCTAAATCCCCCACAAGCCTATGCTTGCGAAGCAAGTTGTGCTGTGCAAAACTCTCAGGGGTCCCAATGGACCCGCCCCCTAGCCCCCACAGTCTTCGAAGGAGGGCGTGTGCTGGGATCGCTTTTCCTCCTTGCGCGAAGACCGGCTCCGGCTAACGCCTCGCCGTCCGGACAAGGATACGCTATACGCCGTGCGGTAACATCGCAGGAACGAGATCCGGGGCACAGACGCATGGCTGCGCGGGTGCGTGCCGGGATCGCGTCCGTACCTGGGTGATGTTATGCTTCCTCGCAGAAGCATAACATCACCCAGGTACACGCTTTACGCAGTCGCAGAGCGATGGCTGCCTCGCAGCGCTCGGTGGCCGCAGGGACGGCCGACTGGCTCCTCCGGTCGCCAGCGGCCGACACCTGATGCATAGCGGCCGGCTCCCCGGCGGGAAGCGGCCCTTAGAACCTATAACGAGTTAATTTAGATCTAGTCCAAATCTTATATCTCTACAATACAACAAATCGCCTGCTGTATCATGAACGTCTAATGAAAAAAGCATGAAACTTCGTCCACTGTCCGAAAACGGCATCCAGCTTACACCCTACCATGGATCAACCTATTCGGACAGTGACCAAGGTCACGGGATGCGACAAGCCCACCGTTGTTAGTTTTTTCCCAGCCGTGAACCCGATATACAAACTAAGGCAGTTTTTTCTTCAAAAATTCGGTCAACGCCTCGTCCGCCTCGGCCATACGGTCGTTTTTCGAACCCGCTATCGATCCATTCGAAGAAACCAGCTCGCCGTACGAAGCATAAAGCTCACCATAGAGCCGCCCCGCAGCAGCCAAGGTCTGAAGCTCATCCGGCTTCAAGGGACGGCTCCCGCCGACCTGCAGGCGCAGCAGGTACTGCATCAGCGTCTGCAGGGAAGACAGCGGCGACATCTCTTCTTCTCCATAAGCAAGTGCCAGATGCCCATGGGCGAACTGCGCGGAATACAGGGCCTGACGCAAAGCGTTGAGCTCCTCGGTATTCTGACTCTCGGTACTCTCCAGCAGGTAACTGTTCAGCCGCTCCATCTGGAACAGCGATACCTGGTAGAGCAGCTTCTCTGCGGGTTCTTGGGGCGCTTTCGCACCCAGCAGTTCCGCGATTTGGAGCAGCGGCCATAGGATCAACAGGGCAACCACCGTATACATAAACCATTTCTTTCGTGTCCGCTTCATTCCCTCTCCCCTTTTTTCATGCTCCGCGGCAAGGAACTCCTGAGAGCATTGTATGGGACAGGGATAAAAGAAATAACCACGGATTGCTCCGTGGTTATCTTATGTTCATTGTTTATTATTTGACGAGTTGTTCTTGTTTCAGCGCAGGTGTTTCCACTTGCAGTTCACCCATGCCCCGAACCAATTTCTTTGCATGTGTCGTAGCCGGCTTCAGCACGGACAGCATGTGTTCGATAGCGATTTGAGGATCAACAGTCTCACCACATGTGTAGCAGTCAAGAGCTGCAAAACCTCTCTCAGGATACGTGTGAATGGAGAGATGACTTTCTGACAGCAGTACCAGTACAGTTGCCCCTTGGGGTTCAAATTGCTTGGACTGAACGGACAATACAGTTGCACCACAAACCTCAGCAGCTTCTACCATTTGTGCTTGCAGCCACTCTGCATTATTCAGTAGATCAAAATCTACTCCCCAAGTGTCTACAGCTACGTGTCTTCCGAAAGTTGAATATTCCATCTTCCGGTTCCCCCTTCCTAGGAATAAAATGTTGTAAAAATTTCATCCGCTAGGACCTACGTCATTCACTTCCCGAGGGATAAATCTCTCGCAACATAACATGTCCTGAGTGAATCCTGGTTCCTATTTTGTTTTCATCCTTGTGACTCTCGCTTGCAATCAACGAAAATAAAAATAACATCTCTAGATCAGAATTGCAATACTTTTTTCAAAATGAGCTGTAAAGTTTTGTCGAGAGATTCCAATACATGAACAAATTATGTCCGCTGCTTGTCTGTTGTGTTTAGGCATCCGCCCATCTTTAGGCCCCGCATCAGTAATTCGCTGTTCAAATCCGCCATGGAGGGACGCCCAGCGGCAAATCAAAACCCCGCAAGCCTGGGCCGCGGGGTGGGAGGTGTTATATTAGGCTTCGAGTACAAACAGGCGGTGAGTGAGCTTCTGCAGCCTCTCATCGATATGCTCGCGTAACGAGACGTCCTTCAGCTCGTTTCTTAAGTCCAGCAGTCCGTTCACCTGGAACCGGAGCGACTGGATTTCATGTTCCACATTGTTCTTGAGGAACATCTGCTGCAGCTCGCCGAGCGTATCTTTATATTCATAAATGAGTTTATCGGATAGGTCTGTTTTTTCTACGATTTTGACTACTGCACCTTGCTTGTACGTATACTCCATCGTATAAGCCGGATAAATCCGGTTGACTACGGCATCACCTTTGTATGTCGATACGGCTTTGCGCATCAAATTCACGAGGTCTTTATTCCGGATGCGGCATGTGCCCTGGCAGATGTACAAGTTGTTTTTGCGCTCGAACGACAGGTTAATTTCCTCTCCCGAATCGTCCGGCAGTACCACCTCTTGGTTTCCGTTTTCTAATACTTTGACTTGCAGGGAGGCTCCTTGATCCACAAACATCTGAATAAAACCAACCATCTCGGCTTCCGTTAACTGTAGGCAGGTTTTGACGTATTCGGTCGCTAACCTATTTGCCATAAAAATCCCTCGATTCATTTTTTTCGAACCTTGCAGCCTCAATATTTCTTCAGTTGTTCTATATACATTATACTACATATTTATTTAATATTCCTGCTGGACATTCATTGATTTTCGCCGGAATTCAGAAAATTTCGCTTTCTCCGTTGAAGAACACGAAGTAACTTCCAAATCCCTCGCTTTCCCACCCAAGTTTGTACGGTTCCCTACGGGATTCCCTTCGCTTGCAACGAGAATGGTGGGCCTGTCCTCTATAGCATCCATTACCCCGAACGAACCCTTTTGAACCGATCCAACCCGGTCCAAAAGCAAAAAAACCGTCTCCGGCGGCAGCTGCCGCAGAAACGGTTCCTAGGTTTGAAATCAGTAAATTACGCTTCCGTACCGTCCGAGGCTGCAGCCGCTTCTTCCTCAACGGCAGATTCTGCAGTCCGAGCAGGATCCGGTTCCGTTCCGGGTGGCACGTATCCGATCCGGTTCTCGATCAGGCCCCACAGCTCGTCCTTGCCGACTCCGAGCTCGGAAGAGAACAGGATCATCGGATCTTCCTTATCGGTCCCGAGCGTCTCCCTGACGATCTTCAGATGCTTCTGCCACTTGCCGCGCGGGATCTTGTCCGCTTTGGTGACAACGATGCACATCGGCACGCCGTTATGCTTCAGCCAGGAATACATGGCCTGATCGTCCTTGGAGGGCGGATGGCGCACATCGATAATGAGCAGAACGAGCTTCAGCGGCTCGCGCTCCGTCAAATACTGCTCGATAAATTTGCCCCACTTCGCCCTCTCCGTCTTGGACACCTGCGCATAACCGTATCCCGGCAAATCTACGAAGAATAAGTCCTGGTTAATCCGGTAATAGTTGAGCTGCTGGGTCTTGCCCGGCTTGGACGACGTACGTGCGAGGTTCTTGCGTTGAATCATGCGGTTGATGAGCGAAGACTTGCCTACATTAGAACGCCCTGCCAGAGCAATCTCCGGCAAGGCATCGGCAGGATATTGGCTCGGACCAACCGCACTGATGACGAATTCAGCTTGATTGACTTTCATGACATATCCTCTCTGTGAACCAGGTTACAGTATTAGACTCGGGCCGGCTTCACCAGCGCGTACTCGAGGACTTCATCCATGTGCGAGACCGGATAGAACGTCAGTTCGCTGCGCACGCTCTCGGGAATATCATCGATATCCTTGGCATTATCCTTCGGCAGAATAATCGTCCGGATACCGGCCCGGTGCGCGGCCATGGATTTTTCTTTGAGACCGCCGATCGGCAGCACCCGTCCCCTGAGGGTAATCTCGCCGGTCATCGCCACGTGGCGGGAGACAGGAATGTTCGTGAGCGCGGAGATCAGCGCCGTACCCATCGTAATGCCGGCGGAAGGACCGTCCTTCGGAATGGCACCCTCAGGGATATGAATGTGAATATCGAATTTCTCGTGAAAATCGGGCTGGATCTGGAACTGCTCCACCCGTGAACGGGTATAGCTGAAAGCAGCCTGGGCCGATTCCTTCATGACGTCTCCGAGCTTGCCCGTCAGGGTCAGCTTGCCGTTGCCCGGCATGACGGTCACCTCGATGACCAGCGTTTCGCCGCCCACCTCCGTCCAGGCGAGACCTGTCACGGACCCTACCTGGTCCCGCTCCTCGGCCATGCCGTAGCGGAATTTCGGGTTGCCGAGGAAATCCTTCAGGTTCTCCGCCTGCACATGGACGCTCGGCGCACCGCCGACGATCTGTTTGGCCGCTTTGCGGCAGATCGAGGAGATCTGCTGCTCCAGGTTCCGTACACCCGCTTCGCGGGTATACTCCCGGACCGTCTTCATTAGAGCGGCCTCGTCCACGGCGAGCTGGCTGTCTTCGAGTCCGTGATCGCGCTGCTGCTTCGGCAGCAGGTACTTCTGGCCGATGTGCAGCTTCTCGACCTCCGTGTACCCCGGAATATAAAGCACTTCCATCCGGTCAAGCAGCGGGCGCGGGATATTCTGAATGACATTCGCGGTAGTTACGAACATCACGTTCGACAGGTCGAACGGCACTTCGATATAGTGGTCGCTGAACGTCCCGTTCTGCTCCGGATCGAGTACCTCCAGCAGAGCGGATGCCGGGTCTCCGCGGAAGTCCATCGCCATCTTGTCGATCTCGTCGAGCAGAAAGACCGGATTGTTCGTACCCGCCGTCTTCATCCCTTGGATGATGCGTCCGGGCATGGCTCCCACATAGGTGCGGCGGTGTCCGCGGATCTCCGCCTCGTCCCGTACGCCGCCGAGCGAGATCCGGACGAATTCGCGCCCAAGCGATCTTGCGATGGAGCGGGCGATGGAAGTCTTGCCGACTCCTGGAGGCCCCGCCAGGCACAAGATGGGACCCTTGAGCTTCTTGACGAGCTTCTGCACCGCCAAGTACTCCAGCACGCGCTCCTTGGGCTTCTCGAGTCCGTAATGGTCTTCGTTCAGGATCTCTTCGGCCTTCTGGATATCGAGGTCGTCTTCGGTCTCCAGATTCCAAGGCAATCCGAGCAGCCAATCGATATAGTTGCGGATCACGGAGCCTTCCGCCGAAGTCGACGGCATCTTCTCCAGCCGGTCGATCTCCTTCTCGATCTTCTCGCGGACTTTCTCCGGCACGTTGTTCTCGCTGAGCTGGTTGCGCAGATCCTCCACTTCGCCGGCCCGGCCTTCCTTGTCGCCCAGTTCCTTCTGGATCGCCTTCATCTGCTCGCGCAGATAGTACTCCTTCTGGGTCTTCTCCATCTGCTTCTTGACGCGCTGTGAGATCTTGCGCTCGAGCTCCAGCACTTCCCGCTCGTTGTTCAGAATCGCCAACAGCTTCTCGAGGCGGTCTTTGACATCGACGGTTTCGAGGATTTCCTGTTTATCTTTAATCTTAAGCGACAGGTGACTGCAGATCACGTCCGCCAGACGTCCCGGTTCATCGATATCGGATACGGCCGCGAGGGTCTCCGGCGTCACTTTCTTCGATAGGTTGATATAATGCTCGAACTGGCTAAGCACCGTCCGCATGAGGGCATCAATCTCGGGGTCGGAGGTCTCCTGCTCGGGAAGCTCCTTCACCGTCACTTCGTAATACTCTTCATTGGTCAAAAATTCGGTAATCTCGGCCCGTACGACTCCCTCGACTAGGACACGGATCGTCCCGTTGGGCAGTTTCAGCATCTGCCGTACTTTGGCGATGGTGCCGACGCGGTAAATGTCTTCGGTCTTCGGTTCCTCGATGTTCACTTCCGACTGCGAGCAGAGCAGAATCATGCTGTCGTCGACCATGGCTTTCTCCAGGGCGCGAACCGACTTCTCCCTGCCTACGTCCAAGTGGAGCACCATACTCGGATATACGAGCAGCCCCCGAAGCGGCAGCAGCGGCAGACGCCGCATTTTATGTTTACTCGGTCCCATCCCGCGAGCACCTCCAGACTTAGGGTTCAATGCTGTGAATCCCATTTTAACAAAATCCATTTCAAAACACCAATGGGCCCCTTGCTCCCAGCCGGAGAAAAAAGAGAGACGCCGGACGCCCCCTTAAGGGGCATCGGCGTGCAGAATCGTAACGGAGGCGGGAGAGAGCCCATCTTGGGGCAGGGCCACCGTCTCCTCCGACAGCATAAATTCCTGGCCCAGCGCATGATGCAGCGCCTCTTCGATCGTCTCGACCGGAATGACCTGCAGTCCGTTCAGATCCGCGAAGATCTCCTGCCAGTTCTCTTTGGGGATAATGACCTTCGTCGCTCCTGCCTGGAATGCGGCCTCCACTTTGGCGATCACGCCTCCAACCGGTTTGATCCGGCCGTGAATCGAAATCTCGCCGGTCATCGCCAGGTGGTTGTCAACCGGCACCCTCCGGATGGCGGATGTGATGGCGATCGCCATCGACACGCCCGCGGACGGACCGTCGATCGGGGTTCCTCCCGGAAAGTTGATATGAAGATCGTAATCATACGGCTTGATGTTAAGCCGCCGGAGCACGGTCAGCACATTCTCGACGGAACCGCGGGCCATGCTCTTGCGCCGCAGCGTCCGGGACCCTCCCCCCATCTCCTCTTCGTCCACCACCCCGGTGATCGTGAACTTCCCAGCTCCGGTGGCCGCGGGAATCGCGGTGACCTCGATATCCATTAGGGTGCCAAGGTTCGGCCCATACACGGCCAGCCCGTTGACCAGCCCGACTTCCGGCTGGCCGGCAATCTTCTTCTCGGGCCGCGGGGGAATCTGGGAGGAGTTCACCACCCACTCGATGTCCGCCGCGGTGACTTCGCGCCGCTGGTCCGTCAGCGCCATCCCGGCTGCAAGCTGAATGACATTGACCGCTTCGCGGCCGTTGGTGGCGTATTTCTTGACCACTTCAATGGCCGGCTCGCTCACAGGGAACCCGATCTTCTGCAGTGCCTTCGAAGCAATATCCCCGATCTCGCCGGGCAGCAGCGGACGGAAGTAGATCTCCATGCAGCGCGAGCGGATAGCCGGCGGCAGCTCCTGGGGATTGCGGGTTGTCGCGCCGACGAGACGAAAGTCCGCCGGAAGCCCGTTCTGGAACACGTCGTGAATGTAGCCCGGGACATTCGAATCCTCGGAATTATAGTACGCGCTCTCCAGGAAGACCTTCCGGTCCTCCAGTACCTTTAATAATTTATTCATCTGATGCGGATGCAATTCACCGATCTCGTCAATAAACAGAATGCCGCCGTGGGCTTTGGTTACCGCCCCCGGCTTGGGCTGGGGAATCCCCGCCACCCCCATCGCTCCAGCTCCCTGATAAATCGGGTCATGCACGGAACCGATCAGCGGATCCGCTATGCCGCGCTCATCGAAGCGGGCGGTCGTCGCGTCGATCTCGTTGAACTTCGCGTCCGGACGGAACGGCGATTCCGGATTCTTCTTCGCCTCTTCCAGCACCACTCTCGCGGCGGCAGTCTTCCCGACTCCGGGAGGGCCATAGATTATGACATGCTGAGGGTTCGCCCCGCAGAGAGCGGCTTTGAGTGCCCGCAAGCCTTCCTTCTGCCCTACGATGTCTTCCATCGCCGAGGGTCTCGTCTTCTCCGCAAGCGGCTTGTTCAGGGAGATGGAACGAAGCTTGCGCAGCTTCTCCAGCTCCTTCTTCGATTCTTTATCCACTGCCGTGCGGTTCGTCTGTTGGTTCCGCAGCAAATTCCAGAAATACATCCCGATAACAATGGCGAAAAACAGCTGAACGACCATCATTACAACCGTGATACTCAAGGACATCAGGCCTCCCATCGTCGCAGCGGAACAGCATAGCTGTACAGCCGCAACCATTCAATTAATATAATTGGTAGTATTGCCCTCTCATGGAAGCATTAATCCCGCAGCGGGGAGAAACTTTTTGGGGGAAGCTACTAGAGCAGGAAGTCGGAGTGAGAATCATTGGAGCAACATGACGCAGAGGAGGAAAGATATCATGGAGAGACACCGACGCTTACGAAGATGGCTGCTGAGACTGCTGCTGGGCGGACTGGCGGCCGGGATCCTTCCCGCGTTCGAACCCCCATCGGCCGCTGAGCAAGAGCAGCCCCCTGCTATCGACCAGCTGCTGCTGCCGGAGATTCGCACGGACTACCCCGCCCTATCCCAGACGGATATCCTGATTGATGTCGGACATGGAGGCGTTGACGGGGGAACCGTATTCGATCATATACTGGAGAAGGACATTAACCTGGCGATTGCCCGCAAAACCTATGAGGCCCTGCGCAGCAGCGGTTATACCGTACTGCTCGACCGGGTGGGAGACTATGCGCTGAGCAGCGACAACCGCTGGCTGAACAATCCTTCGAGGCATATCAAAGACCTCGCCCAGCGCAGCCATCTCGCCAAAGAAGTGGAGCCCAAAGTCATGGTCTCCCTGCATGTCAATTCGGCCAAGCGGCCATCGAAGCGCGGGGCCCTGCTCATCCACCAGAAAGGAGCCGAGAGCCGTAAGCTCGCAGGCTGCCTGCAGGAGGCCTTGAACCCGCTCTACGGAACGGATACGAAACCGGTCTACGGCCGCAGCTACTACCTGCTGAAGCATGTCCGGGCGCCGTCCGTCATTGTGGAAATGGGCTTCCTGACGAATGCGGAGGACCGCAGGCTGCTGACGGAGGAGGCCTCCCAGCAGCAGATTGCCGAGCGGATTGCCGCCGGGATCCGGACGTATCTGGATGTGCATTCGCGCTGAGAACCGAACCGCAAGCAAGAGCTCTGGCAGCCCCTAATTTCGGACATGCCCAAAGAGCCGGATTCCCCTGGAACCCGGCTTCAGTACGTCTGCCTTCTCTTTTGGATTCAGGGAATCCGCATCAGCTCGGACACGGGAACAAACTGCGCCCCCTGGGCTTCCCATACCGAAATAGATTCTCTTAGCACAGCGGCCGTATGCTTGCCCGGCGGCCCCACATGGCCGATGAGCACGGTAACCTCGTGGCTTTTGACGTGCTTCTGTACTTTCATTGCCTGCTTCAAGACATGGCTCCGCGTATAGATATCGTCCATGAAGATATGGTTCTCGGCCGTCTTCACGCCCATCTCCTTGGAGAGCTTGCGGATCACACTTTTATCCGTTGTCCGGCTGTCCAGGAAGAACAGCCCCCGCTCCGCGCATACCTTAAGGATCACCCGCATCACCCGTTCGTCCGCCGTGGCTCTGGACCCCATGTGGTTGTTAATGCCGATCGCATGCGGGACATCCTCAATGGCCGCAATGACCTTCTCCCGGATCTCGTCGTCGGTTAACCGCGTCGTAATCGCTCCCGGTCCCAGCCAGCTCGCCTTCCCTTTGCGGGGCTCCATCGGGAGATGGACGAGCACCTCTTTGCCCTTCTCATAAGCCCTCTCGGCATCCGCTTTGGTCGTGGGAAGAAACGGCATGACGGCCGCCGCAAAAGGAATCGGAAGTTCAAACATCTGCTCCGTTCCGTTCATGCTGTTGCCGAAATCGTCGATCACCACGGCAATCCGTTTACGCCCCGCTTCCTCAGCAAAGCCATCCGGAGCCAAGGCCGCCGTCACCAAAAGAAGCGTCGCGGTGAGGGCGATCCATCGTTTTCTCATGCCATCCACTCCCGTCAGGTCATAGCTAATCCTTGTTGGTATGTACCATCCCTGCCTCCTTTATGCATAAAAGAAAAGCCCTGCGCGGAAAGCACCCTACTTCGGCACTCTCGCACAAGGCTTGATTCTATTCCGTCTTACACTCCGGCGTGATTCTTGCGACCCGGAATCTCCCCGGTCCGCTCGAAGTGCTCGACGATGATGTCGATTTCTTTCTTGAGCTCGCTAAGCAGATCCGCTTCCGGTACCTTACGGATCATCTCCCCGTACCGGAACAGCATCCCTTCGCCCCGCGCGCCAGCAATGCCAATATCCGCTTCCCGCGCCTCGCCGGGACCGTTCACGGCGCAGCCCAGCACCGATACCTTGATCGGCACCTTGAGCTTCGAAATGTAGGCTTCCACCTCATTGGCAATCGAGAAGAGATCGATATCGAGTCGGCCGCAGGTCGGGCACGAAACCAGCGTAGCCGCATTCGTAATGAGCCCGAAGCTCTTCAGGAGCTCGCGGCATACTTTGACCTCTTCGACCGGATCGGCACTAAGCGAAATCCGGATCGTCGAGCCAATCCCCATACTTAAGAGAGCACCAAGGCCTGCGGCGCTCTTCACCGTTCCGGAGAAGAGTGTACCGGCCTCGGTAATCCCCAGATGAAGCGGATAACGGAAAGCCGCCGCGGCTTTGGTGTAGGCAGCTATCGCCATCGGCACGTCCGAAGCCTTCAGGGAGACGATGATGTCTCTAAAATCAAGCTCCTCGAGAATACCGATGTGGTAGAGGGCGCTCTCCACCATCGCATCCGGGGTTGGATAACCATACTTCTCCAGGAGATGGTTCTCCAGGGAACCGGCATTCACGCCGATCCGGATCGGAATCCCGCGTTCTTTGCAAGCCTTCACGACCGCTTCCACCTTCTCGCGGCGTCCAATATTGCCCGGGTTGATGCGGACCTTGTCAATGCCGTTCTCAATGGCCATTAAGGCAAGCCGGTGGTCAAAGTGAATGTCGGCCACAAGGGGAATCGAGATCTGTTTCTTGATCTCTTTGATCGCTTCGGCCGCTTCTTTGTTATTGACCGTCACCCGGACGATCTGGCACCCCGCTTCTTCGAGGCGGTGGATCTCGGCGACCGTTGCGGCTACGTCAGCTGTCTTTGTTGTACACATACTCTGGATGATTACTTCATTGCTGCCGCCGATCGTCAGGTTCCCGACCCGGACCGGTACCGTCTCTGTTCTATGGAACATGTATGGTTTTCTCTCCCATGATACCAAACATCCTCCACTCCGAAGACATGTCCCGGGGGGCTCCCGGGACACCGAACCGCTTCGGATGGAGGTGCTTGGTCTTATAGTATCTCTCGCTTACGCGCTTTCTTCCTTCTTCTTCACGGACTGGGCGTCGAGAGCGGTGATTTGCGGAGCGATCTTCGCCTGTACCGCCTCTTTCGTGACGACACACTTGGAGTTCTCGCCGCGGGATGGCGCTTCGTACATGACTTCGAGCATGATGCCCTCGATAATCGCACGCAGCCCCCGTGCTCCCGTATTGCGTTTGATCGCTTCTTTGGCGATTTCCTCCAGCGCTTCCGCATCGAACTCGAGCGTCAGGTTATCCATGTCAAGCAGCTTCTGGTACTGCTTCACAAGGGCGTTCTTCGGCTCGGTCAGAATACGGACGAGTGCTGCTTCGTCCAGCGGCTCCAAAGTCGAGATGACCGGGAGACGGCCGACGAACTCGGGAATAAGACCGAATTTCAGAAGGTCTTCCGGCAGCACCAAAGAAAGGTACTCGCCCGGCTTCAGGTCGGCCTTGAGGCCGTCCGTACCGAAACCGATGACTTTCTTGCCGATCCGGCGCTTGATGATCTGCTCGAGGCCGTCGAAGGCGCCGCCGCAGATGAACAAGATGTTCGTCGTATCGATCTGGATAAATTCTTGATGCGGGTGCTTGCGTCCGCCCTGCGGTGGAACGGAAGCTACCGTACCTTCGAGGATCTTGAGCAGCGCCTGCTGCACGCCTTCGCCCGAGACGTCGCGGGTAATGGACGGGTTCTCGGATTTGCGGGCCACTTTATCGATCTCATCGATATAGATAATGCCGCGCTCGGCCTTCTCGACATCGTAATCGGCTGCCTGGATAAGCTTCAGCAGGATGTTCTCCACGTCTTCGCCCACATAGCCGGCTTCCGTCAAGGAAGTGGCATCCGCGATAGCAAACGGCACGTTGAGAATCTTGGCGAGGGTTTGCGCCAAAAGCGTCTTCCCGCTCCCCGTAGGACCGACCAGCACGATGTTGGACTTCTGAAGTTCCACATCTTCGACCTTGCCCTGCTGGGTGTTGATCCGCTTGTAATGGTTATATACGGCAACGGAGAGGGATTTCTTCGCCTGTTCCTGACCGATGACGTAAGAATCCAGAATCGCACGGATTTCCATCGGCTTCGGTACGTCTTTCAGATCGAGTTCTTCCTCATGACCGAGCTCTTCCTCTACGATTTCCGTGCAGAGTTCGATGCACTCGTCGCATATATATACGCCGGGACCGGCAACCAGCTTGCGTACCTGCTCCTGTGATTTGCCGCAGAAGGAGCATTTCAGCTGACCTTTTTCATCGTTAAATTTAAACATGGGATCACTCCTTTTCTAGGTCAAGTCACTGCGAGTGATAACCGCATCAATGAGCCCGTATTCCTTGGCTTCCGCCGCGCTCATGAAGTTGTCTCGGTCCGTGTCGCGTTCGATTTTTTCGTAAGGCTGTCCCGTACGCGCCACATATATTTCATTGAGCTTCTGCTTCGTCTTGATGATCCAGTCAGCGTGGATCTTGATGTCCGAAGCCTGGCCGCGAACGCCGCCCAGCGGCTGGTGAATCATCACTTCGCTGTTCGGAAGCGCGAAGCGCTTGCCCGGCGCGCCGGCCGTCAGCAGAAGGGAGCCCATGCTGGCCGCGAGGCCTACGCAGATGGTCGAAACGTCCGGTTTAATAAATTGCATTGTATCATAAATACCCATCCCGGCGGTTACCGAACCACCCGGCGAGTTAATGTACAGATGGATGTCTTTATCCGGATCCGCTGCCGCCAGAAACAGCAGTTGGGCAATGACCAGGTTAGCGACGTCATCGTCAATCGCGCTGCCCAAAAAGATGATACGGTCTTTGAGCAAACGCGAATAAATATCATATGAGCGCTCGCCGCGACCTTCTTGTTCCACAACCATTGGTACCAGAGTCATCTATTCCAACCCCTTTACTTCATGAAATGCAGTACGTTAAAGTGCCTTACTATCGTATTGTAGCATAAATCTTCCGCAAAAGCCCAATCCTCCCCCTAAATCCCCCTCCCGAGGGGGACCCCATGGGCTGCACCCCTGGACCCGCTGAATTGCGGGGGACCTGAGCGGACAAAGGGAGCTTCGATGGAGGGGCGGCGGAGGGATCGCGTTCGTCCGTTTCCCGTGGCTGCCTATAGGCAGCCACGGGAAACGGACACGCTGAACAGAGGGACGGGGAACGAGAAAACCGGCGGCTCCAAGCTCCGGGAGCCGCAAAGGGCTTAAGGAGCCTTTAAGAGCTTAAAGGCTTAAGAACTTAAAGGCTTAAAACTTAAAGACTTAAAAACTTAAGGGCTTCATTGCCCCTCCAAGGTCGGGGCTCGAAGCCGCAAACAACAACAACAACAACAACAACAACAACAACAACAACAACAACAACAACATCATCACACTTACAGTAAAACGATACAACCACACGCGGACGGTAAATCAGTAGAGACAAAAATGCTGCTGGGCGACACATCCCTGTCGTGGGCGGACGAACAGCAGAAAACGGCCAAACCTATGTCTTCCTATGTACTACGGGTATTTCATATGTATGGATCAGTATGGCTCAAGTGCCTATGTTCTATGTACCACATTTTGCGACACTTGAAACGATTGTGAGCAAGCTATACCGTTCCAAGCCTTGCATTTGTGCTTATCCGCGTTTTTAGGGTAAAACAAAGGCACGCTTGTGAATCACACGTGCCTTTGTCTCTTGTTCTATAGTACGCGGTAAGCGTTAGGTAACCTAAGGCTTAAGCCGATTTGCTGTTGTCAACCAGGAATGCTACGGTCTTGCGGGTAATGATGTCCGACAGCAGGGAGGACAGGTTGCCGTTGGAAGTGAAGATGCTGCGGATCTCTGCTGCAGAACGGCCGTACATGCCGGCCAGGTTCTCGAATTCCGCGTTGATCTCTTCCTCGGATACCTCGATGCCTTCCTTCTTCGCGATGGCTTCCAGAACCAGGTTGTTGCGAACACGCTTCTCGGCGTCTTCACGCATTTGGCCCTTCAGGTCGTCAGCGCTTTGGCCCGTGAACTGGTAGTACATATCAATGTTCATGCCTTGCGTACGCAGACGGTTTTCGAATTCCTTCAGCATTTGCTCGGTTTCATCAGTGATCATGACTTCCGGAATGTCCACTTGCGCGGATGCGGCGATTTTCTCTACCGCTTCGGCTTCCTTCTTGCTCTTCGCTTCGTTCTCCTTACGCTCTTGGAGCTTCGTTTGGAGATCCGCTTTGTACTCGTCCAGCGTTTCGAACTCGCTTACGTCTTTGGCGAACTCGTCGTCCAGCTCAGGCAGGTTCTTGCGCTTGATGTCGTGCAGTACAATCTTGAATACTGCTTCTTTGCCTTTCAGCTCTTCGGAGTGGTAGCTCTCAGGGAAGGTTACCGTAATATCCTTCTCTCCGCCCTTCTCAAGGCCGACTACCTGCTCTTCGAAGCCCGGGATGAAGCTGCCGGAGCCAAGCTCGAGGGAATATCTCTCGGCTTTGCCGCCTTCGAATGCAACGCCGTCCACGAATCCTTCGAAGTCGATGACAACGACATCGCCGTCTTGTGCAGCGCCTTCTTCTACCGGTACCAGCTCGGCGTGACGGTTTTGCAGTTTTTGGAGTTCTTCTTGCACTTCTTCAGCCGTAACTTCGGAAGATACGGACTCGAGTTCGATGCCTTTGTATTCGCCGAGTTCCACTTCAGGCTTCACAATAACCTTCGCTTTGAATTTCAGCGTCTGGCCTTTGGCGAACTGCTCGACATCCACTTCGGGACGGTCGACCGGCTCGATGCCCGTCTCGTTCACTGCAGCTACATAAGCATCGGGAACGATGAAATCCAGAGCGTCTTGATACAAGCTTTCCACACCGAATTTGGATTCAAAGATGGCGCGGGGCACTTTGCCCTTGCGGAAACCCGGGACGTTCACTTTTTGTACGACTTTCTTGAATGCCTTGTCCAGAGCGGCGGCCACCTGTTCCGCTTCCACTTCAATATCAAGAACTCCAAGGTTCTTCTCTATCTTTTCCCAGCTTGCTTTCATTTTATGCTTTCCCCTCCAAAAATTATCCATCGCAATTTTGTCACGCGGCAGCGCCATGAAACTGCCACGGACGAGCCTGCCCATATAACCATTCCATTATAACCATATTATAACGCCTTTTCAAGGCTTGTCCTTAAGCAGCGGCCGCAGCTCCGGCCTGCAAGCTTCACGGCCTGCGGGTAAATATGGACGCCGCGAACAGCTGCATCGTACGGTAAGCCTGCTCCCACTGGAACATGAGATCACTCGTAATCCCGTACAACTCAAAAATCTCCGCCCGGTCCCCTCCGTCGAATACCTTCTCGAGAAGGGTCAGGTGGAGTGCGGCGGCCCACAGGTCCACACAGGCGGGGTCCTGCTTCAGCATCTGCCGGTAAGCCGCAGTGCCGTAGACGAATGCAAGGAACTCGTTCCAGGTTTCGGCAGCAAAATAAGATAAGGCCGGATATTGGGTTTCGCTGATTTCCTGCACTCTTGCAATAATTTCCTGGATCTGCGACGGAAACTGGTCGAAACCCGCCGGCGTTTCTTCAATCTCCATCACGGCGGTTTCGCAGTTCTTGGCAAGCTCCAGCCGCCCGCTCACTCCCCGTTTGCGCAGCGTCTGCAGGGTCTTGAACTGGATCAAGGGATGCATCGGCCGCTCCGCGATCCATTCGAGCAGCGCGTCGTCAATGGCCGGATGGTTGAGGAATGCGAGCTGGTCCAAGGCCAGCAGCTGCTTGTCCACCGCTTCCTGGTGCATGAGATGCTCGAGCAGCTTCTCCGCATATTCCCCTTCCTCTTGCTTCCCGCTCAAATGCTGCCGCAGCAGCTCCTCTTCGCTCCACGAATCTTCTTCGTCCGTTCCCTCGCGTCCTTCGCCGTGAAAGGCGATGTCCGGGAACATCATTTGAAGCCAGTCGAGCAGCGACTGCCATTCTTCCCTTGCTTTCTCGTCTTCTGAACGGCAGGAGAGCAGAAACCGCAGCAGCCCGATCGCTTCCGCATACCGCTCGGTCTCCAGCATCCGGGTCAGCTCGAACTGATAGAATTCAACCGTCTTCGGAAACAGAATGACGTTGTCGCTTGGCTGCCCGCTCATAGTACACCGTCCTTCCCGTCTTGGGCTTTATGAAAGCCAGTGTAACCGAAATGGCAAGCGAAAGCAAAGCACCGTACCGCCTGCCGCCGGTTCCTGACCGGTGCAAATAAAGCTATTAGTCCGCATCAGATTCCTCCCGCGGTAACCGTTGGAATCCCCTTCGAACCAACCATCTGCCTGCCGCCGTACCTACCGCGATGTATACCTCTCCAGCGTATACTTGCCTCCCGATACGATATAAGGCTTGACGCGGACATGCCTCAGCGAGCCCTCCTTCAGCCTCACGGCAGCCAATGCAGCCTTCTGCCGGGGGGGCAGGACGACGGCGCTCCGGTACTGGTGCTGCTGCAGGCCGTACAAATCCGCCTTCTGCTTCAGTCCAGCCAGATACGTCCCTCGGATTTCCTTCTCGATCACAGCGGTAGCCTTGGCCGTTAACTCCTCCTCCGTCAAGGGTCGCTTCAGCTCGGATACGGTGCCCTGCACGGATACCTCGAGATCATAAACTGGCGTCCCCTGCTCCTGCGCCTCGACGATTTCATAGCGGGGGTTGCGCATCCGCAGGATTGCGATCTCTTCCCCTTCCTCTTCGATCTCAAGCCACGCCCTGTGTGTCGTCGGTTCGAGCCAGTGAAGCCCTTGGAGCTGATCCATAGGCAGCATTCCCAGAGTCTCCTGTCCCTGGATAAGATAGGCTCCGCTAATGCGCTGGGAGGCGACCGGCTCCCGACTTTTCTTCCAATACTCCTTGGTGAGCGATAACGCGGGGAGCAGCACGCAGCGGTAAGGCTCGTAGTACCCGGCCATGAAGCGGCTGAGACGGATCGGCCGGATGCTCGAAGAGGCGAAATAATTGTCTTCCGGCGAATGCAGGATCATCCCAAGCCGGGTCCGTTCGAAATTCGGGGAAGCGATGAACAAGGCCGGGATGCTGTCCCGGGTGCCGAACACCCACATCGTATACCGCATCTCGTAGTAACGGAAAAAGGATTCGAGCACATCGGCCACATTCCTCGTGCGCAGGAGCGTATCCCCGAGCAGCAGGGAGGTCACATGTCCCCAGTACAGCTTGTGCTCGGAATTCGCGTTAATGTGCGCCACCGCCTCCATATAACTCTTGCCTCGCCCTTCGGCGATCCAAGCCGGCAGAGGCTTGACATCCTGATTCCCTTCTCCCTTGGCCACCCGGGTGAAGGAAATCAGCTGAGCGTACACCACATACTGCTTAGCATCCGGAAGATAGTCGATTCCCACGGCATTCACATAGTCCAACTCGTCCACATCGTTGGCGTTCCAGCAGCCGGATAGCAGAGGGATAAGCAGAAGCAGAGCTGGCAGAAGCAGACAAGATAACCCTCTTTTCCTGATCCCGCTCACCCCTGTCCCTCCCCCACCCCGTCCCTTTTGCTCGGAACCTTGTATTTCAGTGCCTCGGGCCGCCTGCGTTCCTCTCCTCTCGGCATTCGTGTGAAGACGAAGCGAAGATCCTTCCATACCGGCGGAGAGAACGGAGTAAGGAAGGGGACGCCGAAGGAGCGCAGATTCGCCAGGTAAACCAGCACCGAGAAGGCTCCCGTGAAGAAACCGAACAGCCCAAAGACCGCCGACAGCAAAAAGATGTATATGCGGATGAGGCCCATCCCTACTCCGAAGAGGCCCCCGGAGAGGACAAACTGCGAGATCGAGGTCACAGCCGCTACCACCAATGAGGCCGGGGAGGAAAGGCCCGCATCGATAATCGCATCGCCGATGATCAGCCCCCCCACAACGGAGATCGAGGGCCCGAGCGTGCTCGGAAGGCGGATGCCCGCTTCGAAGAACAGGTGGAACATGAACATCATGAGCATCAGCTCCAGCGGCCCCGATATCGGCGTCCCCATATTCTGTACGGAGATCGTCGCCAGAAGGGAAAACGGAATCTGATCCTGATGATAGGTCGTCAGCGCCGTCCAGAAGCCTGGGAGCAGCAGCGTCACCACGAAGCCGAATCTGCGCATGAGTATACTTACATAATTGAAGGCCGGCGGCATGTGGGCATCCTCGGCGCCGGTCATTAGAAACGAGAGATTCACGGGGGCGATCAGCACGTTCGGGATCCCGTCCATCAGCAGGACGAACCGGCCGTTCATCAGGCTTTCGACCGCCATGTCCGGACGCGTCGTAATGTACATCATCGGCAGAAAGCTGAAGCCCGGCCGCTGCAGCAGCGCCTTCAGCTCCTCGTTGGTCATAAGCGCTTCGGTGTCGATGGAATGCAGGCGTTCGCGCACCTGCAGCAGGGTGCTCTCTTCAAGAAGGTCCTCCATATAGAGCAGCGCGACGCGGTTCTTGCTCCGGGTGCCGATGGTCAGCTGCTCGCAGGCCAGCTTCTCTGTCTTGAGCCGCTTGCGGATCAGCGCCACATTCACCGTCAGCTGCTCGATGAAGCCGTCCTTCGGTCCGTAATTGGTCGGTTCCGTAGTCGACTCCTGCGGCGTCCGCTCCGGCCTGTCGGCGCAATCCACGCTGTACAAGGCCCCCGAAGCGTCAAAATAGAGCAGCGCTTTGCCCGAGAAGATCCGGTCCGCCAGCGCATCTCCCGTGATGCCCGGAGACAGCCGCTCCACCGGCAGTGGAAGGCCCCGGCGGTCCTCCCTGATCCGCTCCTCAAGGCCCGCCGACAGGTTCTCGGCGATTCGTTCGAATCCCGCCAGCCCTTCGCAGTACAGCAGTACGCCTTCTTCCCCGGGCAGCCTATGCGATTGGACGTCCTGACAGCGCCCGAACAGCGCCTCCAGCCGCTCCTTATTCCACGGTTCCGTGATCACGGGTACGCCTCTCCTTTCGCTTCGGGAAGAATGCTGCGCCGAGCAGCAGCAGCGTCAGCAGCCCCCAGCCGGCGAGCGAACCCGGTAGATAGTAGGTTTTGAGCCAGTCGTAGAACAGCACATCCGGCCATGGAAACGCACAAAGCGCGAGAAGGCCGCCCGTCAGCCCCAGCAGCAGGATATCCTCCGACCGCTGCCGCTTCACCGGCAGCAGTTCAATCAGCATCGTCAGATAGGTCGATACCCGAATGAATGCCCCTGCGAACCACTGGTAAATGGACAGGAAATCCAGCCGTTCCACGTTATCACGGAAAACCACCAGCTTCCACTGCTCGAAGGCGGGGTACCGCTGTTTGGCGGCCTCCACAGGGCCGAACTCTGCGATGGAGCCCGTCACGGGGCCCAAGGTCAGTCCCACGAGGATCACCACGAGCAGAGCCAGATGCCACCACCGGATCGAGGTGCGGATATGATGCTGTAAGAAGACGAACAGGACCACTTCAGCCTGTGCCCCCAGCGAGAGGGTCATACCATGAAGAAACGGTTCCGTCCCTTTCTCAAGCACAGGGAGGAGCAGCGTATAATCCTTGTTCGGCACATTGCCGAAGGCCACGAACCAGCCCAGGAGAACAATGACAGGCAGCAGAATGCCTGTCATTACCGCAATACAGAGCATGCCGGAGCGGGCTGCCACAAAGCACAGAAGCAGCAGCAGAACGGCCAGCGACAGCACGGGCGTCTCAGGCAGATAGGACACCGTCGACCAGACCACCGTGTCCTTCACCGTAACGAAGACCGCCAGCAGCAGGTACAAGATGAGCAGCAGACGAAGCAGGCCGGAGACAGCCCGGCCGGTCCGCTCCCGGATCCACTCCAGCAGCGGACGTCCGCCGCTGCGCTTCACGATGACGATGAGGCAGACGGTCCACAGCAGGAGGACGGGCAGACACACCAAGGCGGAGAGCCAGGCGTCCCGGCCTGCCGTATCGAGCACGGCCGGGATCACGAGCACGTGGTTCATCAGCCCTACCGACGCCATAAGTATCATCGCCACCTGTAGCATCGAAATCCCAGTAACCATCTGCCTCCGCCTTCCCGCTGCGCTATCCATAAAGTTCCTCTTACCGTGTAGGATGCCGGAATCGTGAAATTCCTATGCGTCCCTCATGACGTGAGCACAGTTGTTCCCCCGATCTCCTAGCAAAAAGAAAGAAAAGCAGCCGGGATGCTGGTTCTCAGCATCCCGGCTGCAGGGATTCGGTCGGCATATGTAGATATGTAGCCAAAATAAAATCAATTAGTTCTAGTTCATATTCATGGCCGCTTGGATGAGCTGGGCCTTAATGTTCGGGTTCTGGTCGATGAATGCGTACATACGGTCTACCGCATCCTTGTTCTGCAGGTAGTCCTTCTCTTTCTTGATCATCTCTTTGGACCACTTCAGCAGATTGGATTCGGCGGCACCGAGACGGTTGAGCGCGGTGTGCAGACCCGTATCTTCCACCAAACGCTCCATGGTCTCCTGGTTGACAGTACCGAGCAGCTTGGTTGCTGCAAGCTTCTGCTCGAAGTCCTTGTTCGTTTGTTCAAAGTGTTCTTTGGCTTCTTTATATTCTTTTTGCTGTTGAGACAACGTTTTTTTCATACGTATATCCACCTTTGCGTGTTTGATGATCCCTTGCGCTCTTCAGATAGTGTAACTTTTCTTCGACGGTTTGTCCATTTCTTCGCCAAGTTTTTGGGCGGAGGGACGGGGAAGGACAGACATGTTCGGCATCCCGGCCGCATAACCTTTATCATCTTGCTGTCGCATGCAGCCGTAGGGCCGAGACATTCTAGAGAGCAGAGAGGATGAAGGCTATGTGTGGAATCACGGGATGGATCGATTGGAACAAGGATTTGACCCAGCATCCGTCCGTTCTCGAGAATATGACGGATACGCTGGCGCCGCGCGGCCCGGATGCGTCCGGAACCTGGATTGTACCCCGCTGCGCGCTCGGCCATCGCCGCCTCAGCGTCATGGACCCTGCGAACGGCGCCCAGCCGATGACGCGCAAAGTAGGCGAGAACACCTTCGCCCTTGTGTACAACGGCGAGCTGTATAACGCCCCCGAGCTCAAGAAGGAGCTCGAAGGCCGCGGCCACCGGTTTCGGACGACCTGCGACACGGAGGTGCTGCTTGCGGCTTTCGTCGAATGGGGGCCGGGATGCGTGGACCGCTTTAACGGCATCTTCGCATTCGCCGTATGGAACAACGAAGAGCAATCGCTGTTCGCAGCCCGGGACCGGCTTGGCGTCAAGCCGTTCTTTTATGCGTATACGGAAGGCCGGCTGCTGTTCGGTTCGGAGCCGAAGGCGATTTTGGCGCATCCGGACTTTCCGGCCCAAATCAACGGGGAAGGCCTCGCAGAGATCTTCGCCGTCGGTCCGGCCCGCACGCCGGGGCACGGGATCTACAAGAACCTGTCCGAGCTGAAGCCCGGCCATTGCCTGTCGCTCGATGCCAACGGCCTGCGCATCCGCGCCTATTGGAAGCTCGAGAGCAAGCCCCACGAGGATGATGTGGAGGGGACGGCAGCCAAGGTGCATGAGCTGCTGCAAGATACCGTCATACGCCAGCTCGCCTCGGACGTCGGCGTCTGCACCCTGCTCTCCGGAGGCCTGGACTCCAGCGCGCTGACCTCCTTCGCCGCATCGTACTACAAGGAAGAGGGACTCGGCGCGCTCCATACGTTCTCCGTCGACTACGTGGACAACGACAAACACTTCAAGGCAAACGCCTTCCAGCCGAACGCCGATGCCCCGTGGATCCAGCGGATGACAGACCATCTCGGAACGGTGCATCACCCGATCGAATTCGATACGCCTGAGCTCGTCGATGCGCTGCGCAAGGTAGTCAGCGCCCGCGACCTGCCGGGCATGGCCGATGTCGACGGCTCTCTCTACCTCTTCTGCCGCGAGATCAAAAAGCAGGCGACCGTTGCCATCTCGGGCGAAGCGGCCGACGAGATCTTCGGAGGCTATCCCTGGTTCCACCGCGAGGAAGCGCTGAACGCCGACACGTTCCCTTGGTCGCTCGCCACGCCGGACCGGGTGAACTTGCTCTCCCGGGACTTCGTGGACTGGGTGAAGCCGGAGCAGTACGTCAAAGAAAGATACCGTCAGGCCCTGTCGGAGGTCCCCCGGCTTGCAGGCGAGAACAAGCAGCAGAACCGGATGAGGGAGATGTCTTACCTGAATATCACCCGTTTCATGCCGACGCTGCTCGACCGCAAGGACCGCATGAGCATGGCCGTGGGCCTGGAAGTCCGTGTTCCGTTCTGCGACCACCGGCTCGTCGAATACGTGTGGAATATCCCTTGGGAGATCAAGACGAGCGGCGACCGGGAGAAGGGCATTCTGCGCAAAGCGCTTCGCGGCATCCTTCCCGAGGATGTGCTGACACGCAAAAAAAGCCCCTATCCGAAAACGCACAACCCGAACTATCTGGCTGCGGTCCGTTCGTGGGTGCTCGACATTCTGGACGACTCGTCCTCCCCGCTGCTGCAGTTCATCGACGTGGCCAAAATCCGGGCATTGGCCGAAGACGACGGCGGAAAGTTCGATCTCCCCTGGTTCGGCCAACTCATGACCGGCCCCCAGCTGTTCGCCTATCTGGCGCAGGTGGATACGTGGCTGCGCCAATACAAAGTCGCGATCCGGTAAATCGTGCACCGGCCGGCGTATACAACAGGGAAAACCCGCAGCGATCACCACTGCGGATCAAGCTTCCCCAGCTTCAGCCTGCGGTATGGATGCCGCAGGCCTTTTTGCGTACGGCCACGCACAGGAGCGGCCGTACGGCTTCAACCAGATGCGGGCTCTTGCGCCAGCGCAGCCATCAGCTTCCGCAGGGCCTGCCCCCGGTGGCTGAGGCGGTTCTTCTCCTCCATCGACAGCTCGGAGAGCGTGCGGCCGAGCTCCGGCACGAAGAACAGGGGATCGTAGCCGAAGCCTCCTCCGCCCCGCGGCTCGCTGGTGATGGCACCTTCGCAGGAGCCTTCGACTTCGGCGACAGGCCGTCCCGCCGCATCGACCAGCGCCATAGCGCAGACGAAGCGGGCAGAGCCCAGCAGCGCCGGGCCGCCCTCCGCAGCCGGAGGCAGGGTCCCGAGCCGGTCAAGCTCCGCAAGGAGCTTGCGGTTGTTCGCGGCATCATCCGAGGGCTCGCCGGCATAACGGGCCGAATAGACGCCCGGCGCCCCGCCGAGCCGGTCGACGCAGAGCCCGGAGTCGTCGGCCAGCGCCGATACGCCGAGATGCCGGGCGACCGCCTGCGCTTTGATGAGCGCGTTGGCGGCGAACGTCTCCCCGTCTTCCGGAATATCCGGAATCGACGGATAATCCAGCAGGCTCTTCACCGCGATGCCCCGCTCCCCGAAGAGCACGGCGAATTCCTTGACCTTCCCGGCATTGCGGGTCGCGAGGACAACCTCATTTCCGAGCTGCCGCATGGGAAGCCCCCTTGATCTTGTCCGCGATCGGGCCAAGCACCCGCTTCTGCTCCTCGATCAGCCCCAGGATCCCGCCTTCGGCCAGCCCGAGCAGCTCGTCGAGCTCCCGCCGGGTGAACGGCGCTTCTTCGCCTGTGCCCTGTACTTCCACGAAGGCGCCGCCGCCGGTCATGACGACGTTCATATCGACCTTCGCCTTCGAATCCTCCTCGTAGTTGAGGTCGAGGTAAGGGGTCTCCCCGATCACGCCCACGGACACGGAGGCAAGAAAGTCATTCACCGGGAAGCGGCTCAGGTTCTTCTCGCGCGAGAGCTTGTCCAGCGCGAACACCATCGCTACGAAAGCGCCGGTGATCGAAGTTGTACGGGTGCCCCCATCAGCTTGGATCACATCGCAGTCGAGCGTAACGGAACGCTCGCCGAGCGCTTCCAAGCTGACGACGCTCCGCAGCGCCCGGCCGATCAGCCGCTGAATTTCCATGGTGCGGCCGCCGAGCTTGCCCCTTGCGGCTTCACGCTGGTTGCGGACGTTGGTAGCACGCGGCAGCATGGAATACTCCGCCGTGACCCAGCCCTTGCCCTGCCCCTTCATGAAAGGCGGCACCCGCTCCTCCACCGTGGCGGTGCAAATGACTTTGGTATCTCCCATTTCGATCAGAACCGAGCCTTCGGCATGTTTATTATAATGGGCGGTAATCGTTAGAGGTCTCGTTTGATCCGCTTGGCGTCCATCGTTTCTCATGTGCTTCCTGCACCCTCCTTTAACTTGACGATTCCCATTGTAACAGAGGCCCCACCGAATTCCAAACCGCATCTCCCGCTCCCCCGCGGTACAAAAAGCGCCTTTCTGCAGGGATCCCCCGCGAAAAGGCGCTTGTATCCGAATACTTGCCTGTGTCACCCCGTTAGAGCTTGAGCGGGTTGACGGCCGCCGGTCGGGCTACCGGCTTCGCATAATTCTGGTTGTCCGAGGCGCTAACCTTCGCTTCCCCGTTCACCAGAATCTGCACCTTCGCCCCCGCTCCCGCATTCTCCGTCAGCGAGAGGACGACGGCCTTCAGCGCTTCCGCAGGCGCCTTCTTGTCCTTACCGAGCATGGACTCCGAGAAGTTGACCGTAATGAGATCATCGGCCCGGCTGACCTTGAGCAGCTGCGCCCCCTGCATGACGGCGGTCAGACCTTTCTTCTGGTCCGGTCCGGCAATCAGCTGTTCCACTACAGCTTCGTCGATCTGGTCCGTCCGCTTGACAAGACGGGTGACAGGCACGTAATAGTTGAACTCCTCTTGGTTCTGGTTCAGGAAATACAGCGTAACCGGCGTCGATTGGCCGTATTCCACTCCATCCGGCTTCTCGAGATTGATGCCCATCGCCCGGGTCAGCGTATCGTCCACCGGTGTGCCGCCGACCGGCATTTCCGTGATCGCCTTGCCCTCGACGCGGATCCGCACTTTCTCGACCGATGGGAAATTCGTCAGCGTCCAGGTGAGGCCCTCCAGAATTTTCCGTTCGTCCGCGAGGTTATAATCATTGAACATTTTGGAGAAATCAACAGTAGCCAGTTTTTGTTCCTTGTTGATGTCGATATCCTTCACCTCGGTCCCCTTCGGCAGGAGACTGGTGAAGCCCGCGGGCAGCTGTCCCTGCACCGCACCCCCGTCCACCATGTACTCCAGCGCCCGGCGGGCAGTGCTCTCGGTCTTTTCCACCTGAAGCGCAATCGGTGCGACGAAGCCTTTCTCATCCTTGGCGTAGATTGTGATCTGCATGGGATTCGCAATCGTCTGGACGGTCGCCTTGCCGCTGGTCGGCACGGCTTCCATTCCGGTCGTCTGGGGAGGATCGATCTGCAGGGACTGGTTTTTGGATTCCAGCAGCGAGCAGCCGGATGTCAGCAGGACGACCAGACCGGCGGCAGCGGCAAGACGGGTCCATTGGTACTGTTTCATGGCGTTTCCTCCTTGGGTTACGGGGTGTTGTCCGTTTTACTTCATGTATACGGGGAAGAGACAAGTTTATGACAAGTATTTGTGCCAAGCCCTCCCTGCCGGGCCCTCTGCAGCCCCGGGTATTCTTGATTTGGAACGGATCCGGCGCCTATAATATAGATGTGTTTTTCCAAAAAGAGGTGAACGGCCATGGAAAACCGTCTGCATGAACGCATTCCGGAAGCCTGGTACAAGCAGGCGTGTTACCAGTCGCCGGATTGGCTGTGGTTCGTGGATCATGATGGAAGTGAACCCTTGGGGGTGGCGCCCGCCGAGAATGCCGGCGCCCCTCTGTCCGGCTGGGTCTATCCCGCAGACCTTCCGGTGCTGGAGCGTGCCTGTCTTCTGCTGGCGCACGACCGCATACGGTTCACGCTCTCTTTCCGGGTGGTGCTTCGCAGCGGAACGCTATTGTGGCTCGAGGGCAAAGGGTACCCATCGGACGAAGATGGGCATGCGGTGATTGCCGCGCGGGATATTACGGCTTACAAGGAGCAAGAGGAACGCCTGAGCCGTCTGGCTTATTATGATGCGCTGACGGGTCTGCCCAACCGCAGGCTGTTCCAGGACCGCTTCATGCAGGCCCTGTACATGGCTAGACGCTATCATCATAAACTGGCCGTGCTCTATCTCGATATGGATGATTTCAAACAGGTGAACGATACATACGGCCATGCGGCGGGGGACAAGCTGCTGACCGTCGCGGCTTCCCGTCTATCCCACTCCATCCGTGAGCCGGATACCGTATGCCGCCTGGGCGGGGACGAATTCGTGCTCCTGCTCCAGCAGTTCGAGGAGCGGGAAGATATTCTAAAGATCGGCCGGCGCATCGTCGAAGTGATGGGACACCCCTTCGAGATCGGTGGCCGGAGCATCCGCATCACCTGTTCTGTCGGAGCTTCGTTCTATCCGGAGGATGGAGGGGATCTCGATTCGCTCCTGCAGGGGGCGGATGCCGCCATGTATGCATCGAAGCAGCACGGCAAGAATCACATGCAATGCTTCTCAGAACCGTAAGGAGGCCTTCAGTCCATGAACCCCTACAGCTTGAACAGCAAGAAGGTTGAAGAAGCTTCCCGGGCCTGGCTTCAGGAACGGGGCGTTACGGTACAAGATATTACGGAGCTCACCTTCCTCCTGCAAGAAGCTTATTATGAGACATTGACTCTCGAGGAATGCCGCCTGAGCGTAGAACAGGTTCTCTCCAAGCGGGAGGTACAGAATGCCATCCTGACTGGAATCCAGCTCGACAGGCTGTCGGAGGAAGGCAAACTCGACTCCCCCCTCCAGGAGATGGTCGAGCATGATGAAGGCTTATACGGCTGCGATGAGATCCTTGCCTTATCGATCGTCAACGTCTACGGCAGCATCGGCTTCACGAACTTCGGCTATATCGACAAAGTGAAGCCCGGCATTATCGGACGGCTGAACGACAAGAGCGGGCCGCGCAAGCACACGTTCCTCGATGACATCGTGGGTGCGGTAGCCGCCGCGGCCGCCTCCCGGATTGCCCACCGCAAGCAGGCGGAGAAGGAATTGGCGCTGGAGCCGGCGACCTGACCGCAGGCTCGGACTTTCAGCGGCATGGGGGTTGAGCCCCGCGCATAAGAGGCATAAAAAAAGACGTCTAGGGCCCCAAGGGGCTCTAGACGTCTTTTGGTTTATTAGACCAAACCTTTATACCAAACGATTAGGACTGGACGGCTGTATCCGTGTCAACGGCTGCGGATGCATCCGTATCTGTCGTAGTCTCAGCAGCTGTGTCAGCCGCTGCATCGGTCGAAACGGCCGCTTCCCCGGATACGGCAGAGGCGTCTGTTGTCGTTTCTGTTGTCGTTTCTGTTGTCGCATCTGTCGTGTCGGCTGCAGCATCAGCAGCGGTTTCTTCCGTAGCAGCCGCTGTCTCGTCTACGATGACAACGCTCTGGGATTCCGGCTCCCACTGCACGTCGGCTTTCAGCGATTCGCTAACGAATCGGACAGGAATTACAGTGGAGCCGTTCTCGATCTGGGCCGCCACTTCGAGTGCCACTTCTTCGCCGTTCACGACAGCCGTCGTGCTGCCGATGAAGAGCTTCACTACGGTGTCGCCGCGCGTCACGGTAACGGAGCGCTCTTCCGCGTTCCAGGCTACCTCCGCCTGCAGGGACTCGGCGATCGCACGGAAAGGCACCAGCGTGCTGCCGTCTTTAATGAAAGGAGCCACTTCGAATTTCGGCTCTTCGCCGTTGACGAACGCTTTGATGCCATCCGCTTGGCCGAGTTTCTTCTGGAGCTGGGCCAGCTTCTTGTAGAGCTGCAGGTTCTTCAGGTCCGCCTTCAACGCTTCCTTCTGCACTTCTACAGCCGTTGCAGCATCTCCCTGCTCAGCGAGTTCCGCCGCCAGCGAAGTCAATTCGGCAGAGCCTTGCACTTCCTTGCCGTACTTCTCCAGCAGGGCGCCAAGCACGGCACCGGACGGCTTGTCCTTGTTCTTCTCATAAGCGCGCTGCAGACCCGGAGGGACTTTGCCTTTGCCCTTCCCCTTGCCTTCTTCGCCATAAGTGACGCCGGTTACTGTAGCCGCAGCCTCGTCCTTCAGCTTGACCTTAACCTGCTTGTCCTTCTCGGCACCGCGGGCTTCCTTCTTGCTCTCCTGCTTCTGGCTGCTCGCCCCCTGGGAGTGGCCTTTTCCTTCTTTCGGCGCTGCAGCAGCGACTGAAGCGATCATGGAGGCAGCAACAACGGACGACAGTACAGTGAAAGTCAGCTTCTTCATATTCGTATAATTCCCCCTAGGATGTATGAGTGCCTTGCTGTGGGTCTATGATATATCATTCGACAAGCATTTGTCGATTGGGTGGGTTCAATTACCTAAGTGGTCGAAAAATATCGAAAAAAATAGGAATGCCCCCATAAGGGAGACATTCCTATTCTCAGCGCGGCCCGGAAGAGCAGCCGGAAACGCCTTTCTTCTATTGAAGCGGCGCCATCGTATCGGCAATGGCCTGCAGTTCGCCGTGGGAGAGACCCTTGGCCGAAGTCAAGGCCATGAACGTGTCCTCTACTTTGAAGTAGAGCGTATCCTGCCCACCGGCCGTTACAAACTTGCCGGTGCCCGTCTTCAACTTCACATCCTGCTCTTTCTCCACCGTTCCCGCCGGCTTGATCTCCGTAGCAGATTCGGTCACGCTCATTTTGGCAAAGCGGAGCGTCACCTGCTTCTGTCCGCCGCCCACTTGATCGAACTTCTCGTCAGCTGTGCCCTGCTGCGGAATATAGACCTTGCCGAGCCCCTGGATCTTCGCCACGTCCGCGATCGCTTTGCGGTCGGGATCGCTGTAGGTGATCGGCGTCAGGCTGACGGTTTGGGCAGGCTTCTCCGCGGCGGCGTCACCCTTCTGCCCTTCCTTCGCCGGATCGGTCGCAGCACCTGTGCCCCCTGGCGTCTGGGTCTGCTGGTTGTTGTCTGTCGCTGGCGGAGCGGCTTCATCCTTGCCGCATCCCGTCACGAGGGACAAGGCCAGAACGGCTGCTGCGAGCCAGGCTGCTGTGCGCCGGCCGGTGTGGGTCTGTGTACTGGGTTTCATTGTGGCACCTCCGGTTGATTGATGAAGTGATGGTTTATTTTTCCCGCTAAGGAGCAAAATATCCACCCTTCTTCTCTTACCCGTCCCAACGCCTCGCTTCCCACCCAAATCCAGGAAGGGCCTTCTAATAGGATCTTCTACCTGGAAAGCTTCGGATCCATCTCTCCCTTAACCAACCCAGCTATTCGGGGCATACTAGCCCTACAGCAAGGTGCGATGCGCGGCCGAGTAATCCCATTCGCTGGTGCTCCGGTCCGCCCAAAAAAGAGCAGGGCATCCTCGCCCAGTTCCGGCATGAGCCAAAAACCAAGCTTGGACGCCCTGCCCCTTCCTATAGAAGGAACGGTTCCCCTAGACGGAGCGGAACCGCACGATTCCGTTCCGCTCCGTCTCCTCCAGTTGTCCCGCTTCCCGGAGCCAGATCAAGTGCGCCAGCGTCTCCGCCAAGGCGAAGCGCAGCTGGTGCAGCGTCAGCCGGTTGCCGAACGCGGCCCGGCACACCCCGTAGGCCGTGTCTCCCGTTCCGAGGAGGCCGCGCATCGTGTGCAGGCGGTCTCCATGATGCGCGATGAGCTCCTGTGCCCGGCGCGATACCTGTGCGAACGGCTCCCGGTGGCCCGGGAATGCGATACGCACCTCATATCTCGAGATCTGCTCCAGACTGGCCAAGTAGCTGGCCAGCGGATTCTCGTCGATCCCGCCAGGCAGGTAGCTCACGTTCGGCGAGATCTGCGGCAGCACATGGTCCCCGCAGAACATCGTCCCGCTCTCGCGCCGGTAGAAGACGAGATGCCCTGCGGCATGTCCCGGGGTCTCCATCGTCTCGTAGAGCTCGTCACCCAGCCGGAACGGCTCTCCGGCACGGATCACCGTCACCTCCGGCTGGGGCGACACGGACGGGACGAACCCGTCCATGTGCTCCCGCATCGGCTCCTCCAGCTCTTCCGGCAAGCCGTGCCGGCGGAACAAGGCCATCAGCATCCCCGTCATCGGCTGATCGACCCCCCAGAGCAGACGCGCCTGCGCGAGGCCCGTCTCGGAGAGGAAGACCGGCGCGCCGGTGCGCTCCTGGAACCAGCCGGCGAGGCCGTAGTGGTCCGGGTGGTGATGCGTCAGCACGATGCGCTCGATCTCCCCCCACGCGATGCCGCGCTCCGCCAGCACGGTCTCCCACAGGGTCTCCGCCGCCTGCGTACGCAGGCCAGGATCGATCAGCGTCCAGCCGGAGGCTCCCGGCACAAGATAAGCGTTCACCCACCGCAGCGGGAACGGCAGGGGCACTTTGACCTGCAGCACCCCGTCATGGGAGGTCACCGGCGCCGCAGCGCCGCCTGTATGCAGTCCTTCCGTCATCCTTCCGTTCTCCTCCGTCCCACGAAGATCATCCGCTTGGACTGCGCGGCTTCGTACGGTCCCGCATCGTAACCTCCGTAGACGGCATCCACTTCGAGGCCGGCCAGCTCCAGCATCTGGAGGAACCGGTCCTGCGCAATCAGGCGCACTTGTTCCTCGTATACCCTCTCCGGGCTTCCTTGCTGTGGATCCCGAAGCACGATGGTCTTTTTGACGAAGCCGTCATGAATGCGCCGCGTCTCCTCGATGCGCAGTCCTTCTTCCTCGCGCACCGAAGCGGGAACCAGATGCGCCTCCACATAGGCCGGGTTCAGAAAATCGATAATGAACCGGCCTTCCGGCGCAAGCAGCCGGTGAATCTCACGCAGCACCCGCATATTGTCCTCCTCGTCATCGAAATAACCGAAGGACGTGAAGAGATTCACTACCGCATCGTACGGCCCCTCCAGCGGCACATCCCGCATATCCCCGCGGAGCCAGCGGACCTCGCCTTCCGGGTCCCCCTTCACCGCTTCTTCCAAGAGCACCCCGGACAGATCAACGCCCGTCACCCGGAACCCGAAGGAGCGCAGCGCCATCGAATGGCGGCCCATCCCGCAGCACAAGTCGAGCACTTCCGAGCCTTCCGGTAGCTCCAGCCATTCCATCATCCGGCGCACTTCCTCGTAGGCGCCCTGCATATCGCGATGCTTATAGACGAGCAGGTAATCCTGCCCGAAGCTTTTTTCATACCATTGTTCCTGTCCCATGACGCGTAGGATTCCCCTCTCCCGACAAACTAAGCCCTATTGTACCAGATTTGCCTTCCCTATAGGAACTCCCTTCCTGCAGGGACCCGGGTGCAGCCGTGCCTCCCGGCAGCGGAATTCCCTGATGCGGGATCAGCAAGAATAGGTTACTATAGGATTAACCGACTAAGGCACCCGGATTTGGAGGATAAACGCATGGCACAAAAGGAACAGACGACCATCGAACAGCGGATCGCCGGCCGCAAGCATAAAGAAATCTTCGAGAGCATCCGGCGCACGGGAACGGTCTCGAAGATCGAACTGCTCGACAAGAGCGGGCTTACCGGAAGCACGTTGACCCGCACGCTGGAAGAACTGACGGCCCAGGAGCTCATCCTGGAGGCAGGGTTCGGGGAGTCGACCGGCGGACGCCGCCCGATTCTCTATGAGATCAACCCCCATTACGCCTACGTGTTCGGGCTTGATATATCCAGGATCCACTCGAGGCTCATTCTCTTCGACCTCCGCATGAACAAGCTCGAAGGCCGGCGCTGGACGATGACCGAGGAGCTCACCCCGTCCCTGCTCCTGGACGATATCGCCCGCACGGCGCTTGCGATGCTGGAGCGGCACGCGATCCCGCACGACAAGGTGCTCGGTCTCGGGCTTGGCGCCGTAGGCCCCCTGGACCGTGCTGCCGGCTCGCTGATCGAACCGCTCCACTTCCCGACCGGCGGCTGGGGCCACCTTAGCATCGCACCCTACCTCGAGCAGCGGCTCGGCTTCCCCGTGATCCTCGAGAACGGGGCGAATGCCGCCCTCATCGGCGAATCGTGGTCCGACCGCGAGCGGGATTACCGTCATATGCTGTACATCCATGCCGGCGTCGGCCTTCGCTCGGCCATGATGACCAACGGCCAGGTCGTCTACGGCGCTGTCGATATGGAAGGGTCCATCGGACAGATGATCGTCCAGAGTGACGGTCCCCGGCTGTGGGGCCAGGGCAACTACGGCGCACTCGAATCCTATGCTTCGATCCCGGCGCTGGAGCACCAGGCCCAGTCACTGCTGAAGCAGGGACGCGACAGCCTGCTGCAGCGGCTCGAGCCGGATCCCGAGCGGATCACCTTCACCCATCTGCAGACGGCGCTGCAGGAGAACGACCCTCTGACCGTGGAACTGTTCACGCAGGCAGCGACCTTCTTCGGCATTGGCCTGGCGAACCTGCTCAACATTCTTCACCCCGAGAAGGTCATCCTGGGCGGCCCCCTGATCAGCAGCTATCCCGGCTTCTTCCATACCGCCACCCGGGTGGCCATCCAGCGCACCTACTATTATCCGACGTACCAGGTCGTGTTCAGCCACGGCTCTCTCGGCGAGGAAGCGATCGTAACCGGCTCCGCACTGCTCGTCGTGAACCGGCTGACAGCCCACTAACCCCGGGCACAGCGAGCAACTTGACTGTACCTGTTAAACCAAAGCACCGCCCCATCTCCAGACCCGGAGATGGGGCGGTGCTTTGTTGGCTTCCGGACCGCCGGGAAGGCGGCCGGTATCTACAGCGAGGCTTACGCCGATGCTTCGCCGGCCTCGTCCTCTGCCACCGGTTCGCCCTTCAGCTCCTGGAAGAATTGGACGAGCTTGCCGTGCTTGCGCAGCGACTTCTCGTGGATTAGGTTCAGCTTGCCGTTGTCGAGCACGCCGAACCTCTCCACCAGCTCCTCGTTCTCATGGGTCCAATCGAACCCTTCGAAGATGCTGAGACATGAGGTCCAGTTCTTCGTATACTTCCCGTCCGTGAAGAGGTAGCGGTTCGCATAGAGCGCAATGCTCTCCTGCATCGCACGGGCGGACGAGCTGAACTGCGGCAGTCCCGGCTGCTCGGGCATCAGCGGAATGAGCGTCGTGTAGAACTGGTGGAGGATCTCGATGTACTGCGAAGGATCCTGCTTGATCCGGCGCGCCAGCTCGTAAGACGGCTGCATCTTGCCCGTGAAGAGCATGGTGGCCGTCGAATAGAGCCACGAGAACGACGTGAAGTTCTTGTTATAGGCCGTAAGGTTCGCACGGCGCTCCACACCGGCCCCCTTCAGGAACACGTTATGGTCCACCGCCTGCTGAATCACTAGGTTCAGCGGATCGATCGAGTCGAACGAATGGCCGAGCTCCTTGCTCACGAGCTGCACTTTGGAGTTGATGTCGCCGAAGAGCTGCTTCTCTTCCTCTTCGGTGAGCCCGATGTAGATCTGCACGGCCAGCTCGCTCTCCATGAGCTCCAGCCGTCGGCGTTCGAGCTGCTCTACCTGGCCTTCGAGCTGCTCGAGCTCCGCTGCAACCTCCGCATCTTCCGGCAAGCGGCGCGCCTTGACTTTCATGGCCGCCAGCTTCCGCTCCAGGGAGCGCGATTCCTTCAACATCTGCTCATTGACGTAGCCCAGCGCCAGAATCCGGTGCTGCCCGTCTAGGATGCTGAGCTTCGAGCCCGGCCGCAGGAACAGTCCGTCTTCGGTCTTCGCCAGCGAGCTGACATCCCGCAGGCTCAGCGTAACCGGTCCGAAGAAGACCCGGTCGAGCTCGCGCTCCTGCAGGTAGTTCGCGATCTTGCGGCGCTGGCCTCCGCTGAGCTTGCGCTGGACCATCGGATCGATGGCCGTATAGTTGAGCAAATCTTTGACTTCCACGGGAACCGTAGCCAGACCGTAGCGGTCACAGAACGGATGTATCGTCATTTGCAGGTTTAAGCCGTCCATTAGCTGGCATCCTCCTCGGAACCGGATTCGTAAGGATCCTGATCGGAGCGGATCAGGAACAGGTGGTGCTCGTCATAGAAGTCACGGACGAATTGGTACGCCTTCATAATGCGGGAGCGCCTAGGCAGACGGTCCTTCTCGTCACCGGTGTAGATCGCATTCCAATCGATATGCGGAAGGATCTTCAGAGCGTGGTCCAGCGCGTATTTATTGAATGTGCCCGTCTTCGTCACTTCATCGTGGAAGAACATCGCGAGGGCGATCTGCAGGTTCTCGGACCAGCACAGCTCGCCTTTCTCCGGTTCCGGCAGGTACTTCAGCAGACTCTCAAAATACAGGGACGCCAGCTTCAGATGCTCTTCGATATCCTTGTCCTGGAAGTAGTATCCATTATTGCGCGCTGCGGACTTCAGGCGGCCTTCGAACAGCCCGATCATCACCTCGATCAAGAGATGATACGAGAACAGATACTCCGGCCCCTTGCCCCGCTCCGTGAACATATCTACCGGAATGCGCTTCATGACAGGGGCGTCTTCGGCCAGACGCGAGGCCAGCACATGATAGAACCGGCGCTGCTCGCGGAGCACGGCCAGATTGCCGCCGATCTTGCGCGGGAGCTTGTTGATGTCCGAGAACAGCTGACGTTCTTGGCGGGCATTGATATCAAGGTAGATCATGGTAGACATAGGGAAAGAGTAGAGCTTGCTGAGCTTCGCGCTGATCTCTTCCATCCGGTCGTATTCGCGCCGGTCCTTCGCCCGTGCCATAGCGCTCTGCAGCGTTTCCATCAAGCGGCGGAAAGCGGCCAGGCGGTGCTGCCCGTCGACAACGTAAAGCTTCTCGATCGCCTGAAGGCGGTATACCTTCGCAGTGTTGTCATACTCCCCTGCCCCGCGTGCGGACAGAATGATGCCCGGGAAGTAGATGCCCTGCCCATGGTCCAGATAGAGCATGATATAATCCATCATCTTGGACAGGTTCTGCGGCACGATGGCCCGCTGCACTTCCAGATCCACCTCATAGATGGCGAACAGCTTGCTCATGGGCAGCGTGGTGGAGAGCGTCGTTTGGCCGAACGTGCGGGATTTCACGCCGGGAATTTCTATATAGGATGACGCTTTCTGCTCCGCCAACAGCTCGGAAAGAGATGAAATTTGATCCATAACCGGTTCCTCCTCGTTTCAACTCATAGTGAGGCATTTGTTGATCCATTTTACTATAATAGGTTCATATAATTCCATTATACACCGATTATGGCCGAAACATTCAGCACGGATACAGAAAATCCAATACAAAATCCCAGGTCAAACTCCCATACAGCCCCCTACTTTTCCTTTACACTCACCGGAGCTTCGTTTTCTGCTGAAGCTGCAGGAACCGGTCTACCGCCTGCGCCCGGGAGCGGACGCCGAACTTCTCGTAGATCCGCCTCAAATAGTTGTCCACGGAACGCTTGCTCATCCGGATCTCCCGGGCGATCTGCTCGTTGGTCGCCCCCGCGATCACCATCGTCATGAGATGCACTTCGTCCTCGGTGAGCGGCTGCGCCTCTTCCGGTCCGGAGGCGAAACGGATCTTGCGGAAATAATCCTGCGGCAGCAGGGTCTGTCCGTGAAGAACGGCACTGACCATCAGCTTGATGACCTCCGGGCTCGATTCCTTGCTGAGGATGCCGCTTACCCCGATGCGGATGAAGTGGGTGTACAGCTCCGAGATGTCTACGCCCGTAAAAATGATAATATGCACGGACGGATAGCTTTCCTTGATGCCGGCAGCCAGTTCGTCGCCAAGACGGTCCGGCAGATGAAAATCAAGCAGCACCACGTCGGGGAGCTCCCGCCCGATCGCTTCAAGGCATCCGGCACCGGTGCCCTCTATGCCGATGACCTGTATATTCTCCAGCCCGCGCACCAAATCGGCGGTGGCCTGCGCTATCAGCGGATGATCGTCCACAATCAGGACTTTTTTCGTGTTGTTCATACGGCATGTACCTCTTTCACGGGAATCTGTATCGTTACTTCCACACCGCGGCCCGGCGAGGATACCAAGTCGAAGGTACCCTCCAGGAGCAGAACGCGGCTGCGCATCTGCAGCAGCCCGAGGCCCGGGGAGGCGATGCCCCTGCCGGCGCTCTCCGCTGCGCCCTCCGGATCAAATCCGGCTCCATCATCACGGTAGTGCAGGCGGATGCATCCTTCCTCCGCCTTCAATTCGAGGCGGATCCGGGTAGCCCCGGCGTGTTTTCTTGCGTTGTTAAGGAGCTCCTGCGCCAGACGGAACATGCCTGTCTGCATGGCGAGTGGCAGCCCTTCGAGCCGTCCCGCCCCGTCGGCATGGAACTCCACCTCCGCCTCCTGCATGCCGCTCTCCAGGCCGACCAGCTTGTGCAGCGCGCCGGCCAGTCCCAGACGGCCCAGCTGCAGCGGATTGAGCTCGAAGAGGGTCTGCCGCAGATTCTCGTTCATCAGCTCGAGGTGGCCTACGGCACTGGCCGCAAGCCTTGACTCTTCCGAGCCTTCGGGCAGCTTCCCCAGCAGGGGCAAGAGCCGGCTCCGTACGAAGAGAAGGTCCTGCACCGTCGTATCGTGAAGATCCGAAGCAAGCCGCAGCCGCTCCCGCTCCTGTCCTTCGGTCAGCGCCCGGCGCAGCAAGCCGCAGCCCTCTTCGCCAGGCAGGCGGGCCGCCAGCTCCTGCAGGCTGAGCGACAGCCCCCTCGCCAGCACGATGTTCTCCAGCGCAAGCTTCAGGGAAGAGAACAGCAGCCCGAGCTGTTCCCCGGCTTCCCGGGAGCAGCGCAGCTCCCTCCCGGGTCCCTTCAGGATCACATAACCGGACAAGGGGCCGTCCTGCAGAAGGGGACTGCACACATACCCGCTGTGTACGCCGGATTCGGCCGCCTCCAGAGCTTGCGCCGCCTCGTCCGCCCCCATGCCTTCCCCGATGAATTCAGCCTGCATCTGCGCGCCGTGTCCGGCGTAACGGAGCAGCACGCCGGCCCCCCCGCCAAGGAAGCCGGCGATCTGCCCGAGCAGCGGCCTCAATGCGCCCAGCCCCCCAGCTTCCTCTCCCGGCGCGCGGCCGGCCGCCTCGATCTCACGCAAGGCTTCCCCCAGCGTCCGGCTTCCGGCGGGAGCGGTCCGGGACTCCACCGCTTTCCCCCGCAGAAGCAGGATCAGCAGCAGGGTGAAGGAACACGCGCCGGAGAGAAGCGTATGCAGTCCGGACCCTCTGCCCAGGAGCCAAGGCAGGAGGCTCAGTCCGGCGGGCACCGCCGCAAGAACGGCAAGAAGCCGCAGAGGCTGAATCTCCGCGTCCCGCCTATCGTACGCGGAGTCCCGCGGACTGGGACTGCCTGTTAACTTATGGAAGTGGAGAATGAAGCCCCCCAGCGCGAAGGCTCCTGTCGCGAGGACGGCACCATACCAGAACAGCTCCCCCCTTGCGGCGGCCCCCTTCGGCTCCAGCGCCAACATGAGGGCCATTCCGGCCCCCGCACATAGGACTAACAGCATGGCTATACACCACGTGTACCCCTTATTTATGATCGTTCGACCTCCGGATCAACTTACGCTTTTTGCGCTTATGTACAATCTAAGATGTTGTGTTGCACAAATAACGTTTCGTTGTGTCATTATAACATGATGCACAAACCTTTAATATAAGAATGTCTATCTCCTGGCCCCTAAGTCTTCCTTCGAAGCCCCAATGGAGCAGCATCTTCATGCCAAGGCCCGGCGGATCCCCGGAATGAGCTTAAGCGCTTATCTTCTGACGCAGGTTCCCCCGCTCCCCATCCTATGGCGGCCCGACGATATCGCGTAAGCGATTCCATAATATGGAACGCTTGACATTCCTGCTCAGGCCTTCGCAGCCTCAGCCTCTCTCTATGGTACCATGTCCTCTCCGCAAGAAAAAGGGCCATTCCTGCTCCTTCCCCCGTTTATCCCAGAATATACTTCGGAGGCTGTTCGGCCGGAATGTCCGCATGCCTCAGCATGCGCGGCCCAATGAATGCTGACTTTCCGTAAAGCGTACCCGGAGAGAGCTCATCTTCTATTTTAGAATTAAGGATGAAGAGGCAGGATTTGGGAAGCCCGTATCGAATATGCGAGGTACAGAGGAGGGAATCTCTTCTTAAGCAAACGAACTTCCCGGCATGTGAACCCTTGACTACCACCGCAGAAAGGAACGATGCCGCTCATGCAGCCTTCCCGAGTCTCCGCCCCTTCCGGCAGGCCCCGCCGTGGAGCCGCTCTGTATCTGTCGCTGCCCATCCTGGCCTGGGCGCTGTACGATTTTGCCAATACGATCTTCGCCAGCAATATCATTACGATCTTTTTTCCGTTCTATCTCAAAGACACGATCGGCGGGAGCGAAACCGCGAACCAGATTGCGGGCACGTTCATCACGTATACGAATGCGCTTTCAAGCGTGTTCCTGGTTCTGCTCTCTCCCCTCTACGGCGTTTGGATCGACCGGACCGGCCGCAAGAAAGCCTACCTCGTCCCATTCACGCTTGCCTGTGTCGTCTCTACCGCCTTGATGGGGGCGGCTGCAGGGTATTGGCAGACGGACCGTACGATCGCCGGGCTGCCCCTTCCTCTGGCCGCCGTGCTGCTTCTGTTCATGATCGCGAAATTCACGTACAATTCGTGCCTCGTCTTCTACGATGCCATGATCTCGGATCTGGGCCGGGAACGCGAAATTCCGCTGATCTCGGGCTTCGGTGTAGCGACCGGCTATATCGGCACCCTGGTGGGCCTGTGCGTCTACCCGCTCGTCGGCGAGAACCTATACCACCGTTCCTTCCTCCCGAGCGCCCTGCTCTTTCTGCTCTTCTCGCTGCCGATCTTCCTATGGTACAAGGAGCCCCGCCCGGAGTCCGCTCCGGGACCGAAGCCTTCCTTCTTCAGCGGCTACCGGGAGATCGCAGCGACGTTCAGGGAAGCCAGGGACTACCGGCCCCTGTTCCTGTTCATGATCGCTTACTTCTTCTTCAACGACGCGGTGGCTACCGCCATTACCGTGATGGGCGTCTATGCTACGACCGTGATCGGATTCACGGCCAAGCAATTCATCCTGCTCTACCTCGTCTCCACAGTCTCCAGTATTATCGGCTCGTTCGCGTTCGGCTACGTCACCCGGAGCCTCGGGTCCAAACGGTCCGTCAGCCTCGTGGCGCTGGTCATGATCGCCGCCATCGCGCTGGCTTCGCTGGCCTTCAGCGAAGCCGTATTCTGGGCGGCGGGAAGTCTATACGGCGTAGCTATGGGAGCGATGTGGGTCGCCTCCCGGACGATGATCGTAGAGCTGAGCCCGCCGGACAAACGCGGCCAATTCTTCGGCCTCTTCGCCTTCTCCGGCAAGGTATCCTCCATTGTCGGTCCCCTGCTCTACGGCTCCGTCACCTGGGCCCTGGCCGGGTACGGGAACATCGCCAGCCGCATCGCACTGGGTTCACTGCTCGTGCTCGTCATGATCGGCCTGCTGTTTCACCTGCGGGTCCCTTACGGGCCGAAGCGGTCCTCGTAACGCCGGATAACAGGCGGCCCCGGAGCAGCAAGCAGGCCTGGGCCGGCGGCATGCGATCCCATGTTAGGAAGAGTGAGGATAGCCCCTGTTATACCGATTCTAGCAGCTGCCGCAATCTAGCAAAATATGCGCTTCACTCCCTCCAGCCCCCATTCCCTCCAAGTCCGGCATGCATATGCTGATACACAAGGAAGAGGAGTGAACAAGCCATGCCGCGCATCCTGGTCCCTCCCCCCGGGAATAAACGGCAAACAGCCTTCCCGTTAGACCCCGGGAAGGCTGTTCTTTGGGGGGCGCCGGGATGTTCCGGCCGTCCTACTGGCTCTCTGCCTTCTGATTCAGCCAGAAGACGCCGGTCGGACGATAGCCTTTCTCTTCGATCTCAACGAAATCGACCCAGTCCCACTCGCTGATCTTCTTCAGCGCTTCGCCGGTAGCGATGCCCTCCAGCTCGGTGATGAAGAAGTTCTCCCTCTGCTTCTCCCCCAGAATCTTCCGGATGAGATCCTTATCGGTCTGGAACCAGCTGTAGGTCGTACGCTCGTCGGTCTTCTTCTCTTTGTAGCTTTCGGCATAATACTGGGTAATCTGGACGCCGAGCTCATCAAGCGATTCCGATCTCAGCTCCGAATCCAGCAGGGACCTATCCGCCTTCGCCGTAATGGCAAAATGGTACTTCTGCGAATCCGAAGCCTCCTTCAGCTTCCGGCTCTGCCCGGTCTTATACAAGTCTAGCGCTTCGCGGGAGTTGATCCGCAGATAATCGCCCTTCACCGGCAGGATATTCTCCACGGACTCGTACCAGACCGGGAAGAAGGGCAGCGCGTCGGGGTCCAGCGGAATCTTCGTTTTCCATGAGGCCTTCTCCGCCCCGCTCCACTTCAGCGTGCTGAGCCGGTCGTCCGTCGCCGGCAGATCCGTGAGCTTCGACCCCGGCATATAGCTGGTATACCGGACCTGCGAACTTAACGCTAGCGACGGGTCGCCCGTGCCGGCCTTGCGCCAGGCCGAATAGAACCGGTAAGGCTTGCCTCCGAGCAGATCCACCGCCCCGGTTACGGTCACCCGCACAGCTTCGCCCTGCTTGTCTCCCGCGGGGATCAGATCGAATTTGGCACCCGGCAGCGTCGTCGCCAGGACGGCGCTCTTCAGCTCATTCTCCACATCCGCCGTCATCTTCAAGGCCGGCACGTAAGTGAATACTTCTTTATTCTTCTCCCTCTCACGCAGCTTCTCCTTGGTCCACTCCACGGAAGTGTCCACCGTCAGATATCCTTCATCCATCCGCTTCGACTCCAGCTTCCCTTGGGCGGGAAGATCCCAGTTCGCCGCGTCCCCATTCGTGAACTCCGCTGTCTCGGCCAGTGCGCTCGTCCCGAACAGCAGCTGCAGCGACAAGAGGGCGGCCATGGTTCCTGTTTTTTTCATGAGCAGCTCCTTCGTTATGAATAGAAATAATTGGTAATTATAATTCCAGTATACTCCATACTTGCCAGCGATTCAAGAAATCTCCCTTCGCTGCTTCCACCACCCCAATCCTTCACTCCCGTGCATAAATTGCCTTCCTCCGGCAAAAAATGGGTAAGTCCACGATACGACAGGAGGCACACGATCCATGACACCGAATAACAACCAAGACCAAGACATGACGCTGACCAACCGGCAGGGCCATCCCATTACGGATAACCAGAATATCCGCACGGTGGGCAGCCGCGGTCCGTCCACGCTCGAGAATTACCACTTCATCGAGAAAATCTCGCACTTCGACCGCGAGCGCATTCCCGAGCGCGTAGTTCACGCCCGCGGAGCCGGAGCGCATGGCTACTTCGAAGCTTACGGCAGCGTAGGCGACGAGCCGGCATCGAAGTATACCCGGGCCAAGCTGTTCCAGGAGAAGGGCAAACGCACCCCGCTCTTCGTGCGGTTCTCTTCCGTGGTCCACGGCGGGCACTCGCCCGAGACGTTCCGCGACCCTCGCGGCTTTGCGGTCAAGTTCTATACCGAGGACGGGAACTGGGATCTCGTCGGCAACAACCTCAAGGTGTTCTTCATCCGCGATCCCCTGAAATTCCCGGACATGGTCCATGCGTTCCGCCCCGATCCGGTGACGAACCTGGCGAATCCCGAACGGTTCTTCGACTTCGTCTCGAACTCCCCCGAGGCGACGCACATGGTCACCTTCGTATACTCTCCTTGGGGCATCCCGGCGAACTACCGCCAGATGCAGGGCTCCGGCGTCAATACATACAAGTGGGTCAATAAGGACGGCGAAGCCGTACTCGTGAAGTATCACTGGGAGCCGCTGGGGCAGGGGATCAAGAACCTGACCCAGAAGGAAGCCCAGGCCATCCAAGCCAAGAATACGAGCCATGCTACACAGGACTTGTATGAAGCGATCCAGCGCGGCGACTACCCGGAGTGGGAGCTCTGTGTGCAGATCCTCAGCGACGACGAGCACCCGGAACTTGACTTCGATCCGCTCGATCCGACGAAGCTGTGGGATCACGAGAAATTCCCGTTCTTGAAGGTCGGCAAGATGGTGCTGAACAAAAATCCGGAGAACTACTTCGCCGAAGTCGAACAGGCTGCCTTCGGCACCGGCGTGCTCGTCGACGGGCTGGACTTCTCCGACGACAAGCTGCTCCAGGGCCGCACCTTCTCGTATTCGGATACCCAGCGGCACCGTGTGGGAACGAATTACCTGCAGCTGCCGATCAACGCGCCGAAGACGCGGGTAGCGACGAACCAGCGCGACGGGCAGATGGCCTTCATCGTCGACCGGGCCCCGGGCCAAAGCCCGCATGTCAACTACGAGCCGTCGACGATCGGCGGGCTGAAGGAAGCGGCGCCATCCGGCAAGGAGCATGAACCGGCGTACAACGCGAGGCTCGTCCGGGCCAAGCTCGAGCGCACGAACGACTTCGGCCAGGCTGGCGACACGTACCGCAAGTTCGAGGACTGGGAGCGCGACGAGCTCATCGCGAATCTGGCGGCGGACCTCAGCGTATGCCGTCCGGAGATCCGCGAGCGCATGATCTCCCACTTCACGCAGGCCGACGCCGACTATGGCAGGCGGGTATCGGAAGGCGTCGCAGCTCATCTGGCGAGCTCGCCCCACCTCGGTTCCGTCTCCTCCCAGGAAGGCGCCGCAACCGCCAAGAATGCGGGCAAAGGGACGGACGGCTACTAAGCTCCGCCCGTCCCCGCTCCACCCGGCCTTCCCCTGCCGCGTCCGCGGGCACGCTTCACCGACCACCGCCAGACAAAGAAACTCTTGCATGCGGGAGCCCAAAATGGTTACAATAAAGACCGCTTTGCAAGGAGGTGTGCCTTATGGACGTGCAGCAGGAAGAAACAAAACCTGAACTAAAACCAACCGTCATATGGAAATGCAAGAATGCGGACTGCAAGGCATGGGTCCGTGAAGAGTTCGCCGCAGCCGAATACCCGGAATGCCCGATCTGCAAGGGACCGACGATCCGGAGCTACAAGCATCTGCCGGCGGTAGCCAAGGCCAAGAAACCCAGAAAAAAAGCATCGAAGTAACGTAACCGCAGCGGGGTCACCGTAATCCCGGGCAGGTTCTGACGGCTCTCCTCTTGGAGCCGGCGGATCTGAGCCTGCCCGTATTCATGACCGCCGGGCCCGCCGTGCAGCACTCTATACCCGGGTGAGAGCGCTCCGGGCCCGCCAACCACAAACCAAAGAGCCTTTTTCGAACGCTTCCCGGAAGGGAGGGCGCCGAAAAAGGCTTGTTGTGGTTTACGGTGTGCGTGGTCAGATCTGCAGTTCCCCAAGCTTGATAAGCTCGACTACAGCCTGCGAACGGCCCTTTACGTTCAGCTTTTGCATCACGTTAGAAATATGGTTACGCACGGTTTTCTCGCTGATAAAAAGCTGCTGCGCGATATCCTTCGTCGTTTTGTCCTGCACCAACAGTTCAAAAACTTCGCGTTCGCGGCTTGTGAGTAAGAACTTGCTCTTGTGATCGCTGCCCAAGTGTCACCCCTCCTTGCCTGGGTTTTTGTATCATTACAAGGTCTAGGGATACAGTCAAATCCAGTTTATGAAAAGAGGAATGCGGTGGTGCGTCCATACGGATAAAATGGGCGGTCCCTGCGGAATTTTGTCTCCGCCGCTGTCCTGCGGCCGGTGCAGACGCTTTCGCAGCAAAAAGGAGCAGGTCCCATGGACCCGCTCCTCTTGCTTTTAGAGCAGATAACGCAGATAGATATAACCGGTGGAGAGCACGATCGACAGCAGCATCAGCGGAAGACCGTATTTCATGTAGGTGAGGAACTTCACCGGATGCCCTTCTTTGCCCGCGATCCCCGCTACAATCAGATTGGCACTGGCGCCGATCAAGGTACCGTTGCCGCCGAGGCAGGCGCCGAGCGCCAAACTCCACCACAGCGGCTCCAGGTTATCCATGCCCCGGACGCCCATCTCCTGGATCATCGGAATCATGGTCGCTACGAAGGGGATGTTGTCGAGGAAGGCCGAGGCGATGGCGCTCAGCCACAGGATCAGCATCGAGGTCGCCACCGGATCCCCGCCGGTCAGCAGCATCGCCTGCTCGGCCATGCTGGCGACCACGCCGGTGTCGACGAGCCCGGAGACCAGAACGAACAGCCCGACGAAGAAGAAGATCGTCGTCCACTCGACTTTCTCGAGAGCCTTCTCCATCTTGTGTTCGCCGGTGAAGAGCAGCAGCCCGAACGCGCCCGCGAGCGCCACCGTGGCCGACTCCAGATGCAGCAGCTGGTGCAGGAAGAAGCCGAGGATCGTCAGCCCCAGGAAGACAAGAGAGAGCCGCAGCAGCTTCCGGTCCGTAATCAGCGGGGCGGCCTCCACCGCCATGACCATCCTCATCCGCTCGGGGGTGGTAACCAGCGACCGGCGGAAGAGAACCACGAAGATCGGAAGGTATACGAGCAGGATGAGGGCCGAGATGGGCGCCAGGTTATAGATGAAGTCCATGAAAGATAATTCTTCGACGGCGCTCCCTATCATGATATTGGGCGGATCGCCGATCAGCGTGGCGGTGCCGCCTACGTTAGAGGCCATAATCTGCGTGATAAGATATGGCAGCGGGTTCACCTGCAGCTGCCGGGCGATACTGAAGGTGACAGGCACCATGAGCAGGACGGTCGTCACGTTGTCCAGAAAAGCGGAACAGACCGCGGTAAGCAGCACCAGGTAGATCATAATCCGCACGGGATTCCCGCCCGCCTTCTGTGCGGCGATGACGGCGATGTAGGCGAACAAGCCGGTCTCGGCTGTAATCCCTACCAGGATCATCATGCCGATAAGCAGGCCGAGCGTGTTAAAGTCGATATGGTGCAGTGCCGTCTCCTGCGTGACGATCCCGAAGACGATCATGAGGACGGCCCCGAGCATGGCCACGATGGTCCGGTGGATCTTCTCGGAGATGATGAGCGCGTAGATCAGCAAGAAGATCACGATTGCCGCGTATGCTTGTTGTTCCATAACAGCCTCCCTTAGTTAAAGTTAATGTAATCAGTATCCCCTGCAGACAAAAAAAGCCTGCCCCGCCGGCTGCTGCAAAAAGACGCAGCAAGGCCGGGGTGACAGGCTCCTCCAATAAAAACAGTATGGGATTGTACAAGGTACTACGCTCCGGCTCGCCCAAGGTTTCAAGCGGGCCGAATTATTTTTTGCGGCAGACGTAGACGAAGGCAGGCGGCACGTTCAGCGGAACGAAGCGGATCGCCTCGATCTCGAATGCCCGGGTGAGCAGGGAGCGCATCTGCAGGGAGTACTGGAAAGCGATGAAGCTGCCGCCCGGCCTCAGGGAATCCACAATCTCCCTGAGCAGCCTCGCCCTAAGCTGCGGCGGGAAGTTGAAGAACGGCAGGCCGCTGATTATCGCGTCGAGCCCCTCCACCCCCTCGCGGGACATGGCCTCCTGGATCAGGCAGGCATCCGGGTGGCAAGTGAACGACGGGAACCGCTCCTTGAGCTGGCTGCGCAGCGCAGGCTCCCTCTCGAAGAGCATGACCTTGGCCTCCCGGCCGGCCGCCTGCTCGATATACTTCGTCAGGGCGCCCGTTCCGGCGCCAAGCTCCGCCACGTGCCGGGTCTTATCCCAATCGAGCGAACGGGTCATCGCCTGCGCGAGATACTTGGAGCTCGGCATGACGCTGCCCACTTCCTTGGGAGATTGAATGAATTTATGTAAAAAGACCAGCTTCTCCTGGACGATAGCGCTCAAATTCATACGAACCGTTCCTCCTCACTCAATTATTACTAGGTTACCCAATCTTTCTTTAGATAGAAGCGGGAATTTCCTGAATATTTTCTTAAGCGAGGGGGACTGCTGACGCCGGAACCGGACAGAACCGCGCCCCTGGGGTACGGTCCTGCCGCCTCGTATGGTTAGGTCTGAAGGCAGGAACTCATGCTGTCTACGAAACGGATCAGCCTCTCTCAACGCTCATGGATTCGAGCTGGGCCGTACAGTATTTGCAGCGGGTGGCCTTGCGCGGAATGTCGGACAGGCACTCGGGGCATTCCTTGATGTTTCCTTTCGGATCGGGCTTCGCTTCCTCTTTGCGCCGCAGCCGGTTGAGCTGCTTCACCGCGATGAAGATGACGAACGCTACAATGAGGAAGTCGAGCATGGTACTGATGAACAAGCCGTAGTTTAACGTGGTTATTTTGTTGGTTTGTGCCTCTGCCAAGGTAGGATAATGCGCCCCGTTCAATGCAATATACAGGTCTTTGAAATTGACCTTCCCGAGCAGCAGCCCGATGGGCGGCATGACGAGGTCGTTCACGATCGAAGTCACCACTTTGCCGAAGGCGCCTCCGATAATTACCCCGATCGCCAGCTCGATCATATTCCCCTTGATCGCGAACTCTTTGAATTCCTTAATAAACTTAGACGCCATGAAACGTTTTCTCCCTTCACATTTCCAGTCATTCCCTAAGAAGTATCTTCTATTGTACAACACGGAGGGGACAAGGGTAAACGTCACCCGTTTCTCCACGGCTGCCTCCCTGCATCCCAGCATAAAAATCCCCGAAGCCTCCGCCCCGGGGATCGACCTTGCGCACCTTCCGCTTACTTGCCGATGAACTGCTGCGTGAACATTTTGCCGCACGGACCTCCGTTCACGATCCCGATGCCGATATGCGTGAAGTCCTTATTCAGAATATTCGCCCGGTGGCCCGGGGAGTTCATCAGCGCCGTATGCGCCGCTTCCACGCCTTGGTTGCAGGCGATGTTCTCGCCGGCGGTCCGGTACGTGATGCCGAACTTCTTCATCATATCGAACGGCGAACCGTAAGTAGGCGATTGGTGGGAGAAATAATTGTTATTCACCATATCCTGGCTCTTCAGACGGGCCACCTTGGACAGCGGCAGATCGACGGAGAGTGCCGGCAGGCCTGCTGCAGCTCTGGCTTGGTTGACCAGCGTCACCATCTGCTGTTCCTCGCTCGTGAGCTGGTAGCCGGATGGCTGAGGCGCCGGGGCAGGTGTTGGTGTTGGCGTCGGTGCAGGTGTTGGCGCCGGTGCTGGGGCAGGCTTCTTCGGAATCTTGAGATTGCCGTAAGCCCACAGGATGGACTGAAGCGTATCATTGTCGACCGCACCCGTCACCGGAAGTCCGTAGGCCTTCTGGAACAGCTTCACGCCGTTCTCGGTAACCGGGCCGTATGTACCGGTAATCGTACCGGAGAAATAGCCCAGCGACTTCAGCATCCCCTGTACCGCATAGACGTCCGGGCCTTGAGAGCCCCGTCCGAAGGCGAAGACCGTGCCGGATGCCGTCACGCCGATGATCAGGCACAGAGCAAGCAGGAACGCCGTTTTCTTCTTGTGCAGCTGTTGAAACATGGTTAGAAACCTCCCTGTACATAGGTCAAGATGGATAGTCCGCCGCCCGGCTCCGGGATGCTCCGTTTCCGGCGCCCGAAGGGACGGAGGCTGCGTTTGCGGGCAGGGCAAAGGCGCGTCCGAAACGGCTACTTCCATCTTCCCCCGCACTTCCCCTTTTTATCAAAATTTCTGAGAAGGGGGCCACCCCATACCCATTCCCTTTCTACTCTACTCTCTGCTTGGTTCCTACCTTACCCAGAACAAAAACAGGGTGGAAAACAAGCTCCACCCCGAAAGTTTATAATCTATCCAAAAAGCCCCCAGTCCGGCACAAGCGTGCCGAAGCGGGAGCCCACAAGAGCGGATGCGCATTATCCCTTGCGGCGCATCAAGGATACGAGCAGCGATGCGGCGCCGAGCACCACGGCCAGGACCGACAGATAGAGCGGGGTCTGCGAAGGCGCCCCCGCAGCCGGCTGTGCTCCGGCGGCTGCTGCGGCCGGAGCGGTCGCATTGCCGTGGCTGTCCGCCGCGGCGCCTGCCGGCTTGGCGTTCACTTTCGTCACCGAAGCCGGCTTGTCGGCGCCTTCGGCACCCGTCCACTCGACGACGCTGCCGTCCTTGTAGGTCTGGTAAGCTTTCCACGAGATCGCGGCCGCATTGTCCGCCACCTTGCCGGACATATAGAACTCGCCGAACTCGGTCGGGCCGAGGCCTTCACCGCTGGCGGTCCAGACGACGCCGGTGATCTTCTTGTCCGCGTCGCGCTTGACTTCATAAGTCCAGCCCGGTTTCGGCTCGAAGCGGGATACTGTCACGGCATCCAGCGGAAAGCGGACTTCCACCTTCACTGTAGGCACGTCTTTTTCTGTAGGCACGCGCACCGCGAACTTCTCGTACGTCCCCTGTATCGTTTCTTTCGGAAATACCGTCACATGGGCGCTGGCGATACTTCCCCCGAGCAGGGTCATCAGCAGTCCCGCCGCAAGCGCGCTCTTCATTCGATTCATCGTGGTCTTCCCCCTCATGTTCTCTCTTCACGCTCATCTTATCCAAAGTAACTGTACTGTAAATGCGCGAAGAAGAAAATGACTCGACCGGGCTATTCTCCGGGGGAAGTATGACCGATCTGTGTCAGCCCGTGCCTAACCGCATAGGCGGTCAGCTGCACCCGGTTCTCAAGCGACAGCTTCGCCAGGATGTTCTTGATGTGGTTCTTGACCGTATGCTCGCTGATCACCAGCGTCAGGCCGATCTGCCGGTTGCTCTGTCCGCTCGCGACACAGCCGGCAATCTCCCGTTCGCGGGCCGACAGGACGGAGGGCGCCGGATCTCCCTGCGCGGGCACCTGTGCCGGGCGGAACGAGTGGAACAAGCGGTCGGCCAGTCCGCGTGAGACTTCGCTCTCGTCACCCAGCAGCCCGCGGAGATAAGCCATCCACTCGTCGGGGTCCATATTCTTCAGAAGATACCCTTGGGCTCCGCAGCGCACGGCCGTGAAGAGATCCGCGACATCATCGGATACCGTGAGGATCACCACCCGGATGTGGGGGTGGAGCGCCTTGATCCGCTTCGTCGCCTCCAGTCCGTTCATGCCGGGCATCTGAAGATCCATGAGCACGAGGTCCGGCAGCAGCGTGCCGCAGGCCTGCACTGCCTCTTCTCCGCCTTCCGCTTCCCCAATCCATTCGAAGCCCGGTTCCCCTTCGAGCAGCTGGCGTATCGCCCGCCGGGACAACGGATGGTCATCTGCCACTAGTACTCGGTAATTCATCGTCTCTCCCCCTCCATACGCTCTCTCCTCCGGCCGGTCAGGGTAATCGTAAGGCCTTCGCCGTCCTCTCCGCTCATGACACAATCCGCTCCCAGCTCCCGGGCCTGCTTGCGTATGAGCCGGAGGCCGTAGCGTCCCGCCTTGTCCGCGGCCCCGGGCGCCAGGCCCAGACCGTTATCCGCAATGCGCAGATGCCAGCCGGAACTGCCCTCTTCCCCGCTGACCAGCTCCAGCGAAGCGTGGTCGGCGAGCGAATGCTTCCGGATGTTCGTGAAGGCCTCGCGGATGATGGAGAACAGCGGGACTTCCGCCGCAGGGGGCAGGGCGCCGCCCTCCATATCGATGCGGTGCTCGACCCCGATGCCGGTGAGCACGCTCCACTCCTCCAGCCAGGTCTGCAGCCGGGCCACGAAGGTAGCGCTCTCCTCCGGCAGCGTCCGCAGGTTGAAGATCGCCTGCCGCAGATGGTGGTCGATCTCCGACACGGCCGAACGGGCTTCTTCGAGCTGCCCTTTCTTCAGCTGCACGTTCAGGAAGAACAGGGTCTGGGCGATGTTGTCGTGCAGCTCGCGCGCCAGCCTCTCCCGCTCCTCGTATACCGCATGCCGGGACTGTTCCCGGGCCAGCCGCAGATTCATCGCCTCGATCCGGCGGAACATCCAGGTGGCGAACAAGTAGGAGAGCAGCAGGGTCAAGAGCGTAATGTACACATTGCCCACTTCCATCGACAAGCTCTCCAGCAAATAATCGTGCCGTACATATTCGAAGCCGCCGATCAGCAGCGGGGGCAGTAGAATCGTAAGCACCTTCAACATTTTCATCGACATGTTGGCATCACACTTTCCGTTATACTGAGCGGCCTTCACTCCGCGCCTTTCTCTCCGGGCCGCGGCCGCATCGCTCCCGTGCCGGACGGGCAGACTATCGTCATTCGCCGATCTCTGCCTGCGGCAAAAGTACGGGTGTCCGGGCTATGCCCTTCATTATACACCCCAGGTCAGCCCCCTTACGAGTCAGTCATAAAAATGGGCAGAGCTAGTACTTTTCTAACATATGTCAAGTACGATAAAGCATGATCCCCATCCGGACAGGATTCTCTGTACATCGCCTTGTCCCTCATCACCGCTGCCAAAGGAGCTCTCTTATGAATAATACGGCCCAGCCGTTCCGGGCGCAGCAGGACCGCGCCCTCTCCATCACCAACTATGCTTCGACGAAGCGGCAGAGAACGATCGCCCTTGGCCTCTGCGTCCTCTTGGCGGGCGTCGTCGCCTTCACCCTGCCGCATGCGCGGACCGCAGCACTCGCGGTCCAGCCGTTCCTGCCCGCCTTCATCGCGGCGGTCTTCTTCTGCGAGCTGGTGACCGGGTACCTGATACTCAGCGAGTTCGTGGTGACCCGCTCGCTTCCGCTGCTCGTGCTGGCCTGCGCTTATCTCTTCACGGGCCTGATCACCATCCCGCATATCCTCACCTTTCCCGGCGTCTTCTCCGAGAAGGGGCTGCTCGGTGCCACGACGCAGACAGCGACCTGGTTCTGGGTGTTCTGGCACAGCGGCTACCCTCTGATCGTCATGGGCTATGCGGCCTCCGACCGGTGGTATGGACAGGTGCAGCTGGGGCAGAAGGCAGTCCGCCTTCTGATGCCCCTGGCCCTTCTCGGCGTAGCCCTCCTGATCGCAGGGCTGACCCTGCTGGCCCTGTACGGCACAGAGCACCTGCCTACGATCATCCAGAAGGATAACTTCCGCATCCTGATCACCTCGGGCGTCGGCCCCATCGTATGGCTCCTCAATCTGGCCTGCTTCCTCTCCCTGCTGCTTATGCACAGGGGTCGGACCGTGGTGAACCTGTGGTTGACCGTAGCCGTGCTCGCCATGCTGCTCGACGTCACGCTCACCCTGTTCTCCGGCAGCCGCTACAGTATCGGATGGTACGTCGCCCGCCTGAACAGCATCCTGTCCGCTTCGCTCGTCCTCGGCACGCTGCTGTACGAGTTCCGCAGCCTCTATTACCGGATCGTGCAGCAGGAGCGGATCTTCCGGACCGTATTCGAATTCGCCGCGGTCGGGATTGCCCGGATCGACCTTGCCAGCAAGCCGATCGAAGCGAATCAGGCGTTCCAGCATATGCTCGGATTCAGCGAGGAGGAACTGCAGAGCCGGCATATCCCTGACCTAACGCACCCTGAAGACATAACGAAGGACGAGCTCCTGATGAAGGAGCTGCTCGAAGGCAAACGCAAAAATTATTCTGTCGAGAAACGGTATTTCAACAAGGAAGGCCGGCTCGTCTGGGGCAACTCGATCGTCTCGCTGGTCCGCGGCGTATATGACGAACCGGAGTTCTTCGTCGGGATGGTCGAGGATATCACGCGCCGCAAGGAATACGAGGAGCAGATCAAATTCCAGGCTTACCATGACGCACTGACTTCCCTGCCGAACCGGATCCTGTTCACTGACCGGCTTAACCTGGCCCTGATCCAGGCCCGGCGCAACAACGAGAGGCTCGCGGTCTGTTTCCTCGACCTCGACGGGTTCAAGCAGGTGAACGACACGCTGGGCCACGATATCGGCGACGGACTGCTGCAGGTTGTCGCCTCGCGGTTGACCGACTCCGTGCGCAAGGGGGATACCGTCGCCCGGATGGGCGGGGACGAATTCACGATGATTCTCCCCGAGCTCTCCGATCTGTCGGATGCCAAAGTGGTCGCGGACAAGGTGCTGCAAATCTTCGGCTCCCCCTTCGACATCGAAGGCCACGCCGTGAGCGTCACCACTTCCGTCGGCATCGCCCTCTACCCTTATCACGGGGAAGACGTCCAGTCGCTGATGAAGTATGCGGATATCGCTATGTACCGCGCGAAGACGCAGGGCAAGAACCGGTATGTGCTGTACGATCCGCTGCCGGAGGCGTGAGAAGCGGAACTGTCCCTTTCCCGGACAGGAAGAAGAAAATGCGAGGGAGGCACTTGGTGCCTCCTGGGCTGCGGGCTGCGGCCCCCTTGGTAATCCAGCCGGAAGCAAGAGGCGACCATTGGGCAGCAGGGGGATTGACAGGGGACGCCGCATGATGTATTTTTATTTTAGTACCAGGTACTATATTCAGGTCATTAATACAGATTGTCCGATTCACCATCCTATGGTTAGAGGTGATCTTATGTCCACCGGTATATTTCCCGCTGCCGCCCCTTACCGGCCGCGGATTACGGCCATCGGCAGCTATACGCCCGAACGCCGCCTGACCAACGCCGACTTGGAGCGAATGGTCGAGACGAACGACGAATGGATCGTCCAGCGCACCGGCATCCGGGAGCGCCGGATCAGCGCACCGGAAGAGACGACGAGCGGGCTTGCGATCCAGGCGGTGCAGAACCTCGTCGACCGTTACGGCGCAGCCCTGGACGATGTCGATCTGTTGATCGTCGCGACCAGCACGCCCGACTTCGCGTTCCCCGCTACGGCGTGCTTGGTGCAGGCCCACTTCGGGATCTCGGCCACCTTGGCCTACGACATCAGCGCCGCCTGCGCCGGCTTCGTACACGGGCTGCATACCGCCTCCGGCCTGATCGCCTCGGGGCTGCACCGCAAAGCCCTGATCATCGGCGCCGATGCGCTCTCGAAGATCACGGACTATACCGACCGCTCCACGTGCATCCTGTTCGGCGACGCCGCGGGAGCCGTCCTGCTGGAGCGGGACGAATCGGAGCAGGCGCAGAGCTCGCTGATGGCCTATACCCTGGGCACCGACGGCCGGGGCGCCCCGCACCTGTACCGCGCCGTGACGGCGGAAAGCTGGAACGGCCAGCCGCTCCCTCCTGGCGGGAAGCTCGTGCAGAACGGCCGGGAGGTGTACCGGTTCGCGGTGCAGACGGTCCCCCGGGCTTCGGCCGAGCTGCTCGAGGCGGCGGGCTTGTCCGCCGATGAGGTGGACTGGTTCGTCCCCCACAGCGCGAATCTGCGCATCATCGAATCCGTCTGCGAGAAGCTCGGCATCCCGCTGGAGCGGACACTGCACACCATCGAGGATTACGGCAATACTTCGGCGGCGACCATCCCGCTGGCGCTGGACCTGGGCGTACGCAGCGGCAAGTTCAAGGAAGGCGACAAGCTGCTTCTCTTCGGCTTCGGCGGCGGCCTCGTGTACGGCGGGCTGCTGCTCCGGTGGCAGGAACTGCAGGCCCGGCCGTAAATCACGGCCTGCCTGCTGCAGCTCCACCCAAAAGCCGGCCCGTGTACAACAGGGCAGCATCGGGCGGAACCCGGCAGGATTCCGGCGTTATGCCGGGCAACCCCAAGATGACTCCTGCAGCGACCAGCGGCTGGGAGTCATCTTTGTTCTTCTAAGTACCCTCTTCATCAAAAGCTCGCACGGGTGTCTGCGCAGCGCCTCACGCCTCCTGCTTCAGCAGGAATAGCGCAGCCAGACGGTCCACTCCATCGCTCATGGCCAAGAAGAATACATCTCTGACCCTGGGGCTTGGCGTAAGCAGGTACGTATCGCGGAACTGCCTGACCGCTTCCCGCTCCATGCCGATCGCCTCGCGCAGACCCTCCCGGTACGAGACGGCATGGGATTCGGACGGCTCGATCTCCGGCTCCACCCCTTTCAGCTCCACATACAGCCCGCGGACCATAGCAAAATGCCCCCTGGCCTGCAGCAGCAGCCTCTCCAGCTCTTCGGCCTCCGCTTCCCCGGGAGCCAGCTTCCCCAGGGCGGAATAAATGCGAATCGAACCTGCAATATGGTTGAGACTCCACTGCAGACTCTCAAAAAAACGGAGCACATCCCGGTATTGCAGCTTCATGGCGGTGGCCAGACGGCTCGAAGCCTCCAGCGAATACGTCTTCATGCGGCCTTCTCCCCTTTCCCCTTGGCAGGAACGATGCTCCTGCCCTACCTAACCAGGATATTCGCCCAGCCGCATCCTTGCTACCGGTATGGCTTGTCCTTGAGAAAAAATAGTCCTGCAGCGGACATCCGCTGCGAGAGGGAACAGCCTGAAGAGGACGATTCTATAAAAAATCGTCCCGGTGCCCACCAGGCCCTCCTCACCTCTTGAACCGCACACGTCTGCTGAGCCAAGGCGCACCCGGCACGCCGCGCCTCGTTTTGCGGATGCGCAGTCCGACCATCTTAACCGCCAGTGCCCGTTGGTACCCGGCCATGGTCCGGACCGCAGCAGACAGCTCGCTTGCCGTCGCCGGCGAGGTATCCACCACTTGCGCCATGCTCTCCAGCATGCGCGCCAGAGCCCTCTGGCTTCGGGCCAGAGAATGAAGAAGATGCAGCTTCACCTTGTTCTCTTCCTCGGTCCAGTTCATTTGGAGTCGTCTCCCCCGTAGGAGAAGAAGTCGCCGTCGCCGCCTCCGCCCAGTCCTTGGCCGCCTCCATCTTCCTGGCCGGCAAGCAGTAATTGCATGTGGCGGGCCAGCGCCTGCTCCATCTTCGTCATGGAATCGATAACTTCAAGAATCTGTTCATGCACCTCAATGGTCGTCTTCACCTGTTCCCCGTGATCCCGGAAGTGCTCCTCCGAGAGATGCCCGCACAGCCACTGGCACGAACGCGCCGCTTCAACGGCTTTGGCCTCCAGGATCAGCGAGATGTTATACTGAAATTTCGATGCCGACTGCAGCATATGATAGTAACTGTCTTTTCTGCTCACGTTCTACCCCTCATTTCCCAGGTACTCACCCGGCAGCCGCCCGGTTGAAGATCATATCTACTCTTCATCCTCCGGAATCTCCACGAGCTTCGTTATTACCGCTATATGTTCCGCCAGAGCCTCCTCCAATTCCGCCAGTGAACTGAGATAAGCGGCCAGATTCTTGGCTACGCCCAACGAATGCTCTGTCAGCGCTTCAATCCCCTCGAATCCCGGATTCTGCGGCGGAATACTATGGGTCAGCTGGGCCATACGTACGGCCACATGACGCTTCGCTTCGAGAATATTGGCCATCTCCTGCTGGGAGGAGGCCATGTGTTTGACAATCTGGGTTACCTGCTTGTGCATGGAGCACCTCCTCATTGAACTGCCTCTCCCGCCAACATATGCGATTCTTTGCCGCAAAGTCCCGCGAATATCAGCCCAATTCAGATAAAATCATGGGGATCCGCGTTCCACTTCCGGATGAATTTCTCCCGGTTGGTCCGCAGAAGGGACTGTACCTTCTCCTCCCGCTCCCGTTTGAAGCTGGCGCTGCCTTGGTGATAGACAAAAGCATCCCCTGCGATTTTGAGCTTATAGCCCGCCTGCCGGGCACGATAGCAATAGTCGTCGTCCTCGAAGTGGCCTGGGGAAAACTGCTCGTCAAGCTCACCGATCCGCTCCATAAGCTCCCGCCGGAACAGAAAGCACAGGCCGACGACCCGAAGGGTGTCCCGCCATTTACGGCTGTCCGGCCGGTTCATTCGCTCCGCCGTCTCATCGATGGTCGTGAAGGTCTCCTTCATCTGCTGCTTTCCACTCGCATAGTTGCTCATGGGCCCTACAATCCCCGTATCCTCGCTTCCATACAAGCACCGCATCAGATTGTCGATCCCGCCCCGGGTCACCTGGGTATCGTTGTTGAGCAGAAGCAGTGCATCCCCCGAGGCCAGCCGCATACCAAGATTGCACGCCGCGGGGAACCCCCGGTTGTCGGGCAGCGAAATAAGCTTCACGCCACTGCGGATACAGAGCCCGAGCGAATCGTCATTCGATCCGTTGTCGACGACAATCGTCTCATGAGGAAGCTGCACATGCCGGGAGATGGACTGCAGGCAGGCATCGAGCAGGGGCGCCCCATTGTAATTCGGAATGATGATGCTGACGCTTTGCATCATTCCCCACCTCCTGCGTAGTCTCGTTTGCGTAGGGTATCTTCATAGAACAAGCGGACACCGGCAGTATCCCCGGCACGACGGAGCGCTTCGATGTGATCCCCTAGGATGAGCCCGGCGACCGGCGAAGACCTGCCCCGGTTGGTCCGGCGCCGCTTGTTGCCTCGGATCACATTCACCCGGCCGGCAGCCGCGACCTTCAGTCCGGACAGGATCGCAAGGGCTTGCGCCTTCGGCGGAACGGACAGCGCCCCCGCCCCCAGCGTCTCCACCGTCCGGCGGGAGAGCGCATGCGGGATCGCGGTAAGTGAACTAGCGGCCAGCTCCGGCCGGTTCAGTCCCAGATTGAGGAACTGCTTCATCACGCTCACCCCATCCTGCCGGGGGAAGCTGCCCAGATACGGAGTGATGTCATTCAAGGCGACATCCAGACCACTCTCCACCCCCCACACGAACGAAACGAGTTCCTCCGCAGGGACGGGAATGTCCCCATCCAGGAACAGTAGTATGTCAGCCCGTGCCAGCTTCGCTCCAAGCGACCGCCCCACATCATGCCCAAGTGCTTCCGGACAGGATACAACCACCGCCTGCGAAGCGTGACGAGCCCGGGCCGCGCTGCCGTCCGTCGACCCGTTCACGATGACATACGTCTCCGACACCATCAGCCTGTTCACCTCTGCGAGCACCCGGCTGATCGTATCCGCTTCGTTCTTGGCCGTGATGATCACCGCGACCGACTTCGGTGTCGGCAGCGGCACCCAATCGGGCGCCCTGCGGCCCAGCGCACGGAAATAGCCAACCAGGTAGCTCCTGGCCATGCTATGGTAACGCGCACCGAGCGCTTGGGCGCCGCTGTCCGCCAGTCCCAGCTGCCTCACCCGGGCTGCCCAGCAGGCATTCAGCCGCTGCCGCAGCTCCGGCTCCGCAAGCCCCATACTCCCGGCCGCATCCTGCTCGCCCCAGCGTCTGCTAGGCCCATCCGCCCGGCTGCCCATGCGCAGCTGCCGCGGGGGACGCTTCAGCAGCGGGGACGCCGGCGCGGCAGTCCGGCGCCGCGGGCGCCTGCCGGCTGCGGTCCCCGTCCGGGATGCTTTGGGCCGGCCGGACGGCACGGCCCGCTTCGCGCGGCGGCGCCGTCCGTGCGCTGCCGACACGGCAGCCCGCCGCTTCACTTTCACCCGCTTCCGGCGGGTTCCCGCTTCTTGCCGGATGACGCTGCGGCCCGCAGCCTCCGGCCTTGCGGACATCGCTGCACCGTCCACCGGTCCGCGCAGCCGCCTGCCCGTTTGCTTAGCACTGACCCGCACCCATTCCATCGTCCATCACCTCACTGCATGTCGCATCCGGTTCAGGTCGGTGAACCCGCCGCGCATATCGGTCGCCTCCGTAAGCCAGGCTACCGCTTCCAAATGGTCGCCCACGATGAGCCGGCCCACCTCGTCCTGCCCCTCGGCGGCGCCGCGTCTGCCCCGCAGGCGGTTCAGCTTCCCTACCGGCACCAGCGCTGCAGGTTCCACGCGCAGGCCGTGGTGCACGGCCATCGCCTGCGCCTTGGGGGGAACCGCCAGCGCTTCGGCGCCGACCGCTTCCAAGGCCCTGCGAGAGAGGGCATGCGGTACCGTCGTCAGGGAAGCCCCCCGCAGGTCCGGCCGGCCCAGAGCCAGATTCAGCGCATGCTTAGCCAGCACCACCGGATGTGTGTGCCTCCTGCGCAGGGGGCCCAGATAGGCATTGAGCGCGACATCCGTGCCGCTGCCCACCGCGCGGATGAAGGGCCTCAGCTGCCGGGCAGTGAGCACCATGTCCGCGTCAAGGAAGAGCAGGATATCCCCTGCCGCATGCCGGGCCCCGATGCTTCGGCCTACATCATGCCCAAGCGCTTCTTCGTAGAAGAATACCCGGGCTCCCGCACGCTCGGCGATCTCCCGCGAACCATCGGTCGATCCGTTGACAACCACAAGAATCTCGAGGAGCGACGGCTTCAGCTTCTTCACCTCGCGGAGGAGTGCCGGCAGGGTAGAGCCTTCGTTCATCACCGGAATGATGACGGAGACCCTCGCCAGCGGTGACGCCGGCCGGACGAGACTCCGATGCGCGGCCCTGCTCCCCGAAGGATCTCGCCGCCCCGCCGTTCGTCGATGCATCGGTCTCCGCTTCATCGGCTTCCGTCTCACCGCTTTCCGTTTCACCGGTCTCCGTTTCATCCGTTCCTCCCCCTTCCCGTCGGCCTGACGGATCTTCCTGTGCTCTATCCTATGCTCGCCCGCAGGAAGGGGTTAAGGCTGAAGCACAGCTTCCTCCAAAAGTCGTGTGCCGGCTTGTCCTACTTCGCCCCTCTTCAACTAACCTTCCCGTTCGGGGTCGAGGAGCGGACGAGACCCGCCCCTTGACGGAGGGGCGCTGCCGTCACTCCGCTCTCCCCTCAAACACAACTTGCAGCAGTTCGGACAGACGAACTTCGTACGTGTGGAAGCGAAGCGTCCGCTGCATCCCGGCCAGGGCAATCCGGCGCCGGTGCTCTTCATGCTCCAGGTAGTAATCGAGCTTCTCCTTCAGCTCGTCTGTCGAGCTGAAGGTTTCGATCTCCTTGCCCGGCACATAACTGCGGGGCAGATCACTGCGCCAGTCCGTCATGACAAAAGCTCCGCACGCGCTCATCTCGAAGATCCGGTTGTTGATCGACAGCGGGGGAACTCTTGCCGCATTGAGCGGTTCGTGTTCTGTGCTCCGGTGAAAATTCAGGCAGACTGCCGCACCGTTATAGTAGGCGTTCGTTTCCCCGGGGCTCAACCAGGACGGGATTCTCAGAGTATCCTGGCGGATGGAGGATGCCAGCAATCCATACTGCTTCAGCCGGTCCCATCCCCATCCGGAGATCGCCGTCTTCTTGCCCGCGAGATACGGAGCCATTTCATCGACGATCTCCAGCCGTACAGAATAGGCCGTGCCGATGAACAAGATATCGGAGCGGTACCGCTCGGAGACCGCTTGCGGATAGAATAGATTCCTGCCGGCTGCCAGCGGCATATAGTACGAACGGGCGCAGCCATGACGCTGCAGAACCGGTGGACAGCTGCTGTCCACCGTGAAGACGTACTCGAAATGAGGAGCGATCTGGATATCCAGATCAATCCGGTAGGGCGAGTCAAAAAACCACACCGCCGTAGGAATCCCCCGCTCGCGAAGGGCCAGCATCGCCTTCAGCAGCGCCTCTTCCTGGCGATCCAGAACGAGCACGAGATCGAGAGGATAGGCTGCGACGAACCTCTCGAGTTCCGACGCATCCGCGAACACGTAGACTTCCTTAGCGATATTCATCAGCCCGGCAGTCACTCCATGGTCGATGGTGGCCATGCCGCAGTGCAGCAGGCCGATACGCTTTCTCCACACAGTAGACCTCTCCTGCATGTGCATTAGCTCCCTCCCATGACAGGACGGCCGCTGTCAGACTCCCCCAGGCCACCCTAGTCATGAACGATAAACTTCATTACTTTATCAAACTCCCCATCCCACTCCGGGTGAACCCTCGATGTCTCGAGCGCTCCCTGAACGACCCGTCTGCGCAGTTCATGGTCCGTCAGCCCCTGGATCACGCGGTCCGCCACACTTGCGGCCGTCGGCTCGGTTAACAGACAGTTGACGTTGTCCTTGAGCAGCCATGTTTTCCAACGGGACGTGTTGGTTACGACAGGACAGCCGCTGGCCATGAGCTCAATCGGCAGATAGGACGTATGCCGCGTCATCATGAGCGACAGACCCAGGTCGCAGGAGCGGTAGAACTCTCCCGTCTGCTCATAAGGCAGCCGCTCCAGATTGGAGATGATGCCCTCCATCCCGTACTGGGCGACATCCCAGGGCCCGCCGGCGCTAATGATCTCCACCCGGTCGCCCATCTGCTGCTTCACCCGGCGCAGAGCCTCGATCCCGGTCTCAAAGCAGTTGCGGATCCCAAAGGGGCGGCCGTAGAACACAATGCGGTACCGTTCCTTCTCCCCGATGGGCGCCGTCCCGGGATAGAAGATCCGCCGGTCAAAAGCAGGTGTGAAGCCGATCGCCCGTCCGCCGAACTCGTCATAGCTTTCTTTGAGCGCCATGGTGTTGCAGACAGCCTTGAAACCGAAGCGGTATGTTGCTTCCGCCAGACCGAAGATGGTTCCCGCCGGATAGAAGTACGGTTCGTAGTCCTGCATAAAGTAAAGCTTCTGCCGGACTCTGTTGAACTTCAGCAGCGGATACGCCGTCTGCCAGGCCGTGCAGAAGGCCATATCGTGCGCAGGAATATGGGAGAGCGTGTAATCTTCATTGGCTACGGCATAAAAACTGCTGTCCGCCAAAAGAGGGAAGGCTTCGGCAATCAGCTGGGGCTGGTTCGTTACTTCAGCTACGCCTACGATCGCAAACGAATTGCGGATTCCGTGCCGGCGGGCCAAATAATCGGCAAACCGGAAGATCGTATGAATCCCGCCGTAGAAGGCGTAGATGAAGTGCGGAATGAACCAAAGTGCCGTGCGGTACTCTCCACCCGGGGTAAGCCGCTGCATGAGATTAATGCTCTCCTGCAGCTCCGCCGCCGTATAATCATACGTACGCGCATGGTAGGCCGCATCCTCAAAGTAACGCTCGACTACGATGCGTCCCGGTTCTTGCACTGCGGGAGGTGCGGCGGGCTGCGGCCGCAAAGGATTCAGCCACCGCCGGCTTCGCTTCAGCCGTCTCCGTTTGCCTCTTGCGCCCTGCCCGCGCTTATTCAGCAGGCGCAATTCTCTGCGGATTGCCTGTTTCAACTGGCCTACGGTACGAAACCGGGGACGAAGCTTGAGGAGCTTTCCCGTAACCCGTTTCAGCCTGCTTGTGGAACGGGGCCGGACGGCCAGCTGCCTTCTTATGACCCTCACCCGCCTTACTCCTGGACGGGAAGCGTTCTTGGCGGAACGCCTCTTTACTGTTCTCATCACCATCACTCCTGGCTCATGAATTCCCTGCCAGTGTATTCCGACCCAACCATGAGAAATACGGACATTCGGCTAGAGAACGCGAAAAGGGCGCGCCCGAGGCCCGCCCTTCCGTACGATGACTGCGACGAACATACCTCTTATTACGCCTTCCTCGCCCCTCTTTTGCTATAGCCACTGCGTACTTGGCAGCTTGTCCCGCCAGACTTGAGCGCCAGGCTGCAAAGGAGCCACTCCGGCCTGTCGGCCATGGAGCGGTTCCTGCACCAAAAAAGGAATCACACCGGCTGCAGCTGCAGCTGCTGCTCCCCTTCCTGCAGCCCTTGGGCGTAGCCCTCGCCGAAGCCTTCGTTATACGCCAGATTGAAGGCCTTATTATAAGCCGCCGTGTAGCCGCTCCCCTTACGCCCGGTCCTTCTCCGGACCTTACCGGCCTTTCTGCGCCGCAGTCCACCTTTGCCCCGCCGTCCGGCCTTGGCAGCCAAACTTCGCGGCCTGCGCCTGGTTGCCGTTGCGGAACGCTTCCGCGCTCTGCGCATCGTCCGGCCGGCCCCCTGTCTGGCCTTCAAGCCTTTGCGGGACCTGGCCCCGCCCGGGTTCCGGCCGCGTTTCTTCCTCTTCTTCATTCCCGCTCCTCCTTGCCTGCGCCCGTCTGCATACTATAACGTATGCAGGAACAGGAAAAACGCTCGGACGGCAGGAGCCTATTTCGTGGTGGGGGCACAGCCGCTCCTACCCGAACAGGAGACGGAGCATCTGGGCGAGCCGCTGGGGATACGTATGCTCGGTCATAGTCCGCCTCAGCGCATTCAAGGCGATAGTACGCCGCTCTTCCTCACGGTTCAGATAGTAATCGATCTGATGCACGAGCTCTTCCGGCGACCCGTAGGTGACAATCTCGAGGCCCGGGGTATAAAACCGCGGAAGGTCACTTCTCACATCGGTAAGCAGCAGCGTCCCGCAGCCGGCGATCTCGAAGGTGCGGGGGTTCGGTGACACCGCCCCGACCAGACGGGAGTTGTTATTATACGTCGCGTCGTCCACCGCCCGGTGCAGATTAATAGCTATCTTGGTACCGTTATAATAGGCTGCCGTCTCTTCCGCTCCCATCCACTTGTTCAGCCGGATTTTGGAGCCGAGGGTATGGAAATGCCGGAGCCGGTCCCACCAAATTCCCGAGATATAGGTGTGCCGTCCGGCCAGATAAGGCGCCACCCGGTCGAACAGTGCCACCCGGTTCCAATAGGCGGATCCGATGAAGCTGACTTCCGAGCGGTACTCCGCAGGCACAGGCTTCGGGCGGAAGATCTGGGCATTCGAAGCAAACGGCATATAATGGACATCCGCGCAGCCATGCTGCCTGTAGAACTCCACGCATTCGAGCTCAAGGGTGAACACGGTATCGTAGTGAGTGACAATGGGCAGGGTGAGATCCGTATAATAGGGATCGTCTGTCAGCCATACCGCCGTTCGGATGCCAAGCTGCCGAAGGGCGTCGACCTTGGATACGGCCAGGTTCAGGCCGTCTAGGGCCAGCATCAGGTCGGGACGGGCCCGTTTTGCCGTTTCCGTCAGATTATGGGTAGGATTCACTACGATCAGTTCCCTTACCAGTCCCCTCATCCCGGTGATTATCGACTCATCCAGAGGGGAATAAGGGAAGCCCTTGCCCGATGTCACGTACATCACCCGGATATCCCACCATCCCGGCGGGCTGTCCGGGAGCTGCCTCAGCACCGCATCACAGCGTCCGAGGTGATACCCGCTGCTGCGGCCAAGTTGGTACCCCTGTTCCCATCCCCGCCCCCAGCCTCTCCGGTAACGTTCACGGACCGGCTTGCGTTGTGCTGTTTTACCGGGCATGTGCTTCTCCTCCTTCTCTCTAATATCCCAATAGCCGTAAGAGACGGTTGATTCTGTAATGGAACGCATGCTCTTGCAGCGTCCGCTGCAGGCCCTGGTAGGCCAGGACTCGGCGCTGTGCGTCATGCTGCAGGTAATACTCTATCTTGTCTGCCAATTCACCGGGCGAGTGATATATATCCAGATCCTTGCCCGGCTTGTAATAGGCGGTCAGATCCTCCCGCACATCGGTCAGCTGCAGCGTACCGCATGCTGAAATCTCATATGTCCGCGGATTAATGGACCGGGCGGGAAGCGCCCGGGCGTTCCGGTTATCCCCGGCCGCATCGGTTCCGCGATGAAGGTTAATGACGATCTTCGCCCCGCTGTAATATTTCACCGACTCCTCGATGGGAATCCATCCTGGCCGGACGCTCCGCTTCAGCAGCGCAAAATGACGCATCCGCTCCCAGAGGCCGCCGCCAATGAACACCCGCTTGCCCGCCAACAGCGGGGCAAGCCGGTCGAACACCTCGATCCGGTTCCAGAATCCCATGCCGATGAAGCAGACATCGCTTCGGTACTTATCTTCTACCGGTACCGGCCGGAAGAGGGCCGTATCGACGGCCAGAGGCAGATACTCGACGCAGGAACAGCCGAGCGAGCGGTAGAAGTCCAGACAGCTCAGTTCGTGAGTAAAAACGGCATCGTACTGGGGTGCGATGGAAGCCGTGTCATTCGTAAAGTAAGGATCATCCGCGAACCAAACCGCCGTCCGGATGCCCAGCTTCCGGATCCCCTTGATCTGCTGCAGATGGTCCGCCGGGAAGACATGGAGCCCGTTCATCACCAGCACGAGATCCGGCAGGTGCTGGCGGGCCAGCTCCAGCATCCCGGCCGGCGTACCGGTCACGAGCTCCGATACGATGGACTTCAGGGCAGCAGCGATCCCTCCGTCTATCGCGGGGAACCCTTGAGGGATAAAGAGCACTTTCATCTTCCGGACAGAGACCGACGGCGGCAGAACAGCGCTGCGCACCGCCTGGCAGCGGCCCAGATGATATCCGTCGGCATAACCTTGCGGGCGGCCGGCGCGAAGTCCCGCCGCACGGCCTGCCACAGCCCTTGCCGCACTTTTACTCGGGCGCACCCCGATCCCCTCCTTGCTCCCGCTTCGGTTAACTACCGAAATTTGGTCGTCCAGTCGAAGCCGATAGCCGGATCGTCATAATCAATCCGGTATTCGTCCGGCTGCTTGGGGTCATAGGCCATATTGGTGAAATACACGATGGTCGCCGGCTTGCCGCCCAGCACCCGGTAGCCGTGGGCTACGCCCCGTGGAATGAACAGCAGATACACATTGTCCTCCCCCATATAGAAGGCGTTGGTGACGCCGTAGGTCGGCGAATCGGGCCGCATGTCGTGCAGTACGACTTGAGCATGCCCGCTAGGGAAGAACCAGATGTCGTCTTGCAGCTTGTGATAATGAAATGCCTTGATGACGCCCGGGAACGACATGGACAAGGACGCTTGACCGAAACGGCCAAAAATCTCGTCATCCTCCCTAAGAATCTCCATAAAATAACCCCGGTCATCGTTGTGCTTGACCAAAGACTTGCGCGCTACCCCTTCGATGATCTTCATTGCTCTCGCTCCTTCTCTCGTTGTGGAAGTAAGTCCTCCTGCAGGAACGATGCCAAGGCGGACTTCCAGTCTCTCATGGGAGAAAATCCGCTTCGCCGCAGTCCGAGATCCCGGAAAGCGGAATGCTGGGGCCGAGGAGCCGGCAGCGTAAAGCTGCTCGAGGGCACCGGGCGCACCTGCGTGCCGGTACATCCGGCAAGCTCCAGGATCGCTTCGGCGAAGGCCGATCGGGAACAGAAGCCCCGGTTAGCCGTATGGTATACGCCGTAGCGGCCTGATCCCAGCATCTCGCCGATGCAGGCGGCCAGGTCGTACGTATACGTCGGCGAGCCGAACTGATCGCCGACAACCGTTAACTCCTGACTCTTCTCCGCGAGGGAAAGCACCTTCGTTACGAAGTTGTTCCCCTCTCTGCCGTAGAGCCAAGACGTCCTCGCGATATAACTTCTCGGGCACACGGCCCTCACCAGCTGCTCGCCGAGCAGCTTCGACCGGCCGTAGACGCTAAGCGGGTTCGTCTGATCTTCCTCCGCATAGGGCTCCCCCTTCGTACCGTCGAAGACATAGTCGGTGCTGACATACACCATCTCCGCCCCGGCAGCTTCGGCCGCCATCGCCACATAACAAGAGCCAATCGCGTTGATCCGGTAGGCATCCGCTGTGTCGGTCTCCGCTTGGTCCACTTTCGTGTAGGCGGCGGCATGCACGACAGCATCCGGTGCCTCGGCACGAACGATCCCGTATACCGCCTTCTCATCGGTGACATCCAGCTCCTTGCGGGTATAAGCGGCACACGTATGGTCCTCTCCAAGCACCCGGATCAGATCCCAGCCAAGCTGTCCTCCTGCACCTGTGATCAGCACTTTCATGGACGGTTGCCCTCCAGCAGCCTGCGCCACCAAGATGGGTTCTCCAGATACCAGGCTACCGTCCGCTTAATCCCGCTCTCGAGCCCGTGCTGCGGCTTCCAGCCCAGCTCTCCCATGATCTTGGCCGGATTGATCGCGTATCTGCGGTCATGTCCCAGCCGATCGTCCACGTAAGTCATCAGCGACTCCGGTTTGCCGAGCTCTCCGAGAATCGCACGCACAATATCGAGATTCGTCCGTTCGTTGTGGCCTCCAATATTGTACACTTCGCCCGGGACTCCCCGTTGAATCACCAGATCAAGGGCAGAGCAGTGATCCTCCACATAGAGCCAGTCACGGATGTTCAGCCCATCGCCGTATATCGGAATCGGCAGATCCCCAAGCGCCCGGGTAATGATCGTCGGGATCAGTTTTTCCGGAAATTGATACGGGCCATAGTTATTCGAACAGCGCGTAATGAGAACCGGGAACCCGAAGGTCTCATAATAAGCACGGGCAAGTAAATCAGACCCCGCCTTACTGGCTGAATAAGGAGAGTTCGGAGCCAGCGGCGTGTCTTCAGTGAAATATCCCTCATCACCGAGTGTCCCGTACACTTCGTCGGTAGAGACGTGCACGAACCGGCCAATCCCGGCTCTCCTGGCCTCCTCCAGCAGACACTGCGTGCCCAGCACATTCGTCCGGACGAAGGCCCCCGGATCGAGAATGCTCCGGTCCACATGGGACTCGGCAGCAAAGTGAACGACGAGATCCACGGCTTCTTCCGCAAATACGCGTGCTACCGAAGCCGCATCCGCAATGTCGCCTTGAACGAACCTGTAGTTCGCCGCATCCTGGACATCTGCCAGATTCATCGAATTGCCTGCATAGGTTAACAAGTCAAAGTTCACGACACGGTCTCCCCCATGCCGCTGCAGCCAGTATCGAATGAAATTCGAGCCTATAAATCCCGCTCCTCCGGTAACGAGAAGAGTTCTCATGATTGTTCACGCTCCATCAGCCGAAGGCCCGCTTCCAGCAGTGACCGGTGGGTCCCCGCATCGGTCCACCATCCGCTGAGCATGCTGTAGCCCAGAAGCCCCTGCTCCGCATAGGCGTTATTCACATCCGTGATTTCCAATTCTCCGCGGGCCGACGGTTGTAATGTCTTGATAATATCGAAGACATGAGCATCATACAAATACATGCCGGTTACAGCATAGGTGGTCGGAGCCACCTGCGGCTTCTCCACGATGCGCACGATCCGGCCGCCGGCCAGCTCCGGAACGCCGTAACGCCGGGGGTCGTCTACCTTCTTCAGGAACACGTGGGCCCCCTCTTCCTTTCTCTCAAAACGTTCGGCCGCTTCCTTCAATGAGTCGTCGAACAGATTGTCGCCGAGGAGCACCATCAGCTTCTCGCCCGGCTTAACGAAGCTTTCAGCCAATCCAAGCGCCTCGGCGATGCCTCCCGCCGCCTCCTGGATCCCATAGCTTACCTTCATGCCCCACGGCTTCCCGCTGCCGATATAATCGGTGTAAAGACCCGCAGACTGCCTGCCGGTCACCAGCATCACTTGTTCGATCCCAGCTTCCGCCATTTTGTCCAATGCATAATGGATCATAGGGTACTTACCGACGGGCAGCAGATGTTTGTTCACGATATTCGTCATCGGCCTCAGTCTCGTACCGGTGCCTCCCGCCAAAATTACGCCTTTCATCGCGCTTCCCCTTTCCGCATTCATGATGATTGTTTATCGATGATGAATGAATGCCATAGTGCTATGATATGCACCCTCCGTCATAGTCTAGTGGACGAATACCGCCTCCAGGCATAAATTGGCGGATGCCCCCTTCGCCCATACCAAAGAGCCGCCCCCCTTAGGGAGACGGCATCCAGTAAGACACGCTTCATCGATTATCCCTTATACTTCAAAAACAACTCGATTGCGTCCGCATCGAACTTTTTATCCTTGGGGGCAAGCAGGCCTAGTCCGTGATGGTACGGGGTGCTGTGAAAGCTTATCGCCAGTTTCGTTTCGGCCAGAAAGTCTTCTACAGCTGTCATCACGCCGTTGCGCGGACCGAATTCATGCAGGGCATGATAACTGCCTGCGTTGACTCCGCCTTCGGGCACCAATGAGCTTAGGCCGCGGACTATTCCAAGCCTGGCATACGGATGCCGGAATGCGGGAGGAACCGTCTCCGGAAAATAATAGAGGTCCCGCCGGCCATACGGCCAGTCGATATCATGGAGGAAGACGAGCGGGAACTTCCCGCTTCGAAGCGCTTCCCTCTCGATTGCCTTCAGTTCGTGATAGACGGTAAACCAGTTATGATCCCCGTCGATGAAGACTGCATCATAATCCCTCAGCTCCGGAAGCACATGCAGGCTGTAGTCCCGTAAGTAGTTAAACCGCCCTTGGTATTCCGTCTTGAACTCCTCCCATGGCGGGAAAACGCCGGGATCGATCACAAGCAGTTTACCATTAGCCTCATGGCAGTATGCCAACAACTGCCTTGTGTTCTGCCCGTCCAGCGCCCCGATCTCGACCAATCTCCGGACCTTCTTCTTCCGCAGCAAAGGCAGGACTACCTCATTCCAAAAAATAAACAATTTCTCATACCCCCTTCGTTCATTAAACCCTTTGGTCGTCTATCGTGAAATAACGCTGTATTGCGGGCCAAACTTCACTGTGCGATATAACAGTAGAGGGCGTGCCCATCCCGGTGATCGCCGCAAGAACGGCTGCAGCTCGGGTCGGGACGGTAATCGTGCCCTGATGGGTTACAGCTATAATATTCATTTACTTCTACTAAGCTTGTATCTTCGTCCAGTCAATTCTCAAAATAGACATGGGTCCCTAAGCAGCAACAAAACCTCAAGCTCCTGCTAAAGTGCAGGGCTTGAGGTTGTATTTGGGCTTGAGGCTGTATTTGAGCTTGAGGCTGATAGAGCAATTGCTTCTTACTTGGCTGTCCTGCCCATAGCAATCCAGTTCACATAGCCTTCGCACTCTGGCGAGAAGCCGCTGCGAACAATCTCCAGGATCGCGCTCTCGCGTCCTTTCGACTTGATGACCGCGTAGCAGTCCTGGTGGCTCGTCGTAGCAACAAGCGCATAATGCTCATCAGCGAATGGCTGGTCAAAAGTTATGCCCACTTCTACCTTAGCCGCTTCATCTGAGAACAGGAACAGGCTGAGCCCGAACTGCTGCAGAGGGACTGCGGCTGGCGGGATGATCGCCGGTGCTTCGCCGACTTCCTGCTTTGGCAGCATGACGGCTGCTTCAGCTTCCAGCGTCTCTGCTGCTTCTTCTGTATGGGCTGCCTGCTCCAGAGATTCCCCAAGGAAACCGGCATCCATAGACGCATCTTCCTCGGCCGCAGCCTCCGAGCTTGCAGCAGACAAGGTCTCCGGGGATCCCGTGTCTTCCCATTGCGCTTCGGTGAGCTCCCGCGTCAGGACTTCAAGCTCCGCCGACACTTCTGCCTCAGCCGTATCGGCCGCTTTCGTCTCTTCGACTGCCGCCGGTTGCGGCAGCGGCACATCCGTCACAGCCGTCACAGCCGACTCCAGAGCCTGAGCCGATGCCATCCCCGCCCGCGCTCCGAGCAGTGCCTGCAGCGAAGGCTCCAAATGCAGCAGGGAGATGCTGCCCGGCAGCAGGTGGTAACCGGAAACAGATTCCTGCTTGATGTGCAGACCGTCGATGGAACCGTCCGTAATATGCGTGCCGGAGACCGAGGCAAGAGCGAGCTTGTCGCCAGTGACGGATCCGCTGGCAAGCTTCTCCGTCGTTACGGATTTCGAAGCCATCTTATCGCCGGTTACCGAGCCGGACGCCAGCTTCTCCGCCGTCACCGACTTCGTTCCGAGCTTCTCTGCGGTTACCGACTTCGGTGCGAGTTTCTCTGTCGTTACCGATTCGACCGCAAGCCGCTCTGTGGTCACCGAAGCCAAGGCAAGCTTCTCTGTAGTAACCGTCTCGTCAGCCAGCTTCTCTGCGGTCACCGACACGGCAGCGAGCTTCTCCGCCGTCACCGATTCGGCCGCAAGCTTCTCTGCCGTAACGGATTCCGCTCCCAGCTTCTCCGTCGTCACCGACTCCGCGGCCAGCTTCTCCGCCGTCACCGACACGGCAGCCAGCTTCTCGGCGGTCACGGATTCCGCCGCAAGCTTCTCGGCCGTAACAGATTCCGCTCCCAGCTTCTCCGACGTCACCGCCTCCAGTGCCAGCTTCCCGGCTACCACCGACTCCGCGGCCAGCTTCTCCGATGTGACCGCCTCGGCCGCCAACTTCTCGGCCGTCACCGCCTCGGCCGCCAGCTTCTCCGTCGTCACCGACTCGGGTGCCAGCTTCTCCGTCGTGACGGACTCCACAGCCAGCTTCTCGGATGTGACCGCCTCGGCCGCCAGCGTGCCGGAAACCACCGCCTCAGGTGCCAGCTTCTCCGTCGTCACTGCTTCCGGCGCCAGCTTGGCGGTGACTACCGACTCCGCCCCAAGCTTCTCCGCCGTCACCGCTTCCGGTGCCAGCTTCTCGGTCACCACCGACTCCGATGCCAGCTTCTCCGTCGTCACCGCCGATGCGGCCAGCTTTCCTTCCGATACGGACTCCGGTGCCAGCTGTTCTGCCGTCACCGACTCACCCGCCAGCTTTGCCGTAGTCACCGACTCCGCCGCAAGCTTCTCCGTCGTGACCGAATCGGCAGCCAGGATCTCCGCCGTGACCGACTCCGTCGCAAGCTTCTCGGTGATGACCGCCTGGGGTCCGAGCTTCTCCGTCGTCACCGACTCGGCCGCAAGCTTCCCTGTCACCACGGACTCCGATGCCAGCTTCTCGGTCGTCACCGCTTCCGCTCCGAGCTTCTCCGCCGTCACGGACTCGGCTGCCAGTTTCTCGGCCGTCACCGCTTCCGCGGCCAGCTTCTCCGACGTCACCGCCTCCGGCGCCAGTTTCCATGTCACCACGGACTCCGCTGCCAGCTTCTCCGACGTTACCGATTGCGCTGCCAGCTTCTCCGTTACAACCGACTGGAATGCGAGCTTATCCGCGGTCACCGACTCCGTTGCCAGCTTCTGCGATGTGACCGCCTCGGGAGACAGCTTCTCGGCCGTCACCACTTCGTCCGACAGCTTCTCCATCGTCACGCTTGCCGCAGCCAGCTTCTCGGCCGTCACTGCTTCTGCAGCGAGCTTCTCCGCTGTAACCGACTCCGATGCCAGCTTCTCCGTCGTCACGGCTCCCGGAGACAGCTTCTCCGCCGTCACGCTTTCTTCGGCCAGTTTCTCCGCCGTCACAGCACAAGATGCAAGCTTCTCCACCGTTACGGCTTCCACGGACAGCTTCTCCGCCGTGACCGCCTCCACAGCCAGCTTCTCTGTCGTCACGGACTCCGCAACCAGCTTCTCTCTCGTCACGGACGCCGAGGCCAGCTTCTCTTCTGTTACCGACTCCGCCGCCAGCTTCTCCGCCGTGACCGCATTCGCCGCGAGCTTCTCCGCCGTCACCGCGTCGGGCGCCAGCTGCTCTCCGCCAACAGCCCCCGTCGCCAGATGGGACCCTGTAACGGTACCTAGTGCAATCCGGCTGCCTTCCACGGCCCCCTCAGCCAGGTGCTGGTTCCGCACGGCTCCAGCTGTAAGATGCAGCGAGGTCACTGCCCCTTCGGCAAGCTTCTCGGCCGATACGGACGCATTCTCCAGCTTATCACGGGTTACAGCCCCGGTTGCCAGCTGCTGGGACTTCACGGCTGACTTGGCCAGATGCGCGCTGCCTACCGATCCTGGGGATAAGTGCTCGGACTGTACCGCTTCCCGGGCCAGCTTCTCCGAGGTTACGCTGACATGGGCCAGCTTCGCGGAAGTCACTGCAAGGTTCGTCAGCTTGTCGGTCGAGACCGATTCCACCGAGAGCTTCGACGTCGTGACGCTCTGATTGCCCAGATGCATGGAATGCACGAGATTCTCCGTCAGATGCTGGGACTGCACCGATCCATTCGCCAGATGTACAGCTGTCACCGAACGGTCCTGCAGCTTCTCGGCCGTGACGCTGCGGTCCTGCAAATGTTCGGAGTCTACGGCTCTCGGCCCCAGGTGGCCCGCCTGCACGACCTTGGATTCCAGGTGGACGGAGAGCACCGATCCCGGCGCCAGATGCCCCGCTTGCACAGATTTCGGGGAGAGCTTCAGTGAAGTCACTACCCCATTGCCCAGCTTCTCCGTCGTAACGGCACCGTCAGACAACTGGGATGTGCCGATGCTCGACGGCACGATTTTCTCTGCGGACACAGCATGGGAGGCCAGGTGGTTTCCCTCGATCCCTCCCGCCTGCACATGCCTGCCTTCGACACTGGATTCGGTGAGGTGAATGCTCTGAACGGCATTCTTGGACAGTTTGCCGGAGGTTACGGAACCGTCCTTGAGCTGTTCGGACTGCACTGCTTCATCAGCCAGGTGAAAAGCTTCGATCTGCTTCGAAGCGATATTCGTCCCGCGTACACTGCCGGGGGCCAAATGATCATGGACGATCGAACTCAGCTTGAGATGTTCGGAAGCGATGCTCCATGCCGCCAGCTTCTCTTCGGTCACGGATTCATTCGCAAGCTTCTCCGTCGATACCGCACCGTCGGCCAGCTGGGAAGAACCGACACTGGACGGAGCAATCTTCTCGGCCGACACGGCATGGGGGCTCAGGTGGCGTCCCTCGATCCCTCCGGTCTGCACGTGCCTGCCCTCGACACTGGATTCACTCAGATGCTTGCCCTGAACGGAGTTCTTGGCCAATTTACCGGAGGCCACGGAGCCATCCCTGAGGTGGAGAGACTGCACGGCATCTTCTGCCAAATGATAGGACTCTACCTGCTTCGATGCGATATTCGTGCCCCGGACGCTGCCTGGAGCCAGATGATCATGCAGAATCGTCTTCAGTTTGAGATGCTCGGCAGCGACACTCCACGGCGCCAGCTTTTCCTCGGTCACCGCTTGGAGGGCCAGTTTCTCGGTTGTAATCTCACCGTCGGCAATCTTTGGCGCGGTGACCGCCCCATCCCGAAGTTTATCGCTGCCAACCGCCCCGTCGGCCAGCTTCGCCGTATTCACGCTGCCATTGGCGAGCTGCGCGCTCTGGATGGCTCCGCTTTTGATTTTGTCCGAGGTAATCGATTGATACTGGATCATCTCGCCAGATATCGCCTCGTCGGCGAGATGCTTCGCATGAATCGAGCCGTCGGCAATCTTCATCGCGTCAATCGTCTTATCGGCGAGTTTCTCCGAAGTAATGCTGCTGTCGAGCAGCTTCTCGCCGGATATCGAGCGGTCGCGCACCTTATCCGACGTGACGGCGCCGGGAGCCAGGATATCCTCGGTTACCGAACGGGGAGCGAGCTTCTGCCCGGTAATGGAGCGGTCAGCCAGCTTGGTGCTGTCCACTGCGTAATCCGCGAGGTTCTCCCGGCTGACTCCCCCGCGCCTGATCCGGGTGCCGTCTACGGCATAACGGGCAATCTTCTCCGTAGTCACCGACTCATCGCCGAGATCGTCGGTATACACATTCGCTCCCTGGAATGCCCGCCGGTTCTCCGGCTTCGGCTGGATCGTCAAGAGTCCGGGCACGGGCGGTTCCGCCGGCAGCACCGTCGGTTTCGATACTGCGGCCCTTTTCGGCGGCGTTGGAATTTCCTCGGGTTCTACGACGCTCTCCGCCTCGCTGTAATTAAACTCCTCTTCGGCTGTCTCCGGCGTCAGAACCTGCGATATAGAAGCATCTTCCTTAGGTACTCCCCGAGCCCCCAGCTTGCTTGGCTTCTCATCCAGCCAGCTGAGCTCATTGATATAGGTTCCCATACGCTGCGTGCGGGGTTTATACTTGCCGACTGAGCGGCGGCTGTCCTTTTTCATGAGGGTCCTCCTAAATATAAATTCATGGGCTCTTATGCGATCAGGCAGGGTGTCTTGAGCCTGCGGTCATTGATAACATATGCATATACCTAGGAAGTGGTCATTCGCCTTCTGCAAAATAGGCTGAAAGCCAGCTAAAAGCCCGTGCCTCCCCCATGGTTCCGGGCTATCGCTGCCGCACGGCCGGTCCCTGTGACGGCTCGGCCGCGCTCCGCCTCAAGCCGCCTCCCCAGACGGGAAGCGAGACAGCCGGCGCTCCTCCAATATAAGAGCTTCTTGTGACAAGCTCCGCAGGTTCCCTCTTGATGCCATGCCAAAAAAGCATCCGGCCTCCTCCGGAGAGGAACGGATGCTTCCACTTTGATATACTGCAGATGCCCCAAGGTCCCGCTGAGAACGGAGGGCGACCTTGCATGGCTGCCTGTCAAGAAGGTCAGCAGCCTACTCGGGTGTGCCCCAGGTCCCCGGCCTGCCGTGCCTAAGCTCCTCATACAGGTCCAGCCACCGCTCGGCAGTCCGCTCCCACGTAAAATGCTCCCTCACCCGCTCCACACTGTGGATCCCCATGCGGTAAGCGGCGCCTTCGTCCCGGAGCAGCCAGGATAGACGGTCCGGCAGCTCCTCATGGATCGAGGTCAGCTGGACGGTCAGGCCCGTCACGCCTTCCTCGATAATCTCCGGGATCCCTCCGCAGCGGGTCGCGACCACCGGCACACCGGCCGCCATCGCCTCGACGTTCACGAGCCCGAACGCTTCCCTGCGCCCCGACGGCACCACCAGCACATCCGCGAGCCGGAACCAGTCCGCGATCTCGTTGTGAGGGACATACGGAATGAAGCGGACCGGCAGCTTCATCCGCTTCGCCATCCGGTGGAGCCGTCTCACGTAAGGTGTCGTCCGCTTCGAGCCGTAGAAGGCGCTTCCCACGATGACAAGCACCGTATCCGGCACCTCCGCCAGAATGCGGGGCATCGCCTCCATCACGTGGTGTACGCCTTTGATGGGAATCAGCCGGCCGATATAGAGCAGAATCCGCTTCCCCTGCAGCCCAAGCTGTGCGAGCATCGCTTCCCGGCGCACCGCTTCTTCGCCGTGCCAGCGGGAAGCGAACTTGCCTGTATCCACGCCGAGATGGTTGACGACCAGCTTGTCTCGGGATCCCGGATCCCTGCGCTCCATCTCCTGCCGGATGAATTCCGAGTTGACGACGATCCGGTCCGCAGCCGCGAGGCAGCGCCTCAGCTCCCCCAGCCGGATATGCGGCCGGGAGACGAAGGTGACCGAATGCAGCGACAGGACAATCTTCGCCCCGGGGTGACGGCGGCGCAGATACCGGACGAACCGGGGCCGGTTCTCCACCTGGATGATGTCCGGGCGCAGCTTCTCGAGCCGGCGGGAGATACGGCGGATGTATCCGCGGGGGGAGGGCGCCGGCACCCGGGCATACCTCACTCCCCCGCGGATTTCTTCCGCCGGGAGCACCCGGCTTCGGCGTCCCAATACCGCCAGCCGGAGCCCGCGGCCGACCCGGGCCGCGACTTCCTCTACCACCAGCTCTACGGAACTGCTCCGGCTGGACGGGATGACGAAAGATCCCGGTGTTACGACAGCCACATCGATCCGCGGTTTCATGCGCAGCCCCTCCTCCTACATGCGTTCGCATACTGCAGTATATTCAGCAGGGAACGCAGACGGATGGGCCCTTCGTCCATAGGCCGGCGCCCAAATTGGGAAGTGATGGACGCCGGGCTTGCTCCCTCTTCCGATTTGGGCGCCCCGGTCCCTGAGAGCCTGTCCCAGCTCTTCCATGCGTGGATTCGCACCGCTATCCGCTCCGGCCGCCGGGCAGGTTCATGCTCCAAGATGTCTCCCGGCCAGAGCCCTGGCCCTCAGCCAGGCAGATGGCAGGACAGCTCGGAGCAAAGCACCGGCCGCCCTACTCCGCCAGTTCCTTGTAGCGGAAGCAGTCTAACGTATGGTCCATCACCATCCCCGTCGCCTGCATGAACGCATAACAGATCGTCGATCCGACGAAGGTGAAACCTCGCTTCTTGAGATCCTTGCTCATGGCGTCCGACACCGGGGTTTGCGCCGGCACGTCGCGAAGCGTGCCCCAGGCGTTCCTTATGGTTTCTCCGCCTGTGAACCGCCAGATATACCGGTCGAAGCTGCCGAACTCGTCCTGCACCCGAAGGAAAGCCTGCGCGGAGGCAACGGCTCCCCGGATTTTGAGCCGGTTGCGGATAATGCCGGGGTCGGCCAGGAGCTCCCCGATCTTCTCTTCGCCATAAGCCGCAACGACCCCCGGATCGAAGCCGTCGAATACCTCACGGTACCTCTCTCGCTTCTTCAGCACCGTATACCAGCTCAGTCCCGCCTGAGCGCCTTCCAGAATCAGCATCTCGAACAGCTTCCGGTCATCGTGCACCGGCACGCCCCATTCTTGGTCGTGATATTCCTGATACAGCGGGTCTTCGTTGACCCACCCGCAGCGGCATGTCATAACAGCCTGCGCCTCCTCTTCTAATTCCATCCTGGGAACTCTCCGGCCGACCTTCTACGACATTCTCCCTCTCCTGAAGCCTATTGGGCTGATCTCCCGTATAACGTATAATAACATCAAGATATTCCCCGCGGCGAGAACCCAAGAGAGGAGCCGGAAGCTCATGAACGAAGAATGGAGCGTATACGAACACCAGGTAAGCCGGCAGCTGGAGCGGTGGCGTGCAGATCTGCTGAAGCCGCCGGGACGGCTGGAGCGGACATCCAAGGCGTTGCAGACGCGCGTGAACCAGGCGATCCCGGAGAAAGTGCATGCGGCCATCACCTCCACGGTCAAAGGGATTGTGCAGACCGCCTTGTTCTCCATGGATTATATTCCGAAGAGCGATCCTGCCGCCGGGCTGTCCCTGGCCCTGCGCGACAAGGCTGCGGAAGAGAAGCTCGCCTTCTACAAGAAGCTGGCCGCCGCCGAAGGCGCCGGGGCCGGGGCCGGCGGGTTCCTGCTCGGCATGGCCGACTTCCCCATCCTCATCGGGATCAAAATGAGGTTCCTCTTCGAGCTGGCTCATATCTACGGCCATTCCACCTACGACTACCGGGAGCGGCTGTTCATCCTTCAGATCTTCCAGCTCGCCTTCTCGGGCCGGGAGGCGCGGCCTCCCTTGTATGAAGCGGTCGCCGCCTGGCCGCGGACGGTGAAGTCCCTGCCTCCGGCGAGCAGCTATGCGGAGCATATCGATTGGCGCAAGCTGCAGCAGGAATACCGCGATACGATCGATTTTCGCAAAATGCTCCAACTCGTGCCGGGCATCGGTGCGGTAGTCGGCGCCTGGGCGAATTACGGTCTGCTCGAAGAGCTCGGCGGGACGGGAATGAACTGTTACCGTCTCCGCTGGCTGGAGGAGGCCGCGCAGCGCGGGCCGCTCCCCCGCTCCACTGGGGGGTGGCTCGAAGGAACAACGATCGAAGACACGACGATACAGAAAGAAGGCGATCCCCCTGAAGATCAGCAAACGTGACGCGGAACATTATGAATGGGGCGCCGGCTGCGACGGATGGCATCTCGTGAAGCAGCCCGGGCTCAGCGTCATCCATGAACGGATGCCCTCCGGCACCGAAGAAGTGCGGCATTATCACGGAGTGTCGCGGCAATTCTTCTTCATGCTCTCCGGATGCGCCGAACTCGAGGTGGACGGTACGGTGCATGTTCTGTACCCGCAGGAAGGCTGTGAAGTCGCCCCCCTCGTGCCCCACCAGATCAAGAACACATCGGGCGAAGCGGCCGAGTTTCTCGTCATTTCCCACCCGCAGTCGCGCGGCGACCGGGTGGAGGCGTAGGGGAGGCTGCCTAGTCTGGTTAGAGTGCGCAGGGATTCCGATCGCTTCCCCCCGCAGAGATTGATTACCCGTCCTCTATTCTGGAGGGCAGCCAGGAATCAAATGCACGGACGGGGTGCACCCTATAACGGACAGCATCCCTTCTTGTGATCGATTACAAGATCGAGTTCTGTGAGATATATAATCCTGGATTATAAAAAAAGAAACGCCCGTTCTATACGGACGCTTCTTTGGCTAACCTTTGTATTAATACGTAATCGTCACGATTCTTGTCGCATCGTTATACTTGACGTCGGCACCGAGCACCTCCGAGAGCAGCCGGACCGGAATCAGCGTCAACTCGTTCTCCAAGCGCGCGGGCGCACCTGTCGTGTACTCCTTGCCGTTGATCTCGTAAGCGCCCCGTCCGGTGAAGAACGTCACCGTCCGTCCGTTCTTCGTGTACACGGCCGCCTTACGGCTGTCGTCCCATGTCACCGTGGCGCCCAGCGCAGCGGACAAGTCGCGTACCCACAGGTACGACGAGCCGTCCAGCAGGAACGGCGCGCGCTTCATCGGGAAGCGGAGACCGTCCAGACTGTATTGGTCGTTGTCCAGCTTGAAGGTGACCACATGCTTGGCAGGTACCGGAAGCTGCGCCTGCTTCACATAAGCCGCCGCGTCGGAGTGAAGCTTAGTCTTGCCGATCCCGTCCGCCGGCTCCGTGCGGAAGCTCCACGACTTCTCCAGTACCGACGGCACTCCGTTACGGGACACGTTCAGCTTCACGTATGCCTTATACTCCATATCAGGCTGCAGCGGTGCGGCAGGAATCAGGATCGCCGCGTTCTTCAGGTGATCGTCATTGGCAGCTGAATTCTTCAGCAGCTCCACCTCGGCCCCAGAGGCGTCGGTCAGCTTCGCACCGGCCAGTTCCACGGCCGTAATATTCGCCCCGTCAGCCACAGCCATCAGCGGGTAGCCTACCGGGTATTTGGCTGCCGTGTGCATCCGGATCGGATCCGGGTCTTCATAGCCCTCGAAATTCACCGGCACGTAAGGATCCCCGGGAGCGGGCGATACGACGAGATTCAGGTCTCCCGTTTCATCGCCGAACCCGAACTCCATCACCACGTAATCCCCCACCATCTCGATGCCGAGATCCCGGGCGTCCGGATTCAGGAACGGGGAGCGGTGATAAGGGGCATCGAAGAGCGAGTCGATCGAATCGATCAGCGTGCCCGTATGGAACGAGACATCTTCGCCAATCCCTTTGTAATACCCGGCATAGACAGAACGCTCACCGGGCCCTTCGCCGATGAATCCGGGCAGGCCCGCCTGCTGCTTGTGCAGCGACAGGCCGCTGTTCGCCGCCTTATTGCCGGCCAGATACGAAGCATGCAGTTTGGCGGCCAGGGTCAGGTTCGCATTGAGCTTCAGCGGCTGCAGTCCGTATAAGATCCGGTAGTCGTTAATGGCCTGAAGCCCGTCCTGCTGGTTCTTCCCATAGTCCGCTTTGACCTCACTCACGGCATTCTCCGCCACCCGGAAGGTCCAGGAGCTATTGATCGCTTCATAGCCGTCGAACTGCAGCGTTACCTCAACGGTATGCTCTCCCGAAGCCAGCGGTTCGGACGGCGTATAGATGTAGCTCATCTCCTCCCCGTCCAGCGTGCCGGCGATCATCCGTCCGTCGACCTTCATGTTGAAGGCACTGAACCGCTGGGCGGCGTCGGTCTCGCCCACATCGAAGCCGATAACGGGCTTCTGGATCCCCACCGTTCCTTTGGGATAGGCGGCATAAGAGAACGAAGCCGCATCTACAGAAGGAGCAGGCAGCACCCACACCGTCATCGCAAGGGTCAGGCTCAGCAGCAGCTTGCCTGCCCGGTGATTCTTCATTCGGAACATGTCAGCAGTACCTCCATCGAGTAATAGTAGGATTGATTGATATAAATTCTGTGCGGTCTACCTACATGTACGAGTCCCGCCTACAAAAAGTTCTGCGCCCAGCGAAATTTCCCTGCCGGGTCCGGCTCTCCTGCCGCAAGCAATATCTGGGCCGCTTACCGGTTATGTATATACAGGTCCCGATCCAGAGTCCCGAGTCCCGGACAGGATGCAGGCTATCTGGTGCCCATACGGGGTTGACAAACCGGCCGTTCTGGATTACCTTTAATTCAAGATATATAGTATGATCGCAATGAGCAGGAGGCATCACCCCATGACAGAAGAACTGGACGAATCGCTGCATTTGTTCATCGTCTTATCCCGGGCCAGCGAATGGGTCATGGCTCATGCCCACCGGGATATCCGCCGGCACGGCCTCAACCCGACCGAGTACGGGGTGCTTGAGCTGCTGTATCACAAGGGGCCGCAGCCGCTTCAGCAGATCGGCAGCAAGATTCTCATGACGAGCGGCAACATTACCTATGTCGTCGACAAACTCGAGGACAAAGGGCTCGTGAAACGAAGACCCAGCGAAGAAGACCGCCGCGTTTCTTATGCCGAGATTACAAGTCTTGGGCGCTCGTTCCTGGACCAGGCGTTCCCTGCACACCGCGAAGCCATTGCAGATGCTGTATCCGCCCTCTCCGCGGAGGAGAAGAAGATCGCCATCGCCCTGCTTCGCAAGCTTGGTCTGGCCGCCCAGGAGCAGTTCAAATACGGAGGCGGGACAGGGGCCCCGAAGCCGTAGCAGGGGGGTGTCCCCGCCGGCTTCCCTGGCGGAAGCCGGATCTGTCCTGCCGGCTGGTGCTTTGCCAGTTATTTATCTTAGTTTTAAGAGATTAATCCGATATCTGAGGAGGAACAAGACTATGCAAATTCTCATCTATCCCCCATCCATGCAGGCCGCCGGAGCTTTCGACGGAGGCCGCATCACCGAGCGGAAGCCGATCGGGTTCCCCGGCGAAGGCTAGGTCGTCCGCCGCGTCGGCCCTCTCTTCTACTGGGCCTGGGCGCAGGCCCAAGAGGAAGGCTATATCGGCCTGCACCCGCACCAAGGCTTCGAGATTATGACCTATGTGCTCCAGGGCCGCGCCGAGCACGGCGATACGCTCGGCACCCGCAGCACGGTCGGCCCCGGAGGGGCGCAGATCATGCAGACGGGCTCGGGCGTCTCCCATGAGGAACGGTTCATCGGACCGGACATGGAGGCGTTCCAGATCTGGTTCGAGCCGGAGATCCAGGCCGCGCTGCGCAGGCAGCCTACCTACAGTCAGGTCGAGCACGAGGAGTTCCCGGCCGAGTCAAGGGAAGGCTATGTCCGTAAGACCGTCATTGGCGAAGGGTCGCCGGTAGAGCTCGTTACGGACGTGCTCATGTGGGATGTGGCGATCGAGCCCGGCGGCACCTACCGCCATACCATCGCCGCCGGCCGTACGCTGGCGGCCCTCGCCGTCCGCGGCGGCGGATCGGTGCATGCGGCAGACGTGCCCGGGAAGACGGACAGCTTCCGCGAGCAGGACTTCCTGCTGCTCTACTCGCATGAGGATGCGGAAGCGGTGATAGACTCTCCTGCAGATACCGGGCTGCGGCTGGTTCTGATCGAAGTGCCGTCGAGTGTGGACTATCCCCTGTATTCCAAACGCTGATCGCCGCCCGTTCCCCTACCGCTGAATCTCAGGGTAACCGGAGCCCCCTTCTGTAGGCCGGCCTCACGGCACAACAAACGCCCCCTATCCTGCCTTCTTGGCGGGACAGGGGGCGTTTGTTGTGATATGGAGCGCTGTAAAAGACTTTCTTACTTATCCAGCGTCCGGGAGCCGGCGCCGGGCTTGAACTTGTCTTTGCGGGCTTTGGTTACTTGGCCCCCCACTGGCAGCCCCGTCTCTTCCGGCTTGATCCCGGTATTGGCCTGCACGAGAATCTCATCGAACTTGTCGCTGTGCTCCTGCGTTACCTTCGCGCTCGAGGTCAAGAGCGTACCGATGATCGCCCCGAGGAAGCCGAGCGGGATCGAGACGATCCCCGGGTTCGCGTACGGGAAGAGCGGCGTGCCGACGAGGATCGCCTTGCCCGCTTCCGGCGCCCAGACGCTCGGCGAGAAGAAGACGAGCAGCAGGGCGGAGAGGAGGCCCGTGAGCATCCCGGCCACGGCGCCCGCCGTGTTGAAGCGGCGCCAGAAGATCGTGAAGAGAATGACCGGCAGGTTGGCGCTCGCCGCGATGGCGAAGGCTACGCTGACGAGGAACGCCACGTTGAGCTTCTGGGCGAACAGGGACAGGAGGATCGACAGGACCGCCACGCCCACCGAAGCATAGCGGGCCACTTTCACCTGCTCCTTCTCTGTCGCCTGCCCCTTGCGCAGGATGCTGCTGTAGAAGTCATGGGAGAACGCCGACGCGGCGGATAGTACGAGACCGGTAACAACCGCCAGAATGGTGGCAAAAGCTACAGCCGAGATGAAGGCGAAGAAAAAGTCGCCGCCGAGGGCTCTGGCCAGCAGCGGCGCCGCCATATTGCCGCCCTTATCCTGCGCGACGATGGCGTCATAGCCTACGAACGCCGCCGCGCCGAAGCCGAGGAAGATCGTCATGATGTAGAAAGCGCCGATCAGCCACGTGGCATAGACGACCGAGCTGCGTGCCGTCTTGGCGTCCTTCACCGTGAAGAAGCGGATGAGAATGTGGGGCAGCCCTGCGGTACCGAGGACCAGCGCCAGGTTCAGCGACAGCGTATCGAGCGGCACCTTGTACTTGTTGCCGGGATTCAGGAAGCTGTCCTGCAGAGGCGTGGCGTTCTTCATCGCTTCGAACATCGTGACGAGCGAGAAGTCGAACTTCGCGAATACGATCAGGGAGATGATGAACGTACCGGCCATGAGCAGCATCGCTTTCGTGATCTGGACCCAAGAAGTCGCCGTCATGCCGCCGAACACGACATAGACGGTCATCAGGACGCCTACGATAAGGACCGACACGGTATAGTCCAGGTTGAGCAGCAGCTTGATCAGGGAGCCTGCCCCGACGAGCTGCGCGATCATATAGAAGATCGATATCGCAATCGTATTGAGCGCCGCAATGCCGCGGACCCGCGAGTTATTGAACCGGGCGGCGATCATGTCGGCCATCGTGTATTTGCCGAGGTTGCGGAGCGGCTCGGCCACCAGATACAGTACCACCAGGTATGCCACGAGGAAGCCGATGCTGTAGAAGAAGCCGTCGAAGCCGGCCAAGGCGATCGTCCCCGCAATCCCAAGGAACGAAGCGGCAGACATATAATCGCCCGCAATAGCGAGGCCGTTCTGCCATCCGGTCAGACTTCCCCCGCCGGTGTAGAATTCGCTGGCGGTGTTCGTTTTCTTAGATGCATAGTATGTAATGATCAAGGTCAAGCCTACAATGCCGAGAAACAGCAAGAATGCGGTCGCGTTCATGGAATCCCTCCGTCAGCTATGAGTATATCGGTTCAGCCCTCTTCTCTCTTACACATGCTCCTCCCGGATCTCGTCGATCATGCGGTCGTAATCGGCGGCTTTGCGGGAGTACAGCATGCAGAGCGCCCACGTCATGATGAACTGCGAGAAGGCAAAAATCCATGCCCATGTGACCGGCCCGGCAGCAGGCTGGTTCAGCACCTTCGAATAGGAGGTAAGCAGGGGCAGCGTGAAATAATACGCCAGAAAAAACAGGCTCAGCGGCAGGAGAAACTTCTTCTTCCTTGCCATCAGAGCTTGGAACCGGGGGGTGCGGGCAATGTCCGCATAGCGCTTGACTTGGGCTTTCATAACATCTCCTCCGTTTCAAAATGGGCATTATTGGGTAGTAAGCGCTTTCAATTGTAATCATTCTTATTATATCGTTTCACCGCAGCGGCCGTCTAGGGGTAAAAAAATGCACAGCCCGGGGGCTGTGCACTAGGGACCCTGATCCCCGCTTAACTATACAGGCCAAGCTTCCTTGCGGTAAGCCATGTCCCAGAACATATACTCGTAGCGGCTGCTCGTCACAAAATGGCGTTTCATCCGTTCGCGGTCTCCCGCAGATGCCGTCTCCGCCAGCTCATCGAGCCTAGTGATCTGCTCCTCCACGAGCTCTCTGAACCAGTCGCCCCCGTAGGCGGCGATCCACTCACGGTAGATCGGTTCTTCGGGCGTGCAGCCGGCCAGCCGCTCGCCGATCTCGTAATACAGCCAGTAGCACGGCAGGATCGCCGCGACAATGTCGCCGAGCCCTCCCGCATAGGCGGCCCGCAGCATGTGCGAGGTATAGGCATAGGCGGTCGGTGCAGGTTCGAAGGCCGCGCGTTCCTCTTCGGTAATGCCCAGCTGCCCGGCGAATTTCTCGTGCAGCGACAGCTCCGCCCCGTACGTTCCCTGGGCGTGGACGGCCATCCGGTTCACGGTAAAGAGGTCGTCCGCCTTCGCGGCCCCCAGTGCTTGGACCCGGGCGAATTGGGACAAATAATACGCGTCATTGAGCACATAATGGCGGAAGGCATCGAGCGGCAGGGTGCCGTCGCCGATCCCCCGCACGAACGGATGATCGAAGCTGGCCTGCCAGCTGGCATCTGCGGCTTCCCGGAGTTCTTGCGAGAATGTCATGTGAATGTACCCTCCAATAGGCGGTAGTATAGTCTTGGCTATCCGGCTGCTCTGCAGAGGCAGCTCTCGGCTTTGGGTCCCGGTGGTCCTCCCGGCGGCAGCCCCGCCCGGCCCGTGGCTGCCCTCCGGCTAACGGACATCCGTGACCGACAGGAAGGGCAGATGACCGCCGAGCAGCAGTCCTGCGGTCCAGACCGCCACGGCGGCGGCCGCCAGGATGGCATCGCTTGCCGACCAGCCGATCACGTAGTAATAGGTTCGCCGGCTGTCCGAGGAGAAGCGCTTCGCCTCCATGGCGACCGCGATCCGCTGCGCACGCCGGATGCTCTGGGCGAGCAGCGGGATCGCATGCCGCTTGATCGAGTCGACCCATCCGCGGATTCCCTTGGCGCGCTTCACGCCCCGCACCTTCAGCGCCATCTGAAGCGCCTGATACTCGGAGACGACCATCGGCAGCAGCCGGAGCGCCGCCATGAAGCTGTAGGCATAGCGGGCCGGCAGCCGCGTCTGCTGCATCAGCGAATAGAACAGCCTCACGGGGCTCGTCGTCAAGCCGAACAGCAGCCCGAGCACCGCCATGTTGACGGTCTTGAGGCCGATATGCAGAGAACGGAAGAAGCTCTCCTCCGTGATATGAACCAGTCCCCACTGCAGCCAGGTCGTCTCTCCCTTGCCGAAGAAGAGCATCGAAGTCGAGGAGGAGACGAGCATGAGCAGGAAGGGCAGGGAGAGCAGCAGCAGCCGGCGCGCCGGCAGCCCCGTTGCCGTATAGAACAGAAGCAGATGCATCCAGGTCACGTGCAGGAGCACGTTAATGTTATGGGTGAAGAGAACCGCGAGGAACATCAGCACGGATAACCCGATCTTGAAGGCGGGGTTGGCCCGGTGCAGCCAGGTCTCGCGGAACGTCCAGGTCAGCGGCAAAGCGGTTCAGTCTCCTTTCCTGCAGAACGCCGTACGGAATGGGAGGCCCTGTAGGCTTCCGGAGATATCTCCGCCGTCAGGGCGCCTCCGCGCACCTCCCACACCCGCGTGGCGAACCGCGCTACAATCTCGGGATCGTGGGTCACCATCACGATGGCGCTTCCCCCTCTCCTCCACTCCTCCAACTTCTCCAGAAGGGCGAACGTGTTCGCCGCATCCTGGCCGAAGGTCGGCTCGTCGAGAAGCAGCAGCCGCCTCGCCTTGCCCGTGGCCGAGGCCACGCTGAGCCGGCGCTTCTGGCCGAGGGAGAGCTGGTAAGGATGCAGGTCCCCCTGCTGCTCGAGACCGTACCACTTCAGCAGCTCTTCCGATTGGGCCCGTACTTCGGCCTCCGGCAGCCCCTCCTGCCGGTAGGCCCAGGCCACCTCGTCGAAGACGGAGTGGGTCACGAACTGCAGCTCGGGGTTCTGGAACACATACGAGGCTTCGTCCCTTACCTCATCGAAGCCTCTAACGGAGCATGTGCCGAGCGTATAGCCGCCCTGCGTCGGGATCAGCTGCATCAGCGCCTGGAGCAGCGTGCTTTTGCCTGCCCCGTTCTCCCCCACGATGGCGATCCAGTCATCCGCGAACACGTCGGCCGCCGGCACCTGGATCTTCTGCTCCCGTCCATGGAATCCGCGGAACTCCCGGAGGCTCGCCAGAGGCTGGACTCCAGCGGCCCCGCGGAAGGCGGACACCCCTTGGCCGGGCAGCCTGCCCGGCTGCAGATCGTAATCCTCCCATACGCCAGGGTACCAGATGCCGTATTCGCGGAGCTCGCTGCGGTGCTCGCGGAATACGGTCTGCGGCGGCCCGTCGGCCAGGATGCGGGCATCCGGGCCGAACAGCACGACCCGGTCGACGAAGCCCGCCAGCTCCTCAATCTTGTGCTCGACGATCAGCACCGTCTTGTCCCGGGTCAGCTCCTTGACCGTCTCCCACACCTCGCCCGTCCCTTCAGGGTCGAGCAGGGATGTCGGTTCGTCAAGGAACCACACGTCCGGTTCGAGCGCAAGCAGCGAAGCGATCGCAAGCCTCTGCTTCATGCCGCCGGAGAGGGAGGCGATCGGCACGTGGATGTCTTCCAGATGCAGCCCGACCCGCTTCAGATATATGCGGATCCTCTCCTCCATCTCCTCCCGGGGAACCCGGAGATTCTCCAGCACGAAGGCCAGTTCCTCATCCACGAAGGGCATGCAGAACTGGGTTTCGGGGTCCTGGAACAGATAGCCCCATGCCTCTGGAATGAGAAGGCTGTCGGCCTTCATCGGCACTTCGATGGACTGCGGGATCAGGCCCGAGAACACCTGCAGCAGAGTGGACTTGCCGCATCCGCTTGGGCCCAGCAGCAGCACCTTTTGCCCGCGCGGCACCTCCAGGGTCAAATCTTCGAACAGCAGCGGGGCGCTGCCCGGGAATTTGAGCCGCAGCCCTCTGACGGCGGCCGCAGTCTCCCTAGGCTCCGGCACCCTTACGCTGCCGCCGTTCGCTATTTCATCCTGCATGCCGTTCATTAGAGCGTCTTCTTCCGGTCGAGGGCTTGATAATCGCGGGCGCTTGCCGGACGCACGAGCTGGGTCACTCCCGTTTTCTCCAGCGCCTTCACGATGACATAAGCCAGCGGGCCGGTCAGCAGGAACGCCCCGATGAGCCGGAAGACGATGTAGAGAGTGAGGTTCCAGGTCTCGAGCTCGGAGAGATACAATTTGAAGTAATCATAAACAATCGAGCCCAGTCCCGAGGCCACTCCGGCCAACCCGGCCACGAGGGCCGTATGGCGCTTATATCCGAAGGCAGCGAAGACCAGCTCGGCCAGCAGGCCCTGCACCAGTCCGTATGTGAAAGCCTCTACGCCGTATGCGGAGCCCATGATCATTTCCCCTGACGCAGCCGCAGCCTCCGCCAGGAAGGCTACGCCGGGCTTTCTCAGGATGAGGAAGGCCGCCGTACCGGCAATGAACCACATGCCGTAGCCGATCTGCTCGAGCTGAAAGCCCGGGAGCTTAAGCACGTTATATACTTCGTTCCATAACCGGTACACCACAGCAAACACTACGGCAATGACGACCGTGACGAGAATATCCGTGAGCTTCAGACCTTTTGACACGATGAATCCACTCCTTTAGAAGTATAATAATAGAAGAAGCTGAAGCGGCGATGCCGGAGCGGGTATGACAGCAGGGGCGCAAGCGGCGGCAAATAAATCAAAAAAGCCGCCCCCGATGCTCGGAAGCGGCCTTGTAAGCACATAAAAGATCAACAGCGTGCTACGCACTCCACTTCCCTACGCTGGTATCATCCAGATCAGGTTCAGAGGGTTTAGGATCTATTGATCCAATCTCAGCCTGTGCGGCTCCCCTAGTGACATTTCTCATCTTATCACGAAAGACCCATTTGTCAATGAGATTTCATCTTTCTGAATATTTAAAAAAGTACACGTACCCCCTAGCCTTCTCTACCTGATTCTGGTACACTAATTCTTGCTCGCTCTTCACGGATTCTGCACACGTCAGAGAGTACTTCATCAGGGACCGCGGCATCTAACATTGGAAGCGCTATCTTTAAAGAGAAAGAAGGAACGCGACGAATGAATGAAACCGTAACCGTACCGTTTGAATCTACTCCTCCTTTCCTGACAGGGCTCACCGCCGAGATGGTGTCGAACTGCTCCTACTGCACGATGATTTCCCCGGATCCCGCCTACCGCACGCCTGTATCCTGCACGAAGCTGTCGGGCTCTTGCTGTCCGATTCTCGTTAACCTGGCAACCTGCCTGACCTGCGGCGAGTACAAGAACACCTGCGGGACTGGCGTAACGTTCGACGTCTAAGAGATACAGAGCGCCGATACCGGCTGGCCGGACTTCTTCCTGCCGCCCCGACACGAGTCTTCACCGCTGCTGCTCCGCCACGGCCGCATCCGCAAGGCGCCGCCTGATCCGGAGCTCTATTCCGATATCATCCGAGTCCAGGCTCCACGCCACGATGCCAAGCCTCCACAGGGGGCTTTTCGTGCTGTCCGGACACGTTTCTTGGTTGATTTGTGGCCTCTCTTATGTCAAGATAAGCGTTAGATTCCGAATACTTACATTCAAAGAAACAGGTGAACCCAGAAGCATGAAGATATCGTTCTTTCGGCTGCTGACTGAGCTTTCGTCCCGCAAGTCGGTGTCGCAGCTCACCGGCGCCTTTGCCAAGTCCAGGGCCTCCCGCTCCCTCATTCCCCATTTTGCCAAAACATACGGCATTCCGGTAGAGGACGCGGAGAAGGCCGTCCATGAGTACGCCTCGCTCAACGACTTTTTTACCCGGCGCCTGAAGAGCGGCCTGCGGCCAGTAGATGCGTCGCCGCAGACCATGGTGTCCCCGGTCGATGCCCTGATTACCGGTATGGGCCCCATCCGGGAAGGATCCATCGTGAACGTGAAGGGACAGGACTACACGATCGAGGAACTGCTCAACCACAGTCCCCGGATGGTGAATTACAAGAACGGCTTCTATTATGTACTGTATCTCAGTCCGACCGACTACCACCGGATTCACTCGCCCGTGGACGGCACGATTATCGAGAAAGAGCATGTTCCGGGCAAAGTGTATCCGGTCAACGACTTTGGCCTGAAGCATATGCGGCGGGTCCTAAGCCGCAACGAACGCCTCATTACCTACGTGGAGCACGAGGGCGGCGAAGTGGCCGTCGTCAAGGTAGGCGCCCTCAATGTCTCCTCGATTCAATACGTCGCTCCGCTGCCCGACCTTCTCGAGCGCGGAGGAGAGCTTGCCTACTTCGAATTCGGCTCCACTGTGGTTCTGCTCACCGAGAGCGGGACGTTCGAGAGCCGCAGCGATCTGGCGGAAGGCAGCAAAGTCCGTATGGGCGAGAAGCTCGGCATCTTCAAGCGCCGGGAGTAGCCTCCTCTGCCCTGCGGCATGTCCCATCCTACCTCACCCGGCCGCAGGTCTTGCCTGCGGGGTGCGGCCTGTTTGTCTTCGCCCTGGCTTCACATGCGGTGCATGCGCGCCGAACTGACCGAGAGGAGCCCTGTCCATGCAGATCCAATCCGGGGCCGCCGCGGGCCCAGCCGCGAAACCGGCGCCCCAGCCGGATGTCCGGCCGACCTTATTCCGAATCTTGTTCGCTATCTCGCTCGTCCACTTGTTCAACGATACGATCCAATCGGTCATTCCCGCGATTCTGCCGATCATCAAGGACTCGATGAAACTCTCCTACATGCAGTCGGGGATCATCGTCTTCGCGCTGAATATGACCGCCTCCGTCATGCAGCCGGTCGTCGGCCTGTATTCCGACCGAAAGCCTATGCCGTATATGCTGCCCGTCGGGATGGGCCTTACCTTCCTCGGCGTGCTGGGGCTCGCTCTCGCCCCAAGCTATCCGCTCGTGCTGCTCTCCGTCCTGTTCATCGGCCTGGGCTCAGCCGTCTTCCATCCGGAAGGCTCCCGCGTCGCCTACATGGCCGGCGGCTCGCGCCGGGGACTGGCCCAGTCGATCTTCCAGGTCGGCGGCAATACCGGCCAATCGCTGGCATCGATCATGACGGCCCTGGTCTTCGTGCCGCTGGGGCAGTTCGGCGCGATCTGGTTTACGGCGGTAGCGGGCATTGCCATCGTCGTCCAGCTGTACATCTCCCGTTGGTACGCCGGGTACCTGTTGGCCCATCCGAGACCGGCCAAGTCGGCCGTGGCCCGGAAGATCGACCCTCTGCGGCGCAGGCAGATCTCGTTCGCCATCGGGATGCTGATCTTCCTAGTCTTCGCGAGATCCTGGTACCATGCGGGGATTACGATTTATTATCCGTTCTATCTTATGGAGAAGTTCAGCCTGACGCTCGAACGCGCCCAGCTCTACATCTTCCTGTTCACGGCCGCCGGCGTGCTCAGCACGTTCCTCGGAGGCCCGCTCTCCGACCGGATCGGCCGGCGCAACGTCATCTTCTTCTCCATGCTGGGCTCGGCGCCGCTGGCGCTCGTGCTGCCGTATGCCAATGAGTTCTGGACTTACGTCATTCTGCTCGTCAACGGATTCATCATCCTCTCGAGCTTCTCGGTCACCGTAGTCTACGCCCAGGAGCTCATCCCCGGCAAGGTCGGAATGGTCTCCGGCCTGATCACGGGGCTCGCCTTCGGGCTCGGCGCCCTCGGAGCAGTCGGGCTCGGCGGACTGATCGACCGGCTGCACCTGCCCTTCGTCATGCAGCTTGTGAGCTACCTGCCGCTGATCGGGCTGCTGACCTTCTTCCTGCCCCGGGACCGGACGCTGAAGGAATGGTCAGCCGAATCCGGCACTGCTTAGTCCGGCGCCTGCAAGACGTAAGCTCAGGCAGGCGGGCCGCTAGTACACAAAAAGCCGCGAAACGTGCGCATCCTGCGCTTCGTTTCGCGGCTTTTCCCTATGTCGCTGCGGCATCTGCTCGAGAGATAGCGACCGTCCCCGGAGCCTCACGGGGTCCGCAGGCCCATCGTCTCCTCGAGCACCCGGCCGAGCAGCACCCTCGGCTCCCCCTTCCGGCTGAGTTCTTCCACTTCCAGCCAGCGCCCTTGGGGGATTCGCAGGAAGGCAGCCACCACCTCCGGACAGAACTGCGTGCCGCAGCAGCGTTCGATCTCCGCTCTCGCCTCCGCATAGCCCCAGCCTTTGCGGTAAGGCCGGTCGGAGGTCATCGCGTCATAGCTGTCGCACAGGGCGAAGATCCGGGCGTACAGCGGAATCTCAATCTCGCGCAGCCCGTAGGGATACCCTCCCCCGTCCCAGCGTTCGTGATGATACCGGACGACATCCAGCGAAGGGCTCAAGAAGGCGATATGCTTCAGCATGCGATAGCCGATTTCGACATGGCTTTTCATGACCACCCACTCTTCCTCGGTCAGCTCCGCCGGCTTCAGGAGAATGGCATCCGGCACTCCGATCTTCCCGACGTCATGAAGCAGGGCGCCGCGAGCCAAATACCCCAGCTCCTTATCGGTCAGCCCCAGCTCCATTCCCAGCCGCAGGGCATACGATGTCACCCGGAAGGAATGGCCGTGTGTTTCGTTATCGCGTGAATCCAGCGCCGAAGACAGCGCCTGCAGCGACTCGTCATACGTCCGCTCGATCCGGCTCACCATATCGCGAAGTTCCCGGTTCTTGCGGTCGATCATGCCCGCGGAATTGCGGTACACATGATGAAGCGCCAGAAACAGGCCGAGCATACCGAGTACGATGATCGTCATCAAGATGCCCTCGAGCCAGCCGATCTGGCGGTTCTGCTCGCTGATATCCCGCTTTACTTCGATTATGCCTGCCACTTGGCCATCCTCCCGCTGGATTGGCATCCACAGGTGAAGGATATGACCGGCCAGACGCTCTTGCACCACTTGGGCATTCGTCGCCGCTTTCTCGAGGCTGCTCCGCATCGCTGCTTCGACCTCCAGCCCGATCGCCTCCTTGTTGTAAGAAAACACGATCCGGCCCGACGGATCATAGAAATTCGCGTCGAGGATAGAGTACAGGTCAAAGTGCATCCTGACCAGCGGCAGCATCCGGTCGTAGCTCTGCAGAAGGTCGGCTGAAGTCTCCAGCTTCCGCAGCCCCTCCGCCCCGGTGGGCTCCAGCTCTGTGCTCCCCGCCGTCGCCCCTGCAGGAGCTTCCGGGAAGATGGCCGCCAGCTGCGGCAGCTTCGCAAAATGCTTCACGATGGCCGCCCTCGTCAATTCAACGGTATATCTCGTAACGAAGCTGCTGCAACCCCATAGGGTTACTGCCGACAGCATCACGCCGATAAGGCAGACCGAGAATCCCAGCGTTATCGTAAACCTCCGGCAGGGCGTGAGCACATAGGAGGTGTTCTGGCCCATTTCCCTTTCCTCCGTTTCATGATGGAGCCGTGACAGCCGGCAGCATGGTATCGTGATGGTATTCCAATTCGCGGTGTTTCCAAGTCCAAGGAAATATTCGACCCCCCGAGGCGGTTTTCCTGCCGGAACCCTAACTTCTTTGGAGGAGCCGCTCCCCCGCGAGGGCCATCCGGCGTACGCCTTCCCGGATTTCCGCTTCGGTCAGATGCGGGAAATTCAAGTACAATCCGTACCGGCGGACGCCGCCATGCTCCGTCACCGCTTCCGACCAGCGGACCCCCTCCCCGGCGCATGCGCTCCGGTAGGCGAGATACGCCTCCTCTTCCCCGCGCCACCAACCGAACAAATGCAGGCCCGCGTCGCTCTCCGTCCATTCCAGGAGGGAGCCGAGCTGCCCTTTGGCCGCTTCCGCCAGCAGGTTGAACTTGCGGCCGTACGTCCGCTTCATCCGGCGCAAATGCCGCTCGTACGCTCCGCCGGCCATGAATGCGGCGAGCGCTTTCTGCTCGAGCAGGTTGACCGGATACGGCTCGTACAGCGCCTGCGCACTGACGAAGGGCCCGACCAGCGGCTGGGGCAGGACCGCGTAGCCGATGCGCGTGGGGGGGAGCAGCGACTTCGTAAAGGACCCTACATAGACGACCCGCCCCTCCCCGCCGAGCACCCGCAGCGGTTCGAGACTTTTGCCACCGTGGCGGAACTCGCTGTCATAATCGTCTTCGATGATGACAGCCCCCTGCGCGTCGGCCCACTCCAGCAGACGCTGCCGCCGCTCCAGCGAGAGCACCGCGCCGGTCGGGAACTGCCGCGTCGGCGTCACGAAGAGCACCCGGGCGTCCCACAGCGCCGGCACGATGCCTTCGCTGTCGACGGGCGCGTCGATGCACCGCCCTCCGGCGGCGCGGATGGCCCGGCGGAAGCCGCCGTAGGCCGGCGTCTCCGCCACGGCAGCCTCGCCCGGGCCGATCAGCAGCTGCGCCAGCAGCGCAATCGCCTGGCCGGAGCCCCCGGTAATGGCGATCTGGCCCGGCTCGGCCGCCATGCCGCGGGCTCGGCGCAGGTACTGGGCGATCGCCTCGCGCAGCGGGGCCCAGCCCTGGGCCGGCTCGTCCCGCAGGCGTGCCGCGGGCTCTTCCCGGACCGCCGCGTGCAGGCACCGGTTCCATTCTTCGCGCGGGAATCCGGTGAGGTCCGGCGCGAAGTAGTGGAAGTCGATGCACCCGGCGGCGGCAGGCGAGCTTGGAGCCTCGCCGCCGTGTATCGGTTCCTTCGGCGGGGCACCGAGCCTGCGGCTCCACGGGGACAGCGGGTATGCCATCTCCCCCAGCGGCCCGGCGGCTGGCACGGCCGCGGCTCCGGCGCGCAGGGTCCGCCGGAAAGCGACATACGTGCCGCTGCCGGCACGGCAGTCGACATAGCCTTCGGCCGACAGCATGTCGTAGACCTGGTTCACCGTGCCGCGGGAGAGGCCGTACTCCCCGGCCAGCTCCCTAGTGGAGGGCAGGCGCATACCGAACCCCAGCACCCCGCCGACGATCCCGTCCCTCAGCGCGTGGTAGAGCGCCAGGAGCTTCGTGGGATAACGGTCCAGGTTCGAATGATAGGAGATATGAAAATGCATCAGGTCGGACTCCTTCAAGTGGTCTATTCTTTCTAATCATAATTGGATCTTTTCGCTTGTCAATCCGAACGGTATGATACCCCATATCACTTCATGCCAGTGTTCCTGGTCATCCGAAAGGAGCTTCAGCCATGACATTATCGTCTTCTCTCATCCATGTGGTGACCGCAGGTCCCGCCGATCTGGACGCGGTGGCCCCGCTGTTCGATGCCTACCGCCAGTTCTACGGCCAGCCCTCCGATCCGGAGGGAGCTAGGGCCTTCCTGCAAGGGCTCCTGCAGCGGGGCGACTCCGTGATCCTCCTCGCCTATGAGGCGGGCAGCCCGGAACCGGCCGGCTTCACCCAGCTCTACCCGGTCTATTCCTCCGTCTCCATGAAGCGTCTGTGGACGCTGAACGACCTGTATGTGCGGCCGGAGGCGAGAGGCCGCGGCGCTGCGGCGCTGCTCTTGGAAGCCGCCGAACGGCTGGCCCGGGAGAGCGGGGCCAAAGGACTCCAGCTCGAGACGGCCCCGGACAACCGGACGGCCCAGCGCTTGTACGAACGGATGGGCTACGTCCGCGACGATGCGTACTATCATTATTTCCGCAGCACCGAGGAGGAGGAATAATCCCATGAGCATGAGACGCAAGGAGTTTTCCGTAGAGGAACAGGGAGAAATCGAGGCTTTTCTGAACGAAATGTCGTATGGTTACCTGGCTACCGAGGGCGCCGACGGCTGGCCCCATCTTACGCCGTTGAATTATGCCTATTACCGGGGGCACATCTACTTCCACGGGTCTAGGGCCGGCAGCAAAATGAAGGAGATCGCCTCCTCGAGCAAGGTCAGCTTCGCGGTCTCCAAGGAATTCGCCATCGTTCCTTCTTACTACACGGATCCGCGTCAGGCCTGCCCCGCTACAGCCTTTTTCAAATCCGTCCACATCCGCGGCACCGCCGAGCCGGTCGAGGATCTGGACGAGAAGGCGGGGGCCCTCTCGTCCATGATGGAGAAGCTGCAGCCCGAGGGAGGCTATGCGCCGATCTCCGCCGAAGACCCCGAGTACCGCGGCGAGCTGCGCGGCGTCTCGGTTGTCCGCATCACAGTCAGCGAGCTCACCGCGAAGTTCAAGTTCGGGCAGAACTTGACCGAGGAGCGCCGCACCCACATCGCAGACGCCCTGACGGAACGCGGACGCCCGGACGACGCCGACACGGCCGAGCTCATGCGCAAGTACTGTCCTTTCCATCAGAGCTGATCGCCGGAAGCGATCACCGTATGACAAGCCGGCCCCATCCGCAGCAGTCATGAGCTGCGAAGGTACCGGCTGTTTGGGTATACAGGATACGATGGCACTTCGAACCTGTTCACGACAGCATCCAGGGGGCCGGCATCCGGTCCAGCTTCCGCCTCAGTCTCCACCGTCTCCGCAATCTCCGAACTTCTAGCGGTTCAGGCCGCCCGGGTCCCGGTTATCCCCGGGCACGTCTGCAAGCGAACCGCGCCTCTGTCCTCGGTGACACCGTAGACTAGAGGCAAGGCCTCTCCCGGCCGCCAGGCCGGCCCGCTCCAGCCCCGTAGTCCCCCCCCCTCCTGCGCCTGCCGATATGCCGCCTCCGCTTTTCTTCCAGCCCAAAAAACGCTATGCTAGTACATAAATAACGAACACCGGATGGAGGCACACGGATGAACCCGACTGATCTTACTCTCATCACCGAGAAATTGCCGGAGTGGCTGGAGGAAAGCCGCAAGTACACGGTACTGGGCAGGCCCGCCTCCTACATTCCCGAACTCGCCTATGCGCCGGCGGATGCCCTGGGCGTCACCGTGATGGGGGCGGGCGGCACCGAGATCACCCTGGGCGACTGCGGGCTTTCCTTCACCATGCAGAGCATCTCCAAAGTGTTCACCCTGCTGCTCGCCCTCATGGATCACGGCGAAGAAGGGGTGTTCCAGAAGGTAGGCATGGAGCCGACCGGCGACGACTTCAACTCGATGCTGAAGCTCGAGCTGGTACCTCCCGGCATCCCGTTCAACCCGCTGATCAATGCGGGGGCCATCGCCATCTCCTCGCTGATCCACGGCGTGTCGCAGGCGGACAAGCTCAGCCGTATACTCGCCTTCTTCCGCGAAGTGTCCGGCGACCCGGAGCTGACCTATAACGAATCGGTCTACCAGTCCGAATCCGCCACGGCGCACCGTAACCGGTCGCTCGCTTACTTCCTGAAAGACAACCACGTGCTGGACGGAGACGTCGAGGAAGTGCTCGACTTGTACTTCAAGCACTGCTCCATTGAAGTGACCTGCAGGCATCTCGCACGCATGGCCTTGGTGTTAGCCCTGAACGGCAAGGATCCGGAGACCGGACGGGAACTGATCCCCAGGCGCTATGTCGCCATCGCCAAGACGTTCATGATCACCTGCGGCATGTACAATGCCTCCGGCGAGTTCGCCATCCGGGTCGGCCTGCCTGCGAAGAGCGGCGTGTCCGGAGGGATACTCGCTATCGTGCCCGGACAGTACGGCATCGGCGTCATCGGCCCCGCGCTGAACCACAAGGGCAACAGCACGGCGGGTGTCCACCTCCTGCAGACCATGTCGGAGGCCATGGACTGGGGAATCTTCTAGAGTCACACTCCTATAGGCAGACAAGCGGCGGCGATCGTTTCCGGTTATAGAACCGGGGAGGCCGCCTTGTTTTATTGGGTGAGAATCGACGTGCTCCGTCGAAAGCAGCCTCCGTCTTTTTTCCACCCATGTCAAAAAAGGCCCCGGGACTCCAAGTCCCGGAACCGATTCTGTGCCAGCCCTATAGCTGTGCCTAAAGTGAAAAGTGCCCTATTGCCGGTCAGCTGACGCCTTTGTTCTTATTATAAATATCGAAGCCTACGGCGAGCAGCAGCACTAGGCCCTTGATGCCCTGCTGCCAGTCGATGCCGAGGCCGACGAGGGACATCCCGTTGTTCATGACGCCCATGACGAGGCCGCCGACCATCGCGCCGATGACCGTCCCGATCCCGCCCGAGGCGGATGCGCCGCCGATGAAGCAGGCTGCGATCGCGTCGAGCTCGAAGTTCACGCCGGCCTTCGGCGTGGCGGAGTTCAGACGCGCCGCGAAGATGAGGCCCGACAGGGCCGAGAGCACGCCCATATTGACGAACACCCAGAACGTGATCCGCTGCGTCTTCACCCCGGAGAGCTTCGCCGCTTTCTCGTTGCCGCCGAGCGCATAGATGTGGCGCCCGACAATCGTCCGGTTCATCACGAACGTGTAGATCACGATGAGCACGAACAGCAGAATGAGGATGTTCGGAATCCCTTCGTACGTTGCGAGCACATACGTGAAAATGTTCAGCACGGCGGCCATCGCAACCAGCTTCACCGCGAACAGCGTGCCGGATCCCACTTCGAAGCCGTACTTCATCTGCGTGCTGCGCTTTCTCCATTCGGAGAAAATAAGGATCAGCGACAGAACGATACCGATAATGATCGTCAGCATGTGAATCTTGCCGCCGAACGCATCAGGCAGGAAGCCGGAGGAAATCTTCTGGAACGCCTTCGGGAACGGCGCAATGGACTTGCCCTGCAGCACGATCATCGTCAAGCCGCGGAAGAGCAGCATGCCCGCCAGCGTCACGATGAACGACGGGATTCTCACATACGCGACCCAGAACCCCTGCCATGCGCCCACCAGCGCGCCGATGAGAAGCGAGATCAGCATCGCAGGCACGAAGTGCATCTGCATATCGACCATCAAGATCGCGGAGACCGCCCCCACGAAGGCCGCTACGGAACCAACCGACAGGTCAATATGTCCGGTGATGATGACGAGCAGCATGCCGATCGCCAGTACGAGAATGTAAGAGTTCTGGAGAATAAGATTCGTAATATTCAGCGGCTTGAGCAGAATGCCGTCCGTTAGAATCTGAAAAAACACCATGATGAACAGCAGCGCGATCACCATGCCGTACTGCCGGATGTTGCCCCGGAAAAGCTCCTTTACCGTATTCATGCCCTACCCCCTGGTCTTCGTCATAAATTTCATGAGCTTCTCCTGCGTCGCCTCCGCACGCGGGAACTCTCCCGTCATCCGGCCCTCGCTCATGACATAGATCCGGTCGCACATCCCGAGCACCTCCGGCAGCTCCGAGGAGATGATGAGCACGCCCTTCCCTTCACTGGCCAGCTGCTGAATGATCGTGTAGATCTCGTACTTGGCCCCGACATCGATCCCGCGGGTCGGTTCGTCCAAGATGAGCAGATCGGGCTGCGTGAACATCCACTTGCTGAGCACCACCTTCTGCTGGTTGCCCCCGCTGAGGTTCCCCGTCTTCTGCAGGATGCTCGGCGACTTGATGTTCATCTTCTTGCGGTAGCTCTCCGCCTCGACCACTTCCCGGTTCTCGTCCACAACGCCGCGCTTCGAGATCTTGCCGAGGTCCGCCAGCGTGATGTTCTGCTTGATATTATCCATAAGGACCAGGCCGTAGTGCTTGCGGTCCTCCGTCACATAAGCGATGCCGCTGCGGATCGCCTCGGGAATGCTGCGCAGCCCGATCTCCCGGCCTTCCTTGATCATCGTGCCGCTGATCTTCTGCCCGTACGACCGCCCGAAGATGCTCATCGCCAGCTCCGTGCGGCCCGCGCCCATCAGTCCCGCGATGCCCACAATCTCGCCCCGGCGGATCTGCAAGTTGATGTCATGGAGCACCTGCCGGTCGCTCTGCTGCGGATGGAACACGTTCCAGTTCTTGATCTCGAAGATCGTCTCCCCGATCTTCGGCTCGCGCTCCGGATACCGCTGGGTCAGGTCGCGCCCGACCATGCCTTTGATGATGCGGTCCTCTGTAATATTGTCCTTGCGCATATCGAGCGTCTCGATCGTCCGTCCGTCCCGCAGGATCGTGATGGAGTCCGCCACCTTCGAGATTTCGTTCAGCTTATGCGAGATGAGGATCGAGGAGATCCCCTGCTTCTTCAGCTCGAGCAGCAGCTGCAGCAGGTTCTCGCTGTCATCCTCGTTGAGTGCCGCTGTCGGCTCGTCAAGGATGAGCAGCTGTACGCGCTTCGCCAGCGCCTTGGCAATCTCGACGAGCTGCTGCTTGCCGACACCGAGCTGGCCGATCTGCGTGTTCGGGGACTCGTGCAGGCCTACCTTCTCCAGCAGCTCCTTTGTCCGCACGAACGTTTCGTTCCAGTCGACCACGCCGCCCTTCGCCCGTTCATTGCCGAGGAAGATATTCTCCGCTATCGACAGGTACGGGATCAGCGCCAGCTCCTGGTGAATGATGACGATGCCCAGGTTCTCGCTCATCTTGATGTCCTTGAACTCGCAGACGCTGCCTTTGAACAGGATGTCGCCCGTATACGATCCGTGCGGATAGACCCCGCTCAGCACCTTCATCAAGGTGGACTTGCCGGCACCGTTCTCGCCCATGAGCGCGTGGATCTCGCCCTCCCGCACCTGCAGGTTCACCCGCTCCAGCGCCTTCACGCCGGGGAACTCCTTCGTTATGTTCTTCATCTCCAGGATGATGTCCGTCAATTCTCTCACCACGCCTTCTCTATGATCCGGCCCCAGGTCCCTCGCCCACAAAAGGGATGGGGCGACAGGGACCGGCCGCCGTCACTCCATCCCTTGCTTTGTACCTCAGCCCGGCTGTTTTATTTCGCCAGCTGATCCTTCGTGTAATAGCCGCTCGCTACCACAATCTGTTCATAGTTCGTCGCGTCTACGGATACCGGCTCGAGCAGGAAGGAAGGCACCACTTTCACGCCGTTGTTGTAGGTCTTCGTGTCGTTGACTTCTGCTTCTTTGCCCTTCAGCACCGCATCGGCCATCGCCACGGCCTTCTTCGCCAGCTCTCTCGTATCCTTGAATACCGTCTGCGTCTGCTCGCCGGCGATGATCGACTTCACGGAAGCGAGCTCTGCGTCCTGCCCGGTGATCACCGGAAGCGGCTTGCTGCCGGAGCCGTAGCCTACGCCCTTCAGCGAGGACAGGATCCCGATGGAGATGCCGTCATACGGCGAGAGGACCGCGTCCACTTTCTCCGTCGCATAGTTCGCGCTCAAGAGGTTATCCATCCGCGCTTGTGCGGCTGCGCCGTCCCAGCGCAGGGTCGCTACCTGCTTCATGTCCGTCTGCTTGCTGCGCACCACGAGCTTGCCGGAATCGAGGTAAGGCTTCAGGATCGACATCGCGCCGTCGAAGAAGAAGTACGCGTTGTTATCATCCGGGGAGCCTGCGAACAGCTCGATGTTGAATGGCCCTTTGCCTTCCTTCAGGCCCAGCTTCTTCTCGATATAGGAAGCCTGCTGCACGCCGACCTTGAAGTTGTCGAACGTCGCATAGTAAGCCACATGCTCGCTCTTCTTGATGAGACGGTCATACGCGATGACCTTGATGCCCGCCGCATTCGCCTTCTCGAGCGCGTCTGTCAGCGCTTCGCCGTCTACGGCCGCGATCACGAGCACCTTCACGCCTTTGGTGATCATGTTCTCGATCTGGGACACCTGGTTCTCGACCACGTCCTCCGCATACTGCAGGTCCGTCTGGTAGCCGAGCTTCTCGAACTCCTTCACCATGTTGGCGCCGTCGCTCACCCAGCGCTCGGACGACTTCGTCGGCATTGAGATGCCCACCTTGCCACCCTTGCTGTCGCCGCCGCTGCTGCTTCCGCCGCTCTCCGTCTTCTGGGCACTGCCGCCTGCCGGCTCCGACGCGCCGCCACCCCCGCATGCTGCCAGACTGAACAGCAGGACCAGGAACATCATCATTGAGACCGCTTTCTTCATCCTTAGAAATCCCCTCTCTACAGGTACATGAAGTATTGTTTTGCTATGTCTTCACTCTACCATCCCGTCCGGGCGGGAGTCTTTTGACAGAACCGCACACTTTTTATACAAATCCGACTTTTGGGTTGCTCATTCTATGCATTTGACATGACATACACAAAAGCCCAAAGGACAACCAGTCCCTGGGCTTATAATCCAATGCTTCATAATGATCTGGGAAGATGCTTTTACCTTAGATACCCCATTTACATGCCATGACATCATATTAAGAGGTTTTGTACGACAATGGAAATGTAGGAAACAGGGTATGCACCATCTTCATCCCTCCCCAGTTTTTAAAGAGCTGGCTTGTCATATTTTCAATTTCTTGTACCGTCTTAAGGGAGCATACGCTTTCACTGCTTTGGGGAAAGATGATGTATAGGATCCCGTCCTCAACTCCGCCTGACTTGGGACTCGGATTCATTTTTAATTTTTCCGCGAGAGCAATTGATCCGATTCCCACTGAATCCCCCGGCCATACGTCCCCTAGAATGGCATAGCTCCATTCTTTGTTCTTTGTGTTGATTACAACACAAAAGTCTCCCAGTTTGGCGCCCAGCATGTGGAAGGCGGGAAGTGCAATATAGGGAATGACCAATGCGTCCAGATACCTGTGGGGATCGCTCGAAGGCAATTTGCAGTTGTTTAAGGCTGTTTTCGAAATATAGTATCCTTCGGCTGGATCTTGCTTGCCTTGCTTTAAAGGAGTTCCGGATTCATCGGTAGCCAATCCCCACCAATACCCCTCAATGCCAGCTGTGCTCAAGAAATCAAGGGCTGCACTAGAATTTTGGTGATAGGTTTTGTGAGCACCGGCACCCGTAACGGCCAACTTACTGACAAAGAAGATGGGGCTTACCCCGTTGCCGTTACTCTCCTTCCACACCTTGATGGGTGCTTGCAGGCCGGTATCGTATATGGTCTTATATGCTATCTTGTAAGGCGTGGCTGCAAAAGATGACGAATGACTGGGAGCTGTAGGAGATTGTATACGTACGCTGCCTTTGGGATTTACAGTCAGCTTCTGTCCTGCGATTACCTTCTCATCCCCAAGCTTATTTAACTCCATAATGGTTGACTTGGGTATCCCGAGCTTAGCAGAGATGCTATCGAGAGTGTCTCCTATTTCTACCGTATAGGTTGCTTCGTCTGTAGGACGTATAGAGAATTCCAGCGGCGTGACGCCGTTCAGCGGTTGTTCGGTTCCCCCTGTAATGTGACTGTCAAAAAAAGGCGGGTGGCCGGCTTGGGAGCTGGCTGACGGTATGGTTGGGCCGGCGGAATCTACCCTGACATCTATATACAGCACTTGACCTAAATATACTTCATCATTAGTTAGGCCATTTTGCTGCATAATGACTTGTTTGGTCGTGTGGAACATCTGGGCGATGGAGCCCAAATTTTCCCCCGGCTGGACAATATGCTTCTTCCGTTCCCTTGAAGGATCGACTGGAATATATAACTCTTGTCCTATATAAATCACACCATTGTATATAGCGTTTACTTGAACTAATGTTTCTATAGGGACCCCGTATTTACGGGAAATCAGGAAAACAGTATCGCCTCTTTGAACGATGTACCGCATCATCCTTCCTCCTTGTACCCTTATATGTCAATATTGTAATGTCTTTTAAGCAGATATTGGGCTTGAGGCCATCCGCCCCACATCTTGAATGCATTGTGACCTGCTATATTTATTTCCTCAACACTTGAAATTGGCTTCACTCCTTTGGTGGTGTTTGGGAATATAATATAAACGACACCGAAAGGCTCAAATCCATTAAGGGGGTTCGGTTTAATCCCTGTAATGTCGAGTTGTTTGCCAAGATGGACCGAACCTTCACCGATATGTCCTGAGAACCTAGTCCCCTCTGTCAGTACGGTGTTGCTGTGCTTAGGACCCCAATCTGCACAAATCGCATACGTTGCTTTTTTGGTTCTTGTATTTATAACCACACCGTAATCTCCGAGTCTCCCCCATTCGGTATTATGCGGCAGAACATAAAACGGGACGTTTTCACTTCTGATACAATTCTGGCACTTAGCTCCGCAGATTGCGAAGCATCCCGTCTGCTCCACTGCCATTTTACTCATGAAGAAGAAGGCCGCTCTAGAGACATAGATGGGAATGGTGACCTCTTTATTAAGTATTCTCTCTTTAAATACAGCAATCGAGTGACCCGGCATATCAGGGAGCCAGGGTTGACCAGGAATGGGCTTCGTCTCTTGAGGAGGGAGCACAGGACTAGACGGACTTGAATCCACCTCGTCACTACGCCACTCCTCACTTCCGCTCCATTCCCCCGATGGAAGGGTACGGGAAGTCTTTCTAGACTTAACCATATTCAGAGGAGTATCGGGGATCATCAATGGTTGCCCTGGTCTAACGAAAGGAATGGTCAATTGATTGGCGGCCATCAGCTGATCCGGAGTTAGTTGGAACGCTTGACAAATTTGAAAGAACGCATCCCCCGGACGTACGGTATAAATCATCTAACCAACACCTCCATAGGAAATATACTTCGGGGGAATTTCATTTATTCAAATTTATTCATCATTATACAAATAATACCATAATCACATCCACGGTATTGCCTGTCTTATCATTCAGGATCCCGCTACTCCCCCAACCCAGATAAATAAGATTACAGGATTGAGCCCTGGCGAGATATCCATTCTTAGATATGCAAAAAACAGACGGATCATTCGATCCGCCCGTCCGGGTACACCGCGCCTCTGCGGTACTGGTTGGGGGAGACCCCCATGACCTTCTTGAACGCCGTGCTGAAGTAATGCTGCGACTCGTAGCCCGCCCGCTCCGCGATCTCGCCTATGCTGAGATCCGTGCCGCCGAGCAGCTGGACGGCCAGATGAATGCGCATCTGCGTCACCAGGGACACGAACGGCATGCCGAGCTCCTGCTTCAGCAACCGGCTGAGGTACACCGGCGACATCTGCAGCTCCGCCGCCGCAGACTCCAGCGTGAGCGCCCCCTCCGTGAAGTGGTCGCGGATATACTGGCGCGCCCGCCGCACGATCGGGGAGATCTGTGACTCCTCATACACCTTCGTGCGGCAGAGACGGTAGGCGGCCGCTACCTCGGTGACGCTGTGCTCCACCTGCTCGAAGCGCAGGTGGACGGTCAGCTTGAGGAACTCCTGCACCGCCCGCTCGATCTCCGCATAGACGCTCTCCGGCACGGCTTCCCACAGGCACACGACCAAGAGGCCCATGCCGTCGCGGAACATCGCATGGAGATAAGGCTCCAGCAGCTCCGACACGATATTCTCGATGGCAAACAGCAGCAGCTGCCGGTCGCTCTCCTTCATGAGCCGCTGGGGCGCGGACGATTCCGGCCAGCGGATGACGCCGAGCTGGGCCGGCACCGCAGCAGGCAGGTCCAGGAAGTGCAGCTGCTCCAGGATTTCCTCCTCAGTCATCGTGCCTTCGATCCACTCGAGGCAGAAGCGTTCCCGAAGCAGCGGGAAGTTCTTCGTGATCTGCTTCGAGGCCATCGCCAGATAGCCATGCTGCTTCTCGGCGGATTCCAGCTTCCGCCTGACATTCCCAAGCACCGTATGCAGCTGCTTCGGGTCGGCCGGCTTCAGGATATAATCATCCACCTCGAGGCGGATCGCTTCCTGGGCGAAGACGAATTCGTCATGCCCCGTGATGACGATGATCCGGCTCTCCGGCAGCTGCTCCCGCACCCGCTTCATGAGCTCGATGCCGTTCATGATCGGCATGTTAAGATCGACGAGCAGCACCTGGACTCCGTGTTCGAGCGCCAACTCCAGCGCTTCCTCGCCATCTTCGGCCTCAGCCGCCACGGTCATGCCAAGCGATGCCCAATCGACCGCATCCCGGATGCCCTCGCGGATCACGGGCTCGTCGTCGGCTATGAGCACTTTCCATACCGTTTCCATTGCGCCATTATCCCCCTTCGCTTGTACGCCTTACCGGCTGCAGCCCGTCCCGCAGCAGCGGGTGGACGATCGTCACCGTCGTGCCCTGCCCCGCTTCGCTCTCGACCGTCAGCCCGTACGATTCGCCGAAGGCGAGCTGAATCCGGGCCTGGACGTTCATCATGCCGTAGCTTGCCGGCTCGCGCGGTTCCCCCTGCTCCTGATCCGTCACAGGCCGGGCTGCCAGCCGCTCCTGCAGCGACCCGAGCCTCTCGGCCGTCATGCCCGCTCCGTCGTCGCGGACCCGCAGGAGCAGCATTCCCCACCGCTCCTCCGCCTCGACGGCGATGTGCCCCGGTCCCCGCCGCTCCTTGATCCCATGGTAGATGGCATTCTCGACAATCGGCTGCAGCACGATCTTCAGCACCGAGACGTTCATGAGACGCTCCGGCACATCGATCGTGTAGTTCAGCTTGTCCTTATACCGCGACTTCTGAATGGTCAGGTAAGAGCAGATGTGCTCGATCTCATGGGCCAGGAAGATGCGGTCGCCGCCTTTGCTGAGGCCGATGCGGAAGAGCCGGGACAGCGACTGCACGACTTCGGCGACATCTTCGGCCCCTTTTTTGCGGGCCATCCAGTGGATCGTATCGAGCGTATTGTACAAAAAATGCGGCTTGATATGCGCCTGCAGGCTCCTCAGCTCCGCCTCCCGCTTCTGCCGCTCCTGCCGTTCGGTGAGCGTAAGCAGCTTGTCGATCTGCGCGATCATGGTGTTGAAGCTGCGTCCGAGGTTCCCGACCTCGTCCATCCGGTCCCCGCGGTACCGCACGGTGAGATCCCCTGACTCTGCGATCCGCATGAACGACATGAGCTGCACGATCGGGCGGGAGATCGAGTGGGACAGGTAGTAGGAAGCCGCCAGCCCCAGCAGACAGACGATGAACACGAAGCAGACCACATAGAACCCGATCTCCTGCGCCTCCTGCGCCGACTCCTCCATGGAGAACACCCCTACTGTCGTCCAATTCGTGAACGGCGATTCCCGGTAGATGAACTGCAGCTTCTCTCCGCCGACCTCTTGCGAGAAAGTGCCGGAGCCATGGTCCCCGAGCCACTCCGCCGGAATCCGGTTCACCAGAGGGCGCGGCGGCGCATAGATGACATCCCCTTGATCGTCGATGATCGTGAGATAGCCGGTTTTGCCGAGCCGTACGTCCTTGGCCGTCTCCGCGATCACCCGCAGCTTCAGGTCGATGAGGACGACCCCTTCCACCGCTTGGGTCTGCGGATCGAGGATCGCCCGGACGGCCGACACCACCTCGCTGTCCTTATAATTGACGTGGGTCGTCACGTTCCTGCCGTGCGGATGCCCCACCATGGTGAAAATCCCCTTATTCTCCACCGCCTGCTTATACCAAGCCTCCTCCGTCAGGCTGCGGCTCGAACGGGCATACATTTCATTGGAAATATAGTCCCCCTGCGCGTTCACCACCAGCACGCCGGCCACCTCGGGATACAGCGTCGTGAAGCCCTGCATGAACTGCCGGATCTCGTACGCTTCCTCCGCCGCACCGCGCTGGGCCTCCCCTCTCCCTTGTTCGAGGAACCGCTTCACCTGCGGCTGGAACGATAGGAAATACGTGATATTCTGCATATTCCCCGCGTACGATTCCAGCGTCTTATTCACCTTGCCGATGAGCTGCAGCGTATTCTCGCTCACCTGCTTCTCGATGATCCGGTCCACCGTCCACAGAATGCTCCCCCCGAGCGCCACGGAAGGCAGAATGATGATGAGCAAAAAGTGGAGAATGAGCTTCGAGCGGATCGGCAGATCGTTCATCCGGTACCTTCCCGGGTTCGGCCTCCACCTGGCCAGCATGCGCCCTATGCCGTTATTTCGCATAATATTGCTCCACATTCTCGGCGGTCACGACCGTAATTCCTGTGTCGACATGCTGCGGCAGCGCAGGCAATGGCGATGGAGTTCCCCCGTCCTGCTCCCCCACCCCGTGATGCCGATGGAAGAGGAACTGCAGGGACCAATACCCCATGTTCCATGTGCCCTGCGCCAGGGTAGCCGAGATCGTGCCTTCCTTCACCCTGTCGAGCGTGTCCTTGTCCGTATCGAACCCGATGATCTTCACCCGGCCGTCAGGACCGCCTGCTTCCTTCACGGCTTCGCCCACGCCTACGGCCCCGTTCGCTTCCGTTGCGAAGATGCCTCCGACCTCCGGGAAGGCCTTCAGGATATCGGCCGCCGCCAGCCTCGAATAGATCCGGTCGCCGCGCCCGTCCTGGACGGACACAACCCGGATCGCCGGAAACTCGCGGGTCAGCGTGTCGACGAAGCCCCTTTTGCGCTCCTCGTGATTCTGCTGGCCCGGCAGCGTCACCACCGCCGTCTCGCCGCTCCCTCCGAGCAGCTCCGCCATTTTTCGTGCCGCCGTGACGCCTGCGTTGTAATTGTTCGTGGACAAAAAAGAAAGCGCCTTGCTCTCCGGCGCGCCCGAATCGAACAGCACGACGGGAATCCCGGTGTCCACCGCCTTGTTGATCGCCGCCGTCAGCTTGTTCGGATCCATCGCCGACAAGGCAATCCCTTCCGGCTTCTTTGCAATCACCTGCTCCAGCACGGTGATCTGCTCGTGCACGTCGTACTGCGTCGCCCCGCGGTATTCCACCGACACGTTCAGCGCCTGGGCGGCGTCCTCGAAGCCCTTCAAGGAGGACTTCCAGTATTCCATTCCGGATTGGAAAGTCACCATGACATACTTCTCGCCGATCTCCCCGCGAAGCCCCTCATGGGCGCCTCCGGCGGAAGACGATACTTCCCGTGTATGATACTGAACGACATACAGAATGAAGGTGCCGATCAGGAGGGCATAAATCCACAGCAGCTTTTTCATAAGATGAATTGAAACCCCTTTCAATGAAATCCGGATGCCGTGCGAACGATAAGGTACCGGCCCTCATTGTAGCGCCTTCCGGGCTGCGGGGCAATGAGGAAACGCGTGGATGTCCCATCTAATACAAGATAAACGGCTTCGCCGTCCTTTCGGGACGATGCGCGTTTAGGAGATAGATAAGATTACGGGATCGAGCCCTGGCGAGATATAAGTTCTTATATATCAAAGAAGCACCCCCGAGTGGAGTGCCCATTGTGTGATCATCATACGTATGGATCATAGCGCCAATCTCAAGGAGAAGCATGGCATGCGTTGGACGACCTTACATGGTTTTGAGAAGGTCACGTTGCAGGCGATGCTAGTTTTTGCATCCATGAATTTTAAGAAATTAGCCGTCTGGCTTTGAAATTCTGGCGGCACGTAGGCTTACTTGTTCACTCTTAAGGCAGCTTCAGTTCCTTGATCTCTCCGCCTGCCGCCGAGATGAAGAGGAGCCGATCCCCATAAGCCCATGCGCCGGCGACCGCATCGGCCACCGCTAAGCGGAGCTCGCCGCTGCCGCCCAGGATCTTGAGTCCGTAATCGCCTCCCTCGGCAAGGTTGCAGAGAATGGTGCCGTTCAAGAACTGGACGCTGACTATGCCATCCCCCAACACCAGTTCGTCCGCTCTGGATGATTCCGCCTTGTATAACTTCAGGGTGTCGTGCGTACCTGGTGAGGTATAGAACAGATTGCCGTCCACGACCTCGAACATCAGGACTCCTTGATCGGATTGCTTCTCTTCGCCTGATCCGTCCAGTTGGGCTGAGTACAGAAGTTGATCCCCGGATTTTACATAATAGAGCTTGTTATCGATAATCTTGAAGCTTTGCACATCTGCGTCCACCACGCGTACGGTCTTGTTCGTCTTGAGATTGACCCGGTAGATTCGATTCAGGCGGTCCGGCTGGTCCGGGTCCGGAGAAGCCATTACATACACCTCATCGCCGATAACCGTAGTTGAAGTATCGCCGCTGTAAGAACGACCACCGTCATTGGAAGAAATATGCCAGCCGTAGTAGAGCTTCGGATCCCCTGCGGCATGATCGTAAGTCCTCTGCTCTCCTTGGGGCATGAGGTACAATCCTCCCGCCTGCGGCGGTACTCCATGGCTGATCACCAGCGTTCCTAAGGAGGTTTCCCTGTAATCCAAATATCCCTGTTGCTCTACATTCCCCTTGCCATCCGGACCCACCCTGCCATATACGTCCGATCCCATAATGGCTCCGCCGCTGTGGTAAGAGAAATGCAGCTCCTCTTTCACTACCCGGAACCTCAGCGACTTGTTGATCCCGTAGCCCGTATCGGCCTTATAGGAATAAACCGGCTCTCGAGCCTTCAAGTCCGTTTCCGGGCTGCGGTAGATGTGATAGTACTTATCCTTGAGCTCGGTGTAATAATAATACCCTTTGAAAAAAGCCACTTCCTGTTCCCCTGCCGATGCGGGAAGGTTCAAGACCTCCACCTTCGGATTATCGGAAGTGATCGAAAGTCCCGCCACGGCGTCCCAGCGGTAATCCCAGCCGAATTCGTCATGAGCGAATTTCCAGGTCAACGGGAAGTACGTGATGTTGTTGAATAGGAGAAGCGGATACGCTTCTTTGGCATTATCCACCTCTTTGCCGTTGATCGTTACCGGGAAAAAGGGTACGGCGGCTTTCGCCGATGCACGACTGCGGGTGTCCGAGGCATAAGGCGCGTACGAGGAGGTGACGCTTCCTTTACCGATGCTCAGCCCCTTCTGGGCGCTCCACCCTGTCTCCAGGCCGAGCAGCCGGCTGTCATACCAGGTGATCGGAACATAAGTGATATCCTTGTATACCAGAAGCGGGTACTGTCTATATTCACTCTTTACCTCGCTGCCGTTGAACTTCACGGTGAACTTCGGCAGTGTAACTGTAACATGGGAATCCTCCGCCCAGCCCTTGCTCGGAAACCCGACCAGACTCAACCCCACTACCGTGGCTGCGATTGTCATTGTCATCTTGCTTTTCACCTGATCTCGCTCCTTTCGCCTGATCTCGCTGTACTTCAGACGCAGGCGTTGGAGCTTTTGTTTCGGCAGGGCCGGAATTGAAGTTTGCAAAAAAAGAACCGCCGGTGTAAGCACCGACGGCCCTTCGCAAAATCCTTATACGATCCTGTAGCCTTTCCCTTCAATAGCATCCCGGATCGAGTTCATATCCACACGGCTTTCGTCATATTCCACCCGTACAGTCTGGCTTGCCAGATCCACCTGTCCCTCGGCCCCGATATTCCGCAGTGCACCTTCCACGGAATCCGCACAGCTCTCGCAGGTCATGCCCGCTACCCTCAATCTGGCTTCACTCACTCGTTCTTCGCTCCTTTGGCTTGCTTGTTTTTTCCACCATGCCTTAGTGTAGCTCGAAGGGCTCTTCCCCATTCATCGGGTCGGACAGGAATTGGTACCTGTACCTGCACCATCTGCCGATACGTTCCCGGTGAGGAAATTGAGCTTGAGCGGTGCGCCGTAGGTTACTGTGAATCGGCGCGATTGCTTCTGAGCACGCCGCAACCAAAAAAACCGTCAGCCCAAATGGCCGACGGTCCCTACTTCATCTATGTTACTTCAGATCCTGCATCGCCACATGGTCCATGTCGGAGAACTCTTGATTCTCACCGGCCATAGCCCAGATGAAGGTGTAGTTGCTTGTGCCTACGCCGCTGTGGATCGACCAGCTCGGGGAGATCACGGCCTGCTCGTTGCGCAGGACCACGTGGCGGGTTTCGGTAGGCTCGCCCATCAGGTGGAACACGACGCCGTCTTCCGGCATATCGAAGTACAGGTATACTTCGGAGCGGCGGTTGTGCGTGTGGCATGGCATCGTATTCCACATGTTGCCCGGCTTCAGCAGCGTCATGCCCATTACGAGCTGACAGCTTTGTACGCCGTTCAGGTGGATGTATTTGTAGATCGTACGCTCGTTGGAGTTCGTGATCGAACCGAGATGCGCCGGCTCCGCTTCGGAGATCGCGACCTTCTGGGTAGGGTAGTTCTTGTGCGCCGGCGTGGAGCTGAGGTAGAAGCGGGCAGGATTCGCCGCATCCGCGCTCTCGAAGAGCACTTCCTTGTTGCCGAGGCCCACGTACAGGCAGTCTTTGCTGTCCAGCGCGTACTCCGTGCCGTCCACCGTGACTTTGCCTGCCGCGCCGATGTTGATGATCCCGATCTCGCGGCGCTCGAGGAAGTAGTCCGCCCCCATATCATGCTTGTCGGCTTCGAGCTTGATCGGCTCTCTCGTCGGAATGACGCCGCCCGTAATGAAACGGTCCACGTGGCTGTACACCAGGTTGAGCTGGCCTTCTACGAACAGGCTCTCGATCACATATTCGCTGCGCAGACGCGCGGTATCGTACGTTTTGGCTTCTGTCGGGTTCGTGGCATAACGGATTTCCATAGACATGAATGATTCCTCCCGGGTATGTAATGCTTTCATGAGTTCATTATAATACGAATGTTCATTTCAGTTCAAATAAAATATATGTGAACCTATTCGAACCGATCTAAGCATAGCAAGCGGCCGGTCAGAACCCGGCTGCCGCCCGAGCGGTATCCCGCTGTTCACCCCCGCTGAATCCGTACTCCCGCCGCCGCGTACCTCGCCGCCGTGTCTTCCGCCAGTCCCTCGTCCGTTACAATCGTCCCGATCTCGCCCAGCTTCGCGAAGGTCATGAGCGCCGCCTTGTCGAACTTGCTGTGGTCGGCCACGCAGAACGCTTCCTTCGCCGAAGCGATCATCGCCCGCTTTTGTTCCACATGCGAGTGGGTGAATACGGTGAAGCCGTATTCCGTATGGATGCCGGTCGTCGACAGGAACGCCTTCTGCACATTGAGCCGGCGCAGGAACGCGCCCGCCTCTTCGCTCACGAGCATGTTGCGGCTGCGGAATCCGCCCGGCACCACGAGCCGGATCTGATCTTTCTTGATCAGTTCGGCGATAATATAGAGATCATTCGTGATGACGGTCAGCGGCGCGTTATCCAGCATCCGGGCCATCTCGAGCGTCGTACTGCCGCTGTCGAGCGCGATGATATCGCCCCGTTCGACAAAACGCAGCGCCGCCACGGCCGTGCCGTGCTTCTCATCCGAATGGCGGCCGGTCGCCGGCTGGCTGCCGAGCAGCCCGGAATACCCTTCGTTCGCGAGGACGGCTCCCCCGTGGGTACGGTGAAGCAGGCCTTTTTCCTCCAGCTTCTCGAGATCCTGGCGGATCGTCTTGCCGGTAACCTCCAGCCGGGCGGCCAGATCCGCCACCGACACCTCGCCGTGCGCCATGAGCAGCTCCATGATTTTTTCGTACCGTTTGATGGCTGTCACTACCCAGCGCACTCCTCTCCGTCTTAGGTCTAGCAGACTCTCCGGACTCTCAAATGAACCCAAATGAACCATACCGCACCCTAGTGCCTCCTATGGTAACACAGCTTGCAGCCCAAATCCATGATAAATGCCAAAACGACCGTGACGCTCCCCAGCTAAAGTGCTATAATATGGGCTAGTTAAAATCGAGTACAAATCCAGAAGATCGATGGAAGGATGGACCGTCATGAACCCTCTTGCCCAAAAGCTGAATGAGACGATTTCCAAGGAGGCTCCGCATGTGTACGACATGCTCTCCGATCTCGGGAAGCAGATTTATTTTCCAAAGGAGGGCATTCTGAGCCAATCCGCCGAAGCCAAGGCGAAGGCTAAGAAATTCAACGCAACGATCGGTACGGCGCTCGAGAACGGCCAGCCTATGCACCTGAAGGTCATCCAAGATACCCTGTCCGCGTACAACCCGAAGGACATTTATGAATATGCCCCTCCGGCGGGCAAGCCGGAACTCCGCACCGCCTGGCGCGCGAAGATGATCGAAGAGAATCCGTCGCTGAAGGGCAAAAGCCTTGGCAACCCAATCGCGACCAACGCCTTGACCCACGGCCTCAGCATCGTGGCCGACCTGTTCGCCGGCCCTGGCGACGCCGTGGTGATCCCGGACAAGAACTGGGAGAATTACGAGCTGACCTTCGGCATCCGCCGCGGAGCGGAGATCGTGACCTATCCGCTGTACGACAGCGGGCGCCGCTTCAATGCCGAAGCGCTGAAGGAAGCGCTCCTCGCGCAGAAGTCCAAGGGCAAGGCCATCGTCGTCCTCAACTTCCCGAACAACCCGACAGGCTATACGCCGGATGCCGAAGAAGGACGGTCCATCGTCGAAGCCATCCAGGAAGCGGCGGAAGCCGGCATCAACGTCGTAGCCGTAACAGACGATGCGTACTTCGGCTTGTTCTTCGAGAAATCCCTGCAGGAATCGCTTGCGGGTGCCCTCTCTAACCTGCATGAGCGTGTACTGTCGATCAAAGTGGACGGCGCGACGAAGGAAGAATATGTATGGGGCTTCCGTGTAGGCTTCATCACCTATGTCGGCCAACCGGAAGCGACGCTCGCCGCACTGGAGCAGAAGACGATGGGCATCATCCGCGCCACGATCTCGAGCGGTCCGCACCCTTCACAGACCTTCGTGCTGCACGCCCTGAAGTCCCCGGACTTCCCGAAGCAGAAGCAGGAGAAATTCGACATCATGAAGGGCCGCGCCAACAAGGTCAAAGCCCTGCTCGATTCCGGCAAATTCGGAGATGTATGGGACTACTACCCGTTCAACTCCGGCTACTTCATGTGCCTGCAGCTCAAGACCGTCGATGCTGAGACGCTCCGCGTCCACCTGCTCGACAAGTACGGGATCGGCACGATCGCCCTCGGGGCAACCGACCTGCGCGTCGCCTTCTCGTGCATTGAAGAAGAGAACCTCGAAGAGCTCTTCGAGACGATCTATCAAGGCGTGAAGGATCTCGGCAAGGTATCGGTGTAGCCGATAGCAGCGGGCCGGCCGGTAGATGAGCCGTCACGTGCGAACGGAATAACAACAAAAAGGAGTAAAGGACTCGTCGTCCTTTACTCCTTTTTTGTTGTTGCGCAGGGTTGCTGCGCGGGCTGCAAAAGAATCTCCCTGCAGCCAGCCGGGCTTCTGCTGTTCTCCTGCCGCTCCGCAAGTCTCCGGCCTTGGAACTTACGGCCAGCTTGCTTGCAGCTTGCACGGTTCAACGGTGCATTCCCCGAAGCTGCCCTGTCTGTCTCCCCTAGCACACCCCGGTTTCTACACCTATGCCGTGCTTGCCGTAGGCCGGACGACCATTTCGCTCACAAGAACATCGTCCGGGAGCTGCTGGCCGGCGGCCGCTAGACATACAAACGGCTTTAGGCAGTTTCAGGCTATGCAGAACCGGCAGGGGGGCCGCTTCTACTCTGCCGGGGAGCAGGCGCAGACAGCCCAAGCGGCATCCCCCGAAAATTCAGGAATGCCGCTTGTCGTGCTCTTGGGACAGGAGCGCTTTATTCCCCCGCCCCCGTATATCTCTCCGCCAGCCGGAGCAACTCTTCTTTGCCCCTGCTGCCGGTCAGCTCCAGCACGATAACCTGCCCATCGCCCGTCTTGTAGGCCAGGTGGAGCTGATTCTCTCCTTCGGCAGCCAGGAACAGGCCCAGCTGTCGGTCGGTCTCGATCACTCTCTCCCACCCGCCGACATAGTTCATAGATAGCGTATGCGACTTCCGGACGGCTTGGGTCATAGGCAGATCCAGACTCTGCCGGACCACCGTCCACTCGCCTCCCTGCTCATAGAGATCATAGACCCCGCCGAGCCACGGAGCCTCCTTCGGCGAACCCGGTGCCGCTCCACTCCCGGGCCCGGCAGCCGCAGGTACGACAGCAAACGAACGAAGAGGCGCCTCGCCCGGAGAAGACGGCCGCAGATAAGGATTAAGTGACCGTCTGGCCTCCTCCAGTGACACTGCTTTCCAGGCTGCCGAACGGTTCTCGAGCACCTCCCGCAGAAGTTCCCTCAGCACCGGTCCCTCCTTCCCCGGCTGCGCAGGACTCTCGCCGCTCTCCGTCACCTTGACCGGGATGCCGTTCCAGCGGGTCTCGTATACGGCCGCCGCGCTTACCGTTACTGCGGCTATCAACAGAAGTCCCAGCGCTATCCCCCCTGCCCTGCGGGTAGTCCGGCCCAGCCCGCGCGTCACGCCAGCTGAGGGATTCAGGCCATCCCTATGCGAGTGCAGGGCATGTATTCTCCGCATGACGCGGTCCGTGACATCGACCTCCGGCAGTTCGGTTCTTCGCAGCTCCTTCTCCAGCTCATTGCAGTTCGTATCGATGCCCATATCCCTTTTCCCCCTCCCGTATTCTCTGCTCCTTCACCTTGGCTCTCACCCGTTCGAACCGCTTGCGTGCGGCAGCCGCACTCGATCCCAGCAACCGGCCGATGTCCTCGAAGGACCGGTCCTCGAATACCCGGAGAATCAGGATCTCCTTCTCCTTGGCGGACAGCCCCTGCAGAAGCTCCAGCTGGCTCTCTGCGCTTCCGCTGTATACCGCTTCGGCACTCTTCTCTTCGGATCGGCCTCCGAGCAAAGGCATAAGCAGACGCCAGCGCTGCTTTCGCCGGAGCAGACTCCGGCAGTGGTTCGAAGCGATAGCATACAGCCACGTGCCGAACGAGCCGTCATACCGGTACGACTCCAGATGAAGATACGCTTTGAAGAAAATCTCCTGGAGGGCATCCTCCGCTTCCAGCCGGTCGCCGAGCATCCAATAGCAGAATCTATGGATTCGCCGCTGATACTTGCCGATGACCCCGGCAAAGGCATCCGGTTGGCCTCCCCGCACCTTCGCAAGCAGCCCGTCCACGTCCCATTCGTCTCCCGGCTCCATCCTTGGCCGCCTCCCTTCTCTTTTTGAACCAAGCTTCACCTTATATAACTCCCGGCGCACCCAGAATGTGACATAGTGACAGGCAGCACAAAAAAGACCAAGCCGTATTGCTCCCTGCGGCTTGACCTTCGTTCGCCTGGGCCACGGCTCTATCCCCGTCTGGGGTCCAGCCCGTTGTCGGACCTTCGGCTGTTTTGTATTCCTTCTGCGGACGGCATAATGGAGGAAAAGGTACCGAAGAGGAGATGAGAATATGAATAAAACGATAATATCTTCCCTGCTTTCCGCCATACTCGCTGTAAGCGCTGTCGGTGTCTCCATGCCTGCTGCTTCCGCCGCCCCTGCTGCAGCACCCGCCGGCAGCAATGAAGGCAGCAATATCCCCGCCTCCAAGGAAGCAGGCAAGACCGTCCTGCCCGCGCTGGACCTTGCCTTGGTGAGCCGAGCCATGGCCGGGCTGCCCAATAAGGATGCTACGGCGGCCCTCGTCTTCGTGGGAACCCCGTCGGAGAGCTGGATGGGAGCCTCGGGCGTATCGGATATCCGCACGAAGACGCCCGCCCGGGCGGACGGGCGATTCCGCATCGGCAGTATCACCAAGGTCTTCACCGCGGCCGTCGTTCTCCAGCTCGCCGCCGAAGGCAAGGTCGATCTGGAGCAGCCGATCCAGACCTATCTGCCGGGCCTGCTGCCCGAAGCTTATCCGCCCGTCCGGGTAGGCCAGCTGCTCAATCATACGAGCGGCCTTCCCAGCCCCAAGCTGCCCGAGGGTATCAAGGAATCGGATCTGCCGGGCATCCACTGGACCCCGAAGGAGGTCGTAGGGCTGGCCGTGAATCAGCCCATGGAATTCGAGCCGGGAACCCGGCAGCATTACGTCAATATCAATTACTTCCTGGCCGGTCTGCTCATCGAGGAAATCACGGGGAACACTTACGAAACGGAAGTGGAGTCCCGCATCATTGCTCCTCTCCACTTGTATGACACCTACCTGCCGGGCAGCGATATCCGGATCCTCGGGACGCACGCCATGGGGTACCAAGCGGTAGAGCAAGACGGCGTGACGCAGCTCGAGGATGTGACCGAAGGCAGCCAATCGTTCACCTGGGCCGCCGGTCAGATCATCTCCACCACCTCGGACCTCGATAGCTTCATGACTGCGCTATTCGGCGGGCATGTGGTTCCTGCAGCTCAGCTGGAGCATATGTTCACCGTACCGGAAGTACCCCTATGGAGTGCGGACGGTAAGGATGCGGGGCCGGCGACGATGAGCATGGGAATGTCCCGCGCCGTCATCCAGGGCATCGCCTTCTGGGGCAAGACGGGGGCGAGGCCCGGCTACGCGAACGGCATGTTCGCCACCCGCGATCTCGAGCGGCGTGTCGTCTATTCCGTGAATTCGACAGATGCCAAGGGAGCCGGCGAGAACAAGCTCGGGCTGCGGATCGCGATGTCCGCCTTCGGCGCCCAGCCCAAGCCTGCGCCTTAATCCCACCACAATATGAGATAGCCGGCTTCACCGATCAGCTCTTCTAATGCCTCCAGGCTGCCCACGCCCTGATCGACAATATCGGGGCAGAATTCGTATAGTTCCTGGCAGAAGGCCGGGAGATCATCCGGGATGTGCAGAAGATCGAAGCCTACCGTATCATTGGAAGCTTCCAAGATCCGGATACCATAGCGAGCATGGAACGACTTCAGCTTGCGGATAATTTCTTCCGTCGTCATGTCGTAGTTGCCCGCGTCCGTTCCCGCATGCTCTACGATGGCGAATGGATCGCTGCCAGGGCCGATCACCACTTCGGTACCTTTCCTCCCCTCTCGATGAGAGGCGTAATGCCTGGTTCCCGCGAAGGCCACCAGTCCCGGCCCGAGCTTAGCCTGAAGCCCGTAGACCCAGCGCAGGGCCTCGGCATGGTCCGCGATGACCGACAGGCAGCCCGTGTTCCGGTTACTGCCATACCACGCCTTAGTCACATAGGCTGCCGGCTCTTCACCGCTCAGCTGCTTCAGCACCTTCGCGCCTTCTTCTATCGTACGTATCTCACCCTTCCCGGCAAAAAACTCGGGCGACCCGCGCCGGAACGCCGTGAGGCTCCCGGCAGGACATGGCCATCCTTACCGCTCCAGCCATGATGATCTTTCATATATCCGATCAGCCATGCACCGCCCCAAACGATGAACGTTAGGGCGATCCACATCGTCATTGTCCACGTCGTCATTTCTGTTCTCCCATCCCTAAGTCGTCTAACCAACAAAGACCCTCCCGGCTCCATCTGCCGGAAGGGTCTTCTGCTGCCAAATGTCCTACATCAACCGCCGCCGCCGCAGCGCCGCATTGCGGTCGCGGCAGGCGCCGTGCAGCCCGCCGGGACGCCAGCGGTCATCGTCGTCATCGAGATACTCCTCGTAGTCCTCCAGCAGCGTATCGGTTACCGGTTCCTGCTTCTCGTCGATCGGCATGCCTCGTTCATCCTCCCTGCACGCTGGACCCAATCCGGTCAGATCAACAGATTGAACAGATTCGGATCCTTGTTGATTTCGCTGAACTGCAGGCCGCGCTGGATCATCCGTTCGGTCAGCGGGCCGTAGTCGTCCTTGTGCTTGAGCTCGATACCCACCAGCGCGGGCCCGTTCTCTTTGCTCGTCTTCTTCGTGTACTCGAAGCGCGTAATATCGTCGCTGGGGCCGAGCACATATTCGAGGAATTCGCGCAGGGCGCCGGCGCGCTGCGGGAAGTTCACGATGAAATAATGCTTCAGTCCTTCGTAGATCAGCGAGCGCTCCTTGATCTCCTGCATCCGGTCAATATCATTGTTGCCGCCGGAGATAATGCAGACGACCGTCTTGCCGGCGATCTGCTCGCGGTAGAACTCCAGGGCGGCAACCGTGAGTGCGCCAGCCGGTTCCGCCACGATCGCATTCTCGTTGTAGAGCTCGAGGATGGTCGTACATACCTTGCCTTCGGGCACGACGACGATGTCGTCAACGACGCTGCGGGTGATGCCGTACGTGAGCTCGCCGACCCGCTTCACCGCGGTGCCGTCCACGAACTTGTCGATCTCGCCGAGCGTGACGACCTCGCCCGCTTGGAGCGACTGGGTCATCGACGGGGCGCCGGTCGTCTCGACACCGATCACCCGGGTCTGCGGCGAGATGCTCTTGACGTAGCTGCCGACGCCCGAGATCAGGCCTCCGCCGCCGATACCCGCGAAGACAAAGTCCACCTGCTCCCGCAGGTCGTTCATCAGCTCGAGGCCGACGGTTCCCTGCCCGGCCACTACCTTGTGGTCGTCGAACGGATGGATGAACGCGACGCCTTCCCGCTGGCCGTAAGCCACTGCCTCGCGCAGCGCATCGTCGAACGTATCGCCTGTCAGCACCACTTCGACGAAAGCCCCGCCGAACAGCTTCACCTGCGAGATCTTCTGCCTCGGTGTCGTCGCCGGCATGAAGATGTGTCCCGGAATGCCCAGTGCTTTGCAGGAGTAGGCCACGCCTTGGGCATGGTTGCCCGCGCTGGCGCAGACGACGCCCTTCTGCAGCTGCTCCTGAGAGAGACCGCGGATCATATTGTAGGCGCCGCGGATTTTGAACGAGCGCACGACCTGCAGATCCTCCCGCTTCAGATAGACATTGCAGCCGTAGCGTTCGGAGAGGATAAAGTTCTTCTGCAGCGGGGTATGCTGTACGACGTCCTTGAGCACATGGCTGGCTACGAGGATATCTTCAAGTTTGATGGGATTCGGATTCATGTGAGCGGATTCGTTCATAACGCGGGTTCCTCCAGCCGTTCCATATTTCATGTAGATGTCGGTTCATGCGAATTTCTATTCATTATACACCGAACCCTCCCCGTGTCCACCTTTTCCGCCCGATTCCCGGTGCCCATTTCCCCTGACATGGCAGAACAGCCCTCCCCGGGTGCCTAAGCGGCACCGGAAGAAGGCTGTTCCCGGCAGTTCTGCCTATTCTATAGGGAGAGAACCGTCTCTATCCAACTGGAGCTTATTGGATAATGAGCGTGTTCACTACGGAATTCTTGCCTCTCAGCTCGATGGAACGGCCGTTCACGAGCAGGCTGAGGTCCCCGGAGATGTAGAGATTGTTCGATACATTGTAGACGGCCGTCTGCGTCCCGCCATTCACCGATTGGTTGATGCTCACGGTGGCAATCTCGCCCTGGTTGTTCAGCGTGTAGCTGTTCAGGGTGCCCGTTACGCTGAAGTCGGAAACCGGGTTTGTCGTACCGTTCGCCAGCTTCGTCACTTCGACGTAGATTGCTTTGGAATTATACGTACGGATCATCACCTGGTCGCCGGCCAGCAGCGCGGATGCCGCTACACGTGCGCCGTTGCGGAAGATGAACGCACCTGCATCCAGCTCCACATTCACCGTCGTGTTGTTCGACAGCTTCACACCGATCACGTTGTTGCTTACGGCTGCCGTAACGGTCCCTTTGACGGATGCCTGATCCGGCAGCTGGGTGCCTGTACGGTCGAGCAGGGCAGCCAGCTCGGCACGGGTGACCGGCTTGTTCGGACGGAACGTGTTGTCCTCGTAGCCGTCAATGAGGTTCTTCTCGATCGCTACGGCGACATAGCCTACCGCACCGGCCGGGATCTGCGACGCATCCTTGTAAGGCAGCTTCGCGTTCATCTTCGTCTTCGCCTCACCCTGCAGCTTCAGCGCTTTGACGAGCAGCGTCGTCGCCCACAGGCGGTCCGCTTCCTTCTCCGGCTGCACCATCGTATCCGTCTCGGTGAAGAGGTCGTTCTGCAGCGCTACCGATACGTAACCCACCGCCCAAGGATATTTCGCTTCGAGCTTGTCGCTGTCCTTGAAGTTGAGGTCGGCTGACTTCGCTTCCGCCGATTCGGCTTGGTCGCGCAGGCCCATCAAGCGGACAGCTGCGGTAATCGCCTCGATACGGGTAATCGTCTTACGCGGTTGGAAGGTGCCGTCCTCGTAACCTTCGAATACCTGCTTGGAGGCCAGGGAGGCGATGTAACGCTGAGCCCATTCGACGTCGGAGCCTTTGAGATCGTCGAAGCTCAGTTTAATGTTGACGTTCACATCTTTGGAAGCCTTTACATTCCATGTCTTGTCATTATGCTTATTATCATTCTCATGCCCTTTGCCCTTGGAATCGGCAAAAGCCGCAGTAGAACCCCCCAGTACCATGGCCAGGGTCAAACCGGAAATAACGGACTTCTTGAATGTCTTCTTCATCGTCATTCTCCTCTTATATGAAGTTGGGGTTAAGTATGATGGAACTTGATTCAGAACGACCTTCGCGAAGTGTTCCGTGCTATACTACAGGATTTCGCCGGGGCGGAATGCTTTTGGGGGGTGCTTTTGATCGGGTACCGTAAAAATGTTAGACTGGTCTTCAGATACGCCAAGCGCCGCTCTGTCGGAGGCTTGGCGAGTAAGGGGAGCGTGGAACGGCAGCAATGAAGAAAAAAAGAAGCATGTTAACCGTCGGACTGCTCCTGCTCGCCTTGGTGGCTGTGGCCGCTGTAGCTTCGGTGATGTCCGGGCGGTTCGGCAGCAGCCCTCCGCAGACCGCGGCCGAACCTTCGGTAAAGGGGCAGAGCGACGGCGGCCGAACGGCGGGAACCTTGCCGGACGGACAAATGGATTCGGCCGGTACGGCCAAGGAAGCGGATCTTCCGGAGGAGAAAGTCGACATCGCCGTGATCGGCAGCGAGCTCGAAGGGCTCTACCTGGCGCGCGCCGCAGCGGATGAGGGTCTCAAGGTCAAGATCATCGATCCCCGGCCGGCCTTCGGCGGGCAGGTGCTCCAAGGCGAGATGCTCTTCCTCGACGAAACCCGGGATGAGCAGCACCGGCTGATGGTCCAGGGACGGGCGAAGGAGCTCTTCGACGGATTCCGGGCGGGCAAGATCCGCAAGCTGTCCGAATTCGGGCAGTATTTTGACAAATTGAAGAAGGACATACCGGTGGAGCAGGGCGTGAAGATCGATGCCCATCGGCTGACCGCAGGCAAGTTCGGCGGTGAGAGCAAGCTGGCGAGTCTCGATTACACGACAAAGGACGGCGCCAAGAAGCGCCTTACGGCCGCTTACTTCGTGGAGAACACCGATTACGCCGCGATCGTCTCGAAGCTCCAGGGCGCCGTACGGATGCCTGGCCTCGAAGCGTTCTATGGCCAGAAGGACATCGAGTACATGAGCGCCGGGTATATGATGAAGTTCAAGAATGTCGACTGGGCCAAGTTCCAGAGCAGCTTCGAGGCCATGACACCCAAGGAGCGCAGCGCCAAATACGGCTACGGCTCCGTCGACCACAGCTATGCCATCGGTCTCTCGGGCATGACCTCGAAGTACAAGCCGTCCAGCGACAGGCTGTTCCTGCGGGGCTTCAATGCCGTGCACCAGCGGGACGGCGAGGTGCTCATCAATGCCTTCCTCGTCTACACGGTGAATCCCGCCGATGACCAGTCCGTAGCCGAAGCCATGGAGCTGGGCAAGAAGGAGATGCCGCTGCTTCTGGAGCACTTCCGCCGCAACATCACCGGGTGGGAGCATGCTGAGTTGAACGGCTATCCGAGCTATCCGTATATCCGCGAATACAATCATTACGAAACGGATTATGTGCTGAAGGTGTCCGATATGCTCGGAGCCAGGATGTTCTGGGATAACGTCTCGATCGGCGGCTATCCGCTGGATCTCCAAGGAACCTCCGCGAACAAATGGGGCATCGAGATGGGCCGCCCCGACAAATACGGGATGCCGCTGCGCAGCTTCCTGCTGAAGAACTATGACAACGTCATTCTCGCCGGCAAGAACGTCGGCTCCTCCGCCATCGCTTACGGCAGTGCGCGGATCCAGCCGAACACGAGTCTCGCGGCCGAGTCCATCGGCGTAATTCTCGGACAGATTCAAGGCAAGAAGACGCTGCGGGACGTGGGCGAAGCGGATATGCCGGCCCTGCACGCCTACCTGGCGAGCAAGTATGCGATCAAGCTTACCGGCGTTACCGGCCGCAGCAAGATCGAAGGCTGGACCGCAGAGGAGATCGCGAAGCTCGATACCGGGGAGATCGTATATCCATCCTATATTCAAAAAAGGAAGAAATAAGCAGCATTCAAGGGATTTCCAAGGAATACCGAAGGTTCCGCATCGCTCATACTGTATAGAGCGGTGTGGAGCCTTTTTTAGCGATCCTAGAATGTATATCTCGCCTGAGCTCGACCCCGTAATCTGCTATTTTTTAATAAACGCGCATCGTCCTTTCAAAGGGATGCGAAGCCGTTTTTCTTGTTTTTGACAGAGCTTCCCTGCCTGCAGTACAATCAATTAGTTCAAACCTTAAATTATTCAATCAATGAACTATTAAAAGGTTAATACATTAGGGGACACCGCGTCCCCTGCAGCCTTGAGAATCTGGAGGTTTCCCCTGCATGCTTGAACCTTCTTCCCGCTCCGAGATCGAAAAATGGACCCGGCTGACGATGCGCCGCTGGTTCGCGGATATCGGCAGCGCTTTGCGCAGCAATCTCTCCAGCCAGCAGTACTACGTGCTGGAGGTGCTTCGTGCCGACGGTATACGCCGCTCCTCCGAGATCGCCGATACGCTGCAGATCTCGATGCCGGCCGTCACCAACCTGGCCAACAAGCTGGTGGCCGGCGGCTTCGCCGAACGGGTCCCGCTGGAGTCCGACCGGCGGGTCGTACAGCTGCGAATTACCCCGAGGGGCTTGGAGGCCCTGGAGGAGCTCGATGAGAAGGCGGCGGTCCAGGTCGGGCGGATGTGGAAGGGACTGGACGCCGCCGAGACGGCCGAGCTGACCCGGCTGCTCCGCAAAGCCATGGAATATCGAGAATAAGGCACTGCCATACAAAAGGAGAGATCAACCCATGTCTACCCCGCTTCCCCCGCTTGAGGGCCGGGACAAGTCGATTGCGTTCTGGCCGGTCATGATCGGTATTTTTTTCGGCTCGTTCCTGGCCATCCTCGGCGTCTCTACTATTAATGTGGCGATTCCCGTATTGATGGAAGACTTCGACACCGGTCTCGATATGGTCCAGTGGACCCTGACCGGCTTCATGCTCGCTACAGGGATCATCGCCCCGATCACGGGCTACCTCGGCGACCGCTTCAGCACCAAGCGCCTCTACGTCCTCGCGCTGGTCGGCTTCACGCTGATGTCGGGCCTCTGCGCCGCCGCGTGGAACATCGAGTCGCTGATCGCCTTCCGCATTCTGCAGGGCGTCTTCAGCGGCATGGTCATGCCGACGACGATGACCATCATCTATCAGGTCATTCCGAAGGATCGCCAGCCGTTCGCCATCTCGATGTGGAGCTTGTCGGCCATGCTCGCCCCTGCGCTCGGCCCCACGATCGCCGGCTGGCTGATCCAGCTGTTCGACTGGCACTCGCTGTTCTTGATGAACCTGCCGTTCGGCCTCATTGCCGTCTATGTCGCCATGCGTAACATCCCGTACTACCGGATGGCGCAGCCGAAGACCTTCGATCTGTCGGGCTTCGTTACCGTCGTCCTCAGCAGCGCCTCCCTGCTCGTAGCGTTCAGCAATGCGCACGCCTGGGGCTGGACGTCCTGGCAGACGCTGTCGCTGATCGGCATCGGCCTCCTCTCGCTGGTCCTCTTCGTCCGCCGGGAGAACCGTGTGGCGGAGCCGCTGCTGAATCTGAAGGTGCTCCAGTATCCCCGGTTCACGTATACCTTGATTCTTAGCTGCATCATCACCGTCAGCTTGTATTCGGGCACTTACCTCACGCCGGTGTTCCTCCAGAACATCCAGCACGTCAGCGCGCTCGACACCGGGCTCATTCTGCTTCCGGCTTCGCTCGCTATGGCGATCTTCATGCCGATCACCGGCAAGCTGTACACGAAGATCGGCCCGATGCCGCTCGTGATCACGGGCATCCTTCTGATGGCGGTAGGCACACTCGCTATGGCGCATCTGTCGGTCGGCGTATCGCACACGTATATCATCCTCTGGATGACCGTCCGCAACATCGGCATTGCCCTGTCCACGATGCCCGCATCGAACGCGGGGATGGAAGTCATCCCCCGGGAGCTCTCGGGACATGCCTCTTCGGTCAACAACTGGATCCGTCAGGGCCTCGGGTCGTTCTCCATCGGCCTGTTCACCTCGATGCTGGCATCCCGGGTCAACGTGCACTCGGCCGATCTGGCCCAGAGCGGTGCCGTAGCCCAGACGGCGATCGGTCCTGAGGCCTTCACGATGAGCGTCAACGATGTGTACTGGGTAGCCACCATTGTCGTGCTGATCGGCCTGCCGTTCACGCTGATTTTGCGCCGCAAGGACAGCCAAGGCGGCAAGGGCAAGCGGATACCCAAAGGCGGCCTGCAGAAGGCATAAGCGGCTGTGCAGAGCATTCGATACGGCTAAACCAGCCGGGACGCTTAGTCCAGCTAAGATAAACGCGCATCGTCCTTTAAGGACGATGCGCGTTTATAAAATAGATAAGATTACAGGATCGAGCCCTGGCGAGATATACATTCTTATCTATCCAAAAAGAAGAAGCCTGATTCCCAAGTGGGGATCAGGCTTCTTCTTTGGGTTGGCATACAGAGTGCCGGGGCAGGTGCGACTGCGGATGAGACCATTCCCAGCCGGACTACAGGCCGCCCGGGGACACCGGCGGTCAGAACGGCTTCCGGAGCCGGAAGCCCACGCGGACGCCCTTCTCTTCGAAGTGGAGATCACGGATGGACGCCGCTTGCGGCAAATAGCTGTTGAGCTCGGCCTGCAGCGGGTCCAGCTCCCACATGCCCGCTGGCAGACGGAATCCCCGGATCTCCGTCCCGGTGTGGACGGCGGTAAGATAGGGATCCTGCCAGACGAGGTCAAAATACAGACGCCCCTCCGCCTCCCAGCGGTCCCGGTAGAGCAGCCTTACGTCAGCGGACAAGGCGGCCCCTTCCAAGTGGAAGGCGGCACCAGTCATTCTCACGTTCGGAGATACCTGGGGCCTGGCGGCCACCGCCTTTTTCAGCAGATCGTTCACTTCCCCTTCGGTCAGGACCACCTCAAGCTTCCGGCTGCGGATCATGTCTGCCGCCTTCTCCTTCAGCGGGAGCTCCGAGTACGTCAGATCCAGCGGCTGCTGCGGCCGCACGAACCATAAGAGCAGCGCTGCAACGAACACGAGCAGCACTCCCGCCAGGAAGAATGTCCTCACCAGTACCCTCATGGCTCCTGCGCCCCCCTAGGCTTTCGGCTTGTCCTGCTTCTCCTTCAGCCAGCGCGGAGCGCCTTTGTTCTTGCGGTCACGCTCCCGGTCGGCCTTGCGCTTGTCCGGCGCCGGCTGCGGAGTCCGCGGCCCGCGGGCTGCCGCTCCTGCCGGCTTCGCAGCCGGTGTGCTCCCGGCACTCCGGACCTCGGACCGCCTGGCCGTGCCGGTCTGCCCTGCCCCCGCGCCCTGCGGGGCACCGGGAGTCCGCGGATCCGCCTGCCCTTCGGTCCGCGCGGCTGCCCGCGCTTCGGCCCGCGGCGCTCCCGCCGACTCGGCGGGGGTTCCGGTCCGGGACACGCGCGCTTCCCGCGCACCGCCCTCGCCCGGCACCCGCCGCTCAACCAGCTTGCGCTTGCTGCTCTCCTGCCGGATCGCGCGCTCCTGCTCGGGATCGATCAGGCGGCCGTGCGACATCATGCGCCGTTCGATCGTAATGCCGAGCGCCTTCTCGAACTTCTCCATAATGAACTGCTGCCTCGGCGTGATGATCGACACGGCCATCCCTTTGCGGCCCATCCGGCCCGTCCGGCCCACGCGGTGCACATAATGATCCGCGTCGATCGCCGGATCCAGGTTGATGACGTGCGTCACCTGCGGCAGATCCAGGCCGCGGGCAGCCACGTCGGTGGCAAGCAGCAGTTGGAAGCGGCCGGCGCGGAAGCCCTGCATCGTACGGGCCCGCTCCTGCTTGAACGAGTCGCCGTACAGTCCTTCGACCGACAAGCCAGCATACTGCAGCTTCGATACCGCCTCGCCGATGTTGTCCGTCTCGTTGATGAAGACAATCGCCGCACGCGGATTATACAGGCGTACGAGCTTGCGGAGCGTATCGATCTTCTCGCGCTCTTCGCTCACGAAGTACACATGCTCAAGCGTCTCCGAGGTTCGCTGCGCCGGATTCACCCGCACGTATTCCGGCTCGTTCATCCAGCGGTCGATGACCGCCTGGATCGGCGGAGGGAACGTCGCGGAGAAGAAGAGCAGCTGGCGGTCGCGCAGCATGCCCTTGAACAGCGCCTCCACATCCTGCATGGAGCCGAGCTCGAACACCTGGTCGACTTCGTCCACGACCACCGTCTTGATGCCGTGCAGCTTCAGCTTGCGCTGCTTCACGAGCTCCTGTACCCGGCCCGGCGTGCCGACGACGATCTGCGGCTTCGTCCGCAGCTTCTCGATCTGGCGGTCGATGGAAGCTCCGCCGATGAGCTGCTGGACGCGAAGACCCGTGCCCTTCGTCAGCTGCTCCACCGTCTGTACGATCTGCATCCCGAGCTCGCGGGTCGGCACCAGCACCAGCGCCTGCACTTCCCGCAGGTTCTCATCTAACTTCTGCAGCACCGGCAGCACATACGCGAGCGTCTTGCCCGTGCCTGTCTGCGACTGGGCGACTAGGTCCTTGCCCGCCAGCGCCGGCGGAATCGCGTCCGCCTGGATCGGCGAAGGCTCGGTGATCTCGAGCTCCTCCAGCCGGTTCACGTAATGGGGATTAATATGTAAAGATGCGAATCCCGTAGTCATGCCATCATCCCTTCTCTTTCCTTGCCATGCTCCTAGTATACCAAAATCGGGAAGGTTTTTCTCGCCGGGGCTCAAAGGGGGATATGATGGGCGCGAGAAAGGGGCAGGAAGGAATACAAAAAAAGGCATCCGCGGATCGCCAGGCCCTGATCCGGAGCAGAGGCAGCGCCCTCCCGTCCGGCTGCCGGGCCGTTACCGGAACAGGCACAGCCCCACCGTACCGCTGTCCAGGCAGCAAAAAAGAGGGCGCCGCACGGCATCCCTCTTCCAAGATGAACTTCACTCGTTATCCTTCGTTCAACGTAACCCTGGTGTGCAGAAGTCCGGACAAATGCCCATTCTCCAGAAGCACGCGAGCACAATTCCCTCAGGGAATCGACTTCAAGGCGAGCTGATACATGAACTCGTGGGCCGATACGGGCTTGCGCCCCGGTCCCCAGCCCACCTTCTCCCGGTAGCCGCCGAGCAGCCCTTGGGCAGCCAGGGCCTCTTCGGTCACTTCCGCTGCCGCTTCGGCGTCAGGCGAGACGTACATGGCGTCGGCCGGGCAGTACAGCTCGCACATGAAGCAGGTCTGGCAGTCGCTCTGCCGGGCGATGACAGGGACGCCATCCGCCCCCTTGTCGAAGACATTGGTCGGGCATACGTCCACGCAGCGGTTGCACTGGACGCAGCGGGACTCGCTGATAAGCTCGATCACTGCACGACCGCCTCCTTCCCGAGCGGTTCGGGCCGGACCCATACGCGGTCGAGCCCGCCGGAGCGCAGCCGGTACTGCTGGCGGCTGTCCAGCTCGGGAAAGTCCTCGCGCTTGTGCATGCCCCGGGTTTCGGTGCGGGCCAGCGCGGAGCGGTACATCCAGCGGGCCGTGGCCGTCATAGCGGCCGCTTCGCGCGCGCCGACCGCGGATGTGCCCAGCTCCGCCGCACCGCTGCGGATATCGCTCCATACCTCGTCAAGCCGTCCGAGCGATCCCTGCAGACCCGCTTCCGTGCGGAACAAGTTGCGGTCGTATGGCATGACTTCTTCTTGTACGGCGCGGACATGCTCTTTTGCACGGTTCGGATGCTCTCCTGTCCTCTTCGCGGTCAGCGTCGTGGAGGACAGGCCTCTGAGCTCGCGCCGGCCGGCCTGCGGTCCCAGGCTGCGGGCATAGGCGGCCGCCCCTTCGCCGGCGAAGGAACCCGAGGACATCGCCCACGCCGCATTATGGCTGCCGCCTCCGGTGAAGCCCCCGCAGATGAGTTCCCGTGTAGCCGCATCCCCGGCCGCATAGAGCCCCGGCACCTCCGTGGCGCAGCTCTCGTCCACGATACGGATCCCGCCCGTACCGCGTACCGTGCCCTCCAGGCGCAGCGTCACCGGGAAGAGATCCGTGAACGGGTCGATGCCCGCCCGGTCGAATGGCAGGAAGAAGTTCGTCTGCCCTACGCGCAGCAGCGGCCTGACCTCCTCCGGCGCCTTGTCCAGACGCGCGTAGACCTGCCGGTTCTGCAGCAGCTGGCGGGCGATCACCGACCGGCCGCGCGTCGATCCCGCCCCTTCCACTTCCGTCCCGTCCTCATAATAGAAGGTGGCATAGCGGTAATACGCCGTCTTCGTCACGGAAGAGAATGTCGGCGAGAGGCCGTAGGCATTCGAGAACTCCATGCCGGACAGGTCAGCTCCGGCCTCCGCCGCGAGCAGGTACCCGTCCCCGGTCAGCACATTGGTGCCGAGCGCTTTGCTCAGGAAGGCGCAGCCGCCGGTAGCGATAATAACAGCTCCGGCCCGCACCTCCCAGCTCTCTCCGGTCTGGGTACGGACGCCCCGGGCCCCCCCGATGCCATGATCGTCCCCGAGCAGTTCCAGGGCGGGACTATGGTCCAGGATCGTCACGCCCGCTTTCTGCACAAGCCTGCGCATCAGCTTCATGTACTCGGGTCCCTGCAGTCCCCGGCGGTAGGCTTGGCCCTGCTCGTCCTTGGGGAACGGGTAACCGAAGCCGCTCAGCCGGTTCATGTTCTCATAAGTCCGCTCGAGCACGCGGTTCATCCAGCTATTGTCCGCTAGCTGGCCTCCGAGTCCATACCGGCTCAGCTTCGCCTCTTCCCGCGCCTTCGCTTCGGGCTGCACATACCATACGCCCGTCCCGGACGGGGCCGTTGCGCCGCTTGTGCCGCAGTAGCCTTTATCGGCCAGCACCACTTTGGCTCCCGAAGAGGCCGCCGTCAAGGCCGCCCAAGTCCCCGCAGGTCCGCCCCCGATTACGAGCACGTCCCCCTCCAGCCGCAGGCCTGCCCTCTCTCTTGCTTCTGCTCCGGTTATCGTCATCCATCTCATCCTCCTTCAGGAAGTCCAAGCGAGTCATAACAAAAAAAAGAGGCCCCCTCCAGTTCAAAGGGTGCCTCCGTACAAACGGTGGGCGCTGTCCGCCATCCACTCTATCCCCTCCTTAAGGGAGGGGATATAAATAAGAGACATCCCGCCGATCGGCCGATGTCTCCAGGTGTCTGGTAGAGTCGTATTATAATTCATACTTCATTCATAGGAATAAAAGGATTTTAGCATCCCCTCGCCGCGTCTGTCAATCCCCCTGATTTCTTGGCCGACAACTCCCCTCAGTAAAGCCAGAAGCAGGAAAATCTGCAATGATTCGAAAGACCTTGCAAAAATGCTATTAAAAATCCATTCCCCCCATCCGATAAAATTCCTAAAGAAACCAATTACCGATACTAAAGATATATAGATGAAGGGCGGGTATCTCTATGAACGTCGAAAAAGCCGAGTATATCATCTCCCACAACCACCGCCGCATTGAACAGCTGATCACCACCTTCGGACTCCGGCTGTCGGACCCCGTTGTCGTCGAACTCAGCCAGGAGATGGATACGGCCGTGGTGTACCTTCAAAAGATGCTTAAAGCCGCCCGCCCGTCGCGGCGGTGCGGCTCGGTACGCCCGGGCTGTTGGCACTTCGCCGGTTTGCTCGAAGAAGTGGCGGCCGAAGTAGGCTGACGCACCCGCCCAGGGGGAGGCGCTCTCCCACAGAAGAGGCCCTGTAGATCGCAGGGCCTTTTTTGTTATGCTCAGACATTCACCTCTAGTTACCATAATAGAAAAAGTATGGTCGCTTCTCCCCATTCCCTATACAATGAAGGCATGCAAGACCATCACTGCTTCTGCCTGAGGAAGGAGTCCGCCCAATGGAAGCTCAAATCATTGCGCTCAATATCGCATTGCCCGAGAAGCTGGATTACCGCGACCGCGAAGTGATCACAGGCATTCGCAAGTCGCCCGTGCACGAGAGTCTGCCGCTGCGACGGGAAGGAGTGGAAGGCGACGGTCAAGGGGACCTCGTGCACCACGGGGGACGGGACAAAGCATTGTGCGTCTATCCTTACGGTCATTACTCGTATTGGGAAAAGGAACTGCAGCAGCCTCTGCCCTATGGCGCTTTCGGTGAGAACTTAACCCTGCGCGGTCTCGACGAACAATCGGTCTGTATCGGCGATATCTTCCGGCTCGGCTCCGCCCTCGTACAGATCAGCCAGCCGCGCCAGCCCTGCTTCAAGCTGTCGGTCCGCTACGGGCGGACCGATATGCCGCTGCTCATGCAGCGGTCCGGCTTCACTGGATGGTATTTCCGCGTGCTGGAAGAAGGGAACATAGAGGCGCCAAGCCCGCTTCCGCTGGTTGAGCGGCCTTATCCGGCATGGCCGGTAGCCGAGGCCAACCGCATTATGCATGGGGACCCCGGCGATCTCGAAGGGGCCGCCGGACTGCTGGAGGTTCCCGCCCTGTCGGTGAGCTGGCGGAAGACGCTGGAGAACCGGCTGGCGGGAAGCCGGCCGGATTCCGACGCCCGGCTGTACGGTAGCTCCTCGTAAGCTGCTCCGCAGCCAGCGCCAAGAGCCCTGCTACGGTTCGCAGGGCTCTTGGCCTAACCATCCATGGCTGATGCGCCGACAGAGCGGGCCTTTGCTTCAGGCTCCAGAGCACCGCGAGCCCTTGCGCTGCACACCGCCCTGGGCAGCAGGGCCACAGTTCAGAAGAGCCGCTCCATCAGGCCCGGCTCTTCTCCAACTCCCGGCGGCCCTCCGCCAGCTTGTCCGTGATCCAGGCGAATACGGCATCGAGCGCCCGCTCGTCTTCTTCTTTCGGAAACCGGTGGTCAAGCCCGTCATACAGTTCCATCCGGTATTCCTTGCCTGCCGCTTCGAGCGCGGTCCCCAGCTTGCGGGCCTGTTCCACGCTTACCTGCGTGTCCGCCGTGCCGTGCACGATCAGCACCGGTACGCGGATGTCCCCGATCCAGTACACCGGCGACCGGTCCTCGTACGCTTCCGCCTGTTTGCGCGGATGGCCGACGACCCGCTTCAGCATCCGCCTCAGGTCGACCCTCTCTTCGTACGTATCGAAGAGGTCGCTGACGCCGCTCCAGGCGACGACGGGGCCCGCCTGGTCGCACTCCCGTGCGGCGAGCAGCGCCATGAGTCCCCCGCGCGAGAAGCCGATCAGCGGGACGGGACCGGGTGCCACCTCCGGAAGCGACTGGACGAGCGAGATCGCGCCGCAGACGTCGTGGCGGTCCTCCCCGCCGAAGTCTTCGCGTCCTTCTCCGCCTTCGTTGCCGCGGTAGAACGGCGCGAAGACCGCATAGCCGCGGCGGGCCATCGAGAGAATGCGGCGCTTGCGCACCATGCCCACTTTGCGGATCCCTCCGCGGCAGAAGATCAGTCCCGGCACGGGAACCCCACCCTGCGGAACCGCCAAGTAGCCTTTGACCTGCAGTCCTTGACTGGCATAGGTGAGCAGATGCAGCCCAATGCCTTTGACCGGGCTGCGGATCTCCTCGCGGCGAATCAGCGTGCCGTCCGACAGACCTGCTGCCGCCCCGGTTTCTTCGATCGTTTCCGTATGCATCCCAAGCCCCCCTGCTTTTGACATCCCCTCGCCCCGGCAGTACACTAGGAATTAGTATGACCGGAACGAAAGGTGGTCTTTCATTATGAACCCTCAAGCCCTCGACGAATTCGAAGGCCTTGTCTCCAAATTCAGCGAGCTGCTCATCGGCGACACTTCCGCCGAGCATATCGAGAAGATCAAGATCTGGGCGGTATACAGCCATATTCACAGAACGATGCCGGCCCTGACCAGCCATTGGAATCAGCTTCATCCCGGGATCAAAGCCGAGATGCGGACGCTGTTCGAAGAAGTCCGCAGCCTGAACCAGAAGCTGAAGGAGGATAATCAGAAACCGCAGGACGGACAGGAAGGATCGGGATCCGCGGCCGCTCAGGAATCCTGATTGGAGCATCCCTGTACCTCTGTGCCTGTACCGAACAGCCAGCCCTACACCATACATACCCTCAGACCGGAAAAGCAAACGCATTCCGGTCTTTTTTTCATACCGCCGCGAAAAAGCTGTCAGAATCATGCGGCCGTCGGCATCTATCCCTACAGGAGCCAAAACAGACGGGAAGGAGGAATCGCGATGCGGACCGTATCGGACTCAAAGGAAGAGCAGACAGCGGAGCGAGAGGAGCAGGCTTCGGTCTCCTCAGCCTCTGCCGAAGAAGAGAACGGCGCCCTCTTGGACCGGGCCCGGCACGGGGATGCGGAAGCCTTCGGCGAGCTGATGCACCGGCACCGCACGCAGGCTTACCGTCTCGCCAGCTCCCTGGCAAGGGACGCCCACCTGGCGGAGGATATCGTCCAGGAGGCCATGCTGCGCGCCTTCCTGCGCCTCGGTACGCTCGCGGACCCCAGCCGCTTCGTCCCCTGGCTGCAGCGGATCGTGCGCAACGAGGCTTATATGAAGCTGCGCCGCGGCGGGCCTTACGCCAAGGAGCAGCCCTTGGCCTCCATGTGCGGCGGAGATTCTGGCGCCGGCGCTTCGGCAGAGGAAGCCGGACTGCTCGACCGGCTCCATGCACAGTCCGGCAAGCATGCGGATCCGGAGCAGCCCTACGTTCTGCCGGAGGCGTCCCTGCTGCGCCGGGAAACCCTGGATACGGTGATGGGGCTGCTCGGCTGCCTGACACCGAAGGAGCGCTGCATCCTGGAAGCCGCCGTACTCGAAGAACTGTCTCCGTCCCAGCTCTCCACGCGCTTCGGCAGTTCCACGGCCGCCATCTACAAGGTTCTCTCCCGCTCCCGTCAGAAGCTCCGGGAGGCCCGGCTGGACCAGCGGATCAGCCAGTATACGGAGGCGCGCCGGGACCGCGGCTGCCCTCCCCGGCGCTCTCTGGATGCAGGCAAGCTTATTTTTTGAATGACCCCGACTGAGCACTGTTCTTGCTAATCCCAATGGAGAGGATGATGGATACTAATGGAAGTTACATTAAAGGAAACCCAGGAGCAAACGCCCCCCTGCATGACGTGGACCAGCGCCGCCCAAGCGATCTGGAATGTGGTCCGGTATACGGACCGGGGAGAACTGACACTGACCGAGGTCATGGGATATACCTCCCACGCCTTCCGGATCAATATCAATCCAGCCAATGTGGATGTGGCCGGCCCTACTTCGTTCCCTTGGCAGCGCCTCTTCTCGGAGGGCCTGGCCCAGCTGGGCTACCGCAGCGCCTGCGCCGAGTCGGCCCCCCTGACGCCGCCGACCGACGATGAGCTGGAGAAGGCACTGGTGCTCGCCCAGCGGAGCATTGACCGCGGCATCCCCGCCATCGCGTGGGATCTCTTCATTCCCGAGTTCGGCGTCCTGTATGGCTACGATGACGAGAAGCGGGAGTTCCAGGCCCGGGATGTGCAGCAGGACGGGACGCTGCCCTATACCCTTCTCGGCAGAGGCCGGATCGGCGAATTATTCGTCCTGACGATAGAAGAGCCCCTTCCCCTCACGCTGGACCGGCGGGCTATGCTGCCCGGAGCACTGAATATGATCATCCGCCACGCCAAAGAAGACGACAACGGTGAGCACGCATGCTCTCACCGTAACGGGCTGGCGGGCTACGACGCCTGGATCGAAGCCCTCGGCAGCGGGAACGTCAGCCCAATGGGCAACGCTTACAATGCCGCTGTCGTCTGCGATGCCCGCTTCCATGCCGCAGCGTTCCTCGGCGGGCTGGCGGACGTCTGGACCGGGGATTCCCCGCTGCACGGGACGGTCCGGCGCCTTGCCGGCGAAGCGGAAAGACACTACCGCCGGGTTCACCGTGCGCTGGCCGGCCTGCTGCCGCTCTTTCCTTTCCCGCAGGGGGGAACGCCGAACGATCCCGCGGTTGCGGCTGAGGCCGCCGGTCTGCTGCGCGAAGCCCAATCGGCCGAAGCGCAAGGCGTAGCGCTGCTGGAGGAGCTGCGGGCCGCGCTGCATGCGGACGCACCGGCGGGCGGTAAGCAGCGGCGGTAAGGGCGCTGAGCCCAGGCCCACCGGCACGCCGCTATCGGCATTAGTCCATGGCACGAGCACGCCTCCATCAGCATTTGCACGGGCACGCTGCCCTCAGCATTAGTCAACGGCACCGGCTCGGCGCCATCGGCATTTGCACACGGCACCGTACACTGCCATCGGCATTAGTCCACGGCACGGGCACGCCTCTGTCAGCATTTGCATGGGCACGCCTCCGTCAGCATTTGCATGGGCACGCCTCCAACGGTACACCGCCCAAGACAACACTGCGCACCGCAGCGGAGCCGCAAGGGAAAGGTACCGCCCCCAGGCACCGTCGCTTCGCACCCCGCCACGCCCCATATGCAAGCGCAGCCCTACGGCTTTCTCCCGCTTACGCACAATAGCCGGGCCTGTTCAGCCCCAAGTGCTTTTCCTTGGGCTGAACAGGCCCGGCTTCTCTTTTTGCCGCCCGTGCTCACTTCTTGTTGAGCAGCTTGAACGCCACCCGGTCGAAGAGGCCCGGGAACAGCTGGAACATCTTCACTCCCGCTGCTCCTACCCACGGCAGGTTAATCTCCGGGGTGCGCCGCTCGATAGCCCTCAGCATCCGGTCGACGACCACTTCGGGCTTCAGCATGAACCATTTGATGTTCTTGACGTACCCGCCGCCCGGATCGGCCCGGTCAAAGAACGGCGTATCGATCGGACCGGGATTAACCGCCGTCAGGTAAACGCCCGTACCGACCAGTTCCTGCCGCAGGCTGTTCGTCAGTCCGAGCACCGCATGCTTCGTCGCCGAATACCCGCTGGATTTGGCCGATCCGATCTTCCCCGCCATCGAAGCGATGTTGACGATATGCCCGCTGCCTTGGCCCAGCATCGCCGGAAGCACCGCTTTCGTGCAGCGCACGGTTCCCATATAATTCACATCCATCATGCCTTCGAACTCCTCCAGCGGCGCGTCCACGAAACGGTCGAATACGCCGTAACCGGCGTTATTAATGAGAACATCAATGCGGCCGTATTCGGCAAGCACCCCTTCCATGACGCGGCGGACCTCCTCCGATGAAGTTACGTCGAGCACGTGGATGCCATGTCTGCCCCGGATCGACTTCGCCGTCTCGGCAAGCTTCGCTTCGGAGCGTGCCATGAGGACGGGCACCGCCCCCCGCTCCGCCAGCTTCTGCGCCATCAGCGCCCCGAGCCCGCTCGATGCCCCGGTAATCACGGCAATTTTCCCTTCCCAGTTCATGCTCTGCCTCCTCAACCGCTCCTATTCTCTACTCCATTCTACCCTCTATCCTGCCGATAACCAAATAGGCTGCCTTCTCCCCGGGGGAAAATGCAGCCTTAGCGATAAGTCGGATAGGATGGAGAACGGCAGGAACAGGGGAAATCAAATTAACCGATCAATACTTGAATATCCAGCTCGCCGATGCCTTCCATAATGAGAGGAATCGTCAGAGCCTTCTTCGATTGCTTCGCTGCCTGCAGCATTAGTTTTGGAGGCGTGATATCCACGACTACGCCCTGGTTGAAGAGCATCGTGCTCGCATTGCCGCTGATCATGTTACCCAGCTCAGAGATCGCGCTCTTGCTCATCTCGTCCATCTCGGTAACGGAATAGCCGCCCATCATAGCGGAGACGACCTTCTTGGCTACATCTTCGTGCAGTCCGAATACGATATCTCCTTCCATTTGGCCCGTCATGCCGATTTGAATCCAGATATAATTCTCGTCGATCACGACTTCTTTGACTCCAAGCTCACCTGTGGATGGGCGAACATTTGCCACCTGCTCTATGACTACGCGGGCCGATTCCAGAAACGGATTAATAAGTTCTGCCTTCATATGATGACCGGTCTCCTTTTTAGGCGATTCTACTTTTTAGTTACCCTTAAGCACTATATTGTTATTCCATTATACCTATTATCGGCACATCCGCATAGTTTGTTTATGGGTCTTTGGGTAGAAAAGCCTGGAAAAAGAGACTTGTATAATGATGTCGTTGCCGGGGGCAGCGGCGGATCGTGCATCATGATGGCATGGTTATCGGATACATGCTGCACCAGAGGTGTTCAGCAGATTCATACGGAAGCTCCTTTCCTAATGTCACGTGTCATGACCGGAGAACAGGCGGTTATTTCGCGCGCCGTCGCGGCATACTAGGCCCAGCAAAATAGACGGGAAACCCGACGTCGGCGTCAGCGGTGACGACAGGGGCAGCAAGCCGACATGCCGTTGTCTTCCGTCGACGCATGCTCCAAGCCAGCAGCGCAAGATATGCTCCCCCAAGAAGAGCTCCGGAAACCGCAGCCCCCGGTTAAGCTTGGGACTCCCAGCCGTAACTGTCATAGACTACGCCGCCGCGCACATGGTTCACGGCCAGCCTGACATGGGCAATCGTATCGTCGGGGAGAGCATCCAGCGGGACCCACAGCAGCTCCGAGCATTTGTCCGGCTCCTTGTTGAAGGGTTCGCCCTGCCAAGACTTCACGGTAAGAAAAAAATCGATCCACTCCCCCGTATCCGACCAGCGGTGCAGGACAGTAGCTACTTCGAGCGCATCCGCATCCACCTCTACGCCCACTTCTTCGAGCGCTTCCCGCCGGGCGGCCTGCCGGACCTCTTCCCCGCCGTCCAGTTTGCCGGCGACCAGACTCAGTCTGCCGTCCTCGTATCCCGTGTTGCAGCGTCTCAGCATCAGCAGCTGCCCTTCCTTCACGAAGAGCAGATATACTGCGCTGTGGACCCTGAACCAAGTTTGGCTCATCATCGCACCTTCTTTCCGCTTCGACTATTCGCACATCCATCCGCGAGGTTTCGACATCCTTCTTCATATGTATTCCCATGCGGAAGCATCCATTCGGAGGAATGATCCAGAGATCAGACGTGTCCGGGGGAACAATATTCTGCCCAGGCTCGGCACGCTGCCTTGCTGTGTAAGCCCCAAGCCCGAGCTTTCCGGACACATCCACCTGTCACAGCTCCCATTTACATCCGCATTCCGATGCCGTTGCCCGACGTATACCGCCGCAGTCCCCTATGGAATACCCCGGTGCCGATGGCCGCGAGCAGCAGCGCCATCCCCAGCGCCTGCAGCGTAAAGCCAAGGTCGGCCTCCCGCAGGAGCCCGATTGGCAGATATGAGATGAAGCCCGCGGGGATGACGGTGAACAGAATCAGCCGTCCCCAGCCGCTGAAGATACCCGTCGGGTACGTGGAGAAGGCGAGAATCGCCTGGAACAGCTGCTGCCCGATCCCTTCCGCCTGGCCGATGTAGAAAGCCAGAGACTGCACAGCCACGACGAAGAACAGCAGGATCAGCATTGCGATGAGCAGCGCCAAGGCGAACCTGAGGAGGCCGCCCGGGGACAGGCTGCCGAACATGCCGTACAATATCAGCGCAAACAGCACATCGCCGATCGCGGACAAGGACATCCGCGACACGAGCAGGTGAAGCAGGACCGGCTTCGGCTGGGCCAGGTACACATCGAGCTGGCCTCCCGCTACCAGGGAGGCCAGCCGGTAGGCGTTGCCGAAGAACACGGCCGACAGACCGAACCCGCCCGCGCTCACCGCCCACATCATCATGACATCCTGCATCGTCCAGCCGTTCACCACGGGGAAGCGCTGGAAGTACAGCCCCCAGAACAGGATCCAGACCGTATTGTTGAGCATCATCATGCCCGCCGTCATCAGGAAGCTCATCCGGAACTCCATCGCTCCCGCGAGATTCAGCTTCCAACAAGTCCATACCCAAGCGGCAAGCCCTCTAGCCCGGTTTCCTCCCATGCCGCCTCAGCCCCCATTCATATTCAGTTTGCGTACGCCGCGGCCGTACAAGATGGATACGAGCACGGTCAGCACGACAATCCAGCCGAGCTGGATCAGCAGCATGGAGGGCAGATTCACGCCCTGCCAGTCGACAGCCGTCTTGGCCGGGAAGTACAGCACGGCCTGCATCGGCAGCCAGCGGCACACCTCCTGCAGCCTCTCCGGGAACAATTCGAGGGGCATCAGCATCCCACCGACCGTGAAGAGCAGCTTGTGGTACACGAACTCAAGCCCCCGCGTCTCTTCTACCCAGAATGCGCAGAGCGCCAGCATCATGTTCATGAGGAAGTTGACGGTCACCGCACCGATGCCCACCAGGAAGAATCCCGCCCAGCCGAGACCGAACTCCGGCCATCCGAACACGGCCACCCCCAGCGTACAGCCCACGGCCAGATTCACGAGCACCCGGACGGCCACTTCGCTGATGTAGGAGGCGTAGTGATAGCCGATATAGCTGAGCGGACGGGTGAGCCGGTACGCGACGTCGCCGCTCTTCACCTCCTCCTCCACCCGGGTCGTCAGGCTGGGGAACGCCATCGCCAATGATTCGGCGAAGAGGATGTACCAGAGAATGCCCTCCAGGCTGTAGCCCGCGATGGTCCCGCTGCCTTCTCCGCGGTAGGTCGTCTGCCACAGCTGGAGGAAGATGTACATGATGATGACGAGAAAGATCGTCCGCAGGAGAAAATCGGCCACATACGCTACATGGTTGCGCAGAGAGATTTGTCCGACCGCCGCATATTTAAGCACTTTAGCCCGCATGGATCCCGCCCCTCTCCCGTTCGTAAATGTGCGTAATCACCGCCTCCATCGGCGGGTCCTCGACCGTGATATCCGATACGCGGTACGCTCCGACCAGATGGGTCAGCACCTCCTGCGTGGAGACGGCGGCTGTATCCACGGCGAGCTTCAGGACGGCTGCGGTCTGCTCCAGCACTTCCACGCCCCGGTAGGAGAACGGCTTCCCGGGCTCCATGAGCTGCAAGGAGATCGTCTTGCCCGTAAGCAGGTCCCGCTTCATGGAGTCGACCGTATCGTCGAATATGACTTCGCCATAGTTAATGACGACGGCCCGGCGGCACAGGAGCTCGATATCGCCGGGATCGTGGGACGTCAGGAAGACGGTCGTGCCCTCTTCCCGGTTCATCTCCAGGATGAGCTCGCGGATCTTCGCCTTGACGACAACATCGAGGCCGATGGTCGGCTCGTCGAGGAAGAGAATCTGCGGGCGGTGCAGCACCGCCGCGGCGATCTCGCAGCGCATCCGCTCGCCGAGCGACAGCTTGCGCACCGGTGTATGCAGGTAAGGCTCCAGCTCGAAGCGCCGGACGAGGTCGTCGCGCCGGGCGTAATAATCGCTGCGCTTCAGTTCATAGATGCGGCTCATGAGCTCGAACGAGTCGGCCGCCGGCAGGTGGTACCACAGCTGCGACTTCTGGCCGAACACCGAGCCGATCTTGTAAGCGAGCCGGCTGCGGTCCGTCCAAGGGCAGAGGCCGAGCACCTCGGCGGTTCCGTCCGACGGATGGAGGATGCCGGTGAGCATCTTGATCGTCGTCGATTTGCCCGCCCCGTTCGGGCCGAGGAAGGCGAGCGTCTCCCCCTGAGCGACCTCGAGATTGATGCCGCCCACCGCCACCTTCTCCGCATAGCGGGGCCGTACCAGGGAACGGAGGCTCGCCGCGAGCCCTTCCTCCTTCCGCTTGACGGAGAAGCGTTTGCTGAGATCCTGCACTTGAATACAAGCCATACCCATACCGTCCGCACTCCTCTCGTTCTATTGCGATTGCTGGGGGCGCCGATGCTTGGGGGAGCGACTCCTCTGCTCCGATAAAGCAAGATAAACGGCTTCGCTGTCCTTTAGGGACGATGCGAGTTTATAAGATATATAAGAAGACAGGATCGAGCCCTGGCGATATACATTCTTAGTAGAGTAAAGGGCTGGCTCCCCAGCCCCTCCTCATCAAACCGGACGTGAGGTTTTCCCTCATCCGGCTTTCCGATGTTCTTCTTCCTTCAGCATGCGGATCTTTCCTTAGACTGCAAGTTTCCTAAGTCCGGCTAGTCTGGCTGCCATGCCTGGCCCCCTCCGACTCCCTTCCCGCAGCTCCCCCCTTCGCCTTTCGGGCTTATAGGCTCGCTTGTTACGAAAAAAAATTTTCGTGCAGGGTAGGGTCTCCCTAGTTCCAGACACAACGTTCCCGACATGCCGCTCCCCTTACACCGGAAGGTTCTTCCGCGCTGCGATTCCAAGGTCTTCACGCGTTCCATGGCCTTCGCCCAAATACACGGGGCTCGGCTCCTTCTTGTCCTTAGCAGGTGCTTTTTGACGATGCGGCAGGATTCACTTCATGTTACGGCCTGTCGGTTTGCTCGCTCCCTTTGCAGGGTTACTTTGTCACAGGGCTTCAGCCTTAGGATCTCTCCACCAGCTGCCTGTCAGCTACGAGGCGACTTGGCTCTTACCTCGACCGGACTTGCACCGGCTCGTTGTGCCTAGCTTGGCTAGGCGCGCTATATCAAAAAAAGACCTCGTGCATCCCCGCCCTGCCGGCGAGGAACTTGCACGAAGGTCTTTTATCCCTACGGTGTAGCGCCCCTATTGGACCGCGCCGGCTTCGCTTGGTTCGCCCGGATGAAGGCTGGTGCAGCCTGTCATGCGTCGGATCCCTAGAAGCCCTTCCCCAACAAAATCGCAATATCTTACATGGGATATTACCACGGGATGTAAGGATTGGCAATACTGGATTTTGTTAGTTGGTTGACTGCCGCAAGCTATCAAGTGCTCCCTGCTGTTCTAGCGTGCTATACCTGGGCCGCAATCTCCTCTTTGAACTGCAGCAGCGCTTCGTCCGTATCCGCCGTGTAGCCGCACTCTAGCCCGACATAGCCGTCGAACCCCGTATCGCGGATCGCCCGGAGGATATTCACGTAGTTCAACTCGCCTGTCCCCGGCTGATTGCGCCCCGGGTTGTCGGCGATATGATAGTGGTTGATCCGGGACGCATGGGCGGCCGCATTGCGGATGACATTACCCTCGGTGATCTGCTGGTGATAGACGTCGAAAACGAGCTTCACCCGGGAGCTGCCAACCCGGTCGATGATCTCGGCCGACTCCCCGGAAGCCTGCAGGAAGTGGCCCGGATGGTCGACGAGCCCGTTCAGCGGCTCGACCTCCAGCACGATGTCCGTCGATTCGAGCAGCCCGGCGCACCGCTTCAGCGTCTCGACCATGGCGGCGCGCTGCTCCTCGCGTGAGACGCCTTCGCGGACGCTGCCCGTCTGCGTGATAATCGAGCGGCAGCCGAGGATCCGGCACGCCTCGATCGTCTCCTGCAGGCCGGCGAGATAGTCTTCGCGCTTCGCCGGGTCGACGAGGTTGAACTCCTTGGTGCAGGTGGCGATGATCCCTGCGCCGATCTTCTCCTGCTCCCGCGCGAAGACGCTGAGGTCGCCGAGCTGCCACCAGGCGTACAGCTCCAGGCCGCCGAAGCCGTGCTCTTGGATTTTGCGGAGATGGTACAGGGCATCTTGGCCCGGGTAAGCGCCGATACACAGCGAATACTTCATGGGGGGTCTCCTTTGGAGTGCGTGTTGTGGTAAGGCTGGTAAGATCCGGACTATAGGATCATGGCCAAGCAGGGGGGGCCCCGGCGCTTCGCCGTTCTTACTCCTGCGGCTTATGGATGGTACCGAGGAAGAGCAGACTGCCGGTCTCCGAGCTCTGGATGGCGAGCAGGAAGGGGCGGTTGACAGTCATGTGGAAGGATTCACCTTCAACTTTCTCTGCTGATACCTTGACTACAGCAATGGAAGTCACCGCCGCCGCCTCCGTGCCCTGCTCGTCTACACGGAGATAGGTCTTGTGGGCGACCTCGGAGATCATAACGGGCTTATCCGATATGCCCTTGAAGTCCGCGCGGTCCCCGAAGGCTTCCCTCATTCCCAGGCCCTGCAAGGAGGGAATAAGATCATAGGAGGCTTCCTGCTTCAAGCGCGGAAGCTCGATCGTCCCTCCGGCATCAGGCATCTGCCGTGTCCAGAACGCCGCATCGTTCCACAGCTTCTCCTGCAGCCCCGCAAGGCTCCAGCCTTCGTCCGGGAGCACAATCAGCATGTTGATCTTATCCCCTTGATACGGCAGGCGGATGGCCTGATACCCGTCTTCCCGCTGATACGCGAACCTGCCGCTTTGCTTCATCATCATCACTTCAGCGGGTGCGTCCGGAGAGGAATAGAAGGGGGCCTGTTCGGTATCCCCCTTCAGGAAGGGCAGTGCCCAGGTTCCGTGGAAGTACACCGCGTTGATCAGATACATAACCTGATCCTCGGAGATCGGCGCCTGGACGATGCCCTGGATCTTCTCCTCCGTGCGCCTGCGCACCCACTCGTTGATGGTATCGGCAGCTGAGTCCTTGGTGAAATCCAGTACGGACACTTCCCCGCCGTATTCCTCCCGATTGCGATTGATGAATTCCTCCCGGACAGGGAAGCCTTCCCGGATCCAGACGGAGTTCGCGATGTTCAGCCGGTTCCCCGTCCCTGAATGCTCCAGCAGGTCCTTCAGCACCCGGCTGCCCCGGCTCCACTCTTCCAGGTTCATCCCTTCCGCCTGCAGCACCCGGCCGATCTCCTGCCGCGTCGTCCCCTCCGCGCCGTGATAGACCATGGAAAGCGCCGAAGCCACGCTGTACGGAGAGACGAATACGTTCTCGGCCTGGTGCTCCGCGGACAGCTGCCGGTGCAGGTTAAGGCTGAAGGCATTCTGTGCGGTAACGACGGCCCTGTTCAGATCGGACAGTCCTAAGGTGCGCTTCGCCTCCGAGGAATCGAACGCCGCGGGCGCCCCCCTCCCCTCTGCTCCCCCCTGCTGCCCCGGCACACCATCTGCCTGAGTCACAGGCTTGCCGCCGCAGGCTGCCAGAAGTGCTGCCGCCGTCAACGTCAAAGCCAACGTCCCTGCCAGCGCCCTTTTCCTGCTCCGTATCCTCTTCCCCTTCATGCCCCTCGCCTCTTTCCATCCATTTTTATCCATATGGACGCAGCAGCATTGCCAGAGGTTGCATAAGACAGGGAAGCCGCTTACTCCTGCGGCTTGTAGATCGAGCCGAGGAAGAGCAGGCTGCCGGTCTCCGCGCTCTGGATCGCAAGCAGGAATGGACGGTTGACGATCATATGGAAGGGCTCATCCTGGGGCGGGGCCGAGCCGGTCATCCCGATAGAAGTGACAGCCGCCGCTTCCGTACCTTCCTCGTCCACCTTCAGGAAAGTCTTGTGCTTCACCTTACTGATCGAGAGCGGCGTATCGGAGACCCCTTGGAAATTCGCTTTGACGGGATCGAAGGCTCCCGGCATGCCAAGCGCGGACAGGGCGTCATTCAGGTCGTAGTCCCCCTCCAGCTGGAACCTTGGCAGCTCCAGCGTTCCCAGCAGCGGAGGCATCTCCTTGCGCCAGAATCCGGTATCCATCCACAGCTTCTCCTGCACTTGTTCCAGCGTTGTCCCTTCATCCGGCAGTACGATCAGCATATGCAGCCGGCCGCCTTCGTAAGGGAGGCGGACTGCCTGGTAACCGTTCTCCCGCAGGTACGGATAGCTGCCGCCTCCATGCAACAGAGGCACGGACAGAGCAGGCCCGTCCGGCGTCGGATGGAATTCGCCTTGCACCGTAGCTTTCTTCTCGAAAGGATCGGACCAGCGCCCGTTGAAGTAGACGGCGTTAACCAAGTACATGAGGATGCTGCCGGGAATGGGATCGTCGACAATGGCCGGAATCCGGCCCCCGGTGTTCTTCTTCACCCAGTCGTTGATGGTCCGTGCGGCCTTCGGCTCGCTGAAGTCCAGCTCCTTCACCTCGGCTCCGTAGCTCTCCCGGTTCCGCTCCAGGAAGCTCTCGCGGAGCGGAATGCCCTTGCGGGACCAGACCGAATTCGCGACGTCCAGCCGCACCGCTTCCCCGGAATGCTCCAGCAGGTCCTTCAGACTCAGACTCCCCTTGTTCCATTCGTCCAAGGGAAGGTCCGCGGCGTGCAGCACCCGGCCGATCTCGCCGCGCGTGCCCCCTTCCGCCCCATGGTAGACCATGGATAATGCCGCGGCCACGCTGTAGGGCGACAAGAAGACATTCTCGCCCGGGTGCTCCTCCGCCAGCCGGCGGTGAAGCTGGAGCCCGAACGTATTGTGGCCGGCCGCGATCCGGGGATCGAGCTCCTCCACGCGGTGGCTGCGCTTCTCCACCGCGGCTTCCGCCCGGCGGTCCCCATCCTTGCCGCAGCCGGCAAGCAGCAGTGCAGCCGCCGACATCAGGATGAGCAGACCTTGGGTCAATGTATATGTACGCGTTTTCTTATCAGGCATATTCAGGGCGCCTCTCTCTCTTCTTCCTTTCCTTAACGGGCCGGCAAGAAGAATTGTTGCATAGGAGCAGACTCCTGAAGAGTCAGCCTGAGGGGTCAGCCCCACTGGCTGCGGATCCATTCGACCTCCCGCCGGAAGTGGTCGCCGCTTGTGTGGTGCCCGTTGAACGGGAACACATGAATCTCCTTCGGCACGGTGATCCGGTTGTACACCGCATAGACGGTCTCCGGCAGGCAGACTGTATCCTTCAGCCCGACGGAGACGAAGACGGGAGCGTGCAGCCGGGACGAGAGATGCAGCAGGTCAAAATACCCCAAGGTCTGCAGCACCTGATCCAGGTGCTCCGGATGCCGCGATACGAACTTGGCCGCTTCGGTCAGCGAGCCGGTCGAATTCAGGATGCCGTAGTCCATGTGGCACAGGTTCGGCAGATCGGCCAGCACCAGCGCCGGCACCGCACTGAGCGCGCCCGTCAGGAGGGCCAGGCCGCCGCCTTGGCTCACGCCCGCCGTGATGATGCGCTGCCCGTCCACCTCCGGCTGCGCCGCCGCCCATTCCACGGCCCGGACCGCATCGACGGCGGCCGCCCGGTAATAGCTCTGGCGGGGATCGAGCAGCCCCTGCGTGATCCAGCCGGAGCTCATGCCGTGCGTCTGCGGCAGCGCATTGCCGCTCTCGCCGCCCTGCCCGCGGACATCGACCGCGAAGACCGCGTAGCCCATCAGCAGCCAGGGAGCATGCTGCTCCGGGTAGCCCTTGCTGCCGGTATAGCCGTGATACAGCACGACGCAGGGCAGCTTCTCCGGCTGGGGCTCCGCCGTGAACGCGGGCAGCAGAAACCAGCCGTGGAGCGGCGTGTCGTCGTAGCCTTCATAGACGACCCTATAGGTGCGGATGTAGGGAGAGAGGCTCTGCGCCTCCTCCCTGCGGGCATTCAGCGGCCTGCCCGCCGACTCCTCCAGCGTCTCCTGCCAGAATGCGTCCAGATCTTCCGGCGCTTCGGTCTGCGCCGTGAAGCCTTCGAGCTCGCGGATCCGTTTCTCGATATGATTCATGCTCCCCCGCCTCCCTGCCGCCCCAGGTCTCTTCCAGGACCTGGCACTCCGGCATTTTCCCTCAGGGTAATCGAATCCCGGCGGCGGTGTCAATGGAGAGAATGCCAGTAAAGTTTGGAGAGCATGAGAAGACCGTTTAGAGCATGACAAGACATCCCGGGCCGTCAAATCACGTAATCCAGGACCTCTTCATAACGCAGGTAAGTACGGGCCTTCGCCGGAGCCGGCGTATAGATATGAAAGGAGAGCGCCCGGGACTCTCCCGGGTTCACAAGCTGATGGATCTGGTTCTTGGGGGCATAGAAGAAGCTGTGCTCCGCAACCGCCGCTTCTCCTCTCTGGTGCGGATACCCGTAAGAATCCAGCCGGAACATCCGGTTGACCAGCATCCCCTGGACTAAGAACATACAGCCCACCGCATCCCCGTGATCGTGGATGAACGTCTCTTTGCCGGCAGGCAGGTGAATCAGCACCGCTTCCGCTTCCTCGCTGCGGACGATCGATGTTCTTCCGTATGGGAGCGCATGGGGCTCGGAGATATACGGCTCCAGCCGCGACAGCGACAGATCGAGCCCCTGCATCAGCACCCTCAGTTCCTTCGGCGAGGCCTGCGACAGCCCCGACAATCCTTTCTCCACCTGCTGGATCCAGTTCATCTGGTGTCCTCCGCTCTATTCATTAGTTTTTCTTACCGGTTCCATAAGTTTCTCTTATGCTTTAGATACCACCACATTATGCGCTCGCCCGAAAGGAAGTTCCTGCCGAAGCGGTGCTTTGAGCGGATCCAGCGTCTTATTTTTTGGGGGGAAGGACAACCGATGGACTCCACAGCGTGCACGCCTTGCAGACTTCACCTTCCAGCAGTTCCTTCCTCGCCGCCGGCGGTACGCTGCCCGGGCGGATCTGCCTCTTAAGGAAGTTTTAAGGTTCGGGCTCCGGAATCCTTAAGATTTGGCGCCTATACTTACGGAAGAGCAAGAGAGCGCACGGACGCCATCCCCGTGAATTGTCCGCTCTCCCGGGCCCATGGTATGCTTGCACGTAAGCGTGAGCGCTGTCCCCCCTTCGAAGAGAAGGACGCGCCTAGGAAGTACGGCAAGCCGTGAACCACCCGCGGATGTAAAGAAATCTGTTACAGGAAGGAGAGGGGACCCTTACATGGCCCAGCCTGCCATTCTTATCGTCGACGACGAGAAAGACATTATCGACCTCATCGAGATCTACCTGCGCAATGAAGGCTATCGCCTGCTTCGGGCGTCGAACGGACTGGAAGCCCTCAGCCTCCTGGAGAAGGAGGATGTCGACCTGATCGTCCTCGACCTCATGATGCCGAAGATGGACGGCATCGAAGCGTGCCTCAAGATCCGCGAAACCCGCAACATGCCCATCATCATGCTCTCCGCCAAAAGCCAGGACATGGACAAAATTCTCGGCCTCGGCACCGGCGCCGACGACTACATGACGAAGCCCTTCAATCCGCTCGAGCTTATCGCCCGGATCAAATCCCAGCTGCGCCGCTATACCCGGCTGAACGTGGCCGCCCCGAACCGGGAGCATGAGATTGAGGTCGACGACCTGACGATCAACACGGCTACCCACGAGGTCAAGCTGGACGGCCGGGAGATCCGGCTGACCCCCCGCGAATTCGCGATTCTGGAGCTCCTTGCGCGCAACCGCGGCACGGTTTGGAGCATCGAGCGGATCTATGAGACCGTCTGGAAAGAGACGTATCTCGATTCGGACAACACCGTCATGGTACATATCCGCAAAATCCGGGAGAAAATCGAGGACAATCCTCGCAAGCCGCGGTTCATCAAAACGGTATGGGGAGTGGGATATAAAGTTGAATAAGCCCGTCAAAATCAAAGGGCCCCGAAGGCCCCTGCTGGACCGGTTCCCGTTCCGCATATTCCCGTTCACCCTGCTGCGCGGCTTCCTGTTGTTCCTGGCCGATCTCTACCGGATGGCCAAGGTCCAGGTGGAACGCAGCGTCCGGCTGCAGCTCGTACTGACCTTCGGCGTGTGCCTGCTCGCCTCCCTCCTCTTCTATACGATCTCGTCGGCGGTCTTCGGCCAGATCAACAAAGGCACCGTGATCGACTATTCCTTCGGGATCAACCGGATCGACTACGAAGCCCGGAACCTCGTGGAGCTGCTCGAACCGGTGGAGCCCGAGGGCGGGGAAGAACCGTTCCTTCCGGAGGAACCCGGCACGAGCGTAGGTGAGGAAGAGAGCGGCCAGAAGGTGCCGGCCGAACCGGCGCCTCAGGGGGGCAGCAGCTCTCACCCGGCGGGAGGCGGAAGCACGGCCCAGCCGGTACCTGGGCAGAACGCAGCTGGCGCGGGCGCGGCCCCGCAGGCGCCGGCCGCAGGAGCAGCGCCTCCCGCAACGGCGGCCGGCTCGGCAGTGCCTGCGGTGCCGGCCGTTGGAGCATCGCCCGCGGCGGCGGCCGGCTCGGTACCTCAGGCGCCGACTGCAGGAGCAGCGCCCACCGCGGCGGCTGGCAGCCCGTCCGTGCCGGCGGTACCTGCAGCCGCTGGCACGGTCCCGCAGCCGCTGTCGACGCCAAGCGCACCAAGCGTGCCGGCTGCTCCGCCGCCGGCCGTGTCCGCACCCAGCAGCACGACGGCGCAGCCGGTACCGGATGCCGAAGCGGAGCAGCGCCGGCTCGAGCAGCAGGAGCGCAAGCAGCGGCAGTTCCTCAGTACGGTGAAGCGGCTCGCTTCGAACGACAAGTATAAGACCGTAATTACCGACCTGGAGGGCCGGGTCGTGTTCCGCAGCGAGAACGCTCCGGAAACCTATGTCGATGTGCACAGCGTCATCCGCAATGCCATGGACGCCCGGAACCGCAGCGATGAGGAACGGACCGAATTCTCGAGCTTCTATCCCGTCACCTACAACAACCAGAAGTCCTATCTCATCGTTACCGGGATTCCGCAGCCGGTGATCTCATACAGCAAGGGAACGAGCCCGCTGTCGATGCTCAGCGCCTTCGCCGTATTCATCTTCCTCTTCTACTACCTCACCCAGCGCAAAATGAGGTATATCGAAGAACTGGCGGGAGGCCTGCGCATAATCGCCACCGGCAATCTCGACCACCGGGTGATCGAGCGCTCCAAAGACGAGCTCGGCTCCCTGGCCAAGGATATGAACCAGATGGTGGCCGACCTGCAGCACAAAATCGAAGAGGAGCGGCGCTCCGAGCGGTCCAAGAACGAGCTCATCACGAACGTATCGCATGATCTGCGCACCCCCCTGACTTTAATCATGGGGTATCTCAAGCTGCTCCACGACCGCAATTACGAGTCGCCCGAACAGGCCGCAGGCTATGTCGGCATCGCCTACAGCAAAGCCGAGAAGCTGAGGGGCTTGATCGAGGACCTCTTCGAGTATACGAAGTATTCGAGCCAGGACGTGCCCCTGCACAAAAAAGGCGTTGTTCTGAACGAGGTGCTCGAACAGCTGCTCGAGGAGTATGTCACGCTGAGCGAAGAGCAGCAGCTGACGCTGATCCGCAGCATCCCGAGCGAACGGCTCAACGTACGGGTCGACGTGGAGCAGATCATCCGCGTCTTCGAGAACCTGCTCGGCAACGCCGTCAAATACAGCCCGAAGCCCGGCGTCATCTCCGTCGGGATGGCGAGGGACCGCAGCCATGCCATCGTGCGGATCAGCAACAAAGCCGATGCGCTTACCCGCACCGAGCTCGAACAGCTCTTCGACCGCTTCTACCGTGTCGACTCCGCCCGCACCTCGAGCAACGGCGGCTCGGGTCTCGGCCTTGCGATTGCCAAAAGCATCGTGGAATCGCACGGCGGCAGCATCTGGGCTGAATCCGAGAAGGATGAAATCCATCTGTATGTCAAGCTGAAGCTGATGGAATAACGGAAGCCCCCGGCCTCCCTTCACAAGGGAAGCCGGGGGCTTGTCTGTGCTTGCCCGCGCTACGGGCGGAAGGTATACTGACACTGTCACGGATCAAGCCGTGCAGCGTTAGAGAGGATGGTAGGCACAATGCCGGGATTTTTGCTGGATTTGGATGGAACACTGTACCACGGGGATCACCCGATTCCGTATGCCGCCGAATTTATCGAATGGCTTAAGGGGCGGGGCTACCCTTATTTATATGTAACGAACAATTCGTCCCGGACGCCGGAGCAGGTAGCGCAGCATCTGAGAAGAACGGGCATCGAAGCCGGGGCGCACGAGGTGCTGACCTCCTCCCAGGCTGCGGCCCTCTACATGAAAGACGCCGGACTTCCGCAAGGGCCCGTGCTGTATATCGGCGAGGAAGGGCTGCGGCAGGCGCTGACGGATGCCGGATTCGAAGCGGTCGCTGCCGGTGAGGACACGCAGCCCGAGACAGCCGCGGCCGTCGTGCAGGGCATCGACCGCAGCTTCAGCTACGGCAAGCTGCTGGCCGCCGTGCGGCACATCCGGCGCGGAGCCCGGTCCGTGCTGACCAATCCGGACCACCTCCTGCCGTGGAACGGCGAATTGACGCCCGGAGCCGGCTCCATCGCGGCCTCCATCGAGCGCGCCAGCGAGACGCCGCCGGTCGTGATCGGCAAGCCGTCGCCGATCATCATGAAGTATGCCGTAGAACGGCTCGGACTGAGCCCGGGCGACATCTGGGCTGTGGGCGACAACCTCGGCACGGATATCCGCGGCGGGGCCGATGCCGGCTGCCGTACGTCGCTCGTGCTGACCGGCCTCGTTACCGAAGCGAACGCCGCCGAGCAGATCGCCCGCGCAGGCGTGGAGCCGGAGCTCGTCTGCAGGCACCTCATGGAACTTGCCGAGCGGATCGGCTAGCCCCGCGCAGGCGGGCAGCCGCGCATCGGCCGGTTCTTCCTGCCGGCACCTCATGGAGCTTGCCGAGCGGATCGGCTACCCCCGCGCAGGCGGGCAGCCGTGCAGCAGCCGCATCCTCCTGCCGGCACCTCATGGAGCTTGCCGAGCGGATCGGCTACCCCCGCGCAGGCGGGCAGCCGTGCAGCGTCCGGATCTCCGCGATCCGGCGCAGATGCACATTCGCATGCCCGGCCATCTGCTTCATGAGCCGGCCTGCGCTTTCTTCGCCCCCTCCGGCTGTGACCACGCTGCGGGCCAAGGCGCCCGGCACATGCCGGCAGACCGACAGCACATGCTCGCGCACCAGGCGGAACAAGGCCGCCTCGGTGCCGATGGGCCGGTCCGCGTAGCGCATCCCCTCGGCCCAATCATCCTGGCTGAAGCCCGGGCTGCGGTATTCCCGCCCGGGTTCCCTCGATGCCAGCGCGAACTTCAGCTTATGCAGGGCAGCCAGCTCCAGATCCACCACATGCAGCACCTGCTGCCGGATACTCCAGCCCCCTGCGGCGGCGGTCCAGTCCAGCTGCGCCTCATCCAGGTCCGCCAGCACCGTCTCCAGTTCCTTGGGTCCCCCTTCGAACAACGCCACAATCTCGTCCTCCCCCGGAAACAGCTCCTGCCAATAGGCCGCCCGGTAGCCCTCAGGGGTATGCACCGTCAAGGTACGCCAGCAGCCCGGCTCGGATTCGTCCGAGCAGCGGACGCCAGCCCCGCGGACCCTTGCTTCCAAACCGTCCAGCCCTCCCGGTTCTGCCGGAGCGGGAAGATAGAACCGTCCGCCGGGCTCTACGGAGCGGGCACCCTCCGCCGCATGGCAGGCGTGCGTTCCCTTCTCTCCCATCAACAGGGCATACGCTCCTCCGGTCATTCGGAGCATCGCCCATCCTTCTCCATCCGCTTCCCGCTCCCATCCCAGCACATCCGCATACCAACATGCGGCTTCTTCGGCCTTCGTCACCTTTAGCAACAGATCCGCCTTGCCCATCCGAACTCCCCCGCTCCTGCCACAAAAAATATGGTTCCGATCAATGATAATCTCCCAATATGCCCATACTTGTAAGGATGACCAGTCCGGACATCACACTATCCAGCCTCACGGAGGGTCTTCCTTGTATGAATAAAACGCTATTGCTTCTGGCCGTACTGGCGGCATCTGCGCTGCTCTGGGCCGGCATAGCCGCCGACCGCCATGTGCAAGCCCCGGCCTCCATTTTCCCGGCAGCCCAGAACGTTACGGCCGCCCGCCTCGTCTCCGGCAGCGGTGAAGAAGGGATTCCGGGCAGCTCGGCTGAGCTGGATCTCCAGCTCCATGATGCGAACCGGCTCGAGCTTGCCCGCATCCTATACTGGCTCTCCCAGGGTACGCTGCAGGGAGGCTTCAACCGCAGCCCTCTCCCTTCCGGCGGGCCGCACCAGCTCATCATGGAAACGGTAGACGGAACCCGGCTTACGATTACGAATGCAATCGACCGGATTGCCATCCCGACAGGGGACAGCTGGATCAGCACGGGGGTCTCTGTCCCGCAGACGGTGAATGTACAGATGAATGACAAGACGGCCCGCATCACAGCCCCCGATCTCAAGCGGTGGATGGAAGAGACGCTCCCGAAGCGAATGGAAGAAAGCCGGCAGGAGCCCGAGTAATCGGTGCCTCTGACCGGCTTTCTTAGGGTTTCGGATCAAGAGCGTAGGCTTCGGATCACCACCGCTCTCCCGCGGAAGCCGGCTTAACCGCCGGGCTGCCGCTTCATCCGCGGGCGAATCGGGCGGGAAGCAGGCGCTCATAGGCTTTGCAACGGCCTCTGCCCTCAGCAGCAGAAGGGCCAAGCCCGCTACACCGCCGGTTTCACCTCCATCGCTCCGCTCTCCTCGGGGACTTTGCGGCGTTCCACCATGAAGTAATAGAGGCCCGTCTTCGGGTCGGCCACCTCTTTCGATTGGACCACGGCTCCGCCATCGAGCAGGTTCATCCGCTTGACGGAGGCGTCATACACTCTTCCGGCATACACCTTAACGGTATGCCCGCTCTCCGCCTTCGCCGTGAAGCTCATGGAGTCGAACGGGACATCCACCGAGCTCGACACATGGTAGTCCTCTCCCCGGAACCACCTGTACCCCTGTTCGCCCTTCGTGATGCTGCCCACCCCCAGAGCGCCTGCAGGCGCCCCGGATTCCGGCGTGTAGAAGACGAAGGTTTCGGCCTCATCCTTCTCCACGGACAGCAGCTTTCCTTTTTCCGCCGCGAGCCCGGCTTGCACCGCTTCGTCCACTGTCGGGTGCCAAGCCTCCTTCGCGTCCGTCGCCCCGCCGGTCTGACCGGCCGCGCCGCTGCCCGGCTGCTGCGCCGGTTTCTTGTCTGCCGTACAGCCCGCCCCGAAGGTCAATAGAACCGCCAGCAGGAGGAGCATGATGCCTTTTCTCATCTTCATCACCCTTTCGTCTGGATCCCGGGTCTTTACCCCGAGATGGAGTCATTGCAAGAGCTTATAGTAGAGTCTATGCGGTGTTGTCCGTACTCTTACTTACCCAAACTCTGACTTACGCCATAAGACGAAGAATCAATGAAAAAAGTATCAATGGAAAATGGGGGCACGCCGGCGTAAAGGGCACGCCCGGATCACCGGATCATGCTCGGCCAGACGACCAGCGAAGCGCGGTCGGTCTCGGCACCGAGCGACCGAAGCGGTTCGGCAGCAGGGTGCTCCAGAATAGGGATGCCGTCCCAGACATCCACCACGAGCTTGCGGATGCCCGGCCGCCCCAGATAGGCCGACGCGAATCCCTTGACGACCCCGGCGAAGGCATCCGCCTCCAAGACGAACCCATCCTCCCTCGGCATCGTATACACCCGCCGGCCGTTATTCTCGCTCCAATAGAGCCAGCGGCCGCCATAGAGGAGCAGATCGCAGCCGCTCTTGCGGGCGAAGGAGATGTCTTTGGCCGCAGGCCAGCGCACTGTGAGGCCGAACGGATTGGCGGGATCTGCGGACGGCAGCAGCAGCACGCCGGAAGCGGCCTCTTCCCCGGCCGCTGGCCGCCGCAGGCTCTCCACCATATCCGCGGCGGCATACTGCATCGCAGGAATATCGCGCACCCAGAGGCCGCGGGTCAGCATCCCCCAGCTCTCGAGCTGCCTCAGCGTGCCGTACACGGCATCCCAGCCCCACGGCAGCTGCGCTTTCACGAGGTCCCGGGTCAGGAGCCCCCAGCCGCCCAGAAGTCCCTTCACCCAAGCCGCCAGGGAGGCGCGGAGGTCAAGCCCGGCCGGATCGGGCGCTTCCAGCGCATACCAGCGGCCGGGAGTGGACGGATACCGCGGTGCTGCACGCGGTGTTCTGGCCTTAGCGGCGCTGCGGCTCCCCCCGCTTCCATGCTGGCGCAATGGGGAGAATTGGTCGCTCGACACCCATCCTTCCCAAGCGAGCGCGATGAGCTCGTCCGTCACCTCGGAGGGCAGCCGGTCCGACTCCCGGGCGAGCGCCGTAACGAAGGAAGCGCCCTTCTGCCGCAGCACCTCCAGCAGCCGCGGCACATCGCCGCCTTCGGAGCGGGCCGGCAGCAGCGGCCTATACAGCTCTGCCGCCTCCGCGAGGAAGAAGGCGACCCGCCCTTCCTTCTGCTTCGGCTCTTTGCGGCCCATCCACACCACTTCGCCGGAGGCGCACAGCCCGTCGAGCAGCTCCTTGCGGTAGTCGGTCAGCCGCAGGGGGAACACGGTTCCCTCCCATTCGGAGAGGGGCAGGAAGCAGCCCTGCAGCCTGCCGATGACCTCGCGCAGCCCTTCCTCCCCGCGCAGGCGGCTCGCCGGCCATACATGCTGCAGCTCCAGCAGCCGCGCAAGGTACCGCTCGCCGGCAGCCGGCTCCGAACGGCTGCGCATCGCGTGCACCGCCTGCCGGATGCGGCGGGACTGCGCCTCCCGCGAGACCCAAGCGTCCGGCTCGCCGCCTGCTTCGCTGCCCGGAGCAGGCTCGATCCGTCCCTCTTCCGCCCAGACGGCGGCCGCCTCCGCCGCGATAGCCGGCTTGATGCCGTAGCGGGCCGCCAGCCCCCGGACGGTGAACGGCTCGGCGCTGCCCTCCACCGAGCGGGCGAGCACGAACCGCAGCGCCAGCGGATCGTCGAGGAGCCGCGCATAGGTCTGCGCTTCCTCGGTCGGGATCCAGCGCCGCTCGCCGGCGAGCCGTACGGCAGCCGCCCGCCCTTCGGCCTCGAGCGCGGCCAGAGCCGGCTCCACGCCGGCCTCGGGGGCCCCTGCGTCCGCGGCGATCTCGGCGAGGCTGCGGTCGCCCCGCCGCTTCAGGTAGCGCAGCAGCTCGCCGGGCTGCTCCGCATCGAAGCCTTCCTCCGCCGGCCCTCCGTCAGCCCCCTCCTCCGTGAGCAGCGCCTGTACCGCATTCTCGCCGAACAGGGCGCCGGCAAGCGAACGGTCCATGCCGAGCAGCTGCAGCTGCAGATCCCGGGACACCGCATCGGATTCATAGATTTGTGCACCCGCAAAATCCGCCAGGAAAGCGGCCGCGAATGGGGAAGGGAAGGCATTCTCGCAGACGGTCCACTCCGTGCGTCCCTCTTCGATGCCGAGCAGCACCGCCTTCAGCCCTGCCGCATCGAGTTCCTCCTCGAGGCATACGCGCATCGCTTCGCCCAGGAAGGGGAACCGCTCCGCATAAGGCAGCGCCTCCCGGAGAAGCGATTCGCTGCGCATCCGCTTCTTCCACGCCGGCATCCGCTTGAAGCTGCGCGGCAGCAGCAGCGATGTCTCCGCGAGCCGCCGGAAGACCGAGCCGAACAACGGCGATGCCGGGACCGCCTGGCGGAGAATCGACTCGATGTTCCCGGAGTGGACGCTGCGCACCAGCGCAATCACCCCCTCCATCGCCGCCCCTCCGACATCCGGCCAGACGAACTGGATGCCGTTGTCCCTCGTACTGGCGTAGAGCCGGTATGGCAGCTTGCTCTCGAAGAGGTGCTGGAGAGCGAGCTGCCAGGTCCGGTTCAGCTTGCGGCCGAAGGGACTGTGAAGAATAAGATAATGCTGCTTCATCTCATCCTGGAACCGTTCGGCGACGATCCTCCGGTGCGTCGGGAGTACGGAGACGGCCTTCTGCGAGCGCACCAGCCCGAGCAGCTCGTCGGCACTCCGCGCATCCATCGCATATGACGTGCCGAGCCACTCGGCCGTATCGGCCTGCGCTTCCCGGTCCAGCCGCTGCTCCAGCTCCTCGAGGAAGCGGCCGATCTCGAGCGACAGCTCCAGGGTGCGCCCTTGCCCCTCCCCCCGCCAGAATGGAATCTCGCTGAAGGATTCGCCCGCTTCCGTGACGTAGACGCGGTCGCCGGCGATCCGCTGGATTTTCCAAGAGGAAGTGCCGAGCTGGAACACATCGCCCACCCGGCTCTCGTGGATGTACTCTTCATCCAATTCGCCGATGTGTATGCGGGAGTTCGCATGATGCACCGGATACGCCGAGCCCTGGGGGATCGTGCCCGCGCCCATGATAGCGGCCATCGCGGTGATGCTGCGGGGCGCCAGCTCGCCGCTCTCCCGGTTCCAATCCAGCAGCGGCTTCACGAACGGATAATAGCCGGAGAGCACTTCGAGCACCGCCTCGAACCGTTCCCGCGGGAAGCTGTGGTAGCTGTCGCTGCGCCGCAGAACGGTGAACGCATCATCAGCGGTCCATACTCCGCCTGCGACCATCGCCGTAATCTGCTGGCACAGCACGCCGAGCGCCTCCCGCGGAATGCGGATTTCTTCGATCTCGCGCCGGCTTACCTTGGCGGCCAGCACGGCGCATTCGGCGAGCAGGCTGCGGCTGCGGGCCAGGATAATGCCTGTGCTCACATCCCCCACGCCGTGTCCCGCCCGGCCGATCCGCTGGATGCCCGAGGCGGCGCTCTTCGGCGAGTCGATCTGCAGCACGAGATCGATATGCCCCACATCGATCCCGAGCTCCAGCGACGAAGTCGCCACGAGACAGCGCAGTTCGCCGGCCTTCAGCGCCCGCTCTACCTCCAGCCGCTGCTCGCGGGAGACGCTGCCGTGATGGGAGCGGGCCATCTCGTAGCCGACATGGTCGTTGAGCCGCAGGGTCAGACGTTCGCACAGGCGGCGGTTGTTCGTGAAGACGAGCACGGACCGCGCGCCTTCCATCAGCTTCACAATCCGCTCGGTCAAGGGAGCCCAGAGCGCCTCCTGCCGGTCCTGCGTGATCGGCGCCTGCTCCGGCATCGTCACGGAGAGCCGGAATACTTTGTCCATGCGGCTCTCGATGATCCGCACGTCCCTGGGCCGCAGCCCGTCGCCCCCTGCGGAGCCGGACGGATCCGCATCCGCTCCCGCTTCCCATCCGCCGAGGTATCGGGCGACCCGTTCGATCGGCCGCTGCGTCGCCGACACTCCGATGCGCTGGGGCGTCCGCCCGCAGAGGGTCGTAAGCCGCTCCAGGGTCACCGAGAGATGCAGCCCCCGGTCGCCGCCGGCCAGATCGTGGATCTCGTCCACGATGAGATGGCTGACATGCTTCAGCATCGCCTTGCCCTTCACGGAAGTCAGCAGAATATACAGCGACTCCGGCGTCGTCACGAGCACATCCGGCGGCTGCCGCAGCATGGCGGCCCTTGCCCTCTGCGTCGTATCGCCGGTCCGCACGCCTGCGCTGAGGCCTGGCCAAGGCAGGCCGAGTCTCGCAGCTTCCGCCTGCAACTCGGGAATATAGCCCATCACATGGTGATGGACATCGTTATTGAGCGCCTTGAGCGGCGTGATGTAGAGCAGCCGCACCTTCGCTTCCGGCGTCTCCTCCGCTTCCTTCGCTTTGATGATCCAGTCCAGACACGGCAGCAGTGCCGCCAAGGTTTTGCCCGACCCGGTCGGCGCCGCGATCAGCACGTGCTCTCCCGCCTGCAGCGGGCCGAAGGCCTGCACCTGCACATCCGTCCCTTCCCCGAAGCGTCCGTGGAACCAGGACGCCAATACCGGATGCAGCCCGCCGACGCCCGTCTCCCTCCAAGCTTCCACCTTGCAGCTCCCCTTTGATCTAGTTATCGGTGATGGAATATATGTTCGTTCCTTTTATCATAGCAAAGGAGGGGATATTTACCAAGAGTCGGGGCAGCCATGCTCATCATGCCCATCCCCCACGGAAAGTATAGTAAGATGGGGAAAATGGACCTTTCCTCCCTCCCCCCTTACCCGCGTTCCCTTACATAATATAATAATCGCAGCTCCATGCCCCGCCCGCTCTCTGCCTGCTGCTGTCTCCTCTTCGCAGGCACGCCTATTGACTATCACGCCGCGTGATAGCTTATCTTGATCTCGAGGAGGTGCTCCCATGAAGCATACCGTGAAAGAAGTAGCCGCCCTCTCGGGCGTCAGCGTGAGGACGCTGCATTATTACGACGAGATCGGCCTGCTGAAGCCGCAGCGCGACGCAGCGAACGGATACCGCTATTATGGGGACGACGAGCTGCTCAGGCTGCAGCAGATCCTCTTCTTCCGCGAGCTGGACTTTCCGCTGGATTCGATCCGCCGCCTGATCGACAGCGAAGCGTTCGACCGGATCGCGGCGCTCGAGGAGCACCGGCTTCTGCTGGAGCTTCGGGCCGAGCGCCTCCATACGTTGATGAAGACGATCGATGGCACCATCGGTCAATTGAAGGGAGAGGGAAGCATGAACCGCGACGAACTCTATGAAGGATTCGACAAAAGCAAGCAGGAGCAGTACGAACGCGACCTCATCGACCGGTACGGAAAGCACGCGGAGGAGCGGATCGCCGAGAGCAAGATCCGCAGCCATACTTGGAAGAAGGAAGATTACGACCGGGTCAACGAAGAATATGCCCGGCTGAACCGGCTGCTTACTTCCGTTCTGGAGCAGGGTCTTCCTCCGGAGAGCCCGGAGGCGCAGCAGGTTGCAGCCGAACACTACGGCATCGTATCGCGCTTCTATACGCCGACCCGCGAGATGTATGCCGGCCTCGGCGACCTGTATACGGACCATCCGGATTTCCGCAAACTGTACGATGCCTTCCATCCCCATCTAGCCGAGTACTGGCGGGACACCATGAAAGCCTATGCCGACGCCAGCTTAAGCTAATGACGGAGCATTAGGGCAGGAAAGGCTCCCTGCCCTAACGCATCAAGCCCCCAAGTTCTGCATGGGGGCTTGCCGGCATGCAGCCGGCTCGGCATCTGCCTCCGGCACCCGCTGGAAGAAACTGCGGACCCTGCCTGTTAATAAGATGAACGCCATGGGAAAACCTAACGGGGATCGTACGCATAGATACTGCTTCACTATTGCTTCATTACTGCTCGTTACTATGGAGGTTGAACGCAATGGCTCAATCCAAGACCTTGAAACCCCCGTTATTCGGCAGCTCCAAGGAAGACCCCTCCTTCTCCGAAGACCCGGGCGGATCGGGCAGCAGTCCCGGCGGCTCCTGGGTGCTGATTGCGGGACTGCTCATCGCCATGCTGTTCTCGGCGCTGGAGGGCACGATTGTCGGCACGGCGATGCCCCGGATCGTCGGCGAGCTCGGCGGCCTCAGTCTCATGACCTGGCTTACGACTGCCTACATGCTGACTTCCACCACCGTTGTCCCCATAGCCGGCAAGCTGGCGGACCTGCTCGGACGCAAGTCCGTCTATGTCACCGGCCTACTGATCTTCATGGTCGGCTCCGTCCTGTGCGGCGCAGCCCAGAATATGACGCAGCTGATCTGGTACCGGGCGCTGCAGGGCATCGGCGGCGGCGTCATGATGCCGATGGCCATGATCATCATCGGCGACATGTTCACCGGCAAGCAGCGTGCGAAGTGGCAGGGCGTGTTCGGGGCCATCTTCGGTCTCGCTTCGGTCATCGGTCCGCAGGTCGGCGGCTGGATCGTCGACTCCCTGAACTGGCACTGGGTGTTCTATATCAATCTGCCGGTGGGGATCTTGGCGACGCTGCTCATCGCGCTGGGGCTCAAAAGCCACAAAGCGACCGGCCCCGTAAAATTCGACATTGCCGGCATGGCCACCATGATTGTCGGCGTCGTCTCCCTCCTCCTGGCGCTAAGCTTCGGAGGCGGCCAGTACGACTGGGGCTCCTGGCAGATCATCGGCATGTTCGTGCTGTCTCTGGCAGCGCTCACCGCCTTCGTACGAATCGAGTCGACGACCCCCGAACCGATCCTGCCGGTCCGTCTGTTCCGTGACCGGACCTTCTCGATCATCAACGCCATCGGCTTCCTGATGAGCATCGGTATGTTCGGGGCCATCATGTTCGTGCCCCTGTTCATGCAGGGGATCGTGGGCATCAGCGCTTCGGCCTCCGGTACGGTGATGACGCCGATGATGGTCACGATGATCCTTGCCAGCATTATCGGCGGGCAGCTCGTGCTGAAGATCGGCGTCCGGACACAGATGACGGCCGGCATGGTGATCATGGCGGGCGGTTTTTTTCTCCTGACCACCTTGGGGATGGAGACGACCAAGCTCTACGCCAGCGGCATTATGCTCGTGATCGGTCTCGGTATGGGTCTCGTCATGCCTCTGCTGACGTTGACTCTGCAGGAGCACTTCCCTAAGTCCGAGATCGGCGTTGTGACTTCTTCGAGCACCTTCTTTCGGCAGATCGGCGGCACCTTCGGCATGACGCTGCTCGGCGTCGTCATGAACAGCCGCTCGGATACACTGTTATCGGCGAATCTGCTTCCTCTGCTGCACGGTCTTCCTGCAGGGGCCTCGGGACTCGAAGAGACCGTCACCCATATGGTGCACACGAACCCGCAGGGGCTCTATTCCTCGCTGCTGAATCCCGAGTCGCTGTCCCAGTTCCCGCCCGAGCGGCTGAGCGGCATCGTGCCGGTCATCAAAGCCTCGCTTGTCGATTCCCTGCATGCCGTATTCTGGACGGGTCTCGCCTTCGTGCTGCTCGGCGCTCTGCTCACCCCGTTCCTCGGCCGCATCGCCATATCGGGCCGATCGAAGGAGGAGGCACCTGCAGAATAACAGGGGGAGTAGGCGTGTCTTGCATACGTCCATTCCCTGGAGAGTTGGCTCTTCCACTCTTGTGGCGAGGGGCTCGGCAGACTCGTCCCAAGCGGGATGCTGCAGCCCCCCAATAAAGTGCAAGTGCAAAAAAAAGCAGAAAGACCTGTAACTCCTGGTCCTTCTGCTTTTTGGGCATGATCCGTTAGGAGAGCGTCTGCCGTCGCATCCGCGTTCATTCACACCAGCCGCTCCGTACAGCAGGAGCTTCGGCACGCAGTCCGCATCTGCAATCGCCCGGTTCAATCGGAAGCTGCAGCCCGCCGCTCCAGTCACCCCACTTATGCAGGGCTTAGCTCATTCCCATGCGGTCAGGCTGGCCGCTCACTCCAGCGGTATGCCCCTCTCGCCCAGCCTGCCTGCCCGGCTGTCGGCTAGCAGACGCTCCAGCCACCGAAGCTCCGTCTCCGCATGCTCGAGCCGGCCCTTCATGATATGAAGCACGCTCCGGGGCACCTCCGGGATATGCTCTTCATAGACTTCCTGCAGATGCTTGACGCTGCACCGCTGCTCCTCTACTTTCGTCTCGAGGATATCCGCGATCCGCTGCGAATCCCCGTGCCGCGCGAACACCAGCGCCGCATACATCGGATGGAACACCGCTTTGGGGTCTTCGAACTGCCCGAGCAGCAGCTGGCCGAACAAGCTCCGTCCTTCCCCGGTAATCCGGTAGACGGTCCGGTCCGGTCGCCCGCCCTCGCTTACGACTTCGGCCGCTTCCACATGGCCGGACTTCCTCAGCGTATCGATCGCATAGTAGAGCGAGCCCTCCTGCATCTTGACGTAGTTGAGCATCGCCCTTTCTTTCATCTTCTGGCGCATCTCGTACGGATGGCTATCGCCTTCCATCAGCAGCCCCAGAATCACGAGCTTCATAGACACGGACATCTCCCCCTTAGTGACCTTGAGGGGACGGACGGTCCTGATTCCCGCCGCTGCCCGGAGCTCCGCCGGCAGGGATCTCCAGCTTGGCCCGGCCCATGAGCAGGATGAAGACCAAGGCGATCACGGCCATGACGATCGAGACCTGGAACACGTAAGCGATGGAATCCGCCATGCCCATAATCAGCTTCTCCAGCACCGGCTTCGGCACCTGGGCCTGGAACTCCGGCGAGAGAAGTACCCGAGGATCAGCCGGGGCCTGCCCGCCCGAACTCGGCAGCGTCTCTGCCAGCCGCTTCTGCAGAGAGGAAGCTTGCAGGCTTCCGAGCACGGTCAAGCCAACGGCCGAGCCGATCGAACGGAAGAACGACACGAGCGAGGTGACAATTCCCCGGTAATGAAACGGCACCCCGTGGATCGAGGAGACGGAGGTGACCGGGAATCCTGTTCCGATCCCGAGGCCCATCAGCACCATGTACACTGTAATGAGCCATCTCGGCGTGTCTACAGAGATCATGCTGAGCATAATGGTGGCGAGCAGGAGCAGCACCACGGATCCCAGCATGATATTGCGGTAAGGCATCCGGCCGATGAAACGGCCGCCGATCGCGCTGCTGGCCACGACGCCGAGCATCATCGGGGTCAGGACCAGACCGGCACTGGTCGCCGAGCCTTGGAATACCCCCTGTACGAACAGCGGGATATATGTGGCGGCCGCAATCATCAGCGCCCCGTAGAAGAAGCTCGCACCCATACTGGCCGTGAACACCCGGTTGCCGAACAGTTCGAGCGGAATAATAGGCGCCGACGCCCGGCGTTCGGCAACCAGGAAGAGAATGAAGAACAGCACCGCCACAACAAACAGGCCGACAATCTGCGGGGAGCCCCATGCGTATTCCTTGCCCCCCAGTTCCAGACCGAACATCAGTGCAAGGGCCGAGACAGCGAAGACGACCGTGCCGAGCCAGTCGATCTTCTGGTTCGGGTTGCTCGGCAGCACCGGATGGTAGAACATCGAGATGAGAATCAACGACACGATGCCGAGCGGCAGATTGATATAGAAAATCCATGTCCAATTCACGTTGTCCGTAAAATAAGCGCCGGCGAGCGGACCGAGTACGCTCGAGATGCCGAAGACGGCGCCGAACAACCCCTGCATCTTCCCCCGCTTCTCCGGAGGGAAAATATCGAAGACGATCGCGAAGGTGATCGGCATCAAGGCGCCGCCGCCGATCCCCTGCACTGCACGATAAATAATGAGCTCGGTCATGGTAGACGAGGTCCCGCATAGCGCGGAGCCGATCATGAATACAACGAGCCCGATCAGGAAGAAGAGCTTACGGCCGTACATGTCGCCCAGCTTGCCGAAGATCGGCATCGAGACGACATTGGCGATCAAATACGCGGAGAAGACCCATACGTAATACTCGAGCCCTCCGAGCAGACCGACAATCGTCGGCATCGCCGTGGAGACGATCGTCTGGTCCAGCGAGGCGAGAAGCAGCCCCAGCATGAGACCGGCCACCGTCCACGGAATATTCGATTGCTTGGATGAAGACAGCGAAACTTGGTGAGACAAAAGACATCACTCCTATGTAAATCGGGTATAAGGCTGCAGAGAAACGTTCCGTAACCTCCATTCATTATACTCAAATTTGAGTAATAAACAAGAGGAGCGAATCTCTTCATCCAATCTTCACCTACCGTTCCCTCTTCTAGTTTGCCCTGAACCCGGAAGTATCATATAATGGAATTGTGCGACAAATTGTATTTATATTAAATACATACCTGATAAATTTTCGTTATTTATGAAGACGTTCTCAGCGCGCACGTTCACACCTTGGGAGAGGAGGAACGACGTGAATCTCAATCAATTGGAAACCCTAATAACGATCTCCAAAACCATGAGCTTCCGTAAAGCGGGCGAACTGCTCAATCTGACCCAACCGGCCGTCTCCGCCCAGATCAAGAGCCTGGAGGACGAGTTCAAGACGACGCTGATTGACCGCAACCAGCCCGTTACCTTGACCGACAGCGGCCAAGTCTTCCTGGAGCATGCGGAGATCATCCTGCAGACAGTGGAGGATCTCAAACAGCGCCTTTCCGATCTTCACCTGACGCCCCAGGGACATATCGATCTGGGTACCACAACTTCCATTGCCATCCAGATTCTGCCGCGGGTTTTGTCTTACTTCCAGAATCAATTCCCGCTGATCAAGACGACGATCCATTCCATGACGACCTCGCAGATCATGCAGAATGTGGAGAACGGATCGATCGACATCGGCATCACCTACCTGTTCGACAAGCATCCGGCACTGGAGAGCTCGGTCCTCTACTACGACACCTTCGAGCTCGTCGTCTCGCCGGACCACCCGCTGGCGCAGTACGGCCATGTGCCGATCGAGCGGCTCCATGATCTGCCTCTGATCATGCTGTCGCCGGAGACCGCTGGCCGCCGCTTCGTCGACCAGATTCTGAAGCAGCTCTATATCACGCCGCAGGTCGTCATGGAGCTGTCGTCGAGCGAGGAAGTGAAGCGGATGGTCGAGCTCAATCTCGGCGCCGCCATTATCTCCAAGCTCTCCATCCAGAGCGAGCTGCGGCTCGGCACTCTGAAGATGATCAAGGTCAACGAGCTCGAGATATCCCACCCTGTCGGCGTGGTCTACAAGTCGGGCCGCTATCTCAGTTCGGCGCTGCACCAATTTTTGCTCGATCTCAAAGGCATGCAGGAAATTCAATTCATAGGTTCGGAGTGAGGAGAAGACCATGAAATTCGATTTGCATACCCATCATGAACGCTGCGGCCATGCCGTAGGCACAATCCGCGATTATGTCGAAGCCGGCATCCGGCACGGACTGCAGGTGATCGGCATATCGGACCATTCCCCTTACTTCGCGAGCGCCGTGGACCGCGAACAGCCGGGAATTGCCATGGCGAAGAGTGAGTTCGCCCGCTATATCGAGGAAGTGCAGAAGCTCAAAGCGGAATATGCCGGCCGGATCGACGTGCTGCTCGGCGTGGAATCCGACTTCTTCCCGGAGCATGCCGAGGTGTACCGCAAGGTATACGACCAGTATCCGTTCGACTATATCATCGGATCCGTGCACCTGTCGGGCGGCGCCAGCATCTTCAACAAGAAGCGCTGGAACGGGCTGAGTGAACGCCAGAAGGTGGAGCAGAAAGATCTGTACTATCACCTCATCGAGCAGTCGGCCCGCAGCGGGATGTTCCAGATTCTCGGCCACATCGATGCCATGCGCGGCTTCTACCCGGCCTTCTCCGATATCCAATCGGATGCGGTTGACAAGACGCTGAAGACGATTGGGGAATACGATATCGCCATCGAGATCAACACGTCCGGCAAGACCAAGGACTGCGGTGGCTGGTATCCGATCGACGCGATCCTCGAGCGTGCCCTGCATTTCGGCGTGAAGGTGACCTTCGGTTCCGATGCCCACAAGCCCGAGCGCGTCGGCGACGATTGGGAAGATGTAGCGGCCCGGCTCCAAGACATCGGCTTCCGCGACTGGGTCTATTTCAAAGAGAAGCAGATGGTGAAAGTCGCGCTGTAATCCCTATCATCCACTCAAGTAAGAAGAGAGAATCGAGCCTTGGTAAGATATAAATGCCTAGATTTCAAAAAAAGCTGCCTTTGAGCGCCGGAAATGTCCGTGCGCCCCAAGGGCAGCTTTTTGGACTTGCAAAAGCGTGGGTTCGCGCTGCCAGCAGCACTGTCCAGGAAAACCGTCCGCCCGGCGGGGCCTTCATGCCAGTGCCCCATACCCCAGCCGGTGAAGCTGCTCCGCAATCACCTGGTATCCCTTGGCATTCGGGTGTATGCCGTCTGCGGAGAGAAGCTCCCGTTCCCTGCCCTCGAACAACGCATATACCGACGCGAACTGAACCGAACCGCCCGCCAGGCTGCCGAGGAGCCGGTTGCACCGCTTCACCCATTCGGCGGCCTCCGGCACCGAGGGCAGCGGGTTGTAGAGCAGTGCGGCCCGGATGACATAAGGCCCCGATCCGTTCTTCAGCCTCCGGATGGCCTGCAGCAGCTCCCGGTAGTCCTCATGGCACCGGTCGAGCGCTTTGGCCAGTCGGCCGGCATTCCGGTCCACCGCATAGAGCTTCGCCGCATCGATCAGGTCATTGCCTCCCGCTGTCAGCGTCAGAAGCTCCGCCTCCCCCACCATATAGCGAATCCGGGGGCTTTGCTCCAGAAGCCCTAGCAGTTCACCCGTCGTGGCGCCCGATATGCCCACCGCCTTGCGCTCCAGCGGACGGTTCAGCGCTTTCTCGGCCAGGTGCCCATAAGCCGCCACCAGCCCGCCGCTGAAATAAGCGCCTCTGCCGGCGGTCAGCGAGTCCCCGAGCGCCACATAGCGGATTCGCCCCGTTCTTCCCTGCGAAGTCGTCATGGCTTCCGCCGCGCAGTCCCGCGGAGGCCGGGCGGCTTCTTCCGGGTGCGTACGGAGGCAGTCTTGACCGGACCGCCGCCGAGGCCCCCTAGGCCGCCGAAGCCTCCGAAGCCCCCCATGAGCTTGAAGATCGGGCCGAACTGCCGGGCGATGTTGTACATCTTCTGAACTTTGCCCATCGTGGCGAGAATTCCGTCGAGCCCTCCGAGCTGGCCGAACCAATCCGCCGAGGCTGCTCCTCCCCCCGCGCCGCCCGCCGCCCGCTCCGGCTGAGGGGCGCCGCCCGCTGGTTCCGCCGCTTCCCCGGCTTCCCGGACGCTTGCCCCTGGCTGCGCATAGCTGAAGGGAAACCCCGCGCCGAACGGCGTATAGAGCCCTTCAACATCCGGTGCCGCATACCGGGGACGTGAAGGCTTGACGGCAGGCTTCGCTTGTTGGCGCGGCGGCCGCCGCAGCTCTCGTGCGCCCGCTGCACTGACGGTGGAGCTTCTCCGGGAAGCTGAACGTTTGGTCCTCTTCATCTCGATCCCTTTCCTTTCTTCTTGGCCTGAGGCCCTGCGGCGCCTACGGTGCGCAGTGCCTACTTGTCTATACTTTAGCGTATGTCGCACCGCCCGCTTCGGAACTGGGTACCTGAACCGGAGGCGCAACAAATGGGTATTCCCCCTCAGCTCCCGCCGCATGCCTGCCCCCTCCCGTGAGCCAACGCAAATAAACCGCATTCCTCCGCCGTCAGGCGATCCAAGGAATACGGTTTATTCGGGTGTGGTGGTGTGGAATGAAAGACATTCATCCAGCTTGGCGGTGCGTTCGCCGGGCAGAAGCGCACTCTGCGCCGGCGCTGCGGGCAAGCTGGCCCCCGCGTTCCTGCCGCAGCGGTGTGCGCCGGTTCCCCGGCTGCCGTACCGCCGCTTCCTTACGTTCAGTCGATTTGAATCGGAGCCGGCAGAATGCCGGCCGCCGGCAGCTCACCTCCCAGCACCCGCGCGAGGGCCTTCATCGCGAACGGGGTGTTTTCATAGCAGGCCAGATAGACTGGCACGCGGCCCAGGACCGACAAGTCCGACGGAATCCGCACGGAGGCGACGGTCAGCCGGAGCTCCGGCACTCCCGCCAGCTCACGGATCAGCTCCGCCTGCTTGGGCTCGAGGGCGGCATTGTAGCTGATCGCTACCGCCTGGCCCCCTTCGCGAGCCAATGCCAGCACCCGCTCCCGTTCCTCCGCTGTCGGCTGGACGCCGATACGCTCCTCGCGGACCGCGAAACCCAGCTGCGCGAGCCAGTAGCCGAGCGACTCCTTGCGGCCCAGCACCTCGTCGACCTCGGAGCCGACGCGCACCTCCGGCCAAATGACGAGCACGCGCTTGCCTCGCTCGAGCGGCTGCAGCTCGCCGGCCACGAGCGTGATGCTCGCTTCGCCGATCCGCTCCGCGAGGGCCAGCGACGCCTCCGTCGCCAGCGTGCTGCCGGGCTGAGGCACTGCCGCACGCGCTGCCGCATGGGCGGCACGGCGCGCCTTCAGCGCCAGCAGCCGGTCGACCGAGCGGTCGATGCGCTCTTCCGTGAGGCGGCCGTTCTCCACGGCGGCGATCAGCGCGTTCAGCGCCGACTGCTGCAGCTCGAGGCGGTGCGAGACGAGCACGAGATCCGCGCCGGCCTCCACGGCGAGCACCGCGCCTTCCCCTACGCCGTAGTGCTTCGCGATGGCGTTCATCTCGAGGCAGTCCGTCACGATGACGCCTTCATAGCCGAGCTCCTCCCGCAGAAGCCCGGTCAGCACGCGCGGCGACAGCGTCGCCGGCAGCCGCTCGGGTTCTACGGCCGGGAACAGCAGGTGCGCCGTCATGACGGCATCCACCCCCTGCCGGATCGCTTCGCGGAAGGGCGCGAGCTCCAGCCGGTCGAGCCGCTCCCTTGCATGCGGCACCGACGGCAGCTCGTGGTGCGAATCCTGCGCGGTATCCCCGTGGCCCGGGAAGTGCTTGACCGTGGCCGCCACGCCTTCTTCCTGGCAGCCGCGCACCGCTGCGGTCCCGAGGCGCGAGACCAAGTCCGCGTCCCCGCCGTACGAGCGCACCCCGATCACCGGATTCAGCGGGTTGTTGTTCACATCGAGCACCGGGGCGAAGTTCATATTAATGCCCATTGCCCGCAGCTCGGCGGCTGTCACCCTTGCTGCCTGGTAAGCAGCATCCGCATCCCCGGTCGCTCCGAGAGCCATGGCACCCGGCATGACGGAGACGCCCCGTTCGATGCGGGTGACCATCCCTCCCTCCTGGTCGATCGCGATGAGCAGCGGCACCCCGCTGCCCTCCGCTGCATACTCCTGCAGCTTGGCCGACAATGCGGCGGCCTGCGCCGGCTCCACCAGATTGCGGCGGAAGTAGATAATACCGCCCAGTCCGCCTTCGCGGATCAACCCCTCAATGCCTGCATCCGGCTCCGTGCCGGGAAATCCGCACATGAGCAGCTGGCCGATTTTTTGCTTCAGACTAAGATTACTGCGCTCCATCATAAGCCCCCTCCGGTTCATTTTCTCCGGTCCCCGGTCTTCCGCGGTCCCGGAACTCCGAAGGCGTCATGCCTTCGTATTTGTGAAATACCTTCGTGAAATACCGCCGCTCCGCGTAGCCGGCCAGCTTGCCGATCTGCGTAACGCTCTTGTCGCTGGTAAGCAGCAGACTCTTCGCCAGCTCCATCCGCTCCCGGGTCACATACTCCAGGAATGTCTCCCCATGCTGCTGCTTGAACAGTAAAGAGAAGTAAGAGTTCGAGATGCCGAGATGCTGCGCCAGCTCCTCCAGCCCCAGATCGCGGGAGAGCCCCTTCTGAATGTATTCCCGTGCCGTCGCCATGAGCACCTCGGGCGACTTGCGCCGCGCCTGGCCGGTCTGCATGCATTCGCGTACTAGAATCAGCACGCAGTCCATCAATTCCTTGACGCTCATGCTGCGTTCCAGTTCGCCCATGACCCGCTGCTCCTGCAGCGAGTCGAGCAGACCGATCGCCCGCATCTCCCGCAGCAGATGCAGATTCAGGAAGTGCAGCATCTGTTCCGCGCGCATCCCGTGCTCCTTGAGCAGACGGCTGAGCTCCTCGAGCGCCGCGTCCACTTTGGGCTGCTCGCCCTGGGTCAGGCCAGTTACGAGCCGGTCGGCCAGACTCCAGAACGAATGGCCTTGGGGATCCGCCTCCGGCACCTCTTCGTAGAGCAGGATCGCCCGCTTCTCCAGGGCCAGCTGGAGGCTGCGCTGCAGCTTCTTGTATGCATCGGCGAGCCCTTCGGCCGAAACCGGCAGAGGATACACGCCGACGCTGACCGAGAGCTTCACATACCGGCGGACGGCTTCCTGCACTTCCTTGGACCACGCCTCCAGAAGAATGGAAGGCACGGCCTCGGTACCCGGCAGCGGGATCAGAATACACCATTCCCCTTCGCGGGTGAGAAGGACCGCGTACTCGGCCAAGTCCGTGCGCAGCGCTTCCTGCAGCACGTTGCGCACCGCAAAATGAACCAGCTTCCGCTCCCGTTCGTCCTGGCGGATAATCTGCGAATAATCGTCCAGATCGATCAGGAGCATCCAATACTTCTGATCGAGCCAGGCCCGGTCTTCTTCCTCCTGCAGACGGTGCAGCGGAAACGACGTGTAGTCCATGAGCAGGTCGAGCAGAATCTTCTCGTAGGCCATCTCGGAGAGCTCGCGCCACTTCGCCATTTCTTTCAGCTTGCTGAGCTTGGCCTCTTGTATCTCGGCGGCCAGCCCCTGCAGAATATTCTCCAGCTCCTCGTAGTCGATCGGCTTCAGAATATATTCCCTCGCCCCATACTTGACCGCAGACCGGGCATAATCGAACTCCTGGAACCCCGTCAGCATGAGGATCTCACCCGTATAGCCCGACTCCCGAAGCCTCCGGAGCAGCTCGATGCCGTCCATTACCGGCATGCGGATGTCCGAGAGGATGAGATCCGGCCTCAGCTCCTCTGCCAGCTCCAATGCCTTCGCACCGTTGCCGGCCGTGGCGATAATCTCGATACCGAGGCTTTCCCATGGTATGACTTTTTCCAAATTCCGCACGATATGAATTTCATCGTCCACCAGCATCGCTTTGACTTTCATGCTCATCACCCGCTTGTTCCTTTTGGTATCGTACAGCGGATCAGCGTCCCTTGCCCCAGCGTGCTGCATATCATCATTCCATAACGGCTGCCGTATTGAATCTTCAGCCGGTCCGCCACGTTCGGAATGCCGAGCCCGATGCGTTCTCCGCCTTCCTCCGCGTTCTCCGAGGCCCTGATCCGGGACCCCGGCGTACCGTGGAACCGGTCCAGCACCTCATGACGTATACCGGAGCCGTTATCCTCGATCCACAGGACGACGGCTTCTTCCGTCTCCTCTGCCCGGATGCGGAGCATCCCTCTGCCCCCGCCTGAGCCTGCATGCAGCTCGGGATCGATCTGTTCTTCATTGAATTTTTCTTCATTGAACTTTTCTTCATTAAACTTTTCTTCAATGCCGTGCTGGATGCTGTTCTCGAGCAGCGGCTGCAGCGTGAGCTTCAGGATCGGCACCTGACTGAGCTCCGCCGGCACGTCGATCTCATAGTCGAACAGCTCCTCGAACCGGTACTTCTGGATCTCGAGATAGTTGCGCACATGGTCGATCTCCAGGGACAGCGGGATCTCCTCCTTCTGGATAAAGCTGACCCGCAGGAGCGTACCGAGCCGCTGCACCATCCGGCTGACCTTGCGCCCTTCGTTCTGCGCGGCCAGCGCATTGATCGATTCGAGCGTATTGAACAGAAAATGAGGCTTGATCTGGGCCTGCATCAGCATCAGCTCCGCCTTGTTCTTGCGGTCCTGCTCCAGCTTCACTTCCTTGATCAGCGTCTCGATGCGGTCGACGAGGGAGTTGAAGCCCCGGGCGAGCACGCTGGTCTCATCCTTGCTGCCCGGCTCCACCCGGATGCTGAGATCGCCGATCTCCACTTTTTTCATCGAGCTCACCACATAGAGAATAAAGCGGATAATCCGGTTCACGAAGAACAGGTTGTACAGCAGCGCACTGATCAGCGTCAGTGCCGTAATCGCCGATATCCACTGCAGCACCTGCTCCGTGCGCCCCGACAGGTAAGCCCACGGCGTAACCGATACGATGCTCCAGTTCATCTGCCCGAAGTCTTCGAGCTCCAGATGATGAGTGGAGACAACGCTTTCCACACCGTCGAACTTCATTTTCTTGCTTTGGTACTCTTCGCCGAGCAGGACGGGGGCCGAAGCATGTCCGTCGATCGACTGCCCGGCGAGCTCCTCCTTGTTGTCCACCATGATCAGCCCGTCCCCATTGACCATCATGAACCGGACTTCCCTGCTGTGCGATGTGCCAAAATAGTTGAAGATCCGGTTCAATTCATGGAACTGGAACTGCTGCAGAAGAATGCCCCGGTTGTCGAGCGTATACTTGTCGTTGATGACCCGCACTACCGTAAAGAGGGGCTGCATGCCCGTCCACTCCGGCGCTTCGTGCGGACCGAGCCACCGGGGCGGCCCGTTCAGCGTCATCACCTCCCGGAATACCGGATGCTTCACGAGCCCTGTATAAGGAATCCGCTGGTACCCGATCTTGCCCTGAGAGAACGATTGCCCATTGAAGCTGTACAAGGACACCGCATAAGCCGGCGTGTAGGACAGGAATGTCCGCTGGAGCAGCCGTTCGTATTCGGTCTGCGCGACCGGATCGATGGCCTCCCGCTGGCCGAGCACCTGCTGGATGTCATCGCGCAGCATGAAATCTTCCGAGAAAAAATTCGCTTCCTTGAGCACATAGTTGATGTTGCGTCCTACGGCCTTCAAGGTGAACTCCGATTGTTCGGCGTAGTTCTGTTCGATAATGTGCTGGGACAACAGATACGTGATGGCGCCAAGCACGAACAACGGCGCGATGATGAACGCCATGAATGCCGTGAATACTTTGATGCGTAGATTCATCGCACGCGCTTCTTCCTTTCGCCCGGCGCCCGTCACTTCACCTGTCCCCAGGACGGGAAGACCGCGGGGAATGCGGTGCTCCCTATCCCTTTGTACTGCCCGCGGTTACGCCTTCGATAATTTTCTCCTGCAGGAAAGCATACACAGTCAGTACCGGAACGACGCTGAACATGATCGACGCAGCCAGGCCTCCGTAGTTCATATTGAATTGGTTCATGAATGCGACCATCCCCGTCGGCAGGGTCCGCAGCTTCTCCTTCGAGAGGAACAGGTACGCCATAACGAACTCGTTCCAGTTCGAGAGGAAGTTCAGGATGAATACTGTGACGAGAGCCGGAACGGTCAGCGGCAGGATGATTCTCGCGAACAGTCCGAAGGCGGTCAGCCCGTCCATGACGCCCGCTTCCTCAAGGTCCGCCGGAATGGACTTCATGAAAGCGGACACGATGAATACCGTGAGCGGCAGTCCGAACGTCACGTACGGGAAGATGAGGGCAAAATGTGTGTTGTACAGACCGAGGTCGCGCAGCCAGACGAACAGAGGCAGGATCAGCGTGCCGCCTGGTACGAGCAGGGCGAGCAGAAGCGCCGCATTCACATATTTGTTGACGCGTCCGAGCTGCATCCGGGTGATCGCATAGCCCGCCGCAGAGGCGAACAGGATGGTCACCACACTTGCCACTATACTAACATAGAAGGAGTTGAAAAAGTACGTGGAGATCTTGGCGCCCGTCCAGGCCGCAACGTAGTTATCGAACGTGAATTGCTGCGGCAGGCCCCAAGGATTCGTGATGATTTCCTTGTTCGTTTTGAAGGAAGAATTCAGCACCCATACGAGCGGATACAGCGTCAGCAGCAGGTACACCCAGAGGACCCCGTGGGACAGCCCCTTTTTCCATGTCGATGTCATTTTATGCGTCAGCCTCCCCGATTTTTTTGGATATCACATTGAAGATCAGGGTCAGGGCAAGCGTGAACAGGAAGATGAGCAGCGCAATGGCGTTGGCATATCCGTAGTCGTTGAGCCGTGTTCCCTGCTTGATCATATAGGTAGCGAGCACTTCCGTCAGTCCCGCAGGACCGCCGTTGGTCATTACCATGACGATGTCGAGCGCTTTCATCGCACCGGTAATCGAGAGCAGGATGATCACCATAATGACCGGCTGAATCAGCGGCAGCGTAATGTGCCAGGCTTTGCGGAATCCGCGGGCTCCGTCGAGCTCCGCCGCTTCGAAGACTTCCTTCGAGATGCCGAGGATGGCAGCCAGCACGAGCACCACATAGAAACCGACCCACTGCCAGCCGTTGGTGATCAGCACCGACAGCATCGCCGTCTTGTCTTCGGCCAGCCACGTATGCGTCCACTCCGTGAAGCCTGTGGAGCGCAGCATCTGGTTCAGGAGACCGATCTCCGGATGATAGATGAAGGACCACAGAATCCCTACGACAGCGGTGGAGAGAATGCTCGGTACGAAGACGAAGGTCTTGTAGAAGCCCTTAAGGCGGGAGATCCCGGAGATCAGGATGCCGAGGAAGACGATAATCGGAATTTGGATAAAGACGGAGAAGAGGATAAAGTAGGAATTGTTGCGGAACGCCTGCCATACTTTCTCATCGGAGAATGCCTGGATAAAGTTGTCTACCCCGATAAATTCCGGCGTATTGACGCCGTCCCAGCGGGTGAATCCGTATTGGACGGACTGGGCAAGCGGAATAAGGAAGAACATGATATACAGGGCCACCGTAGGCAGAATAAAAAGCATGTATGTGAGCGGATTTTGCATCGTTTTTTTCATATGGAAACCTCCTGTGGGACACACCTGGCACCCTGCGGTAACGTTCCGCCCTGCGGCGGGAACACCTTCCAAAGTCGGTGAACCTGATAATGGGTAGTACCGGATGAGCGGCTGCTGCGCAGGGCACTGAATGCGGTGCCATGCTTCTATCCGAATGGACATGCTTCTCTGTATACGAACGGAGCGCTGGAGAGCAGTGCCGGGGAATCCCGAATCCCGAACGCACTGCGGCCGCCTTCGTACGGAATGCCGCCTCCGGAGGGGAGAACGGCTATCTGTACGATATAAGGCAGCCCGCGGCGCAGGGCCTTCCGGCGCTGTGTCCGTGCCTGCTACTGTCAGGCGGCGGCACCTTGCGGCTTCCTTGTTCACATGACTGCTGTTTCATGATGGAATTCGTTTTTCAATTTCTTTATCCTTACTTTTCCGTTCTTACTTTTTGGTTTCTTTATTGGCCGTTTCTTGTGCTTTCTGCACCTTCTCTACGACCTGCTCGGCTGTAGCCTTGCCGCCGATCATCTCCTGCATGCTGACTTCAAGCGCTTCGCGCACTTTGGCCTGGATCACGGAGTCGAATGCCGGGAACTGCTTGTTGCCCGCTTCTTTGAGGATTTCCCCTACAATCGGATTCACGCCGGACAAGTCGGAGAGCTTCAGTGCTGGAAGGAATCCGGATTCTTTCAGCTGGCGCTTCTGCATTTCTTCGCTGTACATCGTTTTGATGAATTCTTTGACGGCCTTCTTCTCGTTATCGTTCAGCGTAGCGGAGAATCCGTAGCCGTTGGAGAAGGAACCGTTGATGAGACCGTCGCCTTTGCCGCCGGTCGCGGGGAAGTTGAAGAACCCTACGTCGTTTGGAATCTTGGATTTCTCGGGATCCACAACGGCCGCATTGGCCCACGATCCGTCGAACAGCATAGCCGCTTCGCCTGCGCGGAATTTGTTCTGCTGCTCAGCGTACTTCAGACCAAGGTTGCCTTCCTGGAAGTAGCCCTTCTTCACGAGCGTCTCGAACTTCTTGAAGCCGTCAAGCACATCAGCATCGGTCCACTTCCTGCTTCCATCGACGAAGCCGTTCACGGACTCGGCGCCCGCCGTACGAACCCAGAGTGTGTTCATCAGCATGTTGATCACCCAAGCATCGGAGGAGGCGAACGCCAGCGGCGTAATGCTTTTCGCTTTGGATTTCTCCGCTACCGCTACGAACTCTTCCCATGTTTTGGGCACTTCCACGCCGAGGTCTTTGAACACTTTCTTGTTATAGAAGATCCCTTCCACGAAGCCGGCCGTCGGCAGACCGTAGATCTTGCCGTCCACCGTGAACTCATCGAGGTTCAGGAACTTGTCCTTCAGTCCGAGCTCGGAGAGGAGCGGGGTCAAATCCAGCAGACGTCCCGCTTTGACGAACTTCTGCGTATCCGTACCGCCGAAGAGGTCGAAGATGGTCGGCGGTGTGCCCGCTGCCATCTCGGCAGGCAGTTTCTCGAAGCGGTTGACTTTATCCTCTACGCCTTCGAGTTCCACCTTCAGGCCCGGTACATTCCCTTCCATCCGCTTGGCAACGTCTTCAAGCAGCTTCAGCCGCAGCTTCGCGTCATCGCGTACTTGAACGTGACGGAGCGAGACGGTGAATGGTTTTGCTTCGCCTGATTTGCCGGCATCACCACCCGTTTTTCCCGCTGTGTTCGGCTCGGAACCACAGGCTGTCAAACCGGATACGAGCATGGCCGAAGCCATGAGCGTGGATACTGTCTTTTTCATTGAGACCCCTCCGTAAGGAACTTGAATTTTGGGATTAGCTTTACAAGTTTGATTATAGTATGTGTCTCCTAGAGCCCGGCAGGGTATGATTTCGACAAAGAGGGGGTAAATTTCTCTACTGTGGTGAAAGCGATTTCAATAAAAATTGAAAAAAAGCCCCCGCTTTCAGGGGCTCCAAAACCGTTAATCTTCTGCAAGTAACGGTTTTCTTGTCGAAACATCTTATACTTTAAATCTATCAACCCGGCTCTGCAAGTCCTGGGCCATATTCGAGAGCAGTTCCGAAGAAGAGGCAATTTCCTCCATTGTTGCAAGCTGCTGTTCTGTCGCAGCGGAGACGCTCTGGGTCTCCGAAGCCGACTTGCCTGCGATCGAGGCCATGTCGTCCATGGCTGTCATTACTTCTGAAGCGCCTTGGAACAATTGGGTCGAGGAGACGGACACCTCCTGAATCTGGCGGCTGACCTCAGCGACCAGGTTACTGATCTCCTCGAACGATTCTCCGGCGTGATGTACGGCTTGGATGCCCTCCACGACCTCCCGGCTGCCGAGCTCCGTCTTCTGGATCACCTGGCCGATCTCCTCCTGGATGCTCTTCACCAGGTCGCTGATCTGCCGGGCCGATGCCGAGGATTGATCCGCCAGCTTCTTCACTTCGCTCGCCACAACGGCGAAGCCTTTGCCGTGTTCACCTGCACGGGCCGCTTCAATCCCCGCATTCAGAGACAGCATATTCGTCTGGGCGGAGATTCCCGCGATCACATTGACGATATTCCCGATGAGCTGCGAGTGACTGCCAAGCGAACTTACCGATGCCGTCAGTTCGTCAAATACCGTGCGCAGCCGGTTGATTTCCTTCACTGCGGTCTGGATCGACTGGTCGCCCTCCGCCGCCTTGTCTGTCGCGAGGACAGCGGAAGAAGTCACCGTTTGGGCGCTAAGCGCAATTTGCTTAACACCGTCCACCATCTCGTTCACCGTCTTCGCCGTGCCTTCCACCCGGCGGGACTGCTTATCGGAATCTTCGGCCATCTGCTGCACGGATGACGCCACATGCTCGGTGGCTGTGCTCGTCTGATCCGCGCTGGCATGGAGCTCTTCCGATGAGGTTGCCAACAGGATTGACGTATCTTTGACGCCGGTAATCAGCGAGCGCAGATCGCAGGTCATCTGGTTCAGCGAATCTGCCAGCATCCCTATCTCATGCTTTGCTTTCACGTTGACATTCACTGTGAGATCGCCTTGCGCCACTGCTTGCGTGATCCCGACGAGCTGCACGATCGGCTTGGTGATCCGGCCCGAGTAGAACCATCCCGCTGCTCCGGCCAGAAGAAGGGCCAGCACCAGCAGCAGAATGCCGTTGTGGATCAGCTGAGTGCCTTCCGCCATGACCGTATCGTAATTTTTCTCGCTGAAGACCACCCAACCGGTCAAGGGATCCTGTTTGTACGAGACCGCCATCACGCTGCCGCTCTCGTTCGTATACTGCTCCGTTGCTTTCCCGCCTTGGCTTCCGTGCTGGAAATAGGCAGTGTCCTTGATATCCTTCTGGAGCATTTCGGCATTCGGATGAGCCAGGATTTTGCCGCTGCGGTCCGCGATGAACGCCGTCCCCCCGTCTACGGAGAAATCCTTGGCGAATTGGCTGAGCATATCGAGGGTCATGGTGCACTGTACGACGCCCACGATCTCGCCTGAGGCGCCGCGGACCGGGAGTACGATATTAATACTCTGCTTCTTGGTCGTAGTGCTGATGACGACATCCGAAACCACAAGGTCGCCCTTTTGGAGCACCTGCTTGAAATAATCCCGGTCCTTGTTGTTCCCAAGCTCGGTGTTCGTGTTCTTGACCAGCTGCTGTCCGTCCGGCGCCGAGAAGACGAGGGACTGGAGCTCCGGATTCACCTTCCCTGCCGCGATCAGCAGATTCTTCACTTCCGGCTGCTTGCCCGGCTGATATTCTTTGAGGTTATTGTTTTCGGCAAGCACTCGCAGAAGCTCCGCCTTCTGGCGTACCAGTGACGTCACTTTCTCCTGCGCCTGCTCTGCGCTTTTTTCGTTAATCGTATAGGCATCAGACTGCAACTTCCCGTTGGTCGTAGGAAGGCTGTACGCTGCAAAAGCGAGCAACGGCAGAAGGCTTATCAGCATCATGACTAGAATTAGCTGCTTTTTCATTCGATGTTCCCCCATCTGTTCGATTGGATTCGGATACTGGTTCCTTCCTTATCTATCGGCAGTCCGGAGGGTATTGTGAAGCACAGCTCTAAGGGAGCTTATGGGGCATATAGGCCGCTCATTCCCAGCCCGAGGGATGGAACGGCCCGCTCCAAGCACAAGCCTAAGGGCGGCCCTCCGAAGAGAAGCCGCCCTATAGACCAGTAACCTATCCTGCTAGTTTTCGCACACTGCACAAAGCAGCTACATCAACTTGTCGATTTCGTCCTTCAGCGATTCGGACTGCGGTCCGAAGATGACCTGAACCGCACCTTGGCCGAGCCGCATGACGCCGGCAGCGCCGAGCGCTTTGAGCGCCTTGTCGTCGACGGCCTTGTCATCCTTGACTACCAGACGCAGGCGGGTGATGCAGGCGTCGAGACCTACCACATTGTCGGCTCCGCCAATTGAGGTCAGCACGCTGCTGGCTTTGTCGCGCAGCGCCATGCCTTTGCCGCCGGCAGCGGCAGGAGCAGCTTTGCCCGTATCGGCCGCGGCCCCATTGCCTGCCGGCTCATCGTCCTCGCGGCCCGGCGTCTTCAGCTTCAGCGCCACGATCCCGACGCGGAATACGACATAGTACAGAACGGCGAACACGAGACCTACCGGGATGATCAGCAGCGGATTGGTCGCCAGCTGGTAGTTGATCAGATAGTCCAGCAGACCGGCAGAGAAGCCGAATCCGTGCTTCACATCCATGATGTACAGGATATAGCCGGAGATCCCCATCATCACCGCATGGAAGCCATACAGCACCGGAGCGACGAACATGAAGGCGAACTCGAGCGGTTCCGTGATCCCTGTCAGGAAAGAGGCGAATGCCGTACCGAACATGATGGAAGCCACGGCTTTGCGCTTCTCCGGCTTCGCGGTATGCACGATAGCCAGCGCCGCGGCAGGCAGGGCGAACATCATGATCGGGAAGAAGCCGGTCATGAACATTCCCGCGGATTTGTCCCCTTTGAAGAAGCGGGTCAAGTCCCCGTGTACCACCTGGCCGGCCGCATCGGTGAAGTCACCGATCTGGAACCAAGCGATGGAGTTCAATACGTGGTGAAGCCCGAACGGAAGAAGCAGACGGTTGCCGATCCCGAAGATCAGTGCGCCGATCCCGCCAAGCCCGACGATCCAGCGGCCGAACTCGTCCAGCATGTTCTGTACGGGACCCCAGATAATGCCGAATACGATACCCACGATAACCATCGCCAGCGACGTGACAATCGGAACGAACCGCTTGCCGCTGAAGAACCCGAGCCAATCCGGCAGCTTGATATTGTGGTACTTCTTGTAGAAGTAAGAAGCGAGCACGCCCGCAAGAATCCCTCCGAGCACGCCCATATTGAGCTTAACGTCCTTGCCGATCATCTCGGTGAACACGCCCGGTACCTTGGACAGGACGCTGGTCAAGACGAGGTAAGCGATTACGGAGGCGAGGGCAGCTACCGCATCGCCGACCAGGCCGATGGCAATCCCCACCGCGAAGATCAGGGGTAGGTTGTCGAAGATCGCCGAGCCCCCGGCATTCAGGAACGGGGCGATATACTGGTTGAGGAATCCGCCTGCGCCCGCTCCCATATGGAAGTCTTTGATGTAGTCAATATTGCCAAAACGCAGCAGGATGGCCGCCGCGGGAAGCACGGCTACGGGAAGCATGAGCGCCTTGCCGATTTTTTGTAAGGATGCCAGCATGAGGGTCAACCCTTTCGGATGTTGGATGTGTAGGTAAAATGCTGAATAAAGTCCGGTCTACGTCTGCGGCTTGACGGTCACACGAAGGATCCCCGTATCCCCGGCCTGAACGGCTCCCATCTTGACCACCTCGAGGCCAGCGACAGCTTCTTCTTGATTCGCCATGACAACCGGCGTGATCAGCGGATAACCTGCCGCCCGGATCGCCTCCATGTCAAACTCGATGAGCGTCTGTCCGGCCTTCACCGTATCGCCGCTGGCTATGAGCGCGTTGAAGCCTTCCCCCTTGAGGGCTACCGTATTGATGCCGATATGCATCAGGACCTGGACGCCGGTAGCATGCTCGAGGATCAGAGCGTGGCGGGTTTTGATGAGATGGGCCACGGTTCCGTCGAACGGCGCCACTAGCTTGCCTTCAGAAGGTTCTATCGCGAGTCCTCCGCCCATATGGCCTTCCGCGAAGGCCGCATCCGGCACCTGGCTCAGCGCAACGGCCGAGCCTGACAACGGCGAGGCGATGTCAAGCACGTTCGCTTTACTCTTGCCACCAAACAATTTCGATAACATGGTTTGTTCCTCCTTATAAGTTAGCGCTGCGGCGGTGCACAGGTTAAAAATAGCCGGTACAGGTGCATCACCATGTAGCCGATCTCATCCTCGGGCACATCCTCGCCCAGCCGTTCTTGAATGAGCTCTCCGAGTTCCGAAGCCAGGAGATATTCGCGGGGATACGCCTCCTGAAAGCTCCGCATGAAGGGATTCGGCACGGCTTTCTTCTGGGCAATCCGGTCGACGGCCGACCGCAGATGGGTGACCAGCCTGATGTAATCCATGCTGTCCCTGGACATGCGTCCTCCGAGTCTCTCCTCCACCTGTTCGACCAGCTCGCCGACCAGACTGGACATCTTGACGAGATGTCCGACCGACACATCGGAGACGGCCGAATGCACGTGGAAGGCGAGGAAGCCGATCTCATCCTCCGGCACGTCAATCCCGAAGCGCGTGGAGATGGTCTCCGCTGCGCTGCGAGCAATCTCGTATTCCTTCGGGAAGCACATCTGCGTCTCCTGAAGGAACGGATTGACGATATCCATCCCGTTGCGCAGCCGGTAGACGGCAAATTGGATATGGCTCGGGAGCGCAAAGTATACTTTATTATTGACCGGCTGCTCGAATTGTCCTCGCATACTGTCTATAATTTTTTCGGAGATCGCAATCACATCGGGATCAATGCCTTCAAGCAGCTTCTGATACTCGCTGAGCTCTTCGCGGTCATCAAGGCGAAACCGCTTCTCGATCCGCGGATCCTGAGACTCGATGGTTCCGCTTCCTTTTGAGGCAAAACCAAGGCCTTTGCCGAGCAGCACGCATTCTTTGCCGGTTTCGGGATCAAGCGCCATCAGCACATTATTGCTGATGACCCTCTCGATTCTCAGCGGACGGTTCGTTGTCAAGGTTGTCACACCACCTTTCACAGATGTGGATGTTCTGGATGCGGAAACAACAAAAAGAGCCAGAAAAAAGACGGATTCTACTCCATAGTCTTTTCCTGGCTCATGCCCTTTAATCGGTAACACGCCAAATGTATTCGATTACAATGTCATCATAAAGGATAAGGCGCCGATTAGTCAATAGGGATACTTTTTTATTATTCAGGGGATAAAATACTCCATTGCCTCCCCCAAGCCCCCATCGTTCTTTGCCGGTCTGCTCACTCGCGAACCGCTCCGGGGCCTCTATGCCGACCTGAATTTCTCATTCCCTTTTGGGCCTATTTATGGCACAATGAAATAGGCTTTTGCCCGCTAACCGAAGACAAGTCACTCATTCATTCCCTGTCATGTCAGCAGCATTTACTATACAGAAAAGCGGAGGAACACCCCATGCAGTACATCATCTACGACTTGGAATTCACGGTGCAGCGCAAACAGCACCAGATCGCCGAGATCATCGAGATCGGAGCTGTCCGGGTGAAGGAAGTGGACGGCGCGGCCGCCATTATCGACACTTTCCAAACCTTCGTGAAGCCAACCAAGCAGCCTACGCTCACCCCTTCTACCGTCTCCTTTACCGGCATTCGGCAGGAAGATGTGGCCGGTGCCCCGCAATTCCGGGAAGCCGTCAAGGCATTCACCGCCTGGATGGGCGAAGAGGATTACTATCTGTGCTCCTGGGGTCCCGACGACAAGATGCAGCTTCTGCGCCAAACCCGCGAACTGCAGATGGAACTCGATTGGATCCGCAATCACAACAATCTGCAGAGCCAGTATTCCCGGATGATCAACCCCGAGGTTTACAAGCAGGTGGGGCTGAAGCGCGCGCTGGAGATCGAGGAAATCACGCTGCAGGGCCAGCAGCACCGGGCGCTCGACGATGCTTATAATACGGCCCAGGTCTTCGTGAAGCGGTATGCCACCTTCCAACTGGAGCGGAACCTGGCTTCCGAAGAGCTGCTCTATTCCACGGAACTCGTGTATTCCGAAGGCGAGGCTTCCCACAATCCTTTTGGCGCCCTGGCCAAACTGCTGGATACCGGAACATCGTCCTGAGCATTCCCTTTGGTTTCCCTTGTTCCCCAAACCTGTCCCCTAGGACAGGTTTTTTTCGCTATTTTCCTTTGCCGGCTGCAACCTTTAATCCCCCTCCTGCGTCTCTAGAAGCATCTACACCCTAGGAGGAAAAGCATGCAGGAATACATAACGATGGCGGAAGCCCTAAGCGTACGGGCCGCCATCTCCCGGAGAATGCAAAGTCTGATGCAGGAGCGGATGATGAACAGCACGACGGTCATCGAGAAAGGCGAGCAGGCGGAGTATCCAACGCGCACGGTAGACCTGATCACCGAAGAGCTGGAGAAAACCGCCGCGGATTACCGGACGCTGGACGTCTTGATCGCGAAGGCCAATATTACGCATACGATCCGCTGGAACGACCGGGATCTCACCGTGCTTGAAGCGATCGAACTCGCGAAGCAGACCCGTGCCGAGATCAACATGCTGATCCCGCTGGGCTCGAACAAGAAGATCGAGAGGCATATGCCGCGGGGCGGACACGGGGACAGCAGCCGGACTCTCTTCACCGTTGCCCTGTACGATCCGGAGGCTTACAGCCGTGCGGCCCAGAAGAAAGAACGCGAGGCCGTGAAGCTGTCCTCCCTCATCGAACAATCGAATCATGCCCACAAGGTGCCTTTTGATGCCTCGGCTTACATGGGCTAATGGGCTAGGGCCGTGCTTGCCGCCGGCTCCGAAGAACGGACGGACTCCCTCCGGGCTTGGGAGCCGGTGACAACCGGCAGAAGAAACGGGAGAGTGCGGGCAGCCGTTTGTTGTTTGTCGGATACAAACAAATCTATACCTTCCCAAGAGCGGAATCCATGAGCCCACGGGTAACGGATCACGTCTTACGCCTGCACCTGATTACCTTTGACGGACTTCAACTTCAAAAAATAATTCGCCCCGTCCCCGTCTTCTTTCTACGCCTCCTATCCGGTTCGCATCCATATACAAAGGCGGGAGCCCGCTGCAGACCGACAATTCATCGGCTGCAGCGGGCTCCCGCCTTTTGGCGTTCCGTCGCTTTTCTTGACGCTGAACTTATGCGCGGCCGCGCAGCGTCTCCGCGGAAGCAGCTACTTTGCCTACCGCTCCGCCAATCTCGCGCACCACATGCTCCAACGTATCCATCTCGGACTCCATATGCACGGTCCGGTCGATATTGTTCTGCATGGAATCCATAATCCCCATGAATACCCGGCGGGCTTCCGCCGCTTCTTTGCGGGAGGTCTCCACCACCTGCTGCACTTCGCTGATCGAACGTACCACATTGGTGTTGTACTTGTCGGACTGCGACACAATATCCCCGATCCGGGTCAGCGTGCTCTTCGTGTCTTCCGAGAGCTTGCGCACCTGATCCGCTACGATAGAGAAGCCTCTGCCGTGCTCGCCGGCGCGTGCCGCTTCGATCGCTGCATTCAAGGACAGCAGGTTCGTCTGCTCCGCGATGTCCTGCACGATCGTCACGATCTCCTTGATCTGGCCCGTCAGCTCGCTGAGCTGGCCGATCGTCTCCTGCATGTGATCCGCCCGGTCATGGATCGCATGGATCTTGGTCTCCAGCGAATTCAGACGCTCCTGGCCGCTACCGGCCAGACTCTGGCTGGCTTTCGACTGCTGTACGGTCTGCTCCAGCGCTTCCTTCATATCCCCGCTGCTGGCGATAAGCCCTTCCACCGAATGGCTGCTGAGTTCCGTCACTTGGGATAACTCTTCGCTAATCGTGCGCAGATCAGTGCGGTAGCGCTCATACTCGAGCTCGCGCTGGCGCAGATTTTCTTTCTCGTAAGCTTCGAGCACCAGCTGCTGCTCGAAATTCAGCAGCTTCGTCACGATCCCGGAGATCACAATGCTCTCCTCACGGTCCTGCACATGCGTTTGAATGACTTTCAGGAAAGCATTCTGCAGATTCTGGAACGCGCCTATATACCATTTGGGTTCCAAACCGATCCGCTGGTGAATCAGTGCGATCTTGATCCGTTTCTCGATGAAGCTCCGGTCGATCTGACCGCTGAAGAGCTCCGTCAAATGAACCTTCAGCGTCTGGCGCAGTCGCTCCACGGAGCTGTTATCGCTAATGATCTGCTCGAGCTTGCCGACCTTCAATACAGCATCATAGAACTGCTGCACGATCCAGTCGATCTGCCCGGCCATCAGCGGCTGAACCATTTTGATCACCCGCAGATCCTGCTCGGTGAATTGAATCATGTTCAGCTGGGCATCAAGCTCGCGGTCGTTCAGCGAGAAAGCAACCGGCAGCCGGCTCATCTGATCCTGCTTCAGGAATAGATCGTGATGCGCCGGCTTCGAATCCTTCTTCCATCCGAACCATCCGGCCACCGTGCTGAATGGACATTTGCTCATTGGGGCTCCTCCTGTTGACATCACCCGCAGCCGCCCTCCCTTGGCGCTCCTGCTCCAAGGCACCGAAGGGGATGCGCGGGACCGTCATATTGTATACGGAGAATATCGGCAGGAGGAGCGGTACATGTTAGAGGGGAGACCCCGCATTTGATTACCATCGCGGCACCGCCAAGTCGGGCTACAGCTCGGGTACCGCCCGCACGAATTTGTATCCGACCCCATGCACGTTGATGATGTATCGGGGAGCGGCCGGATCCGGTTCGATCTTCTTCCGCAGATTGCTGATATGTACGATAATGGTGCGCGAGTCATTGAAGCACTCCTGCCCCCAGATCTCGCGGAACAGCTCCTCGTGCGTGAACGTCTTGTCCGGGCTCAAGGCCAGGAAGCTCAGCAGATCGAACTCCTTGCGCGATAGCGGTACTGCCCGCCCTTCCACCGTGACCGACCTCGACAGCCGGTCGATGCCGATGGGGCCTACCTGTATCTTCATCCCGCTCGGGTCCCCATCCCCGGCCAACCGGGGCCGCCGGAGGTTCGCCCGCACCCGGGCAACGAGCTCATTCGGGGAGAACGGCTTCGTAATATAATCATCCCCTCCCAGGTTCAGTCCGTTGATCTTATCTTCCTCCTCCTTCTTGCAGCTCAGAAACAGAATCGGCGCCGAGGTAATCTCCCGCAGCTCCCTGCAGATCTCGAATCCGCTTCGGTCCGGCAGCAGCACGTCGAGGATCGCCAGATCCGGCCGCTCACGGGCGGCCAAGGCCACCGCTTCCTCCCCGCTCCGGGACCAGACGACCCGGTATTCGTTTCGCTCCAGATATTTTTTTATAATCTCGCCGATCTCCTTGTCATCTTCAACCAGCAGTATCGTTTGTCCTGACATGAAGTTCACCACCACTTGTCTTCATACTTTTTTCTTCTGCATACCTAAGCGCGTCCGTCCCGGTGACCGGAAGGGTGAACGTGATAACGGTCCCCTTGTCCGGTTCGGACCACTCGACCCAGATGCGGCCGCCATGAGCCTCCACGATTTCTTTGGATATCGACAGGCCGAGACCTCCGCTGGTTTTGCCGCGGGAAGCCCGGCCGGAGTAATACCTCTCGAATACATACGGCAGATCTTTGGGATGGATGCCGCGGCCGGTGTCCCGGACGCTGCAGCGCATCTCGTGCCCGTCGTCGGTCACGAGCACCCCGATCCGGCCGCCGCTGGCCATGAATCCCATCGCATTGAAGATGAGATTGCTGAACACCTGATGAAGCCGGTCCAGGTCCGCCTCTACGATTCCATAAGCATCCCTGTCCGCAGCCTCACCGGTACGCTTCACCGTCAACTCATAAGCGATCCCCGCATTGCGCGCATCGAGCTCGTACCTGCCGAACAGCAGGGAAGCCAGATGGTTGATCGAGATCCGACCCAGCTTGAACTTGACCTGCCCCGCTTCCAGCTGCGAGAGCTGGAACAGATCCTCGATAAGCCGGTCCATGCCGAGCACCTTGCTGTGGATGAGGCGGACATACCGCTCTCTCTCCTCTTCCGAATCGACCATCCCGTCCAATATGGCTTCGAGGTAGCACCGGATGGTCGTGAGCGGCGTACCCAAATCGTGCGAAATATTGCTGAGCAGCCTGCTGCGGGAAGTCTCCAGGCGGGACAGCTCCTCATTCTTGCGTACGAGCTCCCCGTTGGCGGCTTCGAGCTCGGCACTTCTCTCGAGCACCTTGCTGTGCAGGCCGCTGTTCAGCTTCGTGAGCGCGGCGGTCAGCTGCTCTTCCTGGACATAGGTGCGGGAGAGCTTGATAGAGAGAAGTACGGACTGGGAGAAGACGAAGAACAGCAGACCAAAGGCCGACAGCGTATCCCGGGACACAGCGAGCTCATGGGCGTAGAGCATATCGCTGATGACGGTGGCGAAGAACAGCAGGCAGGTGAACAGTAGAACCCGCGCACCGGCCCTGCGCCGGACGGCGGCTTTGGCGACAATCGAGATGATATAAAGAGAACCGCCGCAAATGATGAGCTGCAGCACGATCAAAGTAGTAGTGTACAGCACGGGGGGCAGCAGAATCACCAGTACGGCGTAGGCGGCCGGCAGCAGCATAAACAGCAGCGTGCGGCGCGGAGAGCTTTCTTCCGGGAACGAATGGGTGATGTATTGGATAAACAGCGGCAGAGAGACAGCGGCCGTCAAGTATTCGAGCTCCAGCTGCAGTTCGCCGGTAAGCCCGGGGAACACCTTGACGAGCAGCACTTCGCCGAGCAATGTCATCCGCAGGGCGTAGAGAAGGCAGAAGGCTCCGAAATAGAGCATCGACCAGGACTGGGGCCGCGCCGTATACAAGCCAAGATGGTACAGTCCCATAATCAACAGGGAACCGATCAACAGCGCATCGAAGCCTACGGCCAAGTCTTCCGACCGGTGAACCGGCGTCATATCCCCAAGCTCGATGGCCTGCCGGAGGCCGCCTTTGGCATGGGCGAAATTCGCGACCTGAAACACGATATCCAGTTCGCCGCCTTGGGGATGGAAGACCGCCATCGCCTGTGCATATTGCGGTCTCGAGGCAGCCCCGGAGACTCCGACCGTACCGGCCGAAGCGACAGCCGTCCCTCCGACCCACAGCCGGTAGGCGCTGTTCACGGGCGGAATCCGCATTGCGAGCAGCGTGCGGTCGTCTGTACCCGGCGGAAGCAGTACACGCAGCCGATAGGTGGCGTAGCCTTGCCCCGGCCGTTCTCCGTCCGGGGACGGCATGCCCTTCCAGGTGCCGGGAAGTACGGCGTATTCTTCCGGCCGGAGACCCGATTCCCGGAAGTCTTCCGGGGTAAGCAGCTTCCCCCAGTACATCTCCCACTCCCCGCTCAGGGGCACGCCGCCCCGGCGAAGCGCTTCGGCTTCGTCCAAGACCAGCACGCCTTGCCGGGCTTTGGCCGGGGCATCATCCTCCCGCCAAACCGGCAGCCTCCCCGTCCAGACCAACCCGATGAAGAGGGCCGCCAGAAGCGCGATGGCAACGTAAGGCCTTAAGGTCCTGCTGAACATGCGGCTCGTTCAACTCCCTCCAGCGTATTCTATCGCATGGCGTAACCAGCGGGACCTTTTCCAACCATTGGTATCATAATTCGATGCTTTTTTGTAAATTCCTTCAAAAAACAACAACCAAACGCAAAGAACCCCTCTTACAGCCGGAAGCATAAGCTTCTTCCTGCAGAGGGAATAAGTGCGGGCTTCAGACCGGCGTCCCGCTGCCGCCGCTTTGCTTGGCGGTAACCGAAAGCCAATCCGTCCGGTAGAACCGGATACACAGCGCCAAGGCGAATGCAGCCAAAAAAGCATACAGCGAGAACCAGGCGCCCATACTACCGAGCCCCGCCACAAAGGTAAGCCCGTAAGCCAGAGGAACGAAGAGCAGCCAGTTCAGAACCAGCGAAACGCGAAGCAGGAAGGTCGTGTCACCGACGCCCCGCAGAGCGCCCGCATAATAATTCAGCAGCCCGTCGAACAGCTGAAGGTAGGCGGAGGCCATAATCAGCCTGCCGGCAAGCTCGTAGACCGCCGCATCCCCGGTATACAGCCGGGCGACTTCGACCGAGAAGACCAGCTCGGCCGTACCCAGCACCAGCAGGAACAAGCTGCCGAGCACGGCGACGTCCCCGCCCATCCGTCTGGCACCGAGCGGATTCCCGCGCCCGATCTCCTGGCCGACCAGAATCGTGGCCGTGGCGCCGAAGCCGAAGGCCGGCATGAACCCGAGGCTCATGACGTTCAGCGCAATCTCGTTGGCGGCGAGCGCTTCGGTTCCGAGATGTGTGATGAACATTGTGAATACGAACATGGCCAGCGACATCGCCAGCTCCTGGACCCCAAGCTTGCCGCTCTCGCCGATAAGGAGGCGGGCTTCCGCCCGGTCGACGGTCACCCTTCGTCTCGTTCCGTAACGGGCGTGCAGACGGACGAAGTATACGTAAGCGCTGCCGAGCAGGCCCAGCGCTTCACCGAGGAGAACGGCCAGCCCCGCCCCGGAAAGCCCGAGCTCAGGCAGGCCCCAGTGTCCGTAGGTGAGCGTATACGTGAAGAAAATCATAGCCGCATTCGCCGCAATCGTCATCACCATGGGGGTCCGCGTATCGCCGATGCCCCGGAAGAAACCGTGCAGGATGAAGCTCAAGGTAAAGCAGGCGACAGCGAACAGCCGGAACCGCAGGTAGTCTGAGCCTGCCGCCACCAGCTCCGCCGAACCGCCCATCAGCTTCAGGAGCAGACCGGGGGCCAGCCAGCCGGCAAGCACGGCAAGCAGGGCGACAGCGAATCCCACGTAGAGCGCGATGTACGTCCGGCGCACCGCCTGATCCATCTGGCCGGCCCCGTAATTCTGGGCCACGAGATAGTTGACGGAGTGGCCGAAGCCCGAGCAGGCCGCCCATGCGTTATAAGCGATGATATTCGATACGCCGACGACGGCGATGACCAGAGCGCCCATTCCTCCGACCATCATCAGGTTAATCGTTCCGGTCACCGTACCGGAAGCGAACGAGATAATGGAGGGGAGGGCGAGGGTCAGGATGAGTCTCCAGTTTTTGGTCCATTCGGCAAAGTGGCGCAGCATGGCGGAAGGTCCCGTTCCTCTCTAGAAATATACAACTCCTCCCATTGTGCCTGAAACCTTCCGGGCGAACAAGCAGGAATTGGTAACTTCCCCGGCGCAAGTAGGAACAGGATACCGGACCATGTTGTGGAATGAACCGGGGCAAGGCCCCAAACTCCGCCGATGCTCCGAATTCTATGGGACCACAAGCTAGACAGAAAGGGGGCAGGAACCCGAATGGACAACCCGCTGAAAGAAGTAACCCGTGACTTGCAGGAGCTGCAGCGCCGCTATGCCGGTCTCGGAATCCGCTTCGAGCAGCTCGAACGCCGGCTGTCCGACATGGAAGAGCGGATGGAGCAGCTCGAGGACCGGGCCGAAGGTCTGCCTTCACGCCTTACGAAGGAGTCCGCCCTTCCGGTTTGAGCGCGGTGACCCGCAGCCGGCGGTAATCCGCCGTGTATTCTCCGCCGTCGTACAGCGCCGGTCTCACGATTCTCTCGCAGCGGGCGTATGCTTCCTCCCGCTGCTCCTGTGTCAGCCCCGTGAAGAACATCCCCGCGAACGCATCCAGCCAGTTCCGCAGCCCCTGCTCCCCGTCCCCCAGCGGCGTCGGCCGGTCGTACAGCTCCGCCGTACGGACGCAGAATCCTTGGGCTTCGAGCAGCGAAGCATAGTCGCCGACACTTGGGAAGTACCAGGGATTACGCTCCTCCGCCCGGATCCCATACGGCTGCAGCGCCTCGGAGATCCCCCGGTAAATGGCCTTGATATTCCCCCTGCCCCCGAACTCCACGACGAGCCGGCCGCCCGGCCGCAGGGCGAGCCACATCGATTCGGCCGCGGCCCCCGGCCGCAGGATCCAATGCAGCGCCGCACTTGAGAACACCGCATCGTAAGCTGCCTCCCCGTCTGGCAGCCGGAAGGTCTGCGCGTCCCCGCACCGGAAGTCCAGGGATGGATACTTGGCCGCAGCCTGTACGATCATCGCTTCCGAGCTGTCGATCCCGCTCACATGCGCTCCACTCCCCGCAATCTCCGCGGCCAAATCCCCTGTACCGCAGCCGATATCGAGAATGCGTTCCCCCGCCTGCGGGTTCAGCCATTCGATGAGACTCCTGCCCATACGGGATACGTATCCAATCTTATTGTCGTAATGACCCGCGTTCCATGAGTTGCCAGCCCCGTTTGTCGCCATGCCAACCATTCCCTTCGCTTTTATATTTTGAATTATCTTACAGATTATCTTATAAGTACAATATATAAAAGTAATGTATTATATAGTTTTTACCTATAATTTAACCCACTGAAGAAGATCCTCCCTGCTTATTGCCGCGAAACCAAAGAATTAGGGAGCATGGACCCGTAGGAGCAATCCCCGACTGGACTGAAAGCCTGGCTCCACAGATGGGGGAATGGCGGAGGACACCCATTGTACGTACCTTCTCTTGACCTAGTCCAAACTTAGTTTCGGCGGTTTACGCCCAAGCCTTCCTTTATTGAAAGTAGAGGTTACTTGGGTTCATGCGCACACCGACCACTGGAAATTTTTATATGATGTCCAACTGTTCCACACCTGGCATCCGTGCTATAATAAATCGAATGCGACAGGCAGGTGATCTCATCATATGCAGAAAATTCCAGTCATCCGCGATAAAAAGAACTCCGATATCACGATCATTCCGTCTGATGAGGTTGTGAAGATCGAGTGCATCCGGGACAAGGAGTTCATTATCCATACCATTTCCGACAAGTACTACTGGGCCGCCTCGCTTGAAGTTTTCGAGGAGTGGCTGTATGAGGAAGGCTTCCGGCTCATCGACCAGATGAACGTGGTCAATATGAACCACGTGACCGAGTACGAACCCCGCAAAGGTGTCGTTACGCTCCGCTCCGGTTCGTCCCCCAGATATAAGACCGCTTCCGCCGCGTGGATTCATGGCGAGCATATCACCAACGTCCGCAGCCTGCTCGGCAAGATGAAAGAACTCGATAAGGGCATGCCTCCAAGCACGGAAGGGGACGAGCTCTTCGAGACCCTGCTCGCGCAGGAAGAAGACCACCGGTTCGCCCGGTCCTATGCCATGATCAAAGCCCTGTATGAGAAGAAAAAAGCCGAGCTGCTTCTTGAAGAGAGCGAGCTGCGCTACAAATCCCTCTTCGAGCATAATCCCGACCCCATCTGTTCCCTGAACCTGAACGGCCTGCTGACCAGCGTGAATCCGGCTATGTTCGAGGTGATCGGCTACCCGGAGAATGAATTGGTGCACGGGACCATCGAACGGCTCATTGCGCCCGAGCATTACGGGAGATGGCTGCAGCACTTTCAGGAGACGCTTAACGGCTCCACGCCGCACTACGAGATTACCTTCATTCACAAGAACGGGTATGGCGTAGAAGCCAGCGTGCTGAATTTCCCGATCTTCGTAGGCAAGCAGATTGCCGGTGTCTATATGATCGGACAGGACATCAGCGACCGCAAGCGGGCCGAAGAGATGCTGATCCGCTCCGAGAAGCTGTCCGTTGTCGGCCAGCTTGCCGCAGGTGTAGCGCATGAGATCCGTAATCCGCTCACATCCCTCAAGGGCTTCGTCCAGCTGCTGCAGGGCAAGATCAGCGGTTATGACAACTACTTCGATATCATGATGGAGGAGCTTGACCGCATCAACTTTATCGTCAGCGAATTTCTCGTCATCGCGAAGCCGCAGTCCGTGCGGTTTCTGAAGAAGGATCCCGGGGCTATCCTGCAGAATACCCTCATGCTGATGGGCTCACAGGCTTTGATACATAACGTGGATATCCATACGCATATCGATCCCGACCTCCCCTTGATCCTCTGTGACGAGAATCAGATCAAGCAGGTGTTCATCAACATCTTGAACAACTCCGTAGACTCCATGCCGTCCGAAGGCGGACAGATCCACATCGCCTTCCTTTCCTCCGATGACGGCAGGGTGCTCATGCGGTTCACCGACCAGGGATGCGGCATTCCGGAGGACCGTCTGCCGAGGCTCGGAGAGCCCTTCTATACGACGAAGGAAAAAGGAACCGGCCTCGGCCTGATGGTTACGTTCAAAATCGTCGAAAACCACGGCGGCAGCCTGAAGTTCTACAGCTCCCCCGGGGAGGGAACGACCGTCGAGATTTTCTTCCCCGCCGTTGTTCCGGGGGAAACGCTGGCCGTATAGACAGGAAGTCCCTCTCCTCTGCCGGCGATGTCCTTCACTCCCCCCTCTTCCGCACGCCAATCAGCCTGCCGTTCCCGTGCAGGAGCATGCAGGCTGATTAACGTATGGCGGATACGTGGATGTATCACTCCATAGTACGGGTACGGACCCTACGGGTATGGAGAATACGGATAGTACGGAACGGGCGCGGGAACAGGCAGCGGCACGATCCATGGCGCCCCTCCCCATGGCCCGTATTGGGGACCCATAGTGCGGATATCCATATTGGGGACCCCATCCATGGGGCCTCCGTGCCAAGGCCGCCGGTATCCGGCAGGAACGGGCGCGGATGGCGAATTCTTCTGCATAGGCACATACCTCTCTTCAGGTTATAATCGGGTATTACGCCGTTTCTTCTTACACTTTATATGTGGGGAAAGCCCGGAGGTACCTGCCTACCGGGACAATGGGGTATCTGCCTATTCCCGCTCACTACAATCCAACGGAGGTAACTATTCATGGCCATTCTAGTCACAGGCGGAGCCGGCTATATCGGCAGCCACACCTGCGTTGAGCTTCTCCAGGCGGGAAGATCGATCGTTGTTGCAGACAACCTGTCGAACAGCAAGACCGATTCGCTGCAGCGCGTACGCGAGCTCACCGGCAAGGACTTCCCCTTCTATGAAGTGGACCTGCTCGATAAGACAGGCCTTGCCCGAATTTTTGCCGAGAATGAGATCGAAGCGGTCATCCATTTCGCCGGCCTCAAGGCTGTCGGCGAATCCGTAGCCTTCCCCCTGCGCTACTACGAGAACAACATCACCGGCACACTGAATCTGTGTGAAGCGATGCAGCAGCACGGCGTGAAGAAGCTGGTATTCAGCTCCTCGGCTACCGTCTACGGCATGTCCGAGCAGGTACCGATCACGGAGTCTTCGCCCCTGTCCGCCACGAACCCGTACGGCCGCTCCAAGCTCATCGTCGAAGAAATCCTGCGTGATCTCTACGTCTCCGACAACACCTGGAGCATTGCCCTGCTCCGCTACTTCAACCCGATCGGTGCCCATCCGAGCGGACGGATCGGAGAAGATCCGAACGGCATCCCGAACAACCTGCTGCCTTACATCAGCCAGGTTGCCGTCGGCAAGCTGAAGGAGCTCCGCGTCTTCGGAAGCGACTATCCGACGGGGGACGGCACGGGCGTACGCGATTATATCCACGTATGCGATCTGGCCGCAGGCCACCTGCGGGCGGTCGAGAAGGTGCAGTCCACTACCGGCGTAGATGCCTATAACCTCGGCACCGGCAAAGGTTACACCGTGCTGGAGGTCATCCGTGCCTTCGAGCAGGCTTCCGGACAGCCCGTCCCTTACGCCATCGTCGACCGCCGTCCCGGCGATGTAGCGATCTGCTACGCCGACCCGGCCAAAGCCCGCGAGCAGCTGCAGTGGACCGCCGAGCGCGGCATCGAAGAAATGTGCGCCGACGCCTGGCGCTGGCAGTCCGGCAACCCGAACGGATATTGATCTCGTCCGCAGATCCGCAGCGGGCTTGGAGGCGAGGCTGCGCATGAGCTCTTCGTCCGGCAGCTGCCTGCCGTACACGCCCCAAGAACACCAAAGAAGCCTCCGTTATGGAGGCTTCTTTGGTGTGTGCCTGCGTGGTCTCTTCGCTGCTCAAGCAGACGTTCCGCGGATCCCGGCCAAACGCTCCACGCAGAGAGCGCTCTGGCGCTGCGGACGGAGAAAGAAAATCCTCCATGCCGGAGGATGAGGTCGAGGCTGCGACAACCCATGGGCGCCTTGAGCTCGGCATACCGGGAGACGGACTCGCGGGCTCCCTCTCTACCGGTTGAGCAGGCTGCCTACATAGCGCAGAAGCTCGTTCGCTGAAGATGTCGTGTATCCGTGCTCTTCCACAAGACGCTTGATAACTTCGTTGATCCGCTTGAGCTGGTTGCCGTCCGGCGTCTTCGTGGAGGTCGTGATCTTCACGATATCCTTGAGATCGGTGAACAGCTTCTTCTCGATCGCCTCCCGCAGACGCTCGTGGCTGCTGTAATCGAACCGCCGATTCTTGCGGGAGTAGGAGGACATCCGGATCAGGATTTCCTCGCGGAACGCCTTCTTGGCATTCTCCGAGATGCCGATCTGCTCCTCGATCGACCGCATCAGGCGCTCATCCGGATCCATCTCCTCGCCGGTGAGCGGATCCTTGATTTTGGCCCAGTTGCAGTAGGCTTCAATGTTGTCGAGGTAGTTGTTGAAGAGGGTCTTCGCCGACTCGTCGAAGGAGTAGACGAACGCCTTCTGCACTTCCTTCTTCGCCAGTTCGTCGTATTCCTTGCGCGCGACCGAGATGAAGTTCAGGTACCGCTCCCGCTCTTCCTTCGTGATCGAAGGATGCTGGTCGAGCCCATCCTTGAGCGCCCGCAGCACATCCAGGGCATTGATGAATTCGAGATCGTGACGGATCAGCGCGCTGGAGATCCGGTTGATGACATACCGCGGGTCGATCCCCGACATGCCTTCTTCGAGATACTCGTTCTGCATTTCCTTCAGATCCGCTTCCTTGTAGCCTTCGACCTCCTCGCCGTCGTACATCCGCATTTTTTTGACGAGGTCCATCCCCTGCTTCTTCGACTCCTTGAGCCGGGTCAGGATCGAGAAGATCGCTGCGGCACGGAACGAATGAGGGGCGATATGCACATGCTTCATGTCGCTCTGCTGGATAAGCTTCGTGTAGATCTTCTCCTCTTCCGTCACCTTGAGGTTGTACGGAATCGGCATGACGATCATCCGGGACTGCAGCGCCTCGTTCTTCTTGTTGGCGATGAACGATTTGTACTCGGATTCGTTCGTATGCGCAATAATCAGTTCGTCGGCGGAGATCAGCGCGAAGCGGCCGGCCTTGAAATTCCCCTCCTGCGTCAGGGAAAGCAGGTTCCACAGGAACTTCTCGTCGCACTTCAGCATCTCCTGGAACTCCATGATCCCCCGGTTCGCCTTGTTGAGTTCCCCGTCGAAGCGGTAGGCGCGCGGATCGGATTCCGAGCCGAACTGGGTGATGGTCGAGAAGTCGATGCTGCCGGTGAGGTCCGCAATATCCTGGGACTTCGGATCGGACGGACTGAACGTACCGATGCCGACCCGGTTGTCCTCGGAGATCAGCACCCGCTCGACCAGCACATCCTCGATGCGTCCCCGGTACTCGTCACGGAGACGGATTTGGCACGAAGGGCACAGGTTGCCTTCGATCTTGACCCCGAGCTCCTGCTCCACTTCGGGACGCAGCTCGTGCGGAATGAGATGCAGCGGCTCTTCGTGCATCGGGCAGCCCTGGATGGCAAAGACCGCGCCGTCATCGGTCCGGGAGAACTGCTCCAGCCCCCGCTTCAGCATCGTTACCAGCGTGGATTTACCGCCGCTGACCGGCCCCATGAGGAGCAGGATCCGTTTGCGCACTTCGAGGCGGCGGGCGGCGGAGTGGAAGTATTCTTCCACCAGCTTCTCTACGGCGGAATCCAGGCCGAAGATTTCCTTATCGAAGAAATTGTACGAGCGGCGCCCGTTCTCTTCGGTGATGCCTTGCGAGGCAATCATCTCATACACCCGTGCATGCGCCGTCATGGCCAAACGCGGATTCTCGCGGAGCTTCTCCACATATTCGGCGAAGGTCCCAACCCAAGCCAGTCTTTCGGTTTCCGTGCGGTGGTCGGCGATTTTTTTGAATAAGCTCATGATTCTAACCTCCTAAGGGTTTTGCCAAGCAAAACCTACTTCGAAAGCGTCGGCCCGCCCGAAGCCGTACCGCGGAGATCCGCCCAGGTACGACCGGGACAACCCGCTGTTGTACATCTGTTGTCAAAATGGCCTTGGGGTCGTCTCCGGCAGCTGCTGAGGGAAAGACGGCATCGGCTGCGGTGGTGGATACCGGCGGCAGTACTTGCTTGGACAGCATCGGCGTGAGTTTCCTATGGATGACAGCGCGTCAGGTTACTTTACAACCCTCTTCAAGATCTGAAGTGTATTAAATACCTATGCAGGAAGAGGGACGAAGTTGCCCGAAATTTTAGACAAAATCAATAAAAGGAATCGGGCGCCGGCCAACCATCCATATATTCCCTGGCATCCCGTGGAAGCTCATAACAAACACCCCTGAGGCGGCTGCCTCAGAGGTGCTCTTAGCTTATTAGGCCGGAATACGCCGCCGCTTGCCTGCGCACTCCGTCTTCAGCAGCAGCGGGATACTTTGCCGCCTTTGGCATTATACCGGGCGTCCTGGGCTTCGCGGAAGAACGCCTCCCGCGTCTGGACCGGGAGCTCCGGATGGCTCTCCCGCATATGCTTCACATACGTTTCATAGTTCGGTACGCCGACGAGCAGGTCCAGGAATTGCTGACGGTACTGCAGCACGGTTTTGACGCGTTCAAACATAGGTGGTCGCCTCCCTGCCGTCGCCTCCGCGCGGAACGTAAGGCGCCTCGTGGATCTCCATCTGTCCCTTGGTCAATACACGATACCATGTGCGCAGGGCGGCCAACAGCACGAGCACTACGATGATCATGAACAGCCCGCACAGCGCGGCATCCACATAATCGTTGGTGATAATCTGCTGCATCTGCCCCATGTTCTTGGCGGGTGCGAGCAGCTTGTCTGCCTGCATCGCTTCCTTATATTGGGATGCATGGCTCAAGAAGCCGATCTTCGCCAGCGGATGGAACAGCTTCTGCCAGCCGGCCGTCATCGTCACGATCAGCAGCCAAACGGTTGGCAGAAGCGTGACCCATGCGTATTTCTTCTTGCCCATCTTAAGCAGAACCGTCGAACCGAGAATGAGCGCCAGGCCGGCGAGCATCTGGTTGGCGATCCCGAACAGCGCCCACAAGGAGTTGATCCCTCCGAGCGGATCCACCACGCCTTGATACAGGAAGTATCCCCACCCTGCGACGCACAGTGCGGTGGCGATGACGTTGCCGAGCGTCGACTCGGTATTGCCAAGACGCTTCGAGGCACTGCCGAGAATTTCCTGGATCATGAACCGGCCGACCCGGGTACCGGCGTCGATCGTCGTCAAGATGAAGAGCGCTTCGAACAGGATGGCAAAATGGTACCAGAACGCCATCAGCGCCTTCCCTCCGATCACGCCCGAGAGGATATGGGCCATGCCGATCGCAAATGTCGGTGCGCCCCCGGTCCGGGAAAGAATCGTGGTCTCTCCCACGTCCTTCGCAAGGCCCGTCAAATCATCCGGCGTAATGGTGAAGCCCCAGGATGTCAGTTTCGCTGCGGCCTGCACGGCATCGGTTCCGATGGCCGCCGCCGGCGAGTTGATCGCGAAGTAGGCGCCCGGCGTGATGACGCAGGCTGCGATGAGCGCCATGATGGCCACGAACGATTCCATGAGCATCGCACCGTAGCCGATCGGCTGTGCATGCGACTCGCGTTCGAGCATCTTCGGCGTCGTGCCCGAGGAGACCAGCGCATGGAAGCCCGACACCGCGCCGCAAGCTATAGTAATGAAGAGGAACGGGAACAGATTGCCCGCGAACACCGGCCCCGTGCCGTCCACGAACTGGGTGGTGGCCGGCATTGCCAGCTCCGGCATGACTACGAAGATCCCGAGCGCCAGACCAACGATCGTCCCGATCTTCAGGAAGGTGCTCAGATAATCGCGCGGGGCGAGCAGCATCCAGACCGGCAGCGCGGAAGCAATGAAGCCGTAGGCAATCATCATCAGCGCGATCGTTTCGCCGCTGAAGGTGAACATCGAGGAGAGATACGCGGACTCGGCCACATATTTGCCGGCGATCAAGGAGCCCATCAGCAGCACGAGACCGATAATCGAAGCCTCCACGACTCTCCCCGGCCGGATATAGCGCATGTACATGCCCATGAGCAGGGCGATCGGAATCGTGGCGGCGATGGTGAACATCCCCCACGGAGAGCCGATCAGCGCCTTCACGACCACAAGGGCCAGGACCGCCAGCAGGATTACCATGATCCCAAGGATACCCACCATGGCGATCGCGCCGGCCACCGGGCCAAGTTCGTCCTTGATCATTTCGCCGAGCGATTTGCCGCTCCGTCGGGTGGAAGCGAACAGGATCACGAAGTCCTGTACCGCGCCGCCCAGAATTACGCCGATCACGATCCACAGCGTTCCCGGCAGATAGCCCATCTGCGCGGCCAGCACGGGACCGACCAGCGGCCCCGCTCCGGCGATCGCCGCGAAGTGGTGCCCGAACAGCACCCATTTGTTCGTCGGGACATAGTCCTTGCCGTCGTTCTTCAGCTCCGCCGGCGTCTTCCGGTTGTCGTCGAGCCCGAACACCTTGCGGGCCAGGAACCGGCTATAGAACCGGTAGGCTACCGCATAGCAGGACACGGCGGCAACAACCAGCCACAGCGCGTTGACCGTCTCGCCTTGGTTCAAAGCTACCGCAGCGAACGCAAAAGCGCCAAGCACGGACACGAGCCCCCATAAGATGATGGATTTTACACTTCTGGACACAGCATTCCCCTCCGTAGATCTGGTATTGATAGCGTTTGCAATTATATATCTACCAGTATAAACGGTTTTTCCCTCCGAAGGAATGCTCCGGGCGCAACATGTCCCGGCCGCCTTCCAACGTGTCAAATTTCGAGCTTATAACGCAGTTCCTTGACATAATTACGGCTTACCGGCACCGTACTGCCAGCCTCATCATCCATTCGCACGTCGTAAGCGCCGTTCACCCACGACTTCAATTCGGTGATAGCCGCGAGGCGGACCAGATAGCTCTTATGACACCGAAAAAAACCGTGCGGCCCCAGCTTCTGCTCCAGCTCCTGCAGCGTATAGGCGACCGGATAAGCTCTCCCGCCGCTGTGGACAAGCACATGCTTGCCCTCTTTGCCGATATAGAGAATCTCGCCCGGAAAGACATACTTGATGCCTCCCTCTACCTCAAGGGCCAGCTTGACACTGCTGCCGGACGAGGCGGCCCTATACGGCAAGGGGGCAGCGGTCTTGCGCAGCTCCCGGAACACCCCCGCCACGTCCTCCTCGTCATACGGCTTCAGCAGGTAGTGAAAAGCCCGGAGCCTGAAGGCTTCCACGGCATATTGATCATATGCCGTGGAGAATACGATCCGAAGCCCCGGCTGCAGGTCCGCCAGGAGCTCGGCGACCTGCCTGCCACTGAGGTCCGGCATATCCATATCAAGGAAGAGCAGGTCAGGCCGCTCCTCCTGTACCCGGCGGATCGCCTCCATACCGCCCGAAGCCGTAATAACCCGCTCGACGCCCGGTGTCTGCCCGGTTAAGTAAGCGAGTTCCTCCCTCGCCGGCGCTTCATCGTCCGCAATCACCACCGTATAGCCCATAGTCCCTCTCCTTTCATTGGCCCTGCGCTTCCTTGCTCCATGTCCGGTCCCCGCGCTTCGACTCATCCCATGGAATACGGAAGGCGATCCGCGTCCCCCGCCCGGGTTCGCTGCGGATCTCCAGCGGCTTCTCCGTCCCGTAATGGTACCCGAGCCGCTGGGCAATGTTCTCGAGCGCGATGCCGGCGTGTTCCTCCCTTCCCGTGCGGGATACGCCGGTGTCCATCCCGCTGCCGTTATCCTCCACGGTCACTTCGATGCTCCGGCCGCCGCCGGATGACGCCTCCCGGATGCCGATGCGGATGAGGCCCGGCCGGCCGCTGTTGCGGGTGCCGTGGAGGATCGCATTCTCCACCAGCGGCTGGATCGTGAACGGCGGAATGAGCCGCTCGAGCACCCGCTCGTCGATCTCCGTCACGAGCTGCAGCTGATCGCCGAGCCTGGCTTGGGTCAGGCTCAAGTACGAGGTGACGAGCGACATCTCCTCCCGGATCGTTACCAGCGTTCGGGAAGAATTGTTCAGATTGGTCCGCAGGAACCGGGAGAGATGCATGACCAATCCCCGGGCTTCATCCGGTTTGGTCCGGATATACGACTTCACCGTATTGAGGACGTTGAACAGGAAGTGCGGGCTCATCTGCGCCTGCAGCGAACGGATCTCCGCATCGGCGAGCAACTGCGCCTGACGCTCCGCTTCCACGAAGGCATACTGCTGCGACAGCAAGCCCGCCAGCGTCTGGAGCATCCGGCGGCGGGATGGGCTGTCCTCCCTGCTCCGCTCATAGTACAGCCGGAATGCTCCCAGTCTCTTCTTGTTCTGCAGCTCTAAGGGAAGATCGATATAATGGGCTGTCTTCCTCCCCTCATGGGCTCTCTCCTCGCTCCCCTGGCAGAAGGAGACGCCCACCGCCTTCGTCTCCTGGTTCAGCGTCCGGGCGGCCTCCACCACAGCCTGTTCGAACGGAAGACGCCACAGGGGCATCGTCAGATCCGCAATATGAAGCGCCTTGCGGGCATGCTCCGTGCCGATCCGGTCCTCCTCGCTCTCGATCGTCTGATAGAGCACGAAGAACAAGGCGACCCCGATCGAATTGGCCGCCGTCTGCGGCCCGATGATCAGCGAGACCAGACTGAGCGTATCGTGCCAAGGGCGGACCAGCAGCAGAATCAGCGCCATCTGCAGCAGTTCGGCCAGCAGGCCTGCCAGGAAAGCCAGCCGGACCGCTGAGGACGACGCTCTGCGCAAGCGCTTACGAAGCGCTCCGCGGCAGAGCCCGGCCAGCAGGCCCTGCAGCAGCGGGGCGATCATGCACGCGACCGCGACGAACCCGCCCAGGCTGTAGCGGTGCAGGCCCGCGATGCCGCCTACGAGCAGGCCGATCCACGGCCCCCCGAGCAGACCGGCAATCACCACGCCTACCGTCCGGGAGTTGGCGATCGCCGAAGCGCCGGAGATGTCGCCAATCCAGGGTGCCGGTCGGTAGCTGTAATCCGTGACCGCGACGCCGGAATAGGTGCCGAGCACGGCATACAGGCTGAAGAAGAGGACGAAGCGCCACGGAGAGTTCCCGTCCCCTCCATAGCTCATATACCCTCTCATCCACCGGCTCCGCGAGAAGACAAAAGCCAGAGCGATCAGGAACCCGACCCGCTCCAGCATATCGACCAGCAGATGAAACATCGGTTACTCCGTCTGCGGCAGCGGCTGCTGCGCCGGCACCGCCACGCCCGCATGCTCCCTGCCGTACGATACGGCCGAGAGCCACTCCTGCAGGCGCAGGATCGTGTAGCGGCTGCGCACGTACTTCGCGTAACGCAGGCTCTGCTCCACGAGCTCAGGCTCCACGCCGAGCTCCGCTTCCGTCACCGGACCGCCGGCCCGGCCGAGCCAGTCCGCGAGCTGCTCCGGCGCCGGCACGCTGCGGCAGACGGCCTGCACGGCGTCCCAGCGCGAAGCGAGGCGCTCGCCGAGACCCCGCAGCAGCGCTTCGCGGCTCGCGGGCTCCAGCTCCGCGGCATTCTCCGCGCGCACCTGGTCCGCCAGCGGGCCGTACGCCTGAGCGATCGCCGCCTCCGCTTCTGCAGGCGACAAGAATACCGGGTCGCACAGACGCCGCAGAGCCGCCGTTCGGACCGTCTCGGCGTCCAGCTCCGCCGCCTGCGCATACAAGCCCGCCATGCGCACCGCTGCGGCGCCTACCTTGGCGCCGTGCAGCAGCGCCCGGCGGCGGGCCTGCAGGAAGCGCATCTCCCAGAAGTGGGAGAGGTGGTGCTCCGCGCCTGACGCCGGACGGGAGTGGCCGACGATCAGCATCGAGATCCCGGAGAGGATGAGCCCCTCCATCAGACGGCGCTGGCCCTCCTCGGAGCCGGCCGCGATCTCGTCGACATGGTCGATGCACCGCGCCAGCGCCTGGCGCGTCATCTCCGCGGCAAGCTCGCACACGTGCTCGTCCAGCAGCACGCGGCCGAGCTCCCAGTCCGCGAGCGACGTATACTTGCCGAGCATGTCGCCGAAGCCTGCGGCGGTCATGACCTGCGGCGCGCCCGCGAGCAGCGCCAAGTCCGCGAAGACGGCTTCCGGGGCGCAGGCCGGGATCGTCTGCTTGAAGCCGCCGAGGATGAGCGGCGCGCCTACGGAAGCGAAGCCGTCGACCGACGAGGCGGTCGGCACGCTGAGGAACACGCGGTCTGTCTTGAACGCCGCGAAGCGTACGATATCGTGGATCGTGCCCGAGCCCACGGCGACGATCGCCTGCGACGCGGCGTCCACGTGCAGCAGCAGCTGCACGATGGCGCGCTCGTCCGCGGCGAGCTCCCCGTGCTCGTCTTCGGTGAGCACGACCAGCTTGGCCTCGAGCTGCGCCTCCCGGCAGCGCTCCAGCAGCGCCTCCCCGGCGGCCTCGGCCGTGCGCCGGTCACACACGAGCAGCAGCGAGCGGAGCCCCCGCTCCTGCGCATAAGAAGGCAGCACCGCCAGCGCGCCGCGGTCGATCACCACGCGGCGGATGGGCACCGCGTGGTCCTTGCCGCAGCTCTCGCAGTAGAAGCTGCGGCCGAGCCAAGGGTCAATGTCCCCCGCCTGCCCTAGCCCCAGTCCTTCGGTGTGCTCCAGTGGTATGCCATGCTCCATATCCATCTTCATCCGGCTCCTCTCTCTATTCCGCAATGGCTGCGGTCTGTTCTCTCTTCTTGCAGTTCATCCGGCAGGCATCCGGTTCGGCTTTCTCCTGCAGCCTTCCTTCCGCCCCGAACCCGCATACTCCCCTATTATACCAAATCTATCCTTGGAGATCTGTGCTATAATGGCTTGTGCGAACAAAAGTCGAACAGAAGTCGAAGAAAAGTCGAACGGAAAGGAGCGGTCCCTGTGGCCATCAAAAGCGAAACGGAGCTCTATGCCCCGGTGAAAGCCTACCTGGAGGAGCTCGGCTACAGTGTCCGCGGCGAAGTGCGCCACTGCGATGTGGTCGCTATCCGCGGCGAAGAGCCGCCCGTGATCGTCGAGCTCAAGCGCAGCTTCACGATCCCCCTGCTGCTCCAGGGGATCGACCGCCTGCGCCTCTCCCGCTCCGTCTATGTCGCGTTCGAGCGGCCGGCCAAGGGCAAAGCGCCGCACAGCGCTTCCTGGCCGGAGCTGCGCAAGCTCTGCAGCATGCTTGGGCTCGGCATGATCACCGTGCAGTTCTACAAGACGAGAAAGCCCCGCGTCGATGTCGAATGCCATCCGCTCGAGGGCGGTGCACTCTATCCTTCCCCCGCTCCTCCAAGGCACAGCAAATACGCCGCAGGCAAGCTGCTCCAGGAATTCCAAGAGCGCAAGGCGGATTATAATATCGGCGGCAGCACCAAGCGCAAGCTCGTCACCGCCTACCGGGAGAAATCGCTGCACTTGGCCGGCCTGCTCGGAGAGCTCGGCCCCATGAGCCCAAGGCAGCTGCGCTCCCTGACCGGATACGCCCAAGCGGCGTCCATCCTCCAGAAGAATTACTATCTCTGGTTCCATCGCGTGGACCGGGGTGTCTATACGCTGAGCCCGGAGGGAGAGGAAGCGCTGAAGACCTTCGCGCATGTAGTTGACGGCTTGCTTCCGGCGGATGCGATACAGGGATAGAGCGCCTTCCAGGCAAAGCATGCCAGGAGGCCCGGTGTTCTCCATCCTGCGTTCTCACCCGCCTGTCTCCCATCCTACCCTTATTATCCGCGGCGGCTGCCCTCCTACAGTCTGAGAACATACGGAACAGGCCGGAGAGGGCATCATGCCCTTCCCCCCGCCTGTCCTCTCCGCTGCTGTTATCCTTGCTGCCTTTTTCGGCTGCTATTGCTTCCCCGCCGCCAGCTGTCTCTGGCGCTTAACCAGGTCCTTGTGAATCCAGATCGCCGCCAGCGCCCCTTCCCCCATCGCGATGCTGGTCTGCTCCGCATGGATGCCGACATCTCCCGCCGCCCATACGCCGGGAACGCCGGTCATCTTCGTGCGGGGGTCCGTGACGATGTGCTTGTTCTCGAGGCGCTCAATGCCCAGAGGCATCGCCCAGTCGGTCATGACCCGGTTGCCGCCGAATGCGATGAAGGCCCTGTCCCCTTCCAGGATGCGTCCGTCCTTAAGCCGTACCCCATGGAAGGCAGCTTCTTCTCCGCCCACGATTTCCTCGATTTCTTCTTCTATATATATGATTCCCCTGGCTTCCATCGCTTCCCTCTTGCCGCTCCCGACCACCGTACGCTCGTGATTCACATAGGTGATCCGGTCGGTCCAGTAGCTCAGGGCCATCGCCATGCCCGAGCCGGCTTCGCCGGAGCCGAGAACGATCGCATGGCGGTCCATGACCTCGAACCCGTCGCAGTCGGGGCACACGTAGATGCTCCGCCCCAGACGCTCCTCCAGACCCGGGAGAGGCGGGAAACGGTCCATCACACCGGTGGCGATGAGAAGAGTGCAGCCTTGCATCGCTCCTCCGCTGCCTCCCATCGCCACTTGGAACCGGTCCCCCGATTTCGCCGCAGCAATCACTTCTTCTTCCAGGAACTCGACGCCCAAGGCTTCCGCATGACGGCGTCCGCGGTCGCGAAGCTCGGGGCCGGACACGCCGTCGGGCCAGCCAAGCAAATTATGATAGTTTCCGCATAAGGCGGAGCGCCCCCGCTCCTTATCGATCACCAGCACCTTGTGCCGGTACCTTCCCAGCTGAATGGCGGCCTGCAGCCCGGCTATCCCGCCGCCTACAATGATGCAATCGTACATTGCCTTATGCTCCTTTCCCTTCGCTCGTTAATAGTATAGCTTCCCAACCTTCTCCATCCTTCATACCCTGCGCAGCCGGGCCCCAAACAAAAGAAGGCCTTCTCCGGGAATCGGAGAAAGCCGTTATTCTCTTGCTCTAGAGCTTGGTACCTGCGGTCCCCCGCGGGGTCGGCCTCTGTGGGGACAAGGCCGGAGAGCGTCCCGTCCCCCCGCCGGCTCCCTTAGTGCTCAGCAGCCCCACCAGACCGATCTGCAGCAGGGAAGCTGCCGCGAGCACCCAGGGGAGCGCCCCGCTGCCTGCGTACTTCATGAGGCCGAGCAGGGCCAGGATCGAGACGACCCTCCCTCCGTTCAGGAACACCTCCCGCATGACGACCGACTCTACTCGCAGCTGGCCTTTCAGCGGCAGCCTGCCGATCATCCGGAAGTAATACGAGGTGATCGTATTGCCTTGGAGCGGCGCACAGACGGAGTAGATCACCATGAATGCAATGACCGTGAACAAGGTCATCTTCCAGATAAGGAAGAAGGTAGCGATCAGAAATCCGGCGGTCGAGACCACGACGAACCTCACCGCCTTCTCCTCGCTGCCGTACCGGGAGAGGAACAAGCTCGTCCCAATAGACAGGCTCGCATACAGGACCCCTAAGTAACCGACCAGGTCCTCCCGGCCTACGAGCTGGAAGAGCAGGATGTTCGGCAGGAACAGCATCATCCCTTGGAACAAGCCCATCACGCCGAAGGCATACAGGGAGTTCAGCCAGGCACGGTTGCGCTGCATGAGCAGCCCCGCGAATCTCAGATAATAGGCTTTGTGGTGGGAAGGCTTCATCGGAATCCTCATCGAGACCACAGTAGCCAGCAGGAACATGAAACAGGCAGTCCCAAAGACGAGCGTGTACCCCTGAAGCCCGTTATTACGGGCGATAAGGAAGCCAGCGAGCGCCGGGCCGATCAGTCCCCCGAGTGTGAAGAGCACCGTATTCACGGCGAGATAACGGATCCGGTTGCCCTCTGTCGATACATCGTACATCAAGGTCAAGTAACCGGCCCAATAGAAAGCGCTGGAGATGCCGTTCAATATAGCGAACATCACATAATACTCAGCCACCCGTTCTCCTGCGAAGACCACCCCCAGGTAGAACGCAGCCGTCATCGCAATGCCCAGCCGGTAGGTGACCATCCGGTCCCTGCGCTTGATGAGCCAGCCGCCGAGCGCAAAGGCGAACGGCGCCACCGCATAGGTTACCGCATAATACATGCCGTTGACCGCCAGGCTGTGCGTCAGACGCCATAAGTACAGCGTCAGGAACACGCCCGACATGGATGCCCCGAACTGGAAGCAAAAATGGATAAACAGCGATACTCCCGCTTCCTTCGACAGCCTCCGCTCGAGCGGGACCGCCTCCCGCCCCATGCTCCATCGTTCCCTGGCCCTGCTCCACAGCCTGCCCACACCATACACCCTCTCCATCAGAGTCCGTTTCTCTTCTTACTCCCCAGCACCCTGAGTTGAAACGTTGCAATTGTATCTTTCTCCCTATTCTACTCCTGCCCTCTCCCTTTGTTAAACGCCAAAAAGCCCCAGCCGGGGGGCTGAGGCTTCGTTTGGTAAGACCAGGCGGGGATATCCGCGGCGAATCGCTGTTATTTCTTCGCTTTCAGGTTATCCCAAGCTTTTTGGAAGTCCGTGTACATTTGATCTTTGTTGACTTTGCCTGCAACATAAGCCTGCAGCGTCGCACCCAGCTCGTTCGTTACGCCATCCGGGTATTTAGGCCAGTTCCAGCTCAGCGTCTTGCCTTCTTTGCTGTACTTCATGAGGTCGGTAGCGATCGTGCCGAGGTCCTTCTCGTCCGCCGTGATGTTCGTGAACGCCGGAATGAACTTGAATTCCTTCGTCATGTACTGCTTGCCGATATCGGAAGTTACGAGCCAGTTCAGGAAGTCCTTCGCTTCTTTCTTCACCGCAGAGTTCTTGTTGACAACCCAGTTGTTCGGAACGCCGATGAAGAGCTTGTCGTTCGCTGCCGCATCTTCGTTGATCGGCATCGGAAGCACGCCGAGCTTCAGGTTCGGGTTGATCTTGTCGATCTGTACTTGAGTCCAGTTACCCTGCTGCATAATAGCCGCTTTGCCGCTTGCGAAGTTAGTGACTTGGGTGTTGTAGTCCGTCGTCAGCGGGTTAGCCTGGCCGTACTTCAGCGTCAGGTCCATCAGCTTCGTCCACTCGTCGAACACAGGTCCGCCGAATTTTTGGGAGCCGTCATACAGGCCGGCGATGTATTTGTTCGGATCCGCTTGACGGGCCATCGCGACGTTCAGGTTATGAATGCCGAGGATCCACCATTCGCCGTAGCCGTTGGAGAATGGCGTGATGCCTGCCGCCTGGAGCTTCTTCGCCGCATCTTCGAGCTGGGAGAGCGTCTTCGGCGTTTCGGTGATGCCTGCTTTTGCGAACAGCTCCTTGTTATATACGAAGCCGTAGCCTTCGATATTCATCGGCATACCATAGAGCTTGCCGTCTTTGGTCATTGGTTCTTTTGCAGCCGGAACAACGTCCTTCAGCCAAGGCTGGTCGGACAGGTCCTCGAGGTGCTCCATCCATGTATCCATCTCGCGGTAGCCGCCGACGTTGAAGATATCCGGCGCATCGCTGGAAGCAAACTTTGTTTTGAGGGCCGCGCCATAGTCCGCGCCGCCGCCGACCGTTTCGATCTGCAGCTTCACGTTCGGATTCGCCTTCTCGTATTCATCTTTGAGGCGGTTGAGCGCTTCGTTAATCTCCACTTTGAATTGGAAAATTTTCAGCGTAACCTGTTTGCCTCCTGCATCCTTTCCGCTGGCAGCCGGGGTCTGCTCTTTGTCTGTATTCCCGCCGCAGCCTGCAGCCAGTCCTGCAAGGAGAACCGCGCTCAGCGAAAGGGCTGTTGCCTTCTTGAATCCTTGTTTCATGGGTGTACCCTCCCTTTATTGGTAGACTCTGTTGATGTTCACGAATAGTGTGTCTACAATTCCCATTATAAATTCTGGCAGGTGAACCCAACACCGAGGATATTGAACAAAAAGGTGGAACAAATTGACCACGCTTTCATTCAGCGGGTTCAAAAGAGGACAATTCTCCCCCTTTTTTTGAAGCTCGGATGATCCCTCACTCACAAGTTTAGTAACCGCTATGTACTAGATTGAATCGGCAGCGCTCCGCTGCTCTCCATACAAAAACCGGCCCCGAGGCCGGTCTATGCGAAACTATTCATCGCCTTCCCCCGGCGGGAATCCCTCCCGCCGGGTCTGGGTTTGAGTGACGATTACAGCCCATGATCAGCCCTTGACCGACCCTGCCGTAATCCCTTCGATGATATGGCGCTGCATCGCCAGGAAGAAGATGACGATCGGGATGATTCCGAGCACAAGGGCCGCGAGTGCGAGGTCCCACTGCTTCGTGTACTGCCCGAAGAAGGTGTTCGTTGCCAGCGGAATCGTCTTCAGCGTCGGATTCTGAAGGATCAGGAACGGCAGAAGGAAGTCATTCCAGATCCAAAGGGAATTGAGCAGAATAACCGTAACGCCGATCGGCTTCAGCAGCGGAAGCACGATGCGGAAGAACGTGCCGTAGGTGCTTGTTCCGTCCACCACTGCGGATTCTTCGATCTCCATCGGGATCGATTTGATGAACCCGTGGAACATGAAGATGGAGAGCGGTGCTCCGAAGCCGATATAGCAAATCACAAGACCGAAGATGCTGTCGAACAATCCGACGGTCTTCGCTACGCGGACCAGCGGGATCATGATCGACTGGAACGGGATAACCATTGCCGCGACGAAGACCAGGAACAAGAGGTTGTTCAGCTTGTTCGGATGGCGGACCATCCGGTAGGCTGCCATGGCACTCAGGAAGGCAATCGCCAGGTTGGCGATAACCGTGATGATCAGGGAATTCGTGAGCACCGTAGGGAACTTCAGAATCTTCCACGCTCTGACGAAGTTATCCCACATGAGGGTGGCCGGCAGGGACGTCGGATCGGTGAGCAGGTCCGCGAACGTCTTGAACGAGTTCACGATGACGAAGTAGAACGGAACCAGGAACACGAGGCCGAGCAGTACCGCAATAATCTCTAGGCTGAATGTACGGATGGAATAACGCGGTGTTTCCATTACACTTCAACCTCCTTGCTTTTCGTGATGCGCACTTGAATGGTGGTAATGATCGCTACGACAATGAAGAACAGGAAGGCTTTCGCCGTACCGAGACCGAAGCGGTTGTTCTGGAACGCTTCCGTGTAGATGTTGAGCGCGACGGATTCCGTCGACTTGAACGGTCCGCCCTTGGTAAGCGACAAGTTGAGGTCGAACATCTTGAAGGCGTTCGAGATCGCCAGGAACAGACATACCGTCACGGCCGGCATGATCAGCGGCACAATGATCTGGTAGAGCAGCTGCCAAGGCTTGGCGCCGTCAAGCTGCGCGGCTTCCATGATATCCTTCGGCACATTCATGAGTGCGGCGATATAGATGACCATGAAGTAACCGGCTGTCTGCCAGGCGAAGACGATGACGATGCCCCAGAAGGCCGTTATTTCGTCCCCGAGCCAAGGAAGGTTGAAGAACGGAATGTTCGTGAGCTGCCCGATCGCCGGGAAGCCCTTCACGAAGATAAACTGCCAGATGAAGCCGAGCAGCAGGCCGCCGATCACGTTCGGCAGGAAGAAGACGGTACGCAGGGTATTGCGCAGCTTCAGCGGACGCGTCAAGATCAACGCGACAGTGAAAGCCAGTACGTTCGATATGATCACGGCCGCGACCGAGAACCGGACGGTGAACCAGAAGGATTTCATGAAATCCGGATCATTGAACAAGATTTGTTTGAAGTTATCTAGACCGCTCCACGATACTTTGCCCGAGACCCCATTCCAGTCAGTGAACGAGTAATACATCCCGAGGAAAAAAGGCACGATCACAATCAACGCAAAGCAGATGAAAGCTGGTCCGACAAACACGAGCTGTTCGAGCCAGTCTGCCGATTTTCGTCGATTCATCGTATGTTCCTCCTTTAAAATTCGCACTTTTTTTTACTTTGCTTTTTGTCTATAGTACAGAGTATACAAAAAAGAGCCCCTCTCCCAACACTGAGAATGATGAACCGTTAGGTGTAAAATATTGACCTTTCGTCCGGGAGACGCGGGGAAGGAGACCGGTGTGGGCCGAAATTCGCTTCGTTTCAAATTAATTGTAGTTTTACTGATTGCAACCATTGCTCCTATCGTAACGTCCATGATCGTGACGAATGCTTATACGAAGCAGTCCGTGAAAGAGAAAGCGATCCAGGAAAACACCAATCTGCTTGTGCAGAGCCGGATCAATCTCGTCAATCACATGAATCAGCTCGTCGATCTGTCTTTCAGTGTCTATAAGAATCCGTCATTCATCCGTCTGATGGATCTCGGCTTCCGGGGATATCAGAGCGAGGCGGAGATCAAGAACCTGATCCGCACCATTGCCGTCAACCGGGAAGTGTTCCAGGTATACATGAACCTGCTCGACCGCAATCCCGGGGAAGACCGGTCCTTTCTTCTTACCAACAACACGGTCATCCGGCCGAGCCCGGAAGTCAGCATGCCGCTCAATCCGAGAATCCGGCCGGGTTCTTATGAAGCGGTGGTAGAACCGACCCATACCAGCCATGATTACGGACTGGCGCTTTTACCTTACTTTACCCCCAGGGAAGTTCTGTCTATACACCGGGCCATCTACCGGGTTCCTTCCATGGAACTTATCGGCAGCCTGTCGGTGGACTTCTCCCTCGACACCCTGTCGGGGCTGATTTCCCAGCTTCTGAATGAGCAGGAGGAAGCGTACCTGCTCGACAACGAAGGAACCTTGATCTACTCCAGCATTCCCGGCATGAAGCACGGCCACAAGCTGAATGAGCCTTGGGTGGAGCCGATGCTGCTGTCCTCCGCCGCTCACGGGACGATGGAAGATCCGACAAGCATCCACCTTTACGAGAAGATCGAAACCTCTTATATGAACTGGTATTTGGTCAAAAAAGTTCCCTATGAACAACTTTACCGCGGCGCAAGAGAGTTGACGCAGATCCAATTCGTTATTTTGGGCGTCCTGCTGCTTGTGGTAGCCGGATTGACGCTCTGGGTCTCGGTGCGCTTCACTCGTCCCATCAAGGAACTCATCGGGTATATTAATATCATCCAGACCGGGCAGCTGGATGTGGACATTCAGGTGCGGACCAAGGACGAGATCGGCATTCTCGCCCGCCGCTTCCGGCTCATGATGGATACGATCAACGACCTGATTACCCGCGAATATAAGCTCGGGCTCGCTAATAAGACGAATCAACTCAAAGCGCTGCAGGCTCAGATCAACCCGCATTTCCTGTACAACTCCCTGCAGTCGATCGGCACACTGGCCCTTCAGCATCAAGCGCCGAAGGTGTATCACCTCATCTCCACGCTCGCGAAGATGATGCGCTACAGCATGAATACGAGCGAGAGCCTGGTCTCTCTGCGCAAGGAGGTAGAGCATGTCAAAGCTTATCTCGAGCTGCAGCAGCAGCGCTTTGAGAACGAACTCACGGTCGGTTATCATATAGAGGAAGGAACTTACGATTGCATCCTGCCCAAGATGACCCTCCAGCCGCTGGTCGAGAATTACTTCAAGCACGGGTTCGATCCCCGCGAGAATCCCGGAGAGCTTCTGCTCACCTCCAGGCTGCTCGAAGACGGACGGATCGAAGTGACCGTAGAAGACAACGGGCGCGGCATGAGCGAAGAGGCGCTGAAAGAGCTCCTGCTCCGCTTGTCGCAGGACGACCCCGTGTCCGACCCCGCCGAAGAAGGCTCTGTGGGAGAAAGCATCGGGCTGAAGAACGTCAAGAACCGGCTGGCCCTTCATTTTAACTTGGATGCGGAGCTCCTGCCGGAACACCGCCAACCTACCGGACTGCGGATTACCCTCCGCTTTCCGTCCATACCGCTAGGAGGAAAGACACCGTGATTGCCATCATCGTAGATGACGAAAAGCATGTCAGAGAAGCCATCAAACTGCTGGTCCCCTGGGAATCCTTCGGCATCGCCAACATTCTCGAGGCCCAAGACGGGCTCGACGCGGCCGATTTGATATTGGAGCATAAACCCCAGCTGATCTTCACGGACATGATGATGCCGCTGCGCAGCGGCACCGAGCTGCTCGATTGGCTCCAACTGAACTACCCCGAAGGCAAGACGATTGTCATCAGCGGACACGACGACTTTGAATTCGTCCGCCATACCGTCAAGTCCGGCGGTATTGATTACATCCTGAAGCCCATCGATGCGCAGCAGCTCTATAATGCGGTGGATAAGGCAGTAACCGCATGGAAGCGGGATGAAGCCGACCGGCTTCTGCAGACCGAGAGGAACATCGAGCGCAACCAATTCAAGCCAGTGTACTGGGAGAAGATGCTCTCCGGCCTGACAGCGGAGCCTGCCGGGTATGAAGCCTGTTCCCTGGCGCTCCAGCAGGAGTTCGGGCTGGGACAGAGTACCCGGGAATGCCGGGTCGCCATCCTCAGCCTGGATACGATGAGCTCCATCCTCCGCGGAAAGTTCGACCGCAATACGGATCTGCTGTATTTCTCCCTGACCAATATCGCGAACGAGGTGCTCAAAGAAGGCCGGCGTACCGGAATCGCTTACCGCAACTGGAACAGCGACAACGAGGTACTGGTCCTGCTGTATGAAGAGCTTCCGGCGTCGGAGGAGCTCCTGCAGAAGATCCAGCGCAGTCTGCTGGCCGTGCTGGGCAGCACCCTGGATGTGGGCCTCTCCCTCACCCATGCCTTCCCTTCGGGGCTGCCGGCTGCCTATGATGAAGCACGCAGGGCCCTGCGCGGACGCAATCTGCTGTCTAGAACGAAGGGGGTCCATGTCTTCAGCCTCCCGGGCGCTGCCTCGGCCAAGCTGCTCTCCTTCTCGGCGTATGCCGAACCCGTTCAGCTCGCCGTCCGCAGCGGAAGCGCCGACCAGATCCGCCGTGCTGTCGGCGAGTGGATCGCCGCGGTTCGCGAACTCCCCTCCATCGACGTAGAGCAGCTCGAGATGTGGCGGCACGAGTATACCGCGATCAAGAACCGCTGGGTCTCGGAGCTGCTTGGTGAGTCCTCTGCCCCGGCCCCCGCCGGCGGCAGCGACCGTTCGCCCTTCATCGTTCCGCTGGACGAGCACGGCGCCCTCTCCCTGGAGCAGTGGGAAGGGCAGCTTACGGTGAACCTGATCGAATTGTCCCGCCAGCTGTTGACGCAGCAGCATCAGGACAGCAATGTGATTTTTGAAATTTCCAAATACATTCAGAACCATTACCATCAGGACATCACCCTGCAGGAAATTGCCGGACATTTTTTCTTGAGCCGCGAGTATATCTCCCGCAAATTCAAACAGGAGTTCGGCGTGAACCTCTCCGATTATGTCAGCGGCATCCGGATCGACAAGGCCAAGCTGCTCCTGCTCAATCCCCACCTTCGCATCTCACAAGTCGCCGAAATGGTCGGGTATGAGGATGAGAAATATTTCAGCAAAGTGTTCAAGAAGATGGTGGGCAGTTCACCGAACGAATACAGGAAGGTGAACCCGTCATGAATACCCCCTTGGAGCCGGGGATACGGGGCAGTGGAATCCGTACCGGCGAGCCGGGAACCCGCAAGAAACGCAGAACTTATCTCGCGTTATTCCTGTTCTGGCTGCTTCTGGTTGGCGGCGGCGCCTTCGGAGCCAAGCTGTATACCGACCATCTGCGCGCACAGATCGCAAGTGATATTGCCGCCCAGACGGATGAGAGACTCAAGGCGGTGCAGCAGGGCTACGAGAGCCAGATCTCCCAGCTCAAAGACACCCTCACCGGCGATATGGCCAAGCTGCAGACGAAGATCGATTCCGTGAACGAACTCTTGGCGTTCACCAAAGACAGCGCGAGCACCAAGACCGATAACAGCAACCAGTTATACACCCAGCTCTCTGATCTACAAAAGAAACTGGAAGAGCTGCAAAAGCAGCTGGATGCGCTGCAATGATAAAAGGAAGTGAACTCCAGACATGAATCCCGCTCAGGGCATCAACCGCCTGATGCTGCTGGCACTGGCTCCGTTTCTCGGGGGGATGCTCTTTCTTACGCTCACCGCGCTTCCCATCGACCTGCCGGAGCGGACGCTGCCTGCGGCGGCCGAGCCCGGTCTCCGGGAAGGAATGGAGACTACCCTGTCTCTGCTGGACCGCAGCCGTACGGATGCCGCACTGACACGTACGACCGTTCAGAACTACTACGAGCTGTATGCCCAAAGTACAGCCGTCGCCTCCTCCATGGTGAAGACGGCGGCTGCCGCCGCCAAGCGTCCCGCAGCCGTCTTCGATTCCCGCTTCGGCGCTAAGCTCGGAACAGGCCCTTCCCGGGCCGCAGCGTCGCCGAATGTGGATCTGAAGCTGTACACTTTCCAGGAAAGCCAATATACCGGCTATGCGCTGAAAGTCTCGCTCCCCTCCGATCAAGGGATGAGGATGGTGCTGGGCAAGGATGAGGTGGGTGGCAGCGAGACCACGCTTGAGGCGGTGAAGCGCTACGGGGCGGTGGCCGGGGTGAATGCCGGCGGCTTTGCCGACGACGCCAAGACCGGGAAGCGGTACCCGCTCAGTACGACCATGGTCGGCGGCAAGTATGTATATGGCTTCGAGCCCACGTTCGAAGACCTCGCTTTCATTGGGCTGAACAAAGACCGGAAGCTCATCGGCGGCAAGTTCTCGAGGCAGGAGGATCTCGACAAGCTGCAGCCGGAATTCGGCGCCACCTTCGTACCCGTTCTGCTGCGCGGCGGGGTCAAGCAGCCGATACCTTCCCAGTGGCTGACCTCGCCAGCACGTGCGCCGCGGACGATTGTAGGCAGCTTCAAGAACGACCAGCTGCTCTTCCTCGTGACGGATGGCTATGACGAGAACGGCAATTCGGGAGCAACCCTTCCTGAGCTGCAGGACAAGCTCCTCGCCTTGGGGATCCAGGATGCCTACAACCTGGACGGCGGCGGCTCCTCGACCTTGATCTTCGACGGGCAGGTCATCAATCATCCGTCGGATGGCCGGCTGCGGCCGCTCTCCACCCACTTCTTATTCTTTCAGTGAGATGCTAGCCGAATTGTTCACAGATTTATAAGTTTTCTTTTGGAACATCGTTGGTTATAATATAGGGCGGAGGTGCTGCCGCATGTCAGCTACATTTTGGATTATGATGACCATTTTCCTGCTGTTCATCGTTGCGATGCTTACAGCCGCTTATAACGAAGATAAGACGAAGGGTCTGTAAACGGCAGCCTGCCTCGGCCTGCCGGGGCGGACACAACGAATAGGCTGGAACCGTAACGGCATGAGCGAAGAATATTCTATCGCTCATGCCGTTATGTTCCAGCCTATTTTTTTGATTCCCGTATTTGCGCATGCATTTCAAAGCTCGTACTCTGGAGTAGTTCAGGATCTCCTTCCAATGCGGACGTCCGCCTTCACTTCGGCCTCGCTGCCCCGAACGGACTCCCACCGCACCCCGCACAGCCCGAGCTGCTTCAGAACCTCTTTGACTTCCAGCTTCACCTTCACCGTACTTTCAGTTCTCATATGGCTTCCCATCCCTCTTCGATCTTTTTCTCTACCCTACAACGGTACTACCCGAGCGATTCTTTCAGGAGAACCGTCTTCTCTTTTGATCCTATTTTAACACACCTTCCGTTACAGCATCGTTACAAATCCGCCGTAACCCCTTTTTTTCCTTTCTTCCTGCAGAGCAACTTTAGTCCTATTCCTGCAGACCCATCCTCCTGCCGCCATGACAAATACCTTGTCGCCCCCCTTTGGCTTAGCAAAAAAGCACCGCCGCTTTCCCCACCGGCAAGAGGCCGGGGGAAAAACTGCAGTGCTTTTTAGCGTACATTCGATGAGTGCCACAGAGAGATCTATCCGTTATTCTTCAGAAGATGCATCTCGCCCAAACATTCGGCACATATATGACGTTCCTTAAAGTCGCTGACGTGATCCATGGAGCCGCAGAAGACGCAGCGCGGCCGGTACCGCTCCAAGATAATATGATCTCCGCTCACCAAAATTTCGACAGGATCTCCTTCGTTCATTTGGTATCGTTTGCGCAGCGACTTGGGAAGCACAATTCTTCCCAGTTGATCGACCTTTCTTACTACACCTGCCGGTTTCATCATCAATTCACCTCACTTTTCACACATGCCTTGAGTTCCCCTACATAGGATTCGACACTGTGATGAAAATTCCTTCCCCAATCCGCCAGATTTCCTCAGAACATGCCGCTTTCTTCAAATAAGCGGCTCTACAGGATAGGCTTCAGCGCTGGCTGGGGCTACCGCAGGCCTTGAAATCCGGTCTGTCTCAGTCCTTCGAACAGGACAATCGCCGCAGAGTTGGAAAGGTTGAGCGAACGTACAGCCTCCGTCATCGGCATCCGCATCAGCTGCTCCGGGTGGGCCGCCAGGATGTCGGGGGAGAGTCCCTTCGTTTCTTTGCCGAACACGAGAAAATCGCCGTCACGGAACTCGATATCCGTGTAGAGCTTCTGCGCTTTGGTTGTAGCGAAGAAAAACCGGGCGTCCGGGTATTGATCTTTGACCTCCTGGAACGAATCATGATACTCCAGCTTGACGCTGTGCCAGTAATCGAGGCCTGCCCGTTTTAATGTGCGGTCGTCCGTGTCGAAGCCTAGCGGACGTACGAGGTGAAGCCAAGTTCCCGTAGCGGCGCAGGTTCGCGAGATGTTCCCGGTATTTGCCGGAATTTCTGGTTCTACCAATACGATATGAAAAGCCATGTCGCCTTTCCTCTCTATTTCTGCAATTTTAACACAGTTTTTACCTTTTCTTAATACGAAGATGATAGTGGCTTGAGATAATAACTTTATCCTAGTGTTACACAAAAGGAGATTATTCGGAATGATGAAGAAGAAAATTCTTGTCGTTGACGATGAACCTTCGATCTCGATGCTCATAGAGTTCAATTTGAAGCTTGTCGGATTCGAAGTTCACTGCGTCTATGACGGCGAGGCCGTATTTGGCGCCATCCAACATTTCCGTCCGGATCTGATCGTGCTCGATCTGATGCTGCCTAAGATGGACGGCATTCAAGTGTGCCGGAAGCTGAGAAGCCAGAACAATCTCGTCCCTATCATCATGCTGACCGCTATGCAGGATCTCACCGACAAGATCGCGGGGCTCGACAACGGGGCGGACGATTACATGACGAAACCCTTCAGTCCGCAGGAACTGATCTCCCGCATTCAAGCCATCATCCGGCGCATTCAGACCCTGCCTTCTACCTCTGAGAATACACCATTAACTATAGGCCAGATTGTCGTCCAACCAGACCAGCGGGAGGTCAAGGTCAAAGGCCAGAATATCGACCTGACGCCGAAGGAATTCGATCTGCTGCTCTTCCTGTGCAAGCACCGGGGCAAAGTCCTTAGCAGACAGCAGCTGCTGCATGGCGTTTGGGACTATCACTTCCTCGGCGATACCCGGATCGTCGACGTGCATATCTCGCATTTGCGTGACAAGATCGAGACGAACGCACGCAATCCCGAATATATTGTAACGATTCGTAACGTCGGTTACAAACTGACGGAGCCTGCCGTCAAAGAAGTCCTCGTCCAAGGCTAACCTCCTCCTCCGCTCTCCCCTTGCCGCCCCCGGCTCCCCTATCGGATCGCGCGGGCAGGCCTGTCCTTGGGCCCGCCCCGAACAACCTGCTGTGTCCTCGATTATCTCCCCGCACGAACAAGCGCACTGGATCCCAGATGCGCTTGTTTTTTTCGCCTCTCTGTCCTTACGGCATCACCGGTCGTCCTCCATCCGGACGCTAACAAAAACAGCCTCCCTGCAGCACCGTTGGGTAGGTCCTGCGGAAGACTGCTTGTCCTCTTAGCCGTTGCGCTGCTGGAACTCTTTCATGAATTCGGCAAGCGACTGGCAAGCTTCGTGCGGCACGGCATTGTAAGCGGAAGCACGGATGCCTCCCACACTGCGGTGACCGGCCAGGCCTACAAAGTTATGCTCCTTCGCTTCCTTCACGAACTGCTTCTCGAGCTCCTCGCTGGACAGACGGAACGTGACGTTCATGATCGAGCGGCTGTCCGCATCAATGTTCCCCGTGTAGAAGCCGCCTGAGCTGTCGATGACGTCATAGAGCAGCTGGGACTTCGCCACATTGCGTTTTTCCATGGCTTCCACGCCGCCTTGTTCCTTCACCCATTTCAATACCAGGTTCACCATGTAGATGGAATGCACCGGCGGGGTGTTGTAGAGAGATTGATTCTTCGCATGTGTCGTGTAACGAAGAATCACAGGCAGGTGCTTCGGTTCCTCCTGCAGGAGATCATCCCGGATCACGGCTACCGTCACGCCGGAAGGACCGAGGTTCTTCTGGGCGCCTGCATAAATCATCCCGAACTTGCTCGCATCGATCGGCCGGCTGAGAATGCCGCTGGTCATATCTCCGATGAGCGGGATCCCGCCCGTATCAGGAATGTCCGACCACTGCGAACCTTCAATCGTATTGTTCGTCGTCATGTGTACATAAGCCGACTTCGGATCAATAACGATGTCACTCGCTTTAGGGAGACTTCTCCACTTGCCTTCCTTATTGGAAGCCGCAATGGAGGCTTCTCCAACGATTTGAGCCTCCTGGTAAGCCTTCTCCGAGAAGCTGCCTGTAATCAGATAGCTTCCTACCGTACCCGGCTTCAGGAAGTTCAATGGAATCTGGGCAAACTGCATGCTGGCTCCACCGCCGTGGAAGAGCACTTGATACCCAGATTGGATTCCGAGCAATTCAAGCAGGAGGGATGCTGTTTCCGCATTCAGCGCTTCGTATTCTTTGCTCCGGTGGGAAATCTCCATGAGAGACATGCCGATGCCGTTATAATCGACGAATGTCTCCTGTGCTTGCTGCAGCACTTCCAAGGGAAGCGCGGCGGGACCTGCATTGAAATTATAAGCGCGCTTAGTCACGATTAAAACACCCTCGCTTTTCATATGATATGGATATGATAGCAAAGGTTGCCGCGTATCATCAAGTGTAAGTTTCTTGAACAGAGAGGAGCAATGTGCCATGGAGTCAACACTGCGCCTCTTCGCAGCTGTCGGACTGCCGGGGGAACTTAAAGCGAGCCTGGGGGAATGGATGCATCGGATGAAGGGTACGGTTCCCTTCCGCAAATGGGTGCATCCGGAGGATCTACACATTACGCTGCAGTTTTTGGGAGAAGTAGGTGCTTCAAGAAGCCGAGAGATTGAGCAGGCTTTGGAGGTGACGGCGGCCCGTTCTCGTCCCTTCCAGCTGCAGTTAGGGTCCATTGGCACATTCGGTAAGACATCGGCCCCTTCGATCTTATGGGTTGGACTAAGCGGTGAATTGGAGGAACTGCGTGTACTGCATGAGCAGGTGGAGAAAGCGATGTCGGGCGTGGGATTCCAAGCGGAAGAACGAAAGTTCCAGCCTCATATTACGCTGGCCAGAACCTATCAGGGCATACATAGCTGGGACCGCGAACAACAGATCAACACCTCCCTGCCGGAAGCTTGTCTAGTTCCGTGGCAGACAGATCAATTGATACTGTATCGAAGCCGTCTTGGGCACCAGCCGATGTACGAACCTGTGCGGATCTACGCGTTGAACCATGCGGATGAATGAGTCCTGTAAGGAGGAAGTGGGGAAACGAATACGGCTGCACAGAGCCGCATTATTCGGTCTCGCCGGCTAATGTGGTTCCACTGTTGAGATCGGAGGATACGGCGGAAAAGACATTGGGGTCAAGCGTAATGGCCTCCAGCGCTCTGGCTGTATTGATTCCCAGCTGACGCAGAGTATGGAGAATATCTAACGGGATGCTTGTTTCCATAACTACCCCACTCTCTTCATTGTCCTTCGGAGGAACAAAGCGTTGTCGATCCTCATACCCATTTTATCCGAATTAAACCATTTTTTGATGATCTAAAATAGCCAATTTATATAGAAAAGTTAATTGTGATATGCGTAGTAAATGCGACCATAGAAGCAAAAACAAGGGCAATACGCAGCCCTTTCTATCTTGCTTGTTCGTAAGTCACTGCTTGTCTTGTCTTCAATTGTCGAACGATCTTCCGGAGCGAATCTTTACTGAGCCCCAACTCATTAAACTCCTGGATAATCTGAACCCATTCCTGATCGAGCTGCTCTTGTTTATCAGCCGAGTCGTGAAGAATCAGGGTCTGCACGTTGACTCCAAGCACCGGCGCCAGCTTACGAAGGAATTGAATGGATGGATTCGACTGCAGGTCCCGTTCGATGGAGCTTAGGTAGGATTTGGCTACACCGGCGCGGGCGGCTAGTTCTGTCAGTGACATCCGTTTTTGGTGTCTTAATTTTTGAATGCGAGCTCCTATCATTACTGATTCCTCCCTATAATATAATGAACCTTATCTCTAAGATATAAAGTGCTGGAAACATACTAATTGTATCATAAGCGGATACAAACTGTATCTTTGTATAGAAAATTTTATTATTTCGGCGACCCCTGGCCATATTCTAAAATTTGTAATCTCCTTCTTCACAAACGATGATACGTACTGTATAATCAGGTTCATATCCAAAGATTCAACAGAATTCGACATTATGATGCAGTGCTGAGGCAGCGGCAACTTGACGGAGGGAACAATGGCATGATCAGAATTGGGGACAAAATCGCTCTTCTCAGAGAAAAGCAGGCGCTAACACAGGAGGATCTTTCCAGGAAGCTGGACATCTCCCGTGCTTCACTCTCTCATTATGAGAAGAATCGACGGGAGCCCGACTATGAGACCATCGTAAAGATTGCGGACTACTTTAAAATTTCCATTGACTACTTAATGGGGAGAACGGAAGACCCGCACAGCGTTCTGGATCCGGAAGTCAGGGATTTTGTAGACAGTCTGGAACTATCCGATGAAAAAATCATGGGTACCTTCTCCTTAACCATAGACGGCAAGAAGCTAACCGTGCAGGAAGCCAAGAGATTCATAGCTTTCGTAAGAGCCGAAAGATCGATCTGACCGGAGAACCGGCTCAGATCTCTTTGGCGTGCATGCCCTTATCATTGGGCATTAATACCTATGTATTCTTTAGTTATAAGGAGTGGTTGTATAAATTCCCGCTACGAGGACATACTGGGCAATTAAAGGATGGGTGAATTGGGAAGGGTCTTGTTCACCGGCTGCCCGGCTTGCTCCAAGGATGAGGATTCCATGACTTTCAGGAGGATTTCGGTCACTCGGTGGGGTTGAATGCCGAGCTGCTGCATCATCTGACGGATATCTACGGAAACGGTATGGCTCATCATGTTCTCTCCTACTGTGCTGTAATTCGAGATAATGCAGGGCAATTATCACTGCTGAATCATTACCCGGATGCATAAACATTGAATCACAGAATCATATACTTATTGTATCACACACCGGATACGAAATGTAACTGGGTTTTGAAGGATATTTCTGTTAAGTTTTTAACATTTTCATTTCAAATTCCGTAACCAATCTTCACAAAACGCGATACGTAATGTATAATTTACTTAGTTCTTTCGACAGGTTTGTTGAACGATCTCCCACGCTGTTCTCTATAGATAACACGTTTATGAGACCATCGTATCAGTGCTATACATAACCTTTGGAAGACTAAAGTATAATTATTGCTATCATGGACAGGTCAATGGACCTACCGAGCAATCCGAAGTGCCTATGCAAGGTTTCAAACCTCACGCTCTAGGAACTGGGATACTGAATATGATGGACGGGGTGGGAACAATGGGGCAAATAGGCAATCGAATCGCTTTACTAAGGGAAAAGCAGGCGATGACCCAAGAAGAACTGTCTTTAAAACTCGACATCTCTCGTGCCTCCCTCTCGCATTACGAGAAAAATCGACGGGAACCCGATTATGATACGCTTCTTAAGATCGCCAACTTCTTCAAAGTCTCGATCGATTATCTTCTGGGACGCACACAGGATCCCGAGATGGTGCTTGATCAGCAAGTAAGACAGTTCGTGGAGAGCCTCGAACTTTCCGACGACCGGATTCTCCAGCACTTTTCTCTAACGATCGACGGCAAACAATTAACTCCTGAGGAAGCCAAGCGGTTTATCGCCTTTGTCCGCGCCGAGCGCTCCTTTTGACACAACAAAAAAAGCCTCTCAGAGCCCAAGGGCCTGAGAAGCTTTTTTTGTTGTGTTCCGCCCGATATCTTTTTACTTTGACCCCGTCCTCTATCCCGCTTCCTTCTGCCGAAGACCCAGCAGCAGCCGGTAGAGCCTCTTCAATCTGCTTCGGTTCAGCAGCAGCATGCATGTCATCAACACAAGACGAAGCCCCGAAGCGAAGACTTCGGGAGAGGGGAGAAAGTGTGTTACAGCTAGAAGCAGCAAAAGGGCCACATTCCCCCCAAGGAGCCGCGGCTGCATCTGAATGTCCAAGTATGTTCTCGTATGCAGGATACGCACACCCCACATGATCACAAAAGCCCCCATATTCGCCCAGGCGGCCCCCATTGATCCGATCGCTGGGATAAGCAGAAGATTGAGCCCTATGCTCGCAGCCGCCCCTATGACCGAACTCAAGAAGGCTCCTTTCGTCTGCTTGGTAATCATGTAGGTGATCCCATAGAAGCTGGATAAGCCTACGAAAAATGACCCTGCCAGCAGAACGCTCGCATATTTCCATGAAGTATAGTAGTCCGGGGCGGCCATGACCACCAGCAGCGGCTTGAGGAGTAACAACAGAACCGCAATACCGGTGCACAGCATGACGTAATAAGTCTGAAATACATCCGAGAACAGCCGGTCCTTTTGGGGCTCGGCATACATCTGGATTGCACCGGGCTGCCATGCCATATGAAACACGGTAGTCATCAGGGCTACAATACTGGCAAGCTTCATCCCTACCGCATACAAGCCTACTTCCCCCGCCCCTTCAAAGGCATAGATCAAATAGCGGTCGACAGCCTGGATGACCCACCAGGCCATCAGATTGGGCAGGAGTGGAATCGAGTACGACAGGAGCTGCTTAGCATAGGTCCAACGGACAGCTGAGGGGCTCAGCTGCTTCCATAACCTGCCCCAGAAGATCAACAGAAGCAGTGCTGCCGTCTGGCTCAAGAGCAAAGAATACAAGAACCCATCGATCCCCAGCCGCTCCACGGCCAGGAAATATACGGCACCTGCGGCTGTACCGGCCGTCGTAACCACGTCGGACAGGACAAAGGCCTTCGTGTTCCCCAATCCGCGTATTACTTGCTTGCAGAAGGCGGCTGCCAGCGAGGCCAGCACCAGCAACAGAATCAAGCCGTCCCGGTTCTGCAGCAGATGACTCGCACCGAATGCAGACTTCCACGCCAAATAGACAAGAATACTCAACAGGGCACCACACGTCGCAAGGGCCAGTCCGGTTGTAATATATCTTGTCTTTTCTTCTAACCTATCTTGCAGGTCTAGTAGATGCCGGTACAGGGCATCCGAGATTTGCAGGCCGATGAGAGGCACGGCGATGACCGTTATCGTGTTCACCAGTTCGATGAAACCATAATCTTCCGTGGAGAGCGTTCGTGTGTATAGCGGGAGGAGCAAGAAAACGATGAGTTTGGAACCGAGGGTACCAAGCCCATAGAGGAATAGATCCGTGACCAGCCTCCTGTATTTCGGGTTAGCCATGCGTGTGCTCCGTTCCGCGCTTATGGCTGTTGTCACCCTGAGGAGCGGAGACTTGCAGCTCCCCATCTCCTTTATCCTCCAACATCATCATCGCTTCCGCCCCAAACTCACCCATAAAAATAGCGATTTTGGGAGAATAATTGTACATATAGCAGGTGATGTTCAGAAAATAAGCCGCCGCTCCGACATGCAGACGGGAGGTAACGACAACCTCCGCAGCCGCCAGAATCTTAAGCTTGTCTTCAAAATACCTGGCCGTGCAATACGTGACTTCCATCCGATGGGCATACCCAGCAAGCAGGTCATAGAGCTTACGGCCGCACTTCTCGTCATAACTGGAATCCGCATTAAGAATCTCGATACGCTCTATACCATGCTGCCTTGCAAGACGGAGGCAGAGGTCCACTACCGGCGTAAGCCGGTTTCCAAGCGTCGTTGCCCCGTATTTCTCCAAATTCCTCCATGCCAATACCAACGTACGGCTCTTTCTCGGCGGGTCCCCTACTGGCGGGCTATATGTCCGAAGGAGCTCATGAGCGGGATCGTCGATCCGCTCCACCTTATCTTTATGGAATAGGGTCCAGGAACGGCCCTGCCGGTAAGAACGCTCATCCCGGAACGACACGTAGCAGCTCGCATTCAGTAAAGCCACTGTTCTGGCCCGTCTGCTCCAAGACGTCAGGTTGCCTATGCCTACTCCGACGTAGGCTATCGGTTTGCCTGACAACAGAGCCAGCATCATGGGCCTGAATAACCCGTCACCGTCTTCATCGGTGAAACAAGTGCCTCCGCCCCATAAAACCAACGAACTCGAAGAGACCGCCTGCAGAAACATACGGATATTACGAAACCGCCGGCCTCTGCTCCAACGGTACACCGTGATCGCCGGAGAAATCCAAGGGATAGCTTCGCCATAAGAAACTAGATTCAGCTTCAAATGAAGCGGTTCCAGCTTGTCCAGAATGCTGCGGAGCATCAGATCGTCCCCGAAGTTGTTGACCCCGTAATAACCGACAAGCGTGACTTCACGGGATTCCCTAAGTAATTGTTCCAACCTTGGTGTCATCATGTCCGTTCTCCTGCAGTTGGCGTGGGTATCTAGGTTAGTTCAACATAATCATGCCTTGGAATTGAATATCCACGATCAACGGATCCGTATTCACGACTTCCGGGTAAGCATTGATTTGAAGTTTTTTCCCGCTCATCCTCGGTGCCGAAATCACAATTCCGGTAGAGCCTGTCTCCTTTACCAATTCGGCTTTCAGCTCCGTCTCATTCCAGGTGAGCCGGAACAGTTTGGAGTAATGCGTGATTCCCTTCTTGACTACCACGTGCAAATGGCCATCGGCGTATACGCCCAGCGGGATCGTCTCGGACCAGAGACTTTTTGCCGGCTTGCTGCCCAGATTAAGCAGCGTGTGACACTGCGTCATCGGAACCGAGAAGCTGGGCTTGTCCACATAGACGCATTCCCCTTTGTTCCCGTAGATCGTATTGCCTGACACGGACACCATCTTGGATTGCTCCAGCAGGATCCCATGACTTTTGTTATCGCGGATCATATTATCCTTGATCTGGATGCTGTTGCTGTCGCCTGCCAGGCAAATGCCAGCTCCCGAATTGTTCGTAACGACATTGCCGCTGATGAGAGCATCGGACATCATGTTCCCCGCATACCGGATCCCGCCCGAGCCGCAGTTCATGACGTTGTTTCCTATGATCGTCGCTTTGTTCCCTTGGTTATCATTGGAATATTCAAAATGAATCCCGTAATTGTGGCAGTTGCGAATTTCATTGCCCATAATAGCAATCTGTTCGGCATCGATGACATAGATTCCGGAGTTCAGCCCGTTGTTGGGGTCATTCTGTACCCCGTCGATGATGTTCCCCGTAATGGAGATGTTCCGGCAGTTATCTTCCACATGGATAGCCTCATATCTGCAATCCTTGATAATGTTTCCAATAACGGACACCCGGCTAGCGCCTGCCAACCCGATTCCGAACCCTGCCGTGTCTCCCGTTCCCTTCCCTGCCGGGACTGAAATGTAGTTATTGGAGATGATGATATTGCTTGCCGCTTCATAGGCAGATTTTTTGGTTCCGGTAATCGGGCTGTTAATTTCGATCGCATCGCCGTATATATCAATAAACCGGTTGCCGATAATCTTCAGATCCTCAAGATCATCCGCATTATAATTGGTAAGCACGCCATAGGTTACCGCTTCAAAAATACAATCCTGAATGAGAATATGCGCAATGCCTTTGGCATTCATGTCCACGGCTTGCGATTTGATACCCGTAAACTTGCATGAGCGGATTTCAATATGCTTGGCGTTTCGTGCTAAGTTAATATTATAGCCCGCATTCTTGTTCTGGTTCTCCAGCCATAACTCTTCGATGGATACATTGCTCCCGTCGATGCTGATCATGCCAACTTCATTACTGTCAGGCTTGACCACTTTCGCGTTGCCCTTCAGTATCGTATTGCCGCCGATAAACAGGCGCGAAGTAATGAGATAGGTCCCGGCCGGCAGATAGACCGTTCCTCCGCCTGCCTTCGTGCAAGCATCGATCGCTTTCTGAATGGCCGGCTGGTCGTTCGTTGCCCCATTGCCCACCGCACCGTATTTCATCACATTATATACATCATCTTCCACAGCTGCACTTGCCGCAGCAGGAACGGGAGCAAGCCACTTGGACGTTGCCAGGGAGAGGCCGCCCAAACCGATCATGCTGAGAATGGCTCTTCTGGACAATTTCTTGTTATCTTCGCTACTCATTTATTTATCCCACCCAACATATGGTAGTCCCTTCTTCGTATAGTATTTACTATCGGAGCATATGCTCAATCACTTTAGTTTAATTTTTGCATACTATGAATAGTACTAGGAAAAAAGGAGGTGATGGCATATGGACTATACGGTAGAGAATGTGCGGGACCCTAAATATGGTGCCTTGGGGGACGGAAATCAAGATGATACGTCCGCTATTAATAAAGCCCTGCGCGCTGCGGAAGCCAGCGGCGGCGGAATTGTGTATTTGCCCCAAGGCGTGTATAAAATTTCAGGAGTCCTGAGAATTGGCTCGAACACGATTGTTCGAGGAGCCGGTACGGGGAGCCTTCTCTTCAACAGCAACCCGGCGAACGGAACCCTTCTCCAAATCAACGGTAATCATATTGCCGTTGAAGAGCTTACGATACGCTATGATACACCTCAAGTGGGCATCGGCATCTTTTGGGCAGCCAATACCTTCCACACCTCGATTAGAAACTGTACCTTCACGGGAGCTACGGCTCAGGCCATATACTTGGACAGACCTGGCATCAAACATGTCTCGATTACGGATTGCCGCTTTGACGGCGTCATTTACGGCATACTTACCAATCTGAATGCGAACGACCTATCGGATCTTCGCATCCTCAATAACCACTTTGTGAACATCAGCGGAGACGGCATTGAAATTAACAGCCCGATCCAGATGATGGGCGTTAACCGTGAACCCTTCGATGCGGCCTATAACATTACCATACACGGCAACTACATTTCCTGTCCACCCGAACAATCGTCAAGCGTGAATGCCGGATTCGGCATTGGCATTGCAGGGGGCACCTACATCTCCATCACGGGCAATGTGATCGCCAATTGTCGGCAGCAGGGCATTCATATCGAAGATAACGCTTCGCATATTAACATTACAGGAAACACCATTCATGATATCGGCAGCAACCCGGACTTGGCAACCAATTCCGGAATCTATGTGATTCACAGCGACTATCTCTCGATCAGCAGCAACACGTTCCGCAAGTGCGGCGATTATGGGATTCAACTGGACTTCAGTGTGAACGAACAAGTGAATGAAGTCGTGGTGACGAGCAACCTGATCACGGAATGCCGAGCCGGCGGCATTCGTATCACCGGTGACACCTACAGCGACTTCCATATAGCTGACAATATCGTCAACCGCAATGGAGGCAGTGGCCTCAGCATTGCCGGTCAGCCGATAGGCCTTAAAGTTCTGAACAATACATTTCGTAACAATGCAGCGTACGGAATTCAACTCGCCAACGGCGGATTTCTGAGTGAGTTTTCGGGCAACAGCCTGTACAGCAATACGTTGGGGCCGTTCTCTTTCGAGGCGGCCCAGTCGAGGATTCCCGTTCCGATGAAAGATCAAAATAATCATGTAACGGCAGCCGTCAACGCAAGCTATACCCCTTGGGTCGATGCTCTCTCCCTGGGCAAAGCGGCAGAAGGTCTGCTCTGCCTGATTGCCAAGCAGGGCCCGCTCAGCAAAACGGATTTGTATCGCGTCGCCTGGAACGGCACAGCATTGACGATCACTAAAATCAGACAGGACTATATTGGGGCAATTGACCTGGTTACCCCCAAGATGCGGGGATCCTACCTCCAAGTTCAAGCTTACCGCCCTGCTTCCAGCGGAACCATCGTTGAATTTTCTATCCAATTCTTCGGCACCATTCTCATGGGCTGAAGGCCCGGACACATAAAAAAGGCGAAGGTTCCCTACTCGGGTTCCTTCGCTTTGAACGGCTTATATGAAATTAGGGTAAAAACGAATCGATTGCCTCAACAGCAGTCAAAGGCACATCCCGGTAGCCGCCGATTACCATCATCGCCGATTCCCCAAGCGGGGTGACTCCCGGCTGGTTCCGATTGCCCAGTTCCGAAGTACCAATCGATGCCCACTGATTTGTTCCGGGACTGAATACCTCTCCGAATACTTCTTGAGCGGCACCACCTAAGATTACCCACTTTCCTTGTACGACTGCGGAGGTGGCGTGCATACGCAAAGTGGATAACGGGGCTTCGGTGTTCCATGTCTGGGTCTCGAACTGGTATGACAGTACTTCGTTCGTCGGTTTCACTGCGCCGTAAGCACTCGGTGCACCGCCGGCAATCAGCAACCGATGATTGATCACAGCCGCCGTATGACCAAAGCGCGGAGTAGGCATCTTCGCTATTACCTCACGATTCCCATTGTTCGGATCGAACGTGAATACGCTGTCCAGGGTGACCCCCGAAGCATGATAGCCGCCGGCCACCACGATTTTGCCATCCCATACGGTAACGGAAGGATCATAGATATCGCATACTACCTCAGGCAGTACAGTCCACTGGTCAGTGCCCGGTTCATAGATTTGAACGGGAAGCGGCTTCCCCGTACGAGGCTCATAGCCTGCAATGATATAGAGAAGGCCATTCAGCGAGACTGTCTTGAGATGAACGCCAGGCACCGGAATGTCCGCTTTCTTCACCCATGCATTGGTCGTAAGGTCATAAGCTTCCACCGCTGCCGTATATCCCGCTATAGAAGAATCTTCACCGCCAACCGAATAGATGAATTCCCCTATCCGTTCTACTCCCTGCCCATACCTGGCTTGGCTCATGGAGGCTTTCGTCTCCCAGACGCCTTCGGCAAAAACGCCGGTTGAGCTGAAAACAGTAGTGAATTGAAGGATAACCAATAATAGGACCGTATAAAGGCGGGTAGTATACTTCTTCATGGTGCAGCCCCTTTCACTTCGCTGTTCTCACGGTTCATGTATGCAGGGTAGGAGTAGATTGTCTGAATCCTTATAACTTATCTTTATGCTGTCTTATGATAGTTAGTCCTACATCCCGAGCAACTTCTCACGATATAGGGGATTACCCTCAAAAACAGCCGGTGAAACAGGGATTCTACGATTCTTGTGACGCTGCAAACAGTAGACTTAAGACCCAGGATAAAACGCGAGATTCGAATGTTATGACTCATTATATGATACGTATTGTATCGAGTCAAGAACCATTCTGTAACTTTTTTCCTAGATAGGCCTTCAAATAGGAAGCGTACTTCCGGGCAGCCTCCCCAGTCATATGAATCCCGTCCGCCGTCTCGTACTCATCCGGATTCGGTGTAGGGACCCATGAGTAGCGGTCTGCAGGAAACTCGGCATTCCAATGGGCGCGAAGCGCTGTGGAGCGGACCGATTCATGAAGACTGCGATGGGATGGCGGCTCGAACAAGACGACCTGAACGCCCTTCGCACGCAGTGCGTCAACCGCCTGCTTGAGTTCCAGCGTAACCGTCTTGAGTATCTCCGCTTCCGGTACGACACTGTGCTCTTGCGCATGACGGGCCAGCTCCGAAGCGAGAATCGCCGGGTCTACGCTGCCTCCCGCTTCGGCTTCCTTGCCGGCCCCTCCCTTCACCCATTCTTTGAACAGGATGACAGGCTGATACTCGGTCCGGAAGGCGGCGAACGTTCCCTTGACGCCGCTGGCAACCGGCGAAGTCAACTTATGGACGAACTCCTTGTCTTCCCCGCGCAGCATCGTGTCATTCATTTCTACAAGTACCGTGGAAGGCAATGTTCCCTTGCTGTGCAGCATGATCTGTAATCCTGTCAGGGCGCCCCCTCCCGCAAAGGCAATATTGGCATACTCTGTACCCAGGTATTCCGGGAGAAGGCGGTAGGCCATCGAGGAGCCGGTGATCACATGCTTCACGGTTTCTTCCGCATACAGATAACGCTCGGCCTTAATCACGTTATTCTGCCATTGGTTTGTGCCGCTCCCCCCATGGACGACCCCCGTCCCGATTACGGTGGCGAAGCCCACCGTAAGGATAAGGAATGAAGCGAGCGACTGCATGATCAGTCTAGAACTGGAAGTAGATGAATTCACCGGCATCCCCACTATTTAACAGAATTAAGAAGAGCATGATTCCATAGCACACAGGCTCCAGCTTGCGTCCCCAAGACTGGCCCTTGCTTTGTCTGATCAGATATACCATATGATACATAATCACTGGCAGCGAGTAGATCAGAATATACAACACTTTACCGAAATCAACGCCCCTATGAATATTCGTAATCAAAGAGCTCACGTAGAGAACGACGTGATGAAATTCTGGCAGCTTGAATAGCAGCCAGCCTACCGTCACAAACGTGAACACTAACAGCATGTACAGTCCCTTCAGCAGCCCGGCACGCCAGCTTCTTACGGGAACAGCCTCACTGGTCGCCGCAATACGCCCCGCTACCTCCGGAGGAATCGTGCCCAGAGCGGCTGAATTCGCTCTTTTCTTTTTCAGCCAAGCTTGGACGGCTCTTTCGATCGCCAGAGCTCCCCCATGCCACGCCCCCCATATAGCATAACTCCACGCCGCCCCATGCCAGAGACCGCCCAGCACCATAACCAGGAAGAGGTTGATGTATGTCCGGGTTCTGCCTTTGCGGTTTCCGCCCAGTGCGATATACAGGTACTCCTTTAGCCACGTCGACAAGGAAATATGCCATCTTCTCCAGAACTCGCCAAGCGTGGTAGAGATGTACGGGAAGTTGAAGTTATGCGGCATCCGGTATCCGAACAGCGCAGCCAAACCGAGGGCGATCAGAGAGTAGCCCGCGAAGTCGGCGAAGATCTGCATGGAATAGCCGAAGAGCATGGCGGCCAGCGTAAAACTGGATTCCAATTGAAAGTACGGGTAAGCAATCCAGAACGTCTGGTCCTTCATATTGTCAGCTACGACCATCTTCAGGAAGTAGCCCATGATCAGCAGCTTGAACGCGGAGTCCCACGGTATTTCATTCATGAGTTTACGCTTAATCTGCGGCAGGAAGTCATACGCCTTCACAATCGGACCTGCAACAAGCTGCGGGAAGAAGGCTTTGAAGAAGGTAATGATGAACAAGTGCTTGCCGAAGTTCTTCTCTATCGAGATCCTTCCCGTCCCCTTCTGCTTCTCTCTATAGACATCCACCACTAGGCTGATCCCTTGAAAGGTGAAGAACGAGATTCCCAGCGGCAGCGGCAATCCAGACAGCCACATGGCAATATCGCCTTCATGCCCGAACAGCGATTGGTAGACCAGATTCGAATATTTGAAGAAAGCCAGAATGGCTAGATTCACTACGACGCCAAGCGCTGCCCAGCGAAACCTGTGTTCCCCCTTACCATAGAAGACACCGTAACTGGAAACTGCGTTGATCAGAATAGAAAGGAGAAGCAGCAGCAGCAATACGGGCTGATGGTAACCGTAGAATACCAAACTGGCGGTGATCAAGATCGGGATCTGCAGTTTATGCAGAGCAGGAATATAGTACAAACCAAAGGTAATGATCAAGAGTACAAAAAACTCCCAGCTGTTAAACAGCATATTTCATGCCTCTCCTTAGACTGGGGCCAACGCCCATAGCTGCGCCCCAGAAATTAAGATAAAAACAGCTATCCCCGTAAAAACCGCCGCCTCAATCCATACGTCCACCATCTGCTGCCAAGACACCGAAAGGAAAACGAATCTCGATTTTATCGCGCGCTTCACGGGAAACGGTTCATCCCACGCTGTTACTTCCACTCACGAATTTGCTTTACTACCTTCGCCGGCGAGCCTGCCACCACACACCCGGCGGGCACGTCCTTCGTAACGACCGCTCCCGCCGCCACCACAGCACCATCGCCAATCGTGACGCCCTTAAGGATGATGGCCTTGCACCCAATCCAGACCCGATCCCCAATCTGCACTGGAGCAGTGGACGGTAATCCGTCTATGGCGTGAAAGTCCGTATCCATAATGGATACATCCCACGATATCGCACAGTGACTGCCTATGGATACCCGCTGCTTGGACATGATTTCTGTCCGCCGGTTAATATACGTACCATCTCCAATGGATATTTCCGCCCCCGGAGCATCCAAGTAGAACCCCACGTTCTGAAATAGCATGACTTTCCGTCCAAGCTTGAGCGTGGTTCCTTTGGCCCCGCTGCGGGTCACTCTTCCACAAACGCGAAGCCACGGTCCGCAGGACTCCGTCCGGAGCCGGAACAGGAATCCGAGGCCAAGGCGGTAAGCGTATCTTACGTATTGTCCGACTGGTCTTTTCGACATAACCTTCTCTTCTCTTCTCTCTGACAACGCAGACATTGATTTTAAAAAAGAAAAGAAGGGGCTTCGCCCCCTCTCCTTATGCCAGATCGCTCTTGGCATCATTGACATGAAGCTGCGCGCTCTTGATGGTATGAGTCCAAGTGTGGTAGTAGCTCGAGTTTTTGCCGTAAGAATTATCGATCAAAATATTAGGTTTGTCCATCAGGCACGATAAAATGTGTCCATGCAGCCTGGAGGTTTGGATCACTCGGTACGAGCTGAACAGCTCGATAGCCTTCTTCAGCAGGTAATCCGTATAGTTGTACCAGAACACGCCCACCGGCAGGCTGTTGCCGGCCATGCGCTTCACGGTGTACATCTTCGAGAACAGCTTGGCTACTTTGTTATCGAACGGGGTGAAGAGCGTCTGCCAGTCCAGCGTGTCGGCAGCCTTGCCCACTTCGAGATTCGCCTGCCCGTTGCCGGCTTCCACATCCGTACGCAGGAAGTACAGCGTATCCTTCTGCGTCTGCTTCGGGTTTGCAATCGGCCAGAGCTGGTGAGCCATGTCCGGAGAAAGGTATACGTTGCAGCCGGTGAACTTCTTCAGTGCCAGTTCATAGCACAGCGTATCCCTTAAGTACACGTGAAGGTCACGGTGCTTGTTGAAGATGGCCGCGGTCTTGTCGTATTCTTTCTCGCTCTTGTAGTAAATCGTCTGCGGCATAACCACGACCCGGTGGTTCGGATAGTTCTTCACGACCATTTCACGCAGTCTTTGGTGCGCCGGATAGATGTCACCGAAGTTGCCGCCGCCGTGCAGAACGATGATGCAGTCCGAAGGAATCTCGGTCCCCTCTTTGAAGTCCAGCACGCTGTACCGGGCGCGGACGTTAATATTGTAATCCTTAAAGAACTCTTCGGTCCCCTTCATGATCAACATGTCGCCGCCGTTGCTGTGAACGGGATAGTCAATGTAATACACCTGCGACCCTTGCGGGATCACTTTCAGAATATCCTTCAGCTTTTCCTTCAATTCATCCATTGGATGAATGTTTTTCGCGGTTTTCATGAGGACGATCTCCTTTACCCGATATCTTTTGTTTAACCGTCTGGATCATAAAAGTGAAGTCACCCTTGTCATACACAATCGCTCTCAGCGGAACTTTAAACACCCGAGGAATCTGGAACAAAGTAATGGCGAGCCGGACCACGGCCCCGATCACTAACGCGAGCGAGAGGCCGAACAAACCGTACATCGGAGCCAAGACAAAGAACAGGCCAACGGTAATGCTGATCGCGATCAACTGCCGGATCAAGACGAGATCCGGGCGTCCCATGGCGTTGAAGGAGGATGCCAGCACCCAGGACCCTCCCCCGATGATGCATTCGATGGACAGGAGGTAGAAGGTGGAGCTGGCCTCGAGAAACTGCGGACCAAACAGCAGCCCGAGCATAAACCTTCCGATAATCATGCTTGGAATGACCACAATAGCCATCACCGTCATGGAGATCCGGAAGGCACGTGCGACCAAGCGGATAATCTTGTCATTCTCCATCCCCGTCACCTTGGGGAACATGACATTGCTTATGGCCGTCTGCACCGTATTGAAGACACGCGAGAGGGCGAAAACAACCGAGTACAGCCCAAAGTCCCGTGGTGTCAGCAGCGCTACGATAATAATCTTATCGAACTGGTTATACAACGTCCCGAGCAGCTCCATGCCATACACTTTGAGTCCATAGCTGAACAAAGGTTTGGCGGCGGACCGGTCGATGGTCCTTCCCTTGTTGCCCAAAGTGAGATAAGGCCTTAAGCTCACGGCGGCATAGATCACGACAAGAAGCGTCGTCAGCAGAAACACATTCGTTGATGTAGTCAGCGTCAATGACCCCAGCAGCCAAATGGCAATCAAGCCAACGACATTAAACAAGGGGACGTTCAAGCGAATACCGTTATAAATATTGAATTTGTCCATGCTCTGGGCTATAGCCGAGAGCAGATTGACAGCCAACAGCATGGGGATCGTCAGCACCGTGTAAACCTGTGCGAGGCGCACGGCCGTAGCGGAGTACTCGCCGAGCCACACCGGCAGACCGAACCAAGCTATCACACCGGCGACCAAGCTGACCGGTATCTGAAACCATATCGACATTCGCAAGTAATCCGGCGCCCTGCTGCTGTCCTGTTTTAGGTTGAATATCAAGGATGTCGGAAGGCCAAACCCCACAAGGCCGGATATAAACGTAGGCCAGAAAAGAATCGCCGAAAGCTCTCCCTTTCCCTCTACGCCAAGCATCCGGGCGGTAATAATGGAGGTCAGCGTCGTGATCAGCAGCATAGAGAAATTGGTAAAGCTGGTACGAAGAATAGTACCAGCCATTCCCTTCCCCTGAAATACTTTTTTGATTATCATTACGCTCATAGCTGAATTCTCCACAAACTTGCTGTCCCGTTATCTATAGTACTCACCCATCCGAACGATACATATCGTATCGTTTTCTATATATTTATACAATACATTCCGGAGACCGTCAACGCATTTCCGTTAGCTGCTATGCTCCCTTGTAAGAACGAAGAACGCCTGCTATCGCTCCGTTCCCATAGAGAATCTTGACCATGAGCTTCACTCTGCTTCTTACATTAAAGAAAGAGAACAGAAGCGCGACGCCGGCCAATGCGATTTTGACATTGGATTTCACGAAGACATTCGTCTTCTTCTCCGAACGGATCGCATCGCTTACGCCCTGCCAGTAAATACGCCGCAGGAACCACTTCTTCGTCGAACGGTCCTTTGCGATTTTGTGTTTTACCGGTGCATTCGGTGTGTAATACACTGTATACTTCTGACGAAGTCTGCCGATCAGCTCGCTCTCTTCGTTGGACAACAGGTTCGTTCCTACGCGTCCCAGGTCCACACGGAAAGGTTTGAACTCTTTGAACATGCTGAGCCGGAAGGCGACATTCGCACCGAATGGAATCGCCGGTGCTTTCATCTCCGTGAGCCGGTCGGAATAGTCCAAAATTGTATACAGCGTCTTATACTCATCGGGCAGCCAGTCGGGTTCTCCGCCTTCCCAGATCGGGTCGATTCGGCCTCCAACCACGCCTACGAGCGGGTCGCTCTCGAACACATCGAGAAGCCCCTTGATCCACTGTTTGCTGGCGATGGCATCATCATCCAGGAAGAGAATATACTCCCCTCTCGCCTCACTCATAGCCCTATTGCGCGCATAGGACAATCCCAGATTCTCTTCATAGATATATCGAACTTGGGATGGATGAGATTCGCTAAATTTACCCACAAGCTCTGCCGTATGATCCGTTGAGCGGTTATCCACAACAATGATCTCGAATGCAGCCGGATCGAAATCCTGATCTAATCCACTCCTGATTGCAAGTTCCAGATCATTCGCTCTGTTGTACGTGCAGATGGCAATGGTTGCCTTCATCGAACTCTCTCCATTTCCTTAGGTTTCTTAGACGGGTTTGCTTTGTTCCATAATCTCGGACCACTCAAGGTACAGACGAATATTATCCTCTTCCACGAGCTCGCTGCCTCTTTGAACCTCAATATACTCCAGGTCCGTAGTAGCACGAATCGCGTGGCGTCCGCCCACTGGAATGATCAGTACATCCCCGGCTTTCACTTTGCGATAGTTCTCGTCAAGAATGAATTCACCCTCGCCCGATACGATCGTCCACACTTCACTGCGCTTCAAGTGAAGCTGGTAGCTGATGTTCTTGCCGGCTTGTACGCACATGCGCTTCGTAAGAATTTCTTGCCCTTCGGCAAACTTCTTGTAATCGAGTACACGGTAAGATCCCCAGCGTCTTTCTTCATACATCGGACGCTGTTCCATGTTCTTCAGCATATCCTTTATTCGAGGACTGGCATTTTTTTCGGTAACGAGAATGCCGTCCGGACTAGTCGCTACAACGACGTTGTCGAGACCCAGCACGACAACGGGAATATCGAGCTCGTTCACAAGGTGGGTATTCGTGGAGCAAGGCGAAATCAGACCTTTCCCGATCTGATCGGTGTCCATCTGCTCGGTCAATGTGTTCCAAGTACCAAGGTCTTTCCAGTACCCGTCATACGCAGTCACTACGAGCTTCTCCGCTTTTTCTACGATCTCGTAGTCAAAGCTGATTTTAGTCATTTTGTCGTATTGCTTGACCATTTCTTCATATTGAATCGGATACCCTTTATTGATCAGGTGGTTGATCATATAATCCAACTTGAAGGCGAAGACGCCGCAGTTCCACAGCGCGCTGTTCTCGATCAGTGCCTTCGCCGTCTCTTCGTCCGGCTTCTCCGTGAAGCGGTCGACGATATGATAGTTCGTACCGTTCACATTCGACTCACTGTCGCCTTTAGGTACGATATACCCGTACTTTTCCGAAGGATAAGTCGGCGTTACCCCCATCAGAGCCAAATCAGCGTTCGTACGGAGTACGAGCTCTTCCAGCTCATTGATTTTGCTGAAGAAGGCTTCGTCGACATACGGGTCGACCGGAAGAATCGTTACGACCTCGTTCAGGCTGACGCCGACGATGGAATAAAGGTAAGTGGCAGCAAGCGCAATCGCAGGGAACGTATCTCTGCGTTCCGGCTCGACAATAATCGGCGCTGTCCCCAATTGGCTTTGGATCATTTCGACTTGGGCCTTGCTCGTCGCCACGAAGGCCGAGTCGGACAAACCGGCTGTACCGAGCTGACGCCATACCCGTTGAACCATGGATTCCATCTCATTGTCCGGGTTTACCAGAACCTTAAGGAATTGCTTCGATCTTGAATCGTTCGACAGGGGCCACAGACGCTTACCGGATCCTCCAGATAACAGTACGAGTTTCATGCTACCACTCCTTTTATATATGTTTTATGTTTAGTTGTTTACAGGTTCTCTATAGTGTCTCGTCATGCTCGGACGGCCGACGGAATAATAACTGAAGTTGGTTTTCTCGATCTGCTCCTTGGAGAAGACATTCCGCCCGTCGATGAGGATCGGCTGCTTCATCAGCGCTTCTACCTGGATCAGATCCAGATTCTTGAACTCATCCCACTCGGTCAGAAGGCAGACCGCATCGCATCCGGTAGCCACTTCGTACGGCTCATCGCACCAGTCGATGGTATCTTGCTGGACCGCACGCTTGAAGTTAGACATCGCGATAGGATCATATGCGCGTACCCGGGCTCCCGCCGCGACCAGCGCTTCGACGATATCGATTGCAGGCGCATCGCGGATGTCATCGGTATTCGGTTTGAATGCCACTCCCCAAATCCCGATCGTGCGGCCGCTCAGTTCGCCAAGCGATTCTTTCAGCTTTGCAATTACGTTGAAACGCTGGTCCGTGTTCACGTCGACCACAGCCTTCAGCAGCTTGAACTCATAATTGACATTGCCGGCGATCTGAATCAATGCCCCCGTATCCTTCGGGAAGCAAGAGCCGCCGTAACCGATGCCCGCCTGCAGGAACGACGAACCGATCCGCTTGTCGTATCCCATGCCTGCAGCGACCTTCGTCACATCCGCTCCGACCTTCTCGCAGATGTTCGCGATCTCGTTAATGAAAGAAATCTTGGTGGCCAAGAAGGCATTCGAAGCATACTTGATCATCTCCGCACTGCGGATATCGGTAATGATGATATTGTCGGTCAATGGCTGATGCAGGCGGGTGATCTGCTCCTGCGCCTTCGGGCTGTCCGAACCGATGATGATCCGGTCGGGGTTCAAGGTATCCTTGATCGCCGAGCCCTCTCTCAGAAACTCCGGTACGGAGACGACGTCAAACGGGTGCGCAGTGAGCTCTCCGATGATACCCTTAATTCTTTCGTTCGTTCCCACCGGTACCGTGCTCTTGGTCATCACGACTTTGTAACCGTTCATTGCCAGGGCAATATCGCGGGCTACCTGATCGACATACTGCAGGTCGGCTTCCCCATTCGGAAGAGGAGGTGTGCCTACGGCGATAATAATGACTTCCGAACGCTCTACAGGTCCTGTCAGATCATCGGTGAAGGACAACCGGCCTTCAGACGTATTCTTCGCGATAAGCTCTTCCAGACCGGGCTCGTAGATCGGTACTTCGCCGCGGTTCAGACTTTCGATCTTTGCCTTCATTTTATCTACACACACGACTTCATTGCCAAGTTCAGCAAAGCAAACGCCGGATACCAAGCCAACATAACCTGTACCAATCACAGTGATTTTCATGAAGCCACCCTCTATCCTATGTTTTTTTATATTTAGCTTTTATCGAAAGCCCTGCTAACCTGGGCAGCAGGCCTGTTCTGATAGATCTCGCTGAGCTGCAGCGCAATGTTCTTCCAATCGAGTCTGGCCAAGATCTGCTCGTATACTGGCTCCACTTTATCCGCCTCGACCCGCCGTACCTGTTCCATGGCTGTCTCGAGCAGCTCCCCCTTTTGAGGATCGTAAATTGATGCGATCTCCGGAGTGAAATACTCGTCGACAAACGGCGTTTTAGGAATCACAATCGGCTTCTTGAAACTAAGAGCGAGAATCGCCGAACCGGATGTCGTTATTTCCTGGAAGGGAAGCACGAACGAATCGCACATCGAGATAATGTCCGCCACTTCTTCATCCGGAACAAAACGAAGGTCCAGAATGATCTGATGCTGTCCCTGATACCGGCTCAAATACTCTTCCATGTCCTTGGTCGGCTTGCCGGCGATAACCAGGTACGTATTCTCGCTTTTGATGCGGTTGAACGATTCCACGAGCTGCTGCACGCCTTTGTAGGGCTTGATGGCCCCGATAAAGAGATAGACGTACCCGTCCTCCGGAATGCCGTACACCTCACGGTAGTTCTTTCCCTGATGCTGATATACGCCTTGATAATGTCCGTGCGGAATGACCGCAATCTTATCCGGATTCGCGCCGAATACTTCAACCACTTGCTTTTTGATAAAGTGGCTGGCGGTCACGCATTTGCTGCACAGCATAATGAATGTTTTTCTTACCAGCTTTTCCAGCCGCGGGAATTTATGCTGATGCGGATACAGATTGTGAATAGTCCAGATTAGAACGACACCTTTCATCCGGAGAAACGAAAATACCAGCACCATAATCAAGCTTCTGACCAGGAACAAAAGCAAATTATTGTTCTGGTAAAGCGGATGAATCCAGTGTACATGGAGCACATCGCCCCGTTGCAGCTTGCTGAACTGCTTTCTTTTCACATCATTGACTTCCAAACCAATACCCTCAAGCGATTCGGAGAGCAGTTGATTGTACATGTTCGTATCGTTATATTTGGGTCCCATCCAAATGCGCATAGCGTCCTCCATTAATACTCGCCTGTATACTTAGGCATTGATAGCGTCCCTGGTTTGGGCGGCTTCCGTTCTCGGACTTTCGAGCACCCTGCCGAGGATCAGCGAGTAGACTTCCAGATGTCTTGCTGCCAGCGCACTTGTTGTGAACAGGTGGCAGTGCTGCAGGCAGAGCGCATGAAGCTCTTCCTTTTGTTCCTTTGTTTTGTCGAAGTAAGAACGGATCGACCGCTCGATTGCACCGGCATCTCCGGGCTTGAACAAGCAATCTTCCGGCTTCGTCACAACGTCGGGAATCCCGCCTACCGTAGAAGCAAACACTGGGGTGCCGACCTGATACGATTCGATAATGACACGGCCGAACGGTTCATCCCAAGTGGAAGGTACGATGCTGATATCCACTTCCCCCATCAGCCTGCGCGCTTCCGCAGGAGGCACTTTGCCCGTGAACTGGAAGCGGTCGTCATTGGCGCATTCCTTCAGCAGTTGGTCTTTCATGCCGCCCTCGCCGCAAATGTACACCTTCTGAACGATAGACCGAGGCAGGTTTTTGACAGCCTCAACCAAATACTGAACACCTTTTTCCGATTCCAACCGGCCGAAGCAGCCGAGTACCAAGCTGCCCTCGTTCACTTTCTTAGGAGATACTCGGATTTCCCCATCCACTGCATTGGGGACGACGTACTTGTGCGACGGGCCGAATAATCCCGCTTGTACGTGTTTGTTCAAGATATGGCTGGAGATGCCAATGACGGCCGAGACGCCCCGGCTGTACTTCATTGGGAGCTGCTTATACAACCCCTTGATCACCGGATGAATATCTGTTGTACTCATCGGTGACATAAGGGAGTAATCCCTCAGCGTATGAATGACGGGAATATTCAGTTCGGATGCTACCTTCCACACCCCGGTACCGAGTCCTGATAAATTCTGCGTATGGATCAAATCCGGTTTGATCGCACGCAGTACCCGTCGAACCTCGGCAATCTGGAGCGGGTTGTAAATATCAATCAATCGTCTGGCTACCTTGCTCAGGCTTCCCTTACTCTTCGAATCGCCAAGCCAGTACAGGTTGTTATGAGGCAGCCGGATGACCTCCACACCGTTCACTTGGTCTTGGATCACTCCTGCGGAACGGCTTTGTGCCCCTACGGTGATGACACTTACCTCCATCCCCCGATGGGACAGGGTTTCGGCCAAGATCTGGGTCGATATCTCCGCTCCGCCGATAATATCCGGCGAGTACAAACTGTTCATGATGACAACTCTCATAAGCGTGGCTCCATTCTTGGATATTGCGCCTGGGGCACGGAACTAACCGAGAAGCGCTGTGTCTGCACTAACGGCAACTCCGCAACAGGCTCAAAGAATCCGCCGCGGATCAGTCCGATCAACAGCCAAAAATCTATAAAAGCGTACGAATCAAAATTCATTACGGCCGACAAGCAAATGGCAAATACGAATTTGCTGTATTGCGTGGAGCAGCTTCTGAAGATCGATACCAGAAAACCGAAGAACAATACGACACCGATGAACCCTTCTTCACTGAACAGCTTAGAATACAGGTTTCTGGAAGTCGCCATATCGGGTGTTCGCATCACCATATCGCTGACTTCCCGGAACTTCAAGCCGACATCGAAGTACTGGAGCAGCGTGTCTGCGAATTCCCTGTAATAGAAGCCGCCGCCGAGTCCTGTGAGCGGATGCCTGGCGAACTCGATGAATCCGATCATCGGGAATACAAAGCGGACAAAGAAGGAATTATCGGTTCTCATTAAATAGTCGATGCTCAGGTTATCGAGATTAAACCGATGCGTGTAGTATCCGCTGACTCCGAAGGATTTGATCAAGAACGGAACCAGGATGAAGATGAACGAGAACATGAGTGCCATGACGACAATCATCTTCACACGCTGCTTGCTGTTGATTAACATGTAGATAAAGAAAGCGATCAGGATTACACCGTAGGCGTAGGCTGAGAACGTCATAATGAGAAGCAGGGCCAAGGCGATAACCATCCATGACTTTTTATTCTGCTTGCTGCAGAGATAATAAATCAAAAGGCCGCCGGTGATCATATGCAGCGCAGCCCAGGAAGGCTCGCCGGAAAGCATCTGAATCCGGTTATGGTATACCTGCTCAGAGAACAACGAGGTAAGTGTCTTGGAGAACCCGTTATGAACGAGGAATGCATCGAAGAATTGCATGAAACCGGCTATTATGGCAGGGACAAATGCAATCATTAATGCTTTATTCATCGACTGAGTGCCGTCGGCCTGATCTTTGATATGTTGCCCGGCATACAGCGCCACACGATAAATCGAAATCCCGATCACCAGCGTCAGCATATGCTTGATACTGCTGGATAAATCATTATATACGGCTGCCTTGATTAATGAATTGCTCGAGCTGTATATAAAGAAAGCGATAAGAAAGAAATCGCCCTGATGAAACCGGAATCTTTCGAAGAGCAGCAGCATGGAAGCCGCAAACATAGGAAAGATTGCTATCGGCCGATACACCGAAAACTCGAAATAAGGCAAACTGTCGTAGGTCAATACGGCAATCCCTATAAAAAACAAAGTAAAAATGAGCGATTTCATCAGAGGCACCACACTTATATCTAATTTCTGTTGCTGCTAGACCAAGATGAGCTGCAGCTTCTCCTTCGTTACTTCACTGCTGAAATGTTGAGACACATAGTCGATCGAATTCTTCGACATCGACTGGTTCATCTCGGCATTGTTGAGAAGCTGGAGTATATTCTGCACCATATCGTCGTCATTCTCGCTGATAAACAAATCTTTCTGATGGCTTGCGTTGATCCCTTCCACTCCGATGGCATTCGTTACGACTGGGATGCCCCAAGACATGGCTTCCACAATCTTCGTCTTGATCCCTGTCCCAAAGAGCAGCGGGGCGATCATTAACGCCGAATCCATCACAGTCTTCTTAACATCATTCACTTCCCCTGTGACAATAACGTCCGGATATTGTTTCTCTAATTGCAGAACTTCCCGGGTAGGATTCTTCCCTACGATATAGAATTTGGCGTCCGGTTGATACTGCTTTACCTTGGGCCAGATCTTCTCGCAGAAGTAAAAGACCGCTGAGCAGTTGTGCGGAATATCCATTTTCCCGACGAACACAATTTTGTTCGGATCATATGGCCTGATTTCTATGGCATCGCCGTAAACCGGATCGATCTTCATCGGAATGCCATGGCACGATTCATGCCGGACAATATCTTTGAAGTGCTCCGCTTCCTTAGGCGAAGTGAAAATAAGATGATCAAACCGGCCGGCAACGGACTGTTCATATTTCTCCAACAACCGGCTTTCAAGACGGATCAGCGCCTTCTGAACAAATTTCAGCTCTACCGCACCCCGTGTGAACTTGGGCAGCTTGTTAGCAAACCCGCCGAACACGGAAGGGATGTACTTGAACCACTCGAGCTGCCTCTGATACCGGAGGGACAGCAAGTCGTCGTAGCTAAGGATGGTTTGGGCCGTATGCTCTTCCGTATACTCCGCCACCCGCACCATATCGTAAATGACATAAGCCGGGTTTTCCTTCTTAATCGTCTCTGCGATCAGGCGGTGATTCTTTTTGCTGTAATATATGGAAACCTGCAGCGGCCATTTGCGGAGAAGCAGCGAATACACCAAGGCATTGTAGGCCTTCTCCATAAACTTCGGCGGATCAATCGTGATAATCTTGTCGATCAGCTTGGGCTTAGCGCTCAGGTACTTCGGATCATCCACGAAAGAAATGTTGATAATTTCGCTGTCCGGATGTATCTCCTTAATTTGGGTGAGATACTGGGAGAGCAGATTCTTTCGTCCATCGGTGTTGGGGAATGGAAGCCTGTTGGTAATAAAAATGATTTTCTTCATTGGAGACCTCCGGTAAATGTCAAAATGCGTCTTTCGATCCCAACAGCACCTTCACCGTTTTGAAAATGATCTTTATATCAAAGAACAAATTACGGGTTGCGATGTATTTCAAATCCAGTTCGACCATTTCTTCAAATCCGAGCTGGCTTCTTCCGCTAACCTGCCATAGCCCTGTGCAGCCGGGCGTAACGGAGAGACGCTGTTTGTGGTAGTTCGAGTATTCCTTCACTTCTCTTGGAAGCGGCGGACGGGGACCTACAAGACTCATATCGCCTCTAAGTACATTCCACAGTTGAGGAAGTTCATCCAGGCTTGTTTTGCGGATAAAGCGTCCGATTCGGGTAATCCTCGGATCGTTTTTCATCTTAAACATATGACCGCTGACTTCATTCTGGCTGAGCAGCTGTGCCAGGAGTTCCTCCGCATTGGATACCATGGAACGAAATTTAAACATGTGGAACAGCGCTTCGTTCTTGCCTACACGCTGTTGTTTGAAGAAAACGGGGCCTTTCGGGTCTTCAAGCTTGATGAGAATCGCGAGGATAAGAAATAACGGTGCTGTAATTACCAGACCGACAATCGCGCCTGCAATGTCGATCAAACGCTTCATGGCCAGATACACATTATGTCCGTACCCTTGATTGAGAGCTGCGGTTGAATAATATTCTCCGGTTTCCAGGGTTTTGCCCTCTTCTGATAAATTCGGAACGCTCATTGGAATCCTCCTCTACCCGATTGTTTCGGCTGCATCTTCTATTGCGACCAGTTCTTCCAATGCTTTCAAGAGCGGCTGGTTCAGTTCTTTGTTCTGAAGGGCAAAGTCCAGGTTGGTAAGAATGTATCCGAGCTTCTCGCCTACATCGTACCTGATGCCGTTATAATTGTAGGCATATACTTTCTCTGCTTCGCTGAGTTTCTGGATGGCATCCGTCAGCTGGATCTCTCCGCCCGCGCCTTCTTCATGCAAGGCCAGGAAATCAAAGATACGAGGAGTAAGAACGTAACGGCCCATGATGGCGAGGTTGGAAGGGGCTTTGCCCAGCGGGGGTTTCTCGACCAAATTCTGCACTTCATACAGGCGTCCATTTCGTACCGAGGTATCTACGATTCCGTACCGCTGCGTTTCTTCCAAGGATACCGGCTGTACCCCGATCACCGAGCTTTGCGTCTTCTCATACTCTTGAATAAGCTGCTTCAGGCATGGGGTTTCACCATGAACGATGTCGTCGCCAAGCAAGACGGCGAATGGCTCGTCTCCGATGAATCTTCGTGCGCACCAGATCGCGTGACCAAGACCCTTTGGTTCCTTTTGACGGATATAGTGAATCTCTACACGGGCCGAACGTTGAACCTCGCGGAGCAGATCCATTTTGCCTTTATCCTCGAGATTCTTCTCGAGCTCGAAAGCATGGTCGAAGTGATCCTCGATAGCCCTTTTTCCTTTGCCCGTTACGATAATAAGATCTTCAATTCCCGATGCCACGGCTTCTTCCACGATGTATTGGATGGTCGGCTTGTCTATGACGGGAAGCATTTCTTTGGGCATTGCTTTGGTTGCAGGCAGAAACCGCGTACCAAGACCCGCTGCAGGAATGATGGCTTTTCTAATTTTATTCATGGTTTTCTACCTCCACGTTTGTAGGCTCGACGCCCATCCTTATCTTTTCTCTCCGATACGAATCGTATCATAAAAGATACCAGTTATGCTTTCTTACCGCTAGAACTTAAAGCAACACGAAGTGAAGCTCTACTCGGCGCAATGGTCCTCCAGTCCTCCCAGACTTCCACTCTACGGGCTGCGAGCGACGTATGCAATCACCCAGTCTCTTGTGCATCAAGACTGCATAACTTGTGCTTCTATGAGGCGCCAGCAGCTTTCTTGTCAAAGTAAGCCAGCTGCCGGTCTATCTGCATCTTTACAAGCTTTCATGCAAATGAGGGCATTGAACCCTTCCTCACGCCACACCCTTGACGACTCGCGTCTAAGGCGGTGAACCCACAGCATGGCCGAGTGCCTACAGTGATAAAGGTACAGTAGGCATTACCTGTAAAAAGTACGGAACATCTAGAAATTATTGATTGGCCGCAACGGCCGGCGAATCGGTACGATTGATCGTAGAAGTAGGCTTGCTCGAATTCATGTCGATCTTCGTGGCTTTCATGACCACGGCCAATGTCGGCAGTTGAAGGACATGTTCCACATCCGCTTCGGTCCGGATCGTGTCATCCATGTACTCAATAACAAATACCACACCTGTTGCCAAGACGAGAGATACGATAAACCCGATCAAGGTGTTCAGAATATGATTCGGCTTCACAGGCGTCGGATTCACCAGGGTTTTGGCTTCGTTCAATATCGTAACGTTGTCGACTTTCATAATGGGGGGGATTTCGGCTTTGAACACTTCCGCCACCGCATTAACGGTTTTGGCTGCGCGTTCGTAGGAGGTGTCCTGCATAATGAGTGTCATCACTTGGGTGTTGTTAACGGAGCTGACCTTGATCTTGTTCAATAATTCTTCGGCAGTGAGCTTCAAGTCGGGATATTGCGCTACGACTTTATCCATGATAGCCGGTGTTAAGATGATTTCCTTATACGTATTGATTAATCGGATGTTCATATCAATGTCACCGACGCTAGGCGCATCTTTAAGCTCGCTGGATTTGTTGACGATAATTTTGTTGGAAGCTTCATATACCGGCTTAACGTAGTAGTAACTAAAAAAGCCTGATCCTACACTTGCGACAAGCACAAACGCCAGAATATACCATATTCGCTTTAGAATCATTCTTCCGTACTGCTTCAGTTCCATAATGATCCTCCATCCGATTTTTTATTTGTTAGTTATTTTCATATGTTTTCATAAAGTGACATGTTGAGATACGAAGTGTATCGAAACACACTTTAAATTTATGATACATAATGTATCCTGTCAAGTATTTTTTGGTAAATCCGACGTGGTTCCTTCAGATTCTCCTTTTTTCGATGAGATTCATGCACCGTACTAGATGCTGTCAAGCAGAAGACTGTATTTTTCTATCGATTGCTCTTTCTTTAAATAAGATTCGAGATAAGTTCGCCCATTTAGTCCCATTCTGCGAAGTTCCGACGGATCGGTAGCGGCCATGGCTTCAATGGAGGCTGTAATCCCATGGTAATCCTGAGGTTCGACCACATAGCCGGACTCGCTTTCCATAATGAGACGATGAGCTTCGCTGCCGCTCTCCAGTACCCCGAGAATCGGTTTGCCCGAAGCCATGACGCCGTAGATCTTACTTGGGACCGAAACCCCCTTAATGCCCTTCTGGTTCACTACGAGATGCACATCCGCCGCGTTGAGCGAGTAACGGATATAATCCTTCGGCTGGTAAGGCAGGAACTGTACATTCTTCAGACCGTGCTGCTTGACGAACTGCTGCATACCGCCTTTTACCGCGCCCTCTCCGATAAACACAAACGCGATCCGGTCGTCATGCTCGAAATGCTTGGTTACGTTGATGATATTCTCAAGATCATAATATAATCCCAAGTTCCCAGAATACATAACGACAAAGCGGTCTGTCAGCCCATTCTCCTCTAGGAATGCTTTTACTTGAGGATGGTCTTTGGACAGCGGGATAATCTCGTTCTCCTCGGTCCAGTTATTAATGACGGAGTTCTCCGGCACATGGCGGTGACCGAAACGGTTCGCCAGCGTCTCCTGCATATCCCGCCCGACGGTTACAATGTGGTCGGCTAATTTACAGTTAATGTTATCCACCGACCGGGCCAGGCTGTACATCCACTTCTGCTTCGTGAAGCTTACGGCCTCCGCCTGCTCGGGATTGAAGTCTTGAATATTGTACACATGTTTGGTTCTCTTCAGTACCTTGCCGATCGTTCCGATTAAGCCGCCGAGGACTGGCGGAGAAGAGATCGTATAGACGATATCGGTTTTCTTCTCGATCAGCATAGCCCAGGTAGCCAGGAAGAAATAACTGGTAATATAGCGAAGACGGCTCCACTTGCTGCTTTTGTCAAGAACAGGGAGTTTGATTCTTACGATTCGGATATTCTCTAGATAATCAGTGACGAACATGTTGTCCTGTTCCGACTTCTGACCGGCATATCCCGGCTGTGCAGCGATTACCGTAATATCGAATTTGTCCTGTAGATGCAGGCAAAGGGACGTCATCAACTGTCCCGTCGATGCAAAGTCCGGATAAAAATAATTGATCACAAATACGATTTTTTTCTTCATGGCTACCTCATATCCTCGAATCTGTATTTCTTGAAGCGGGCCGGCGAGCCGATATGGACCTCACTGGCCCCCACATCCTTGGTAACCGTACTGCACGCGCCGACGACCCCCATCTCATGGATGGTAACCCCCGGATAAACAAAGGCGCGGCTGGCGACCCAGGCGCCATCCTTTAGCACGATCGGTTTCGTTATCAATCCAAAGTGGGGATCGTCCATTCGGTGCGAGCCTGTGCACAGATAAGCCTGTTGGGAGACCACGCACTGCGCTCCGATTTCGATGCGGTCCAGACTGTAGAATTCCGCATAATCCCCTACCCAGGAGTGCGCGCCGATGCTAACTTTCCAAGGGTATGTAAATCTTGCAGTAGACCTTACACGAACTCCCTCGGCAATTTGCGCGCCGAATGCTTTCAGCAAGAATCTCCGCCAGCCGTACATGTTGTGCAGCGAGAACCGGAACAGGCTCCCCTGTACCAGCCACCACAAGAGAACGATCAGTCCGCTGCGTCCTCTGGAATAGCCATCCTGATTATACAGATCTAGCCGTACTATATTTTTCATACGACTGCCATAGCTCCTCATATATGTCGGTTGTTTTTTGTACGTAAGCTTCCCGCGAGAACTCCGTCTCCACAAGCAGCCGGGCATTCTCGCCCATGGCCCTGTAATCCGCATCCAGTACGCTTGCGATCCCTCCGGCGAGAGCTTCATGGTTCTCGGCAGGGACCAGGAGGCCGGTCGTATCCCGTACCATTTCGGGCACTCCCCCTACGTCGGTAGCCACTACCGGCAGCCCCGCCCTCATAGCCTCCAGAATGACCGTAGGGAAGATATCGTAGACGGACGGCAGAACGAACAGATCCGACTGTCTCAGCAGCTCTGGGACATCCCTGCGCAGCCCCAGGAAGTGAAGCGTGCCGTTCAGCCCGAACCGCTCGGCCATATCGATCAGCTTTTGCTTGTATTCCTTCTCATAATCGAATGCCACATCCCCTACAATCAGGAAGTGACAGTCTCTGCCCTGCTTTCGGAGCAGGTCTGCAGCCTGGATGAAATATTCCATCCCTTTCATGGGAGACAGACGGGCAACGGCAATGACGATCTTTGCGTCCGCCGGGATTCCAAGCTCCATACGGATATCCCCCGGTCCAAGCGGAAGCAGTTCTTTCTTAAAATCAATGCCGTTGTAAATCTTCAGCAGCTTATGGGAGACGGTTGAGCCCCAGTTGAACATCACCTTGCTCCGCTCGCAGAGAACGATCACCTTATCGTTAAAGTAGTGGTTGAGGTAACCTACCATCTGATAGGCGAACAAAGGCTTTCTCGGCAGCTCATGTACCGTCTGCACCGCGGGGATGCGCATTAATTTCGCGGCAATATTCCCGCCCATCAGCTCCATCTTATGCGAATGCACGATATCGATCTTATGCTCGCGGATCACACGCATTACCGTACGGATCGTCACCCACAGCTTAGCCGTGTTGCGAAGGTAGTATCCCAGGTCCGTAGGCTTGCCGAACACGGCCAGCTTCCCGAACAATACGGTTGCACCTGCCGCTTCATACTTGGCCACGTAAGGACTTGGTCCGGGAAGCAGTACAAAAGCGCGGTATCGCGCCCGGTCAAGACCTTCGACCAGCTGCAGCAGCACCGTATCCACACCGCCGACCTGGCTGGCATAGGGCTGAATATATAAGATATGCTTCACAAGATACTCCCCCTTCCCGGGTAATCTTAATCGATACACCGACCAAACTAGTTCTATATTATTGTCTGGCGACAGGCGCCCGTGCCTCCTGCCATATCATCTTCTGTTCGAGCGGCAGTTTGGGCTCGCTCGGCTTTTTCTTGTATGCGGCCATCAGCATAATATAGAACAGCGGGGCGTCGAGTACGGGTTGCGAAATCAGCAGTGTCAGGAACAGCGGTGTAACCGCAACGAGATACTGCGCTTTGTCCTCCACCCAGAACACCGTTGCAAAATAAATGATAAGGACGAGCAGAATTCCTATGATCCCGATCATATAGCTGGAGGAAAGCAGATTGATGCCCAGCTGGTCCGCATTGTTGTATCCCTCATTGTACATTCCCGTGCCGAACGGATTCTCCATAAACAAGCGAAGCCCTTCCCATGTGGCATCCGACCGGTCCGTCACCGAAGCCCCCAGTTTCTCGGACTTATCATTCAGTCCTATGAACGGAGCAAAGAAGGCGGCATAGAACATAAAAGCAAAAATCATAATTGCTTTCAGGCCCCTTCGGTTGAAGAAATACCGCATGGCTAGTGCGACGAAGTAAATCGCCAGTCCGGACGTGGACAATGTAGCCCCAACTCCAAGGAACAGCACAATTTGAATCCACTTCCTGTCCAGGTTGTAGGATTCAAGCGAAAAGATGGCCCAGATCAAAAAGGCCTGGAAGATACCGGCTTCGCGGAACAAACCAAGCAGCCTCGGCAGATTAAGCCCAGGCATCTCAATAAAGCTGTATAAAATGGTAAACGGGAAGTAGGTTTTGCCCGTTTGGTCGTACGTCTCTACATTAATTTTGAACAAGTAGAGGGACTCCCAAGGAACTACGGTCGTCAGAAGCAAGCTGATATAGTAAGAAATTACAAAAGCCATCAGCGTGAAAATAAATCCGCGAAAATATTTCTGATTGGCCCTCTCATCGCTCAAAACCAAGGCAAAGGAAAAGAGAATGACGATATGTGCGACGGCCGCTTTGATCACGAACTCGAAGTGCATACCGCCTTGTACTCCCGCATGAGCAAAGAAATACACCCACATCACGATACTGACTACCAGTACAAACTGAATGTGTCGCGTGAAGCGCACATTTTTTAGAATAGATTGCTCTACCATGTGGAAGTAGACCGCCCCCAAACTCAGCACCATGGCCAAGCTTGACAGGTTCTGTCCGAAAGCGGTCGGCCGCATCATGAAAGTAGCGATAAGAAGCAGCAAGACCTTAACTCGCAGCAGCATGGTCTACTCCTTTCATGTAGTTGAATTACGCACCCAACGTCTTGCCGTATTTATCCATAAAAAATCGTGGTTGGATTAACTCGCGATAATGGTTCTGGTTCGTGTTCAGCTTCTCGGCCAGCTCGGTCCGGTGACGAAGAGCATAATTGATCTGCTCAGCCAGATCGGTTACCTCTTCCGAACGGAAGACCAATCCCAACTGATAATGATCGATCGTAAAGCCGATCTCTCCATGATCCGGTCCGATAACCAACTTATTGCGAACGACGGCCTCCGTCAGAGGTCCGCTTTGTCCCGTAAACATTTTCCGGTACGGCAGCACGATAAGATCGGCGGATTCAAAGTAACTGGAAACCGCCTCATCATCAATATACCCGAGTTCCGTAATCACTTGACAATGGGAAGGAAGTCTCATCTTCCAAGCTTCAATGTCCTCGCGGGTAAAGTGCTCCTCTTTTCCTGCGATCACCAGGGTTGCAGGTTCCTCCACCTTTGCGAAAGCCTGCATAAGCAGATCCAACCCTTTATCATACCGGGTACCGCCGAAGGCCAAGAGATACGGCCCCGGAGCGGCTTCCCACCTGCTTTGAAGCTGCCGGTCCTGATCGGGATTGCCGTGCTGGGGGTGCAGCTGGGGGTACAGGATACTTTCGACTGTTCCCCTGCCGGACGAGCGTACCCGTTCGATCGTGTAGCGCTTGGTATATTCTCCATGCACGATAAGCTGGCGAATGACGCCAAGCCCCAGAAAAAAAGAAAGCGCCCGCTGCTTGCTCGGTCGTGTAGGGTACCAGTGCATAGTAGCGGTGCAGGTCAATCCGAGTAGCAAGGGCCAAACCAGAAGCAGCGGAATCAGCAGACAGTCGAGATACAAGAGATGAAGCTTTCCATATCCCTGCTTCTTGCAGTATCGGACCAGCCTGTACAACATCAGTGTCCGTCCCAGTACAGCAGGCAGCCTTGGGGGTGTCGGATCCATCACCAGCATGGAGATTCCGGCCTCCTCCAAGCTCTTCGCTTGTTCCGGTTCCATCGATGTCGTCGCATAGCAGCAGACCGCATCCGGATCTCTCTCGCGCACCCCTTGAATGGCAGCCAAGTTGTAGTAAAAGTGGTGCCCATCATTCGATGTATCGAAGAATAAAATTTTTTTACTCATATAGCCTCACTTTTGTGCCTGCTGAGAAAGCGGTTAATGGCTTCCACGTTAGCTTCCACCATATGTTCCATCGTATACCGTCCGGCAATCTCCAAGCTCCGGGCGCCGAATCCGGCTCTGCGCTCAGGAGACTCCGCCATGCTGCGCAGCGCTGATGTAAGGGCAACTTGATCATCTGCAGGGATCATATATCCGTTGACGCCCTCTTCGATGAGATCATGCGCCGCTCCTGCCATCTCGGTCGAGATCAGCGGCAGGCCGAACATGAGTGCCTCGTTCAATACCAAGGCCCACACATCATATCGCGTCGGAAGCACGAAAGCATCGGATACTTTATAATACTCTATTAATTCTTCCTTTTGCAAAAAGGGAAGAATCACGACATTCTCCACTCTATTCTCCTGAAGGTAGGATCTGTACTCGGCTTCCTGCGGCCCCCCTCCGATGAGCAGCAAACTCGCATCGGGGTCATTCAGCTCATGGAACGAACGAAGCAGCAGGTCCAGTCCTTTTCTGTCAATAAATTGACCCACCGACAAAAAGACGGTTCCCTTCAGGCCATGCTTGAGCTTCAGTTCTTTCGCCCGAGCGGGAGACAGAGGCTTCAGCTGTTCAGGGGAATAATAAACCGAACTCAGCGGATACTCGTGGATCTGATCCGCCTTGGCTCCATAATAGGTTAGATAGTTCGTGCAGTTCTTTCCCGATGACAGCCAGAAAGAAGCGCTCGAGATCAACCCTCTCTTCAAGTTGCGTTTGAACCGCGATTCCTCTGGGGCAGGAAATCCCCCGTCCGAGTTCAAGATGAAGGGAATCCGCCTCATGCGAAGCCATTGGATGGCCATCATCTCCGTCGGTGAACTGTAGCATCCCATCATATAGACATCGAATGGATTACGCTGCAGTTCTTTCCATACGGAGAAGTTCAAGTGCTTATCGAGACCGAAAGTCCGGCCGGGAAGAAACTTGTATTGAAAACGGCGGCCGAGTCCATCCACCTTCCACTCCCGGTTGGCTTCGTTCTTCGCTTGAAACCAAACGGTCAAGTCGCAATGCTTGCCGAGCTCATTGAAAAAATCGACCCGGTAGGGACTTGGTATATTGGTCATGAACATCACTTTGGGTTTCACACAGCCTCTTCCCTTTCCCTTTTACGCAGTTTGCCGAATCGAAGAGACATCATCTCCATACCGAACAAAAGCACGCCCATCACAATCAGAACAATGGTTCCGGAAGCCGCCAGCTGCAGCAGCAGGGAGATCAGCGTACTCGCCGAAGGGCCTCCCGTCCAATAGATCCACAGTCCGCTGAGTATAAATAAGCATACGGGCGGAACCAAGGTGTGGAGCAACAACTTCCATTTCAGAGCCATCAACTTGATCTCAATAAACAACCTTGCCCCTATGCCGATGGGGAATCCAAGCATGCGCGAGAAGGCCGCCCCCGGAATTCCGAGAAGTGGCACAAGCAGCAAGCTTCCCAGCAGCGTAGCCGCACTGGTTCCAAAGTTGATCCCCGTGTTTAACTTCACATACTCCGTGCCGTTCAGGTAATAAAAAGCTACGATGGCGACGGTACCTGAAGCTACGCCGACGACCAAAAGTCTCAATAGCGATGCAGCCTGAACAGCAAATTCAGGCGAAATCCAAATGGTCAGTATGCTGTCAGCGTACAACAGCATGGGCACACTGAGGGAAGTCACCGCCAAGATGACAACCTTATTAGCGAAAATATACACTTTCTTAAGCTGCTCGAGATTCCCGGTTTCACGAAGAGAACTGAACTTCGGAAATAGGAATGCTCCCGCAGCGGCCGGAACCTCGTGCAGTTTGGCAGCCAGCTGCATACAGACCGAGTACACGCCAAGTGCCGCGGGTCCAAGAGTTGAGCTGATGATCACACGGTCGATCTGGGTATAGATCACACTGCTGATGACTTGCAGCCATGAGTACATGCCGTACCCCAGAACAGTCCTCGATGCCTCTCTGTCCCAACGGGGCGTATAGATCAGCTCCGGACTCATCCTGCGGCCGATCGCATATTGGAAAGCTGCGGCACACACGGACATCAGTAGCATCAAAACGACAAGTCCGAGCAGTTTGAATCCGAGATAAACGAGCACCACGCTCATCAGGTTGGTGATGACATTAACGAGCATGTTCGTCTTATTCAATACGTCATAACGGTGATGTGCCATGCATACGGCAGCAAACACGCTGCTGATAATCTTGACTCCGACGACGGCTCCCAATACCCTTGTCGCCTCAACAATTTGTTCGCCTGTCTCCCCTGTTACATTCTGGAATAAAAACAGAAGGCTGGGGCCAAGCAGGTATAGCAAGAGCGTGGTCGCAGACCCGATTGCTATACATAACGCCATGGTGAAGCGGAGTACACGGTTAAAAGAAGCATAATCATTGGTTTCGAGATAAGCAGACCCGAATTTGACTACCGAGCTGCTGACTCCAAGGTTGGTTACACTGAGGATCGCTATAATGGAACCCATCAGAATCCAGCTTCCATAGAATTCGGCGCCCAGCATCTTCAGCAGCAGAGGAGTAATCAATATCGTAATCATCGGATTCACAATAAATTCCATCGCACTGTAAGTCAAATTCTTGAAGTCACGAGTCTTTCCCATATGCTTGGCCTTACTGAGAATTGCTTTTAGCGCGTTAGCCATCCCATTGCCCAGGATTAGCTTAATGCCATTGCATTGATGTAGCGTGCTTCGGCCTGAACGCGTTTCAGGTCTTCATCAACCATCATGTGCACGAGCTGCTGGAAATTCACTTCGAGTTTCCAACCAAGTCTTTCCTTAGCTTTGGTGCAGTCGCCGATCAGAAGATCTACTTCAGCCGGACGGACAAATTTAGGGTCCAGCACCACGTAGTCTTCATAGTTGAGACCCACATACGAGAATGCCACTTCCAGGAATTCACGAACCGAGTGCGTTTCTTCCGTGGAGATGACAAAATCCTCCGGTGTATCCTGCTGCAGCATCAGCCACATCGCTTTGATGTAGTCACCTGCAAATCCCCAGTCGCGGAGCGCATCCAGGTTGCCGAGACGGAGCTCGTTTTGCAGTCCCAGTTTGATGCGGGCAACAGCGTCCGTAATTTTGCGTGTTACGAATTCCAGGCCGCGGCGAGGGGATTCGTGGTTGAACAAAATACCGGAGCAGGCGAACATATCGAAGCTCTCACGGTAGTTGACTGTAATCCAGTGACCATATACTTTCGCAACGCCATAAGGGCTGCGCGGGTAGAATGGAGTCGTTTCTTTTTGGGGAACTTCCAGCACTTTACCGAACATCTCGCTGCTCGAAGCTTGATAGAAGCGAGCCGTCGGCTTCACGATCCGTACTGCTTCCAGCATGTTTGTCACGCTGAGTGCGGTGATGTTGCCAGTAAGGATCGGCTGGGGCCAGGAAGCCGCCACATACGATTGGGCTGCCAGGTTGTATACTTCGTCGGGATCGGAAATGCGTACGGCTTCGATCAAAGAAGGCAGGTCCGTCAGATCGCCCGAAATCCACTCGATTTGATCTTTGATCGCCTGTACATTCTCGTAGTTCGGCGTGCTTGTTCTGCGGCGCAGTCCGTAGACCTTGTAGCCTTTCTCAAGCAAAAACTCCGCCAAATACGATCCGTCTTGACCGGTAACCCCAGTAATAAGTGCTGATTTCATGTGTATATTCCCCCTATATGTTCGTGAGTGTTCTCAGATGCTGCTGTGTTTGCAAAAACCATTCATAAGTGGATGCCAGACCTTCGTCCAGCGAAATATTCGCTTTCCATCCCAGGCTGTTCAGCTTGGTTACATCAACCAGTTTGCGTGGCGTGCCATCCGGCTTGCTCGAGTCGTATACGACATCGCCCGTATAACCTACGATTGCCTGGATCTTCTCGGCCAACTCACGAATCGAGATATCGTCACCTACGCCGATATTCACAATGTCGCTCTCATTGTAAGTATTCATGAGATACACACAGGCATCAGCCAAGTCATCCGCGTGGAGGAACTCTCTGCGCGGAGTGCCCGTACCCCACAGCTCAACCACGGGTTTCCCCTCCGCCTTCGCTTCATGAAACTTGCGGATCATGGCTGGCAGCACATGCGAATTCTTCAAGTCGAAGTTATCGTTAGGACCGTAGAGATTCGTAGGCATCACCGAAATGTAGCTTGTACCGAACTGCCGGTTATAGCTCTGACACATCTTGATCCCAGCAATCTTGGCGATAGCATACGGCTCGTTCGTAGGCTCCAGAATACCGGTCAGCAGATCCTCTTCCCGCATAGGCTGCGGTGCAAACTTCGGATAGATGCAGGTACTTCCCAGGAACATCAATTTCTTAACGCCGTTCTTATGCGCCGAATCGATGACATTCGTTTGAATCATCAGATTATCCCTGATGAATGTAGCTGGGTATTCATTATTCGCTACGATACCGCCCACTTTTGCAGCAGCAAGGAATACATATTCGACTTGCTCCGCTGCGAAGAATGCATCTACCGCACCCGGATCACGAAGATCCAATTCCTGCGAAGTTCGGTACACCAGGTTGTCGTAACCTTCAGCCTGCAGCCTTCTGATGATAGCCGAGCCGACGAGTCCACGATGACCGGCAACATAAATCTTAGAGCCCTTGTTCATTCCGCTCACCTCTATTGGAGTATCGTAAGGCCCGGCCAAAGTGCCGCAGATCCGGGCCCTACGGAATATAATGATTGGTATTTATCCGATCACATCGATTAATTTATGGTTGGCCAGCGTTTCCTTGATGGCATTCAGAACAGGCTGGCGAAGTTCTTTGGATTTCAAAGCAAACTGCAGTGTTGTCAGGATAAATCCGAGCTTCTCGCCCACATCATGACGCGTGCCCTCAAAATTATAAGCATATACACGCTGCAGCTCGTTCAGCTTCTGGATCGCATCCGTCAACTGGATCTCGCCGCCCGCACCAAGCTCCTGAAGGGACAGGATATCGAAGATTTCGGGAGTCAGGATATAGCGGCCCATAATAGCCAAATTGGATGGAGCCGTACCGAGAGCAGGCTTTTCCACGAACTTTTGAACTTCGTAGAGTCTGCCTTGATTGCCGGCAGGATCGATAATCCCGTACCGGTTCGTTTCCTCGTCCGTTACCTTCTGAACACCGATTACCGACGATCCTGTTTGCTCGTACTGCTCGATCAGCTGCTTCAGGCACGGCTTTTCAGCCGATACGATATCATCTCCGAGAAGTACAGCGAAAGGTTCGTTGCCGATGAATTTGCGCGCAGTCCATACGGCATGTCCAAGGCCTTTCGGTTCTTTCTGACGGATAAAGTGCAGCTCCACTTTAGAAGAACGGCGAACTTCTTCAAGCAGCTCAAGCTTGCCTTTTTCGTTCAGGTTATGCTCCAGCTCATGCACATGGTCGAAATGATCCTCGATGGCCCGCTTGCCCTTCCCCGTCACGATGATGATATCTTCGATTCCGGATTCAACGGCCTCTTCCACAATATATTGGATGGTAGGCTTGTCTATGATGGGAAGCATCTCTTTGGGCATAGCTTTCGTAGCGGGCAAAAACCTTGTTCCGAGTCCTGCTGCGGGAATAATTGCTTTTCTAACTTTTTTCATTTGGTTTCCCTCCTACTCTTATCTGTATCTAAGACAAACCTACACTCCTGCACTGCTTTTATGTTGAGATAAAAAAGCTAGCTATATTGTCTTTATCATGCCAAAACAATATAACTAGAATTTTTATTAGTTAGGAGAGAGGGCATTCAACCCAACCTCACATCACACCACCGACGATAGACGTCTAAGGCTTCATAGAGCCCACAGCATGATCGAGTGCCTACAGTGATAAAGGTGCAGTAGACATTACCTGATACCAGGGGCTAAACGGCCCTAGCGTTCGGAACGGCGATTAGTATTGGTAAGCGTAGGTTCCCGCTTCTTTTTTGTTCACATTGTTCAAGACAACGCCGAGGATACGGCCTTTGGCGTGCTCCAGATTGCTCTTCATTTTCTTAACGGCCTCACGTTTCACCTTGCCGACATCGATGACAATAACTACGCCGCAGCTGTGGCCGGCTACCAATTGCGCATCCGGCAGACTGAGAGCCGGAGGAGTGTCGATGATAACTACATCATACTTATTCTTGGCGAATTCGATGAATTGGACCCATCTTTCGGATGAGAGCAGTTCGGAAGGATTGTGGGGAATAACGCCCGCGGATATCATTTCTAAATGAGGAATGTGTGTTTCGGTGATCAATTCCTGGGCCGCGTACTGGGCTGCCAGCAGGTTTGAGAGTCCGACACGATTCGGACGGTTAAACATATTATGAACATTAGGCCTTCTCATATCGGCATCCACGATGAGCACTTTTTTCTCGGCCTGGGCGTAGGCAACAGCCATATTTACAGCGGTTGTCGTTTTCCCCTCCGCCTGCTGTGTGGATGTCACCATAATGACCTTGTTATCGTTCTCTACCAGGGAAAAATCGATATTGGTTCTTAGTGTACGATAAGATTCACTGATGGGGGACTGTGGATTGGCTTCCGTGATGATCACGTTATTTTTACTGTTTTGCTGTGGCATAAGGAATCTCTCCTACCTTTCGACCGCTTGGGAATGGTTGCAGGGTGATATCTTTGCGTTTTACCGTGGGTACGGCGGCTAAAACCGTCAATCCTAGCAGTTCCTCTACATCCTTCTCATTCTTAACGGTATGTTGGAGCGTGTGATGGAGAAACGCGAAGCCGATGCCAAGCAGCAGGGTAACCAGTACGCTGACCAGAACATTCAACTGCGTGTTCGGCAGCACCGCTTTGGCAGACTTCTCTGGATTGGCCAGTCCCAATACATTAATGTTATTGACTTTCATGACATTCTCAATTTCTTTCTGGAACGTATAGGCAATGGCATTCACAGTTTCAGCAGCCCGTCTATAATCCGTATCCCGGATCACAAGCGTCATGACCTGAGAATCGGAAGATTGCTTGACTTCGAGCTTCTCGGCCATTTGTTCCGGGGTAAGCATGAATTCCGGATATGCCGCAGCCACTTTCTCCAGCACAGCCGTAGTACGAATGACTTCCGTGTAAGTCTTGATGAGTTTCAAGTTGGTGTTAATCGTGCTGATGTCTACTCCGTCTCCCTTGCCCTCGTTATTGATTAGAAGCTTAACCGAGGCTTGGTAGACGCGGGGCAAATACTGGACACTTACGAGAGCGGTACATAGACTGGCGACAAGGGTCACTCCCAGTATCAACCCTATGTATCTCCGAAGTATTTGCAGGTAATGTTTTACTTCCATGGTGGATCCCCCTGGGAATTTTCAGAAAATTTTCATGATGTTTTCAAAAAAAACCAAACCATTTCCTCGCCGGTCGAATCGGTTCAACCGTCTCTATATTTTGGTTCCGCACGACGAGAGATGCTCTGCTGATAAACCCTTCTACGTAGTCCGCTCCGAGGTGCTCTCCGATATATTCGTAAGCATTGGGCAAATTAAAACAACGGCCTGTTTCGTGGTGGGCATCCGAAGCAATAAAATGGGCACAGTGTTTTCGACATAAATCAAGACTGAACTTTTGGATTTTCTTCCCGAATAATCCGGTAATCGAGTGAGAAGTAACTTGAGACAGTGCTCCTTCTCGAATGAAATCATAAAGCAGTGAAGGTTGTTGGAAGATGGCCCGATTGCGCTCCGGGTGAGCAATTATAGGAATATAATTCGCAGCCACAAGCGAAGATATGGTCTGCCTTGCGGCAGCGGGTACGTACGAAGAGGGAAACTCCAGCAATAAATATCTGGAATCAGCGAGTGGTACTAGCTTGCCGTTCTCCAGATCCTTCATTAACCGCCCGAACCAGCGTACTTCCTGACCCGGAAGCACCTTAACTGTCATTCCGCGTTCTTGAATCCTCTGGTTGACCTCGTCTACCGAGCGCCGTATAACCTCAGACTCGTTAATAAACGTTCCATTGGCGTGATGCGGAGTAGCAATTAATGTCGTTACACCCAAGGATTCGGCTTGCCTAACCATACGCAGCGTCTGTTCCATATCCCGTGCCCCATCATCCAGAGCGGGGAGGATATGATTGTGAATATCAATCATTCATGCGTCCACCTCGGAATTACGAAATACTTATACCACGTGATCAATTAAGCTGCGCGGCTGTTCTATATCCATCATTGTGTAGGCATGTTTGGCTTCTTCATAGAAACGTTCGAACAGGTCCGTACGATTCCGGATTGCAGCAGCCAGTTGGTCTTTCTTCCACGCGCTAAGCTGTGGCTTGGCTGTGTATTGAAAAGAGGTGCCGGACCTGCTACTCTGGACTAGTACAGCTTCAAGCTCTACTGTCTGTTCCTGAAACGGTAAGGCAAAGGAGCAAAATACCTCGGCCGATACCGGGAAGTTCAGCTCCGACTGGAATTCTATCTGTTCCGGACTGATCGACAATAAAGTCACTAGAGCCTTGGAACTGCTGACTTTCATGGAATTAATTTGTGAAATATACATCTCTGAGGCCAAGTTCATCTTCAAGACAACCGGAGAGGAATGATACATTCTTGTCTCAATCATGGGGATTACCTTCCTTCTCTTGTAGCGTTGACTGTTCAGTTATGCTCTCGATAAAAAAATGTCGTTTAAAGTTACATTATGTATCGTAATCCACACTCTAAATTTATGATACAAAGTGTATCTTGTCAAGGACTATTTTTACTTCTGTCGAGATCTGGTTGAAAAGTGAATTCTGCCACAGAAAAAAGGCATTCCTCATGAACAGTACGACAAAATCAAGCAAATTCCGACAACACTGGATAACCAGCAGTGATACGGATTGGCACCTCGTGTCACCCTGCAGCCGGCCTCATTTCCCTATTACCAATTCAGAAGACAGCCTCATTTCAAAAAAGAGGCATGGAGCATGTTTCAATTACTCTCGCATGAGGTAATCTAAAGATACGTCGAAAAAATCGGCAATATTCTTTAAAGTTTCATAATCGGGATGCCTTCTGTTATTCTCGTAATGTGAAAGCGCTGACCTGGAAATCCCTATACATACGGCCAGCTCTTCTTGGGTCAATTGTCTTTCTTCTCGCAGTAAGCTGATTTTGTTACCATACTTCACGATCCTTGTCCTCCTTGGCAATAGTTAAGTACACACCCCACCCACATTAGTATTATAGCGAATTTTGACGGAAGATACAATTCGTATCGCTACTATTCCATAAAATTGGCACGAAATAATGTAGATTTACGTCTCTTTTGTATGAAATACGACTTCCTTCCCGGCGCTGAGAAGGCTCAGATTCCTTTCTGGGCGTCTTAACGCCCTCGTCTGTCTAAACAGACCTTCCCAAGGAGTAGCCTGCTCCTAGCATAACGAAAAGCACCCAAGAGGCTTCCCTTCCCACTAGTTGCTTCCTATTATAATGCAAACCGCTGATCACGCTTTCTTATTAACCAACAACAATAAAAAGCTCCCTTGCATGCAAGGGAGCTTTGTGAACCGATAGATGTTGTTCTTACAGATCGAAGTACAGGGAATACTCGTGCGGATGAATACGGATGGAAACCGCTTTGGCTTCGCCGCGCTTCAGACCCACGTAGTTATCGATAAAGTCCTTCGTGAATACGCCGCCTTCTGTCAGGAACTCGTAGTCAGCCTCAAGTGCGTCAAGCGCCTCGTCAAGCGTTCCAGGAACACTGCGAATTTCGCTCTTCTCCGCATCGGACAGATCGTAGATGTTCTTGTCGAGAGGACCATAGCCCAGTGCGCGCGGATCGATCTTCTTCTTGATGCCGTCCAGACCTGCAAGCAGCATCGCTGCGAAAGAAAGGTAAGGGTTAGCTGTGGAGTCCGGTGTACGGAACTCGATGCGGCAGCCTTTAGGTGTAACGGCAGCTACCGGAATACGAACAGCTGCAGAACGGTTGCCTTTGGAGAAGACAAGGTTAACCGGTGCTTCGTAACCAGGTACGAGACGCTTGAATGAGTTCGTGCTTGGGTTCGTCAGAGCGATTAACGCTGGAGCGTGGTAAAGAATACCGCCGATGTAGTGCAGAGCCATTTCGCTCAGGTTAGCATAGCCGCCTTTTTCATAGAAAAGAGGGGAATCGCCATTGAAAATCGACATGTGCACATGCATCCCGCTGCCGTTGTCTCCGAAGAGCGGCTTCGGCATGAAGGTAGCTACCTTGCCGTATTGTCTTGCCGTGTTTTGAACGATATATTTGTATTTCATCAAGTTATCTGCTGTTTTGGTCAGCGTATCGAAACGGAAGTTGATTTCGCCCTGGCCTGCTGTCGCCACTTCGTGGTGGTGACGTTCGATGCGAAGACCGGACTCCATCAGCAGTCGACACATTTCGCTACGAATATCCTGCTGCGTATCTGTAGGACCTACAGGCACATATCCGCCCTTGTGGCCTACTTTAAAGCCCAGGTTGCCGCCTTCTTCTTTGCGATTCGAGTTCCAGTGAGCCTCTTCGGAATCAACGAAGTAAGAAGACTTGTTCTGGCCGCTCTCGAAACGAACTTCATCGAAAATGAAGAATTCGGATTCCGGAGCAAAATTCGCAGTCGTACCCACGCCGGTTTGCTGCAGATACTCTTCAGCTTTTTGAGCGATGCTGCGCGGGTCGCGTTCATAACGTTCACCGTCAGGAGTATGGATGTTACACATAATTACGAGGGTTGGATGAGCTGTAAACGGATCGATAAAGCAGGACTCCGTATCTGGCATCATGACCATGTCGGACTCTTCGATGCCTTTAAATCCCGGGATCGAGGAACCATCAAATGCTACGCCGTTCTCAAAAGTTGCTTCTTCAACTTCAGAAGCCGGCAAAGAAATGTGGTGTGCTCTACCGCTAAGATCGACAAAACGGAAATCAACCCACTCGATGCCTTTTTCCTGGATGGTGTTTAACACGTTTTGAACTGACATGGACTACCTTACCTCCTAATTTCCGAACATTAACGTCCGTTCGGTCTCACATTGTTCAAGTTTTTGTTAATCATGTTGCTATTATAAGACTTTTCGGGAAAGTTCGTCAATACTTATGTAAGGTATTTTTTATCGAGGTGTGAGATATGCTCACACTGCAATCATATTTTCACCATTCCGACAAAAAGCAGACTTGACTCCCTTCAGCATGAAGGTTTTCAAGTCTGCTCTATTTCTTTTATCCACCCTGCTATCCGATCAGCACAGAGTCTTTCTTCGTATCAAAACGCTTGCCGCACAAGGGAGCGAGCTTCTCAAGATCTACCATCAGGCGGGCGAATTGATCCGGGAATAAGGACTGGACTCCGTCTCCGGTCATGGAATTATCCGGATCGGTATGCATCTCGACGATTAATCCATTGGCCCCGGCAGCCACAGAAGCTTTGCACATCGGTTCTACAAGTTCCCGGCGGCCGGTACCATGGCTCGGATCCGAGATCACAGGCAGATGGCTGAGCGTCTGCAGCGCCGGGATGGCGGCCAGATCCAGTGTATTGCGCGTGTAGGACTCGAAAGTGCGGATGCCGCGTTCGCAAAGCATAACGTTCGGATTTCCGCCGGCGAGGATGTATTCTGCCGCGTTCAAAAACTCGTCGTACGTGGAGCTGAATCCACGTTTGAGCAGAACAGGTGTCTGGATGGTTCCCAGCTTCCGTAGGAGGTCGAAGTTCTGCATGTTGCGGGTACCTACTTGAAGAATGTCCGCATACTCTGCACAAATATCGACATATTCGGGCGTCATGACCTCGGTAATCGTCAGAAGACCGTGCTTCTTCCCCGCTTCCGCCATCATGACAAGGCCCTCTACCCCCGTCCCTTGGAAGCTGTAGGGACCTGTTCTAGGCTTGAACGCTCCACCCCGCAGCACCTGTGCCCCTGAGGCCTTCACAAGACGCGCAATCTCGTCGATCTGCTCCGGCGATTCTACAGCGCAAGGTCCGCCCATGATGACCAGCTGCTCCCCGCCGATCGTGACATCACCAATGCGGATAACCGTATCATCCGGATGGAAATCTCGGCTCGCCAGTTTATACGACTTCGAGATCTTGACGACCTGCTCCACGCCGGAGAGCTGGCGAAGCTGCTCGGCCAGTACGGGATTCGCTTTTCCGATAATACCGATGATCGTCCGGTCCACGCCTCTGGACACATGAGCCGTTACGTCGTGCTTCTCGATATGCTGGACCACTTCCGCGATACGCTCTTCGCTTACTGTTCCGGACAGAATTACGATCATATTGGAACACTCCCTTGGGGACAAGTTTTCTATTACACATAAACGCTTCGACGCTTATACGCTTTTAAGCACTAAAGTAATTTTACACCCTACCGCCTGTCCCCGTCAATACTATATCCGAAAAAGAAATAAGCCCCGATGTCTCGAGGCTTATCCTATGCACATCTACCACGGCAATGCCGGCCGGCTACCCATTGGCGCCAGAAGCCAGAAACTGCTGTTCTTTGCGCTTCTTGCGTTTTTCTTTTCTTCTGCCGTCAAACCATACAAGCAGCCATTTGACCGGAAAGAAGAGGATCAAGCCAAGGATGATGCCATCGACAACACCGCCGACAAACAATTTGAGATTAAAACGGATAAACGAGTCAAGCCAGCCCGGCAGCCTTTCGAGCAGTTCACCTTTGATGCCGTGCGGCAGCAGCATTCCCCCCACCGCCCGGTGCACGAAAGAAAAAGGGATATAGATGATCTTGCCGAACATGAAGCCGAGCAGCGCCGCGGCCATACTGGCCCTCAGCATGTAGACGAAAGGAAATATAAGGAAAAAGGCCAGACCTGCCGTCGGAAGCGTGAACATCTCGATGGCCAGACCGATAGAGAAACCGAGTGCCACCATGGTAGGCCCACCCTTGGCACGTGTCAGCAGCAAGTACTTATATCTGAACCATCGCCCGATGTTCCGAAGCCGAAAATGTTGTTTCGCCATTGTCTTCATTCGCTGCCGTTCCTTTCCTCCCGCACGTGCTTCTTTACTCCGCCCGCGATTTCAACTTCGGCGTGGGAATCAATCGATCCAAGTTGGCCGTGCGGCGAATTTCCCATGTCTCCGGTTTCGCCGGGTCATACTGTTCCAAATACGTAATGACTTCTTTGGTAATGGGTGTCGGCGTCGAAGCGCCCGACGTCACTCCTACACGGCGGACCGGAACAAGCCACTCCCTGCGGAGTTCCGTAATATCGGCGATCCGGTATGCCTTGACCCCGGCAATCTCCTCGGAGACTTGGGCCAGGCGGTTGGAGTTGTTGCTCCGCGGATCCCCGACGACAAGAATGAGATCGGCCTCTTTGGCCTGTTCGGCTACCGCCTCTTGGCGCACCTGGGTAGCCAAGCAGATTTCATTGTGAATCTCAGCATGCGGATACCGTTCGAGGATTCGCTTCATAATATGCTTGATATCCCATTGGCTCATGGTCGTCTGGTTCGTAATCAGAACGCGGGAAGACTCGACTTGCAGCGCATCGATCTCCTCGGTTCTCTCGATCAGATGAACATAATCCGGCGCAATTCCGATAGCCCCTTCCGGTTCCGGATGGCCCTTCTTGCCGATATAGATGATGTGGTACCCTTCGGCCGACTTCTCACGGATGAGATCATGTGTCTTCGTCACGTCCGGGCAGGTTGCATCCACTACCGTCAGCCCTTTGTCCCGGGCGCGCCGGCGTACTTCAGGAGAAACGCCGTGCGCCGTGAAGATAACGGTTCCCTTCTCCACCGTGTCGAGAATCTCCAGCCGGTTCGGCCCGTCTAGCGTAATGACGCCCTCCTTCTCAAAGAAATCGGTCACATGGGCATTATGTACAATCATGCCCAATATATATATAGGCCTTGGCAGATCCAGGTTTTTTGCCGTCTGCATGGCCAGCGCCATGGCATCGACCACCCCGTAGCAGTAGCCCCGGGGAGAAATCTTAATAACGTCCATTGTGCACCTGCCTGTCGAAATATAGTCTCTTGTGTCTATTATACCTGATTCCCACCCTGTAGGGAATGCCTCTCCGCCTGGGAAGCTTCGGTATCGATACACGAGGAAACCGGGAGCCAGATCGTGAAGGAAGTCCCTTCGTCTTTGAGGGTGCGGACTTCCACAGATCCGCCGTGCTCATCGATGATCCATTTGGCAATGGATAGCCCGAGACCGGTCCCGGCCTTCTGGCCGCGGGACGGATCCGCACGGTAAAAGCGTTCGAAAATATGGGGGACCTCCTTCTTGTCCATCCCCATTCCCGTATCTTCGATCCGGATCCCCACTTGATGGCCGTGTACCACCGTATCCAGCAGGGCATAGCCCTCTTCAGTGTATTTGAACGCATTCTCGATAAAGATAAATAACAGCTGCTGCAGATAATCGCCATTCCCTTGGACACAGAGTCCCTGAAGACCTGCAAAATTCCCTGTTCGAAACTCCGCCGTCCGGGGCAGCAGCTGCGCTTTGCGGGCCACTTCCTCCAGAAGAGGCTTCAGAGCCACTTCCGTCTTTTCCATCTGGAAACCGGCATCGGCTCTTGCGAGCGAGAGCAAGTCATTCACGAGACGGGACATCCGCTGCGCTTCGCCCGAAATATCCTGTATGGCCTCCATCGAAATCTCCAGCTGCATGGCTCCTGGGGCCTGCGCACCCTCCCGGACGCCGTTCCACATTTTCTGAAGGAGATCGACATTGCCGCGGATCGTCGTCAGCGGAGTCCGCAGCTCGTGAGAAGCGTCGGAGACAAACCGGCGCTGGGCACCGTAAGCCTCTTCCATCTCCGTATAAGCCGCTTGCAGCCGCTCCAGCATGCCGTTAATCGTCCGCGTGAGCTCGCCGATCTCATCGTTCGGTCCGAAGTACTCGATCCGCTTGTCGAGATCGATCCCCTTCTCGATCCGGTTCGTCGCCATGATAACCTGCTCGATCGGACGCAGCGCCTTGCGGGCCAGGAACCAGCCGACGGAAGCGGCGAGCAGGATGGACAATAGAGCCGTGACCGTCAGAATCAATCGAAGCATGGCGAGCAGCCGCTCGATATCATCGATCTCATACACCGCCTGCATGATGCCGATCACGGGCTCGCCGGGCAGGGCCAGTCCGCTGACAGTAACCGGGGTGGAGTACATCAGGAAGTGAACGTTGTTCATTTGAATTTTGCCGAACCGGCATTCGTTGTTCACAATGCACTTAATCTCAGTGACCTTGAGCTCAGGCAGCTCCAGCCCGGTTTCCGCCAAGCTGGGAGAGAGCGTTTTGCCCCCGTCTTCCAGACTGACCACCTGAAAATATAAATTATTATAGCGAAGCTGGTCGCGTACATTTAGTTTGAAGGAATAGCCGTCATATTGGATCCGGGTTCGGAGCACATCTGCCGTCCGCTGCAGATCCGGCTTCAGGGAACTGAAGTAATAGTAGTAAAGGAAGAAGTAAAGCCCTACTCCCAGCAGCAGAAGTGTAGCCGACAATATCGCCGTGTACCACAGGGTAAGGCGAAGACGGATGGACATCTCAGGCCTCTCCCCTCAGCACATACCCGGCTCCGCGAACCGTCATAATGATACGTTTGTGCCCATGCTCCTCGGTCTTCTGGCGAAGCAGCGCAATATATACCTCCAGCACATTGGACTCTCCGCTGTAATCGTATCCCCATATTTTCTCCATGATGATATCGCGGGAGAGCACGCGCCGCGGGTTCTGAAGAAACAGATGGAGCAGGTCGAATTCTTTGGTCGTCAGTTCGATCAGGGTATCGCCCCGGAAGACCTCCCGGGTATCCAGATCCATGAACACGTCGAGATACTGGAGCTTATTGGCGGCGAGTTCTTCCTTCTCCGATGCCTTGCGGCGCAGCAGCACCCGGACCCGGGCGAGCAGCTCCTCCAGAGCGAACGGTTTGACGAGATAGTCGTCCGCCCCGAGATCCAGCCCCTTCACCCGGTCCGACACTTCGTCCTTGGCTGTGAGCATCAGCACCGGCACCTTGGACCCTCCCTCCCGGATCCGCCGCACCACTTCCCAGCCGTCGAGCTGGGGCATCATGACATCGAGCACGACTGCATCCGGTTCATTCTCAAGAATTTGCTTGAGCCCATCCATGCCATGGTTGGCCGTGAGCACCGTATAGCCTTCGAAGGCCAGGGAACGGCGCAGCATGGAAGTGATTTTTTCGTCATCGTCGATGACCAGTATTTTCTCTCTCATCCGAATGGTTACACCTGCCTCTTCCCTTATTGTACCAACAATCTTTGCCTCAATACAAAAAAGAAGCAGAGCACTTGCCTTACTCCGCTCCGCTTCTTAGTATGGGCTTCTCCGTTACGGTTTACTGCTGCTTCTTCTGCCCTTCGAGAAGCACGTTTCGGTCACCGATCGTCACTTCCACCGGCACCTTCTTGCCTTCGCGCATCACACCGAGCGTCGCCTTGTCGCCGACTTTCAGCTTTTTGATCGCTTCCTGCGTTTCTTTCGTATTCTTAACTTTCGTTCCGTTGACATCGACAATGACGTCATAAGGACGAATGCCGGCTTGGAATGCAGGGCTTCTGCGCTCTACCTGGGTAACGATCGAGCCTTCGGTATTCTCCAGTCTCAGTTCGGACACCCAGTCCTTGTCGATCTCGTCAAGCGCTACGCCGATATAAGGAATCGGTTCTTTGGGAATCTCCACATTGTTCTTCAGGTTATCGAGCACCGACGAAATCGTGCTTGTCGGAATCGCGAAGCCGATCCCCTGCGCCTGGGCGCTGACGGCCGTATTGATCCCGATGACCTCGCCGTTCATGTTCAGCAGCGGACCGCCGGAGTTTCCGGGGTTGATCGAGGCGTCAGTCTGCAGAAGATGCTTGTAATGCCGCGTGCCGCTGCTGTCCGGAATGTCGATCGGACGTTCCTTGGCACTGAGGACGCCTACAGTCACCGTGTGGTCGAATCCGTAAGGATTGCCGATCGCCACTACCCAGTCCCCTTCATTCACCGAATCCGCACTGCCGATCGGCAGCGTCGGGAAGTCTGTATCCCCTTCGATCTTCAGGGCCGCAAGGTCGAGATCATAGCTGTTGCCGAGCAGCTTCGCCTTGTAAGGCTCATCTCTGCCTTTGACATATACGTTGATTTCATCCGCACCGTCGATCACGTGCTCGTTGGTGAGAATATAGCCGGACTTTTCGAAGATAAACCCAGTTCCCATGCCGCCCGGCTGCAGTTGGCCGGAGCTGCCGTCTTGGCCGTTCGGCCGCTGCGGTACCGCCTCGTCTCCGAAGAATTGGCGGAAGAATGGATCGTTAAAGAGCGAATTGCCTCCTTGGCCGCTGGTTGCCTTCGGCTTGACGAGCGTTTCGATCTTCACTACGGCAGGCCCGGATTGCTGTACGATGGACGAGATGTTGTCGGGACGCACAACGCCGCCAAGTGCGGTGGGTACTACCCCACCGTTGTTCGCCGGCGAAGCAATGGAAGCTGTGCCGGATCCGCTGCCTGCCATAACTCCCTGCGTTCCAGTGAACAGGTTCATCTTGTCGGACGCCACCATCAGGGAGCCCACCACGACTACGCCTGCCATAAAAGCGGCGAAGATACTCCGGAAGCCGGCGGCTTTCTTCTGCGGCTGGCCTACCTGCCAATTTCCCATCGGCCGGTCCGAACCTCCCGGTTCATCCCCCTGTCCGAAAGCATAGGACCGCAGCGGCTTCGGCGGAGTCACCTCAACAGGAGCACTGCCATTGCTGTCGCTGGAGACCGTGCTGCTCTCGGCCGGCTTATACGGGCCATAAGAGAAATAATGCGATGCCCGCTCTTCACTCGCCGCCTCTTCTCCCGGACCTTGGCCGGTATCTTCCCTGTTATGTTTCGAATCCTCCTGCTCAGGACGGAACCGGTTATGGAAAGGATTGCGTTCATTGTTATCCATAGGTCAAGCCTCCATTCGATTTCTGTTTCGATTTCTGTTTCGATCTCTTGAATTAAGTGTTATAAGAGTGCGTTCTCTTGCGTTCTTGTTATGTTCTTATATTGCACTCTTAACCTTAAGGAAACCTTAAAGAAACCTAAAATGGAGGTAAAATAGAGAAGGGCGCCCTACCCTGCTTGACACTATGGAACGGAGGAGAAAAGCACTTCCTAACTTGCACTGCATCCCTGCATTAGATGAAGGAATCCGTTCTTCAGACTTCACACCCCCGGCCCGGTACGGCCACGCCATCTCTCTTAACCGGGAAAGGAAGCCTCCACCTTCCGCAGCAGCGCTTCGGCTTGGGATACCCACTTCGGTTCGACTGCTGCGTCCTTGTCTACCGGCTCCTGGAACTGGTCGATGAGAGCGCCGAATGTCATTCCTTTGGCCTCCGGATCCAAGCCTTCATTATATAGATGTTTGAGCACGAACGGCTGGCCGAGCCGGATGACCGCATCGGTCGCGTCCGTATCGCCGTCAAGCACGCCATGGGTCACCTGGAACGGAATGCGCAGCCACACCTTTTGCCCTTCCTCCAGGGAGCGGTCAAAACTGCCGTGCTCATAGTCCCAATTGCCACCGAGTGTAAACTGATTTTCGTGCAGACAGCTGCGCACCTGCTCGAACGCCTCTTCGCGGTTCACCAGCGAGGAATTCAACGGGATCATTCAGGGTCATCTCCTTTGGTAACGGATCGTATGAATACCGATCTCCTTAGATATCCTATAGAATGAACGCCGCAGTTAAAAATTATCCCCAATCCTTCCAATGAGCGCGAAACCTCCCATGTTTTTTCGGGTTTTCAATCACCCTGTTCTTATGTGATGAAATCTCACGTATCTCGTTGACATAAATTCCACGGAAACCGTATAATGAAGGGCAGAACTCTTCTATATTGTACGGATCAGGAGGGATTGGCCTCATGGATTTGGCTACATTAGCCAGCGGGCTTGACACGATCTGGGTTGTCCTCACCGCAGCCATGATATTACTCATGGAAGGCGGCTTCGCCTTACTCGAAGCAGGCTTCGTCAGACAAAAGAACGCGGTCAGCATCATTATGAAGGTCTTTGTTGACATCGCTTTCGGCGCATTGATCTTCTACTTCTTCGGATTCGCCATTATGTACGGGAAGGATCTTGGCGGCTTGATCGGCACCAGCGGCTTCATGCTCGGAGGCGACCTTGCCCACATCAACCTGACCATCTCACACGAAACCTACTGGCTGTTCCAATCCGCATTCGTCATAGCCGTCATCTCCATCGTATCGGGCGCGGTAGCCGAGCGGATCAACTTCCATGCCTACATCCTGTTCACGATCGCCATGACTGGACTCATCTACCCGATTGCCGGGCACTGGGTATGGAGCATCGGAGGCTGGCTGGGAGCGCTGGGCATGATTGATTTTGCCGGCTCTGCCGTCATTCATGCGCTTGGAGGCTTCGCCGCCCTCGCCGCAGCCATCATCATCGGTCCCCGGATCGGCAAATTCTCCGAGAACGGAACCGCGAACATCGTCCCTCCGTCGAACCTCCCGCTCGCTTCCGTCGGCGCCTTCATCCTCTGGTTCGGTTGGTTCGGATTCAACTCGGGCAGCACGCTCAGCGCGACCAACGGCTCGATCGGCCATATCGCCATTACCACCATGCTCGCCGCTTCGGCCGGCGGAGCAACCTGCATCCTCTTCACCATGATGCGGTACCGCAAAGCCGACCCCCCGATGGTCATCAACGGCTCTCTGGCCGGTCTGGTCGGAATTACAGCTGGATGCGCTTTTGTCAGCGACGGAGCGGCTATCCTGATCGGAGCCGTGTGCGGGATAGCCATGGTCTTCGCAACAGAATATCTCGAGTCCAAACGCATCGACGATCCGGTCGGCGCATTCGCCGTCCATGGGATCAGCGGAAGTATCGGCACGCTGGCTGTAGGCTTGTTCGCCAAGCCTGAGCTGATCCAAGGAGTGGGCAAAGGGTATACGGGCTTGTTCTACGGGGGCGGGTTCAACCTGCTCGGCGTACAGGCACTGGGACTAGCCGTCATCGCCGTCTGGGGCTTCGCCACCGCATGGGTGGTGTTCAAGCTCATCGGTCTTCTCGTCCCGGTCCGCGTATCCAGAGACGAGGAACTCGTCGGCCTGGATGTGGGCATCCACGGGGTGCCGGCTTACAGCCAGGACACGGACTTCATTGAACTCGGACAGCTCAAGAAATAAAATAACATAACAAACACCGGTCCCTGGCTAGGGACCGGTGTTTTGCTGTCTACCGTTAGGAATTCAATTCTCTTTCCAGTTCTTCCGTGATCGTAATCGTATCCGCCGGATTGCCATTCAAAATGGTACGGGCATTCTCGATCTCCATGCGCAAGGCCCGGATTTGTTCCATAGGGCGCTTTACATAATGGATGTATTCGACCGCCAAATGATGGTCCGGCCTTTTCCCTGTAAACATACGTCTCAAAGCTGACATGTTTTGATAGCTTCTTTCTTCCATCATCCGCTTTTTCTCGTATCGTTCGATTACCTGTTCGATTTCTGAGATTTGTTCTTCTTTCCGGGCAATGTAAGCCTCCAGAAATGGATAAACTTCGGCTGCTTTCCGCTCCTTCACACGCATCGGGCTCCCTGCTAACAAAGCATTTAGCATGATCTATCACCTATCCCATAATGTTAACAATAATCACTGTAACCTTATTTTACACCAAAACAATAGCTTTGGAAACCAACAATTTTGTTCGGTTTTTCCCCTTTCCCCGCATTCAAGCTGTCACCAAGCCGCATAAAAGCCCTAAGGAATCTTGTCCTTAGGGCTTGCTATTCCCCATCCGCTCACTGATTGTTCGGGAAATGCCTATCTTGTTTTACCTTGAAAGTTGGGTTTGAGGTTGGAAGCCGCTGATCAAAACAGCAGTTCGGTCTTCAGGGTGTTCCACAGCACTTCGTTGAGCTTGCCTGAGCCCTCCTTGACCACGAATACATTCAGGGTTCTCTTGCCCCACTCCCTGTATACCTGATCCTTGGTCTCAAAGTACAAATCGATCCGTCGGCCTTTAATCGCCCCTCCGGTATCCGCTACAACTCCGTAGCCGTACCCCGGAATATAAAGTACGGTTCCAATCGGAAATACGGCAGGATCGGCGGCAATGGTCGAGAAAGCCCCAACGTCCCGTGTCACCCTCAATCCGGAGTAGGTAACTCCGTATTCGGGATGTCCGGGATTTTTGCCGGTGGATTCGATCCCCGCGTAGTAGCCGGTGGCCGTCACTTCCACCGCCTTGAACTGCTTCAGATCTTGGCCTCTGTGAGGAAACAGCTTATAGCTCGTCCGCCGTGCTTTTTCACCTGCGGCACCCGCAGCGCCAGAAACCGGCTTTGCTTCGGGTTCGTCTTTGGCGGATCCAGGCCGGGTGACGTCCTGTACATCGCCTTGTACATGCGGGACAACCCCCATGACCGTTACGGACGGCTCCCGTGCCCCTTGGGAACGATCCTTCACGAATGGCGGTTCTTGTTCAAACCACATCCATACGGACAGCATCATCGCAATGCAACAGATCCATAAGACATGGTTTGCGGTTTTCGATAACATAAGTTTGTTTTAAACCTCCCCTTACTTAAGAGGCTATCCACTGGAAGCCCCTGCTATACATCCAATCATGGAAGCCTTTGTCAGCGCCCGGCATCTACCGGGCATTCTTCCTCGCTCCGCAAGAAAGTGTCCTCACCTTACAAAAGATGTTATATCCGGCACGGGAGAGACTTTTATCTAAATACCCAACCGCGGAAGAGAAGAAACAAAGCAAGAAACTTGCTTCATCCGTCTCTTAGTCACCAAACAAAAAAAGCCGTCCGTCCCGGCACTCCTTCGAGTAACCGGGCCAGACGGCTTCGCCGTTAGCGTTTATTGAATTTTTTTGCTGCGGATATCTTCGAGAATCAGTGCTGCTACGTCATCGAGACTTTGAGCACCAAGGTCTCCCTGACCGCGGCGGCGCACGGACGCGCCTCCGGACTGTACCTCATTCTCCCCTACGACGAGCATGTAAGGAATCTTCTCCAGCTGTGCCTCACGAATCTTGTAGCCCAGCTTTTCGTTGCGAAGATCCGCTTCTACGCGAATGCCCGCCTTCTGCAGCTTCGCTTCCACTTCCTTGGCATACGCTTCGAAGTTCCCGGACACCGGCAGCACTTTGGCTTGTACCGGACATAACCAGGTCGGCAGGGCCCCTGCAAAGTTCTCCAGGAGGAACGCCGTCATCCGCTCCATCGTCGAAATAATGCCGCGATGGATAACCACAGGCCGGTGCTTCTGCCCGTCCGCTCCCACATACTCCAATTGGAAGCGCTCCGGCAGGAGGAAGTCCAGCTGTGCGGTCGACAGCGTCTCTTCTTTCTTTAGCGCGGTCTTGATCTGCACGTCGAGTTTCGGGCCGTAGAACGCCGCTTCTCCCTCCGCCTCAAAGTAGGGGAGCCCAAGCTCTTCCACGACTTCCTTCAGCATACGCTGGGACATTTCCCACATCTCGTCGTTCTGGAAATACTTCTCCGTATCCTTCGGATCCCGGTAAGATAGACGGAACCGGTAATCGGTGATGCCGAAGTCCGCATAAACCTCGCGGATTAGGTTCACGACGCGGGCGAACTCTTCCTTGATCTGATCGGGACGGCAGAAGATGTGGGCATCGTTAAGCGTCATCGCGCGTACGCGGTGAAGGCCGGTCAGGGCTCCTGACATCTCATAGCGGTGCATCGTGCCGAGCTCGGCGATCCGAACCGGAAGATCGCGGTAGCTGCGCATATCGCTCTTGTACACCATCATATGATGCGGACAGTTCATCGGCCGGAGGACGAGCTCTTCATTGTCCATAACCATCTTCGGGAACATGTCTTCGCTGTAATGCTCCCAGTGGCCGCTCGTCTTGTACAATTCCACATTGGCCAGAACGGGCGTATAGACGTGATTGTAGCCGAGCCGCTCTTCGAGGTCCACGATGTAGCGTTCGAGAGTCTGGCGCACTTTGGCTCCATGAGGCAGCCAAATCGGCAGCCCTTGCCCTACTTCGTTCGAGAAGGTGAACATCTTGAGCTCGCGGCCGAGCTTGCGGTGGTCGCGCTTCTTCGCTTCTTCGAGCAAGTGCAGATGCTCTTCAAGCTCGGACTTCTTCGCGAACGCCGTGCCGTAGATCCGCTGCAGCATCTTGTTCTTGGAGTCGCCGCGCCAGTAGGCGCCGGCCACGCTGAGCAGCTTGAATGCTTTGATCCGTCCGGTGGAAGGCAGGTGAGGTCCCCGGCAGAGATCGAAGAACTCGCCCTGGTCGTAGATCGTCAGCTCCGCCTCTTCAGGCAGGTCGCGGATAAGCTCCAGCTTCAGAGGATCTTCGAGTTCGGTGAAGATCCGGATCGCTTCCTCACGGGAGACGACCCTGCGGGCAATCGGAAGGTTCTCGCCGGCAATCCGCTCCATCTCTTTCTCGATCTTCACCAAATCTTCCGGCGTCAGCGAATTCTCCATATCGATATCATAATAGAAACCGTCCTCGATCACCGGCCCGATCCCCAGCTTCACCGTCTTTTCCCCGTAAATTCTTTTGATCGCTTGAGCCATCAGATGGGCGGTGCTGTGACGGTAAACCCCAAGGCCTTCTTCGCTGTCGAGGGTGATGATGGCCACCTCGGCATCCTCCTGGAGCTTCGTACTCAAGTCCACCAGTTTGCCGTTGACTTTGCCGACCACCGCGTTCTTCTTGAGGCCCGAAGAGATCGAACCTGCCACCTCATCTACTGTCGTACCTTCTGCATATTCGCGCACTGCGCCGTCAGGAAACGTTACTTTGATTGCCATGATCCATAATCCTCCATATGTGAAATATACAAAAAAGCGCATCATCCCAGAAGGGACGAGGCGCTCGGCTCGTGGTTCCACCCTATTTCAATCCGCCGCCATCCTCTCCTGCTTACCGCAGGCATGCAGCGAATCCTCAAGACATCCGGTAACGGGAATGACCCGGTGATATTTACTTGGTGAGCCAAAGAGCAGCTCCCGTTCCATATCACGGCTACAAAGGGGTAAGGATCTGTCGTGGACTGAAGGGGCTTGCAGCCGGGTCCCCTCTCTCTGGGCAGTACTTCAGTTCCTCATGTCTTTGATTGTCGCCTTATCCTTTATTATATTCGGCAGTCGTTGAGCGGTCAAGGCTGTGGCACATCCGGCAGTACCCGCACAGCTCTACGCGGTTTTCGAAGATCTGCCGGATCGTGTGGATAATCTGAAGTTCCGGCTCCCGCGTGTGGATGAAGATTTTACCCGGAGAAACGGTGATCAGCGTGGAGACGATCATATCCTCGAAGTTCATGTCCTTCTCGAGCATCTGGGCCGTTACCACCGTATCGGTTTCCTCCGTATCGATAATCTCCATCCGCTCATTCATCAACAGGAAGTCGGCCCCGCCTTTATGGAGCAAATGAACGATGGGCACCTTGGCCTCCTGGATATAGACGAAATACTGCAGCAGCGAGATGAATTCCTGGTACTGCTGATCCATGACGAATTCGTCCACGGCATACTCCGCGATTTCCTTCAGTTCCTCGCGATAGGCACGGAGCCTGAATGTCAGGAGGCCCTCCAGGTTCAGCGTGGTATGTTCCTGCAAAAAATCCTTTATTTCCTCGGCTATTTTTTCCTTGCGGCGCGAATAAGCTTTATCATAGGCAGCGGTATGAGGAACTTCCGGCGCAGGAGTCCCGTTCGCCCCCAGCATCCGGTCGCAGTAGGCCATGATCCCCTCGACCTCATCATCGCGTTTATAACTGAACTCCTGTTTGATCATGCTTCGAAGCAGCGCACGCTCTTCCTCATGGAGCACATACTCCGCAAGCACCTGCGCCGCTTCGGCGAATACGGCCTCCCCGTCAATATGGAGCTGGAAGGCGGGAAGTTTACCGGAGATCTCAATCTCATGCATGCCTTCCCTGCCGTTCAGAGCGATATGGATTTTGTCTGTATTATGTAGCAGTTCGCCCGAACCCGATAGTTCGCGGCGGAGCCGGTCTGCCTGTGCGTCCGTACGTTTCAGCAAATTCACCGTAAACAGCTTCATCCCCATCCACTCCTTTCAGACCTTGCCTCTGTTAAAGTATATGGCCCATGAGTCGCATATATACAAATATCAAGCCGTCCATGGTATAGTAATATATGAGATTAACACCACGAAATTGGAGTAAATCCTCTGGTTTTTGATGCGACGCATCAAGCGAGACTGTCACGCCGGAACCGGCGACAGCTTAACGGATATCGGGGCGCAGCCGATATGCCGGTTGCTGCCGCATCCGTTTGCGCAGCGACATCCGGATGGAACCTGGATTACATTCCCGCCGATATCCGGGGACCTCATATGCTATGGTTGTTTGCCGGGCTGCTCATCGTGGAAGCCGTCTACGCTCTTCTGAGCCGCGGCAAGAATTATGGTGATCTGCGGCGGAGCGCCGTTGTCCCTTTGTCTTATTACCACATTTCCGTACATTAGTCCCTCGTTCACAACGCTGTTTCTTCCCATTCTCGCCTCCATCTTTTATTTTCAGCGCCGGAAGCTCCTTTTTTTGCTGCGGGCTCTTACGGGCACCGGGCCGGAGATGCGGCACTCCGGAAAGCAGCGGGAATGCTGAGGGAGAGATCGCAGCGTTCAACCGCTTGCCCGCACGCTATGGAGGGGAAGAGTTTGCGTCTAGTTTCCGGGGACGGAGCTCACGGAAACGATAGCTGGGAGCAGACACGGATAGCGGAGCTCCGGCATGAAGAGCTCGGCGGGAATCCCATGACGGTCTTCATCGGACTTCACACCTTTACAGCAGGCACTTCCAAGGAAGCATTGTTCGAAGGGCCGACAGAGCTTTATACGAAGTAAAACATAGGGGACGCAACCGGATGGTCGTGCATGGGAATGAAGTCATGACACTGACGTCTTAGAAGGGCGTCTTTTTTTGATGTCCATGATACAAATTGTATATTTTTTTAGGCCCTCCCCTTTCGTTGGGACCTATTTTATGATACTATTTGTATCATAGGTACAATTCTTCTAGGAGGCTCCGACATGCCGTACTCGACGACCCGCTATAGAGTGACGAAGGGCGACCATCTCATTCATCTGCATAAAAATCTTTATTTGAACCGCAATGATCCCAATTATTACCAGAAGGTGATCAATTACCTCGACAGACGCTCACCAGAGGCGCACTACCGGCTCGGCCAGCATTTCGAATTCGAAGGCCGGCGGGACAAGGCCTTGTTTCATTATAGAGAAACGATGCGAACCCACCCATCCCCCTATTACTATCTGGCTTCCGGCTCGATCCGCCGCCTGGAGAAGGAATTGGGGGCAGCGGAATCCGCAGCGCAGGCGAGCCCAGCGCTCAGAGCCAAGCCGGCAGTTCCCCTGTTCATGAAGGTACTGCTGCTCGCCCTGCTCTTCATCAACCTTCTGCTGGCTGGCCTCTTCTACGGTCCGGCGGCGATCTCCAAAGTCGTATCGGTCTGGAGCCCTGCCGGCGTAGGCAAGGCCGTTACATACGAAAGCGTGGAAGTTCCCTACCTGCTGCATATCCCTTACGGCACACCGCATGAAGAAGTGGAAGAACTGCTGCACGACAGAGCGGTACAGCTGTCAGAGGGCCATCCGAAGAACAGCATCGTCATCTTCGGGGTTGCTTCTCCTGTTGCAGGCAAAGGCGCCGTCCCGCTGACGGACGAGTCCTGGAAAGACAAAGCCTTCGTCGTAGCGGAGTATCAGCCAGGCATTGATTCATCCGTCAAAATCCGTTTCCTGCAAGCGGAGCTCCAGAAGCTCCGCACGGAAGCGGGAGCCAATCTGGTGCGTACCGCTCTGGAAGCCTACCGCGGCGAACAAGGCACTTACCCTGCTGCCTTGACCGTCCTGCTCGGCTCCTATCCGTCCAACTATATTTCTTTCCTTCCTGAGGAAGCCCTGTCCGGTTCGTCCGAGGTTAGGGCTTTTTTTGATGGCAGCGGCGGATGGGTATATAACGCGGCGGCCCCTTCTCCGGCGGAAGCCTTCTATCCTAACGTGAGGGCCGAATCGGCAACCGGTGCGAATTCTTCTTCCTCTTTCTCGGCAGCATCCTCTGGGGCCCTGACGGCTCTTGCCGCACCTTACCGTCCCGCCACGCTCGAGGTGATTCAGGATCAGCATCTGATCCGGTTCACGGTGGGGGAAACGGTGTTGGCAGCGTTCCCTGTAGGTCTCGGGGCCCAGGGAACGACGCCGAACGGCCGCTTCGCGGTTGGAGAGCGCGTCCTTGAACCACAGGGCCGCCAGGAGGGCATCTATGGCTCTGCAGCCCTGGGGATGGGCCGTCTGGCCGTGCACGGCACGCCAGACGAATCGTCGATCGGTCAGGATGCCTCTCAAGGCTGCATCCGGATGGCGAATGAAGATATCGCCTTGCTATATCCTCTGGTTCCGAGAGGGACGCAGGTTGTGATCCGTGCCGCCGAGGCCACGGCGACGGAAGGGGATAACGCGGCGGCCGGCCGGCCAATGAGGACCTCCCTTCCCGCACAAGCCCTGCTCCCGGCCGAATCCCATCGCTCTTCCCTTGTACCTGCTGCCGGAACGGAGACTGCGCCTGGCCGCATGTTCCACTGGCTCGGGTAGAATAAGTATGCTATGCCAAAAACACAGCCCCGGGAGGGCTGTGCTGCAGCGATTCCTATGGACATGCCTTCAGCAGCCTGCTGAAGGCATTTTTTTGTTCAAGCCGGGGCCCTTCCTTTAAGTTCGGGCGTACTCCACTTGGCTGCCGCCCTTCCCGTACTGCGCCCACAGTTCTTCATACAGCCGTACGGTCTCGTTCACGTAAGCCTGCCGGGAGAATTCGCTCTCCATCAGCTTTTGGCCGTTCTGCCCCATCGTTCTATAATTCATGGACAGCAGGGACGCCACAGCTTTGGCCAGAGCTTCGTGATCGAACACCGGCGTCATCAGCCCATTGTCCGGACGGACCATCTCCGGTACGCCCCCGACATCGGTAGATACCACGGGCAGTCCCGCTCTCATCGCTTCCAGAATCGCCGTGGGGAAGGTATCGTAGACGGAAGAAAGCACGAATACGTCCGCTTGCTTCAACAGATCGGGGACATCACGGCGCAGTCCGACAAAGTGGACCCGGTCTGTTACATTCAATTCTCCGGTCAAGGCGAACAGCTGCTCTTTGTACACCTTCTCATGCTCGAAGGTGGCGTCGCCAACGATTACAAAATGCCCTTGGTGCCCCTCCCGCTTGAACGCCGCGGCTGCCCGGATCAGCGTCTCGATCCCCTTCTCGGGCGCCAGCCGGGCCACGGTCATCATCAGAGGGACCTCTGATGAGAGGCTAAGCTGCTCTCGGATCGGATTGAATCCGCTTCCAGAATCAGTCTCCGAGAACTGGATGCCGTTATAAATTTTGCGGAGCTTGCCCGATTCCTTGCCGAACCACCGGAACATCACCTTACTCCGCTCGCACAAGACAACGACGGTGTCGTTAAGTATATGATTGAGCAGCCCTACCATCTGATACGCCGGGAGCATACCCCGCGGCAGTTCGTGCACAGTCTGTACCGCTGGAATGCCCTTCAGCTTCGCCGCGATGTTCCCGCCCATGAGTTCCATCTTGTGCGAGTGCACGAGATCGATCCGGTGGGTTTTGATAATATGCAGTACCGTCTTCACTGTGCTGACCAGCTTCAGTGCATTATCCCAATAGTACCGGTAGCTGGTCGGCTTGCCGAACACAGCCAGCTTGCCGATAAAGACTTTGACCCCGAGGCTCTCATACTTCTCCACATAGGGACTATGCCCTGCAAGCAGAACAAACGGCTGGTATTTCGTCCGGTCCAGGCCTTCAATCAGCTGCAGCAGTACCGTATCCACGCCTCCAACCTGACTTGGATATGGCTGAAGATATAGAATGTGTTTCACTAAGAAATCCCCAGCTTTCCATTTTTTTGATTTATGGTACTAACCTAACATCCATTAGTTCTCTAGTCAATACTTGGATAACTAAAGGTTCTTTTAGATTTGGTTCCATAAAAAAAGACGGCCGAAACCTCTTTCGGCCATCTTCTGTCTTGAGTCTTAGTTCTGCATGATAAAGTCGTTCTCCACCTGTACCGTCTCATCGTCGAACATGCGGAGAATCTCATACTTCGTATTCCGCTGGGCAGGTATCTTGCCCGCTTCGCGAATAAGCTGGAGGGTGGAAGAGATGTTCACCTTGTGCGTCGTTCCTGCAGCGGATACCACGTTCTCTTCGATCATCGTCGAACCGAAGTCATTGCAGCCGTAATGCAGTGAGAGCTTGCCTACTTCAGGCCCCATCGTAACCCAGGAGGACTGGAAATTCTTGATGTTATCGAGCATGAGACGGGAGATCGCCACATTCTTCAGATAGTCCTCTGCTCCAAGCTTCTCTGCCTTCAGGTTGGTATTCTCAGGTTGGAACGTCCACGAGATGAACGCCAGGAAGCCCGGGACCGGAAAGCCGCTGGCCAAAGACAAATCTTGCTGCTCCCGAATCCGCAGGAAGTGCAGCGCCCGCTCCTCATACGATTCGCCGAAGCCGATCACCATCGTGCCGGTCGTATGCATGCCGACTTTGTGGGCCGCATGCATAACGTCCATCCAGTCGCGCCACGAACCTTTGAGCCGCGAAATCTTGCGCCGCGTCCGATCGTCGAGAATCTCGCCGCCGCCGCCCGGCAGGGAGTCGAGTCCCGCTTCATGCAGCGCGCGGATGACCTCTTCTAGGGAGAGGCCGGAGAGCTCCTTCATCTTCATAATCTCTGCCGGAGAGAACGAGTGCATGGTAATATCCGGGAAGCGTTTCTTGATCTCCCGAAGCAGATTGGTATAGTAGGAGAATGACAATTCCGGATTCACTCCGCCCTGCATGAGGATCTCGGTTCCCCCGACATTGATCGTCTCCTGAATCTTTTGGAATATGACTTCATCCGGCAGCACGTAGCCTTCCGGCGATCCCGGCGCACGATAGAAAGCGCAGAACCGGCAGAATACGTCGCAGATGTTCGTGTAGTTTATGTTGCGTCCGATCACGAAAGTGGTCACCGGCTCGGGATGGTGCTTCAGCATGATCTGGTTGGCCGCGTGGCCCATTTTCTCAATCTGGTCGGATTCGTACAGCGTTATGCAGTCTTCGACGCTAAGCCGTCCGCCTGCCAGTACGGAATCCAAGATACGATCGATGGAACTCATCGCATTTCATCTCCTTTTATACTCCTCATCGTACCACAAACCGCTCCGTCCCCGCCATACAAAAAGCCCGCAGGAAGCGGCTTCCCGCCCTCCCCCGGGCATTTTGCAAACTTTATGTGAACTCCCCGGAAGCGCCGATTCCTGTAAGATACCCCAACCGGCAGGTGCGTATTGATCAGGAGGCCAAACTCCTCATCTCTCCGGATGGAACAAGAGTGAGTGTCCCGCTCGCACGGTTGACGCAGCTTGCGCTGCCGATCAGGGAGCGGGAAGCAGACGCTGCTCCCGGAGCAGATTCAACGTAATCGCCTTAGCCTCCGATCCGCTCCCTTTCAGATTCGTAACGAAGACGTAACTGCGTTTCTCTCCCGTCAGAAAGCCGACATACCAGCCCAGCCCGTAATCCGACAGCCGTGTCCCCGTCTTGCCGTAGAGCGTATACGTGTCGCCCTCCTCTTGAATCATCATCCGCTTCACGGTCTTCATAACCTTGCCATCCACAGGCAGCTGCTCCCTCGCCAGCTTCTCCATGAACTCGAGCTGTTCCAGCCCGGTAATCTTGAGGGTACTGTCCAGCCAGAAGCGGTCGATGCCTCCGCTGAGATCCCGGTTGCCGTATGACAGCTTATCCAGTCCCTCCTGCATGTGCTCCGTTCCGATATCCCGGGCCATCGCCTGGTAGTACCAGATCGCCGACTCCCTCATGGCGGAGCCGAGGGTGTGGTCGCGGTTCCAGCTCTCGAACTCCCGCTCCACGCCGTCCCACCGTTTCACGTCATATTCATCCCGAACCGCCCCGCTCTGAAGCCCGATCAGGGCATTCGCCACCTTGAAGGTCGATTCCGGGGTCAATGGAGTCTCGGCCCGCGGCCGGTTGTAGACGTAGGTATCCCCGCTGTGAAGATCCTTGATGAGGAACGTTCCGGTACGTCCCGCAAAATAGGAGTCCGCCTGTATTTTTTTCACTTGAACGGGGCGCCCGGCTCCCTCCGTACTTCCATTATCTTTGGCTGCCGCCGCCTGCACCGCTGCCGCTAGCAGCAGAACCAGCAGCGTCAAGGTCATTCGTTGGCCCACCGTCTTCTCCCCCTTATCCGAACCCGGTCTTTGCCTATATGGTAACAAGACTCATTATAGAGCGGCATTCAAGCGCGGAACATGGACGGAGACTGACGTTTGGCTGATAAGTCCGGACGACCGGGATGATGCAGCAGAGGAGCCCCCCTTCCTGCGGGAGCTCCTCTGCCTTCTTATCTATGATATAGACTGGATCCTCAGCCGAGAACCGGGGTGCCGCTCTCGATCTCCTGCTTGGCCAGATCGATGGCCCGGGCCAGATCGGCAATCAGATCGTCGGCATGCTCGATGCCGACGGAATAGCGCAGCAGCTTCTCATCGACGCCCACCTGGCGGCGGATCTCCTCCGGAATATCCGCATGTGTCTGTACCGCCGGATAAGTCATCAGCGACTCGACGCCGCCCAGGCTCTCTGCGAAGGCGATCAGCTTGATGTGCCGGAGTATCGGCTCGATCGTGCGGGCATCCTTCATCTTGAAAGAGAAGATCCCCGTGTTGCCCGACGACTGCCGGTTCTGAATCTCATGCCCCGGATGGGACGGGAGCGCCGGGTAGTAGACGGTCTCGACATCCGGATGCTCCTGCAAGAACGCCGCGATCTTCGTCGCATTGTACTGGTGGCGTTCCATCCGGAGCGCCAGCGTCTTCATGCCGCGCATGAGCAGCCAGGAATCCTGCGGGCCCAGCACTGCGCCGATCGAATTGTGCAGGAACGCCATTTCCTCCGATAACTCCTTGCCCTTCGTCACGATGAGTCCCGCCAGCACATCATTATGTCCGCCCAGGTACTTCGTGGCGCTGTGGATAACAATATCGGCCCCAAGCTCGATCGGACGCTGGAAGAACGGCGTGAGCAGCGTGTTGTCAACGATCGTGAGAATGCCCTTCTTCTTCGCCCACGTACACACGAGCTCAATGTCGGTCACCATCATCAGCGGGTTCGTCGGCGTCTCGATCAGTACCGCTTTCGTTCCCGGCTGCACGCCGGCTTCCAGCGCGTCGAGATCATTCGTATCCACATACGTGGCTGTGACGCCAAAGCGGGACATGATCTTCTCAAGCAGACGGTACGTACCGCCGTACAGATCCAGGGATACGATGAGATGGTCGCCTTGACGGAACAGCGCGAAGATGGTCTGCAGCGCGGCCATTCCGGAAGAACATGCAAAGCCGGCATCGCCGGATTCGAGCTCCGCGATGGCAGTCTCCAGCACGCTGCGCGTCGGGCTCTTGGTTCGGATATAGTCGAACCCGGTGCTCTGGCCAAGCTTCGGATGACGGAACGCCGTAGAGTTGTAGATCGGGAAGGATACGGCGCCGGTTACCGGCTCTTCGATGGATCCGATCTGAGCCAGGCGGCTTTCGATTTGCAGCTTGGGCTGCTGTTTCTGTTCCTCGTTTGTACTCATATGACATACTCTCCTTTGTACAGGTCATAAGGCGTTTCTTGATAGACATAGTAGTTGAGCCAGTTGGAGAACAGCAGATTCGCATGCGCCCGCCACGTATTGAGCGGATTCCTCGACGGATCGTTGTTCGGATAATAGTTTTTGGGAACGGCAATATCAAGCCCTTTGTTCACATCACGGTCGTACTCCGCCTTGAGCGAACACGCGTCGTATTCCGAATGACCGGTGACGAAGATCTGCTTGCCGTCCTTGGTGGCGACGATGTACACGCCTGAATCCTCGGACTCCGACAGAATCTCCAGCTCCGGATGCTTCAGGATATCCTCGCGGCGCACTTCGGTGTGCCGCGACTGCGGGACGTAGAACGCTTCGTCGAACCCGCGCAGCAGCTTCACATTCGGCTTCGAGATCGTGTGCGGGAAGACCCCGAACATTTTCTCTTCCAGCCCATACTTCGGAACCCCGTAGTGATGGAACAAGCCGGCCTGCGCCGCCCAACAGATATGAAGCGTTGAAGTGACATGCGTGCGGGACCAGTTCATGATCTCGGCGAGCTCGTCCCAATAGTTCACATGTTCGAAGTCGAGCTGTTCCACAGGAGCGCCGGTGATAATCATACCGTCCAAATACTCGTTTTTGACGTCCTCGAAGGTTTTGTAGAACTGGTCGAGATGCTCGAGCGACGTGTTCTTCGAGGTATGCGTCTTCGGGTGCAGCAGAATGAATTCGACCTGCAGCGGAGTGTTGCCGATCAGCCGCAGCAGCTGCGTCTCCGTCGTTTCCTTCGTGGGCATGAGGTTCATGATCGCAATCCGCAAAGGACGGATATCTTGCTGAAACGCCACGCTTTCGTCCATGACGAAGATATTCTCGTTAATCAGCACTTCTTTGGCGGGCAGTTGATCTGGTACTTTAATGGGCATCCGGGTTCACTCCTTCTTGGGATCGATTCGTTGTTTCCCGCACTCTGCGAGGGAGAAAGGCCTGCATTTGCAGCAAAAAGACCTTCCCCGCGCGCGACGAGAAAGGCCTTTGTATGTTACATCGTCCTCTCTCTCATCTATCAGAAGCTATTACGCCTCCGCAAGAATTAGCACCGTGCAATGCCTTCGCTTCTGTCTGTGTCTGTTGACTGTCTGCAAAGGATTGTCGGTTGCCGGGTATCATCGGGCTAGTCCCTCAACCTGCTCTTGATAAGAGTGTGAAACCGAATCTATTCAGTTGTTTTTGGATAATAATACTGTAATCGAAAAGAAAGCGCCCGTCAAGGGGGAGTTGAATGCCTCTCCCTACTATCTTTGGCCCTTTTTGGAGCTCTTTCGCACCTCAAATGCGTGCTGATCATACCTTGTAGAAAGGCCTGAAAAGTGCATTGTGTTCTGGAAAATAGCGAGTTATACTAGACAAGGGTTCGACATTTTTTTTAGGCAAAGGGGTGCGATCAATCGAATGGACGGAGACCCGAGGAGTCGCTTCTGCGTTCAATTAAAGCTGCATATTCCGAATGGAACCCGGCCCCCTGCCTACGTTCGATTCTGCCATCCGCCTGCCCTTCGCAGCCGTATATCCGGTTGGTGTACAAGGTAAGGATTTCGCAGTCTGCCGCATGCGGTACGGGTCGTGTTCCGGTTTCGGCAACACGAAAGGGTGAGACCTATGAAGGCACGCTTGGTGCAGGACGGCATATTTACATTGGTGGAAGACATTACCCAGACCGTGGTTCCGCCGCATCACGGATTCTACTGGATCGACGCCGAGCCGGAGGATCTGGAGCTGCTCCAGCCCTTGTTCCATCTTCATGAACTGGCTGTAGAGGACGTGCTCACGGAAGAGGAGCAACGCCCGAAGATCGAACTGTACGACACGCACTATTTCATTGTATTTAACTCCATCCGCTTTGATGACGAAGAAATTTTCCTGCGTGCCCTGAATATCTTTCTCGGCAGGCATTACATCATAACGATTACCCGGCAGAAGATCAACGAGATCCGTGCTCTGAAACCGGTCCTCTGGGAAGAGGAAGTAACGGCTCCCGACCAATTCCTCTACCACCTGATTGACCTCATCGTCGACAATTATACTCTGGTCGGCGACCGGATCGACGCGAAGATCGAGAAGCTCGAAGAAGAGATCCTGATGCATACGAAGAAGTCGCACCTCAACGAGATCATCGGTCTGCGCAGTGAAATCCTGTGGCTCAAGAAGGTCCTGAATCCGCAGCGCGAGGTGATCGCCACGCTGGGCCGCAAAGAGCTCAAGCTTGTCTCCGAGCCGCTCAAGAAATACTTTGGCGACATCTATGAGAATGCGGTCAAAATCTCCGAGACCTTCGATACGTTCCGGGATCTCATGGGCAACTTACGTGAGGCCTACCAGTCTTCGCTGGCCAACCGGGCGAACGAAATCATGCGCGTGTTCACAGCGCTCACTACCATCTTCATGCCTCTGACATTCGTTACCGGCGTCTATGGGATGAATGTGCAATATATCCCCGGAGCCCAGTCCCACTGGGGGGGCATCATGGTCATTGTCAGCATGATCGCTCTGGGCTTCGCCATGTTCTGGCTGTTCCGCAAGAAGGATTGGCTGTGAAAGGCAGGCAGGACATCAGATCCGTTTGACCCAAGGTTACGCTTTATGCTTATGCAGGCAGCCCCGGCTCTCCGCCCAGGAGACCGGGGCTTCTGTCATGCCCGCATACGGCCCCGTGGCTGCCGCCACGCCTTGGGTGCGGACATAAGCAAAGACCGGGAAGATGCTCCTCCCGGTCTTTTGCGCTCCTGCTTCACGGGCCGCGATGACGATGCACAGGTATGCATCGTCATCGCGGCTGCTTGTTTTGCTTACGAAGCGGCATGCTGTTCCGCGTTCGCTCTGCGGTACTTCATGCGAAGCAGGCGCAGCCATTCGTAAGCCCGCTCGTTGTCTTTGGCGGAGAGCTCCTCGCCCTTATACACCGCCTGCAGGACCGGCTTCAGGTACCGGTCTCCCTGCAGCTGGAAGGCCTGCCAAGCCGCGGCGATCCGGCTCTCTTCCACTTCCTCCAGCATGGCCTTGATGTAGGCCTCCAGATCGTAACCGTCCCGGTCCAGCTCTTCGAGCCAGAGCAGCAGGTTGCGGCGCTGAATCTTCGTCTGCTCCTGCACGGCATCCAGCTTCTCTCCCCGTTGTACCGCCTCGAGGATCCGGAGCTTCACCTCCTGCTTATCCGCTTCAGCCTTGCGCTTGCGCTCCTTCTCCTGCAGCAGCCAGGTGTTCAGCTCCGCCGGGTCTACAGCCGACTCCACCCACGTCAGCGGGAAGCTGCCCGCACGGTCCCGGCCTCCGGTGATCCCGAGGATCGCCGCGCCGTAGGAGGCTGCTTTGGTCTTGCCGAAGCCCGGCAGCTGCAGCAGTTCTTCTTCCGTCTGCGGGACGAATGCGGATATCATCTTCAGCAGACGGTTGGTCGCCACGATGAACGGCGCCTTACCTTCCTGTGTCGCCTGCTTGAACCGCCACTGGCGCAGCGCTTCATAGAGATCATCCTGCGAGTGCCGATCGCTGTAGAAGTGCAGCGGCTGCATGTAGGCGAGGCGGCCGTCGAGGGCACTGAGCTCGCTGACCTGTATCTCGAGCATCGGGGCATAGCCTTCGCACTGCTTGGCGAATACGCGTTCCCGGAACGTCTGCATCATGCCGTTCCACTCGCTCCCCTCGTACCAGGTCTCGGCCGCTCCGAGTCCTTCGTCCGGCGACTCATTCCACATGACAATCCACGTGCCTTCGCTTTCGCCGATCGTTACCTGAGCCGTGTGTACTTCGCCTTCCGCCGTCGTTCTCTCCATGCTGTTCAGAAACATCAAATTCATACTCATTCATCCTCCTGAGGTGTGGTTTTCCAAACCTGAACTGGACGCTGCATGAAGGGGAATCTGCTCCGCTGCCTTCTCTGTACCGGGGCGCGCTGGCCCAGCATGGATCAGGAAAAGAGGCGCCGGCTTTTCTTGGATGTACGCAAAAAAAGCACCTCCCCACTATGCATGGGAGAGGTGCTTCCTCATTCCGTTCCGTTCAAACTTTGAAATTATTACCATCTTAGCATAGCGCAGGAAGACCGTCAAGCAGGAATTGGATAATTTGCCGATGCGCGGGAATGCTATGAGCGCAGAGCTCTTACACCCTTCAGGAGGAATAACGTCCATGGACAAGGACCTACCGGACCGCGACGAAGACGGGTTCATCGACCAGGCCCCTCACCAAAAGTATACAGACCTCGCGACCGTCGAATCCCAGCGCAACGACCTGACGGCCGAAGAGTTCCCCGAGGGTCCTTATGGCAGCGATCTGCTCAGCGAAACTCTGGGCAAAAGCACGCCGTGGCGGGACGACCAGCGTTCCCAGAACCGCTTTACTTACGAGAACCGCGAGCTGCATGCAGGCATGTCCCGGGAATACCCGGGCGCCCATCCGACCCACGATTCTTCCGGGGACGATCACGTGGAGGAATAAGACACGCGCCCTGCCCAGAGATGGGAGCATACGGCCCCCAAGGCTCCAGCCACACACAAAGACAGGCTGACCGCCCTCTCGGACGGTCAGCCTGTCTTCTATCATGCGGCGCGATTAGATCTTCAATACGCCGCCCGTGCTTGCATTGGTTACGAGCTTGGAATAGCGGGCCAGATACCCGGTCTTCACCTTCGGCTCGAAGCCCTTCCAGTTCGCGCGGCGCGCTTCCAGCTCTTCGTCGCTGACTTCGAGCTGGATCGTACGGTTAACCAGGTCGAGCTCGATGATATCGCCGTCGTTCACGAAGGCAATCGGACCGCCCTCAGCCGCTTCCGGCGAGATGTGGCCGATGGAGATCCCGCGGGATGCGCCGGAGAAACGTCCGTCGGTGATCAGGCCGACCTTCGCGCCGAGGCCCATACCCACGATCTGCGAAGTCGGAGCGAGCATCTCAGGCATACCTGGGCCGCCCTTCGGACCTTCATAGCGGATAACCACTACATGGCCTTCTTTGACTTTGCCGTTCGCGATGCCTTCGAGCGCCGATTCCTGGGAATCGAAGCAGATCGCAGGCCCTTTGTGGTAACCGCCGACGGACTTGTCCACCGCGCCGACCTTGATGATCGAGCCGCCTGGAGCCAGGTTCCCGAACAATACGGCAAGTCCCCCCTCTTGCGAGTGCGGGTTGTCCAGCGGATGGATGACATCCTTGTCGAGAATCTCGCAGCCGGCCACATTCTCGGCCAGCGTCTTGCCCGTTACGGTAATGCAGTCGCCGTGCAGCGCGCCCGGCTTCTTGAACAGCTCGTTGAGCACTGCGCTGACGCCGCCCGCATTGTGCACGTCTTCGATATGATAATCGGAGGCCGGAGCGATCTTCGCGAGATGCGGTACGCGCTTCGCCACTTCGTTGATACGCTCGATCGGATATTCGAAGCCCGCTTCATGCGCCAGAGCCAGCGTATGGAGTACGGTGTTCGTCGATCCGCCCATCGCCATATCGAGTGCGAATGCATTGTCGATCGCTTCGATCGTCACGATATCACGCGGCTTGATGTCGAGCTTGATCAGCTCCATGAGCTGCTTCGCGGACTTCTTCACGAACTCCCTGCGGTCTTCGGAGATCGCAAGAATCGTGCCGTTGCCCGGCAGCGCAAGGCCAAGACCCTCGGCGAGACAGTTCATCGAGTTCGCCGTGAACATACCCGAACACGATCCACATGTCGGACAGCCGTACTGCTCGAGCTCGAGCAGCGACTTGTCGTCGATCTTGCCGGCCTGGTAGGCACCAACGCCTTCGAATACCGAGGAGAGAGAGATCGAGCGGCCGTCGCTCGTCTTGCCCGCTTTCATCGGACCGCCGGAGACGAACATCGTCGGGATGTTGACGCGCAGCGCGCCCATCATCATGCCTGGCGTGATCTTGTCGCAGTTCGGAATACAGACCATGCCGTCGAACCAGTGGGCAGCGACGACAGTCTCGAGGGAGTCCGCGATAATCTCGCGGCTCGGCAGCGAGTAGCGCATGCCGATATGCCCCATGGCAATCCCGTCATCCACGCCGATGGTGTTGAATTCGAATGGCACGCCGCCCGCTTCGCGGATCGCTTCCTTGACGATCTTGCCGAACTCCTGAAGGTGGACGTGACCCGGTACGATATCGATATAGGAATTGCACACCGCAATGAACGGCTTGTCGAAATCCTCTTCTTTTACACCCGCTGCGCGAAGCAGACTGCGGTGAGGTGCGCGGTCGAAGCCCTTTTTGATCATGTCGCTTCTCATCTTAGCCTTGGCCATTGCTCTGTAATCCTCCGTTTCTGTACCTATGAATCATTAGAAAAAATGACATATGGTGTCGCTTCCTACGATTGTACCATGTTTCCCCGGAATTGACTACGAATCGGAGGCATGTTCATCCGCATTTCACCCACCCAATTGGAGGAAACTACATCGGCGCCTGCCGCCTGCCTATGCGGCCCCCTGCGGTTTTTGCCACGTCTTCGTCCAATCTGTTATAATGATGCGGTTGGAATATCCGCGGCAGCCGGCCCTAGCCGCCGCTGCGGGAGGAACGGAGGAACCCGACCATGTCGGAATTTGACTATCTATACGACGGCACGGAAGAAACAACGACCCGCTTCGTCTGCGTGGTAGGGGAGTCCCTGCGGCGCTTCGATCTCGCCATCACTACGACGAACCGGTTCTACGGCAAGAAGCTGGTAACGGACCTGCAGACGGGCAAGACCTGTGTCATCGGTCCGGACGATCTCGAGGAAGAAGGGTATCTCGAGCACGCCTACAAGATCACCGAGGAAGAGGCTGCCGAACTGCGCGAATTCCTGAGCGAAGTGATCGGACCCATCAACTTTACGGATATCTAGGCAGTCCCGTGTTTCCCTGGGTCCTCGGGGACTCCGGGCACAAATCAAAAGCGCACCGCCTTCTTTCAAAGGCGAGTGCGCTTTTATTTGTATCCGTCCATCCGGGGACACCCCGTTCAGGCCTTACAGGCTGCCCCGGTGCCGTGTCCACTATGTAGTGCGACACGCCCCATCCAGATTTTACCTCTTCACGAGATCCTCGCGCACCGGCGTGAAGGAATCGAGCAGCGCGCTCGGCACAAGCGCCCGGCAGCCATGCTTCGCACCGCTTGGGATATAGATCGTCTCGCCTGCGGCCACCACGTGCTTCTCGCCGTCGATCGTGAACTCGAGACGTCCCTTGAGACAGTAGGACAGCTGCTCGTGAGGGTGGCTGTGGATATAGCCCTCCGCCCCTTCCTCGAAGTGCACTTCCATCATCATGATGCCTGCACCCGGCTCAAAAATCTTGCGCCGAACCCCCGGCTCGGCATTCTCCCATACGTTAATGTTGCTCATATCCGATTCTCTCCTCACGTAAGACGAATGGTTATTCGCGGACCTTCTCGTAGAACAGCCGGAACAAGATGTTCTGGTCGTAGTTGCCGAAGCCTTCCCCATAGATCGTCAGACCGCCGACGTTGGCCGCATCCTCCGGCACCGAAAGACGCAGCGCCCACTGCTTGCGCCGGATATCCAGCTGGTGGAGCGTGACGTCCGACACCTTGTACCCGTCGATGAACGTGCCTTCGCCGTCGATGCGCAGCACTTTCAGCAGACCGTATTGGTTGCAGTCGATATTCCACCACTCCGGGGTATACTTGCCCTTGCGGCCGCCGAAGTCCCCTGGCGAAGTCCAAGCCCCGAGAGGCACGCCATTGAGCGCAAAGTGAATGTCCGACGGCCAGTCATTGTTGCTCGCCGGCGCTTCCGAGCCGAGCTCAAGCGAGACCTCCAGCTTCGTCGGCACTTCATTGCCGAGCATGTAGTTCGGCACCTTGTACTCGATATAGCCCTGCCCGAACCAGAGAATCCGCGCATCAAAACGCTCCGGTGACAGGAAAAAGCGGGGATCGTCGTATTCGCCGATCAGCTTCTCCTTGGTGGCCAGACCGCAGGTGGGCTGGATCTCAAAATCGGTATAATGGCCTACGCCGATCTCGGTTTCGTAGTAGGACTGCTGGACGTGGTCCCCCTGTGGAAACTCGATCTGCAAGGACTCCACATTCAGGGAGCACACCTTCTGGGCACCCCCTTTGCCGGGGAACATCTCCGTCTTGATGAGCTCGGCGCGCTCCAGCTTCTTGATATGCATCGTCATGATCGCCGAGCTGAGTCCGAGAGCACCGGCGAGTTCCTTGACATTCATGGGCTTGACCGCGAGCAGACGGATCATCTGCAGACGGACGCCGCTGGCCAGCGCTTCATAAACCGGCAGCGATTTCTCGGATATATCCAGTTTCATTGCGGCTCCACCCCTAAGTCTCCCAAGGGAAGGTCGTCGTGAGCACGCCGGCGAAGCTCCTGCTCTGCTCCCGCCTCAGCCGGCGCATCTCCGCACGCGCTTCGGCCGTCTCGAACAGCTTGCGTTCTTCCTCGGATTCCGGCATCACCTGCGGGACGGAGACCGGCCGCCCCTCTTGGTTCAACGCTACGAAGGTAAGGAAGGACGTCGCCGCGATCTTGCGGCTGCCCGACAGCAGATCCTCCGTCGACACTTTCACGAACACTTCCATCGAGCTGCGGCCTGTCCAGGTGACGTAAGCTTCGAGGCAGACCGAATCGGTCGGTCGTACCGGCGATAGAAAATCGACGGAATCCGTCGAAGCGGTCACGACGTTGCACCGGCAGTGCTTGATGGCCGCAATCGAGGCAATATCGTCGATATATGCCATCAGCTTGCCGCCGAACAACGTATTGTGATTGTTGACGTCGGTAGGGAAGATCCCGGATGTTTTGTAGCATCGTGATTCCCTGGCATATCTTTGCACCCAGTCCCATACCTCCCAGCAGCCGGAAACAATTGAAGTAAATTTCATCCAGATGGCCTGTTTTTGTCGTTATCATACCGAAAACGCCCAACCAAATCAATAGCCTCTCCGGCAGATGCCTCCTAAGAGACGGCCGTTCCGATCCAGCGCAGCTCGCCGAGCAGCCCCTTGAACTCCAGCTCGACGAACTTGCTGCGCACCGTATCCGTATCCGGATTCCAGCAGCTGTCTTCGACAGAGCAGGCCACCGGCGCATCGCAGCGGATCCGCGCCAGATCCCGGCACAGGTGCAGCATCTCGAGGTCCGCCGCAATTTTGGCACGAACGCCCTTCGGCAGATTGTCCAGGTTCTCGATAATGCCCTCGATGCTGCCGTACTCCAGAAGCAGCTTCACGGCCGTCTTCTCGCCGATTCCCTTCACGCCCGGGTAATTGTCGCTGGTATCGCCGATCAGCCCCTTGAGATCGATGAACTGCTGCGGGGTCAGCCCCTTCTCCAGCAGCAGCGCCTCCGGCGTATAGACCGCGTAGTTCGACGCGCCCTTCTTCATGATAATGACGCTCACCTGCTCGTTCACCAGCTGCAGCATATCGTGGTCGCCGGTAAGGACCATCACCTGCATCTGTTTGCCGAAGCACTCCGCCAGCGTTCCGATACAGTCGTCCGCTTCGTACCCCTTGAAGCCGATATTCGGCACGCCGAAGCTCTCTACCGCCTGCTTCACCAGATCGAACTGCGGCAGCAGCTCGAGCGGGGCTTCGGGACGGTTCGCCTTGTAGCCCGAATACTGCTCCGTACGGAACGTCTTGCTCCCCATATCCCAGCAGCAGATGACATGCGTCGGTTTGAAGGTCTGGATCGCATCGAGAAAATATTTGAAAAAGCCGTAGACGCCGTTGGTCGGTACGCCGGCGGACGTCTTGCGGATATAACCGCCGTAGGCGTTCGCGTAGTAGCCCCGGAATAACAGGGCCATTCCGTCGACAATCAGCAGTTTGCGTTGTTCTTCCATCATCGCAGACAATCGCACTCCCATAACTAAAAGATAGTCCCATTATACCATAATCCGCCCCTCCCCCCTGATTTTTTTGGCGGAGCTGCCGGCTGGTAACCTCTTCCTGCCTTCATGGAACGCTGCAGGGACCAAAAGCTGGATGCCTTGGGAAAGAAGGGCTGACCGCAGGACGGACGGCGTCTCCCTGCCGGCAGAAACGGACACGCTCCGTCCCTATGCCCGCTTCGCTTAGAACGCTAACGATTCGCCGGGCGAACCGTTAACCCCGCTGCCTATTCGATACGGCAGTCCGCTTGGCCCACGCAGGAGCCTGCATACGTTGGAGGCAGCATACGTCAAACACCCCCTTTCCGTAAGCCGTGGGCGCAAGTCGCACGCTCCGGGTCAACGAAAAGGGGGTGTCCCTGCTTACAGCAGCTCCCTCCGGTGCTGCAGACGGTACTGCATCGGCGTCGTGCCGAGTTTGCGCTTGAACACGTAATGCAGGTAATTGCTGCTCGAGAAGCCGCAGCGCAGGGCGAGCTGCTCCATCGTGAGATCGCTCTCCGCCAGTTCGCTGCAGATCCGGCCGAGGCGGACGCCCTCGATATACTCGCTGAACGTGCTCCCTGTCCTCTCCCGGAAGATCCGCTGCAGCTGCCGTGGGGAGATCTGTACGCGCTCCGCCACCACTTCGAGCGTCAAGGGGGCCATATAATTGTCCTGGATGAACTGCACGGCGAGTCCGTAGCGGTAGTGCTTCATGTCACGGGACGGGAGATGGGGCTGGGGCGGCGCATCGTATCCGCGGGTCATGCGCAGCAAGATCTGGACGATCGCCTGCTTGATCGCGGTCATCACGCCCGGCTGATTCTCGTGCCATGCCCGGTAAGCGGCCAGGAAGCATTCCATCGCCTTGTACTTGTCGGCGGCGGGCCGGGCCGGAAGCTGCTCCAGCTGGCGGATGCAGGCCTGCGCTTCCCTACGCTCCCAATCCTCGCCCCACTCCCCAGCTGGAGCATCCGGCTCCCCGAGCGGACGGATGTCCAGATGCAGGCAGAGTTCATCCATCGCTTCGCCGGCGTCCGCTTCCTGGTAATGCAGCAGGCCGGGCCCCGTCAAGTACATCTGCCCCTCGTGCAGCGAATAGGGCTCGCTGCCCAGGATGACCTTCCCTTTGCCTCTCGGAATGAAATGAAACTCATAGTCCGAGTGCTTGTGGAACGGAACCGTCCTTCCCGGCGGGAAGGTCGTATGATGAAAGCGCAGCATGCGGATGCCGTAGCCGCCCCACCGGAACTGCACGTCGAGCCGGTCCAGCGCGCTCGGATTCTCCAGCATGAGCTCGTAAGGATACGGCTTCGAGGCGGATCGGGGCTGGCCGTTCATGAGCGGAGATCGCTGAGGGAGATCGCCGAGCCGGAGGAGGCCGACCGGTTCGCCGCTTCCATCAGCCGGGTCAGGTCCAGCGCCAGCGCCACGTTCTCTTCCGCCTTCGTATTCTCCTGAATATGGCCTACCCACTGATCGAAGGCGGAGAGCCTCTCCTGCGGAAGCTCCTGAACCGTCCACTCCTGCTCTGCCGCTCCCCCCGCCGCCTGGGAACGGAGCAGCAGCCGGTTGTCGTGCGAAGAGAACAACAGGCTCCCCTTCGTCCCGTGCACTTCGATCACGAAGGGCGAGAACGCGTTCACGAAGCCGGCCTCCACAACTGCGAGCGCTCCGTTCGGATAGCGCAGCACGGCCACCACGTTGTCTTCGACCTCACGCCCCGTGATATACCCGTAGTGGGCGGATACGCTCTCCGGCTCGCCCAGGAACAGCCGGGCCAGATACATCGGGTGGCAGCCGAGGTCGATCATCGCGCCTCCACCGCACGCTTCCCGGTCGAAAAAGTGGGCGGGAAGCCATCCGCCTGGCGATTGCTCCGTGGATACCGCGCCGTTGTGGGACAAGCGCGTGCGCACCAGCGTCAATTCGCCGAGCAGCCGGCGGGAGAGAATCTCCTGCACCGCGAGCGTATAGCTGTGGTTCAGGCGCGGCAGGGATACCGTCAGCTTGACCCCGGCCGCCTCCACCGCCTCCAGGATCTCCGCCGCCTCCTTCAGGGTTGGCGCGATGACTTTTTCCGTGAAGATATGCTTGCCCGCACGCGCTGCGGCCACCATCACCCCGCGGTGAAGGTTCGTGGGCGTATCGACGATGACCCCATCGATCTCCGGCAGAGACAGAAGCTCCTCCAGGTTGTCGTAGAACGGCACCCCGCGGGCTTCGGCCTCCCTCCGTCCGCGTTCGGGCTGTTCATCCCATACGGCCGTAATCTGCGTGCCGGGGTGTTCGTCCGCCTGCTTGGCATAGTCTTTGGCATGCACGTGCCAGAAGCTCAGCATGGCTACTCGAATCATGGGCTCATCCTCCTTTCCTGCCGCCGTTTAATCGAAATACACCGTTTGGCCCGTCTTCGACGATTCGTAGATCGCCTCGAGAATCTGGGAGACCACCAGCGCTTGACGCGGGGTCACCACCGGCTCCGTATCGTTCAAGATCGCATCGATCCAGCAGCGCATCTCGGTATCCTCCGCGTTCTCCGTCTTGCCGTCATAGAAATCGACGCCCTTGGCTCCGAGTTCCACCTTGTGGGTATAAAGCTTGCTGTGCTTCTCGCCGTTCAGCCGGAGGCCGTCTTCCATGTCCGCCCCGCCTTCGGTGCCGCTCAGCGTACACTTTGCTTCCTTGACGTCCAGCGTATTGAGCGCCCAGCTCGACTCCAGCATGATCGTCGCCCCGTTCTTCATCACGATCATGCCCATCGCCGAATCCTCGACTGTGAACTTCGCCGGATCCCAAGGTCCCCAGGCATTGGCCGCCTTCTCCTTGGACGACAGCTTGTGGAATGCGGTACCGAGCACCACCTTCGGCTCGTAGTTATCCATCATCCACAGGGTGAGATCCAGCGCGTGCGTCCCGATATCGATCAGCGGGCCTCCGCCCTGCTTCTCCCCGTCGAGGAACACGCCCCAAGTCGGCACCGCCCTCCGCCGGATGGCGTGCGCCTTGGCATAGTAGATTTCGCCGAGGTCGCCGTCTTCGCAGAGCCGCTTGAGGTATAGACTGTCCGGACGGTAGCGGTTGTTGTAGCCTACGGTAAGCTTCCTGCCCGTACGCTCGGCCGCTTCCAGCATCCGCTGCGCATCCGCAGCCGTCTTTGCCATCGGCTTCTCGCTCATGACATGCTTGCCTGCCTCGAGCGCCGCTACAGAGATATCCGCATGGGAGTCGTTGGGCGTACACACATGCACCACATCAATGGAAGCGTCTTCAAGAAGCTGGGTGTAGTCCTCGTACACCTTGGCTCCTTCACTTCCGTATTTCTCCGCCGCCTGATTCGCCCGCTCTACGATAATGTCACAAAAAGCGACAACCTCTACCCGGTCCTGCTTGGCCAGCGCCGGCAGATGCTTGCCGTTCGCAATGCCGCCGCACCCGATGATTCCAATCCGAAGCTTCTTAGACAATGATATTCCCTCCTGTTATGTAGATGATATGCCTTTATCGTAACAGAATTGCCGGGGAGTGGATATTGCAAATTGGCGACAAGGCAGAGTCAGATTTTGCGACACCGATCCATACCGAAGTCATCAAAAAAGAGCCGTTCTCTCTCCACGAGAAAGATACGGCCCCTCACCATGACTATGAATTCGCGCTGTCCCGCTGACCGGCTTCCTGCAGAAAGATTCCAATACGCCGTACGGCTTCCTGCAGCCGCTCCTCTTCCTGAACAAGCGCAATCCGGACATAGCCCTCGCCATCCCGTCCGAAGGCATCGCCCGGGATTACGACAACGCCTGCGGAATATAGCATTTCCCGGGAAATCTGTCGAGATGTCCACCCGGCCGGAATCGGAGCCCAGATGAACATCGTGGCCTTCGGCTTCGGGATATCCCAGCCTGCCGACCGCAGTCCCTCCACCACCAGATCGCGCCGCCGCTGGTACAAGCCGGCTACGGAGACGCTGCCCGGCAGCATGTCTTCCTCCAGGGCAGCGATGCCAGCCTGCTGCACCGGCAGAAATACCCCATAATCGATATTCGACTTCAGCATACGCAGCGCCCGGACCGCATCCGGCTGCCCGACCATGAAAGCAATGCGGCAGCCGGCCATGTTGAAACTTTTCGACAAGGAGTGGAATTCGACAGCGACCTCCTTGGCCCCTTCGATCTCGAGAATGCTTGGCGGCCGGAAGCCGTCATAAGCCATCTCGGAATACGCTGCGTCGTGGACGATCAGCAGGTCATAAGTCTTCGCGAACCGCACAAGCTCCTCGAAGAACGGCTGCGTGGCCACCGCAGACAGCGGATTGCTCGGGTAGCCCAGCAGAATGAACTTCGCCCTGCGTGCCGTCTCCTCCGGAATATCGCCGAAGTTCGGCAGGAACCCGTTCTCTGCGCGCAGGGGCAGAAAATACGGTTCGACACCGGCCAGCACGAGGCTCGCCGCATAGATCGGATAGCCCGGGTCCGGCACCATCACCGTATCGCCCGGATCGGTGACCGCCATCGCCAGATGGGCTAGACCGTCCTGCGACCCCATCAGCGTCACCACTTCCCGCTCGGAATCGAGTTCCACGCCGAACCGGTGGCGGTACCACTTCGCCACGGCCTCCCGGAAGGGAAGGCTGCCCTCGGAGGTCGGGTAGCCGTACTGCCCCGGATCGTTCACCGCTGCAGCCAAGGCCGCGCGCACCCGCTCGGACGGTCCGCGGTCGGGGCTTCCGATCCCGAGGTCGATGACATCGACGCCCTGCTCCTGTACCTCCTTCTTCCACTGCGCGACTTCAGAAAAAATGGCCGAACCCAGTTCGGCCAAACGCTTCGATTGCCATTTCGTCATAGTCTATCCAACCTCTTTTTATCTAGAATGACACGCTTGCGCGGCCCCGCTGACAGGTTATCTGCGCAGATTCAGGCCCGGCACCTCATGAACCTCCCTCATCATCACGAAGAGGAATGCGGCCAGAAGCAGATAGGCAGCCCCATAAGCCCAGCGGGCAGAGGCAGGAACATCGTAATAGGCATCGTTCTCAAACTTGGTGTATTCCACCTGGCAGTGGATCATCAGATACAGCCCATCTTCCTTCTGCTGCCGCTCCAGCCGCGTAACGTGCGTACGCTTGATGAGGCCCTGCTCCATCATAGGGATCGTACCGGTAAAATCGAGCCCTTCCCAGTACACCTTCACGTGCTGCTGGCCCTCCAGATCCGAGTAGGTCAGGAAAGGCAGGTCGCGCTTATGCTCGGGTCCCGGGATGAGATAGCCCTGCTCGATCAGCGGCTCGGCAGCCACTTGGAAGCTGGCATTCATGACGCGAGTCTCGGCCGCCTTGCGCTTGCCCACGAATTTCTTGTAGAGATCGTAGGCGAACATCGCCCAGATGATGAAGAACAGAATGGACTTCAGATAGTAGATCACCACAAGCCCGCCTACCAAGCCAACCAGCCACAGCCAGCGGGTGATGGCCGGAACAATTTTACCGCCATCAAGGGGGTAAATCGGCAGAAGGTTGATGAGGTTCAGAAAGAAACCAACGTAGGCTAATGAATACAGCAAGGCACTACCCATTTGCTGCGCCGAAAAATAAAACAGCAATGCTCCTATAGTCCCTAATACCGGCCCGCCAAGTGAGATGAACGCTTCAGTCGAAGCATCTCTCGGATGACGCTTCATGCTGGTTGCTGCTCCAAGAAAAGGGATGAACACGATAGCGGTAACGGGCATCCCTTTTATTCTTGAAGCCACGACATGCCCCAATTCATGTATAAAAATGAGGATGACGAACCCCACAGCAAACTGCCAGGGGAAGAGCAAGGCATAAGCTCCTATGGAAAGCAGCATGGTGAGAAAAGCCGTCCCCACCTTGCCAAACTTTACAAACTTAAACAGATATATGGCCGCAGCACCGATATACCACAGCGGAGTCTGCTTCTTTGGTTTCTGTCGCTGCTGCAACAGGCTTCACGCTCCTCGACTTGCTTGGATTAACCCCGGGTGCCCCAGGCTTCCTCGTACTGGTCGGCTTTGAAGCCCACCGTCACCCGGCTGCCGCTGATGACTACCGGCCGCTTGATCAGCTTGCCGTTCGACGCGAGAAGCTCGATCTTCTCCTCTTCGCTAAGCACGGGCAGCTTATCTTTCAGGCCGAGCTCCTTGTATACTTCGCCTGAGACGTTGAACCACTTCTTGATCTCAAGGCCGCTCCTCGGGATGATCTCCCGGAGTTCCTCCACGGTCGGCGGCTGCTCCACGATATGGACCAGCTCCAGTTCCCATCCATGCTCCTTGAGCCATTTGACCGCACTTCGGCATGTGCTGCACGAAGGATACTGATATACTTTAAGTGTAGAATCGTTCATGGTGCGGGATACCTTCCTTATCGTCATTAGCATAGTCTTGCTCTTCATTTTCCATTATACCGATGAACGGCTTCCCCCTGCAAATAAGCCGGCTCCGCTGCTCCGGGCGCTTGAAAAACCGCGCTTCCCCTAAGATAATGGGAGAAGGAACCGGGCCATGGGCGGAGCGAGCTGCAAGGCCCGGCTCGGCCTCCCCCATGCCCGCCGGTTCTCTCATCCCGCACAATAAGGAGCCCCTCATGATTTATGCCATTAAACTCGTCTACAGTTTCCTCTTTCCTCCCGGCCTCTTCATTCTGATCCTGCTCTTCCTCGGCGCATGGCTGTACTGGCGGGTCCGCCGCTCGGCCGGTGTGCTGCTCGGGGCGGCAGCTCTGCTGTTCTACTTCGTGTCCATTCCCCTCACGGGAGAAGGACTCCTGAAGTCGATCGAGGACGGGTACGATCCGCCGAAGGCCGTGGAAGGCGATGTGTATGTCATGCTTACCGGCGGGGGCATCAGCGGTACGCCGGACATCAGCGCCACGGGCCACCTCAGCGGCTCTACCCTTCACCGGGTCGTCGCCGTCTCCGAGCTGTATGCCAAGAAGCCGCTGCCCATTCTCGTCTCAGGCGGACAAGTCTATGAGGACACCGCGAATGAAGGCCGGCTCTCGAAGCAGAAGCTGATCGCCCTTGGCGTGCCGGAGAAGGCCATCCTGCTCGACGACGCCTCCCGCACGACCCAGGAGAACGCCCGGAACTCCAAGGTGCTGCTGGAGCAGCACGGCTTCAAGAAGCCCATCCTCGTGACCTCAGCCTTCCACATGGCCCGCTCCATCAAGCACTTCGGCAAGCAGGGTGTGCAGGTGCTTCCTTACCCCGTCGACTACAAAATCAGCCGGTACGACGGCGCCATGACCAGCCGTCTGTGGATTCCGACCACCGGCGCGTTGGATTCGTTCTCCCTTGCGCTCAAGGAATACCTCGGCAGGCTGCAGTAACCCCTTGGGCATGGGGGGGACGAGCTGCGCCCCCCTCAAGACTGCAAACAAACAGGCCGTATCCGGACTCCCTGGAGTCCCGGATACGGCCTGCTGCGCTTCTTCCCCGCGTTCAGCCCCTGCATGCCGCCGCAGGTATGGCGTATGAAGCGCATCGATGAGAGACCGGCCAGAGTCGCCCGGGGGAAAGCGCATGCCCCGTTCCTTCGGGCGTGAGCAGCTTCGCCCGGGGAATGCCTCGCTGCCAGCGCCGTGCCGTGCGGATAAGGCTGAATAGGATCCCTCCGTATCTTGAATCACCAGAGCCGTCACGCGGATCTCGCCCATGCGGCCCGCATAGTTTTCGCCGCCCATCAATAAAGCATGGTCCGATGTGCTCGCCCTACTCCGTGTCCGTCCTGCCTCTTCGGCGGACAGTCGGGCCGCTCCTTCATTTTCATCTGGGTGGAGTGGCTGCCCTCGAAAGTTCCTACTTACCGGAACGACAAACAACCACAAGCCAGATGTCTGTGGTTGGATGTTATCGGATGGAGCCTATACCCGGGAAAGGACATATCATCCCCTCCTCCTCTGGCACAAGCGCTAAACGGGTTACCTGAAACAGAAAGGGCAGACCGCTCCCGATTCCTCCCTCCACAGGCAGAGACTTTATGCGCTATTGGTTAGCTGCATAAAGATTTATCGGGAAGAATGGTCTACCCTGCGTAACCTTACATTCCTTAAGAAAGCAAGTCGAGTGTATCACAAAACTCCATTCGTTAATGAACCCATATTCGAAACTAATCGGGCGCTTGGCCTTCCAAGACTTGAAGCAGTTCCCGCAGGTCATCGGGCAGCGGCGCTTCGAACTCCATCCACTCGCGGCGCACGGGATGGGTCAGTCCGAGCAGACATGCGTGCAGCGCATGGCGCTGCAGCCCTCCATACACACCCTCTGCCTCTGGAAGGCCGTACATCTTGTCGCCGAGCAGCGGATGGCCGAGGTGGCGCATATGGACGCGGATCTGATGCGTGCGCCCCGTCTCCAGCCACAGCCGGACCAGCGTCGCCTCCGCAAACCGGCGCTCCACGCGGTAATGGGTGACCGAACGATACCCTGAAGGGGTGACGATACGGATATGAGGCGCCTCTGGGTCGCGGTCGATCGGCTCATCCACCGTCCCCTCGTCCGCTTGAAGCCGTCCGTGGACGAAGGCGAGATACTCTTTTTTGAGCCCGGTCGTCTGCATTTCTTCGGAAATCTGCTGGTGCACGTAAGGATTCTTCGCCACCGCCAATGCGCCGGACGTCTCCTGGTCCAGCCGGTGGATCGGCCGAAAGCGGAAGCTCAGCCCCTTCTCCTGCCAGTAATGCACGACGCCATTGGCTAGCGTCTCCGTGTAGTGGCCGTGCGTCGGATGCACGACCCTTCCGGCCTCCTTGTTAAGCACGAGCAGCTCGTCATCCTCATAGAGAATGTCCAGCGGCATCGGCTGGGGCAGGATATCGTCCGAGGCTTCGACTTCCATCCGGACGGCGACCCGGTCCCCCGGCTGCACCTTCACGGTGATGTAGCGCCGTTCGCCGTTCACGGTGATGCCCTCTTCCGTCAGCTTCAAGCGGGAGAGGAGCTTGCGGGAGAGCCCCATGCGGTTCTGCAGGACCGTCCGGAGCAGCATGCCTTCGTCCTCCGGCGGTACGATGTATTCGAGCGGTTTGTAGTAGGTCATGATTTGCGCCGGAACACCTCGGCACTTCTCACATATTCCACATCCGGCACGCCGGCGCGGTGGTTGGCTACCCGGGCAACCGTGAAGAACAGGTCCGAGAGCCGGTTGAGATAACGCCTCACCTCATCGTTGATCGGCTGAGTCCGTGCCAGTGTCACCACGCGGCGCTCGGCCCGGCGGCATACCGTACGGCACACGTGGAGCGTCGAGGAAGCAAGCGAGCCTCCCGGCAGAATGAACCGCTGGATGTCCGGCGTCTCCGCGTCGTACTTGTCGATCCACGCTTCGAGGCGGTCGACCATCGCTGCGGTGACTTTGTAAGGACGCAGCTCCTGCTTCAGCAGGGCGAGATCCGAGCCGCAGTCAAAAATCTCATGCTGGATCTCCAGCAGGTCTGCGGCGAGATCCGCATCGCGCTGCGGGTCGAGGAACCCGATCGCCTGGCCCACGAAGCAGTTCAGCTCATCGGTCGTGCCGTAAGCCTCCACCCGGTCATCATCCTTGTCGACGCGTCCTCCGATCACGCCGGTCTGGCCGGCATCGCCGGTTCTTGTATAAATGCGCATCCGTAATCTCCTCCCTCAGGTAAGCATGGCAGCTTCTTGTTCCCGTATCATCTCATAGAACCGTTCCATATCCAAGTGCAAGCGCACATGCTCCGCGAGCCGGTCGAAAGCGGCTTCCCGCCGTTCGGCGAACCGCAACTCGGCCGGCAGCGGAGACAGCCCCCGGCTCTCCCGGATGCGGTTCAGCCAGGCACGCCGAAAATCGTCATTATGCAGCACGCCATGCAGGTAGGTCCCCCAGCAGCGGCCGTCCGCCGTAGCGGCGCCGTCGGGCACACCGGCGGCGGAGCCTGCGGATTCCTGGAGGAGGAACGGATGCTCCACCGGCTCCAGGAACGTCGTCCGGCCCATGTGAATCTCATAGCCTTCTACCCGGAAGCCGCCACCGTAGAGGTGCGATACGCCGGAAGCCTGAACCGTCCGCTTCTCCGCCGCAAAGACAGTCTCGGTCGGCAGCAGGCCAAGTCCGTCCAGCCGCTCCCGGTCGGATTCGACCAGCTCCGGATCGAGCAGCCTTGTCCCCAGCATCTGGTAGCCCGCGCAGATCCCGGTGACGAAGCCCCCTTCCGCCGCATAGGCGAGCAGCTTGCGGTCCAGGCCGCTCGAGCGCAGGAAGAGCAGATCGTCGACCGTGTTCTTGCTGCCGGGCACGATCACGGCATCGGGCTGCCCGAACTCCTCCGGCGACGTGACGAACCGCAGACGTACATCCGGCTCGAAGGCGAGCGGGTCGGCGTCCGTGAAGTTCGAGAGGCGGGGCAGGCGCAGCACCGCGATGTCCAGGGTGTCCGCCGGCAGCTTGCCGGCAGGCTGGCTTCTGGCGGCCTCCGCGAGCCTGCGCTCCAGCGAAGCCGAATCCTCGTCCTCGAGGCCGAGCTGCGGAAGGTACGGGATCACGCCGAGCACCGGAATGCCCGTACGCGCCTCCAGCCAGTCGATCCCCGGCTGCAGCAGCGTCACGTCCCCCCGGAACTTGTTGATGACGAAGCCCCGTACGCGGGCCCGCTCCTCCGGCGAGAGAATCTCCAGCGTACCGACGATCGAAGCGAAGACGCCGCCCCGGTCGATATCCGCGACGAGCAGCACCGGCGCGTCCGCCCAGCCGGCCAGACGCATATTCACGATATCCCGGTCCTTCAGGTTCACCTCGGCAGGGCTTCCTGCACCCTCCATCACGACGACGTCATGTACGGATCGCAGCCGGGCCAAGGCTTCCTTGACCACCCCTTCCGCCTCGGGAAGATAGCGCTCACGGTACGTGCGAGCGTCGAGATCCTGGTACGGCTTCCCGTGGACGACGACCTGCGCTACCATGTCCTTCTTCGGCTTGAGCAGGATCGGGTTCATATCGGTCGTCGCCGGAATGCGGCAGGCGTCGGCCTGCATGCCTTGGGCCCGGCCGATCTCCTTGCCGTCTGGCGTCACGTAGGAGTTCAGCGACATGTTCTGCGACTTGAACGGCGCCACCCGGCGCCCGTCCTGCAGCAGGATGCGGCAGAAGGCTGCGGTCAGCAGGCTCTTGCCGACATCGGAGGCGGTACCCTGCAGCATGACGACGGCGCCTCGGCGGCGGAATGCTGCCGCTGGATGCAAGGCCCCGGCACCGAAGCGGGCTGCCGCACCGGGCGCTGTGTCCAAGCCGGCCGTCTCTCCAACCGCAGTTTCCGCTTGGAACCCGGTGCCGGCCGCTGCCGCCACCCCCGCAGCCTCAAGCTCTGGGAGCTCCGCGTGCTGCTGCGCTTTGTGCAGAACTTCCGCCATCACGGCGAGCAGGCGCCGGTTCTGCTCCGGCAGCTTCACCGCGAGCCGGACGAAGGAGGCATCCAAGCCCGGGAACAGCGAAGCGTCGCGGATCAGAATCCCCCGCCGGCCCATCGCCGCCTGCAGCTCACTTGCGGTCCATCCGAGCGGCCGCAAGGAGCACAGCACGTAGTTCGTGCGGCTGTCCCAGGCGAGCAGGCCCAGCTTCCGCAGCGCTGCCAGCAGCTTCTCGCGCGCGGGCGGCAGCCAGGCCCGAGTCCGCTCCTCGTAGGCGCGGTCATCCAGCACCGCGGCCCCGATCCACTGGGCGAAGGCGTTGACGCTCCAGGGCACCTGGAGCTCCTTCATCGCCTGGATCCGGTCCGGATGCGCCACCGCATACCCGAGACGCAGACCCGGAATCGCGTAGAACTTCGTCATCGAACGAAGGACGATCAGATTCGGATTCGAAGCCGCCGCCTTCGCCAGCGACAGCTCTTCCTCTTCCGGCAGGAAGTCGAGGAAGGCTTCGTCGACGACCGAGGCCGGGCCGCCTTCCGCCAGCCTCTCCCGGACAGCCTGAGCCAGCAGTCCCCCTGTCGGGTTGTTCGGCGACCCAAGGAAGAGCAGGTCGCAGCAGGCCGCCGCTTCTTCCAGATCTTCCAGCTGCAGCCCGAAGCCGTGCTCTTCATGTAATGGAATATCTCTCACGGCACCGCCTGACTTCAACACCGCATCCTCGTATTCCTTGAACGAGGGCCGGGCCAGTCCCGTCACGGCCGGCCGCAGCACGCGCACGGCGAGATCGATCAGCTCCGCCGCCCCGTTGCCGACCAGGATGCACTCCGGGGCTACGCCGTGCTTCGCCGAGAGCCGGCGCCTAAGTTCTCTCACCGCCGGATCGGGATAGGCTGCCGCTTCCTTCCAGCGGGAGCGCAGAATATCCCCTACAGCCTGAGGCGGGCCGAACGGATTCATGTTCGAGCTGTAATCCAAAAAGTCTTCCGGCGCCAGGCCGTACGTCTCCGCCGCCGTCTCCAGGTCGCCGCCGTGCCCGTATTTCTCCAACATCCCCTTCGCCTCCTAGTAGCTCACAATGCCGACCCATAGGATCAGCAGGAGCGTCTCGATCCCTTCGTTGATGGCGCCGTAGGTGTCGCCGGTCAAGCCGCCCAGCTTCCGGTGCAGCAGCACGCCCAGCAGCGCGCATCCGGCTGCCGCCGCCGCAGGCAGAAGCAGCAGCGCCCTAACCGGCGGGGTGCCTCCCGCTCCCGCCTGCACGAGCCCCCAGCCGGCGGCTAACGTCAGCGCTGCCGCCAGCAGCACAGCCCCCGCCAGGTGGCGGAAGCCGAGGCCCGCGAACAGGCTGCCCATACCGCCTCCCTCGGCCTGCCGGGCATAAGGCCAGCATACCAGCGCAGCCGCCATCGCGCAGCGGCTCCACAGGAGCACGAGGGGCAGCACGGCCAGATCGCTCCAGCCGCTCCCCCTTCCGAGCAGCGCCGCCAGCAGCGACCACTTCAGCAGCAGCACCAGCATGCAGACGACGACACCCATCGCCCCGACCCGGCTGTCCTTCATAATCTCCAGCATCCGCTCCCGCGGACGGTGGCTGAGCACCCCGTCCGCCGTATCCATCAGTCCGTCAAGATGCAGCGCGCCGGTCAGCGCCACCCATAAGGCGAGCAGCACGGCCGCCGCCGGGAGCGCCGGCAGCACACCCTGCAGGAGCGCTCCCGACGCCCACAGCAGGGCGCCCAGCACCGCGCCGACAAGCGGATAGAAGATGACGCTGCGGCGGAACACGGCGTCCGTATAGTGAAGCGTTACCGGTACCGGAAGCCTTGACAAAAATTGAAAAGCGGCCGCAGCCGCCGTGCCTATCCCGCGTATGTAATCCAAAGCAGTGCGCAAACCAATCCCCCCGCTGCAATATAGCTCACCTTGTACAGCAGCCCCGCCGTGCGCGGAATATCTTCCCGCCCCAGCGGCCGCAGCGGCCAGCCCATCCGGGCCCGTTCGCTCACCCGGCCATGGTACACGTTCACGCCGCCCAGCTCGATCCCGAGCGCCCCGGCCACGGCCGATTCGGGAATGCCGCTGTTCGGGCTCGGATGCCGGCGGGCGAAGATCCGGACCGCCTCCGCCGACCGCCGTGCGGACAGCCCAGGCGTCAGCCAGGCTGCCGCCACGAGCAGCAGTCCCGTCAGCCGGGCCGGCAGCCAGTTCAAGACATCGTCCCACCGCGCCGATGCCCAGCCGAAGTGCAGGTACTTGTCATTCTTGTAGCCCACCATCGAATCCAGCGTATTCGACGCCCGGTAGAGCATCGCGAGCGGGGCGCCGCCGAGCAGGGCGAACACCAGCGGCGAGACGAAGGCATCGACGATGTTCTCCGCCACTGTCTCCACGGTGGCCCTCGTAATCTCCGGCTCGTCCAGCCGCGTCGTATCGCGGCCGACGATATAGCCTACATACTTGCGCGCTTCGTCCATCTCCCCGGTATGAAGCGGACGGTAGACGAGCATCGCCGCGTCCTTCAGGCCCTTCACCGCGATCGTCGTGGAGATCAGCCAAGCGGAGGCCGCATAGCCGAGCCAAGGGTTCACGGCGTCCGCCAACCGGCAGACGGCCCATACCGCCGCATAGGCTGTCGCAATCGTCGTCAGCGTGAGCGCCGCACCGCGCAGGCGTACCGTCCCTCGACTCCCGGGGTCTACGCCGGCTCCCGGGTACAGCCGCTTCTCCAGCACACGAATCAGCCGCCCGATCCACACCACCGGATGCGTCAGCCACCGCCACTGCGGATCGCCGATCACCCAGTCGATGACCAGGGCAGCGAGAACGATTAGCAGCATTTCCTGCCATCCGTATTCCAGCACTTCCGCTCCCCCATCTTCTTGTTGCATGCCTGCCGGCCTGCCTTTCCCTTCGCCCGGCAGGCTCCAAGCTTTATTCCCGGTAAGCCAGCGCCTTAAGTTCGAGCGGAATCCCGGCTGTTACCAGGAACACCTCATCCGCCGCCCGCGCTAGCCGCTGGTTCATCCGTCCGGAGAGGTCGCGGAAGATCCGTCCGAGCTTGTACTCCGGCACCAGTCCGTACCCGACCTCGTTGGTGACCAGGATCACAGGCCGGTCGACCCTCTCGAACACCTGCGCCAGCTCCTCGATCTTCTCCTCGAGCAGCCGCTGCGACTGCGGCTCGGATTCGTTGCGCAGAAGCCAGTTCGACAGCCATAAGGTCAAGCAGTCGACCAGCACAACCGGTTGGTCTGCCTCCGCCAAGCGTTCGCTAAGCTTGTATGGCTCCTCCACCGTCGTCCACGGAAACGCCTGCTCTTCCCGGCTGCGCCGGTGCAGGGCAATGCGCTCGCGCATCTCGTCATCATACGCCTGCGAAGTCGCGATGTAGAGCCCGCTCCCGCCGAGGCGTGCCGCATGGCGTTCCGCGAAGCCGCTCTTGCCGCTTCGGGCGCCTCCGGTGACGAGCACGCGCAGCGGGCGCAAGGCTTCTCCTGCGCCGCTCATACGCCCGCAGGCGACTCCCCGGCCGCCTGCGAAATGCCGGCGGACCCGAAGGTCGCCATCTCGCGCATGAGCTTCAGCGCGGCTTCGACCAGCGGGAAGGCCAGCACCGCGCCGGTCCCTTCGCCGAGGCGCATGTCTAGGTGCAGCACCGGCTGCAGCCCGAGCTCCGCCAGGAGACGGGCATGGCCCTGCTCCTCGGACAGATGCGAGGCGATCATATAACCGGTGCTCAGCGGTGCGAGCCTGGCGGCGATCAGCGCGGCAGCCGACGAGATGAAGCCGTCGATGACGACCGGCACCCGCCGGGAAGCCGCTCCGAGGATGACGCCGGCCAGCCCGGCGATCTCCAGGCCGCCGACCTTCGCCAGCACATCCAGCACGTCGTCCGGATCCGGCTGGTTGACCGCCACCGCCCGGCGGATCACCTCCTGCTTATGGAGCAGCCGGGCGTCATCGATGCCGGTGCCCCGTCCCGTTATCCCGGCTGCCGGATCTACCCCGGTCAGCACGCTGAGCAGCGCGCTGCTGGCCGTCGTATTGCCGATGCCCATCTCGCCGGTAGCGAGGAGGGTGAACCCCTCATCGGCGAGACCGCAAGCCACGCGGATGCCGATAAGCACCGCCTGGGCCGCTTCCTCCCGCGTCATCGCGGGACCGGCGGCCATATTGGCTGTGCCCATCCGCACCTTGTGCGAGCGCAGCTGCGGGTGCGACAGTTCGGCGTTGACGCCGATGTCCACGCACACGACTTCCGCCCCGGTGTGACGGGCCAGGACGTTGACGGCCGCGCCGCCTGTGAGGAAATTCATTACCATCTGAGGCGTCACCTCCGCCGGGAACGCGCTGACCCCTTCTTCGCACACGCCGTGGTCGGCGGCCATGACGACCACGGCCTTACGGCCCGGCTCCGGCAGCGCTGTGCCGCGCACTCCCGCCACCTGCCGCGCAATCGCCTCGAGCCGTCCCAGGCTTCCCGGGGGCTTCGTCAGATCATCCAGCCTCAGCGCCGCTTCAGCCATGGCTCCCTCATCCAGCGGGCGAATATCCGCCAGCACGCTTTGCAGTTCCTTCTCACTCATGGGCCATCCTGCCCCTTCCCAGTATAATTTGCGGTACCCCGCTATCCGGATGCGGCAGCACATAGGGCCTTGTTCCGTATACCTCTTGTATTCCTTCCGGCTGCAGCACCTCAGCCGGCGTCCCCAGGCCCCGGATGCGCCCACCCTGCATCAGGAGCAGCCGGTCGCAGTATTGCGAGGCCAGATTGAGATCGTGCAGCACAGAGACGACCGTCATGCCGCACTCCTCTTTCCACGCGGATATCCGGTCCATCATCTCGAGCTGGTAGCCGATATCGAGGAAGGTCGTCGGCTCGTCCAGCAGCAGCAACTTCGGCTCCTGGGCCAAAGCCCGGCCGAGAGCCACCCGCTGCCGTTCCCCCCCGCTCAGCGCATCGGCCGAGCGGTCCTGCAATTCTTCGAGCTTCAGCCAGGAGAGGATGCGTTCCACCAGATCCGTCCCGTCTTCTTTGTCGTCGCCGAGCCAGTTCTGATATGGATACCGCCCCATCTCCACGACTTCCCTCACGGTGAAGCCAAGCGGCGGCAGGGCATCCTGCGGAAGCACGGCAAGCAGCCGGGAGAGCTCCTTGCGGGAATACCCGCCCACGGGGCGGCCGTCCAGCTTCACGGATCCCCCGTCCGCCGGCTCCACACCCGAGAGCAGATGCAGCAGCGTCGATTTGCCGCTGCCGTTCGGACCTAAGATCCCCAGCCACTCCCCGGCATGTACCTCAAAACCGATCCCATCCAGCACCGTGCGGTTCCCGAACCGTTTGCCGAGCGCCTCCACGCCAATCGCGATCATTCCGCGCCCTCCTTCTGCGCTTCTATTAGGAAGCGTTGTCTGCCTATATCGGCCCCTATCAGTCACTGTATATGGATTCCCCTTCTGAACGGGCCGCCCCTGCTGCGTCCGCTACCCCCGCACCGCCTGCTTCCGCCGGCGGAGCAGGTAAGCGAAGAACGGAGCACCCAGGAACGCCGTCACGACGCCCAGCGGAATCTCCGTGGGCGAGAGCAGCGTGCGGGCCAGCGTATCCGCCCAGAGCACGTAGACCGCCCCTCCGATCATAGAGAGCGGAAGCAGCAGCCGGTAATCCGGTCCGGCGAGCAGCCGCAGCAGATGCGGCACGAGCAGCCCGACGAAGGCCACGACGCCCGCCACAGAGACGGCTCCTGCCGTGATCAGGGTCGATGCGGCCAGTATGACGAGCTTCGTCCGCTCTACGTCGACGCCGAGATGCGCCGCCTGCCGCTCGCCCAGCGAGAACAAATTGAGCGCCCTCCCGTAAGCCAGGAGCACAACGGACCCGACCACAAGATAAGGAATCAGGATCAACGCATAAGACCAGCCCCTCATCGTCAAACTGCCCATCATCCAGAACACAATCTCATTGACGACCTCACCGGACATCGATACCAGGAAGGACACCCAGGCGCCCAGGAACGCCTGCATGACGACGCCTGCGAGGAGCACCGTTTCCATCCGCAGCCTGCCTTCCGTCCGGGCGAGCGCCAGCACCGCCCAGAGCGTCAAGCCTCCTGTTACAAAGGCAGCGGCAGGCACAGTCCACTCGCCGAGCAGCGCATACTGCAGACCGAAGAGGATCAGGAATGCGGCACCTACCGAGGCCCCCGAGGAGACGCCAAGCGTATAAGGATCGGCCAGAGGGTTGCGGAGCACCCCTTGGAACCCTGCGCCGGCCAGCGCCAACGCAGCTCCGACGAGACAGCCGAGCGCCATGCGGGGCAGCCTCACCTTCCAGATGATCTGTCCATGCGCGGTGCTCCACGGGAGCGGTGCACCGTCGCCGGCTCCGAACAACTCATGCAGCAGAATGCCCCATACATGGCGCAGCGGAACGTGAACCGTGCCGAGCGACAAGGCTGCGGTCGCCGACAGCAGCAAGACAAGCAGCGCCCCTCCGATCCACAGTCCCAGCCTGAGCTTCATTTATTTCACCCGTTCCGGGTAGATGCCCTTGGCGATCTCCACGAGCCCCTCCGTAATGCGGGGGCCCGGACGGGAGGTCGTGTCTTTGTCGACGCCTGCCAGCTTGTTGTTCTTCACCGCTTCGATCTGCTCCCACCCGCTGCGGGAGCGGATGATTTCATCCAGCGTCTTGCCCGATTCGTCATCGAGCAGGTTCTTCGGATAGAGGATGACCTGCGGGTTGTCCGCAATGACCTTCTCCTCGTTGATCTTCATGTAGCCCTTCTCTCCGGAGGCCACGTTGATTCCGCCCGAGATCGTAATGAGCTCGTCCAAGAACTCGCCGGAACCGACAGTCCACCCAGGGGAGAACTCCATCAGCACCCGGCGCTTCTCCTCCGGCTTCAAGTCCTTCACCGCATCCAACACCTGCTGCCGTTCCGCCTTCATCTTATCGACGACCCCCTGTGCCTGTTCCTGGCGGTCGAAGATTTGCCCCATGATCAGGATGTTCTTCATGACATCGTCGACCGTCTTCGGTTCTACCTTGAAGAGATTCACCTTCAGCCCGCGGAGCTTGTTCACCGCCTCGGTCTTCATCGACACGCCCGTCATGACCAGATCCGCCCCGGAGGCAACGAGCGCCTCCTCATTGGGCTTCACGATGCTGCCGAGCTTCGGTTTGCTCTTCGCCTCCTCGGGGTAATCGCAAAAATCCGACACCCCGACAATCCGGTCGCCCAGCCCCAGGGCGAACAGAATTTCCGTTTCGCTAGGCGAAGTAGAAGCCACATGCTCCGGCGCCTTCTCGAAGGTAAACTCCTGACCTGTGGCATCCTTCAATTTCAGCGGGTAAGCCGTCCGCTCCGCAGCAGCCCCCGGCTTGCCTGCCGGGCTCTCCGCCTTCGGAGGCTCCGCGAGCTCTCCCTGGCCCGGTACCGGCGCCTTATTGCCGCAAGCAGCCACTGTTCCCGCAAGTGCCACACTGAGCACGGTACCCAGCCATTTTTTTCTCCAAGCGTTCATAAGCTCACTCCCTATTCTTCTTCCTAATACAGATTCATACAGAGCCATACAGATCCAGCCTGCTCCACTGTCCATGTTCCACAGTCCATAGGTCTACACCGCAAAAAGCCCCCTGCCGCGGAGTCGCTCCGAGCAGAGGGCAGTCCTTAACGACCCGCCGGCCGGCCCTCTTCGTCCGCACGGGAACGAAGGAACCCGCAAGCGGGAGAAGGTCTGCCCTTTTTCCTCGAAAGGGCGACAAACACGTGAGGTCCGGGCAGGTTTCCTGACTGACGGGGCCTGACCAAGGTATGGTCAGGATGCTCCGCCTTCCCGCCCGCCTTGCGGCGCGCAGTGGCTTCCTGGAGCTTCCCCCGGGTGACAGTGGCGGGACCGTGCCGGATTCACACCGGCTTCCCTTTTAACCTGAGCGGCCTTCGACTTGGCTCCCAGGCACCCGGACTGCTGTCGGCTGCCGGCAGCAGCAGCCGTTTTCACTACATTTCAGTTATATTGCCCTGTTCCTGCATGCTCACCTGTTACTTCACGGCGATCTGCTTCATGACCTGTTTTGCCTTCTCTTTGTCCGGCGCATTGACCGGCACGAACGCATAGAGATCCTTGCCGTTCAGGTTCAGCTCCTTGAACCACGCCGATTCCTCCAGCGGAATCACGTACAGGTGCTTCTCTTTCTTCCCGTTCTCCTCCAACTCGAAGACGCCGCTTGGGTAATCTTCCGGCTTCGCCACGTCATCCAGAGGAATGAAGGCCTGCTGGTTCTTCAACGCCTCGAGCTGGTCGCCGGGCAGCACATGAATGCCGTGATCCCCCGCCGCGATCTCGACGATCATCTTCTCCATACTGAACACCGGCGTGGCCAGCACTTGAACCGTCGGCGCCGTTCCGAGCTTTGCTTGAAGCGAACCCTGCAGCTTGTCCCCCACATCGCTCGGAATGCCTTTGGATGACATCATGAATATCGTTACGTCCGCTTTCGGCCCTCCGCCGCATCCAGCCAGTACGACCAGCAGCAGCAGCCCTAGCAACCACTTTCCCTTCATGCCCTTCATGCTCCCTTCGCTATAGCGCCGCGCCCCTCTAATCCTCGCTCTTCTATCATGCTATCTTATCACACCGGGGAGGAGGCTTTCAAAGCTTTCTTCCCTGCCGCTGCGCCGTCTGCCGAGCCGGCGGAACGCAAAAAAGAAGCCGGTCGATCAAGACCGGCTTCTTCGCAAACCCTGCATATATTCATTGATCTTAATATCCAGCTCCATGCTGATCTCGACGACTCGGGAGGACGTAAGGCTGTTTCCGCTTTGAACAAGCTGCTCCATCTCCTGCCTCAGCCGGTAAATATCATCTTCCAGCGTGGAAGCAGCAGAGACCCGTTTCCGTTTGCCAAAGATCCACTTGGATTTCTGCTCGCTCTCGCGTATCCAATCGAGATTCAAGTTCTGCCGAAGTTGATATTCCGGAAAAGCCATTCCTTATCCCTCCCAACCCTATAGTATCTTAGTCCTTAGACGGATAGTTCCATAAATTATTAATATACAAAACTTCCATACTTCTAAGATACCAGTTATTGGGGAATTTGAAAATGACTTTTTTTGTCGAAATTAGAGATTTTTCATAAATTTTCCTATTCTTTCGATCGCTTCGAGCAGTTGGGAGACCGAATAAGCATAAGAGCAGCGCACAAAACCGTCTCCGCCGATGCCAAATACGTGTCCCGGCACGACTGCGACCTTGGCCTCAAACAAGCAGCGCTCCGCAAATTCCGCCGAACTGAGCCCGGTGGACTGGATGGACGGGAAAGCGTAGAACGCGCCCTGGGGCTCATGGCACTGCAGGCCGATCTCGCGGAACCCTTGAACGACAAGTCGCCGGCGCTGGTTGTACGATTCTACCATGCGGTCCTTCTCTTCCATTCCGTTCCTCAATGCTTCCAGAGCGGCCACCTGTCCCATGGAAGGTGCGCACATGACCGTATATTGATGAATCTTGGTCATCGCGGAGATCAGGTCCCGGTGTCCGCAGGCATAGCCCATACGCCAGCCCGTCATGGCGAAGGCCTTGGAGAATCCGCTCACGAGAATCGTCCGGTCCCGCATGCCCGGTATGGCGGCAAACGACACGTGTTTCTGGTCGTAGGTCAGTTCCGCATAGATTTCGTCGGAAATGACGATCAGGTCGTGCTCTTCGACGAGCCTTGCAATCGGCAGCCAATCCTCGTAGGTCATAATGCCCCCGGTCGGATTGCTCGGATAGCTCAGGATCAGGATCTTAGAGCGCGGCGTGATCGCTTTCTTCAGCGAATCGGCCGTAAGCTTGAACTGGTCCTTGGCGAACGTCTCGATTCCTACGGGAACCCCGCCGCTAATCTGCGTTATCGGATTGTAGGACACGTAGCACGGCTCGGGGATCAGGATCTCGTCACCCGGCGTGACGAGGGCGCGGAGCGCCAGATCGATCGCTTCGCTGCCGCCCACCGTCACGAGCACTTCGTCCGACGGCTCATAAGGGGTCTGGAACGATCCGTACAGATACTCGGCGATCGCTTCACGCAGTTCGGGCATGCCGGAGTTCGGCGTATACTTGGTATTGCCCCGCTCGAGCGAGTAGACGCTCGCTTCCCTCACATGCCAAGGCGTGCTGAAATCCGGCTCCCCGACGCCAAGCGATATGATGTCCTTACGGCCGCTGGCAAGGTCGAAGAACTTGCGGATGCCCGAAGGCGGAATATTGCGGACGAGCGGCGCCAGATAGCCGTCCATCGACTTGGTCTGGGGTACTCCCGTTTGCTCTTTCGGCTCAATCATCGTCCATCTTCCTTTACGGCGAGATTAACAGTCTGCGGTCATCCTCGTGATCTTCGAATGTGATGCCGTCCTGCTTGTATTTTTTGAGAATAAAATGCGTCTTCGTCGACAATACGCGGTCAATCGGCGACAGCTTGTTGGATACGAAGGACGCCACTTCTTTGAGTGTCTTGCCTTCGATCTCGACGAGCAGATCGTACGCACCTGACATCAAATAGACCGACTTCACTTCCGGATATAAGTAAATGCGCTCGGCGATGGCATCGAAGCCGCGGCCGCGCTCAGGAGTAATCTGCACTTCGATCAGCGCCGTGACCTTCTCGCTGTCGACTTTTGCCCAGTTGACGATGGTCGCGTACTTCACGATCACGTTCTCTTCTTCCAGCTCGCGTATCGCTTGGGCCACTTCTGCCTCAGGCGCGGCGAGCATTGTCGCGATCAGCGCCGGGCTGCGGCGGGCATCTTCTTTCAACAACTCGATGATTTTCATCTTGAATTGTTCCATGGGCTAAGGATCCTCCTACGGCGTTCAGGTTCATGACGGGCTCTTCACCCGGCAAAAGGTTATTTCTCCATATTACACCTACGCCGCACCATTTGGCAAAGTAAAAATAACCCGGCCCCGCCTGGCTCCGCGGGTCCCAGACCGCCTCGCGCCCCCTGCTTCGGAGCGGATTCGCGGGCAGCCTATGGCGGCACGCAAAAAGAGCAGTCCGGCCCTGGCGGGGAGGCTGCTCATATCCCTATGGAGTGAAGTTAAAGTTGTATGCTTGCTTGGTGTTCCTCAAGCAATGCCGGCCTCGGCCATGCGGACCGCCCGCGTCAGCAGGACTCAGCGGCAGATCCGGCGGGCAGAGAGAAGCTTGCGCATGCTCGACTCAATCTCCCGGCCCGTGTAGCTCGGAAGCAGTGTGCATTCGAAACCGCCGGCATCCGCGCCGCTGTCCACCAACCGGCCGATCCCGATCAGCCGTCCGCTGTCGTAAGCGGATATCACCTTGCCGCCGTCCGCAGGATGTTCCTGCAGCTGCGGGCAGCCCGCTTCACGGGCGAGGTCATCCATCAGCCGGAGCAGCTGCGCTTCTTCCGGCCGTTCGTTATGCAGTGCGATCTTCATCAACAAGTCCCTTCCTCTCATTCGGATCCTTACTTCCCTATATTCATTATTATACACTTAAATGAATAATTATGCAACGAATTCCTCTTTGCGGGTTCCCCGTTATGGTTCATCTGCCTTATGTTCAAGCCGTGAGCCATTGATCCTGCGAACCGTTAGCGCCGTTCCCTATTATTTCTATTCGTTCTCCCGCCACCCCGTGCTTCCAAATAATGAAAGAAGCCTGCCCCAAAACAGGCCGGCTTCATGGGAGCCATGCTATGCATCAGCTTCCGGTCAAAACATTCCGATCAAATAATTCCGGTCAAAAAATGTCCATACTCAAATAACGCTCCCCCGTATCGGGAGCAATGCAGAGAACGCGCTTGCCGGGGCCCAGCTTCAGGGCTACCTGCATTCCGGTCCATACCGTCGCTCCCGCGGACGGGCCAACGAGAATCCCTTCGAGCCTGGCGAGGTCCCGTGTCGTCCGAAGGGCGTCCTCATCCGCTACCTGGACAATCACGTCGTAGACTTCCGTATTCAAGATCGCGGGAACGAAGCCGGGGCTCGTGCCGACCAGCTTGTGGGGGCCGGGCTGTCCGCCGGACAACACCGGCGAGCCCTTCGGCTCAACCACATAAATGCCGAGGTCCGGCAGCTTCCCGCGCAGGACTTCGCCCGTTCCCGTGATCGTCCCCCCTGTCCCGGAGGAGGCGACGAAGGCATCGAGCCGGCCTTCCATCTGCTCCAGAATTTCGAGAGCCGTCGTGACCCGGTGAATATCCGGGTTCGCCGGATTCTCGAACTGCTGCGGGATGAAGGAATGCGGAATCGCCGCCTGCAGCTCCTGCGCCTTACGGATCGCTCCCGGCATCCGCTCCGCCGCCGGCGTCAGCACGACTTCGGCGCCATAAGCTTTGAGCAGATTGATACGTTCTTTGGTCATGTTATCCGGCATGATCAAGATGGCTTTGTAGCCTTTGGCCGCCGCATTCATCGCCAGGCCGATCCCCGTATTGCCGCTGGTCGGTTCGATGATCGTCGCCCCCGGCAGGAGCCGGCCGTCCTTCTCCGCCTCGGCGATCAAGTTATACGCGGCGCGGTCCTTGACGCTCCCGCTCGGATTGAAATACTCCAGCTTCACGTAGAGCTCGGCGGCCTCGCCGCCCAGCAGGCGGTTAATCCGCACAGCCGGCGTATCCCCGATAAGCTCGGTAATGCTGCTTACCATTCTTCTGCTCTTCGTACCCATCTCCTCACGATCCTTCCGTATCCTGAGCCCTTCTGCCGGACTTTTCTCGCACGCTTATAGGCTTCTTTCCCCTCATTGTAGTATGGGCTCCTGGATTGTCAAGCGGAGGGGTCTGCGCGCAAGACAAGACGGGCCGCCTCTTGGCAGGAACGGCCCGTCATTTCCCTGATGCTATGCAGCTTTGCGCGCCTTGCCCATCCAGTACCAGGCCAAGAGGGGACTGCTGCCCAAGGCCAGCAGGAGCCAGTTGAGCACGGCCGGCGACTGGGTGAAGCTCACGACAGCAATAAAGACCGAGGTACCGAGCAGACGCCCGCCATTGAGCGCGAGCTCGCGGAGAACGATATATTCCTCCCTGCGTCTCGCGCTCTCTTCATCGCTGCCGATGCGGTCGAACACCATCGAGGTCATCGGAATCCCGTACAGCGGGAAGAAGATCGCCGCTCCGATACCGAACACCAGCAGCGTAGTGAAATTCACCTTCCAGAAGAAGGGCAGGATGATCAGCACGAGCATCGCCGCGCCGATCAGCATCGCCGTGTGGCGGTACCGCGGTTTGAGCATCCGCCCGGCAGCCAGGAAGCTCAGCAGAGCTACGGCCGATGTGATCAGCGAGAAGTTCCCGAGGCTCATCTCGCTGCCGGTATGCACGTAGACAAGCAGTCCGATCATGAAACCGAAGACACCTTCCCGCATGCCCTGCGCCACGAGCGCAAGTCCGATGGTCCGCCAGACGGCATCCCGCCGCAGGCAGCGCCACGTCAGCAGCCACTCGTAAGTGCCCGAAGCTTTCCGCTTCTTGAGGAAGAACGATACCACTACCCCGATCAGGAAGACGATCAGCGACAGGGAGAAGATGAGGCGGTAGCCCTGGGCCGCCTGCAGACGAACAATGAGGAAGCCCGAGATCCAAGGGGCGACCATCCCGACGAACGAACCGATCAGGCCGGCCCAGCCGTTGAACTTGTCGCGGTTATCCGGGTCCGTCACTTCAAAATAAACGACGTTGAAGGCGATCCAGAACAAGCCGGACGAGAGGCCGATCACCATGCCGAGCGGGACGAACCATTCTGCCGCCCGGTCTCCAAAAGACAAGACCAGTGTGTAGAACAGCGCTGCTACCGCCACACCGGCGCGAAGACAGTTCATTTTGTTATATTCCTTGACCCATTTGCCGGCAAGCCAGAACGTGAGGGCCATCGTCAGATGCGTGACCAGGGTGAACCAGCCGATGAGCGTAAAGTCCCCCTTGGACTTCCACAGGTAGACGTTAACGAACGTGCCGGACAATGCGTTGGCTGCGGCGAACAGCCCGTTCACCGTCAGCAGAAGCCGGGCCTGACCCTCCAGCGGGGCGCTTCGCCCCTTACCCGGGGGTGTACCTCCTGAACCTGCGGAGGGATCGCCGCCCTTTTCCGTATGGCCGACACCCTGCCAGGCCGGGTATTTCATGACGGCCGGCGAAGGCGCGGCATTCTCTCGTACCCAATCATGGGGAAACTGTTTCGAACCGGAGTGCATGCTCTCACCTATGACTTGGAATGTGGTGCCTGTGTTTAGTTAAGCTTCCCCATCCCGCAAAATCCATGAGCGCTTCGATCCCATATCATAAAAAAAGGAACCTGGAGATGAGCCGCAGCCTCTCTTGGTTCCTTCCTGGATCTATTGTTGATCTATTGGGATTCTTTGCCCCGCAGCTGCTCGATCAGTGCCAGCCGGTCCGCTTCGGACAAATGCTGCTCGAGCTTGAAGCACGACGGACAAGTATACAGGTCCATCGTAAACGAGGCCGCCACCAGCGGTTTGCCCAGCACCTCGTGGATGAACGGCTGGAACCCGGCCGGTGCCGAATGGGCGCCCACCTTCAGCATGAAGCTGCGGCACGAAGAGCATTCCGGCGCAATCTCCTGCGTATCGAGCACACTCTGCACGCCTTCCTCGTAGTCGTCCATCGTTTCCGCCTCTTCGTCCAAGAGTCCGAAATCTTCCTCTTCTTCTTCATCGAACATGATATGCTGACCGGTGCCTTTGACCTTGAGATTGATACTCCGGTACTCTCCCAGCTCATTGAAGCAGTGCGGGCAGGATTCCTCGGGTCCTATCTCCGGATCCCACACGATCTCGGTCTGGCACCACGGGCAGATCACGTCATTACTTTGCGACAATCGTCATTCCTCCTTGGACGGCTCCCACAGCCGCGGACGCATCATGACTTAGGCATGATTAATAAAATAGTAAACGCCTACGGCAAAAAAAACAAGCGCAAGCACAAGCAGCGTACCCCATAAATACTTCACTAGCGGACTATCCCTCCTTGCCCGCCAAGCAGGCCTTCCCTTCTACGTTACACAGGCCCCGATGACATAGGAAAGCGATACGGAAATCATCATCGAAATCAGGCCCACCGCCCGGTTGTCGTTCTTGATTTGATCGTCGATCTTGAAGTAAGGCATGAGGAATTCGAAGATAAAATAAGCGGCAAGCAGCAGCAGGAAGCCGTACCCTGCCCATACCAGCGAATCCAGAAGGGAGTCGTTGTTCAGAATCGCGAAACGGAACAGATTGCAGATTCCGAAGATCTTCCCGCCCGTCGCCATTGCCACCGCCACATTGCCGTTCTTGATCTCTTCCCAGTCCTTATACTTCGTGACGAGTTCAAAGATCGCCAGGAACACGATCAGCGCGAGCACGGCCACCGAGAAAAAAGCAAGCGTCTCCACATAAGGATTGCCCATCATCCAATCCAATTGTTCGTTCATGGACTGTACTCACCCGCCCTTTCGCCTCAGCATAACAGTTTGTCGTCCGAACAACCGAAGAGACTGAAGGAATACATTCCTCCAGTCTCGGGTACCGAGAAACTAACCGAACAGGTACGTTACTGGTTCTTGGAAGCAAGCTTTGCCTTCAAAGCCGCCAGCTCATCTTCTACACCGTCATCCTTGCCGAGAGCGCTTAGCTCGTCATCCAGGCTGCGGTCCTTCGAGCGGAGCTCATTGCTCGCTTCTGCTTCGGCTTCGAGCTGCAGCACTTTCTCGCTCATGCGGTCAAAGCCTTTGGCCGCGTTATCCGTACCGAAGCCGGACATCGCCTGGTTGATCTGCTTCTGCGCCTTGGCGGCTTCGGCCCGCGCCACGAGCAGATCCTTCTTGTTCTTCATCTTGCCGAACTCGTCTTTCATCTCGCCGAGCTGGGCCCGCAGACGGTCTGCGTTGGCCTTGGCCGTATCGTACTGCTTCTTCATTTCGTCGAAGCGGGTCTGGTGTTCTTTCTTATCCTGCAGCGCGCGGCGGGCCAGGTCCTCATTGCCCGACTCGAGCGCCTTCACGGCCTGCTGCTCCCGCTTCAGCACCATCTCTTCGGCTTCTTCGTACTGCGCCTTGAATTTCTTCTCGATCGCAATCTGCTTCGCAACAGCGATCTCCGCTTCCTGAATATCCGCTTCCATATCCCGCAGGAACTGCGCCAGCATCTTGACCGGGTCTTCCGCCTTATCGAGCATATCATTCACAGCAGCCATCGTCAGATCGCGAAATCGTTTGAAAATACCCATAATCAAAGTCCTCCCTGATTATCCATTGTCATGTTTTCATTTATTAATCAGTCTGCCCTGTAAAGAAACAACTTTGCATATCGGTATATACGTTGAAAGCTGCCGGCCCGTTTCAAGAAAAGGCGGCGGAGTTCAAAAAAAGAAGAGGGGCCGTGCGCCCGAAAGACGAAGCGGCTTATTTCAATTCCGCCACGGTAACCCCGGCGCCACCTTCATTATAATTACCCATCCGGTAGCTCTTCACATGCTTATGCTTACGAAGATATTCTTGGATGCCGGCCCGCAGCACCCCGGTGCCCTTGCCGTGGATGATGAAGACGTGGCCGAAATTGGCGAGATACGACTCGTCGAGGAACCGGTCCACCTCAATCATCGCCTCCTCCACATTCGTCCCGCGCAGATCGAGCTCCATCTTGGCGTTCTCGTCGCGTGTACGCTTCAGCGAAGAGGTAGCCTTGGGCGGCTCCGCTTTCTTCTGGGCGGAAGCCTTCTTGACGAGCTCGAGATCGGCCTTATTCACTTTCATCTTCAGAATTCCCAGCTGGACGCTGAATTCCTGGGCGTTCACGACCTCTACGACATGCCCGCGCTGGCCGAGATTCGTCACCAGCACTTCGTCGCCCGGACCGATCGTCTCGGGCTTCTTCTTCGGCAGCTGGGATACCTGCTTCGAACGAAGCTCCGGTGCGGCGTCATTCAGCTTCTTCTTCAATGCGCTGAGCTTGTGGTCCTTGACGCCGCCCGCTTCCTCCCGCTGCAGCCTGCGAAGCTCGCTGATGACCTCCTCGGCCTCCCTGCGCGCCTTCGCGACCGCCTCGCGGCCTTCCCGCTCCGCCTTCTCGAGCAGCTTGTCGCGCTGCTCTTCGAACTTAAGCCGCTCGGCATTCAGGCGTTCCCTCAGCGTCTCCACCTCGCGGCGCAGCCCTTCGGCGGTCTCCCGCTCGGCCTGCGCCTGAATCGTGTTCTGCTCGAGGGTCGCGATCATCGACTCGACCCGCTGTTCTTCTTCGCCTACCTGGCCGCGGGCGTTCTCGATAATGGATCTCGACAAGCCGAGCCGCTCAGCGATCGCAAACGCGTTGCTTCGGCCCGGTACACCGACGAGCAGCCGGTAGGTCGGACGGAGCGTCTGCACGTCGAATTCCATGGAAGCGTTGATAACGCCCTGCCGGTCGTAGGCGTAAGCCTTCAGCTCCGTGTAGTGCGTCGTGGCGACGATGCGGCAGCCCATGCGGTGCATGTAGTCCAGGATGGATATCGCAAGGGCTGAGCCTTCGGCCGGGTCGGTTCCCGCGCCCAGCTCATCGAGCAGCACGAGGCTCTTCGGCGTCATCTCGCGGAGTATCCGAATAATGTTCGTCATGTGGCTCGAGAAGGTACTGAGGTTCTGCTCGATGCTCTGCTCGTCGCCGATATCCGCATAGATCGCATCGAATACGCACAGCTGGCTGCCTTCCTCCGCGGGCACGAACATCCCTGACATCGCCATCAGGGAGAGCAGGCCGATCGTCTTCAGGGATACCGTCTTGCCCCCCGTATTCGGGCCCGTCACGATGATGGACGAGTATTTGCCTCCAAGCTCCACATCCAGCGGGACGACGTTCTCCGAGGAGATGAGCGGATGCCGGCCGAGCTTCAGCTTGATGAAGCCCCGGTCGTTGAGCAGCGGGAGCGTCGCCTTCATCTCGCGGGACAGCCCCGCCTTCGCAAAGATGAAGTCTAGCTCTCCGAGTACCTCCACATTGACCACCAGCGGATCGGCCACTTCGGCCACCTCGGCGGTCAGCATCCGTAGAATTTTCTCCACCTCGGCCTCTTCCTTGAGCTTCAGCTCCCGGACGCGGTTGTTCATCTGGACGACGGCCTCCGGCTCGATGAAGAGCGTGGCCCCGGAAGCCGACTGGTCATGGATCATCCCGCCGAAGTGGCTCCGGTACTCCTGCTTCACGGGGATGACGTAACGGTCGTTACGGATCGTTACGAGGTTATCCTGAAGCATCTTCTGGATGGAAGGGGTACGGACCATCTGCTCCAGCCGCTCCCGCGCCTTGGATTCGCTGCCTCTGAGTTCCGAGCGGATCCGCGCCAGCTCGGGACTAGCCGAGTCGACCACGTGGGCATTCTCGTCGATACAGAAGCGGATCCGGTCTTCGACCGGTTTGTGGTCGGTCATCGGTTCGGTCGTCTCCACCAGCAGAGGTACCGGATAATCCTCATGGACGCCTTCGAGGAACCGCTGCAGACGGCGTCCGCCCTGGCTCGTCAGCGAGATATCGAGCAGCTCGGAGGGGTTCAGCATCGCCCCGATGCGGGCACGGTGCAGGGCCGGGCGGATATCGCGTATACCGCCGAACGGGGCTCCCCCCTTCAGCCGGTCGACGTTCACCGCTTCATCGGTCGCCTGCAGACGGCGCTTCACTTCCTCGAAGGAGCCGCTCGGTTCCAGCGCTTCTACGCGGCTCTTGCCAAGCGATGTGCTGGCATGCGCCGCGCATCTCCGGAGAACGGCATGAAAATCGAGCGTAGCCAATATTTTTTGATTGTATGATGAGTTCGTGTTCATTGGTTGTATAGGGTCCTGCCTTTCGGGCGAGTTGGATCGTGCCTTCGTTGTAAGCCATTGTCAATTCCCCTTTATTATATCCAACCAGAGAAGGTAAAGCTAATGGATTTCACCAAGGTTTTCCACGGTTGCCCCCCTGTCGCATGGGAATCATAAGTCCGTGCACCTTTTGCCATGGTTGACAAGAAGCGCAAGTAAGCCTAAGGAGGAATTCAACGATGCATTTGCTGGGTCATCTCGTCAGATTTATCGTTTCCGCCTTCATGCTGCTGGTCGTAAGCTGGATTGTTCCCGGTTTTTCCGTCGGCGGATTCTGGAGCGCCTTCTTCCTCGCGCTGGTGATTGCCATCGCCGCCTGGGTGATCGAAGGCATCTTCGGTCGCAAGATAACGCCCTTCGGCAGGGGAATCGTGGGCTTCATTACGAGTGCGCTGGTCATCTGGGCGGCGCAGTTCATCGTAAGCGACATGTCGACAAGCATCATCGGTGCCGTCCTGGCCGCCTTGGTGATCGGGATCATCGACCTGTTCATCCCGGTGAAGACCCCGTTCGAGAACAACGGCTCACACCGCGAAGGAGCCAGGTAAAACCCAAAATCAGCCGGCAGGCCAACCTGCGGCTGATTTTTTTTGTATAGGCGGGCCGCCCCTGCCCCCCGCAATCCGTCAAACATTATTCATAAGAGTGTCACCTGCGCGACACAGCCAAACCGCCCAAAAAGGAGTATGGTGGTAGCAGTGTTTTCCATTGCTGTCTGGCAGCGATTCTATCGATTTGACACAAAGGGGCGTACTCTATATGAAAAAACTATTGACGATAGCGGCAGCGGCCGGCATGCTGCTCGTATTCTCGGCCTGCGGGGCCAAACCGGCGGCAACAGAGGAGCCGGCTGCTTCGGATGCGGCAGCGGCAGGCTCCGGCCAGCAGGTGAAGCTGGTGGCAACCAACTACACCTTCGACAAGAAGGAGTATAAGGTGAAAGCCGGCGAAGATGTTACTTTCACGCTTCAGAACAAGCAAGGCATGCACGGTGTCGTTGTGAACGGACTCAACGTAGAGCTCAATAACCAGAAAAAATCCGTTACCGTCAAACCAGACAAGCCAGGCACTTACGATATTCTCTGCTCTGTTCCCTGCGGAGCCGGCCACGCCTTGATGACCGCCAAGCTGATTGTAGAGTAGCAGCCTTCGGCGTTCCGTGAAGCTGGTCACAGCCATTTGCGGGCCTGCCCGCTCCGACAGCCCTGTCCGCTCCTTGAAGCGTGCAGGGCTGTTCTTTTATTCCCGGGCTCCCGCCGCCCTAAGCTGCGTAACGTCCGGCACCGCCGGATTGCCTTGACGCAAGAGACGCCGCACTCCGCAATGTCCCCTTCGATGGCATCATAGGTACCCTCCCCTAATCCGGATCCGCAGCGGCTCCTAATCTTTTCTTATATGATCTATCAGAAAACTTGATTTCACCAAAGACACTCCGATCTGGTATCATAGGAGCAAGAGCATATACGGAAAAGGTGGTAGGAATAATGGGACATCGAGAGCGGAACTGGGACGGCTGGACAGTCATTGTGACCGGGGCGGGGACCGGACTTGGCCGGGCCGTCGCGACGGACATCGCGGCAGCGGGAGCGAATGTGATCCTCTGCGGGAGGCGCGCAGATAAGGTGGAGGCCGCTGCCGCAGACATCCGCGAAGCGGGAGGCACGGCCCTTGCCGTGCAGGCCGATGTCAGCCGGGAGGAGGATGTCCGCCGGCTTGTCGCCGCCGCGCTGGAGACGTTCGGACGGATCGACGCGCTGATCAACAATGCGGCCGTTTTCGAGCCGGGACAGGTGATCGGCACCCCGCTCGCGCAGTGGAACGAACAGATTGCCGTGAACTTGACGGGCGCCTTCCTGGCTACCCGCGAAGTGCTTCCCGTCATGCGCAGGCAGCAGCGGGGACGGATCGTCAACATTACCTCCGCACTGGCGGCTGGCGGAGCCGGAAGCTCTGCCGCTTACTCCGCCTCCAAAGCCGGCCTGGAGTCGCTGACCCGCACGACCGCCGAAGAAGAGGGCTATCATCACATTCTCGTCAATCTCTACGATCCCGGCATGATTAAGACGGAGATGCGGGCCACCGGCAAAGATCCGGCCCGGGTCTCCTCCGAGATCGCAGCACTGGCCGCCCCGGACGTCCGCTTCAGCTCACGGCTCGTGGGAGCCGGCTGGCTGCTCGGCGATTAGGCGGAACGGTTAGAAGGGCGGTGGCCATCCCGCCAGAAGCAAAACCACCTTACCTTTACGGAGACCGGACATCCGTAAGTGTAAGGTGGTTTTTGGCGTGTGGGAGGCAAAACTCGCGGCGCAGTGCTTCGCAGGGAGGCCGAGCCCCCCGCCGCCGGCTTAGAGCGTCGGCACCATCCCTCTGCTCTCTCTTTGTTCCGCCAGACACCGGTGCAGCAGGCCGCACAGGCGCAGCGTTCCCTCGCGCAGCTCCTCTTCTTCCATCTGGGTGAACGAGAGGCGCAGATGGTTTCGCTGCGGCTCGGCCGCGTAACAGGCGGCACCGGGCAGGAAGACGACATTCTCCTTGAGCGCTTCCCGGTACAAGTCGCCGCTGTCCGCCCAGGCCGGCAGCGTCAGCCAGAGGTTCAACCCTCCCGCAGGCTCGCTCCAGGACACGGCAGCCGGCGCATGCTGCTTCAGCAGGCCGGTCACGAGCCGGCACCGGGCCGCAAGCGTCTCCCGCAGGCCGCCGAGATAGGCATCATACCGCTTGCGGGCCAGCAGCGGCTCGATCGCTTTTTGCGGAAGCAGCGGAGAGCCGAGATCGGCCGTGGCCTTGGCGGCGATCAGCCTGGAGATCAGGCTGCCCGAAGCCACAGCGCAAGCCACCCGGCACCCCGGCGACAGTACCTTGCTGAAGCTTTTGAGATAGATGACGTGCCCCTCGCGGTCCATCGACTTCAGCGTCCGGGGAGGCGCCTCTCCAAAATGCAGATCCCCGAACGGATCGTCCTCGACGATCAGACAGCGGTAGCTCTCCGCGATCTGAAGCAGCTCGCGCCGGCGCCGCATACTCATCGTCACGCCGGTAGGATTATGGAAGGCGGGTATCGTATAGATCACCTTGGGCGGATGCGAATCGCAGAGCCGGGTCAGCAGATCCGTACGCATGCCCTCTCCGTCCACCGGCACCGTAATGATCTTCGCGCCCCGGCTGGCGAATACGTCGATTGCTCCGGTGTAACTGGGTCCCTCCATATATACCGTATCGCCCGGTCCCACGAAGGTCCTCGCCGTCAGGTCGATCCCCTGCTGGGAACCGCTGGTCACGAGCACATGCTCCGGCCCGGCGTCTATGCCCCGGTCCGCCAGATAGCCGCTGAGCGTCCGGAGCAGACCTGCGTCCCCCTGGAAGGGGCCGTACGTTCCGATCAAGGACGGATCCTCTGCGATCAGCCGCTGAATATTCCTGCCGATCTCGGCGGATGGCAGCAGCTTCGGCTGAATGGCCGCCGTGTTGAAACGGTACATGCCCTCCTCCCCCTCGTTATAGTGCTTCCAGACCTGGGCCCTCGGCAAATAATCCGGCACGGCCAGCTGCCAGACTTCCGAAGAATCAGGGCGCGCAGGAGCCTGTTCTGCCGCTGCCGCCACGAAGCAGCCCCTCCCCTGCGTACATGTAATGAATCCTCCGGATTCCAGTTCACCGTAGGCTTTGCTCACCGTTACTTGGCTGATCTTGAGGAAAGCTGACAGATGCCGGACGGAGGGCAGCTTCTCGCCGGGCCGCATCAGGCCCGATTCGATCCGGTCCCGGAAGGACTGTACGATCTGTCCCGTCAGCCCCATCCCGCTCTTGCGTGTCAACTCGATATGCATACGGCGCCCCCTGACTTGTTGCAGGATCGATTCCTGCTGCTTCTCTGTTCAGCATGAACGGAGACAGCCTTCCCGTAAATATAACACTATAACAGTTCATCTAGTACAGAAGCGATCGAGTAGGAGGGGGCGCCTAGCCCCCGTCCTCTCACACCACCGTACATGCGGGTCCGCATACGGCGGTTTCAAAAGGTTAACGAAGTTCCAGATATCGAGAAAGCAAACTCTTCAGCCCTTTCGCTTCCCAGTAGGAAGCCCTAAGGGCATTGTTTGTGTTTCGAGACATTTCCCATGCTCCCCGTCTTGAGT
>NZ_JAQAGY010000030.1 GCF_027533645.1 Paenibacillus caseinilyticus
AGGAAATGATCCGCTCGACTTGCATGTATTAGGCACGCCGCCAGCGTTCGTCCTGAGCCAGGATCAAACTCTCCATTAAAGAAAAGCTGACTTGCTCATTTTGAAGCATGGCAGAAACTCATTGCTGAGCTTCTATATTTAACACTCACTCGATGTTCAGTTTTCAAAGGGCAATTTCGCGACTTATTCCATTTACATTCTTTTGAAATTTTGTCGTTTGTTGTCACCTCGTTCAGCGGCGACTTTTACAATGTACCACATTCGCTTATTCAATTGCAAGCTTTTTTTGTTTTTTTATTTTTGCTTGCTGCTTGTCCAAGTTAGGAAGGCAAGCCGTTTGAAGCGGCGAAAATTAATTTAACACACACCCTTTTTATATGTCAAGCTTTTGTAAATAAAAAAAGAAGAGCTCTATAGGATCCATCCTTTAGGCTCTTCTTGATTTATTATTCGCCTAATCCTATTCGATCATTCCGATCTCAGGACTGCTGGCTGAAGCATATCGCTTTTTGGGAATGCGTCCTGCCAAAAATCCTTTTCGTCCGGCTTCTACGGCCAGTCTGAAAGCCTCCGCCATTAACGCCGGATTTTGAGCACCCGCTACAGCCGTGTTCAAAAGCACGCCATCTGCGCCGAGTTCCATGGCAAGAGCCGCGTCCGCAGGTCCTCCGATGCCTGCATCGACAATCACAGGCACCTTGGCTTCTTCAATGATAAAGCGCAGGTAGTTCGGATTCGTTATCCCCTGTCCCGAACCGATAGGAGAAGCGCCCGGCATAACGGCAGCGGCCCCGGCCTCCTGAAGCTTGCGGGCCAGAATCGGATCGTCGGATGTATAAGGAAGGACAATGAACCCTTCATCCACTAAAATTTTAGTTGCTTCCAGTGTGCCTACAGGGTCCGGAAGAAGCGTTCTCGGATCGCCTATGACTTCCACCTTGATCATGTCGCATAGTCCTGTGGCTTTGGCAAGGCGCGCGATCCGGACTGCCTCCTCTACGGAGTAAGCTCCCGCCGTATTCGGCAGAAGGGTGAACTTCTTCAAATCCAGCGTCTCCAGAAAATTAGGCGCGTCCGGGTTATCTACAGGCAAACGACGAATGGCAAAAGTCAGGACTTCCGCCCCGGAAGCCTGTACCGATTTATTCTGAACATCCAGGTCATTAAATTTACCGGTGCCAAGAAGCAATCTCGAATGAAATTCATAAGGCCCAATGATTAACGTCTCGCTCATGGTTCACTTCTCCCCTATAGTTGGTTACCTGTCAGCCGCCGCCGACAAAATGCACAATCTCGATCCGGTCTCCGTCAGTCAGCTTCGTCTCTTCATAATGACTGCGGTCGATAATCTCACGGTTCAACTCCACGACGAGAATTTTGTGCTGGAGTTTGAAAACCGCCAATAATTCCGCTACCGTCCCAGCGCCCTCCACATCTCTTGCCTCACCGTTCACAATCAAATTCACAGCTTCACCTCCTTTGATTCATAGCCGTTATAACAAAAAAAGCCAGCCCCGAGCAGGGCTGACCGAATGTCAAAATGGCGTGAACCACATGAATTGCAAGCATTCGACCACTTCCCTACGCTGGCATAATCCAGTGACGCCCTTGATTCTACAGGCGGCCGTATCAGGTTCCGAGGGTCAAAGAATCCGCTTCTTTTTCTCAGCCCCGCATTACAGAGGCTCCCCTAGTGGCTATTTGGTTGTTGCTGACATTATATCACAGGATTCAACTTTTAACATCCTTATATCGCAGCTCAAGAAGCGTCAATTCCTCATCTACCGTATAGGCTACTTCCTTGGCCAGCGATTTCTTGACGAGTTTATTCATAAGCAGCGGAAGCTCGGCGCGAATGTCCGTTAGCTTGGGCTGCTGCTGCAGCTCCTGCAGGCTCCAAGCCTCTTCGCGGCCGGACAATACTTCCAGAAGAAGCTTACAGCAGCGCTCCATCTTGGACATGATCGAAAACTCGCAGGCGAGCAGTACCAATTGAACTCTCTGCTTCAGCGTTTCCTTGCTCAGCGTTAGTTCTTCATACAATTTGTATACACCCGGATTGATATTCTTAACCTGGCGCCACACCGTCACTTCGGGATGGCTGCCCGACTCGATGATCACGATATGCGCCCAATGATGCAGGGCTTCAAGTATATTATTATAGGCATCAAGCAAATGATCCTCGAGTATGTACTCCTTACTCTGCAGGTAGCTTCTTAAGAACTTGGAGAATTCGATCAGCAGTTTATGCTCCCTGAGATCGACGGGGAATTCAAGGACTTTGTGCCGTAAACTCTCCAGATACATATCCCGATCCAATAGTATCTCCCCTTTTAGAATCCAGTAAATAATGTTCCGGTGTTCTCCATGAAGAATCAAATCGGCAAGCGTATCCGGACTGACCCACCGTTCTTGTATACGGAGGTCGTCTCTTATATAATGAATTTGTTGATGGCTGCGTTCGTTGTCACGGCAGACGATCAACAGCAGCATATCAAATCCGTCGGTGACGGCGGAAAACGAAGAAGGGTTGTCCACCGCTGATACACTGATCACCGTTTGATCTTGCCGGAATCGATGCACCCAATCTTTTTTTAGGGTTTCCATGAACGAGAAAGCCTCCTGACAATGGACACATAGTTCGATACTGAATTAGTTCTACATCAGTGCGCCGTTTCCTGCCATCGCCATATGACAATCCTTATAATCTTCTATAAATCTTGCATGAAGGTAGTGACTATACATGAGATTAAGATCAAGCAAAGTGAACGAGTTCCGCCTGTGGGGACTACTGATGACCATGGGTGGTATGGCATTGATGATTGTCGGCTTGGCCGGCATCGTGTTCGATTGGGGCATTGCGGGCCGCTGGATCGCTGCTATCAGTATGGTTGTCGGCGCCCTGGCGATGCTGGTCTCCATGGGCATCTATTTCGCGGCAGGCATGATGTCGACCAGCGCCACAGTAGTGGAATGTCCCGAATGCGGCCGTCCAACCAAAATCCTCGGTAAAACTGACCGCTGCATGTACTGCAAAACGATCCTGTCGATGGATCCGAAGCATGATCCGGCAAGCAGCAGCGGCAGCGCTCTCTAATATCATATGGCACCAAAAAGGCTTGCCATCGCGGCAAGCCTTTTTGGTGCACGTTCCTTCGTCTCCCCACGCTTCAGGGCTTTAAGGTGGATTGAATCCATTCCCATGCGGCAGGGTTCTCATACCCTCTGCGCCAGGAGGCCACTCCGGCCAGTTTGTATTTGTTCGCAAGCGCCGTCCGGGCTTTGACGGACGTTTCGTCCTCTATCCAAATGCGGTTGCGCTTGCCATCTTCCTTATACTCGATGTAGTTCTGTCCCGTCTCCTTCGAGAAGGACTGCGTCAGCTTCTTCTCCTTGATCATCCGCTGCGGCATATCCATAAAGACCGATCTGGCATCCACTTCGGTCTTGCCGTTCTTCACCGTCTCCGTCCACACCCGTGTATAGAACGGAATACCAAGAAGCAGCTTCGAGGGCGGTACCTCATCTTCCTCCAAAAGTCCCAGCAGCGACTTCTCCACCCAAGGCAGGGAAGCTACGGAGCCGGCCACAGGACTGCCGTCCCAGTGCTCGTCGTAGGCCATCAGCATCATAAAATCGAGGGTCTGTGCGAGTGCCTTCCGGTCCAAAAATTGCGACCAGTTCGCGCTGCCGGAACGGGGGGTAACGTCTATGGAAACGACAAGGCCCTGCTCATGCAGCAGAGGGGTCATTTCACGGACGAACTGGACCAGATTCTGCTTGTCCTCCACATTCACATTCTCAAAGTCTATATTGATCCCCTGAAGCTTATAGAGAGCAGCGAAGGAAACCAACTGCTTGATCATCTTCATGCGCTTGTCGTACGTAGAGAGCGCCGCGGTAGTACGCTTGGGGTCGAATCCATTGCTGAAGAGCCCCCAGATATGATATCCCCTCTCATGCGCCCAGTTGGCATACGAGGCGTCTCCCATATTCTTCAGGTTTCCTTCCCCGTCCTGGATATGAAACCAGGTCGGAGAAATTATATCAAGGCCCGGCATCGGGCCGATGGCCGAGGTATCCGGATTCTTCGTAAGCACATGCTCCCAGGTCACATGGATCGGAAGCTTCAGTGGCTTTTGCGGCTCGAACTTGGAAGCAGGCTGGGGACTCGGCAGAACTTCTGTCCCGTCCTCCTGCAGTGTCTCCTTCGGTACGTATCCTGTGAATCCGTTAGTCAACTGGATACGATACCATTCCCCTTCCTCCCCCCACACCATGACCCGCTCCCCCTGGCTGAGGTCTTTATAAATCGCCCCTTTGATCGTGGGTGTGCTCCGCATCGCAACCGTACGTTCGGGTTCCTCGGGCCGGGACACCGTCTTATACCAGCGGATTTCATCTCTTGGCTTGACCAGAATTACCGCTCCCGTTTCCTCCGACTCCCTGAGTTCGATCCCGTACAAATCCTTAAGCGGATCCATCGGCAGATATACTACTTCATCTATCTTCTCCATAGGGAAGCGGAGCTGGAACGGTTTCTCGTTGATTTTGGCCGTCAGTTGGCTCGTCCGCAGCCGGACTACTTTGTCTTCCGTCGTAATAATAGCGGAGTCGCTGGAGGATTCGTAGATTAGTAGGGCATCTATCTTTTCTTTCACCGTATCGAGTCCAAGCTTCAAGCTCTCCTTCTGTCCAGCTGCTCCCTGGTCCAATTGAACCCCTCGATAAAATACAGGCTTGTTCACACCTTGAAAATCAGGCTTCTCATGGAAAAAATTCGGCACATATTGTGTCCATGCATATACTCCCAGCACGGACCCGCACACTAATGCAAGCAGCACCAGCTTCCACGGAGTCCTGCCGCGTCTTCGTCTTGGTATATCCGCCATTCCCACCCCGGGGGTCACCCTTTCTTCACTGCATTCTCAAGTAGTAGACGATTCCACAAAAGAAAAGGACGCATACGGACCGCCCAAAAGCGGAAAACCGAATACGTCCTTGCGGTAATTGTAGAATCTTCTCTTTGCTATGCCCGACTAAGCGTTCACACCGCTGCCTGTTTGCACACAATCCGCACAAACGCCGTACAACTCGACCCGGTGGCTTTTGACATGAAAACCCGTCATCTCTCCAGCCGCCTGCTCCAATTCGTCGAGCGGTTTGTAAGCGAAATCGACCAATTTGCCGCACTTCTCGCACAGACAGTGGTAATGATCGGATAAATCGGCGTCAAACCGGCTGGATTGATCACCGTAGGTCATCTCACGGACGAGCTTCGCTTCTATAAACACTTTAAGATTATTATAAACTGTAGCCACGCTCATACTGGGAAACCGGGGAGACAAAGCCTTGTAAATCTCGTCCGCCGTAGGGTGCCCCATCGTGCTGAGCAGGAAGGAAAGAATGGCGTGTCTCTGCGGAGTCATTCGGACGCCCATGGATTTCAGGGTATTCAGCGCTTCTTCCAATCGATGGTTCATGGTGTTCACCGCCATATTTCAAGAAGGTATATCTTCTGATTGTACCCGGATGACCGCCGAATTGTCAATGAGCCTCTTCAAGAGTGAGCGATCCGTTCGTTTGAGCACGAAGCAGATACTTACCAGATCCAATCGTACCGCTGACCGTCTTGTCCCTCACGGTCAGCGGAAGAGCCGATTCGACCTTCCCCAGTTTCCCGACGCCTTCAATTCGGTAATCCCCCTGGGAAGGAAGCTTCAGACCGATTTTCCCGTTGCTGGTCTGGATGTTCCAATCCCCTCCAACCTCCGCTGTGGCGATCTGGATCGTCCCATTCGTCGTACGGGCTTTGACTCCTTGCCTAACACCGTTCGCTTCAATGGTGCCGTTGGTCGTTTCGGCCTCCAGCTCGCCCTGCACGGTATCGGCACTAAGCTTGCCGTTGGTAGTGCGAAGCACCGCATTCCCCTCATGCGCCTTAATATCTATCCGGCCGTTGGTGCTCTCCAGCGTCAGTGCGCCTACCGTCTTCTCGGCTTGAATCCGCCCGTTGGTCGTGCGCAGCTGCAGCTCCCCCTTCAATTCACTTAACGTAACGGAACCGTTAGTCGTCTCCCCCCGCATCCATTCCTTGAGGAGCAGCTGCCCGGCTTCGATGCTGCCATTCTCCAGATTCAGTTCATAATTCAACGCATGCTGTGCCGGCACAGTAAGGGTCAAGTCCATCCGGGGCTTGTTCCCGAGCCAAACCAGCCCCCCATCTTCCCCCATGCCGGCCGTCTTCAACACGAGCTCCCCGGAAGCTGCGCTGTATTTCAGTTTGGAAGCATCCGCAATACGCTGGGATTCTTCCTCGTCCTCATCCTTCACATGAACGGTGAGAAGAGCTATGACTTCATCCCCCTCGCCCGGCTGCAGTTTCACGCTGCCCAGCCTGTTATCGACCGTCAGCTTCTGGATATCCGCTGACAATGGAATCCGAACCGGTTCCTGATCGATCCGCCGCGCATCCGAATCCTCGCCGAACGACCCGCCGAGCTGAATATGATCCCAATTCCGAAAAAACTCGAACGACTGCGTTCCGGCCACGACCACTGCGGAGATCAGAATCGAAAAGATTAATCCCCCTACATCCAGGCGGATCGGTTGTTCCCCGCCCTTGCGGTTGTACACAATATATTCCATGCCGAGCAGGATAAACAAGACCGGCCACCATTCCATCAACCTCGAGGTCCAAGACCCCCCCGTCATTTTGTCGGCAATGACTGCCGTCCCCACCGAAATGAGCAGCAGTGCCGCCGTATACCGGCCGGCCTTATGCATAAGGTTCTCCCCTTACTTTCTCATGGTTTCTCTAACAAGCATATATAGGCCTGCTCCGATCAGAATCAGCGCACCGGCCGAAGAACCCAGCAATTCCATCATCCGGTTCAACCATTCCGGCTTGCCGGCCGTGAGGAATAATACCGCACCGGCCGCAATCAGCAAGAATCCGAAGCCTCTGCCTCCGGCTAAGGAGCGGCCGAACGGCGAAGGAACCGAAGCGTCTCCTGTCCCCTCCAACCCGCGGCCGCCGTAAGACAACGGTCCACCGTATCCGTTCACCCGATCCGTCTGCTGCAAGGCGTCGAATATATTGTAAAAATAGATCACCGGCACAAGGAGCGAGAACAGCACCACAAGCGGGATGTTCATCTCGGCGTTGACAGCAAAGAATACGATCGCGAAGATATTCATGATAAACAGCAGCATCATGCCCATTCCTCGCTGCATCAGACCCAGATACAGCTGCCCCGTGCCCGGTACCATGAAAGAGAGCAGTCCTGCAATCCACTTGCGCTTGACGGGCCGGGGAGGAAAAAAGGGATCGAACGGTTCTTGCCGCGGCCGGCTCTCCTCCTTGCTTGCGCTCCATCGCTCGATACGTTCTTTCAAAAAAACGTCCTCTTCGTCTTCCCTCCGCTGCTGCGGGTCTCCTGGTTGTTCTTCGAGCATACCCTGGTCTCCTCCTTAGGACAGCAATTGGTGCGAAACCGTTTGGACGGTCTGAAGCCATACGGCGGCGCCGTACCGGACGCCCTCTTGGAGCTGATCGGAATCCAGCGCCACCAGCCGGCGGACAAGCCCCGAAGAAATGAACATCAGCGTGGCCGCCATGGCGATCATCCCGTGCAGCAGCTCTTTCCTCCAATAGGTTTTCTCGGGTGGCGCGGCACGGAAGTCTCTCGTTGCGTTCGGCAAGCTCGGGACATCGCCGCGGTCTTCTCTTTTCAGCTCGGTGAGGACGCGGTCGGAGAGATCGGGCGGAGCCACCAGCATCTCCAGGCCGTCCAGCTGCTCTTCGATCTCCAGCAGGGCCCCTAGCTTTCTCCGGCATGGGGGGCAGCTTCGCAGATGGCGCCGGATGCGGCGGCTCTCCAGTTCAGGGGTTCTCTTATTTAGGTAGCGTTGCAGTTCTTGTTCGTTCGGATGCATGATGTTCATGACCCCGCACCTCCAGCCATTTTTCCTTCAGCAGCGATTTGCCGCGGTACAGCCGGGTCTCCACCGTCTTCAGACCCAGACCTGTCACTTCCGAAATTTCCTGATATGACAGCTGCTTATAGTGATACAAATACAGAATCAGCTTATACTTGTCTGGCAGTCCTGCAAGCAGGCCCTGCATCGTCTCCTGATCCTCCCGCCGAAGCAGGCGGGCCTCCGGTTCTTCCCTACGGTCGCCGAACCAGCCTTTGACTTTATCCAGCAGGGCCTCGACGGGCCGCCGCTGCCTGGATCTCCGGTAATCCGTCACCAGGTTGACCGTAAGGCGGTACAGCCAGGTCTTCAGCTGCGCGTCCCCGCGGAACCGGTCCAAATTCCGATACAGCTTGATGAACACTTCCTGTGTCAAATCCTCGGCGGTTTCCCGATGTTCGACCATACGGTAAATCAGCGTATAGATGTAATCCTTATGGCGTTCCATGAGCAATCTGTACGCATCCTCATCGTGTTGACGGACCAGGTCGACCAGCTGTTCATCCGTCATGTCATCCATCGTTTCACCGCCTTGCCTTTTCGTTATACATCTAGTTAGACGCAGTAACGTAAAAAATCCCTTCACCCGGCGCAAAAAAGTTTTGCGCTTCAACAGGCAAGGGAGATCCGGTCCATCAATCGCACGAAACCGAACGTACGCCGGACAAATGCTTCAGGTCCTCGACGGTATCGGCAATCTTCGTATGCTTGCTCATCCGAACTGTGAAGTGAATCAGGAGCTGTTCTTCTTCGTCCGTCGATACATCTTCTACGGAAAGCTTTTGGATGGTGTTGCCTTCTTTGCCAAGCAATCCCGAGATTTGGCCGATCAGACTCGGACGGTCCAAAGCCACGAGCTTGAAATGCCGCATTTTTTTGGCCCGAAAATACTTCTTCTCCACTTGGTTTAACACAAACAAACTCATCAGCGAGAGCACACAGGCAAGACCTGCCGCATAGTAGAAGCCAGCTCCGTTGGCCAATCCTATGGCTGCCACAACCCAAAGGGACGCGGCAGTGGTAAGTCCCGTAATCGACTTGCCGGTATAAAGAATGGTCCCCGCGCCCAAAAAACCGATGCCGCTGATCACCTGCGCCGCGAGGCGGGCCGGGTCCAGCCGGACATTATCGAGCTTGGCGAACTCCGAGAAGCCATACATGGAAAGAAGCATGATGAGCGTAGAGCCCAGGCAGACAAGAATATGCGTGCGCAGACCCGCCGCATGGCTGCTCTGCTCCCGCTCAAGCCCGATGATGCCGCCGAGAAGCACCGAAAAAATGAGCCTCAGGGTAATGTGCAGATAATCGATAGACCAGGGATCATACATAGCAGGCCCTCCTTCTGGATGTTGAACCCTATTGTATCATGCCGACGAACCGGCCGCAGAAGCCTGCAGCAAAAAAGCATTGACAAGCAGTCTCCGGAGATTAGACTTATAAATACAACCAATGAAACGTTTAAATTGTATATTATCCATACAATCCGTATCTATTACGACAAGAAAGCAGGACTGATCCATGCCGGTAACTACCGTCGAACAGAGAAGAAGCCAGGTGCTGCGGCTTGCCGCCAAGCAGGCGATGGAACTGCCGCTTCACTCCACCGGATTCTGGTTCCACTCCGATGTGCGTGACAACTATTATTTTGCAACACATTTGTTCGCTTATACGGCGGGAGGCGCGGAGGATTGGGTGGAGTACCGGCGCATCGAGGGCATGGAGCTTGCGGCCGGCATGCTGCAGCGTATTCTGCAACTGCAGGACCGTGATCCGTCCAGCCGGACCTATGGGCATTGGCCCCTGCATCTCGGGGAGGATCCCTCGGCGGCCAAGCCTCATCCACTGCCCGTGGAGCTTATGGGCTGTCTTCTTATTTTATTCTATGAACGATACGGCCAAAGGCTTCCTCCAATTATAAAAAAGGAGGTGGACGAAGCCCTCCTGCATCTATACCGCAGCCCGGTCTACCGACATCCCCTGCAGAACCTGACCCATCATGAAGCAAAACATACGGCGCAAAAACTGCTGCTCGGCCACCTGTTCCAAGACGCCTCCCTGCTCCGGGAGGGCCTCTCGCACACGGCCCGCATCCTCGAGCACTTGGAGCGGTTCGGCTTCAAGGAATACGGGTGCCTTCCCTGGCATTGGCACTGGATTCAAGCTTTCACCTGTGTCTGGGAGCTGGTCCAGGACGAAGAGGCGAAAAACCTGACGGAACGCATGCTGGAGAAACTATGGAAGCTTCGGGCCGAGGCTTACCTGGCCGGAGCTTGGACTGGTGCCCGCTCCCGCGTCTGGCCTCACGATGCGCCCAAGGATACCAATACGGCCCATGACTATATCCAGTTCGGAGACTTCCCGGCTCCAGCCTCCTTCCCCCGGCTGGAAGGGGCGGCCCTGTTCACCTACGAGGTGTCGGAGGCCGTCCGGAGATCGGCGGCCGCTGCCCCGCAGCCTCAGGAAATCAAGAGAAGCATCCGCTTTGCCGAAGCCGGCGGCCATACGGAATCCGAGGCTCACACCAGCTTGTACCGGACGGATGCTTATGCCCTTGGCGGGATCTGGGAACGGCGCGAGGAATACGATAACGAGCAAGTCCGGTGGGCTCTGTCGCTTCCCTTAGGGGGAGAGGCGGCCCAGGCCGGAGTGAATCAGCTCACCTTCTTCCATCCGGGGGCAGGCTATCGCCCAGGCGACACCCGCCATGCCAGCCGCTACGGCGAGGTTCTATTCCACCGAGGGATTGTAATGGAACTCTGGGATATCCCCTCCGGAGATACCGAGGCGGCGGACTTCTTGATCGGATGCCTGCCCAAGGGAGAGTGGTGCTTCACGCCGCGAAGCGGCTCGGGAGTGCTCGATTCCGGTGTCTACGTGAGCTTCCACCTGCTGCACGGGTATCGTACGGCAGAGGAGCCGGACCGCGTGTCTGTGCTGTCTCCCCTTAGCGATGGACGGGGAGGTCTCGTCTTGGAAGTGCTGCACGCCAAGGAAGCCGCCGCCCTCGGCGTGCGCCATGCGGATGAATGGGCACGGTATCTGGAGCAGCAGGCAGCTCCCTTGTGGGCTTCGGACGGCGCGGGACTCCTCTCCGTTAGTTATACCGCACAGGACGGCAGCCGGCTCTTCCTTGAGCTGGCGAACGGGCAGCTCAAGAACAGGAGCCTGGACAGCACCTCTCCCGACCTGCAAGCCTACCCTCTCTTCTGAAACTGAGTGAGGCTCACACCGGGAGCGACCAAATGAACCTGACCCGGAACATAGCCGTGCTTCTCATATAATCTGACAGCGGGCTCATTCTTCGTCCCTGTAGCGACGCGGATCCGCATCCCCGGAGGGGCGAAGGTCTCCATATGCTGAAGGAGACGGCTGGCGATCCCTTGGCGGAAGCAGTCGGGATGCACCATCATGCGGCAGATTAAGAGTTCCTTGCGGCTCTGCTTGCAGGCTCCCGCCCCCACGAGCCGTTCGCCTTCGTAATAGCCGAAAAAGCATTCTTCCGAATCCTTAAGCGTAGCAGGGGAATCCAGCAGAGGCGGTACTTCCTGCATCCCCATCAGCTCCGCTTCCAGCCGATAAGCCGTCTGCTGCAGTTCCAGTAAAGGCAATACTTCCCTCATATGGTCAAGGTCGATTTTCCGTATCATCCCGCAGCCCTCCGTTCCTTAAAGAAGACGAGACCCATTCATTGCTTAGCAAGATAAACGGCTTCGCTGTCCTTTAAAGGACGACGCGCGTTTATTAGAAATATAAGATTACAGGATCGAGCCCTAGTGAGATGTAGATTCTGATAGTTTAAAAAAGTGGTATACGCCGCCCGGACAGGTCGCCTCGACCTCTCCCACGGGTATACCACTCTTTAATGATTGTATAGTTATGCTCCGTTCAGCTTCTCCAGAATCAGTTTGTTGAGCATGCCCGGATTGGCCTTGCCTTTGGTTTCTTTCATGGCCTGACCAACCAGGAAGCCGACAGCCTTCTCCTTGCCCGCCTTATAGTCGGCGACCGACTGCGGGTTGTTCGCAATAATCGTATCGACGATCGCCCCGATGGCGCCCTCGTCGCTGATCTGTACAAGCCCTTGTTCTTCTACGATAGCCTGCGGAGCCTTACCCGTCTCCAGCATCGCTTTGAACACGGTCTTCGCAATCTTGTTCGAGATCGTGCCCTTCTCAATGAGGCCGATCATCTCGCCGAGGCCCTTGCCTGTAACCTTCACATCGGCCAGTTCCAGGTTGTTCGCATTGAGATAGCCGAGCAGTTCGCCCATAATCCAGTTCGCGACGGCCTTGGCGTCACCGGTGTACTTCAGGCTCTCCTCGAAGAAATCCGCCAGCTTCATCTGCGAAGTGATCACTTCCGCATCGTAGCTCGGAAGGCTGTACTCGCTCACATAACGCTTCTTCCGGGCATCCGGGAGTTCCGGAATCGAAGCACGCACTCGCTCCTTCCACTCATCTCCGATATGCAGGGCCACGAGGTCCGGATCCGGGAAATACCGGTAATCATGCGCCTGCTCCTTGCCGCGCATGCTGAGCGTCTTGCCCTGGGCTTCGTCCCAGCGGCGTGTCTCCTGCACCACTTGACCACCACTGTCGAGCAGGTCTGCCTGCCGCCACTCTTCATACTCCAAGCCCCGCTGAACGCCGCGGAACGAGTTCATGTTCTTGAGCTCAGCCTTCGTGCCGAACTGCTCCTGACCGTATGGACGCAGAGAGATGTTGGCGTCGCAGCGAAGCGAGCCTTCTTCCATCTTGACGTCGGACACGTCGCAGTACTGCATGATCGCACGGATCTTCTCCAGATAAGCGCGGGCTTCTTCCGGCGTACGCAGATCCGGCTCGGACACAATCTCGATGAGCGGTGTGCCGACCCGGTTGAAGTCGACGAGGGATGCATAGCCGCCATCCACGTGCGTCAGCTTGCCGGCGTCTTCTTCCAGATGGACGCGGGTAATGCCGATCCGCTTCGTCTGGCCGCCCACCTCGATGTCAATCCAGCCATGCTCGCCGACCGGCTTGTCATACTGCGAAATCTGGTACGCCTTCGGCGAATCCGGGTAAAAGTAGTTTTTGCGGTCAAACTTGCTCTCCGTGGCTACCTGGCAGTTGAGCGCCATGGATGCCTTCATCGCGTATTCCACCGCCTGTTTGTTCAACACGGGAAGAACGCCCGGGTGCCCCAGGCAAACGGGACACGTATGCGTGTTCGCCGGAGCCCCGAAGGCGGTGGAGCAGCCGCAGAAAATTTTGGACTTCGTATGCAGTTCGACGTGCACCTCAAGCCCGATGACCGTCTCGTATTTCTTGTCGGTTGCTGCTGTCACTTGGGTTGCTCCTTTCGGTTACAGCGCCGGGCGCTGCTTGTGGAAGTCGGTATTCTGTTCGAAAGCATGGGCCACACGGAGGACCGTGGACTCGTCCAGCGCCTTGCCGATGATCTGCAGGCCGACCGGCAGGCCGTCCGCAAAGCCGCAAGGTACGGAAATCGCCGGAATGCCGGCCAGGTTCACCGGAATCGTGAGAATATCGTTCAGGTACATCGTCAGCGGATCGTCCGTCTGCGAACCGAGCTTGAAGGCTGCCGTCGGAGCCGTCGGCCCGATGACGACATCGTACTTCTCGAAGACTTGGTCGAAATCGCGCTTGATCAGCGTACGCACTTGCTGCGCCTTAAGATAGTAGGCATCGTAATAGCCCGAAGAAAGCGCATAGGTGCCAAGCATGATCCGTCGCTTGACTTCATCGCCGAAGCCTTCGCTGCGGGACTTCGTGTACATATCGATCAGGTTCTTCGGATTCTCCGCACGCACGCCGTAGCGCACCCCGTCGAAACGGGCCAGGTTCGAAGAAGCTTCCGAGGAAGCGAGCAGATAATAAGTGGCTACCGCGTATTCCGAGTGCGGCAGGGATACTTCCTCCACGACCGCTCCAAGGCCTTCCAGCACCTTAAGTGCCGAGAGCACCGCATCCTTTACCTTCGGGTCGATGCCTTCGCCGAAGTACTCCTTCGGCACCGCTACCCGCAGCCCCTTCACGTCTCCCGTGAGGGCACTGACGTAGTCCGGAATGTCCGTGTTCAGCGACGTGGAGTCCTGCGGGTCGTGCCCCGCGATCGCCTGAAGCAGATAAGCGCTGTCTTCGACGTTCTTGGTCAGCGGGCCGATCTGGTCGAGCGACGAGGCGAACGCTACGAGCCCGAAGCGCGAGACGAGGCCGTACGTCGGCTTCATGCCGACGATGCCGCAGTAAGCCGCCGGCTGCCGGATCGAACCGCCCGTATCGGAGCCGAGCGAGAAGAATACTTCGCCCGCCGCCACCGCCGCGGCCGAGCCGCCGCTGGAGCCGCCCGGCACGTACTCGGCATTCCACGGATTCGTCGTCGCGTGGAAGCTCGAGTTCTCGTTCGAACCGCCCATCGCGAACTCGTCCATGTTGAGCTTGCCCACCGATACCGCATCGGCGGCCTTCAGCTTACGGACCACCGTCGCATCGTAGATCGGATTGTAGTTCTTCAAAAACTGGCTCGCGCAGGTCGTCGTGACGCCTTCGGTGACGATGTTGTCCTTGATGCCGACCGGCAGCCCGAACAGCAGTCCCCTGGTTCCGCCCGAAGCTTGTCCGTCGAGCACTCCCGCCGCTGCGCGGGCATTCTCTTCATCGAGCGTCAGGAATGCGCGCACCTGGCCATCTACCGCGGCAATACGCTTATAGGATTCGTCCACGAGGTCCGAAACCGTAATTTCTTTGGCATGAAGCTTGTTATGTATTTCCTGCAACCGTAGTGTTAACAAAGACAAGCAGACGTCCTCCCTTCCATGATCCTTCCTTTATTCAAGCACCGCCGGCACCTTGATCTGGCCGTCTTCTTCATCCGGTGCGTTCAGCAGCACTTTGCCAATCGGCAGTGACTCCCGTACAGCGTCTTCCCGCAGCACGTTCACCAGCGGCATCGCATGGCTGGTCGGCTCCACGCCTTCCGTATCGAGCCCTTCGAGCTGCCCGGCATACTTCAGAATCGCATTGAGCTGCTCCGTGAACCGCTCCTTCTCTTCCTCCGACAGCGCAAGCCTTGCCAGACCCGCAACATGTTCTACGTCCTTGATGGTGACACTCATGGTCTGCACCTCACTCTCTTCCAAATCATTCTTATTATTATAGCCCAGATGCCTAGTGAACTCAATGATCCCTCCCCCGGCGGCAGGAAGGGATTGCGGGTAACATGAACTGCCCGGTTCTCCGGTAAAAAAGCAAGGAATAACACTTTATTCCCGCCTAATTGATCCTATCCGGTACAGTTCCTGCCGGGCAGCGGGCGGGCCCGGGATACCTTCCAAGAAAAAAACCGGCCTTGCGCCGCTTCGTAAAGAAGCGGGCGCAGGCCGGTTCGTATGTGTTAAATCCAGGCTTTCAATCCGATTTGTTTGATAAAATCTTCGTTCGACTGCACTTCCGCGATCGGCTCTTCGACCCTCTCGCCGTCCCCGTTCATAATCCGGCGGAACAGTTCCTCATTCTTGGTGGCCAAGGCAAAATCAATGAGGGATTCACGCTCGAGGCGGTCTACCTCCAACTGCACCAGCACTTCTTCTACTTCCACATCGGAAGCCGGAACAAACACGTGCTTGTTCATCTTCGGTATGCGGATCACATAGTCAAATACGTTGTCCGCATTGCGGTCATACGCGATGACATATCCGTACTCGCCGATCGGCAGATGCTGCTCAAAGCTGTCTCCAACGATATAAACCTTCTGTCCCAAACGCAGCATGGACGTTCCCCCTCTTGGTTCAACCGGCCCTTGCTTCTGATTCATGAATGATATCTTATATTTAAATCATAGAGTATCCGAAGTAGAGAATGCCCATGAATCTTGCCTGCAACGTGGTAGAGCTCAGGTTGTGATTCTACTCATATTATCATTATTTGATAGGATAGGCAATGATAGAAAGCGCCTTATTCCGACATGTCTACCGGGAGGATAAAAGACCTATAAACGATTGCAGCGAAGCGGAGAGCCGCTTCTTCCGATGATGGATGAGCTGCGTGTAAAAAGGGGGCCCCGGCAGCTCGAAAGGCAGAGCCGCCAGCTTCCCGGCCGCCAGCTCTTCCCGGACGGCAATGACCGGTAAAAGGCCGACGCCCAGCCCGTGCACGAGACACTGCTTGATCGCTTCCACACTCCCAAGCTCGTAGGCAAACCGATAAGCCACCCCTTCACCGCGAAGCTCGCTTTCCAAGGCCGATCGGTAGGTACAGCTTTCCTCCGTCACGACCATGGGGTGGCCGCCCAGCTCCCTCACCGTCAAGGGGCCCGCGGACAGGAACAGCGGATGGTCCGGCGCGGCCAGCAGAACAAGCTGCTCTTCGCGCAGGGGAAGGCACACGAACTCCCGGCCCGTGTAAGCCCTGTCGAGCATCAGACCTACATCGCATTCGCCTTCGCGGACCCGCCGGATGATCTCCGCCTCCGAGCCCGGCTGAAGCGCTACCTGTACCCCTGGGTAAAGCGTACGGAAACGCTGCAGCAAGGGGGGCAGGAAAAAGGCTGCAAGCGTCTCAATCGTGCCGATCACGATGCGCCCGGAGGCTTGGGAAGAGATCGCCGCTTTGGCCTCCTCATGCAGCTGGAGCATTCCTCCCGCATATTTCAAAAGCTCTTCTCCCGCCTGCGTCAAACGGATGCCTCGGCCGAAGCGTTCGAATAGCACCGCGCCGTATTCCCGTTCCAGCCGCTTGATCTGCGCCGTGACGCTCGACTGCACATAACCGAGTTCGTCTGCCGCTTTGGTGAAACTGCGGAGCCTGGCGACCAGGCAGAAGGTATGAAGACATGTAAGATCCATAGTAGACAGGCCTCTTTCCCGGTGCAGCGGCAGGAGTCTTCGAGCTATGCCGTGCTTTAGGTCCATGTGATGTAACTCGCTTATGTATCGATAATATCGATTCGAATGATCGAAAACAATAGCTAACTTCGATGTTTAGTCCATGGTATGGTAAGAGATATCCGGCGGCCTTCCCCAAACCAGTGCCTCCATCCTAAGGAAACGGCGCGCCGCATTCGAGAACAAAGGCGGGATAACTCATGACCACTATTCAATCAAGGCAGTTTCCTATCGGCACCTTCACGGCACCAGACCAACCGGACGCAGCGCTCATCGCTTCGTGGATCGACGACATCGAACGACTGCCCTCCGAACTCCGCAGTCTCTTGAAAAATGCGGATGCGGAGCTCCTCGATACGCCGTACCGCGATGGGGGCTGGACCGTCAGGCAGGTCGTCCACCACTTGGCCGACAGCCATATGAACTCCCTCATCCGCTTCAAGCTCGCGCTGACGGAAGAGGAGCCGACGATCAAGCCGTACCGGGAGGAGCTGTGGGCCGAGCTGGGCGACACGCGGGAAGCGCCGATCGAGCTCTCCCTCTCGCTGCTCGAGGGACTGCATGCCCGCTGGGTCCTGCTTCTGCGCAGCCTGTCCGGCGAGCAGCTCTCCCGCACCTTCCGGCACCCGGACAGCGGCGTCGTCCCTCTCTTCGCGAACATCGGCATCTATGCCTGGCACGGACGCCACCATCTGGCGCACATCCGGCTCGTGACAGGATGAAGACGGTACGCAGCCGGAAGAGGCCCCGGAATAAGGAAGGGTCACTACTGTAATGACCGCCATCGGGACCGCCGCAAGAAGTAACCCGCAGGATGATGCCGGCAGACTACGGAGGGGCAGCAATGGCTCCATGCCGCACCCCGGAGAAGCCTACAAGGTGAGCAGCCCTTCCCGCGATACGGTCAGCTTCTCGAAGCCTTCTCCGGTAATCGCGTAAGAATTCTCGATGCCGACCACGCCCTGCCCCGGAAAGGTGAACTTGGGCTCGACCGCCAAGACCATGCCCGGCTCCAGCCCATAGCGGAACCCGCGGGCAAGGACGGGAAGCTCGTCGATCTCCAGCCCGATGCCGTGGCCGAGAAACTTGACCTGATCGCTGCCGAAGCCCATATAGTGCTCCGCAAGACCAGCCTCCTTCGCCCATCGGAGCGACTCCGTATAGAGCTTATCGCATGACGTGCCCGGGCGCAGCAGCTCCTCGGTCCGGCGGAGAATCTCTTCCGCTGCCCCGTAGGCTCGCTCCAGATCGACCGCCATCTTCCCGATGACAGCGGTGCGCGTCTGGTCGATGACATATCCGTCGACGCAGCAGCCGATGTCGATTAAGATCGGCTCGCCCGGACCGATCGGCCGGCGGCTGGCGCTCTGGGGACTAGCGGGGCTGAGTCCGCGTCCGCCCGCAGGACCGTCGAAGTAAGTCGGCTCCGCCGCCGCTTCCCCTGCTCCCAGCATTCCTGTGATGATCTCCTGATTGTAGCCCCTCACCCGCATAAGCCCGAGGTGCCCCCGGCGCCGGATAAAGTGCTCTACGCCGCTCATCGCTTCCAGCTCGGTCATACCGGGCTGCAGCCGGCCGAGCAGATCCTCCAGCGCTTCGTCGATCAGCTTCGCCGCTTCGCGGATCCGGCCGATCTCATACGGCGTCTTGATCATCCGCAGCTCGCGGATCAGAAGCGAGCCGTCCGCCCACTCGGCGTGGGGCAGCAGACTCTGCAGCCGGTGGAACTGCTGCACGGGCAGCACGTCGTACTCCGCTGCCAATCTTACTTTCGCTGCCGGCCCGAGCTGCGGGAAGGCCGCGGCGATCTGCTGGCCCAAGGAGCGGAACGATTCCAGCGCCTCCACGGCCGCTGCCGCCTCCACCTCTGCCCGGGCCCTGCTCCGCCGGACAAAAAAACGCGGCTCCCCGCTCGCAGGCACCACCAAGTACCCCGTCTGCATGGAACCAGTCAAATAGTACAAATCCACATTCTGCGTGACGACAAAGCCGTCGATGTCTTCCGCTTGCAGCCTCATCTGCAGCCGTTCGATACGCGCCCGATATTCGCTCATGGTTCCTGCCTCCGTCAGCGTTCTGTTCGAATCCGATTCCTTAAGATTACGCGCTGACCGCTCCAAATGCAAAAGTATTCCCCCGCCCCCGTTCGTCCCATCTCGGGACCCGGCCCCTCTCCTCACCGCATCCGGACACTCGCCACCGAAGAAATCACCGACGGCTCGCTCCGTCCGCTGCCGAGCAGCGGCCTTTGGATCTCCATCACCGCCACTACGGACGGACCGTACAGCGTCACTTCCACATTCCTTGTCGTACGTTCGGCCTCGCCCTCATGAACGGTCACCACTCTTCGCAGCACATACGGGTAGGTTGGACTCGTCACGAATTCCAGCAGATGAATCACCGGCGCCTCCGGCAGCATGCTGCCCGCCACCGGACGCAGCGTCTCATCCAGCTTGAAATTCAGCCGGAGAAAACGGTAGAATGCCTCGGTCCCCCCAGCCTGGTCCCAGGCCAGACGGCCGTGGGCCGCTTCCGCCCGATCCACCGACAAGGAGGCGGCATGGGCCGCGTGGTCAAGCAGCGACTTGCTCTTGCCGAGGCCGCCGGTCTGCATCAGCCAGTTGAACACGGTAACCCACAGCAGGACTGCAAAGATCAGGCCGAACAGCCCCATAAGCAGGATGTGAACGCCTCCGTCTTCCTTCTCCCAGGTCTGCAGCACACGGGCGAACCCTCTCCACTTACTCATAAGCCTCGCTTCTTCCGTAGAGTACGATATAGTAGAAACCTTCGGCTGCCTCATTCCCCCCCTGCCCTCCTATGGCTCTCAGCATATGGGAGAGATTCGGCGCCGGGTATTTGACCACGAGCTTCACCGTGGGGTTCGCATCGTCCCGGAGCACCTTGCTCCCTGTGCTTCCGGTATAGGAAGGGTACCCGGTGCCGTTCACCGTGACGCTCCCCAGTCCCAAGGCAGCCAGCCGCTCACCCAGCCGGGAAGCAACATCCGGCGACACGTAACCTACCGCCTCCGCCTCCTTCAGCGCATGGCTCGCAGCCGTATGGACATGGGCCCCTTTCATCGAGTAGACGAAGACGGGTACGATCGCGAAGACCAGAAACAGCAGCACCGGCATCAGGAACAGCGTCACCAGCAGATTCGATACACCCCGTTCTTCCTTCCAAAAAGCAGCCATTGTGCCAAATAGGTCAGGCCTCTCAGTCCGTAACATAGTCGAATCCTCTAAGGCTCCCGGTAACGGTCTCATGACCGTCCCGGATCTCTTCCGTCAGCCCGCTGCCGCCCTGGGGACGGAAGATGTAGGTGCATACGCCGAAAATCAGCACGACCGTCAGACACAGCGTAATGAGCTTTGCCATCGCCGCTTATGGTGCCGTTGCCGTTACGGTCCCGCTCGTCTGGTTGACCGTTGCGGTAGAGATACTGGTATTGAGGTTACCGGCCTTCGTTCCTACGGCAGGGCCTACTTTCGAACCGGCCAAGAACATGGCCGCCCCTCCGAGCAGTACCGTCATTAAGCAAGCAATTACTAATTTTCCCATGATGTGATTCCATCCTCTCAAGATTGTCGGTTTATTTAAAATGATGGTGTATGCAATTAAGCATGATGTGTTATTGAAAAGCGTCCACGATATTCGAACGGGTCGTCGCTCCGGCGGTACCGACGGCCGGCACCAGCTGGCCTCCGACCACATAAAGCGTTGATCCTCCGAGCAGCACCGCCATCAGCACGGCGATGATAAGTTTGGACATGATTATCGCGCTCCTTTCTCCCCCGCCCGGCAGCTGTCCTCAGCCCTGAAAGGAGGTCATGAGCTGCGCCGAGATCGTAATGACCCACGGATACAGGAACAGCAGCACAATCACCGCGAAGGGAATCATAATGTAGAAAGAGATCCAGACGGGCGCATTCTCGAGCTTGCGGGTGACCTCGGACGATAGAGCAGCTTCAATCCCCGCCGTCTGTTCCTTAAGCACCTGCGCCACTTCCTTGGCTTCGGCGAGCGAAATGGCCTCCAGCGCGTTGACCAGCGGGTAGACCTCCGAGATGCCTACGGCGTCGCGGAACCGTGCGATCGCTTCATGCCGGTCCTTCGCCCACAGTACCGTCAGTTCCTGCAAATGCGGCTGCAGCAGCTTCAGCGGCCGGCCGGCCCGTACGAGCAGATCGCGCAGGTCCGCCTTGTCGCTGACACAGACGGAGAGGCGGTGCGACAGCTTGGCTATCTCGAGGAGCAGCTGCGTCCGCTTATGTCCGGCAGCCGCCAGCACCAGCAGCATGGGAATCCACCAGCCGGCCGAGAGGCAGGAGCCATACAGCAGAACCTGTCCCATCCAGGTGCCCCCGCTCCACTCGGAGAGAGGAACGGATGCAGGCGGCTGTGCTGCGAAGGCCAGCATCGCCAAGGAAGCGGCCATTCCTCCGCGAAGCAGACTGAAGCGCAGGTAGGTGCATTCCCGGGGCAGCCCCGCCAAGGAGGCCTTCTCCTGGAATTGCCGCTCCGCCAGTGAGACGCTGCGCTCTTCCCCCCGGACAAACTTCCGGCGTTCCCCCGCCTGCTTCGCCCTCTCCAGCAGAAGCGCCAGACGGCTGCCCCTGCCCATCCGCAGCCGGCCGAGCAGAGGAATCCACAGCAGCGCGCTGCCCGCAGCAAACGCAAGAAGAAAGGCTGCGTCCCACACCGCGAGTGCGGCAACTCCAGTTAACATGATGGACATTCCCTCCTTTAAAAAGCTTTGCGGCCCGAGCGGACCACCATGACCATGGAGACGAACATGACGGCGAAAGAAATCAGCAGCAGCATCCGGCCTGCCGGGTCTACAAAATAGTGGCGGTAGTTGGCCCCGTCTGCGTAAATATTGAAGCCTACGACGAAGAACGCGAAGCCAGCCATAAACGTCGTGCCGAGCCGGTAGACCGTGATCATAGCCAGCCGGTTCTCCTCGAGGCGCCTTGCGGTCTGCATCCGCAGCGTAAGGTGGTGCAGCGCCTCTGTCACATCCGTACCGTAGTGGGAACCGATCAGCAGCAGATCCGCCAGGTCGTCCCCCCACTCATTGTCCACCCGCCGGGCGAACTCGTAGAGCGCCTCCTGCGTGCCCTTCATATGGAGGGCGAGCTCCAGCCGGCGCCACTCGCTCCTCACCTCGTAAGGCATAGAGTCCGAGGACTTGACGATGACTTCGGCCAGCGTCAGACGGGGACGGTAATGGCCGATCAGATTCTGCACGACGGCAATCATCCGGAGGGCGATCCGCTGTCGCTTGCGCTGCACCCGGAAGCGAATCCAGAAGTACGGCAGGGAAGCCAGGAATAAGGCGGCGCCGCTGCTGAGCAGCCAGGCATGGACCGAAATCTGCCGGTCGGCGCCGACCGCGAACTTCTCCTGCAGCAGCCTCACCGCCCCCTCGGACCCGAACCAGCCGGCGAAAGCCAAGAGGAGCATCAGCGCCGCCACGGGCTCCACCCCGCCCCGGAGCTCGGCGATCTCCATCTCCTCGCCAAGATGCTTCAGCGGCCCCAGCGAAACCAGCGTCCTGCGGGCGCCTCTCCCCCCTGCCGTGGCAGAGGTGCCCGCATTCAAGGATTGAAGACGGCGGTAACGGACAGCCTGCCGCTTCACCATCCGGAGGATCGGCAGCAGAAGCAGCAGCGAGCCGCCGGCCCAGGCGCCGAGGAAAATCCCCTCCAGCAGATGCTGCAGCCAGTAAGGTCCCGCGCTCATGAGCCCCACACCCCGAGCTGTCCGAATTCACGGGGATCGGCGCCGCCCGCAATGAGATGCTCGCGAAGCGGACGGGAGAACGTATGCCCCGTGAACCGCCAAGATCCTGCTCCGTAGTCCCATTCGACAAGCGGAGAGATCCGGACGGATCCCCCCTCGTCGACCGACAGCTCCGTAATCTCGGTAGCGATGCGCACCGCTCTTCCTCCGATCCGTACCATCCTCAAAAAGATGATGAGATTGAACGCGCGGGCCACCCGGCGCACCGTATCGGCGGAATCGTGCTGGCGTCCGTCCTGTTTGATCATATCGACCACATCGCTGATGAACGATTCGCGGTATTTCGTGTGCATCGTTCCCATCATGTCGTGTCCCCTCAAAGCCCCCTGCACCATCTGGGACACTTCGGAGCCCTTCGCTTCCCCGACGATGACCCAGTGCGGGCTCATCACGAGCAGCGGCTTGAACGATTCTTCCATCGACAAACCGATGTCCTCCACCTCGCGGACAGCCAATATATTGCGGCTGCCCCGAAGCCGTTCGCGAAGCGAGACTTCGAACTCCTTCTCCAGTGTACGGATCCGCTCGTTCTCCGGAATCTCCTGGGCCAGGGCGAACAGAAACGTCGTCTTGCCCGTGGCCGTCCCGCCGCCGATAAGGATGCTCGCGTGGTACCTTACGAGCAGCGCCAGCAGCCGGGCCATCTTCGCATCGATGGTGCCGAGCTCCGTCAGTACCTCGAGCGTCACATCCTTCACAATAAAGTTGCGGATATGAATGCTCGGCACGTCCGAATACGGCGAACGGGTCATCACCAGCCGCGACCGGTTCCACATGTACGACTGAACGAACGGCTGGCGCTCGTTGATCGGCTTCTTGCCACAGAGGGAGAGCCGGTCCTGCAGCAGCACCACATCCGAAAGCGACGCAAACCGTCTCGGATGGCGGACCATCTCCCCTTGCCGCAGCAGATAGATGTCGCAGCCAATGACCTGAACCTCTTCGACATCCGGCTGGCGGTACAAGTCTTCGATCAGGCTGGCCCCGCACGTCTCGGCAAAGACGCAATCCGTGGCGCTCAGCGGGGAAATCAGCGTGCGCGGGTCGACCTCGATGCGATACTCGAGCAGCAGCGTGTCGATGACCGCCTTCATCCTCGCCTGGGCCATCGGCTCGCCGAGTCCCGCCTGCAGCAGATCATGATACAGCTCCTGATCGTTCTGAGAGCGCTCCGTCAGGTGTTCGTATACGACGCCGACCGCTTCAGAGAGCGGCATACGCCGAAGGCTCCGGCTCCCCGCCTCCGGGAACCCCAGGGACAACCCGGCCCCCGGAAGCGGCTGCTGGGCCTGCATCAAATCCTTCACATACCGGCTGGCATCGAAACGGATCCTCGGCGACATCCGCGGAGGGAATGGTTGTCTAACATTCATCGCTTCCCTTCCCTCCTATCCGAACAAGGCCGTAAACCGCGCCGCCCAGCGTGCCATCCTTGGCACGGAAGGCGCCTTCGCGGATATGTCCGCTGCGGCAGCTGCCGCATCCGGGGCCAGCGAAGCTGCCAGCAGGCCCATCGCCTCCGAGAAGCCCTCCGCCTTCGGACGGAGATAGAGCGGCACGCCTTCGTGCACGGACTGCAGCCCGAGCCCGCAGCCCACGTTCGGAACTGCTGCCGCCAGCGTCATGCCGAGCATGCCTGCGATCCGCTCCGGTTTGTCGCCCACGGCACAGCGGTTCACGACCAGCGAGATGTCCGACGGCAGCAGGCCGCAGTACCGCCAGTAGCAGTTATACCACTCGTTCCAGCTCGTCTGGTAGGAGGCGTAATTATTCTGCGTTACGAGCCAGCGGACGTCTGCCTCCCTCACCGTGCAGACCGTGGCCGCATTGTCGGGGAAGGCATTCACATCGACAATCGTAATATCGAAGGTCTGCCGGGCGGTCTCGAGCAGTCCGCCCATCATATCCGGCGTGAGGTCCTGCGCCGTATCCCGGCGGGGCGAGCCGGTCAGGATGTGCAGACCCGGCATTTTGCGGTAAGAGGTGCAGCCCTCGAGCAGATCTTCGGCCTGCAGGGTCTGCGTCTGCATCTTGGGCCTCAGCTTGAACTGGCTATGCCCGCGGTCCATCAGGTTCAGATGCGGCCGGATCTCCGGGTTGCGGAGATTCCCGTCGATGAGACCGACACGGAGCCGGCCCGTCGATGCCAGCGCCAGCGCCGTGTTGATCGCGATCGTCGTCGCGCCGTCCTTGCTGGCCGAAGACCAGACGGCCGCAATGCGCCCGCGGCTTCCCTCTGCACGGGAGGGACGGATGCCCTCCCGATCCCGGCCTTCGACGAAACAGGCGAGATCACTAAGCATCTCTACTTCCCGGCTTCCGGCCGGGACCGTGACAAAGTCGAGAGAAATAGCCAGACGGCCCACCGCCTCGAGGGCGAACGAGTCATAGACTCCGTCGTCCAGCACGACCGCCACCTTCGCCTCCGGCTGGGTCCGCCGAATCTCCTCCATCCATTCCCACGGATAGCGGTCATAGAAGAGACCCGTATGCACGACCACCTGATCATAAGAGTCCTGCAGCCTCGCCAGGAAGCCTTCCGCCCCGTAAGAAGCCACTACTTCCCTATCCGTCCTGCTTCCCAGCATCCCTTTCCATCTCTCAGTGAGTTCCATCGTAGGGAGTCCTGCCAATATCCGTATCATCGTGTCGTAACCTCCGTTGCTATAGGGGCCTCGGGAGCCGGTGCAGGTTCCGCAGTAGAACCTCCATTCGCACTGCCGCTTGCCGCCCCGCTGATTTGCTTCGAATCGAGCTCTCCATTCAACCGGACCTGGGGCTTGGTTTTTGTAAAAGCGTCCGCTTCCTTCAACTGCCGGAACAGCGGGGTGACTGCGCCCGAAGGTCCTGTAGGCGCGGTCAAATCGGGAAGCGCCAGTTTGATCTTCCCGCCCAGACCTCCGAGGGAGTAAGCCTCGAACACCTCGTCGCTCATGATATAGGTATTGAGCTCCGGCTTGCCGGCTGCCTTCGACCGGGCCTGCCCATACTGGGACCGGGCCGGTTCCACGACCGTCTCCAGCCCGCCGGCATCCGCGATCTCCTGCCCTTCGGGCGTCTTCACGCCCGTCACGGGCAGCCCTTCAATAATCTTCACCGCGCCCACCGTGAACAAAGTGCCGCTGGCGTCCGTGACTCCCTTCGGCTGGTCGAATTCGACCCAGACGTCGACCCGGTCTCCGCGCCGCACCATATTATTCACGTTCGCCGCCGCATCCGTCCGGAAGCTGAAATACCGTTCCCCTTCTCCCGGCACCATCTTGCGATCGTCAAGCTTCCATGCGACAAGCTCCTCGCTGCTAGCCAGAGGGACAAGCACCGTCTTCCCGAGCAGATCCTCCATCTGGGTCACCGCCTCCGCTTGATGGGCGGCTGCCGGGATGATCTCCTTGCGCAGCAGGGACGCCTGCACGACTTCGCCGCTGTGGAGCATGCGGACAGGCTTGACGGTCTCCATCGTCTGTACGCGAAACTCCGTATGTTTCATAAACTGCCAATAGCCTGCCACCGAGCCGCCCATAAGCAGGCAGCCGATCGTGCCGGCGATCCATGCCTTCTGCACGTCATTCACTCCTTTCATCTAAGAAACCAAATCATCCGTATCTTGAGGATGAAGTAAGGCGAGATCTCACGCTTGTTCTCAATAAAGAACATCCACCTAGAAAAAGAGCTTCTGCAGCCAGCCGCCGCCGAAGCGGGCCTGCGGATGCCATAGCCCGCGACCCGTGGGAGCCGTAAGCCCCTCCGGCAGCCACGAGCTCAGCCAAGGCGTCATCGCCCGGCGGAGCGCTGTCCGCACGGCCGGCGCCTCGTGAGGCAGCTGGCCGCGCCAAGCGGCGCCCGCGACGGCTGCGAAGTCCACGACCGGCAGACGGCACACCGGCTTCAGCGGCAGCACGCGGAGCCACTCCTCGCTGCCCTCGGGGCAGCGGTTCGCGAAGCCGTGCACCCGCCGGCCGGGCGATGCCCAGTCGTCCAGCTGCCGCAGGCACCGCCGGGCGGCGGGCAGCTCGAGCTTGTACACGAGCGGGTCCGCCGTGCAGACGACATCGGTTGCGGTCTCGAGCAGCTCCCGCACCGCGGGATGCTCCCACTGCGATCCGATGTCGGCGATGAGCACCGGCCGCCGCACCGCGTGGAAGAGCTTCAGCCAGGCGGCGGCGTCGAACGCCTCGCCGGCCGGGTTCGGTGCGCCGCCGGCCGGCGCCGGGTCCTCGGCGGGCAGCCACAGCGTGTGGCCGTCCGTCCAAGGCCGCTCGTGGGGCCGGAAGCCTCCCTCGCCCGGCGCGTTGTAGCACCGGTACGCGGCAGGCGCATTCTTCTCCGCGAAGAGGAGCGCCTGCAGCTCCGTGCGCGGGGTCGGCGGTTCGATCAGGGCGTGCGGGACGCCGAGATCGTGGAGCAGCCGCGCGATGGCCAGCGCGGCGAAGGTAGCGCCGGCGCCCGGGTACAGGGCGCCGACCGCCACGACGAGCGGCGGCGCCCAGGCGGCCGCTCCCTGCGGCGCAGCCGCTGCGGCCGGCAGGGCCGGACGCCGCTCGGCGAGCCAGCGGTGCAGCGCCGCACCGGCCTCGCGGGCGGAGGCGAAGCGCTCCGCCGGGCGGGCCCGCAGCAGCGCCAGCACGAGCGGGGCCAGGCCCGCCGGCAGGGCCGCCTCGGCCTCAGGGCCGGGCCGGTAATAGCGGCCGCCGCTGAGCAGGTAGTACATCAGCGCGCCGAGACCGTAGAGGTCGGTGTGCGCATCGCTCTGGCGGCCCTCAAGCTGCTCCGGCGCCGCAAAGCCAATCGTACCGAGGCAGACCGTATCTGCGGACTGCTGGGGCTTAAAGCTACGCGCCGTACCGAAGTCGATCAGCCGGAGGCGTCCGTTGCCGTCGATCATCAGATTCGACGGCTTCAGATCCCGGTGGATGAGCGGCTCGGGCCGCAGCGAATGCAGATAATCCAGCAGCCCGCACAGCTGCCGCGCCCATTCCGCCACCTCCTCCTCGCCGACACGGCGCCCCTGCCGCTCAAAGCGCTGCTGGAGCGTATCGCCTTCGATGTAATCCATAACCAGATACAAGAACCCCCGCTCGTCGGGAGCCATCGCATCCACAATATCCGGAAGATTCGGATGGCTGAGCCGGCTCATGATGGCCGCCTCGGCCTTCACGATGCGGCGGCGCATGACTTCTTCCGCGGGAATCTCCCCGGCTTCTCCGGGCCATCCGGCCCAGCTCTCCTTAATAGCCCAATACTTTCCTTGCAGCTTGAGATCCTCGGCCAGCAGCACGGCGCTCATCCCTCCGCTGCCCAGTCCCCGGATCACCCGGTAGCGTCCGCCCAGCACATCGCCCGGCGCCAATCCCTGCGGATATCCATTCATGGCTTTCAGCCCAGCCTTCTTTATCAGCATACAAAAATCCGCCTTACCGAACACTCCTCTCAGGAGCATTCAATAAGGCGGTTCTTCCGCACGCGATTGGTTATGTGTTATAAATTATCATATATTTTCCAAAGTGGCAAGAGGGAATTTTAGCGATTTTGTAAACCGCCCCGCACCCTATACAAATTCTTCACTTCTTTTTAACCCCCGGATAACAAGCGGACTTTATACTGAGCAAGTCCTACAACCGTCCGAAAGGGGAGTCCCCATGTCTACTGTGCCAGATCATCTCCATCCCCATCCCAAAACGAGCGGGCGCAGCAGCACGCACGTCCGCGCCGGACGCCGCACCCTGCGCAGCGCAGCTCTGAAGGAGCATCTGCTGGCCTACAGCTTCCTCGCTCCCTCCCTAGTGCTGTTCGCGGTCTTCCTGTTCTATCCGCTGCTGAAATCGGTCTACCTCTCCCTCCATCTGACAGACCCCCGGGGGCGCATCGCCGCCTATGCCGGTCTCGATAACTTCACCGAGCTGTTCACCTCGGAGAAGTTCTATCAGAGCTTGAAGGTTACATTGTCCTTCACCCTGCTGACCGTCCCCACCGGCATAGCTCTGGCACTGCTGCTCGCCGCCCTGTCGCATAACAAGCTTCGCGGCATGAAGGCCTTCCAGTTTATCTTCTCGCTGCCTGTCGCCATCTCTGTAGGCACCGGCTCCGTGATCTGGATGATGCTGTTCCATCCGACGCTCGGTACCTTGAACTACGCGCTGAGCCTCATCGGATGGGCCCCCGTCCACTGGCTCACCGACCCGGACTGGGCCCTCTATGCCGTAGCTCTGATGACGGTGTGGATGAACCTCGGATTCACCTATATCGTCCTGCTCAGCGGGCTGCAGGGTATCTCGGAAGAGATCTATGACAGTGCCAAGATCGACGGCTCCGGACCCATCCGTACGTTCGTCCTTCTTACGCTGCCGCTCCTCTCTCCCACCTTGTTCTTCAGCGGAATCGTATCGGTCATCGGGGCCTTCCAGTCGTTCGGACAATTCCATATTCTGTATCCCCGCGGAGGGCCGCTCGGCAGTACGGATGTCGTAGTGGTGAACATATACCAAGAAGCGTTCGTGAACTATCGCTTCGGTACCGGCAGCGCACAGGCGTTGATCCTGTTCGCCATCATTCTGGTCCTGACTTTCATCCAATTCCGCGTAGTGGAAAAGAAGGTGCATTATCAATGACACTCCTCCAAAAAACCGCAGTCTACTCACTGCTGTTCTTGGGTGCTGCCGCTGTGCTGTACCCGCTGTTCTACGCGCTGTCCGTCTCGTTCATGACGGCCGGGGAAGCGATCAGTTATCCTCCCAAGGCGCTGCCGGGCTCCCTCTATCTCGATAATTTCAGAGGCGTGCTCGATTTGATTCCGGTGGGCCGTTTTATCGTCAACAGCTTCACGGTTTCCCTGGCGATCATGCTCGGGCAGCTGGTCACAGGCAGCATGGCGGCTTATGCGTTCTCCTACCTCCATTTTGCCGGAAAAAGCCTGCTGTTCGGCCTCTTCCTCTCTACCATGATGATCCCGTGGGAAGTGACTGTCATCCCCAATTACTTGACGGTGAAGAGCTGGGATTGGCTCGATTCCTACCAGGCGCTGATCGTCCCGTTCCTGGCGTCCGCCTTCGGCGTGTTCCTCCTCCGCCAGTTCTTCCTGCAGCTGCCCCGCGAGCTCTTCGAGGCGGCCCGGATCGACGGGTGCGGACACGGCTACATTTTCCTGAGGATCGTCCTGCCGCTCTCGAAGCCTGCCTTGGCCACACTTGGCGTATACTCGTTCCTCAATCACTGGAATATGTATCTCTGGCCTCTGCTTGTCACCAACGATGAGAAGCTGCGCACCGTGCAGATTGGCATCTCCATGCTGCAGTTCGAGGAAATGACCTCATGGAACCTCGTGCTGGCCGGCGTCGTGCTGGTACTCCTGCCTTCGCTTCTTCTGCTCCTGCTTGGTCTCAAACAGCTCGTCCGCGGCATGACGGCCGGCGCCGTCAAAGGCTAAGCCAGCCGCGGCGGACCCGGATCCTCCAGCCTACCGGCATAGCGTGAGTGCCTCCAAGGCCTCGCTATACATACAAAAAAACCTAAATTAAAAAGGGAGCGATCACCCCCATGCTTCAAAGCAAATCCAAAAAGCACCTGTCGATTATTCTGCCTCTAGCTCTCACCATGACCTTCACGGCAGCCTGCGGAGGAAACGGCAGCGGCGGTACGGCGGCAGGAGACAGCAAGCCGGCGGCCAGCGGTACCGCGGAGAGCGGCAAAGAAGCCCCAAAAAAAGAAGGTCCGGTTAAAGTCGTCTACTGGCATGCCATGGGCGGGGAGCTCGGCAAAGCGGTGGACAAGCTCGTGGCGGACTTCAACGCCTCCCAGAAGGACGTTGAAGTCGAAGCCGTATTCCAGGGCACGTATGACGAGAGCCTGAACAAACTGAAAGCGTCCATGGACTCCAAGAGCGGCCCTACGCTGATTCAAGTCTATGAGATCGGCTCCCGCTTCATGATCGACTCCAAGGCGATCACGCCGATGCAGCAGTTCATCGATGCGGACAAGTACGATGTCTCGCAGCTCGAAGAGAACATCCTGAACTACTACAAGGTCGACGGCAAGCTGTACTCCATGCCGTTCAATACATCCAATCCGATACTCTACTACAACAAGGATCTGTTCAAAGCCGCAGGCCTCGATCCCGAAAAGCCGCCGGCTACGTATGAGGAAGTCGCCGATGCCGCCAAAAAGCTGACAAAGGGCAGCAATGCCGGCGCCTCGTTCGCCATCTACGGCTGGTTCATGGAGCAGTTCTTCGCCAATCAAGGCGCCGAGCTGCTCAACAACGGCAACGGACGCACCAGCCCGGCGACCGAATCGCTGCTTGCCAGCGACGCCGGGGTGAAGACGCTGACGTGGTGGAAGGGCATGATCGACGACAAGTCGATGATCAACCTCGGCCGCAAGACCGACGACACGAAGAAAGCTTTTTCCGCCGGCCAAATCGCCATGACACTCGATTCCACCGCCTCCCTCCGGGGGATCGTATCGGCAGCCGAAGGCAAATTCCAAGTCGGTACCGGCTTCCTGCCGAAGCCACCCGGTGCTAAAGACGGAGGCGTCATCGTAGGCGGCGCATCCAACTACATTATGAACAACAAGTCGGAAGCCGAGCAGAAGGGCGCCTGGGCGTTCATCAAGTTCCTCGCCGATCCGAAGCAGCAGGCCTACTGGCACGTGAACACGGGCTACTTCCCGATCACGAAGAAAGCCTATGACGAGCAGCTCGTGAAGGATAACCTCACGAAATATCCTCAGTTCCAAACCGCTGTAGACCAGCTGCACCAAACCAAAGCCAACCTGGCCACCCAAGGGGCCGTGATGGGGATCTTCCCGCAGGCCCGCCAGCTGACCGAAGGAGCGATCGAAGAAGTGCTGGCCGGCAAAAAAGCGCCGAAGGAAGCGCTCGACGCAGCGGCCAAAGAAATCTCGTCCAAAATCGCCGAGTATAACAAAACCACAGCGAAATAATACCGCTCTCTATATAAGGGCTGCCTTGTCCCCTCCTTCCGGGGGGCTTGGCGGCCTCTTTCTCTTATTCACACCGTGCAGCCTCGCTCTTCGCCTTACGAGCGTATCCAACCCGGTTCCATATGCAGCTCCTTGATGATTCTCGCGGGCACGCCCCCTACGACCACATTCTCCGGCACATCCCGGGTCACCGTGCTTCCTGCCGCGACGACCGAATTACGGCCGATGCTTACACCCGGCAGGATGAGACAGCCGGTGCCGATCCACACGTTGTCACCGATCCGGACGGGCCTGCACATATCCCCGGTATCTCTGCTGTCCAGCGGATGATACTGGCTGTCGAAGATACTGGTTCGCGGACCGATCTTCACATGGTTCCCAATCGACACCTCCAAATTGGAAGCGATTCCAACTCCAGCGTTAATAAGTACATTGTCACCGATTGTAAGCTTTGCCCCTTTCACTACCGTCAACTGCACAGCCCAAGGCTTGGCAATAATGGAGAGCCCCTTCCCGATACGCAGTTCTCCGGTGCGATTGACATATACCTTGCCTCGAATCCGGGGCATCTCAGCCAATCCCCCGTGGCCTCCACCAAACGACAAATACCCTTTCGTCCTTGCTGCGACCTTACGGATGATGGACATACTGCAGATTTCCTCCCTGCGTTAGAATAACGTACCTCCTTACTTTCGACTCCCCCCCTCCCATTCCCTTCCATTCCCAGCCTGGCTTCCCCCCTAATTTTGGTCGATGAACCGGTGGAATGGAGTACGCCCTCCGGGAGTTAGTTCAAGCAAAAACCTCCGTCCCTGGAGGGACGGAGGTTTCGGATGATTGGCGTATGACCGTGAATGATAGCTTAAGGATTGAGACCGTTTTTCACAAGCGTTTGGAGCGTTTTGTTACGGTCCTGCGTTACTTCCCAAGACATGGCGCCGCCAAGACCTTTGCTCTTGATGTAGTTGACTTTCTCGGTCATGGATTGTGCATCGTCGTAGGAGATGAAGATGCCGCCGGACGGGTTGTAGAGGTAAGGCGTCTTCGTCACGTTATTCCAGTAGCGGGTGTAGCCGTTCTTGTTGATGTAGTTCGCTTCGAGATCATAGAAGTCGAACGAGCCGTTCTCCCATGTTCCTTTGGCCGCTACGCCGGAGCAAGCCTGGTACAGGCCGCCGTTCACGTTAGCGCAGCCCTGCATGCCGCGACCATAGTATGGCAGACCCATTACGAGCTTCGATGGAGCGACGCCGGCATTCAAATGGTTGGCAATCGCTTTATCCACGTTGAAGTTGACCGGATCTACGCTAGGATCAGCCGGATCGAAGTACAGCGGAGCGTTCTGGCCGGCTTTTGGATCCCAACCGCCATGGAAGTCGTACGTCATGATGTTGATCCAGTCCAGCGTCTGGGAGATCTTGCCGAGTTCCGTGTTGGCTACATACGTAGGACCTGCACCCGAAGCGATCGTCAGAAGATACGTCTTGCCGTCAGCTGCGCCGGCTTTGTCCAGCTCGGCACGGATCGTTTGGAGCAGCAGCGTATAGTTCTGCTTGTCGGCAGGACGTACCGAGTTGCCCGCCAGACCGCCGCCTACAGGGTATTCCCAGTCCAGATCCACGCCGTCGAATTGATACTTGCGCAGGAAGTCTACAGCCGATTTGGCAAAGGTAGTGCGGGTTGCCGGATCTGCTGCCACGTCGGAGAAGCGGTTCGACCAGGACCAGCCGCCAACGGAGATAATCGTTTTGAGGTGCGGGTTGGCTTGCTTCAGCTTGATGAGCTGCTTAAAGCTGCCTTTGATTTTCTCGTCCCACGTGTCGCCAGGGTAGGACATGCCCGTGTCGGCCCAAGGATCGCCTTGTACGATCGTACCGTTCGGCACGTTGATGTTGCCTGTTTCGTCGGCACAAGCCCATGTCTGCGGGTTCGGGCTGGAAGGATCCGGATTGCCGTGCTTGCCGTTCCAGCAGATATCGGCGAATGCATAGTTGATATGCGTAATCTTGCTTGCATCGATATCCGGCACTTTGAAGTTACGTGCGTATACCGCCCAAGCCGGGTAGTACGTTACGATTTTGTAGCTGCCGTTGTTGCCGCCGCCTGTGGAAGGCAATGTCGTAGCGGATACAGCGCTGCTGGCTGCGGAAACGTTGCCGGCTGCATCTTTCGCTTTGACGGTGAAGGAGTAGGCCGTACCGGCAGTCAGGCCGCTGGCCGTGAACGTCGTACCCGTTGCGGTACCGGCCAAGGCCGTGCCACGGTAGACGTCATAACCGGTTACGCCCACATTGTCCGTCGAAGCCGTCCAGGACAGCGAGACGGAATTGTTCGTGATGTTGGAGGCCTTGAGACCTGCAGGCACGCTTGGCGCCTGGGTGTCCGGCGTAGTAGAAGCGGGGCTTGTCGTAACCGACAGCACATTGCTTGCCGGAGACACGTTGCCGGCCGCGTCTTTGGCTTTGACGGTGAACGAGTAGGCCGTATTGGCCGTCAGGCCGCTGACCGTGAAGCTCGTGCCTGTCGCCGTACCCGCCAGCGTCGTGCCGCGATACACATCGTAGCCGGTTACGCCTACGTTGTCTGTCGAAGCCGACCAAGTCAGGGAAACGGAAGTGGAGGTCTTGGAAGGCGATGCCAGGCTGGCCGGTGTGCTTGGCGCCTGGGTATCGGTTGTTCCGCCGCCGCCGTCTACTTTCTTCCAGAGGGCAGGTACGTTGGCAGGCTCCCAGCCTACTTGGGCGGTATGAGGCTGTAGCACTTGATACGTTGCGCCTGCATAGTCTGCCAGGTCGCCGGTTTTATAAGAGGTACCCGGAGTCCAAGCAGCGGCACCGAAAGCGGCTGCAGGAACAAGCGAGGCCAGAAGGGCCGTAGTGAGAACCATGTTCCATGTTTTTCTTTTCATCTTCAAATTACACACTCCTCTGTTCGGATGGATGGTACGGGTCGATGCGGGCCGTTCAGGCTGAGTGACAACCTACCTTCGTTTTCAATTCACCCCATTTCTAGCGGCCTCCCGAAGGAGTGTGCCTGTCTCTTCCTTGGTTCCATTATCAGGGAACGGACTTCAAAATGTAACGGATAACATCCTCCAATGCGGGGACAAATTTTAACAAAATTTTAGAAAACGGTCCCCGTAGAGAATCACATTAAATAGAAATAAATCCCATATGTGTGCCATTACTCGTTATTCTGACATTTCCCGGCATCCATGATTATCGGTGATTCGTCCCTTCCGCCCCCTATCTCTCCAAACCGAGATCCCTGCACAACATAACAATGGTCAATTATTTTTCTCCCTATGAAATATGTCGTCCTTCCCCCTCTAAAGCAAAAGAAGAGCCGGTCCCGGGGGGGAGCGACTCCATTCTTGGGCCGAAGGCATAGTAGAATCTTCGTTACCTGGCCCATGCCGATGCCATTGTCGCTGCCATACTGCCGGGCCGCCCTCTCTCAGGCTTTTGATTGAAATTAAACTGCCGGGCCGTCCAGCAGCATCTTGAGCGGAACCATGCTTTCGCTTGGCACATAATATTTGAACGGATTCTCGTCGATGGCGCCCAGGAGCTGGCGGCGGAACGGTGAAGCGCCTTCGAGCAGCCGGGGAGACGCCGCGTGGTAATCGATCGGACGCATCCAGATCGGGCTGTAGCCGAGAAAGAGCTGCCGGCGTGTATGCTCGGACCGGTTCGGTGCCCCTGCATGCCACAGGTTCTGCGCGAAGATGAATACGTCGCCGGGCTCGCCGCAAATTTGCACCTCTCCCGGCACCACCCCATCCGCATTCTGATGTTCGGGCTCGAACGGACGGTTATGCGATCCCGGAATAATCTTGGTGTTCCCCCGGTCCGGTGCCGACATGTCGCTGAGGATGTAGCAGGTTTTGATATAGTACGTGGATGTGACTCCGTCCTTCTTCGGGAACTGGGGGTGCGGTCCGTCCTGATGCCAATTGATGAAGCTGTGCGAATCCGTCTGGAGATCCTGCGGATTCGGCCGGCGGATCGTCAGGTGCGAAATATGGAGCTGGATGTTGAATCCGAGCAGATTCACGATCAGCGGCAGCACCGTCTCCTCGTCGATCAGCGAGGCGATCTCGTCATGGCGTTCCACGCTGTTGTAGAGGTTATAAGCCAGCGCCTCCGGCTCCCCGGCGAGGATCTCGTCCACCGCCGCGTTCAGGGCCCCTACCTTCTCCGGCGTCAGAACGCCCTTCAGCAGGAGATAGCCCTCTTCTTCAAACTGCCGCTGCAAAGCTGGAATATCAAGCTTCTTGGGTGCCATACCCTTCATGCCTCCTTCGAAAGGATAGAATGCTCTCTCCTCCTTACTTCAAATACCCGAGCTCCCGGAGGCGCTTCTCCGATTCCGTGAGGAATGCCTTGTAATTCATGGAGCCCTCCAGCGTCTTCAGGAACGCATCGTACTCCTCCAGCGGCCGTTTGCCGTAAATGAACTTCGACAGCTCCTCCTCGATGTACCGGTCGGCGTCTGCAGCATTGTAGCCCGCTGGATAGTTGATGAAACCATTATATGCATCGATTCTCGGCTGCTTCGAGGCAAATTCCATATACGGCGCCTGCTTCTCGAACTTTACTCTGAGGTACTCGAGCTCCGGACGGCCGGTGAACTGATACAGCCAGAAGTAGCCGCCTTCCTTGGCCATGAGCTCGGTCGGGACGACCTTCTCCCCGTCGAGGTTATAATGCTTGCCCTTCACGCCGTACTGCACGAGATAGGAGCCTTCCTTCGAAGAGACATAGTTGAGAAGGTCGAACACCTTCTGAAGCTTCTCCGGGTTCTTCTCCAGCGCCTTCGGAATCGCGTACAGCCCGGCCGTCTTGCCGGTATCCCAGCCGCTTGCATAGGCTCCGCCCGGCCCCTTCAGCGCGCCGACCTGCACCCAGTTCACATTCGCCGACACGGCCTTCATCTGCTCCACGAACTGGTCCTTGGTCATATTCGGCCAGTCGATGTAGATGATACCGGCCTCGCCTTTGATCGCCTTCTGGCGGTGCTGCAGGCCGGAGTTCGCGAGGAGCTCCGGATCGACCGAGCCCGTGGCCACCAGCCCCCGGATAAAAGCGAGCGCATCCTTCATCTTCCCGTCATACAGGGCATTGACCATCTTGCCGTCCTTCACGTAGATACTCGGAGACGTGCTTTCGAAGCCGATGCCGTAAGCGCCGAAGAGGGTACTGAAGGCGCCCAGCTTGCTCCCCGTCAGCCCGAACGTATCCGCCTTGCCGTTGCCGTCCGGATCCTTCTCCTTGAACGCCTTCGATAACTCGAGCAGCTCTTCCGGTGTAGAAGGCACCTTCAAGCCCAGCTTGTCGAGCCAGTCCTTGCGCACCCAATAGGTGTCATAGGGAACCTGGGGCGACTTCGCGATCGCATACAGCTTGCCGCCCAGCGTCCCCTTCTTCACCGACTCCTCGCCGATGAAGTCCAGCGCCCCCTTGAGCTTATCCTTGTGAGCCGCCAGATCAAGCAGCAGGCCCTGCTCGGAGAACTGCTTCAGCTGCTGCTTGTCGACCAGGAAGAGATCCGGATAATTGGATGAGGCCATCCGCACGTTCAGCTGATTCTTGTAATCGTCCATCGACGCATACACCGTGAGATTGATCTCCGTCTTCAGCGCTTGGTCAAGCTCGCTCTTGATGATATCCTGGTCGGGTGTCGGCAGACCGCTGCCCGTCTCGATGATATCCAGCTTGACGGGCTTGCCGTCCCCTGCGGACGCGCCCCCTCCCGGCGCCTTCGCCGCATCCTCGCTGCCGCAGCCCGCAAGCACTGCTCCCGCCGTCAGCACAGCCGCCAATACCGCCGCAAGCCTTGCCCTCTGTTGCTTCGCCATCGTACCCCCTGCTTTCTTCGTAGATTCACCAAAGCCCATCCCATGGTGCCCTTCTATAGGAACATGAAGCGTCAACCCTTCACGGAGCCCAGGAGCATGCCTTTTGTAAAATGCTTCTGGATAAACGGATACACGAGAATGATCGGCAGGCTGGCCGTAATGACCGAGGCCATCTGCATGGTCTCGGTCGGCAGCAGATTCTCCGCATTCTCGAGCGGCTGCTGGGTCATCATGAGGATCTCCCGGATGATGACCTGCAGCGGGAAGAGGGAGCGGTCCGTCACATACATTACCGCCTGGAAGAACTCGTTCCAGTGCCCGACCATATAGAACAAGCCGACGGTGAGCATCGAGGGCACCGAGAGCGGCAGCACCAGCTGCAGCAGAATGCGGAACTCCTTCGCCCCGTCCATCCGGGCCGACTCGAATAACTCTTCGGGCAGGTTCTCATAGAAGCTTTTCATAATCAGGACATTGAAGCTCCACACCGCATTAGGCAGAATCATCGACCAGACGGAATCCACCAGCCCCAGCGCCTTGACGATCAGGTAGGTCGGGATGATCCCGCCGCTGAACAGCATCGTGAAGACGACCATGAGAAGAAAGAAGCTGCGGCCAGGCAGCCCCTTGCGGCTGAGCGGGTAGGCCATCAAGGCGGTAAGCACGAGATTGACCAGCGTCCCCACGACGGTGATGAACACCGTGACTGCAAACGCCCGAGGAATCGCCGTCTCGGTGAACAGCTGCTTGTAGGCGCTGAACGTGACGCTGCGGGGCACGAGAATGAACCCTCCGTTCTTCAGCACCTCGGAGAACGGCGTGACGGAGACGGAGACGACGTACATCAGCGGAAACACGGCGGCGGCGGCCGCAAGCCCGAGGATCAGCAGCACGGCGGCGTTCATCAGGCGGTCTTCGAGGCTTTTTACCATATGCCCTCCCCCCACTTCTTCGACAGATGATTGGAGCCCAGTACGAGCACGAGGCCGATCAGCGACTTGAACAGCCCGACGGCCGCGCCGAGACTGAAGTTGAGCTGCTGCAGACCGGTGCGGAACACCCAGGTATCGAGAATATCCGCCACCTGGTACACCTGGATGTTGTACAGGATATAGATCTGGTCGAAGCCCGCATCCATGATGTGGCCGAGCTTCAGAATGAGCAGCAGGATGATCACGCTCCGGATTCCCGGCAGTGTGATGTGCCAGATCATGCGCAGCCGGCCCGCCCCGTCCACCTTCGCCGCTTCATACAGCGTCGGATCGATCGACGTCATCGCCGCCAGGTAGATGATCGCCCCCCAGCCGAGGTCCTTCCAGATCTCCGAGCCGACCAGGATGCCCCGGAAGTAGTCGACCGACGTCAGGAAGCCGATGGAGCTAACCCCAAGGTCCTCGAGCCACCGGTTCACAAGTCCCGAGCTCTGGGAGAAGAAGGCGATGAGGATGCCATAGATAATGACCCAGGACAGAAAATGCGGCATGTACGCCAGCGTTTGTACAAGAGCCTTAAACCACTTCACCCGGCATTCGTTCAGGAGAAGCGCCATGAGGATCGGCGGCACGGTACCGAACGCCAGCTTGTAGACGGAGATGAGCAGGGTATTCACCATCAGCTGGGAGAAGTAAGGCGACTGGAAGAACGCGGTAAAATGCTTGTGCCAGGGGTCCGCCCAGCCGCTGCCCACGATGCCTTCGAGCATGTTGAAGTCCTTGAAGGCAATGACCACCCCGTACATCGGGAGATAGCGGAAAATGAGATAGTACAGGACGCCGGGCAGCAGCATGAGATAGAAGGCCCGGTAGCTCCAGACGCGCCTGCCGAGCTGCCGGGACACGCTCTGGCGGGCCAGGGGGAGAGCGCTCCCCTCGATCGGCCGTTCCATATGGGAGATCACCTCTTCCGGATTCGTTGTTTGCGCTTTCAATCTGTTGGTTTCAGTATAGCAAGCGCTTACCGTAAGGCGTTATGCATGGATTCCCCAAAAATGTACGGATTCTTGTGAGGATGCCCATGCCGGGTAGGGACGGGCTGTAGTAAAGGATTGCAGCGGCGATGGGATCCCTCTGGAGGCCCGCCTATGGAGCACCGGACGCCGTCGGTGCGGGCAGCGGCGGCGCCTCGGCGGGAAGCTCCATCCGGATCAGCGTCCCCAGCCCCGGCCTGCTGAACACGTGCAGGCCGTATGCCGGTCCGTAATGCAGCCGTATGCGCTCCTGCACATTCATGACGCCGATGCCGGTGAAGCGGTGCCTGCTCGGTGCCTGATGCCGCTGCGCAAAGAGGCCTTGCAGCTGTTCCGGGTCCATCCCGGCCCCGTCATCGCGCAGTAGGATCACGAGCCGCCCCCGCACCTTCTTCGTGCGCAGCGAGATGCGCCCCTTCCGCTTCAGGGGCGCTAGTCCATGGAAGATCGCATTCTCCACGAGCGGCTGCAGCGTCAGCTTCAGCATGCCGCAGGCCAATGTCTCCGGGAGCGCCTCGGTCTCCAGCGTGAATTTGTCCCCATACCGTACCTGCTGGATGTAGGCGTACATACGCAGCCCTTCGAGCTCTTCTTCCAGTGTGACGAACTCGGTGCTCTTGTCGAACGAGAAGGAGAGCAGGCCCACCAGGGCCTTGACGGTTTCGCGCACCTCCTCGGCCTTCTGCTGCTTCGCGAGCGACGAGATGCACGCAAGCGTGTTGTACAGGAAATGTGGGGCGATCTGGCTCTGCAGCATCTTCAGCGTAAGCTGCCGCTTGGCTCTCTCCGCCTCCTTGATCTCGAGTACGAGCGCGTGGATCCGTTCCATCATGGCGTTATAGCTTCGGGCCAGCCGCCCGATCTCGTCCTCCCGCGTGGCGGCGATGCTGGGCAGCACCTCCATGTCGCGCACCCGGTCCATTTTGGCGACGAGAGTACGCAGAGGATTCGTAATGTAGCGGCTGAGAAAGAGGGAGCTGAGGAAGAGCAGCACGAACCATACGGCGGCTGCGGCCTTGTAGTTGTCGTAGAGGGAGAGGATGTTCTGGTAGAAATAGCTCGTCTCGTAGAAAGCGATAAAATGCCAGCCGAGCCGGTTCATCCCCGACTTCACGGCCACCAGGCGTCCTGCCGGGCCGTCCAGCTCCGCCGTGCCGACGGGGAGCTCTGTAACCTTGCCCAGGAAGTCCGCCGGAAGCTGCGGCGGGAAGACCCCCGTATCGTAGGGAAGCAGCCGGTAAGAGCTGATCGGCAGTCCGGCATCGAAGGCATGCACCGGGGCGCCCTTGCCCGTAATGATGGCGAACGTCTGGTTCCTCGAATTCATGACGGAAGCGAGGGAGGAGGTAAGCTTCACGAGGTCGGTCTCGACGACGGCCGTCCCCAGGAAGACGCCGTCCAGGCCCGCCAGAGGCAGCACGAAGGCCGCCGTCCGCCCAGACAGCGGCGAATCGTAAGGCTCGCTGATGAACAGCCCGTAAGAGGTGCGGGCTTTCTCCGCCAGTGGCTGCAGGTACGGGTTGCCGATGATGTCATAGTTCAGCTGTGCGTTCGTCAGCACCTGTCCGTCGGCCCGGACCAGATACATGGTTTTGTACAGGGAGCCGTTCTTCTCGGCGTATTGGCGGAGCACCTTCACGGCCTCCTCCTCCGCCCCCTCCGCCAGCAGATCCTGCCGGGTGGAGAGCAGCAGCAGGATATTCTGCACGCTGTCGAGGTACACGTCCATATACAGATTGGTCCGCTCGATGATGATCTGGGCATCTCCCAGCACCTGCCTCCGGAACAAGTTCTCGGCATCCCGCAGATTCGTCCAGGCCAGGATGCCGAAGAGCATGGAAGTGCTTGTAAATAGAAAAAAAAAGTGCTTGAGCGCCATGCTCCACCGGCTGAATTCCCTGATTCTCCGCCGCATTCCGTTCACCCCCTCTTGTATTCGGTCGGCGAAACGCCGGTGCGGCTGCGGAACAGAAGGGAGAAATACCGGTAGCTCGGGATGCCTACCTGCTCAGCGACCTCGTAGACTTTGAGGGGCGCAGTCTGCAGCAGCTCCACCGCCCGCTCGATCCGCACCTTCGTGACGTACTCGTTGAACGGCTCGCCGGCTTCCTCACGGAACAACCGGCTGAGGTAGGACGGGCTCAAGCCCACATCCCGGGCAATTGAGCCGAGTGTGATCGGCTCTGCCAGCCCCCGGCGGATAAGCTCCATGGCCCGCTGCACTTCCCTGCGGATCTTCGGTCTGCTTCCGGCAGCTTCCTCCGCGCTGCGGATCAGCAGGTCCAGCAGATCGGTAAGGCACGCGCAGGCGCCCAGCCGCCTCAGGATTCCCTCCTTCCCGGCCGGCTCCATGTCCGGAGGCGCCGTCTCTTCCCAGCGCCGGATCACCCAGCGCTTCAGCTCCTCCGGCTCCAGCGCCAGCTTCCTCGCCCAAGGATGCCAAGTCTCGCGGAGGAACAATGGCAGCTTGCCCGGAACTCCTGCCGCTTCGCGCCATCCAGCCTCCATGGTACGCAGATCCGCCGCAGCCTGCGGCAAGCGGCCGCCGGGCCGGGGAAGCGCCGCTTCCGCATGCACCACACCATCGCCCTCCCCGTAGAAGAAGTGCAGGGCGATCGGCGCCGTCTCCCGCAGAGCGGCCAGAAGCTCCCGCGCCGAGGCCGCCGGCCCCCTCAGCATCGCGAAGAAGCGGACACCGCTCCCCGGCTGCGGGAGCTCCCGTTCGATTCGCGCCTCGAGCCGGGCGATCAGCTCCCGGAGCCAGGCGGCAGCCTCGCCATGCGGCGGCAGGCCGGGCCCCGGACTGCCGAGGAACAGCAGCAGCTCCGACTCGCCATGCGGCACCCAATCGAAGAGCCAGCCCTCCTCGCCCGTACGCTGTGCAGCCTGCTCCAAGGCTTCACGCACCTCATGCAGCACATGGATCCGGTCGCCGGCTTCGGGCAAGCACAGCAGCCGGGCGGCATACAGCGGATAGCCGACGGGGCTCGGGTCTCCGGCCAAGGAGAGCTCCGCGCCGGAGGACGGCTCCTTCAGCGCACGGGCCAGGATGCGCGACAATCCGGCTCTTCGCTGCTCAGCCTCGCTGCGAAGCCGGGCCCGCTCCAGCCGGATCGCTTCGCGGGCCCGCCCCAGCGCCTGGCCGAGATCCGCTTCGTCCAGGGACACCTTGACGAGGTATTCGAGCGCCCCGAGCTTCAGCGCCTCCCGCGCATAACCGAATTCGCTGTGGCAGGTGAGCAGGATCACCTGGGTATGGAATCCGCCTGCCCGGACACGCCGGGACAGCTCCAAGCCGTCCATCAGCGGCATCGTAATGTCGGTGACGATCACATCCGGACGAATCCGGGCGCAGAGCGCCAAAGCCTCCTCGCCGTTCTCGGCCTCCCCCGCCAGCTCGGCGCCATAATGCAGCCAGGGGAACGACCGCAGTTCCTGACGGAGCGGTTCTTCGTCGTCGGCAATCAGGACGGTCAGCAGTTCCTTTTCCATCTGGTGTACTCCCTCCAGCTTAATGTAATCGCTTACAATTCTAACTTCATCTCATCCCCTCACCATACCACAACAGCCGCCATGCTCTCCGGCCTGCTCTCCCGGCATTCCGCCGTTCGGGAAGGACGGCCGGACGAGCACCCTTCCCTCCCCCGGCCGACCTCCTCTTCGGTGATGTACCTGCTCCGGCGCCCCGGTCCGGATTACAACGGCAGCCAGTTCAATACCGTCTGTATCTTGCGGTCCCAGTAGCCCCATTCGTGCGCCCCAGGCTCCTCTTCGTATGTGAGCGCGATGCCCTGAGCCCGGCAGTGATCCCTGAACCGCAGGTTGCTCTCGTACAGAAAATCCTCCGTGCCGCAGCACAGGTACAGCTGCGGCCGGGGTCCGCCGGATGCCGCCAAGCGGTCCGCGAGATGGAACAAGTCGCTGCCGCTGCCGGGGATGGCATCCGCGGAACCGAAGATCTTCGCCGTCTCTTCCGGCTCCAGCAGCGTCCGGGCGCAGTCCTCCACATCGAGCGCCCCCGACAGGCTCGCTGCCGCCCCGAAGCGGTCCGGATGGGCCAGCGCCAGCTTCATGGCGCCGTAACCGCCCATGGACAGCCCGGCCACGAACGTCCGCTCCGCCTCTTCCGCCAGCGGAAAGAAGGAACGGGCCAGCGCCGGAAGCTCTTCGCTGACGAATGTGAAGTACCGCCCGCCCTGGGCCATATCCGTGTAGAAGCTGCGGTGTACGCTGGGCATCACCACGGCGATGCCCAGAGAGGCCGCATACCGCTCGATGGAAGTGCGGCGCATCCAGATCGTGTGGTCGTCCGACAGCCCGTGCAGCAGGAACAGCACCGGATGGCGCCCGTCCCTGCGGACCGCATCCATCCCGATCTGGCCTTGAGCCGCTTGGGGAAGGATCACATACATGGAAGAGGACAGACCCAGGGTGTCCGAGAAAAAGTGACAATCGATAAAAGCCAAAAGTGCCAGCTCCTTTTATCCGCCGGATTAGGGAGAGGGCTACCATGCCCGCCTCGGGCCTGCCCTTCCCCGCTACAAGTATAGCCCGCCCGGAAAACGCTGCCAATAGGGACCCGGTCCCTTTCCCCCTCCCGGCCCGCCGTACGGGGCTTGTCCCTTGAGCCGAGGGAGCCTCGCGGCCCTCTCCCGTCTCCAGGCCGTCCGCAGCCGGTTCCATGCCCGGCGCAGCCGCATCCTTCCCGCGCCGGTACCGGAGGGAGCCCGGCATGCGGGACCTCCTGCTTGCACAGGCCCTGCCGGATGCCGCCCGGGCCCGCGCACCCCCGAAGACGGAGCCTACGGACGGCGGGTCAATCCCGTCCGGCGTTCCTGCGGCCTCGGCGCCTTCTCCGCTTGCCCGGCGTCCGCTTCGCTTCATGCAGCCCTACCGGCTTGCCGGCGGCGGCTTTGGCTTCCGCCACCAGCTTCGCCAGCTGCCGTACGGCCGGGGACATGTGCTCCGCCGACTGGCAGATCGTGTTCACCTTCTCGATCGCCACCATCAGCTCATCGAGGCTCTCGTTGACACTGCGCATGAATAGAGGTAATTTGCTCACAGGCTTTCTCTCCCCTCGCCTAGGTTCTTCTCCTCTATCCTATGCAGGTTAGCGCCCGGATGGTGTAGGCAGGCGCCCTTCCCTTGCCCTGCCCCCTTCTAGTTTCTCGGTCTATGTAATGGAGCAGCGCTCTCTACCCTTCGAAAAGGGCTCCCTGCCGGCAGCTGCGGGCGGTGCTGCGGCCCGGCTTCGGCTCCGCACGGCAAAAGGCCTGCGAACAGCCGGGCGGTGAATTCAGGGCAGCATGATCTGCGGCCCTTCGGCAGGGAGCCTGGTGCAGGACTTCGGGAGCTGCTCGGCTGTATCGGCCGGAGGCAGCGGCCTGCACCTTCGGGGGATCAACAGGACTTGTGGCATTTGCCGCTGCGCAGGATGATGACGAGCAGAATATACAGCACCAGGATATAGCCTGCGGAGCTCCACACGCCTTGAACAGGATAATGAGGCTTCGGCGGGGCATAAATATTGATTTCTTCGAACTTCGCATTCACGTTGACCGGCGCGTAGTGGACCGGCTTCGGCATGGAGATCGGTGCCGTAGCCGTCGGCATCATATTCGGCATCGGAGCGGGCATCTTCATGCTCGGCATCGGGGCTGGCATTGGGGCGGGCATCGGGGTCGGCATCGGAGCCGGCATGGCGATCGGTTGATATTTTTCCATAGGACACCTCCGGGAATAAGGCGCGGGCCTGCATGGGCGGGTCATTCCCGCTGCAGCCGTACCGTGCTGCGCTTGATATCGAGGAGGCACTCCCCCTCTAGCACACCATCAGTCTATGGGAGTTCACCCACCCGGAACACGGTATTCACCCATCCTGCCGCAAAATAGACAGATGCCCTCCCGCCGGTGTGCCCCCGGAAAATGAATGGGCAAAGAGCCGTCCCTGCCGGGACGGCTCTTCCTGCGGTATGCGGTTATACGTAAGGATTGTGCTCTTTCTCGTAACCGATCGTCGTCTTGGGGCCATGCCCCGGGTACACGACGGTCTCATCCGGCAGCTTGAACAGCTTGCTGTGGATCGAGTGAAGGAGCTCGTTCTCGCTGCCGCCGGTCAGGTCGGTCCGGCCGACCGACAGCTTGAAGAGCACGTCCCCTCCGAACAGCCGGTTCCCGTGAAGGAATGAGACGCTGCCGGGCGAGTGTCCGGGCGTATGCAACACCTGGAAGGGGAGACCGAGCAGTTCGAGCTTCATGCCTTCCGCCAGGGCGTACTCGGCGGGCTCTGTCGTGATCGGCCCGCCGAGCTCCGGCCAGTTCACGGAACCGTTGCGCTTCGGATTCGTCAGCCATTCCGCCTCGGCATCATGCAGGTAGACAGGACAGCCCTTCAGCTTGCGCAGTTCATCCACTCCGCCGATATGGTCGAAGTGCGCGTGGGTGAGCAGGATCGCTTCAATCTCCAGATTCGCCGTACGCTTCAGCAGCGGCTGAGGATTCATGCCGGGATCGATCACGATCCCTTTATTCTCGCCGGGCACCGTAAGCAGGTAGGCGTTCGTCTGCAGGGGTCCGAGCGAGAACGATTCGATGTGTAGTTCCTTCGTCTGCATCATGGATTAGAACGAGGAGAGCAGATCGCGCAGCTCACGGACGATCACGGTCTGGTAGCCGGCGCCCTCTCCATACTGGCGGCCCATCTCTTCGCGTGCGACCTTGATCTTGTCTTGGTAATCCGCCGCCTCGCGGTCCGGGTTCTCCGCCTTGAACTTCGTCATGACGGCCTGCACGTGAGCCGGGCGCGGGCCCCAGTGCCCGAGCACATGACCGCTGAAGTCCGTGAAGATCACGATCGGAATCGCTTCCCCGCCTCCGGTCAAGAACTGGGCCATCACGTCCGGATGCTCTTCCTTGATGAGCACTTCCGTCGGAATGCCCGAGATCTCGAGCGCGCGGAACACGGCCGGCACGTTGCGGACCACATCCCCGCACCAGTCGGCGCACAGGATCAGGCAGCGAAGGTCATCGCGGTTGTTCAGGGACTCGAAGAATTCTTTATCCTCTTCGGTTGCCCAGGAGAAGACATCATACCATTCTTTGAATTTCTCTTCGTTCTTCGTCATGCCGTCCATGAACTGCTGCGGGGACAAGCCTTGGCGCAGTTTGCTGCTCAGGTTCGTGCTCATCTTCTTCATCCTCCTTAGGAACTCGGTATACTATGGTTTATTGTACCAAAATCTTTCTTAGCATGCTATCGCTCCAAGATGCGGTTTGTTTCCGGGCAGCGGAAACTTGAAGCCTGAAGAAGAGAAAATCCGAAAATTATAGAAACAGGTCGTACTGGTGCATCCAAGGGACTTACCGTACATTGAGACCGCGGCGTCCACTATGCCAGCAAAGCCTACCCAATAGCTTCCTCTGCAGCTCAAGGCGTTCACAAGAGCAAAACACTTCACTCGAATGGGCCATTGTGCATACATTGAGCTTAGGAAAACTATCTCAACAAGGAGGGCTCATTATGTTTATGGTATATCCCTATTGGAATAGAGCGGTATTTCTTCCTATATGGTCAACTTCTACTCAACAAGCACTGGAACTAATCAGGCAATCCGTTCAAGGGGAGCGGAATGACGAGCTGTTCTATGATCAACTTATTAAAATGGCGCCCGATCGTGAGCAGGCCGAAGTAATTCGTTCTATTCGGAATAACGAGCGAGGACATAATCAGATGTTCCGACAGATCTACCAGAACTTAACTGGCCATGTAGTAACCGGGATCAGCAATGAAATCCCCGAGCATGTAAATTCTTATACCGATGGCTTGCAAAAGGCATTTGAGGGGGAATTGTCAGCTGTTGAGAAATACAGGATGATTTGGTTTGGACTCCCCAATGGAATATATAAAGACACTGTGCTTGGGATAATTCTTGATGAGCAAAAGCATGCGCAAAAATATAATAACTTGTTGATTAGGAACTTAGGCAACCATCGGGGTTTACAGGAGTAACCCTTGGCGACTTTGGGTTTTGCCATGTACAGGTGACTCATCCGGCGAATTGGCCTCGTGCATTTGCCTCCAGCTTCCTTCAATTTCCACCTCGCGGCGGACATCTTTGCTCTTGGCTAACGGCAGGCGTTCGCCAGCCCCCGATCGGGACTTTCAGCCTAGACGCCCATGCACGCCGTACAGCAAAAAAGGCACCGGCTCCAACAGGAACCGCCGCCTTCCGGATTGCGGGATCATCAGCCCTCCGGCATCCTGCCGGGGACCGGCAGCCTCGTCCGGATACCACATCCGGGCCGGCTGCTTCTATGTAGGATTAACCTCAGATTCGAAGGTCCTTCTTGCGCGTGCTTTTGCGCTTGAGGAGCTTCCAGAGCACGTACAGCACGGTGATGACGACGACGCCAACTAAGATCGGCTTCGTGAACGGACCGGCCACCTCTTCGATCTTCTCCCAATTGTCGCCGAGCGAACGGCCCAGCACTACGAAGAGAACCGCCCAAGGGATCGTGCCCAGCATCGTGTAGAACAAAAACTTCCACAAGGGCATGCGCGCCATACCGGCCGGAATCGAAATCGCCTGCCGCAGCACCGGCACGAACCTAGCCAGGAATACCATGCCGGGGCCGTACTTGTTGAACCAGCCCTCCGCGATATCCAGGTGCTTCGGCTTCAGATGCAGGTATTTGCCGAACTTCTCGACCACCGGACGGCCTCCATACCGGCCAATCCAGTACAGGATGATCTGCTGGAACAGACAGCCAATCGTGCCGAACACGATCGCCCCGATCAAGGACACTTCTCCCCGGTATACGAGATATCCCCCGAAAGCCAGTACGATTTCGCTCGGGATGACCTCCAGCATCAGACCGATCAGGATGCCCCAGACGCCAAGCTGCTCGATAAAATGAAGCGCCGATTGAACCAATTCATGCAGCAACTCACCCATGATTTCCCAGCCTCTTCCTCTCCACTCGAATATTCGAAGTCTTGTCTCTATGTCTAACTTATTCTAACATATCCGCCCTCATACCGCACCTGAAGAACCCCCGTGCCGCAAGGGCCGGGGGTTCTTCAGGTGCGGTATGCACTCAGCTCGGCGGGAAGCATTCGAGCAGGAACGAGCGGAGCCTCTCTCCTGCCCGGGTCAGCTCCCGCTGGCGGGAGGAGATCAGCCCATGGGTCAAAGTCCGGGTACCGAGACCCGCCGCCACAGCCAGCTCCCCCCGCTCCAGCTCGGCCTCGATGGTGCTGCGAGGCATATAAGCCGTCCCCCACCCGCTGCGCAGCGCCTCCCGAATCATCTCGAGGGAACCGAACTCCGCCCGGGCCCTCACGGACGTGCCATGCCCAGCCAGCAGGGCGTCGGCCTCTGCCGTATAGAGGCAGCGCGGTCCGAAGCCGACCACCCGGCAGCCGGCCAAGCCCTCGTAGCCGCGGTCGTCCAGTAGAGCAGCGAGGGGAGGCGAGGCGGCCCAGACCAGTTCGTCACGGCGAAGCGGATCGAAGCGCAGGTCGGCCCGCCCGGGATCGCGGGGCACAATGCCGAGCTCCGCTTCGCGCGAACGGACCGCTTCGACCGTCTCCTCTTGGAATCCGGTCTCCACCCGCAGATCTATGCCGGGGCAGCGTTCCATGAACCTGCGCAGGGGAATCCAGAGGTAGCCGGCAGCAAACGATTCCAGCACCCGCAGGCATACAGTGCCCTTCGGCTCCCCCTCCTCCTGCAGTTCGGCCGCCAGCTCTTCGCCGAGCTCCAGGAATCGCCGGGCATAGAGCGCCAGCTTCCGGCCGCTCTCCGTAGGTTCCACACCCCGGGGAAGCCGGTCGAACAGCCTCCGGCCAGCCGATTCTTCCAGCTGGCGCACTTGCGTCGTGACAGTGGACTGCACGTAACCCAGCCGCTCTGCCGCACGGCTGAAGTTCCCTTCTTCCACCACCGCCAAGAAAGTACGGAGAGCCCTCCCCTCAAGCCGTTCCCACATGGCTGTCTCCTCGCTTATCCATCGAAATTTGGAATACCAGACATCAATACCATTCGTTATTCAAATCGATAAGTTCATGGTAGCATACAATCACCGGCAGGGCTACCCAGTCCCGTGCCCCCATCACAGCTCTCTGAAAGGAAATCCGTGCCATGACATTCCACTCCGCCTCTTCATCTGCTGCCGCCTCTCCGCCTGCCTCTTCACCCCCCTCGTCTCCCGCTGCCGCCAGCCTGCAGACTTCACCGGCTGCGTCAGCTGCTCCCAGCCCGGCTCCGGCTCCGGTTCCGCCCTCCTCCCGGCCTGCCGTCCTGAGACTCGCATGGCAGGCGGGAGGCGCCTTCCTCGCCGTGCTCGCCTCCCTGCTGCTCGGCGGCTGGAGCGGTCTCCCGCTCCTCATGGCGCCATTCGGCGCTTCCTGCGTCCTCGCCTTCGCACTGCCGGAGAGCCCGCTCGCCCAGCCCCGCAGCATCGTGGGAGGCCATCTGCTCTCCACCGCTATCGGCCTCCTGCTGCTGCAGACGGCAGGGGCGCATCCCTGGACCGCAGCGCTCGGCGTAGCCTTGGCGATCTTCCTTATGGGGCTGACGCGAACCCTGCACCCCCCCGCTGGGGCCGATCCGCTTGTCGTGCTGCTCGGCGGCGCCTCGTGGAGCTTCCTCTGGACCCCCGCTCTGCTCGGCGCCGTCTGGATCACTGCCGCAGCCTGGGCGTTCCACCGCGCGTCGGGAAGGCGTTACCCGCAGCGCTGGTGGTAATCCCCGGGGGCTCCCGCCACTCTCCATGACGGCGGCTCCAGGACCGTGCGCCGGCCCCCCTCCCCTTTATCCTCACACGTGGAGTAAATTTTGGAGATCCCGGTAAAACTATGCTGAGCTGAACCCTGTTTTCCAAGCCGTGTTTATTCGAGGAGGTGGAGACTTTGACGCATGGGAAGACCGGGCAGCATAGTGCTCCATCCTCATCTTCGGCAGGGCGCAGCCCTCTGGCTCCGGAGCTCGAAGGGAGCCTCAAGCAAATCCGAAGCCAGTTCGCCGGAAGCCAGGACATCATCATCCGGGAGATCTTCCTCGGCAGCCTGCAGTCCGTCCGGACCGCCGTGCTCTATACGGACGGCCTGGCCGACAAACAGATCATTCACGAGTCGATTCTTCCTTCCCTGATGACCATCTCTGCCGCACATCCCGCCGATCCGCATCTCCCCGAGACGCCGGAGGCGCTGCTCGCCCGGATCCAGAGCACGGTTCTCCAGGTAGGCGAGCTTAAGGAAATCCGGGACCTTCTATCCGTGTACCGCGAGATGCTCTCCGGGAATACGGTAGTGCTCGTCGACGGACTCAGCACGGCATTGTCCGTGGGTACGCCCGGATGGAAAGACCGGGCGATCGCCGAGCCCGCCTCCCAGAATGTGATCCGGGGACCGCGCGAGAGCTTCACCGAAACGCTTCGGACGAATACGGCGCTCATCCGCCGAAGAATCCGGGACGAGCGCCTGCGGTGCGAGCAGCAGGCTATCGGCACCGTGACCCATACGGATATTGCGCTCATGTACATCGACGGTCTTGCGGACAAGGCCGTCGTCCAGGAGGTCCGGGCCCGGCTCGGGCGGATCCGCACGGACGCCATCCTGGAAGGCGGATATATCGAGGAGTTTATCCAGGACAAAACCTCGACCCCCTTCCCGACGCTGTTCAACTCCGAACGTCCGGACGTGATCTCAGCAGGCATACTTGAAGGCCGGGTGGCTATTATAGTGGACGGCACGCCGTTCGTTCTGCTCGTGCCCGCCTTGTTCGACCATTTCTTCCAATCGGCGGAGGATTATTACCAGCGGTACGATATCGCCATCTTCCTGCGCGTGCTGCGGTACCTGAGCTTTTTTATCGCGCTGCTCGGCCCATCCTTGTATATTTCGGTGACCACCTTCCATCAAGACCTGCTGCCCACCCAGCTCCTGATCTCCCTGGCTTCCCAACGGGAGGGCCTCCCATTCCCCGCTTTCGTGGAGGCAATGATGATGGAGATTGCCTTCGAGATTCTCCGGGAAGCCGGCATACGGATGCCGAAGGCCATCGGACAGGCTGTATCGATCGTAGGGGCCCTCGTCATCGGGCAGGCCGCCGTAGAAGCTGGGATCGTCTCGGCGGCAATGGTCATCGTCGTCTCCCTGACCGCGATCTCCAACTTCGTCTTCCCATCGTTCAACATGGCGATCTCGGTCCGTCTCTTGCGCTTCGGCATGATGCTGCTCGCGGCGACCTTCGGCTTCTTCGGCGTCACGATCGGGCTGCTCGCGCTCGTCATCCATCTGTGTTCGCTGCGGTCGTTCGGTGTGCCCTACATGTCCCCGTTCGGCCCGTTCAACGCCCAGGATCAGGAGGACAGTATCCTGAGACTGCCGCACCGGATGCTGAATCATCGGCCCGGCATCGTAGGCGCGCAGGATACCGTCCGCGACCGTACGCCGGACATGGAGCCCGAGAACTAGCCGCCGCCGGTGCACGGCAGCCGATAAGGCGGCTTCCCGCTCGCGCTTCGCCGCATGCATAACCTAAGGCAACTTTCGATCGGAGGGGTGAAGGTGTTCCAACTTATACTGCGGGCCGTCCTCTGCCTTCTCCTCCTGCTCGCATTATCCGGCTGCTGGAACCGGCGCGAGCTGAACGATATCGCCATTGCGGTGGGCCTCGCGATCGACTGGGACGAGAGCGGCCAGTATCTGGTCACCGCCCAAATCGTCGACCCCGGTGAGGTAGCTCCCCGCAAGGGCGGGGGCACCGGTACCACAGTATCGACCTACGAAGCGAAGAACAAGTCCGTCGCGGAAGCGCTGCGCAAGATGACCACCGTCCTGCCGAGGAAGATTTACCTGTCCCACCTGCAGATCCTGGTGCTCGGGGAGACGCTCGCTAAGGATGGCATCGCCGAATCCCTCGAATACCTGTCCCGCAACCACGAGGTGCGCTCGGACTTTTTCGTTGTGCTATCGAAGAATGCCAAGGCAGGCGAAATCCTGAACTATCTAACCCCCTTGGAGAAAATCCCTTCCCAGAAGCTGCGCAAATCGCTCGAAACCTCCGAGAAGATCTGGGCGCCTACCCACACCGTCCAGCTCGACGAGCTCATCACGGACATGGTCGAACCCGGCCACAGCGCCGTGCTGACCGGCGTCATGATCGAGGGGGACAAGTCGAAGGGCAAATCCAAAGAAGGGCTGTCCACCATTACCCCCGGATCCCTGCTGCAGTATGCCAATCTGGCGGTGCTCCGCAAGGACCGGCTGGCCGGCTGGCTGAACGAACCGGAGAGCAAGGGCTTCAATTATATTAAGGGAAATGTCCAGAATACGGTGGGAACTATCGGCTGCGGGGGCAAAGGCCACGTGTCCGTCGAGCTGTTCAACAGCGAGTCGAAAGTCAAGGCGGTGGAAGAGAACGGATCTCCCGTCATCGAGGTCCACTTGTTCACGGAGAGCAATGTGACGGAAGTCCATTGCGATATCGACCTCGGCAAGCAGGAATCCGTACTCCTGCTTGAGCAAGAGGCCGCGAAACGGACGAAAGACATCATGGAGGCTTCCGTAAAAAAGGCAAAGAAGCTGAAAGCGGATATCTTCGGATTCGGCGAAACCATCCATCAAGCGAACCCGAAGCTGTGGGCCGGACTGAAGGAGGATTGGGAAGCCCAGTTCGCGAAGCTTCCGGTCCGCATCGAAGTGGAGGCAAAGATCCGCCGGACCGGCACGACCAACAAGTCGTATCTCGACAAGTTGAAAGGAGGCTCGTGATCATGGGCATCAGCGCGGGACTCTTCCTCTTGTCCGCCTTCATTGCATACCGCGAGATCCCCCGTATGCGCCGGGAGCGCCGGCACCGGGATCTCTTCGCATTCACGGTGCTCCTGCTGGCTGCTACAACCCTCGGCATCCTGCATGCCTCCCGGGTGCCTCTGCCGAACCCGCTGGATTGGATGCTCGCAATCTATCAGCCCGTGACCCGCGGGCTGAATATCCTGATCGGATGGAAGGAGCTTCAGGGATGAACGAAGAGCGTATCTCCATATCGCAGCTGTCGGCGCTGATGTGCATGTTCACCATCTCCTCCTCCACCCTGCTCATACCGACCTTCCTGACGACGCAAGCCAAGCAGGATGCCTGGATCGCCGTGACGGCGGGCACTCTCGTCTCCTTCCTGTTCATCCCCTTGTACACCAAGCTGGGAAACAGCCATCCGAGGCAGACGCTTGTCGAGTACAGCGAGGCTATCCTGGGCAGAATGCCGGGCAAAGCCGTAAGCCTGCTGTTCCTGGGCTACGTGCTCATCTTGACCTCCGGGCTGCTGAGACAGCTCGGCGAGATGATCACCACGCTGACGCTGTCCCAAACGCCGATCCAGGCCGTGCATGCCGTCATGCTGCTGCTTGTGGTCTTCTCCGTGCGCCGGGGGCTGGAGTCCATTGCGCGGGCTTCCGAGATTTTTCTCCCCTGGGTCCTGACCTTCATTCTGTTCTTCCTGCTCTTCCTGGCGCCCAAGATTCATTATCACTATCTGCTGCCTGTATACGAACACGGACTTCCGCCCATAGTCAAAGGAGCGATCACCGTGATCGGCATTCCCTACTTGGATCTCGTCGTGTTCCTTATGATTCTCCCCCACCTCCGCCGGACTGAGAATGCCGGTAAAGCGTTCCGGTTCTCCCTGGTCACCGGCGGGACGATCGTCCTGCTCTTCACCCTCTTCTCGATCCTCGTCCTGGGGGCCCAAGCGACCGAGAGATCGGTGTATCCGCTCTTCCAGATGGCGCAGAAGGTCGATATCGGGAACTTCATCCAACGGATCGAGGTGCTGGTCGGCGGCGTCTGGTTTATCTCCTTATTCTTTAAACTCACGGTATGCTTCTACGCCGCGGTGCTCGGTCTCTGCCAGGTATTCGGGCTGAAGAGCTACCGGGAGATTACATTTCCGATCGGTCTGCTGGTGGGGGTGCTCGCCATGATTATGGCCCCAAGTTCCGTATATTTCTTGAATACCATTAGAGAAATCTGGGCGGTCGGCGTCCTGCCGTACGGTCTCCTCCTGCCGCTGCTTCTGCTTCTCGTACATACCCTGAAACGGCGTTCGACGCGCAGCCCGCGCCCATAACCGAAGGAGGCCCGTCATGGCAGCAACCTCATACATGAATGGCAAGCAGCTGTTCTGCCTCGTCTACCTCTTCGAGCTCGGCAGCGCCGTCATTGTCGGCCTGGGGATGCAGGCCGAGCGGGACGCCTGGCTGGCCATACTTATCGGTATGGGCGCAGGCCTCCTGCTTGCAGCCGTGTTCCTGTACCTGTACCGCCAGCACGAAGGCCTCTCCTTCGTCGCGATCCTCGAATACCGGCTCGGCAGGACTGCGGGCCGATTGATCGGCGGAGTGTACGTAGCCTACTTCCTGTACATTGCCGCCCGGGTGCTGCGGGACTTCGGGGAAGTACTCGTCACCACCCTCCTCGACCAGACGCCGCTGTTCTCGGTGAATGCGCTGATGATCGCCGTCGTCTGCTGGTCCCTTACGATGGGAATGGAGGTTATCGGACGGGCGGCCGAGATCATTCTGCGTCTGGTGGGCCTCATGGCGCTGGCTACGATCCCCGCCATACTCGCCTCGGGCATCGTAGAACCCCAGCGCTTCCTGCCCGTGCTGGAGAAAGGGCTCTCTCCCGTCCTGCAGACGGCCTTCCCGCTGACGTTCACCTTCCCCTTCGGCGAGACCGTCGCCTTCACCATGGTGCTGCCGCATCTCTGCAGCGGCAGGGCCGCGGCCAAGCCGCTCCTGATGGCCATGCTCGGGGCAGGCCTTACGCTGACGGCCGTCGTCTCCCTCGACATAGCCGTCCTCGGTGCGGGCCGCGCGGCAAGCGAGCAGTTCCCCCTGCTTGCCGTCCTCGGCAAAATCCAAGTCGGCGAAGTCGTCCAGCGCCTCGATCCCGTCGCGCTCAGCACCCTGATCATCGGAGGCTATTTTAAGATCGCCGTCTTTACTTATGCGGGGGTGCGCGGCTTGTCGGAGCTCACAGGAACCACACAGCCCAAAGCCAAACTCGCCCAGCTCGCAGCGGTCGGCTTCCTCCTGCTCGCCGCATCCGTCGGCATGAGCTCCAGCTTCTCCGAGCACATTGAAACCGGGCTCAAGAAAGTGCCTTATCAGATGCACCTTCCCCTGCAGGCCGGCGTCCCGCTGCTTCTTGCCCTGCTCATCAAGGTATTCCCGCGGAGGCGCCTGCCGCGCCGCACCGCCCCGTAGTTATCGGGCGGAAGCGCAGGGAGCAGGGACAAGGTCTACACGGGAGACTCTCTGCCCTCCCCAGGGCAGCCCCCGTGTACGCTTCCGGCAGCGGCCCCGCCCTTCCCTGTACCCACACGGCCCATACGCGCATATGATGCCTTATGGGAAGGAGAGTGGGGACCCTTGAATCCGGGCAACAAAATGAAGCACAGCCAGCCGCTGCCCTCTGCACGTCAGATCCGCCGCACCTGCAGCCGCGAGCTCTACCGTGCGCGGAAGAAACTCGGCGGGTGGATCCCGCCCGAGCAGGTCAGCCGGGCCGAGGAGCTGTACTATAAGAAGGTATTGCTGAATCTGCCTTATATCGCCGAGAATGGCAGCAACCGCAAGCTGCTTGCGGACTGGTTCGATGAGAATGTCTGCGGGGAAATCGCCGAATTATGGAGCGTGGAATCCGAGGCGCTCGGACGTGCCTTCCGCGAATCGTTCGGAGGCTGAGTTTCAGACATGGCCTAAGGCTCCTGTCTTCCGGGATAGATCTACTGCCGGATGACAGGAGCTTTTTGGGGTGCGGACGGGTAATCCAGCCGAAGCCAAACAGACGTATGTAGTTTCAACGAAAAATAGCAAGTGTACTAGTTATTTAGACCCATTTTATAACCTAATTATTTGAATTTATTTCAATTTAATGTTATATTGTGTCTATAAACCTATCATTTTATGACGCATTATGTCGAAAGTACCCATTGTAGATGAAGCCCCCCACCTGTATAATTCTCTTAGACAGGAATGCATAGGGAGGATGAACGTGACGTTTCTCAATAAAGGCTTACTCAGTTTCTCTGTGCTCCTTATCCTACTTATCGGCTGTACGCTCATTCCGTTGAAGCAGAACTCGATATTGATGCCCGACGCCAGCTCCCACCGCAAAGCCGATCCGATGCTGCCCGGGGAATCGTTCATCCGGGCGCATATGACGAACAGCGACGGATCGCTGCGCACTTATCTGAAGCCGAGCGACCGCAGCGAGCCGGATACCGCCTACGGCCACGAAGCTCTGTCGGAGTCCATGGGCCTATGGCTTCTCTACGCCGTGGAGAAAGGCGATCCGGAGCTGTTCCAGCAGGCAGCCCAGGCGGTCGAGCAGACGTTCATGAAGTCCGATGGCTGGATCCAGTGGAAGGCCGGAGGAACCGCCCCCGTCAACACCAATGCACTCGTCGACGACATGCGGATCGCCTATGCGCTGTATCTCGGAGGCAGCAAGTGGGAAGACGCCGAGTACACGAAGATGGCCGATACGATTACGGACAATGTGCTCGGCACACAGGTAGTGGATTCGGGCTTCCGTGACTTCTACGATCATAAGCAGCAATGGACCAGCACCGGCCTGACCTTGTCTTACCTGAACGCCTTTGCCATCGTCAACCTGTACGAGCAGAGCAAAATGCCGGAAGACCTATATCAAAAAACAAAAAACTTCCTGCTCTCGGTCCCGACAAAGGATGGGTTCTACCCCTTCTCTTACGATTACGGGAGCGGCCAGTATACGTATCATGATAAGATCAACTTGATCGACCAGCTGCTCATCGAGCAGTCCCAGATCAAGCTGGGCAATGGAGAATCGGCATTCTGGAGTTTCGTGAAGAATACCTTCCGGGAGCAAGGCTCCCTGTACGGACAGTATGACCGGGTATCCAAAGCGCCCGTCGTCGCTTACGAGTCCCCTGCCGTCTACGGCTTTGCCATCATGTTCGCTATTGAGAACGGAGAAGCCGATCTCGCCCGTGATCTCTACTACCGCATGATCCGGTTCCAGACGCTGAAGCCGGAGAGCGAATACTACGGGGGATACATGAACTACCAGCAGGGCGACACGCACATCTTCGACAATCTGGTTCCTTTGCTCGCAGAAAGGATGCTTTATAATGCGCAGCTTCTCCAATAAAACCACCCAGTTCGTGTTCATCCAGACCGCCTTCATTGTGTTCCTGATCGGGCTCTGCCTCTACGCCACAGGGTTCCGGACGATCCCTGCCGGTACGGCTGTCTTGTTCGCGGGTTCCCTTGCGATCTCGCTCTCCGGCTTGTTCGGCGGCCTGCTGCTTGGACTCGGGATCTCGCTAGCCGCTTTGTTCGTGCTCGGAACGGTCCTGATCTGGGGGACGTTCGTCTCTTCGGTGGAGATCTTGTCCGTCCAGGACACGGTCGTGTGGATGATCGCCATTGTCGCTTCGTCTCTCATCAGCGGCACCTTGCACCGCTGGGCTTCCACCACGGTGGAAGAGAACCGGGTGATGAATGCGAAGTTCGAGGAGCTCGTCACCATTGACGAGATGACCGGTTTCGATAACAAGAAGAGATTCCACTTCGAGATGGAAGAGGAATTCAAACGGTCGGTCCGTACCGGAACGCCGTTCTCCCTCCTCTTCATCGAGCTGAAGTATTTCGATGAATTCGAGCGCCTCTACGGCGGCAAGGAAGCAGCCCATCTGGTCAAGACCTTGTCTGACGTGTTATGGAAGCAGACCCGCATCAGCGACCGCAAGTTCCGGATCGAAGCCGGGCTGTTCGCCGTCATCCTCTTCAATACCGGCGAGGACAATGTGCATTATGTCCTGAAGAAGATCGAAGACCTGGTGAGGCACCACAAACTCGCCAATGAGAAAAAAGAGGTTACTATCACGGTGGCGTTCGGTTCTTCGAGCTTCAGCGGCGACTATACGGATTATACGGAGTTGATACAGCATGCATCCCACGATCTTGAACAATATACACAGTAAGTGGGTCCGCCGGCTGCTGCCCTTCGGCTGCGCGCTGCTGCTCTTCTTCTACGGAGGACTGCTGCCCCTTGGAACGGCACAGGCCGCGAACGCGTCCTCTGCCGGGACTAGCGACATCCGTGCCCTCGTCGTGTACTCCAATGAGTGGGGCGCAGTGAAGGAGAATGTGCGGCTGCTCGATCTGTATCTCGGTCAGTTTACCCGAAACATCACGTTCAAATCCGACGATACGGTAACCGCCGGAGATTTCCAGGCCGCTACTCATCTCGTGTACTACGGGAAAGTAAAGAAAACCCTGCCTCCCCAAACCGTACAGCTCATTCGCGAATTCAGAGGGCCGGCGCTGGCCATCGGCGAGAACATCGGACAGCTCCTTGACCGCTTCTCATTCTTATCCGCCGGGCCGCCGACGATCATCAACCAAATCTCAAAGATAGACCCAAAAACGGGCAAGCCAGTCTTCGACCTGCTCGATGTGAACTACCCCATTACCCACGTCGAACTGAAGCGGGGGGAAGCCTTGTATCTCGGATGGAGAGCCGACACGTCGTTCCCTCTGTTCTCGATCTCCGGCGGCGATGCCTATTACGCATCCGACAATCTCTATGCCCCCTTCAGCCTCTGCCTGGGGGAAGGCTTGGCCGAATTCTTCGGAAAACCGGCCGGCGGAAGCCCGAATGCTTATATCCGGCTCGAAGACGTGCATCCGATGTCCGATCCCGCCCTTCTGAAGGAGACGGGCGACTACTTGGCCGACCGGGGGATCCCGTTCATGATCGCGGTCATCCCGGTCTATACGAATGCCGAGACTCTGAAGCAGTATCACTTGTCGGACAGCCCGGAGCTGGTCGAGGTGCTGCAGCATCTGCAGGAGCGCGGCGGCAGTATTGCGCTGCACGGTTATACGCACCAGTACCGGGCCACCGAGACGGGAGAAGGCTTCGAATTCTGGGATGTCGTGAACAACACCCCGATCTGGGGTCCGTCGGACGACAATATCCCGGTCAAGCAGCGTCATGAATTCGCCTCGCAGGAGGACTACAGCCGATATGTGAAGGAACGGGAACAATTCGAAGAATCGTATATCGTGACCCGGATCGAGAGCGGCATACACGAGCTTGCCCAGCTGGGGTTGTACCCGCTCGCCTTCGAGGCGCCGCACTATACGATGAGCCCCCATGGGTACGAGATTCTCGCCCGCTACTTCAACTATATTCTCGGCCAGGTGCAGATCAGCGGCGAGGACTGGGAGCACATGGGCGTCACGCCTTATCCGACCTCGCCGTCTTACCTGCACGGGATGACGCTCCTTCCTGAGACGCTCGGCTATTACGACAACGAGTCGCTCTCACCGGAGGCCGATCTCGATAAGAAGATCGACCGGATGCTCCTGATCCAAGGAGGCACCCTCGGCATGTTCTACCACCCATATCTCAGAGTGGACAAGCTTAAGGTCATGATTTCCCATATCGAGCGCGTCCCCGGTCTGAAGTGGCTCGATCTCAAGCAGATGAACGCAGCCGTGCAGACGCAATCCGTCGCCATCGCCACGGACGCCTCCGGCCATGTGACGGTGAAGAACAGTCTCCCGCCCGTGGAAGCGGGTACCGCCGCAGCGGCCGTACAGCGCATGGAACCCGTACAGCTCGTACTGTGGGGGATCGCCATTCTTGTGACGGCGATGGTTCTGATGTTCGCTATCTATACGTTCAGCATGAGGATGAACCTGCGAAAACAACTATTCGAGGAGCGGAGCGCCAATGGCTAATATCCTGTTCTATTCTTCCTTGGGCGTCATATGGCTCATGCTGCTCTATCACATGTTCTTGATGCAGGGCGGGTACTTGCATTACCTCCGCTACCGCAAGCCGATCCCCGAATGGGAGAAGAACAACCATCCGCTGCCCAAGGTCAGTGTACTGATCCCGGCGCATAACGAAGAAGTCGTCATCGAACGGACCATCAAGGCGATGCTGAAGCTGGACTATCCGGAGGATCTGCTCGAGATCATCGTCATCGACGACAATTCGAAGGATGCCACCGGCGAGATCGCGGACCGTTACGCGGCCCGTTATCCACAATTGAAGGTCGTTCACTTGAGACCTCCGGTGGTGGGCGGCGGCAAATCCGGCGCACTCAACCACGGATTCAAACATTCGACCGGCGATGTCATCGTCGTATACGATGCGGACAATACGCCCGAGCGCAAAGCCGTCTACTATCTCGTGCTCGCCATGCTCAACGATCCCAAGGCAGGGGCGGTGGTCGGCAAATTCCGCGTCATCAACGCGGCGCAGACCCTGCTCACCCGCTTCATCAATATCGAGACGATCTGCTTCCAGTGGATGGCCCAGGCCGGCCGCTTCAACTGGTTCGGCGTATCGACCATCCCGGGGACGAACTTCGCCATCCGCCGCAGCATCATCGAAGAGCTCGGAGGCTGGGACGAGAAGGCGCTCGCCGAGGATACGGAGCTGACGATCCGCGTGTACAATATGGGCTACCATATCCGCTTCTTCCCTGCCGCCATCACCTGGGAGCAGGAACCCGAGACATGGAAGGTCTGGTGGAAGCAGCGTACGCGCTGGGCCCGCGGCAACCAATATGTCGTGATGAAGTTCATGGCGAAGATTTTTACCCTGAAACGCAAAAGCATCGTCTTCGATCTCATCTACTTTTTCTTCACGTATTTCCTTTTCTTCTTCGGCGTCATCATCTCCGACCTGTTGTTCGTGGTGAATCTGTTCGTCGATCTGCAGCTGAATGTGGGCATCGTGTCCATGATCCTGTGGGTACTCGCCTATTTCCTGTATATTACCGAAGTCATGATTGCCCTCGGGATCGAGAAGACCGAGCTTAATATGAAAAACTTCCTGATCGTATCCCTTATGTACTTCACTTACTCCCAGTTCTGGATCCTCCTTGTTCTCTATGCGCTGTATCTCGAGGCCAAACGGATCCTCTTCAAGCAGGAGACCAAATGGTATAAAACCGAGCGGTTCCAGCATGCCAAAAAGCAGGAAAGTGCATAATACCTACTTCAGGTTCCCGAAAGGTGTTCTGTCCACATGAAATCTCTCAAACACAAAGTCATCCTCCAGTGCAGCCTGGGGCTCTTAGCCGCCCAGCTCGCCTTCTCCCCGCTGCATGCGGTTCATGCGGAGGAAGCGGCGCAGAACGCCGGAACGGTCATCGGCATCGCAAGCACCGCCTTGAAGAACGGCACGCCGGGCTTGTTCAGCTCCAATGTCTCCAGCTCCACGCCGGGATATCTGTCCCGTCTTGCGAACGATACCGTATCCATCACCGGGGTGGACGGCGGGCGGCAGTTCTTCTATAACGTGCCCCGCGCGGATGTAAGCGAAGGCAGCTACATCGACCTGGACATCAGCTACTCGGAGCTGCTCGTACCGACGAGCTCGACCTTGACGGTCTCTGTCGACGGCAAACCGGTGAAGAGCATCCTGCTCACCAAGGAGAACAGCTCCCGCCAGATGATCCGCATTCCGCTGTCGGGCGAGGATGTGACGCCCGGCTTCCACTCGGTGGCCCTGACCAAACACAGCACCGTCTCGAACGATGCCTGCACCGATGAAGAGAATGCGGCCAACTGGCTGAAGATCAACCGTTCCTCTGCCGTATTCATCCATACGAGCACGACCTGGACGACGTCGGACACGCTCGGCAGCTATCCGTTTCCTTTCGTAGAAGCGGGGATTCAAGACGAGATGTACGGCGCGGTGCTGCTGCCGGACAATCCGTCTTCGGAGCTGATCTCCTCCGCCATGGAGGTCGCGGGCTATCTCTCGGGCCAGACCGCAACCGACCGTTCCACGCCGATCCTCACGGAGTCCGAGTGGCTGCGCCAAGACCGTCTGCTTCCCGTCGTGGCGCTTGGGGCCACGGCCGACTGGACCGGACCGGTCGCCCAGCTCGCCAAGCAAAGCACAGCCCTGCCGCAGAAGGGCGAAGTCAGCCTGAATACCTTCACGGTGCAGGATCAGCAGAAGGGCGATATCCGGCAGGTGCTGCTCCTCTCCGCGGCGGACGACAAGTCCATCAAGGAGCATATCGCTCTCTTGACGGACCAGCAGTACGTTGACCAGCTTGCCGGCAACGAGCTTCTGGTGAAGGAGCTCTCGAAGGTGGCGACTACCGTCAAGTCCTCCAAAGGACTGACGCTCGAATCGCTTGGCTTCTCTGATGTCACATTGAATACGGTACAACGGCAAAGCGACCGCTTCACTTACAGCATCCCTTCCCATTGGAGCTTGACCGGCGAAGCGGAATTAAAACTGAAAGTGCGTGTCTCGGCCCTGCTTCAGAGCGATGCGAGTCAGGAGAAAGAGAAAGATACCCAGAATGCCGGCAAGGCAGCTCCTATGGTGCATAACGGGCTGACCGTCGTCATCAATGACGTCCCGAAAACCTTCTCGCTGAGCGAACTTGTGAAGGCTGACAAGACGGACGACAGCTATCTCGTGACGATTCCCCTGGCCCCCTACTTGAAGGAAGGCGCAGCGAACACGCTGAACGTAGACTTCTCGGCCAACATCAATGAGGCATACAGCGCATGCGCCTCCAATCCGAACAGCGGCCGCTGGATCTTCATCGACAACGAAAGCTCGCTGCTCCTTCCGCATGAGATCCGGAAGGAAACAAGCTTCAAATACTGGCCGGCCCCGTTCGTAGGCGATCAAGGGCTGGAGAACACCGTCTTCCTGCTGCCCAAATCGGTGAACGGGGCGATGCTCAGCCAGCTCGCCGCGCTGACCCATGCGATGACAGAGCAGTCGGACACCCCGGCGGCCATCGACATCGTCCGCGACGGCGATCCAGATGCGGTGCAGCGTATGAAAGGCAGCAACCTTATCGTGATTGGCTCCCCGAACGCAATGGAGGCTCTCGGGGCCCATAAAGACAGCATGCTCGTGAATGCGGACCAGCCGCAGTTCCACCTGGCAAATTATAACATCATCAACGAAACGACGGATTACGCCGCATGGATTCAGGCCTCCCCTTGGGATAAGGACAAGACGCTGGCCGTGTTCCAAGCGTCAGAAGGCAGCGGGAAAGCCAAGACCTCGTTCGTCGATCCTGCGATGCTCCAGTTCCTGAAGGGCGAGAATAAGTCGAGCCAGATTGTCGTGATGAGCCAATCGAAGGAAGTGCTCTCCGTCGATATCCAGCAGGAGCAGGGCAGCGTCCAGGAGAAGACTCCAGCTGGCACCGCGCCTGTCAAAACATCCATGATCTGGGTCATCGCCGCGGTAGGCGTTCTGTTCCTGATCGGTTCCATCATCCTGATCCGCCTGGTTCGCCGCCCCAAATAAGCGGAGTTCGCTGTTCTTTAACCCAAACAGGCTGTTTCCTTTTCTGCCCTGCGGCAGAAGCGGAAACAGCCTGTATTTGGTGTTCTTAACCCGAGGGTGGCGTCTTCTGAATTCTGTTGATCCGCCTGCTCGTCCCTGCGCGAACCTCCCTAACGGGACAGCCGGGCGATCTCATCGGATTCCCAGATCCGGACTCCCGGGCTTTGGCCGTGGGCGGCGAGGATCATCCCCCGGGCCACATCGGCGGCGGAGATCGGCTTGTACCTCGCCAGCTTCCCCTTCAGCAGGAAGGAGGCGGCCCGTCCGATGACTTCCCCGAGCTTCTCCCCCGGACGGTGATCTCCCTCGCGGCTGCCAAGCAGCAGCGAGGGCCGGAAGAGATGCAGCGCGGGCAGGCCCAGCGCCCGGAGCCCTTCTTCCATCTCCCCCTTGACCCGGTTATAGAAGAACATCGACTGCGGATCAGCGCCGATCGAGGAGACGATCAAGAACCGGGAAGCCCCGCCCTTTGCGGCCAGCCGGCCCAGCCGCAAAGGGTACTCCAGGTCCACGGCCTTGAACGCTGCCTGCGAGCCGGCCTTCTTCATCGTAGACCCCAAGGCACAATACACATCGGCATTCCGGAGCTCCTCCCCAAGGACGGACTCCAGGCTGGGCCCGCTCCAATCCGTCACGACTTGGAGCGGATGCGCCCCTTCCCATTCCGACGGTCTGCGCACCAGGGCCATCACCTCGCCGTAAGCGGGGTCCTGCGCCAGCTGCCGGATCAGCTCCCGGCCGACCAGTCCCGTCGCTCCGGCTACTATGGCTCTTGTTGTCATGCTGCCGCCTCCTGCGTCAGATATTGTCATGCCAAGCTGCCTGCTTGTCCGAAGCGGATGGACCGGCCTCCCTACGATAAGGCCTTGCCGGTCCCATTCCCCTGGGCGCCTAAGGCTTGTGCGCCCTGCCTGCTTTACATCAAGCGGCCTATCGGCCCCTGCGGATCGAGAATATCCTTTACTTCGGCGAACGGAATCTCGAAGGTCGGGAACCCATAGACATAAGGCGTATATTCGTAGAGCTGAAAATAGATGCCGATCGCTTTGTCCGTCAAAAAGTACGGCTGGTCCGGCGCGATGGACTTGAATTCCGCGATCATCGGTATATCCCTCGCCTTGAACTCCCGGGCGATGATCGCCGATAAGCGGCCGATGTAATCGCTGCCCGGCTTGAACAGATCGGCGAGGGCGTACACCCGGCCGTCCTCCAGATTGAACGTCTGCGAGCTCTGGTACGTGATGCCGTGGGCCGCCTTCTCCGCGTACCCGTAGTTCTCGTAGAGCAGGCTGAGCAGCTCGTGCCGGTGAAGCTTGGTATGGTAGTTGCCGGTGATAGTCTTCGTCTTATCCTGCACATATCCCTGGATGCGGATCAGATCATAGACGGCATCGAGGATCGCATGATTGACCATCTGCTGTACGAATCCGCTGCGGAGTCCGGTGACCTGCGGGTATTTGATGTCGAGCCGGGGCTTGACCATCCGCCGGGTAAAGATCTTCTCCCGCGGAGCCCGGTCATAGTCGCTGCTGCATTCCATGGTTGTTCTCCCCTATCGCGTGTCGGGGGCATGCCGGCACCTTGGCGACGGCCGCCCGGTTACGATACGATATGCGGGTGAATGCCCAGGAGTGACAGCCTTTTGCAGAACTTATTGAAGCAACCGTATGGAAGCCGGACCGCTTCCCGAGATAACGCCCTGCTTACGGTGCAGGCTGGAACAGCTCCAGCCGCTCCCCGTCCGGACCCTCGAAGAAAGCGATCTTCACCCCGTTCAGGATCACCTTCGGCTGCTCGTCCTGCAGACGGATGCCGAGTCCCCGAAGCCGTTCGAGCTCCTGCTCAATATCGCTGACCGTGAAGGCCAGATGATTGACGATGCCGCTCGGAGACATTCCGTCCGTACCGCGGCCGACCAGTTCGATCTCGACCTGCTCCGATCCCGGGAAGGAAAGAAATCCGAGCTCGGGACCGTTCTCGATCTGCTCTCTGCGGGCGAGCCTGAGCCCCAGCACTTCCGTGTAGAACCGGATGGAAGCGTCCATATCGCTCACCATGATACCGATATGCTCCAACTTATGAATCATGTGCCCCACTCACCTTTCATGTATCGAATCATGAATCTCCTTAAGAACAAAGGACTACGGCTAGAACATATCACGCCAGGGCGCAATAATGCAACGCCGCAGTAACGCTGTGACGTTGCATCGGGCGGAGTTGCCCGGAGAATCCCCTGGGTCTATACTGGAATGGGCTCTCGCCCTTAGGGGCAGAGAGCTGCATCCCGGTGCTTTTCCGAATAAGAACCAAAGGAGAACTACACATGGAATGGCCTACTACCGACATGCTCATCTTCCTCATTGCCGCCGGATTCGTGGCTTCGTTCATCGATTCGGTCGTGGGCGGCGGAGGACTGATCGCCGTGCCCGCCCTGATGCTGACAGGCCTGCCTCCGAGCATGGTGCTTGGAACCAATAAACTTGGAGGCACCCTCTCCTCCCTGACGAGCACAGCTTCCTTCCTCGCCTCGGGCAAGGTCAGCGGGCGGCTTGTTCTGCTGCTGTTCCCGCTCTCCTTCGCCGGCTCGGCACTCGGCACGTACTGCGTTCACCTCATACCCTCGTCTTTTATGAGGCCGCTGGTCGTCGTCATGCTGATTGCCGTGCTCGTGTATACCTTGTTCAAGAAGAATTGGGACGGAAGCGGGGTGCAGATACAGTGGACGGGAGGGCGCCGCATCGTCATCGGGCTCGCCGCTCTGCTCATCGGCTTCTATGACGGATTCTTCGGTCCGGGAACCGGATCGTTCCTGCTCTTCGTCTTCCTGCTCTTCGGATTCAACTTTGTCGGCGCAAGCGCCAATGCCAAAGTGCTCAACTTCGCAAGCAACATCGCGAGTCTTCTCGCCTTCATCCTCCTCGACTCCGTACACTGGGGCTACGGCATTCCCATGGGCTTGTCCATGATTGCGGGCGCTCTGGTCGGGTCTCAGCTCGCCATCCGGAAGGGCTCGACGTATGTCAAACCATTATTCGTCATCGTGACAGGCATACTCATCGGCAAACAGCTTTGGGATCTGGCAGGCTGGTAGTTTACTCGGATGATCCAAAGATACTCCAACCAAAGATATCCAAGACATCAAGGGCAGTAGGATACATTCATTTTAGGGGCAGGCACTTGTAAGGCAGACTCTCAGGGATCGATGCTTGGCCGCGGATGCGGCAGGAGGTCCGTCCCCTCTCCGGAGGGGAGGCATAAGGGGTGTAACATACCGGCATACACAGCTTGTCCGGCTGAAGGCAGGAGACAAGAACGGCGGCGGCGGAGTCCCGCCATTCCCGGCTGCCGGTTCCGTGGAGGAACCGTCTTCGGTATTAAGCGCCGAACACGACGACGGTGGACAGATGGTCCGTAAGGTTCACGCGCCGGGCCTGATTGCTGAGCATCTCGGTGAACGGATTATTCACCGTATGGGGATTGCTTACCGGACGCGCATCGTCCCAGACGCACTCCACCCCGCGGCCTCCGGCATCACCGGCGAACATTTTGCAGCCGCCGCAGAAGTTTTGTTTTTGGCTCTCATCGAGGGATACTATTTTATTACGGAGACAGCAATAAATTTTGCCGTTCGTATCGGTAAGGTTAACGTGATTGATCTGACGCATATGCATGCGCTCCTTTCTGTTGGTCCATTCTAAGATTGTAAGGGCAGTTTCCATAAAAGAGTAATACCCATTATATTCACTGCTGAAACTTTCTATGCCGCAGATACCCAAGCTTCTGAGAGGAACGCTCTTCCCGGCTTCAGGCTCATCTGCCGAGCTTATATTACGGGAATCCTGCTTTTTCTTTGGCATCTTTTCATTATCGGCAGTAGAGAAGCCATCGTGTAGGGCCGAGAAGGCAATACCAAAAATTGGAGAATAGGGCCTGCCACGGCGTAGAGTATTGCCAACCGCCCGTGTCAGGATTATAATAGGGCAAGAGAATAAACTAACTATCGTTAGTTAGCTTGGCGGAAGGAAGCGATAATGTGAGTGTAACATCCTTGAAGCAGGCGGCCCTGCGCCTGTTCGCGGCCGGAGGCTATGATGCCGTGCCTCTCTCGGGGATCGCCAAAGAGACCGGGATTAAGACCCCGTCGATTTATTCCCATTTTAAAAGCAAAGACGACCTCTTCCTCGCCGTATTCGACGACTGCCTGCTGGAGCATACGCTCCGCATGCGTGCGCTGATGGAACGCCTCGGCGGCCTGACCGTCGAAGATCAGCTGTTCACGGTGCTCCGGGATGCCTCCCGTACGTACTTGCTCAGCGACGAGGGGATGACGTTCCTCAAACGGACGATGCTCTTCCCTCCCCTCTCCCTGCAGGAGACGCTCCGCGAACGATTCTCCGCCGCCGAAGGGGAGATGCACGATCTGCTGGTGCGGCTCTTCAAGCAGGGCATGGAAGAGGGGCTCGTGCGCAGGGAAGCCCCGGAGGATCTCGTGGCTTCCTTCTATTGCTTGCTCGACGGCTCGTTCCTTCAGCAGTACTATTATCAGCCCGGCGAATACGAGCAGCGGCTGGACGCCGTCTGGCGTATCTACTGGAAAGGCATCTCTACCCCAAAGGAGTGAGCAGCATGGCATGGGTCTACTTGGTTATCGCAGGCTTGATGGAAATCGTGTGGGCATTCGGCCTCAAATACTCGAACGGCTGGTCGCGTCTATGGCCGAGCCTGATTACCGCAGGGGGCATGATCGTCTCCTTCTACTTCTTGTCGCTGGCGCTGAGGACCCTGCCGATCGGTACCGCCTACGCGATCTGGACCGGCATCGGGGCGGTCGGTACGGTCATCGTCGGCATGATGTTCCTCGGCGAACCCCGCGACCTGCTGCGGATCAGCTTCGTGCTGGCGATCGTCGTCGGCATCGTGGGCTTGAAAGCGACGGCTTGAGTATTGGCGTCCGGAGGACAAGCTGCATACAAAAAACGGAACCCGCCCTTGGAGAAAGCCAGGCATGCAGCCTGTCTCCGGGACCAGCGTTCCGTTATTTGGCGTTCGGTGAAAGCGAAGCGAGGCGGATGCCCGCAGGGGCAGCCCTGCGGCTCACGCCTTCGCAAACTGCGTGTGGAACAGCCTGGCGTACAAGCCCTGCCGCTCGAGCAGCTCCCCGTGCCGCCCGGTCTCCGCCACCCTGCCGTTCTCGAGTACGACGATGCGGTCGGCCGACAGGATGGTCGACAGCCTGTGGGCGATGACGAGCGTCGTGCGGCCGCGCATCAGGTCGTCGAGTGCCGCCTGCACGTAAGCCTCGGAAGCAGAGTCCAGATGGCTCGTCGCCTCGTCGAGGATCAGGATGCGGGGATTCTTCAGAATTGCCCTGGCAATGGCCAGACGCTGCCGCTCCCCGCCCGACAGCCGGTGCCCGCGTTCGCCGACTTCCGTGTCGTACCCGGCCGGCAGCGAGGCGACCACTTCGTGGATGTAAGCCTGGCGGCAGGCCTCCTCGATCTCCTCCTGCGAAGCATCCGGGCGGGCGAAGAGCAGGTTGTCGCGGACGCTGGCGTGGAACAGGAACGATTCCTGCGTAACGAAGGCCACCTGGGAACGCAGGCTCTCCAAGGTGACACCGCGGATGTCATACCCGTCGACCGCCACTTCGCCTTCCGTCGGATCATACAGGCGAGCCAGCATGCCGATGAGCGTCGACTTGCCGGCGCCGCTCGGCCCGACGATGGCCACCACCTCGCCCGGGGCGGCCTCGAACGAAATCCCCCGCAGCGCATACTGCCCCGGCTGGTAAGCGTAAGAGACGCCGCGGTAGGCGATATGCCCCCGGGCCGGAGGCAGCGCCTTGGCGCCCTGTACCTCCTCGACCTCAGGGATCAGGTCTTCGTACTCGAAGAGGCGCTGGAATACGCCGAGCGCCGTCCCCACCTCGACGCGCAAATTAAGCAGCGTCCCCACAGGCCCGTACAAGCGCCCGAGGTACGCGGCGAAGGCCACGATGCTGCCGATCGTCATCGAACCATCGATGACCTTCCAGCCCCCGTACAGATAGATCAGTGCGGTTCCGAGTGGACCGAGCACCCCGATCACCATGCCGTACCAGCGGCCGACGAGATTGAGCCGCAGCTCGAGCTCCATCACTTTCTCGTTGAGCGCCGTGAACTGCTCCTGCTGCCGCCGCTCCCCTTGGAAGATGCGGGTCAGCATGGCTCCGGAGACGCCAAAGATTTCGCCGAGGCGGGCCGACATGTCCCCCCTCACCCGCTGCGCTTCCCCGCGCAGCTTCTTGCGCACGGAGGAGACTTTGCGCACCGGGAGCAGGAACAACGGCAGGACGGCAACCGACAGAATCGCAAGCTGCCAATCCAGCGCAAAGAGAATGCCCACGGTCGTGATCACGATCACCGACTGGGTCACCGCCGAGACGACCAGGGTCGTCACGACATTCTGCACCGCCTGGATGTCCCCGGTGAGCCGCTGGATGATCTCCCCCGACTTGGCGTCGGTGAAGAAGCTCATTGCCTGCCTCTGCAGGTTGCCGAACAAGGACTGCCGCAGGTCGCGCATGACGCCCTGGCCGACTTTGGTATTCTGGTGATTCTGCCATACGCCGAGCAGCCCGCTGATCACCGGCAGCACCACCATCATGGCCGTGAGCAGCACGAGCAGCCGGCGGTCGCCGCCCGGCAGGGCATCATCGATAATCTCCTTCATCACAAGCGGCGGAATCAACCCGAGCACCGCTCCGAAGAGCGCCAGCAGGAGGATCGCCGCCAGCTGCCAGCGGTACCCCCGGAAGAGCCGGTAGATGCGCGCGGTCGACACATCCTCGAGCCCCGCCCTCCCGCGGCTCTGGACCCGGTGCATCGGCCCGCCTTCGCCGACGGTCCCTCCCTGCCGCATCAGACTTCCTCCCCGCGGCGGACGGGCGGGGGTCCCGGCTGGAAGACGCCGATAATACCCGCCGTAATTTCCTTGGCCATGTTCATCACCCTATGTAAGGAAGTGCTTTGCAGAATCGCATACTTTTGTCCGGCATCCACATTCACAATAGCCGCTATCGAATAATCCCCGACATGGGGGAGCTGCTTGCCTACCGACTTGCCCGGCTCGATCGGGCGGTTCGACACCTGATACCAGCCAAGCGATGCGGATTGCCCGAGACACGCGTCGATAGCGATGACCTTGCGCCCGGGCGGAATCTCCGCGAGCCTCTCCCTCATGTTGCTCGCATCGAACGGATGCGCCAGCGTGCCGATGACCGCCCGGAAACCGGACTCTTCCAGCATCGTGCCGACCAGCGGCCCGAGGGCATCCCCCGTGGACCGGTCTGTACCGATGCACAGGAACAGCAGCTCGTCCGCCGCGACGCCGTCGCTTCGAATCATCCGCAGAAATTCCGGAAGTTCGGCGGCGCGTATTTTTTTGCGGAACAGGGGCCTCGCCTGCTCTCCCGTCATGATCGTCTCCCCCTAAGCTCATTGTTCATTCTACGCCCGAATTCTCTCATTGTAGCATACTGCACGCTGGGTGACTCTTTCAAGATTTGGAACCGGATCCGCGGGCATGCTATAATTCGAAAAACATGACGTACCCCTGCACGCTGCCCTGGATGAGGGCGAAAGGAGGCTGCCGGATGCGATTCTTCCTGCTGTGGGCCCTCGCCGCTCTCGGCTATTGGCTGGTGCTGCTCTGGGATACCCTGCGAGCCAAAAAATGGATGTTTACCCTGCCCCTATCGGAGGGTAATACACGAATAAATCCACAAGAAAACTTAACCGCTTCACCCGATCCGGCGCTCCGCCGCGCCGCCGCTTCGGAAGCCCCGCTGGTCTCTGTCATTATCGCAGCCAAGGAGGAGGAGTCGTCGATCGCCGACACCGTGCGGCATCTGCTCAGCCAGAATTACCCGCGGCTGGAGATCATTGCGGTTAATGACCGGTCCCGCGATGCGACGGGCCGCAAGCTGGACGAGCTCCGCCGGTGGTCCGAGAGCAAATCGGACATTACCGTCCCGCTGCGCGTCATTCACATCACGACGCTGCCGCAGGGCTGGCTCGGCAAGAACCATGCGCTCTATCAAGGGTACCTGCAGGCGAGGGGCAAGCTGCTCCTCTTCACCGATGCTGACGTGAGGTTCCATCCGAATACGGTGGCCGACAGCGTCCGTTATCTGCAGGAAGAGCAGGCCGACCACCTCACCCTGTCCCCGGACATGCCGGTGAAGGGAATCTGGCTGAGGGCCTTCGTCGATTACTTTTTCTTCACGCTCTGCTTGTTCCTGCGCCCCTGGCGGGCCAACGATGACTTTCAGTTCAAGCAGGGCATGGGCATCGGCGCCTTCAACCTCCTGACACGCTACGGGTACGAGAAGATCGGCACCCACCGCGCTATCGCCATGCGGCCGGACGACGATCTGCAGCTTGGCCGCCTCGTCAAGCAGGCCCGGCTGCGCCAGCGCCTCGCCTCGGGCCACGACCACATCGCTGTGGAGTGGTACAAGAGCCTGCGGGGCGCCGTCGAAGGCCTCGAGAAGAACCTCTTCTCGGGCTTCGGATACCGGACTGGCATCGCCGTATTGGCCGTGCTCGGTCAGCTGGGGCTGTTCCTGTTCCCCGTACTCGGCATGCTGCTTCCTGGCGGTACGGCATCCATCTGTGCTCTGGCCGTCGTTACCATGGCTGCCGTGTATCTGCTGCTGCTCCGCTCTCTGACCGGCAAGCCGGGCTGGACGGCGCTGCTGCTGCCCGCGATGACCGGACTCTTATGCTATGTCGTCGTCCGGTCGGTATGGTTGACCCTGAAGCAGGGAGGCATCTATTGGAGAGGCACGTTCTATTCGCTACAGGAGCTGAGGCGGATGCAGGAAGAGGACTGACTGAGGTTTTTTCATGAAACCTTAACACCGCCCGCCCTCCCTCCTGAGCTACAATAGATTCAGATTCTCACGAACAAAGGAGAGATCGATGATGAATTTCAGTTTGGGACAATGGAAGTATGCGATGCTGAGCATGCTGATCACATTCGCTCTTATTGTGATTTATCAGTACGCCGGGTCGATGTAACAGAGGATGGAAGCAGGCTTGCATGAAAATAGGACGGATCATGGCCGGGCGTACCGCTTCCCCGTACGCAGGACGATCCGTCTTTTTGTTGTGCAGGGGCGGCGGTGCCTGGAAAGATCAGGCCGGCGAAGCCGCCTCTCCTTGTCTCGCGCCAAACCGCACGGGCAGCCCTCCGGTCCGTAAGGTTGGCCGCAGAAAAGCTGAGAGAAGCGGCGCTGTGCTTAGCGGACCCAGCCGCTGGGGTGCGGCGCTAGACAGCGGCCCTGGCCGGGTGCCGCTGCGCTTCTACGGGACATCCGCTGCATCCGCATCCGGGGTCCCTGCGCCAGCTTCCGGCGCTTGGTCTGCCGGCGGAGCCGCAGGCGCATCCTTCGCCTCCCCGCTCCCAGCCTCCGCATCCCCCTGCGTACGGATCTGTACGGCAGCGGCTTCCTGGTCCCATGCCACCTCACAGTGGAGCGCTTCGGCCAGGAAGCGCAGCGGCACATACGTCAGATCGTGCTCCATGCGCGGAGCCTGCTCCAACAGCACCCGCCCCCCGGACGTGTTCGCGATCCGGTTGCCGATATACATCGTGACGGTCTCTTCGCCTCTGGCCGCCGTAATCGCCTGCTCCCCGTTCTCCGCGCGGAATCCGACCTTGAAGCCAAGCTTCTCCGAGACAGCCCGGAACGGAACGAGGGTGGTGCCCTGTTCCAGCTTCGGCGGCTGCTCGAAGATCACCTGCTCCCCGTCGATGAAGACGCGGACCACCGGCCCCGCCTCCTGTGCATTCACCGGTGCTGCGAACAGCAGCATCCACGCGAGCAAACCAAGCATCTTTCTCTTCATTCCCAGCACCTTCCTCTCACCTGCTCTGTATCTTCTTTTCCTTACTGTACCACCTGGCTCGCCTCTGCGACAAGCTCCTGCGCGCTCTAGGATATAGAACAGCACGACAGCAAGATGAACGGCTGCGTCGTCCATTAAGGACGATGCGCGTTTATAAGAAATACAAGGGGACAGGATCGAGCTCTGGTGAGATATACATTCTAGGGTTTTTCTAAAAAAAGGACCGCCCCGCTCAGCCGGTCTTCTGCCGGTTCACGGGACAGCCTTGGCTTGATGGAGACCGGCCGGATTCTCAGGTTCCCGGCCGGAACGCCCGGGACTGGCCCCTCGCGATGCTCAGCGTCTGCCAGTCGCTGCTGCGCAGGTGCTTGCCGAGGAACACCATCTGGCCGACGTGGTAGCCATAATGGGACACCTGCCGCTGGATCGCTTTGACGACGGTATGCGCTTCCCCGCGGATTGTGACGGTCCGCAGCAGGTCTTCGGGGCGGAGCGAAGCCAGTGTGCCGAACACGGCCGCCCATCCTTCTTCCCAGAGCGCAAGCAGGGACTCGCGGCTGGCGCCGGCCTCCACGAATTCGCCGTCGCGGTCTCTCGTCGGCTTCTCGCCGTCCGAGTGAAGAAAATCCGTCCAGCGGGAGAGCATATTGCCGTGCATATGCCGGATGATCACTTCCATCGTGTTCGATTCCGGATCCAGTGCCGCATGGAACTGTGTTTCTTCCAGCTGTTCCAGGGTCCGGTCCCCCAGCTTCTTCATACTCCGGAAGGTCTCTATGGATTCCTCCAGCATAACCGTACCGAGTGTCAGCCCTTCGCTCATAGCACACCGCCTTTTTATGGAATTGTCATTACTGTATCGCAGAATGCAGGGGAAGCCTATTCCAATCTTTTTATCAGGGCGATATTCTCGGGGAATGGGCGGCTGAGCACTCGATCCGGGCACGCCAAAAAAAGCGCGGCCCTCTCCGGCGATCCGCCAGGGTCCTGCGCTTCTTAGGGCATCCATCTTTGCGTTTAAGATATCTATCCGTTCTCCCCCGCCGGAAGCGGAAGCAGAACAGCCGGGTGTTACCTGACCTGCTTCGGCAGCTCCGTATTCGATGCCGTCACGTCCAGGCTCTGCGCCGACTGGGTCAAGTCGTTCTGCACTTGAACGAATTCCTGCCCGTGATGCTCCTGGTCGCGGGAATTCAGCTGGGCCTGGGCATTGTCCAGCGCGTGCTGCGCCGTCTCCATCTGGGCCAGCGCGGTCCGCAGCTTCTGCGGATCGGAATCCAGCTGTGCATGGCGGACGGCCATCTCGGCGTCGGTGGCCGCCTGGATCGCTTTCTCCACGTTATCGATCACATGCCGGCTTGGCATCTGGTGCTGATTCACTTCCGTCATGTCTTCGGCATCTCCTCTCGGCTTTTCGCTTATGGCTGATGCAGCCCTTGCGAGTCAATGCTTAAGATGCGCGAAAGAGAGCCCGTTCATTCCCGGAAGCCGTGACCAACTGCTAGCCTCCGGCTCCCGCCCGTTCATAGACCACAAAATCGTAATCGTACGGATTCTTCTCATCCTTGGGTCCCCGGGTGCGGGAGACCTCGGCCCACTGGCCGGGGTCCACTTCCGGGAAGTACGTGTCGGCCTCGAACTTCTGGTGAATCTCCGTGATATACAGCCGGTCGGCATGCGGCATCAGCACACGGAATACTTCCGCTCCGCCGATTACGAACAATTCCTCATCCGCCTTCTCCCCGCCGCGGGCATAGGGCCGAACCGCTTCTTCGGCCGAAGTCACCGTCTCGCAGCCCGGCGCCTCGTAGGAAGCGTCCCGCGTGAGGACCAGATTACGGCGCCGGGGCAGCGCTTTGCCTCCGATCGAATCGAAGGTCTTGCGGCCCATGAGCACGGTATGCTCCAGCGTCGTTTGTTTGAAGTAGGCAAAATCGGCCGGCAGGTACCAGGGCAAATTATTGGAGAGGCCCATCCCCCGCGCTTCATCCATGGCCAGCATATAGGACACTGTCACGTGCTTCTCCCCCTTGGGTGTTCGTTAGTACGAATACTAGACCGCGATTGGCGCTTTGATGGCCGGATGGCTATGGTAGCCGGTGATCTCAAAGTCCTCATACCGGTATCCGAGGATCGAATCCGGCTTGCGCTTGATCGTAAGCTGCGGCAGCGGGTACGGCTCGCGGGTCAGCTGCAGCTTCACCTGCTCCAGGTGGTTCGAATAAATATGGACGTCGCCCCCCGTCCAGATCAGCTCCCCGGGCTCATAGCCGCACTGCTGGGCAACCATATGCGTGAGGAACGCGTAGCTTGCGATATTAAAAGGAAGACCGAGGAACGTATCGACCGAACGCATCTGGAACATGCACGAGAGCTTGCCCCCGGCTACGTAAAACTGGAAAGCATAATGGCACGGCGGCAGCGCCATCCGGTCCACTTCCGCCGGATTCCAGGCGCTGACCAGATGCCTGCGGGAATCCGGATTCGCGCGAAGCGCCTCCACGACACCGGTAATCTGGTCGATGCTGCGCCCGTCAGGAGCCGGCCAGGTGCGCCACTGGGAGCCGTAGACCGGACCAAGATCGCCGTTCGCGTCGGCCCACTCATCCCAGATCGTCACGCCATGCTCCTTCAGATAACCGATATTCGTATCCCCGCTCAGGAACCACAGCAGTTCATGGAGGATCGACTTGATGTGCATCTTCTTCGTAGTCAGCAGCGGGAAGCCCTCCGCCAGGTCAAATCGCAGCTGCCGCCCGAAGACGGACACGGTTCCGGTCCCGGTGCGGTCCCCCTTCTCCACTCCATGATCCAGAATATCCTGTAACAAATCCAAATAACTTTTCATCCTTCACCTCGCCCAAGTTCTCTCCCGAAAGTATACCAGTTTCCCTCCGCTTCCGCTATTTCCTTCCTCGGGAAAACTCCTCACTCCCCATAGTAGGCGAAGACGGTATCGACCGGCTTGAAATACAGGTGCCCGTCCTCCCAAGGCTGAAAATGCAGGTCCATTCGGGAGTCGTTCCAATTCTCCGGCGTACCGGATGTGGAAAGCTTCCGCGGCTGAAGGGGCTCTTCGATGACCTTGGGGAACTCCTGATACCCGAAGAGCAGGTTCTCGTGCATCGCGATGATCTCGTACTTGTCCCCGAGGAACGCCCGCTCCTCCTGCAGCTGATAATGATAATAAATATAGCTTGCGGCCATCTCCGGCTTCAGATGGGCAACCCTTCCCACCCTGCGCTCCACCGGCGCCTTCCGCGCCCAATGTTCCTTCGAGACCGGCGCGTTAAAATGGAACACGTCCGTCATCGGCACCCACTTGCGGGGCGCGGCGTGTCCGGGCCAATCACAGAGACAGGAAGCTGCCTCGCCCGCCACTTCCTCCGGAGCCACTTCCCTCCCGGTGCACTCGTAATAGAGGAACAATTGGCGCTCCCAGTGGAAGGCCGCCGCTGTCATCAAGGCACCGTGCGCCACCAGCGCGGCGGCCGCCCTGCTCTGCTCAAGCCGAGAGAGTCCGGTACTCTCCCGCCCCGCTTTCAGCTGGCCTCTGTATATCATTCTTTTCATAAGAATCCGCTCCTTTGTGACCTAGTCAGGCCAAGCCCTCCCCCATACATACAACGAACCTGCGATCCCGCGCAATACGAGGATTTTGCTGGAGATGCACTTTCTTGTCCCGACTGGAGGATGTCCGAAATTATGTATAACGTTGTCGAAGAAAATTGCCGAAGTAAAGAACATACGCGAATACGACCGAATCACACATTGAAAGGCGGTTACACACAAGATGCAAGCACGCAATAAATTGATGCTCAAGATGTACTCGATTCTCCTGGCTTTCGGTATTCTGCCGCAGCTCGCGACCGGCAATATGAAAGTCGCTCTTCCTCTCCTCGGCACCGGTGTGCTGATGATCGCCCTCAGCGCTTTCATTACCTACCGCACCCAGCGCCAGAACAGCGTCATGTACATCATGACGTTCGGCTTGTTCTTGTCCATGCTCATTCCAATGCTGATTGCTCCGGCGATCGAAGGGATCCTCGCCCTCTTCATCAACTATGCCGTGATTGCGCTCTACTTCAACTACCGGCCCCTGCTTCTTACGGGGATTGGCAACTTGCTGCTCACCGTCTATGCATTCTTCTTCTATCACGATGCCGTATTCCCGAATATTCCGGCTCAAGGGTTCCCCTCCCTGATCATTATCCACACGGCGGTCACGGCATTCCTGGTGGCCCAGAGCCTCATCGGGGAGAAGTTCCGAAAGTCCGAAGCCGCCAATGCCGAAGCGATGCACGCCGAGCGCAGCCGTAACCTCCAGCTTATGGACCGTGTAAAACAGACGATCCAGGATCTTGGCGAATTCAGCACCCATCTGCGCGAGAATGTACAAGTGACAGGCCATGTGTCCCGCGAGCTCGTCAGCACATTCAACGACATGTCCCGCGGCGTGCAGGAGCAGGCCGAAAGCGTAGGAGCGATCCGCCAGTCGCTGCAGCAGGTCAGCGGCAGCGTGGAATCCGCCGCCACCTCGTCTTCGGAGATGGAGACCTTGTCCGTCCGCACCGAGAAAGAAACGAAGACCGGCGAGGAGCGCATTATCGGCATCCGTTCGGCGATCCAGGAAGTATCCGGCGCCGTAGGCCACACGGTCAACCTGATGACTCAGCTGCAGGAGCGCAACCGCCATATCGAGAGCATCCTCAGCGTCATCAACGACATCGCCAACCAGACGAATCTGCTGGCCCTCAATGCGGCGATCGAGGCCGCGCGTGCCGGCGAGCACGGCAAAGGATTCGCCGTCGTATCCAGTGAAGTACGCAAGCTCGCGGAGCATTCGCAGAAGTCTACGCAGGAGATTGCAGCGATCCTGGGCGACATCCGTACGTACAGCGAGCAGGTGGCAAGGCATGCTGAGCTCGGCCAAAAAGGCATGGTCGACGTAAGCCAGGCTGCGGACGAATTCAGCGTACTGTTCGAGACGATCCATACCCATGCGGCACATCTGCTCGGCAGCTCCCATCAAGTGAATACCCAGATGATGGGCTTATACCAATCCTCCGCCGCCATCTCGGCGGAAGCAAGCGCCGTATCCGATATTACGGACCAGTCGGCGGCTGCTGTGGAAGAGATGCTGGCTAGCATCGATGAGCAGGGCAGACGCATTACCGAAGTCGAAACCAGCTTCCGCCGGCTCGACGATCTGGTCGCCGTGCTTACCGAGCTTGTGACCGAGAGCGACGCAGCCGCATCGAAGAAGTAAGGCAGTTGAAAGGAAGTCGGATGAAATAACGGCTTCGCCGCCAGGATGGCGAGGGTGCGGACTCCGGCTTACATCCGGCCGGTCAGTGAGCGCAAAGAAGGAGCAGACTCCCTCCGGGGAGCTTGCTCCTTCTTTTGGTTATAAGCTGAAAGTGCAGCAAGCCGCTCGTATGCAGTAGGCTGCTCCTAGTCAATCCTGCTGCAGGCTCAGATAGCTCAGCGTACCGAGGTCATAGCTGCGGTGAATGATCTTCGGCTCACGGTCCGGCTCCCCCGCGCCGAGCGCGATGAAGAAGGGCACGAAGTGTTCCGGACGCGGTACGGCCTGCCGGGCGTGAGGCGCCAGTTCTTCGTAGCGGAACAGGCTGTCGTAATCGTGTTCCTTCAGCCGCGCGAGCAGCCAGTCGTCGAACTCGACTGCCCAAGGTTCGGGCGTGCTCTGCTCCCAGCGGAGCATGCGCAGGTTGTGGACGGTGACGCCGCTGCCGATCACCAGGATGTCGTCCCGGTTCAACCCGCGCAGCGCTTCCCCGATGCGGAACTGGTCTTTGGGCGGCAGATAAGGACTGACGGACACCTGGACGACCGGGATATCGGCCTCCGGGTACATCCGGTGGAGCAGTGTCCACGAACCGTGGTCGAGGCCGCGCTGGGTATCCCCCTTCACGGGAATCCCGGCCGCCTTCAGGCGGTCCGACACCATGCCGGCCACGATCGACGAGCCTCTGGCTCCATAGCGCACCTCGTACAGTTCGTCCGGGAATCCGCCGAAATCGTAGATCGTCTCGTACACGTCGTCAGAGGAAGAAATCGTTGTCGTCTCGCTTTCCCAATGGGCGGTGAAGATGACAATTGCTTTGGGGCGTATCCCTTTGGCGAACCTGCCGAGGAACCGGGCATACTCCGTATCTTCAATCGCCAGCATAGGGGAACCGTGGGCAAGGAACAGGGAGGAAGGAATCATGGCCAGCATCTCCTTTACTATTTTCATCTAGTTACTTTATGTAAGTAAGTATATATCGATAATATATTTCTGTCAACAATATTCTGCCGGGGCAGGCGTGACTCTGCCGTCATTATCCCTCCCCCCTCCCCCTCTTATTCGTGTGAAAAGCGCTTACGATACATCCGGGGCGTGACCCCTTCCTGCTTCGTGAAGCAGGAGGTAAAATAAGCCGGCTGGTTAAATCCTACTTCTTCCGCAATGCGGGCGATCGACAAGTCGGTCTGCAGCAGCTTCAGCTTCGCCTGTTCCAGCCGGTAATGCAGCAGGTATTCAAACGGAGAGCACCCGAATTCCTGCTGCATGCACCTGGCGATATAGACGGGGTGAAAGCTCAGAGCCTCTCCCAGCATCGGCGCCGTTACTCCTTCTTTGTAATGGGAGCGCAGATAAGAGGCCGCCTGCTCGGCCACCTTGGTCCCAGGCACGGCCGCCTGCGCTTCCAGTGCGCCGCTGAGCTGCTCGAGCACGGACTGGAACGTGAGCTGCAGCTTCCATCTTGCCCAGCTGCGGTGCGATTCGCACTCGAGCTCGGTCAGCTGCCTCAGCGGCTCGTAGACCGCCGCCGGCCGAGGCAGGCGGATGAACTGGGGAAGCCGCATGGGGAAAGTTTCCATCGTGAAATATTTTTTCTCCTCCGGCTCTCCCGGGTGATGGGGCTGGGACGCCTCTGCCGGCACCCAGGCCCCCGTCGTGCCGAAGTGGAGCCAATAGTGCTCCGTGGGCTCAAGACAGGGCTGAACCGGGTAGTGGTGGCAGTCCGGCCTCAGGATGAGGGCATGGCCTCCCGTCACCTCATACTGGCGGTCTTCCTCCCCCATATAGAGGCAGCCGGAGGTAACGACGAGCAGATCGAAGACGCCGATGCTCCTGCGGTTCGGATGCTTGCGGCCGGGCTTCATCGGCTCGAAGCCGCTTGCAATATAGTAAGGCAGCGGCGGTGCCGTGAATTCTAGAATGGTCATGCGCTTCCCGCTCCTTCCTGTCTTATGATGAGGTTGGAATTTTGATAGTTTTCGTTCGGAATCTGCAACATCGACCCCAGATTACCTTCTACAATGTGAAATAGCAAGCAGTAAGGAAAGAAAGGCAGTGGAGAACCCCATGTATAGAGAGAAAGAGAAACCTGCGGATAGCAAAACCAAACGAATCCCCTCCCTGTGGATCCTGACTTGGCCCATCCTCATCGAAATGTTCCTGCAGTTCCTGCTCGGTACGGCCGACACGCTGATGGTCTCGCGGATCTCCGACGATGCCGTCGCTGTGGTCGGTATCTCGACCCAGCTATTCAATGCCATGACGATCCTGTTCATGACCGTCGCCGGCGGCGCCGGCGTGCTCATCGCGCAGAAGCTCGGTGCCCAGCGGCCGGAAGAGGCCCGGACCCTTGCCGTCATGGCCGCCAAGGTATCCGTCGCCATCGGCCTGGCGATGAGCGCACTCTTGTTCTTCGGCGCCGAGCCCATCGCACGTCTCATGCAGCTCGAGGAGCGGCTGATTCCTCTGGCGGTGACCTATATCTCCATCGTTGGCGGGGGCATGGTGCTGACCGCGGCTATGGCCATCCTGAGCACGGCCGTCCGCAACACGGGCAATACGCGCAGTCCGATGTACATTGCGATCGGTATGAATGTCATTCACCTGGTGCTCAACTACGGATTCATCTTCGGAGAGCTGGGGCTTCCGGCCTGGGGACTGACGGGCGTAGCCGTCTCGACACTGGTCTCCCGCCTGCTCGGCACCCTGTTCCTGGGTTATGTGTTCCTGTATTCCTTCCATCGCCGGATCGGATGGGGAGATCTGCGGCTGTTCGACCGGCCGCTGTTCGGGGAGATCCTGAAGATCGGCTGGCCGATGGGCATCAACATGGCTTCGTGGGTGTTCTCGCAGCTGCTGCTCTTCTCCTTCGTCGCCATGCTCGGCGCGGCGGAGCTCGCGGCACGGACGTACATGAACACGCTGGAATCGTTCTGCTTCATCCTCGGCAACTCCCTTGCCATGGCTGCGCAGATCCGGGTCGCCCACCTGTACGGGGCGGGCGAGAAGAAAGAAGCGAACCGCAGCGCCTTCCGCGCCCTGTGGATCGGGCTGGCGCTCGTCATGATCAACGCGCTGCTGATCTACGCGCTGGGAGGCCGGATTCTGCCGCTCTTCACCCAGGACAGCACCATCATCGGCATCGGCGTCTCGCTGCTCGCCTTGAATCTCGTGCTGCAGCCGTTCAAGATGCTCAACATGGCGATGAACGGCGCCTTGACCGCCATCGGCGACACCCGCTACATGATGATCGTCGGGCTCTTCTCGATCTGGCTGGTCGCGACCGGCCTCGGTTATTATCTCTCCCTTCCGCTCGGCCTTGGGATCCATGGCATCTACATCGCCATGATCGCCGACGAGCTGATCCGCGGTCTTCTGATGCTCCGCCGCTGGAAGCTGCTGCAGCAGCCTGTGCCCTTGTCTCAGCCGCGGACCGATTCGGTCGCGGTTGGTAGCTGAAGGGGCTGGGGATTAGCACCGCCGACCTTTTATGAAGGTCAACGCCCAAATTCCTGGCAGGCCCTATTCCCCAGCCGGGCGCACGGTGCCCGCTAGGGCCGCGGGGCCGCCTATTCGCCCGTCTCCCTCTGGGAAGACGGGCTTTCTCTGTTGATTCGACTTTTCCTATCATGAAACCGCATTTCTTTACACTACCGTTCCCCTTTCTGCGCTATACTAGATTTGTTCTCATTTGCTAGATTTTCATCCCCCACCAGACGGTCAAGGAGGCCACATTATGAGCAACAACCGATTCCGCATGCAGCAGAAAGCAGCCAAGACGCTGCTCGCTGCCCTCATCCTCGGAGGAGGCACCCTCACGGGCGGCACTACCCTTCCTCCCGCTTACGCCCATACCGACCATTCGCAGCATTCGGCGGAGGAGCATGCGGCCGCCATCCTGTCCGCTGATATGAAGCTCGCTCACGATAAAGGGATTGTCGAAGGCTATCCCGGCTCTACGGATCTGGCCGGTGAGCGCCCCGTCTCCCGGGCGGAGCTCGTCACGATGATTGCGCGTGCCGCAGGGCTCGCGCCAGCCGACTCCTCGCAGCTGCCCTTCTCCGATCTCGCAGACTGGCAGCGTCCGGCCGTTCTCAGTGCCGCTGCGGCCGGCATTGTTACCGAGACGGGCGAATTTAAGCCGAACGAGCCTGTAACGCGCGAAGCGCTGGCCATCATGATCGGCCGGGCAATGAATAAGGGCCAGGCGCCGCAAGTACATACGGAAGTGCTCAACTATTTCAAAGACGGGGCTTCGATCTCCGAAGCGGCCCGTCCTTACGTCGCGCAAGGCGTCCTTGCCGGCCTGTTCGAGCCGAAGCTCGACGGCAGCTTCGAACCGCAGGCCAACGTCACCCGCGATGAAGCGGTCAAGGCGCTGAAGCCGCTCGTGTTCCAGCTCATCGACATCCTCACGACCAATGATATCCACGGCCATATCGAAGTAGGTTTCGACAAGAAGCGGAACCAGGCGCAGGGCGGCATCGAGACGCTCGCCGGCATCGTGAACGATTACCGCGCCGTGAATCCGCAGGGTACGGTCGTAGTGGACGGCGGCGACGCTTGGCAGGGCACGCTCATCTCCAATACGACGAACGGCCAGTCCGTCATGGATTCCATGGCTGAAGTGGACTATGATGCCGCAGCGATCGGCAACCATGAATTCGACTTCGGACGCGATGTGCTCATCGAGAACATCAAAAAGGCGGAATTCCCGATCCTCGGCGCGAACATCATCGACGATAAGACTGGCAAGCGCGTAGAGTGGGCACAGCCTTATACAATCGTCGAGAAGGCGGGCCTGAAGATCGGCATCATCGGTCTGGCGACACCGCAGACCCGCACGACGACCAAGTCGACGAACATCGAAGGCTTGACGTTCGCCGATCCGGTGCCTTATGCCAAGGAACTCGCTGCTGAGCTTCGGGCGAAGGGCGCCGACCTCGTCATGGTCACCTCCCACCTGCCGGGTGAGCAGGACGCCAAGTCGCAGGAGATTATGGGCGAGCTTGTGACGCTGGCGAATGGGACAGGGACGAAGGAACTCGATGCGATCGTCGGGGGGCATTCCCACCGCCGGGTAGCCGGCCTTGTCAACGGGATCCCTGTCGTGGAAGCGCAGAGCTGGCTGTACGCCGTAGGCCACATTCAGCTGTACGTCGACCGCGACACCAAAGAAGTCGTGTCTTCGAACGCCTCCATGCTCGAGACCTACACGAACCTGACTACGGCGGATGAAGAAGTGAAGAAGACCGTAGCGGACTACCAGGCGAAGATCGCCGAGAAAACGAATGAGAAAATCGCCGTAGCCGCGGAAAAATGGTCCACGCAGTCGTTCCGCTACAATACTAACGGCAACCAGGTGCGCGACGGCGTAACGCCGGTGGGCAACTCCGTCACCGATGCGATGCGCTGGGCGGAGAAGTCCGATATCGCCTTCACGAATATCGGCGGCCTCCGTGCCGAGATCGATGCCGGCGATGTGACCTACGGCAAGATGTTCGAAGTACTGCCGTTCGGCAACTACAACCGGACGGGTACGATGACCGCGAAGCAGATCAAGACGCTGCTTGAAGTGACAGACCAATATTCGAAGCTCCCGGCCATCCAGTTCTCCGGCCTCAAGGTCGAGTGGGACAACACGAAGCCGCTGGGCGAGAAGTACACGAAGATCACCCTGCTGGACGGTACGCCGGTCTTCACAGACGGCAAGCTGAACGAATCCCGCACGTTCTCCGTGACCACCAATGACTTCATGGCTACCGGTGCCGGAGACGGCTTTACCGCTTTCGGCGAAGTGAAGGATTGGAAAGACGGGCGGATCATGCTTGACGCTTGGGTCGATTACCTCAAGGAGCAGGGTGCAGCCGGCAAGCCGGTCTCCCTTCCGAAGGACGACCGCGAAGTAAGGCTCGATTTGAAATAAGCAGGCAGCCAGAAGGACAATCGAGTAGGAGGGGGCGCCTAGCCCCCGTCCTCTCACACCACCGTACATGCGGGTCCGCATACGGCGGTTCCAAAAGGTTAACGAAGTTCCAGATATCGAGAAAGCAAACTCTTCAGCC
>NZ_JAQAGY010000031.1 GCF_027533645.1 Paenibacillus caseinilyticus
GTTGCCTACGTGTTACTCACCCGTCCGCCGCTAACCATTCCCCGAAGGAAATGATCCGCTCGACTTGCATGTATTAGGCACGCCGCCAGCGTTCGTCCTGAGCCAGGATCAAACTCTCCAATAAAGTTTCGCCTCTCCGGTCAGCCTAGGCCGACCGAAGCGCTTAATTATCGTTAAAGCTGATTAAGCTCAATACTTGATGTTACGCTTGGCATTTCGTTCTCATTTGTTCAGTTTTCAAAGAGCTTTCGTTGCTGTCACATTTTGCGGTGACAAGATCGTATCTTATCACTTTCCAGCGAGCATTGCAACTTCCTTTTTCTTCGTCCGTTTGATTGGATGCTTGTTGTCCAAGCCCCGCTCGCGGCGACAAGCAATAATGTATCACAAACCATATATGAAATGCAACTATCTTTTTTATTATTTGTAAATGAGCTTGTCTCCGCCTTCATCCCAGCGCCAAGTAGGCCCATATCCGTTCAGATATATCCCTCCAAACCAACAGGATATCCCGTTCGTTGTTACATGGTCAGCCTCCATAGAGAGTACGTTTCTTCCAAAAGGAGTGAGGCCTATATGGATCCCCTCTAAGGAGAGCCCGCGTGGCTGTTGGCCGTATCCCGGTAATTCTCCGCCTTTGATTCCTATCAGTGGCTGCTCGCACGCAGCTAACTCCCTAAGCAATCCCCAAAACTGCACATCTCCCAAACCGTAATCCAACCAGATCTCCGATACCTTGCCAAAAAGCGACTCCGGCTGGACCACCCCCTCCTGGATCAAGCGAAGGGCGCACTCTTGTACCGCCGATAGACCGTTGTGCAAGGAAGGCAGACGCCTAAGATGGCATTCAAATGCCCGTTGTAGGAAAGGAAGCTTGCCCGAGTGCCCTTCAATTAACTCGACAAGCTTCATAGGGTTGTTCCCCGCATAAGCATCCCATGCCCGGACAGCAAGTTCAATCTGATCTTCCGATACAGCCTTCCATGTATTCATAAGTGAAGCAGTCTGCTGCACGGTCAATGAGCCCAGTCCTTTAAAAGGATGTATCCCAGGGTAAGAATCTATACAGATTAGGGAGAGTCTTTCCTTCCCGAGTTCCTGCCTTGCGAACCACTGCAGCAAATAGATCAGCATGGCCTGATCAAATAAATCATGTTCAAACCAAAGAATGACCTCGTCGTATGAACGGAACTCCTCCAGCTCTTTCTCCTGCTGAGCGGTAGAACGCTCGAACTCTCCCTCGGGCACGCCCCGCTCGGCGAAATAACGCGCCCGGGCCGTACGTGTCTTCGTATCGGTAAATTCGACCGATAAGGGCCCTTCATACAGGCTTTCGCGCCACACCATAATGTTCGCTCCCGGCACAGCGGAGGCTAGCTTGGCAGCAAACGAGTCTCCGTTCACGATATGCAGCATGGGTTCCCCCTCCTTTGGTCTCGCAACAAAAAAACGCCGGACGATTCGCTCCCAACTCAGCAGAGTACGTTCTTCCGGCGTTTCTTGTTAGTTATTTGTCGTTTATTGGCTGCCTTAGACTAGCCTTCCCCCAATAAACGGAGCAGCTCCGCCTCATCATCGATGATCCGGATTCCAAGTTCCTGCGCCTTCGTCAGCTTGCTACCTGCGCTCTCACCTGCGATGACGAAGTCGGTTTTCTTTGAAACGCTGCCGGTCACCTTCGCCCCAAGCTTCTCCAGCTTCTTGGCACACTCGTCCCGGCCCATCGATGCGAGAGTTCCGGTAATGACGACCGTTTTGCCGAAGAATTCGCTGTTCTCATCAACAACGACGGTCGCCTCTTCCGCTGTAGGCGCTACACCGGCAGCGAGCAGACGCTCGATACTGCGCAGCATGGCCGGATCACGGAAAAATCCTGCGATGCTCTCCGCGACAATGCCCCCGATATCCGGGAGGGTAACCAGCTCTTCCGGCTCGGCCTTCATGACCTTGTCGAGACTGCGGTAATGGTCGGCGAGCTCTTTGGTTGTCGTCTTGCCAGTGTTGGGAATCCCAAGGGCGTACAAGAACGAAGCGAGATCGCACGGCTTGCTCCGCTCCAAGGCGGCAAGCAGGTTCTCCGCTTTCTTCGTGCCGAAGCGCTCGAGCCCGACCAGCTGGTCGAAGGTCAAGTAATAGAGGTCGGACGGGTCACGCACCTGAAGGGCGTCATAAAGCTGTTCGGCGGTTTTCTCGCTGAACGTGTCGATCTCCATCGCATCCCGCGAAGCGAAATGAGCGATGCGCCCCACGAGCTGAGGCCGGCAGTCATAGCGGTTCAAGCAAAAGAGATGCGGACCCTTCTTCTCCAGCGGGAAGCTGCAGTAGGGACACTCGCTGGGAGGCACGATCTCCTCTCCGTCGGCTTCTTCCGTCACTTTCCCGAGGATCTCGGGAATGACGTCGTTCGACCGGCGGATATAGATCAGCGAGCCTAGCGCATGCTTCAGGTTCTTCCGCTCGATATCGTCCATGTTGTTCAGCGTGCAGTTCTGCACGGTCACCCCGGCGATATCGACGGGCTCTACCCGGGCCAAAGGCGTGACCTTGCCGGTCCGGCCCACATTCCATGTCACGCCGAGCAGTGTCGTGACCGCTTCTTCGGCCTCGAACTTGTAAGCGACGGCCCATCTCGGGAATTTGTCGGTATAGCCGAGTACTTCGCGGGTCCGCATATCATTGATTTTGACCACGAGTCCGTCAATCAGGAAATCGAAGGTATGGCGAATCGATACGAGATGCTTCAGTTCCTCCTCCACGGCATCGATGGATTCGAAGAATTTCACGTGCGGACTGACCTTGAAGCGGTTCTCGCGCAGGAATTCGACCATTTCGTGATGGTCCCCGAACTGCAGGGACTCCGAGTAGCCGACATTGTAGAAATAAGCGTTCAGCTTGCGTTCAGCCGTTACTTTGGGATTCAGGTTGCGCAAAGCCCCAGCCGCCGCATTGCGCGCGTTCTTGAGCGGATCCGCGGCCGTCTGGTTGTAGGCCTCGAGCACCGACAGGTTCATGATGCCCTCGCCCTGTACTTCAATCTTGCCCTCTGTATACGGAATACGCAAAGGAATAGAGCGGATCGTCTTCACATTGGCGAGGATGCCCTCTCCGACCACGCCGCTGCCCCGGGTAGCCGCCTGGACAAGCTCCCCTTGGTCATAGGTCAGGTTCAGCGTCAGCCCGTCGAACTTCAATTCCACGACAAAGGAAAGCGGAGGCAGCGGATCGTCCTCATGCTTGGCGTTATAGTCGTTCCACAGCTTCTGGGCACGCGTATGCCAAGCCATCAGGTCATCATGGTTCTGCGCCTTGTCGAGGCTCCAGAGCCGGGCCAGATGGCGGTGGGATTCGAAGCCCTTGAGCAGCTCCGCACCGACCCTCAGGGAAGGGGAGTCCGGCAGCACGGTGCCGGTCTGCGCTTCGAGCTCCTGAAGCCGCTTGTACAGGGCATCCCACTCCGCATCCGTGATGCTCGGCTGGTCGAGCGTATAGTACATATAATTATGTTTGTTGATCTCATCGATCAGGGCTTGCATGGTCTCCAAAGCCGAGGGCATGGATCACTTCATCCTCTCATGGCAGCGTATCGGGATATAAAAGCTAGTGTAGGCGCATTACGCCTTGGTAATCGGTGCGAACTTCGCGAGCAGCCGCTTCACGCCCACGGGGGCGGGGAAAGCGATCTGCAGCTCGGTGTCATCCCCCGAGCCTTTGAGCGCGACGACGGTCCCTGTGCCCCATTTGCCGTGCGAGACTTTGTCCCCCATGGCAAAGTCGAGGCTCTTCGGCGCGGAGGCCGCGGACGCGCCGCCGGATGAAGCGCTGGCGGCCGGGGCAGCCCCGCCGCTGCGGAAGCTCACCGGCGTGCGGCCCGCTGCTGCGGCCGGCGCACCGCCGCCGAAACCGCCGGCACTGCCGAAGCGGCGCTCGCCGCCGGCGGAGCCGGAGCCCGCGCTGCCGCCGCGGCCGAACCCTCCCGGACGGGCAGGTTCGATGAGCTCCGGCGGGAGCTCGCGCAGGAACCGCGACGGCGCGTTCTGCGCCGTCCGGCCGAACAGCGTGCGCATGCGCGCGCAGGTGAGGAAGAGTTGTTCCTCGGCGCGGGTGATGCCCACGTACGCGAGACGGCGTTCTTCTTCGAGTTCCTCGTTGTCGGCGACCGCGCGGGAATGCGGGAATACGCCTTCTTCAAGGCCCATAATGAAGACGACGGGGAACTCGAGGCCCTTGGCGCTGTGCATCGTCATAAGCACGACGCCCTGCTTGCCTTCTTCCGGATCGGCGTTCATGGAATCGATGTCCGCGATCAGCGCGAGGTCCGTCAGGAAGGACACGAGCGACTTGTCCTCATTGCGCTTCTCGAAGTCCATCGTCACGGACAGGAACTCGTCGATATTCTCGAGGCGGGCCTGGGACTCGATCGTGTTCTCACGCTTCAATTCTTCGCGGTAGCCGGAGAGCTCGAGCACTTTTTCCGTAAGCTCGGTAACCGACAGATACTCCACCATCCGGTGCAGGTTCTCGATCATATCGCGGAAGTCCGCCAGCGCATTCTTCGCCTTCGAAGCCATCTCGATGGAATCCACGTTCTCGAGCATGGAGAAAAGAGAGACTCCGAACTGCCCCGCCGCTCCGGCCACCCGGTCGAGCGACGTGTCGCCAATGCCTCTCTTCGGCACATTGACCACGCGGGTAAAGGAAATATCGTCATCCGGGTTCGAGATCAGACGGAGGTAGGCCAGAATGTCCTTGATCTCTTTGCGGTCGTAGAACTTCACGCCGCCGACGATCTGGTACGGGATGTCCGACTTGATCAGAATTTCCTCCATGACCCGGGACTGGGCGTTCGTACGGTACAGAATCGCATGATCCTTATAGCGCCGGCCGCTGTCCAGGTTGCGGCGGATCTCACCCGTAATAAAGTAGCCTTCCTCATGCTCGGAGTCGGCTTGGTACACTTTGATTTTGTCCCCTTCATTCTTGTCGGTCCACAGGTTCTTGACCTTGCGGCCGGTGTTGTTCGCGATCACCTTGTTCGCCGCGTTCAGAATGTTGGAGGTCGAACGGTAGTTCTGCTCGAGCAGGATCGTCGTCGCGTTCGGATAGTCCTTCTCGAAGTCAAGAATATTGGAGATATCCGCTCCGCGCCACCGGTAGATGGACTGGTCGCTGTCCCCCACCACACAGATACGCTTGTACTTGTCAGCCAGCATCCGGCAGAGCATATACTGCGCGCGGTTCGTATCCTGATACTCGTCGACGTGAAGATACTGGAATTTGTTCTGGTAGAAATCGAGCACATCCGGCACGTGCTTGAACAGCTCGATGGTCGTCATGATGAGATCGTCGAAGTCGAGCGAGTTGTTCGCCCGCAGTTTGCGCTGGTAGGAAGAGTACACCTTCGCCACGATGCCGTCGAAATAATCGCCGATCTTCCGCTCGAACATCTCCGGGGTCTGCAGTTCGTTCTTCGCATTGGAAATAGCGGCCTGCACGGCCTTCGGTTCGAATTTCTTCGAGTCGATGTTCTGCTCTTTCATAATATTGCGGATCACGGAGAGCTGATCGCCGGAATCCAGAATCGAGAAGTTCGAAGTGAACCCGATACGGGAAATATCCCGGCGCAGAATCCGGACGCACATAGAGTGGAACGTAGAGACCCAAATATCGCCGCCCTGAGGACCGACGAGCGTACTCACCCGCTCCTGCATCTCCCGCGCCGCCTTGTTCGTAAAGGTAATCGCCAGGATGCTCCAGGGTGCAGCCTTGCGCGTGGCGATCAGGTAAGCGATCCGGTGCGTAAGCACGCGGGTCTTGCCGCTCCCTGCGCCGGCCATGATCAATAGAGGTCCGTCGACAGTCTCGACCGCTTTCTTCTGCTGGGGATTGAGTTTGTTCACCGCTTGGAATATATCGATAGGTTGATTGATCATGAATGGGTTCCTTTCTCATAAGAGGAAGCCTCGCGAACGGCCTGTACCGTCCCGAGAGCGCCCTCCAGATCGTAATAAACGCTGTTGCCGACAACCACCGTATGGGCCGCCCTGGCCGCCTGGCGCGCTTTGTCCGGTCCATCGATGCCCCCTCCGTAGAAGAGACGCGATTCCCCGAGCAATCCGGCGACCCGCTGCACAAGAGCCATATCACCGAAGGTTCCGCTGTATTCCATATAAATGACCGGGCACCGGAACAGGCGGTCGCCGAGGCGTGCATAGGCTTCTACATCTCGGCCTGTGAGCTCTGTATCGGAAGACGTGACCTGCGCCGCGGCGGACTCGCCGTTGAGCATAATATAGCCTTCGGTCACAATCTGGCTCCAATCCATGATGGCGCCGTATTCCTTCAGCGCCGCGTGCTGCCTCCCCGTAATCCACTGGGGATCGCGGCTGTTCAGCACCACCGGAATGAAATAAAGGTCAAAGCCGGGCACAATCGCTTCCTGCTCGGACACCTCCAGAACGCAGGGCACTTCGTAACGCCGGATGCGCGCCAGCAGATCAACCGTATTGTCGAAGGTAACACCCGTCGAGCCGCCGACCATGATGGCGTCGGTGCCGGACAGGCATACCCTCTCGAGCGCCTCGTCTTCGAGCTCCCGGTCCGGGTCCAATTTGAATACATGCTTCCATGATTTGAGATCCAGATGCAAAAGAAAATCCTCCTGTCTTTCCGCCGCAGGGCCAGGCACGTACGGCGCTTCAAACAAAAAAGCCCTTGCTTCCGCTAACCTTCCAATATGCGGCTGTGCCATATGGGGCTGGGACCAGGGAGTTCGTATAAGAGTCGTAGTAGAGACTGTGAGCGTTATGAAAATGTACCGTTCTAGGGACTAGTCTAGTCTACCCGGAAGGGTGTGTCAATGAAAGACAACTTTCCCCGGAGTACCTTGAAGCCTCACCGTTATTATACCACAAAAGAGGAATGTACGTTCGGACATCTGTCCATGCCAAAAAGCAGCCGTTCCCTTCAGGGAAACGCGGCTGCTTCTGCTTGGTTAATGGGATGCCTGGGATGCCATGCCATCCCCTTCCTTCCGGGCCCTCCCTGATGGGATTACGATTCCGTCCGGAATTCCGTAATCACGAGGCGCCCGTTCTCGATCTGGTAGGAGGACACATGGCGCATGACGGATTCCGCCCCGTCTCCGCGTCGCTTGCCGCTGAGCGTAAGCTTCGTGCGGTTCAGCTCCGGCTGCTCCCTCTGCAGCTCGTACCGGTCCCATTCGCTGCGCAGTCCGAGCATCGCTTTGGTGCTGTTCGCCTGGTAAGTTCCCGTCGTGGGATCGTGCCTGTAGAAATAATCGATCATGTTCTGTGCCATCTGCGGCGTATACACTTGGGTAAGATGCTTGCGCATCTCCCGCATCGCATATTCGTCCATCTCGCCGGTGACCGGAGAGGACAGAACCTTATGCGTCCAATCATCCACCTGGCGTACCCATGCTACCACCTTCTCGTCGGAACCGGACAAGGCATCCTTATCCATCGGGGGAGGCTCTATCTGGGAGAAGGTCTGGAGCAGCCGTTCTTTGCCCACGGTTTTTTGCATGGTCTTCAGATTGGCGTCATTGCTCTCATCCCGGGTCTGGCAGCCGGCCAGCATAGATGCGAGCAGGCCCAGTATCAGCAATCGTTTCATCGGAGTACCCCTCCTGCGGTTTGGCGGTTTTATCGTATTATGGGTAAAAGTCGAATATCTATACCTGCGTTTCCCTACGGCTCCCTGCCGAGAAGCACAAAAGATATGGTGCCCGGCCCCCGGCTATTAAAAGAACCGCGAATGAGGGAAGGTAATGAAAAGAAGACCGCAGACGGCACCCCCGTGCCGCGGAAGCCGCCAGCGAATCATGCCGGAAACGAGAGGGAGGGAGTCCTTTGAGCAAGAAAAATGAATTCCGAAAGGAGAGCGGCCGGTGCGAGCTCTGCCTCCGGGACGAGGTCCAAACGACGGAGCACCACTTGACGCCCAAAGAAAAAGGAGGAACCTTCCTTGGGACCGCCAACCTGTGTATCCCCTGCCATAAGCAGATCCACGCCCTCTTCACCAATGCCGAACTGGCTGCCGGTCTGCATACGCTGGAAGCCCTCCGGGCCAATGAAGCGATAGCGGGGTTCCTGCGCTGGATCCGCAAACAGCCCCCTTCCGTCCTCCCCCGCATAAACAAGTCCCAGCATGTCAGGGGACGGCGGTAACCGGCCTCCGGAGCGAGAGGGCCCCATTCCAAAGGCCGGGCAGCGGAAAAAGCCCCGGCGCATGGCAATTCTGCCGTCCGGGGCATGGAGTTACATCATGTATTTGGTTCCTTGATGGGATCCCTGGTTGTTCTGCTGGTTCTTGACCGAGGAAGCCGAGGAAGCCTGGAGCCCCTGAGAAGCATCAGAGGCGGAGGAAGCGCTCATGCTGTAGCCGCCGCTCTGGCGGGCCGAGGAAGAAGTCAACCCGGATGCCGCATACCCTTGGCCCGATCCGGTCTCCTGCGCCTGGGATTTAGAGCTGTAAGACTCAGCCGCATTGCCTCCGAACCGCCCGCTGCCGTACTCCTGCACGGCTTGTTTGGCCGTATAATATTCCCCGTTGTCGGTACCTGCAACCGAGGACTTCAAGCTGTACTCGCCATCCTGCCCTTGCTGCGAAGCCGAGCTATATGTCTGGAAGCTCGTATTGAAGTTCTGTCCTTGAAGCCCTTGGAGCTGGGACGGCGTATAGGAAGAGGCATAGCCTTGTCCCGAACTCGGCGAGGAGGCTGCTCCTTGGGTATACGATGTCCCCTGCATACCGGCACCGTACTGCGATTGGCCTGCCTGCGACGACAGCGCGCCGGGGTAGCTTGCCCCGCCGACATTATAGCTCGATTGATACACCTGCTGCTGGGGCGCCGGTTGGTGGTAAGCCTGGCTCTGTTGGTACGCCTGCTGCAGGGAGGGCTGCTGTTGGTTCTGACCGCTCTGCTGCTGGTATTGACCCGTGCTGGCATAGGCGTTCTGCACGGCCTGCTGTACGGTGTTTTGCAGCTGCTCCGCTTTGCGGACCTGGGTCTGGAGCTCCTGCTGGACATCCTGCTGGGACGCCATGCGGATGGAGTTGTAGCCGTTAATCTGCGCGAGCACCGTGAAGAGCTCCGCCTGATCCTGAAGCGTCTTCTGGGTCAGCGACATGAACGTCTGACGGATCGCCGGATGGCTGGCTTCCAGAGCGGCCGTCGTATACTCGCGGGCCGTCCGCTTCAGCTCGGACAGCACAAGTTTCGCTACGTCCTGCTCGTCCAGATGCAGGTGGCGCTGCTCGGAAGCCGGTTGGCCCTGCGGTTGGCTGCTGTTGGTTTGGTACATGGCCTTAGGCACCTCCTATGTATGCTTAATGGGTGATTTGCGTATGCTGCTGCAGCGTCCGGAGCAGTTGATCCGTATTTTGCAGCCGTTCCTGGGCGATCTGGGCCAGCTTCTGCTTGAGCTGCGGCGTCTTGCTCTCCACTACACCCTGGATGGCAATCTTGGCGAGCATCTCTTCATTCGAAAGAGAGTCGGAGATATAGGCCAGTTCCTTGGCCGTGACCGTATTGCCGCTAAGCGCTTGCTGCTGTTGTTGTTGGTTATACATGGAAGATCCTCCTTTCCTATTCGACAAGGGTAGCTTGCCCGGTCTGTGGCAAATTATGTATTGGTTAGCAAATTTTTTGGGGGATCCTACCGTATGGGGAAAAGCCGGCCGCAGGGAAACTCGGAAGGGGAACGGCATCCGCCTCCTGCTCCCGGCCTTGTGGTATAGTGGAATAGTGGAAGGAGCTGTCGTACCATGGAGCCGCATATGTCAACCTTGGCCGGTTATTGGCTGAAAATCACCTACCGTCATATCTGTAATTACCTCGATGAGCAGCTTGTTCCCTATGGCATAACCAACGCCCAGCTCGGGGTGCTGCTCATGCTGTGGGAACGGGAGGGCCTCACTCAAAAGGATCTGCAGGAGGGCCTTGGCATCCGGGCCGCTTCCCTGTCCCATCTGATGAAAGGGCTTGAAGCCAAAGGCCTCATCCAGCGGCACCCGGACGAGCGGGACACCCGGATCAACCGCGTCTTTCCGACTGCCGCTGCCCAGGAGATCAAAGCTGACTGCCTGCGCATCACGGCCGAAGGGGAGCAGAAGCTGACGGCCCATCTATCCACTGCCGAAAAAGAGATTCTGCTGGCTCAGCTGGAGCAGATGAGCGACAATATGAAAAAGGCCTGAGCCCCAGCGGGCTCGGGCACTTCCCTACAGAACGGCACAAAAACCCCTGGTACATATTGACAATGGGGTCGTCATTCGTTATCTTTATAGTTAGATATCTAATTATTAGATATCTAACTATGTTTCCAAGGAGAATACGCCATGACCGATGACATTATCTACCGCCGCTCCAATCTGAAACGCATTGCCGATGTGCAAAAGCTCGTGCCCGCCTCCGCGGGCGCCTACTTCCGGTTCGAGAAGGAAGCCTTCGCGAGTGGGGCGATCCCGGCGAGGACCAAGGAATTGATTGCCATTGCCGCCGCTCATGTCACCGGCTGCCCGTACTGCATCGATGTCCATGTCGGGAAATTCAAAAACCTCGGAGGTACGGCGGAGGAAGTGATAGAAGCCGCCATGGTGGCCGGCGTCGTAAAAGCCGGTGCCGCGCTTGCGCACAGCACCCACGCCCTGCGCGCTTTCGAGGAGCTGCCTTAAAGCCGCGGCCCATGCCTGGCCGTCCGGCTCGTCTTGCTCCTGTTACAACAGCCGGAGCAGTTCCTCCGCCTGATGCAGCACGTAATCAGGTTCGGCCCGGCGGAGGAGCTCTTCGGCATCGTAGCCCCAAGTGACAGCCGCAACGGGCAGACCGACCCGGCGGCAGGCTTCAATGTCCCTCAGCTCGTCGCCGATATAGAGCGCCTCGCCGGGAAGAAGCCGCCGGGCCGTCAGCAGACGCTGTATCGCCCTGTCTTTGCCGAACAGGTTCGTTGCCGTGTAGATGAAATGGGGGCTGTCCCATCCGCCCCGATCCAGAAAGGCACGGATGTTCTCCTCCCGGTTGGAGGATAAGATCCCGGTGGTGATGCCTCGGCGGCCGAGCTCCCGCAGTACTTCGGGCAGCCCCTCCACCGGCTCCAATTCCGTTACCTCCTGCTTGTAACGGCGCTTCATCTCGATGAGCATGGCCGGCAGCTTGCGGAGCGGGCAGCCCAGCGCACGGAGCCGGTCCGGGATGGACAAGGCCGCCAGCGCTGGGATCTCCTCCTCCCGGATGGCACGGCAGCCATAGGAGACCGAAAGCTCATTGAACAGGCGGATGGCAAGGTCACGCGAAGCCACCATCGTTCCGTCAAAATCGAAAATGACAGTCGGCTTCATTCGCCCTCCCCGCCCCTTCCCACAAAATCGGCAAGGGAAGTCTCGATCCTCTGCGGGTTCCCTTCCCCCTTCGTCCACGCCAGGGCGAACGACTCGTACTTCAAGCTCTCCGGAAACGTGGTCTCCAGATCGCCAAAATACTTCTCGATAACGACCCGCTGGGAACGGTGGGCGAGCAGCGCTCTCCGTTTGACGTCCCAGCGTTCCCTGGAATCGAGCCGGAACGTAAGCGGCCTTCCATGGGCTGCTGGCCCGAATAGGAAATAATACAGCTTCCGCACGGTAGTGCACTCCCCTCCGAACACAGCCTCACGCGATCCACGCGAGATCGCGATATGATCGGGATGGCCGTTGCCGCCGTCTTCCGGGAAGGTGACCACGACCTCGACCCGATGCCGTTCCAGAAAATCGGCGATCCGGGAAGACAGCTCCGCCACGGGCACTTCCCCGAGCTTGCCGTCCGCGTATCCCAAATGCTCCACTTCCCGGATGCCCAAGATGCCCGCGGCTTCCCCCAGCTCCTGTACCCGCAGTGCCGCCAACTCCTCCCGGCTCATCGGCCCGAGGTGTCCCGTCTGTCCCGCATCGCCCCGCGTCGCCGACAGCAGCACGACCGTATGGCCGGCGTCGGCCAGTTCACGGACCAGCACCGCGCTGCCGAACGTCTCATCATCCGGATGCGCCAGCACAAGTCCTATTACCGCTTTGCTCCCCATCGTCTCCACTCCTTTACTATAGTGACATTATACCCCAAGGCGTTCCCAAGGTAACGTGATAACGCAGAGCGTCCGCCAAAAAGCGGAGCGCGATAACCCGTGCAAGCTCTCAGGGAAGATTCCTCCTACTCAAATAACGACAGGAGAGGGCGTTCCGGCGTTCGGGGGAGGGCCCGGGAGAAGCATGGGACCAAGATAAACCGCAGATAATGCGAAATATAAGATTACGGGATCGAGCCCTGGTGAGATATAAATTCTTAGATTTCAAAACAAAGCGGCCGGCCGGAGGGAATCTCTTCCCGCCAGCCGGCCGCTTCCTTGCCATATAGTCCGTTATTGCTGTGCCTGCGGAGCCGGAGCCGGAGCCTCCTGCGAAGACTCTGGCGCCGAAGGGGCCGCCCCTCCCGCTGCCCCTTCGGCCGCCTTGGCCTTCGGCAGACCGGCCAGCTCCTGCACGCTGGCCGCCGGTACGGCAAAAGCCCATGTGCCGCCCTGCTTCGCCAGCCAGACGCTGGTCCCGTCCAGCTTACCGGTGTAGACGGACGCCGCCGCTTTGCCTTCCGCGTCCGCCTCTTGGACCTCCAGCCGCAGGTCCGGCTGATCTAGGCCCTTGACGTCCGTCGCGGCCTTCGCCGGCTGGTCGGTCATCAGGAAGGACGTCTTGTCGAGGTAGGCCGAAGCGTCGGCCCCCTTCACTTCCTTATCGCCGAGCTTCCAATTCGCCTCGTACGACTTTTTGTCCGGCTCGGCCTTGGTCAGCGTCCACTTCTCGCCCTTATAGTCTACCGCAATGGAGCGGACGGCCTCATAGTTCAGCTTCACCGGACTCTTCTCCATAAAATCAAGCGGCTGCTTGGCAAGCGCCGTGACGTGTGTCTCCGCCAGCTGGAACACCTCTGGCGAAGAACTGAACTTCGCGTAATAGAACCCCTGCACGGCCACGGGATCGCCCACGGACAGCGTATGCTTCGTTCCGTCCTTCAGCGTCACGGTGAACTCCTGCTTCGGCTGAGCCAGCCCGAACTGAGCAAGGTCCGACGGATTCGCGTCTACCGTCTTCTCTTTCTTCGCGTTCGTGAAACTGTCCACCCACGCCCCGGGCTGGAATTCATTCAAGGGCAGGGCGGACGGCTTCGTCATGGCCCACTGGCCGTCCTTCTGCTCCATCTGAGTGACCGTCTCGCCGTTCTTGATCGTATAGGCGGACACGTCCTGCTTATTCACCGTGACGAGCGACGGGGTCTCCGGCGGTTTTTCTTTGAAGAAGTCCTTGCTGGAGGCGTACCAGAATCCGCCTATGCAGAGGATGACGAGAACGAGGGTCGGTATCAGCCTCTTCATCCCAGTCTCCTCCTCCACCAGATCAAGCCGCCGAGTATCAGGAAGAACAACGGGTACAAGAGAACCGTGCCGTAGAAAATCGTATTGCCTTGTCCCTGAGTCAGCATCGCGGTCTGCGGGGCGTCGCCTTCCCGAGGACGGATGGTCACCCCGCCCTTCTGCTCCTGGAGCCAGCTGACGCTGTTCAGAGCGAAGTCGCGGTTGCCCTGCTGCTGGATGATGCTGTCCTGGAAGAAGGTCGAACCGCCGAGCACGACAGCCTTCGGCTTCTTGTCCTTATCTTCGACGACGTACCCGAGATTCAGCGGCCCTTTGACGTCCTTCGCATCATTGGCGCTGCGGCTGGAGTTCGCCAGCGTCTGCAGGTCGGTCTCGCCGTACGCTTTGTCCGTCGTCTTCAGGATCGGTGTAACGGGGAAGTCCGCCACCGGCTCGCCTGCGCCAAGGGAGACCGCGAGGGTCATCATCGTGAGCAGGTTGTACTGCTGCAGCTTGCTTGTAATCTCATGGCTGCCGTATTCCGGAATAATCGTCAGCGGATCGTACAGCATGCTCTGCTTCGGCTCGATGGCCACCGCGTGCTGATCCTGGATGCCGTACTGGGACATGATCGCATCAAGGTTTTTCCAACCCGCCGCCATCTCTTTGTTGAAGCCGAGCGCCAGATACAGCTTGCCCTTGCCGCTCAGGTACGTCTTGACGAGCTCCGCTTCCTTATCGGAGAGATCGTTCGCCGGACCGATGACGAACAGCACCTCGGCATCATCCGGGATCTTGCCCTCCCGCAGCAAGTTGAGTTCCTTCACTTCATAGTTCTCGCCCTCGAGGCCGCTGCGCCACAGGTTCATCTGGCTCATCGGCATCTCGTTGTGGCCCGAGAGGAAGTATACTTTGCGCTTCTCCTTCACATTAAGGTTAGCCAGCGCCTGCGTCAGCTTCTCTTCCCCGCTGAACTTGTATACTTCGCCCTGCTGCTTCCCGGGAATAAACATATCATAGTAGTAGATGGTTTTCTTCTGGGTGCCGCTCTCCACGACCAAGGTACCGGCCGGGTCCACCTCGTAATTTTTGGCTACCGCCGGATTCTTCACGAGATCGTATTCGTCAAACGTAATTTTGCCGTTCTGCCGTTTGTACTCCTGCACAAGGTCAGTCACCTGCCGAGAGATGATCTGCTCCGTCTGGTCGCTTGTGAAGGCAATGATGTGTACATCGGTGTCGAGCGCCTTCAAGGTCTGCAGCGTCTGATCGGCCAATGTAAACTTGTTGTCTTTCGTAAAGTCGACCTTGAGGTTCTTCGCCGAGTTCAGAAATATCGTCAGCACGATGAAGATGCCGATCACCGCCAGCGACAGCACGGTCGCGTTCGTTCCGCGGATCCACTTGTTCACTTGCCTCTTCCCCCTTTATCTCCAGCGTTTGCGTTCGAGCACTTGGATGCTCAGCAGCAGGAACACCGCGATCAGCGTCACATAGAACAGGACGTCCGAGAAATCGAGCACGCCCTTCTGCAGGTCGCTCGTGCGGCCCACAATCGAGAACAGTCCCAGATAATCCTTGATCTTGCCTCCCACGGTATCGCCCAGCCACTCGATCGTCCAGAATACGAGCAGGATCGCAAAGCCGATGATACCCGATACCATCTGGTGCGACGACAGTGAGGATGCGAAGAGTCCCACGGACATCATCGCCGCGCCCAACAGGAACATGGCGAGATAAGACATCCACAGAACCGGCTGGTCCAGTTCGCCGAAAGCGCTCAGAATCAGCGGATAGATGAGGCAGCCCACCACCAGCAGAAGCTGGACGACGACAGCCGCCAAATATTTGCCGAGCACAATCTCCGTCAGGGAGACCGGGGAAGTCAGCAGGAGCTCATCGGTGCCTTGGCGCAGCTCGTCGGCAACCAGCCGCATGGTGAGCAGCGGGATGATGAACAAGAACACGAAGGTCGTCGAGCCGAAGATCGGCCGCACATCCACATAATACGGCTGGTACAGGAAATTCGCGCTGAAGAAGTACCCCGCAATCAGGAAAAAGAACGCGAACGCCGCATAGGCGATCGGCGAGTAAAAATAATGCTGCAGCTCCTTCTTCGTCATGGCCAGCATTCTACGCATGCGGTGCCACCTCCCCTTCGGCTTCGGCTGCCGCAGCCGTCTCCAGCGATTCGCTCGTCGTCAGCTTCAAGAAGATATCCTCCAGGCTGAGGCTCTCCCGTCGCATGGCAAGAATCGGATACCGCTTCTCCGCCATGCGGTAGAACAGCGCTTCGCGGATGTCCTCGCGGTCGGCCGCCGTGACCAGCACCCGCACGCCGGCTTCAGCAGCAGCTGCATCGGCGGGCTGAGCCCCAGGCTCCGCAGCGGAGAGCTCCGCCCCTTCGGCGGCCGGTGCGGATAGAGCCGGCTGCGCCAGGTCTGCGCCAAGTTCCCGCACGCTGCCCACGCCCGGCACCGACGCCAGCTCCGCCAGCACCGCTTCGCGGGGACCGCGGACTTCAAGCGACACTTCGAAGGTCTCGCCCATGGAATTCGCAAGCTGATCCGGCTGGCCGTCCAGCACAATCTGCCCGCCGTTAATGATGAGCACCCGGTTGCACAGCGTATTGATCTCCGGCAGGATGTGCGTGGAGAGCAGCACCGTATGGTTCTCCCCAAGCTCGCGGATGAGCTGGCGGATCTCGATGATCTGCTTCGGATCAAGCCCCGACGTAGGCTCATCGAGCACGAGCAGGTCGGGATTGTGCAGAATCGCCTGCGCCAGACCGATCCGCTGCTTGTAGCCCTTGGAGAGGCTTCGGATGATCTGCCGCTCCCGTCCCTGCAGACCGAGCCGTTCGACGACTTCCCCGATCCGCCGTTTCTGGTCTCTCGCGGGAATGTCTCTCAGATCCGCAATGAATCCAAGATAGGCGGATACGGTCATCTCCGGATAGAGCGGCGGCGTCTCCGGCAGATAGCCGATCTTCTGCCGCGCCTTCTTCGGATGGTCGGCCATCGACAGCCCGTCGATCGTGATGCTGCCGTGCGTCGGATTCAAATAACCGGTGATCATCCGCATCGTCGTTGTTTTGCCAGCCCCGTTCGGTCCGAGGAACCCGACAATCTCACCTCGGTTCATCGAAAAATCGATGTTCCGGACCCCTCTCTGGTTCTCGTACAATTTGCTGACTCCTTTGACCTCAAGCACGGTCAAAACCTCCATTCGTCCCACAAATTCCTTCACTATCAAGCCATGTCCAACTTAGGCCCGCCTTAACCAAAGTCACTATACAAGTGCAATCCTAAGCCAACCTTAACTGCACCTGAAAAGCAGATTAAAAATTTGTGTCCAAATTGTGACGACGAACTATCCAATGAATCACTGCACGCTTACTTTGCCAAGCCAAAATAAGAAAAACGCCTGTCGGCGTCCTTTAAGATCTCTGCGTGCCACTCCATACGTTGGTGCACGGTGAGGGAATGGGTATGGGTTCCAGCCGCTGTTAAATTCCTGTGGACATGATTTATTTTCTAGCGGTAGTCCCATGACTTTAAAGGCGGTCGCTACCCACCCCATACCCATTTCCTCTCTACTACTCACTGCTCGGCTCCTACCTATCAAAAAACACCGCCTTCGCCGGTTAGGCCAATGCGGTGCAGATCCGTCCATTCTGCTCTTATTCCTTCTTCTTACTCCTGCGTCTCCCGTGCGATCGCCCACCGGGTCCAAGCGGCTCCCGCAAGATCCACCAGCGCTATGAAAAAAAACAAGGCCGGCATGGCATGGCCCAATACAAACCCGGTAACCGATATGAAAACCAAGCCCCGAAGCCACACCGAGAGCCTGAAAAATTCGCTCCATCCCCGCCGTGCGGCGAGCACGTAATACACGCCGAGGAAGGCAAGCAGCTCACCGATAAACCGCAGCCATACCTTCGGCAGCTCTTCGATGCCCAGCAGTTCCCTCAAGCATCCGGGCAGCAAAAAAAGTGCCGTGCCAAGCACCAGCAGGTAGACTCCGAACACCATCATGCTTTGCGATGCTTTTCTCATCCCTCGTCCCGTCCCTCCACTCAGATGCAAGATCAAGCCTGCGTCGTTCCTTCCGTTCGGGACCCGATATTCTTACTCCCAAGCGATGCGGCGGGGAACCCGGCCGTAAGGCATCCGGTAGAACATACCGCCTTCCTTTATCTTACAAGGAACATGGACATTTGAATATGGCATCAGGGCTTCGGAATACGACTCCAGCACCTAAGATTTTCTTTAGAGATTCGCTGCCCGGATAACGAAATATAAAAACGCCGCTTCCCCGGGACTCCTTCGTCCTGCGGAAACGGCGTTCCGTATTATTTGACGAGCTGCCCGCGGGTTACGCCGAGCTGGTTCGTGGATTTGAGCGTCTTCCATACCTGGGTGCCGCTGATCTCTCCGCGCAGCGCCCGTCCGTAGAGCCCGAGCACCTCGTGTACCTTCTCCGCGGATTCCTCCAGGAATTCGACACGGAACGTCGACACGCCGAGCTCCATGAAGTTGCCGAGATACTCCGCCCCCGACTGGTCGATGGCGTTGTAGACCGTGTTGCGGCAGCCCTCGTCCACCCTCACCGGATGGGAGAAGCCTACGCGGTCTCTCAGCGAAGCCCGCTGCTCCTCGCAGGGGCGTCCGCAGTTCGTATAGTTCGTTCCCGGACTCATGAACGTGCAGTATACGCAATGTTCCGTGTGGAACATTGGCAGATGCTGATGAATGACCACTTCTATTGTCGAAGTGTCGGAGCGCCCCAGAAGATCCACCATCTGCTGGATGTTGAGATCGTAGGACGGCGTGATCCGGTCAAGTCCCGCTTCCTTGAACAGCGAGACGGCCTTGTGGTTCGCGACGTTCAGCGAGAAATCGCCGATGAGCATCGGGCGCTTCTCGTTCGGATGCTCCGCGAAATAACGCAGGAACCAGTACACGGCCCCCGTGTTGCGCACAAGCACGGCATCCGGACCGAGATTCAGAATGTTCTTGAAATACCCGGTCTCTCCCGGCATGTGGATCCGCGGCGTGGCCAGCGCAATGCGCTTGCCGGCGGCATGGGCGGCTTCCACCGCGGCAGGGAACTGCTTGATGAATTCGAAGTCGGCATACACCATATCAATATCCGACTTGCAGGCTTCGACCACCTGCTCCAGCGAGCGGCAGAGGACCGTCATCCGAGCCTTCGCAGCGCTGCGCGCGGGAGCAGCCGGCGCGTCATCGTACACGTCGAGCTCTCGCTTCACATAAGCCGGCGGCTTCTCGCGAAGCACCACCAGCTGCTCCGCCGCTTCCCGGCGCATGGCATTGAGCTCGCGCATCGGCACGATCAGATCGCCGGCCAGCTGGACATCGACGCTGCCGAGCTCCAGCACCGTGCCGCCGAGACGGCCGAACTGCTCCTCGAACAGCTCCGCCGTCATCGGACGCTTCTCGGCTACCGCCAGCGGCAGCTCGGACTCTACGGTGACCGTGTTCCCGAGCAGCCGGTCCGTCCATACGCTCTTCAGCGGCTGGCCCGCGGCTCCCGTTACCCGTACATCCACAGGGAACGTGCGGTACGGCTTGTCCGTCTCGAAGGTCTGGCGCAGGCGCTTGTCCAGATGCGGATCATTCGTCTTCCAGATCCGGTCGCCGACATGCAGGCGCGGAAGGCTGACGTCATTGCGGCCCGGGATGATCTCGATCTCTCCGCCCGGGGCTTCGCCCTCGAACTTCTCGCCTTTGCGGCGCAGGTCGTACACCCGGCCGCCTTCTTCTTTCTTCGTCGGGTCCCCCGCGTCGAAGACGATACCGTCGCCGCGCTTCAGGGGCGCTTCGAGCTCACAGACGACGCCGTCGCGCAGAATCTGCTTCACGCGTCCGAGGTACACGCCGCGGCTCTTCGGGTAAGTCCCTTCCACGAGCTGCTTGTTGTTCGTGCCTTCCAGGAAGCCGTGGGTGAATCCGCGGGAGAAGCTCTGCTCGAGCTCGCGCAGTTCTTCCTTCGTCGGCCGCGGGTTCTCGCCGTCGAAGTACCGGTCGATCGCCTTGCGGTATTTGCTTACCACGTTCGCGACGTACTCCGGGCTCTTCAGCCGCCCCTCGATCTTGAAGGAGGTCACGCCCGCTTCGATGAGCTCCGGCACGAGCTCCAGCGCCGCAAGGTCCTTCGGCGAGAGGAGGTACGCGATGTCGCCCATCGGCTTGTGCTCTCCGTCGACCATCAGGTCGTACGGCAGCCGGCATGCCTGCGCGCACTCCCCGCGGTTCGCCGAACGGCCGCCCCACATCTCCGAGGTGAGGCACTGGCCCGAATAAGAAACGCAGAGCGCCCCGTGCACGAAGACTTCCATAGGAAGCTTCGCCTGGTCGCCGATCGTCTTGATCTGCTTCAGGTTGTTCTCGCGTCCGAGCACGACCCGTTCGATGTCGAACGGCTTCGTGAACTCGACCGCCTCCGGCGAGGTGATCGTCATCTGGGTCGATCCGTGGATCGGGAAGTCCGGCGACAATTCGCGGATCAGCTTTACAAGACCGAGGTCCTGTACGATGACCGCATCCACGCCGGCGTCGATACAGGCTTCGATGAGCTCCTTCGCGCTCTTCAGTTCATCTTCGAAAACCAATATGTTAAACGTCAAAAAACCCTTCACCCCATAGCGGTGCAGGAACGACATAATATCCGGCAGCTCGTCCGTATGAAAATTGTGAGCCCGGGCGCGGGCGTTGAACTTCTCTACGCCAAAAAAGACCGCGTCCGCCCCGTTCGCCACGGCCGCCCGCAAACAATCCCAATCCCCTGCAGGAGCCAGCAGCTCGATATCGCTTTTGCGAATGTCATGCATGATATATTCATTACCTCCGAAAAGTATAGAACCCATTTATTCATAGTGTACCAGAAACGGTGCCCATAAACCATGGACCGAAGTTCCAGCTGGCGGCGGTACAGGTCGTATTCGGGAAACACCCGGGCATCTTTCGAGCGGAGGTATGGAAATACAGCCATTAATGGCATAAGGACTAAGCGGCCGGAGGGGATGGAGGCCCCGGATGAGTTCCTCCCCGTCCCCGCTGCTCCGGCGGGCGACCGACAGCAATTGGATAAGGGACCATGTAGACTTCAGCCGCCGGATACAAATCTCGTAAGCGCCGCATAGATGAAATGTCCTCTAGCAGGAACTACTTTACTTTCAGCTCAAGGATTCCTGTAGACATAGAGCTCTTCGGAGTCATCTCGACTCGGATGGACTTCGTATGTACAGGAGTAAAGGTTGTCGGATTATACTTGTTCGTACCGGTTCCAAGGCCTGAGGCGTTTTTAACGTCGACCCACGTTTTCCCATCCCAATATTTAATTTTATAGGACTTGGGAACATCGATTCCCTGGTTATCTTTGAACCAATACACATCGGTTTGAGAGATCGTAAAGCTCTGATCAAAATCGTATTGAACCCACTGGGTACCGGTTTGAGGCCAGTTGCCATACACCGCATGACTTCTGTCATTGGAATGGGCGGGATCGAAGCCGTCGTTTAACGCACTAACGTTTTCCCAAGGAGAGCAGTAGGAGGACGTGACCTTTGCCTTTAACGCCTTGTTATTCACGTTGGTTGAGTCGGAGCCAGCAGCAGGGAACCGGGACGTATCTTTCTTCAACTGGCTCCACGTGTAGCGGAACATCCAGATATCCCAATTGGATATGGTCTGGGAATTCCCAGCCCACATAATCGTAGACGTAGGGAACCCGCCCGGTGGTCGGTCTGCGTCTTCATAAAAGTCCGGCAGGCCGAATCCGTGTCCCATTTCATGCTCCACAATGACAGACTCATTGGAGTTCAAGACGCTTAAGATGTAATCATCCGACATGCGTTGTCCCCAATCTCCTCCGGCTCCGCCTTCAAAGTTGGTTGTTCCCCACAAATACATATCAAATCTCTTGCTAAGTCCGCCAGGATATGAATAATTGGGGTCCCCATAGTGTTTGAATCGCGACAGGGCATCTGGCGCTACGGGCAATTTGGCGGGAATCCGCGGATTCGACGCGCTTAATTCATCGATAACATAATCCGTATACACGATTTCGTTCGATTGCTTGTCTACGATTTGCGAAGCATCCGAGACGGCCCAGCCTACGATTTTCACTTGAATATCACCATATGGCCAGCCATCGTACCCTTGAAGATGCTTGGTCCAATTGTTTAATTGACGCTGAAGCATCGATGCCATATCTTTACGCTGCTGAAGGGTTATTTTCTTGGAAGATTGCCATTGAACCACATAATTAAGGGTGCCTTTTCCTGCGAAAATTTGATCATAAATCAGGTTCTTAAAAGACTTCACGCCAGCCGGCGCCATTCTATTATTCCAAACCCATTCAATAGATGACTTCAGCTCGGCAGGCATGTCGGCCACGGACAAACTGTTGGCGGCTGCCAGCGAAGATGAGCTGTAAGACCCGGCTGCGGCCAAAGCGGATGCCGGTGCGGCAAGCGTGCCGCCGATGGATAGCGAAGCTGCCAGCACCATCGAAACGGAAGCTGCGATTACTTTTTTTCTGTTGTACACCACTATTCCTCCCAATCGTAGAATGGATGAAACCCCTATTTCTAAGCTACCAGTCCCTGCATCTCCTCCCTTCCTTTGCTTCCTTGTCAAAGATAAACGCTCTATCAACGATTCCAGAGATAGATGATAATGGTAATCTATGATCCCTCCTACCAATTTACACTATAGTCATCTAAAATGGGATTATTTGCCCTAACAAATGCGAAAATCAACTGTACCCGCTTGAACCAAAGACGGTTCATCACCCGAGCCAGTAGTCGTATCGCCGCCAGCGTGACGATCACCAGAATTCTGCCATGCCCCTGACGGGCTTGCGGTTTGAAGAATCATCCTGGTTCTGGGGCCAAACGGGTCGCCGCCGAGGCGTTCATCATTTCACCAAAAAGGACCATCCGTGCTATAATGGCAAGGGAATTCAACCCAGCCTGGTATGGGAGATTATGAAATTGAGCCTACTGCGATACCGCAAAGCCCTGGCGGCTGCCCTGTTCCTGCTGGCAGCGGGTCTGACCGCTCTGCTGTGGACCGCCGAGAAGGAACTCTCGGTCCGGATGCTGTATGCCACCTCCAGCGACGGCTACGACACGGCCGCTTACAGCCAGCTGCGCCAATCGCCGGCAGCCGGCCTGAAGCTGGAGCGCCGCAGTCTAGGCGGACTGGGCACCCGGCAGCTGCAGGGCTACGACGCCATTGTTCTCGACCCGGGCCTTGACGGCAAATTGACCGGTGAGCAGCTTCGGCTGCTCACTTCGTATGCGTCCGGAGGCGGACATTTGTTCCTTGAAAATGCATTCGCGGATGACTTTCCGCTGGAGGTGCTTGGCGCCAAGGCGCTTGCGCCCGTCAAGGCACCTCCAAAGGAGAAGCTGCAGGCCGCCGCCCTCTCGGCGCCCGGCGGGGATACGGGCATTCTGGCGTATCCTGCCGCAGGCTTGAACGAGCAGGGCATTCAGCAGCTGCTCCATCTCTTCGCGGAGACGTACCTGCGGCACGATACGGCCGGCACGCTCAGCGGCTTCTCCTGGGGGCAGGGGATCATCCCCGGCACGGCCCAAACGCTAGTGTCGATGGACGGCACCTCCCTGTTCACCTTGAACCGGTACGGCCAAGGCACCGTCTTCTTCTGCGGCACCCTGCTGCCGAACCGGTATTATCCGACAGGCTATGACCTGGCGGCGGGCATGGACGGCAAGCTGGGCTTCGACCGGCTGGCGGCGGAGCGCAATGCTTCGCTGCAGCCGACGCCGGGGGCCAAGTACTTCAACCGACTCGCGCTGAAGACGGAGCCTTCCTTCAACTTCAGCTTCGCAGCAGGCAGCGCCCTGCTGCGCAGCGAGTACGCCGCGTTCGTCTCCAAGGAGAAGCTCGGCTACAGCGTAGAGAAAACGTACGGGCCGTACGGACGCCCGGCCATGGCCCACCAGAATCACTTCGAAGCGCTGGAGGCGATCCGCGACGGCGAAGGCATCCAGTGGGCGGAGCTGCTGAAGAAATATAACCAGATTCCGTCCTTCTCGCTTGTCCGCTCCGCATTCACCTGGCAGCGTTGGCAGGAGAGCGTAGTCGTGCATCTCAACACGGGCACGAAGGACAAGCCCGCCTTCGCCGGCGAGACGCCGAACTCGTTCTACTCCAGCGGCACGCGGCTGATAGGCGAGGACGGCGCCATCCGCGGCGCGGTGTACCCGGGATCCCCGTCGCTCGGGGATCCGGTCCAGCTGCCGTACCGCGCGTCGCCCGCGCTGGCGGATGTGACCGGCGACGGCCGGGCCGACCTCCTCGTCGGCTCGGCCGACGGCACGCTGAGCGCGTACCCGAACCTCGGCGCGGATGACGCGGCCTATGCCGGGCAGCAGCTGCCGGCAGGCCTCGCGGCGCCGCCCCGGTTCGGGGCGCGCACGCCCTTGCGGCTCGCCGGCGGAGAGACGCTCGCGGCCGGTTCGTACGCGAGCGTCGCAGCGTACGACCTGAACGCCGACGGCCGGCCGGATCTGCTGATCGGCCGGCCGGACGGCACGCTCGCGGCCGCCTACGGCGAAGCCGGCGGCACGTTCACCGCGCCCGCCGCGCTGCTCGCGGGCGGAGCGGCTGTGCGCGGAGCCGCCCCGCTGGCGGCGGCCGTGGGCGACGTCACCGGCGACGCCGTCCCCGACCTCGTGGTGGGGGATGGCGCAGGCGCCGTGACGCTGTACCGCGGCAGCCAGCCTGCGGCGGGCGCGCTCAGCTTCGGGCCCGGCGAAGCTGCGGTCAAGACCGGCCAGCCGTTCGCCGCCCCCTCGCTGCACGACATGAACGGGGATGGACGGCTCGATCTCGTGATCGGCGGCCTCGAAGGAGACCTGCGGGTCTACCTGCAGCCCGACCCCGGCACAGGCCAGCCGGCTTGGACGGAGGACGGCGCCATCGAGGCGGCGACCACCAACCAGGTCGGCGGCCGGGAGCTCGTAGGCGGGCATAATACCGTCCCGCTGTGGGGCGATCTGAACGGCGACGGGCTTGACGATCTTATCGTAGGGCAGCTCGAATTCGGGATGCCGAAGACAATCGACAACCCCGAATTCCCGTATGCCGAGCAGCTCAAGGCCTTCGTCGAGTACAGCCGGCAGCATGCGCTGGAGCTGTACCCGCATATTTACGTTCACAACTATACGAGCGACGATCAGGAACGGCTGGAGATCGAGTTGCACCGCAAAGCATTCGCTGCTCTCGGCATCCCTTGGGAGATGACGGGCACGAACCAGCATACGTGGCGGATCAACAATCCGGACCGGGCCCAGACGCTGGACAATGAGAGGGATGCCGGCATCTGGTTCAACTTCGGTTTCAAGCCTTCGAACGCCGAACACGATCCGCGGCTCGGGCCGGAATACAGCTGGGGACTGCCGTTCCTGATGAGCGATGCGTCGGGCGAACCGCTGCTGACCAAGCCGATGATGCTCTATACCCCGGCTCCGGTCCTGCGCAAAGGCGCCTATGCGACGACCGACCTGTTCGATGCTTACGCGGCGCTCGACCTGCCGATCGATTATTTCGAACATATCGAGTACCACTTCCCCCTGCGTACGGGCGAGTTGACCGAGTTCGTCACCTACTTGGACGGACTCCGCAACCGGCACAGCTACAACTTCATGACAGAGACGCAGATGGCGCGCTCCTTCCTGAATGCCATGACCACCGAGGTGCGGCTCTACCGGCCTTGGCGCGAGGTGCTCCTGGACCGCGTCAAGAAGCTCCTCGGCCAGGAGACCGAGCCCCGCTTCCATGTGGAGGCGGATCCTGCCGCCGTTCCGCCGCAGGCCGCCGAATACCGCGGCACGCTCGGGCTCGCCGTGGAGCGCGGGCAGGCCTATGCCGGCCGCGAAGCCGTGACGTCGGCGGAGGTGCGCGATACGCGCGGCGGCAAGCTGTACTTCGGCGTGCCGGACCGCGCGGAAGTCCGCTTCTCTCCCGCGAGCACGGCTGCGGCCGGGGAGACCGGAGCAGACGCGTTCCACCTGCTCCGAATCAACGTGCCTTACGTGCTCGAAGCCGGGAACGGCACCCGGGTGCTGCGCTTCGGCGCCCCCGGTCTGCAGCAGGTTCAGCTCTACAGCCCGGAGAAGCTCGTCTTCGAAGGGCCGGAGCTGCGTGTCGAACGCGATGACGAGAGCAGCGTATATACGATCACGCACTTCGGGGAGGCGGCTGCCGTAACGATCCGCCCCCAAGGGAGCGCGGCTCCTTCTCCCTCATCTTGAGCATAAGCACCCCCGAGCGGACGGGTATGCCTGCGGACGGCCTGGCGCCTCCGCCGGCCCCGTCCCGCTCCCGTTTTGAAACCCGAATTCCTACATATTCATATCAAGGAGGCTTTCCCATGCAGGATCTGCTTCAAGAGCTCGAATCCCATATCCGTGCCCGCTATGAAATCGAGGAAGACGATGACGATTTCACGGCCGACGTAAATCTCTTCGATTACGGTTACATCGACTCCATCGGAGCCACCGCCCTGATCGCGCATATCGAGAAAACCTACGGCATCGCCGTAACGAACCAGGACCTCATGCTCTACCCGATGAACACGGTACGCGAAATCGCGACGTTCATCCACACCAAGAAGGGGGCTTAACATCATCATGGAATGCGTCGTATCCCTGGAAGGTCTCGCCTCCAGCCAGCACGGACAGCTCAAATACGCCTCCGCCTTCATCGACGAGACGATCTCCGACATCCGCCTGGAGGGCGGGAACATACACATCATCCACGAATCCGCCAAGGGCAACGAAGGAATCGAGGAGCGGGTGCGCAAGCTTATCGAACGCTTCTCCCAAGGCGACTTCGGCTTCAAGGAGAACATCCTCTTCGAGCACAAGGTCTCCACGCCTTACGAAGGGGACATCATGGCCGAGCTCGCCGAGCGCAAAATCATCAAAGTGCTCGAGCCGGGCCTGTTCATTTTCCGCGAGCCGTTCTCGAGCCTCATGCGCTTCTTCGATTACAGCTTCGTCTCGAAGATTGCCGGCCGCTTCGCAGGGGTGACGGAGGAGCAGTATCCCGCCGTTATCCACAGCACGACGCTCAACAAGACGAACCACTTCACCTCCTTCCCGGAGCACATCCACTTCCTGACGCATCTGCGCGAGGATCTCGATATTATCGAAGCATTCTCCCAATCGATCCGGGAAGCCGGCGGCTGGAAGGAAGAGATGGAGCTCGATCTGAACGCCAACATGCCGCTGCCGAAATTCACGATGAATCCGTCGACGTGCTACCACTGCTACGAAGGGCTGCAGAACGAGACGCTGGAGAGCGATGGATTGATCGTCACGGCGATCTCGAAGTGCCACCGCTTCGAATCGCGCAACCACACCGACTTCGGCCGCCTGCTCGACTTCTCGATGCGGGAGATCATCTTCGTCGGCAAGCCGGAGTTCGTCAAGGAGCATCGCCTGCAGGCGATCGAGTATCTCAAAGAGCTCGCGGTGGAGTGGAATGTCGACAGCATGCTCGAGATCGCCAACGACCCGTTCTTCACGAACGACTTCCAGGTGAAGGCCTCCTTCCAGCGCAACCAGGAGATGAAGTACGAGCTGCGGCTGAGTATCCCGAGCGTGGGCAAGTCCATCGCCTGCTCGTCCGTCAACTTCCACAGCAATACGTTCGGCAACGCGTTCAACATTAAGGTCGGCAAGCGTCCGGCCGTGACGGGCTGTGTCGGCTTCGGCATCGAGCGCTGGGCGTTCGCCTTCCTTGCCCAGTATGGACTCGATGAGGCCCAGTGGCCTGCCGCCTTCCGCGAACAATATCACGCCTGGCTGGCCAAATCCCTCTAAGCTGCGAGCCCGGAGCCCTGCATCCCGTCAAGGCCGCTGCGCTGCCGCCAAGGCAGTGGGGAGTAACAAGCATTACCGGCCCTCTTTCCGGGCCGACAACTTTTCGATAAAGTGTGGTTGTCCTAAGCGATGATGGCTTATCTGCGCAAGAACAGCTTCGTGCTGCTGCTCCTGGCCGCTTTCGTGCTGACGGATCTCGCTGTAAGCCAGTGGGACCCGATGGTCTCGTCGCGGCGGTTTTATAAGAACGATTTTACCAAGACGCTCTACCATCACGGAGGGCTGACCCATGGCCCCGTCTTCTACGGCAACTCGGCTGTAACCGGGGCCTACATCGAGCCGGAGGCGAAGAAGTCTCCTCTCATTGAGATGGGGCTTGCGTATGGCAAGCTCACGGATCTGAAGGGGATTCTGGAGCAGGAACGCTTCCGGGTGGAAGATCAGCTCGTCATCGGCATCGACGTGCATACGATGATCGACAGCCTGGAGACCGATCCGACCTACCAGTGGTTCAAGAAGCCTTATCAGCCTTACTTATACGCCTACCGCGATTACTTCCGTGACTCCGGCACCGAGTTCGTCCGCCAGCTGTATACCGGAGCCCTCGAGCTCGACCGCTCGAAACTGCTCGCGTACCAGCCCCGCTGGATCGACAAAGAGCTGTATTTCGGCCGCGAATCGGAAGATGAGCTCCGCAAAAATTGGGACAGCTACAACACCCGGTTCGGCTGGATGGCGGAGCCCGACTACCGCGAGAACCTCGCTGCACTCGACTGGATCCTCGCCTATGCGAAGGAGCGGTCCCTGCCGGTGCGCGTCGTCTGGATGCCGTGGAACCGCGGGTATGCGCTCCCCGGCTACATGCCGGGTCTCCAGAAGGAAGTCAATGCCCGGCTGCAGGCCGCTGGCGTACCGGTCCTTGACAAGCTGCAGGGGTATGACCCGAAGCTGTTCCATGACCTCGTGCACCTGAGCCGCCAAGAAGGGGCACCCGTATTCACGAAGGAGGTGGATGCATGGCTCGCATCGCTCGCAAAGTCTTCGAAGTGATCGTGTACCTCGCCATGCTCATCCTGGTGATTGTTTATTTCACCGGCAAAGGGGTCTTCATCTACGAAGATTTCTAACCTTCGTCCGCAGGGACGGAGGCCCTATGAAGGCCCGGCAGAGCCGCGGCCTTTCACTACGCCATGTCCGCTGGATGTTCTGGAGGAATCCCGATGTTTTATCTCAACATGAACGCCGTGCTGGCGATCTGCGGCATGGTGATCGTCCTGGCGCTGACCCGCCGATGGCAGGGGAACAAACGCCTCCTGCTGCTCGCGTTCAACCTTTGCTTCCTGGTCGTGTTCAGCTCCAAGCTGTTCTTCTTCTATCTCGGCTACACGGCGCTGAACTACCTGGCGTTCCGTTTCCTGAGTGCGGTGACCCGCGCCCGTCTCGTCTGGTTCATCGCGCTGATTGCGCTTAATGTGGGTATCGTCTCCTCGCTCCGTCTCTTCGACATGAAGATCTTCACAGGCGCCTGGTACGACGCGGCTCTCGTGATCGGCCTCATCTATAATGTGCTTAAAGTGATCGACGCCTTGTATTTCGCCTACTTCTTCAAGCAGGACGCCAAGGCGCATGTGCTCGACTATTTCAATTATATTCTCTTCCTGCCGACCTTCACGTCAGGCCCGATCCTGAAGTTCCGCGATTTCATGGCGGATGCGAAGCAGCCTTACCGTGTCGATGCCGCCCAAGCAGAGGAGAATATCAAACGCATCATTCTCGGCATGTTCAAGCGGGTCGTGCTCGTCACCTGGGTCAGTTCCCTCTTCAATGAGGTGTCTGCCGGCGAGCTGCAGACCCACGAGTCGCTCTTCCTGATGGTGGTCTTCTATGCCTGGGTCTTCTTCGATTTCTCCGGCTATTCGGATATTGCCGTCGGCTTCGGGCGCCTGATGGGCTATAACGTTCCGGAGAATTTCAAGAAGCCCTTCTCTTCACCGACCCTGACCCAATACTGGCGCAATTGGCACGCCACGCTCGGTGACTGGTTCCGCGACCATATCTTCATCTTCTTCTCCCGGCAGACGCCGACCAAAGCGATGGCCGCCGGCTTGTCCGTGCTGATCATGGTGCTCATCGGCCTCTGGCACGGCTTCTCCTGGCTGTACCTGTGCTGGGGGGTGTACCATGGCATAGTCATTGCCTTGGAGAACCTGCTCGGGCGTACGACGGTCAACAAGCGCAAGGTATCGCGGACTTACTTCTATGCCCGCTGTGCCTTGACCCAAGTGATCGTGACACTGGCCATCGTCGTCTACAGCCCGAACGAAGCCGTCGTGCTGAAGATTTACCGGGGCTTGTTCGATTGGCCGTGGTAAGCCCCGAAGAGGGAGAACATAAAAAGAAGCAGCGATCCGTCAGCCGGACGCTGCTTTTTTTTGCGGCTTACGCGGTCTCCCTTCCGGGAACGGTCCCTGCCGGACCGAACCGCGGGACAGCTGAACGGCATCCATCTTCGCCGTCCTCACCGCAAAAATAACCCCACTTTCCAAATGTTGGCGAATTCCGTGCCCGCCCGCGACGGTTGACGCTGCGGCCGGTCTTTCCTGTCATGCTTGTGCGAGAGACTTGTGAATCAGCTTGCATCCGGCTGTGCTACGGCCATCTCCGGCTGCCTCTCCTGAGGCTGAGTGGAGACGAAGGAAAGCTGCAGCTGCCCCCCTGCCGGGGATAGAGCCAAATCTCCCACATGCTGAAACACGTTGTTCCCGTCTTTTTGATGCACATGCACGAGACCTGACTTCAAATTGATGTCGAGCGAAAGCTGATCGGACAGCTCAACGAGACATTGATGCTTCTTGAAGCTGCCGGGAAACCGCAGCCAGGTGCCAATAGCTGTTTCAACGATTTGAGTGTCTTCTCTCATGTATTCGATCCGCCCTCTCTAAAAAATTTGGAAAGCCTAGGAAAGACAAAACCATCATAAGGGAATCCCATTGCAAAGTATCGTGAAAACTGTCGAGGATAAAGGAGATTAGGCCCCTTTTCTTGGGCAACGGCGCGCCCCGGAAGGTGCCGTGTTTTGTCGGAAAATCACACTTTGAGAAGTGGGGCAGAGAATGGTATAATTTTGATTGAGCTGTGCAGTGTACACGCGTTCATTCCAGTTTATACATATTCCTCGGAGGTGTCCTTATGAAGTTAGGCGTATTTACCGTATTATTCCAACAAAAGCCCCTCGAAGAAGCACTCGATTATATCGCGGCACAAGGATTGCAGGCCGTAGAGATCGGCACAGGCGCCTATCCGGGCAATGCGCACTGCGATCCGGATATCCTGCTCGCCGACGAAGGCAAGCTGAAAGCATTCAAACACGCGGTGGAATCCCGCGGTCTGACGATCTCCGCCCTGAGCTGTCACGCGAATCCGCTGCATCCGCAGAAGGCGATTGCGAAGGAAGCGCACGATACCATCATCAAAACGGTGGACTTGGCCCAAAAGCTCGAAATCTCCGTCGTCAACACGTTCTCCGGCTGCCCCGGTGATTCCGATGACGCCAAGTATCCGAACTGGCCGGTCGCTCCATGGCCGCCGGATTTCCAAGAAATTCTGGACTGGCAGTGGGCTAACAAAATCATTCCGTACTGGACAGAAACGGGTAAATATGCCTCCGACCGCAGCGTGAAGTTCGGTCTCGAGCTCCACGGCGGCTTCTCCGTGCATACGCCTGCCACGCTCCTTCGTCTGCGCGAAGCTGCCGGCGAAGTCATCGGCGCCAACCTAGACCCGAGCCATATGTGGTGGCAGGGAATCGATCCGGTGCAGGCCATCCAGATTCTCGGCCGTGCTGGCGCGATCCATCACTTCCACGCCAAGGATACGTCGATCGATCCGATCAACGTCAACCGCTATGGCCTGACGGACATGCAGTCATACAGCAACATGCTCGACCGCGCTTGGCAGTTCCGCACGGTAGGCTACGGCCACGACATGAAGGTGTGGGCCGATATCATCTCCGCCCTTCGTCTGGTCGGGTACGACTATGTCGTGTCCATCGAGCACGAGGATGGCCTGATGTCCGTCGAGGAAGGCTTCACCAAGGCGGTGCAGAACCTGCAGCAGGTTCTGATCAAGGAGCCGCTCGGCGAGATGTGGTGGGTGTAATACCGGTAGGCGTTTGATTGTTGAAGAGGCAGGAGAGAACGTTGCCCTCCTTCGGTGTCACTTTCGCTTACACCTCCCTCTATTTTAAGAAGAAGTGTCCCCTCTTGGGGCACTTCTTTTTGTACATTGATCCTTGATCCGCAGCCTGTTACTCCCTCGGCACCCACTCTGTCCCGCTATAGGTGGCGATATGGTACCATACCCTGCCTTCGGGAGAGATCCACCGTTCGAAGGCCTGTGCTTCCTGAGGGGCAAAGGAGCCCGCCGGATGACAGACGTCCTCTATCTCAGGAAAAAAGTACGTCTGCGTTGCAGAAGTCAGCTTCACCTTCTCCCTCACTTCCACGATGCCCTCCGGCCTTTCGGCCGGCGCCCGCTTCAGGTTCACCCATTTGCGCCCGAACGACGTATCGAGCAGCGCCCAGTCCCCTATCGTTTCCACTGCCGTATACGTGCCCGGCTCCAGCCATAGACGGCTCTCCTTATTCCACACGCGCTGATCAAAATACCGGGTTTTCGTGTTCAACCGTACGCTTTCTTCCTCCTTCCTGTAGTTCTCCAGGGCTTCATGCTCAGGGTGGATCCATCGCATTCCCTGCGGCAGCTTCACTTGATACCAGATAGAGGCGGTGAACGGAACCCGCCGGTCTTCCCACCGCGCGACAACCTGGACCGCACCTGCCTCCACCTTCTCCCCTTCCCCATCCGGGTAGGGGGCAGGATAGGCCATCTCTTGCCCCGTCAGCAACACGTTGTAATCCACTGCCTCTGCCCGCACGTTTTCCATTAGTGCCGGATTGGCAATCCATACAGGCCCCCTCCAGGAGGTGTCAATCCGATACCAGGTTCCGCTCTGCGCCGCTGCACTCATCGCATTAGTGATCTGCTTAGGGGCGTAGCCGATGGACGCCGTCGACACCACCCTCTGGGGTGCGAGTGATTCGCCCGTCTCTGTGCCGTAGTCCGGACGTGCGAACAGCCGCGTCTTCCCCATGAGCGTCAGCGTCTGCCGCTGCTCTCTGAACTCTCCGTAGAGCACCCGGTCGTCGTCCCGGATCCACTTGTCGCCGAGCCAGGTAGTTACCTTCAGCCACGGGTTCTCCGGGCGCTCGTCAACCCAACTGAACGGGCCATCCGGTGCCAGCGTCACACTCTGGTAAGGGGCGATCCGGCCTACCGGCCTGCCGCCGCCCCCTTCAGTTGAATACACTTCTGTATCCCCGATGATCGTGAACACCGTGGCCGGCACCACTCCGGCACCTGCGAATGAAGGAAACAGCAGGACAGCAGCCGTCAGTCCCGTAAGCAGTCCAAGTCTTCTTATTGTCATCCTCCCACTCCCCTCCTTGCTCCGTTCCTTCTATATAACGGAGGCGGGAATCTGCTTGTTGCAGCCCTGTGCTGACAAGCGCCCAACCCGGATCGGCACGTGTCATATAAACTAAAAAAACCCCGAACCGGGCTTGGCCGGGGTCCGAGGTTTTTGTCAGAAATCAATACATGCCTATTCACCAGTAGAGGCTACAGCTGGCCCATCCAGCCCATCACCATTACTACTGTCATCAATCCGAATACGGCCAAACTCACAAGCCCAAAGCCGATGGCAAACGGATTCTTCTTCTTCGCGCCGAGCAAACGAATCACGCCGATGGCGATTACAATCGTGAACAGGATCACGAACGGGTCGAACCCGGTAAACGAGCTGGCCGTTGCCGCTCCTGCTTCAGCAGCCATAAACATGGAGAGACCTCCTTCAGTGTACAAAATACTTAACTCTTATCTTAGCCTGAGACGAAGTATAGTGCAAGCAGGTCGCCCCAAGTGTAACAAGTTTGTCAACTTTTGGACCTGTTCCGTCTTGTTATTCGGTACCGCCTGTCCATGTAGGCCTCTGCACCAGACCTATCCCTTGAATTTCTACCCTTCGAAGTATAACACAATCCGCTGTTAAATATAACAAAACGTTACAGGGATTCGGGAACATGCAGAACTTCTCGTTTCGGGTGCACCTTTACCTTCTCCATTTGCCCGTCCCTTTATGACGCTTAGCCTCGCTCACAACCAAAAGCCCGCTGCACAGGATAACCCGCCAGCCGGCTTTCTTCATAATTATTAGCAGCGAGAAGCCTTACACGCCTGCAGGATCATCATAGAACCCATGCTTGGCCGCATAACGGCCCCAGTGCGGCCTGCGGCCGTCGATATCCGTATACCCGTACTCCTCGGACAAATCCCAGCTTGTGAGAATATGCCCCGACTTTGCGGCCACCTTCGGATCTGCAGCCAATGCCGCAATCCCCTGCCCGAGCAGGTAAGGCGTTTCGGACTCGCTGTAATGAGGCTCCTGGGCGATCGCATCCCGCCAGTTGTCCTCCGTCACCCCAAAGTGGTCGAGCATCTGTTCGGAGCGCAGGAAGCCCGGCGTTACGGACAAGGCGGTCACACCGCTGGCCTTGAGTTCCGCCGCCATCGCTTCCGCCAGGTGGATCGCCGAGATCTTGGCCAGCGAGTAGTACAAATTGCCGCGATACCGGTAATCGAACCCGTCGGTTACCTCCACGATGAGTCCCTGCCCTCGTGCCGCCATGAGGGGCGCGCCGTAGTAGGATGTGATGAGGTGCGCATGTACCGCCTGCTTCTGTATCTGCAGGCCATCCTGCAAAGAGGTTTCCCAGAACGGCTTCCCCCAGACCGTCAGGCTCTCTCCGCCCCAGATATCGTTCACGAGAATATCAAGCCGCCCCTCCTGCTCCGTCCGGATCCTCTCGAACAAACTCCGGACTTCTTCCTCAACGGTATGGTCTACCCGTACGGCAATCCCTCGCCCTCCCCGGGCAGTGACCATCTCGGCCGTCTCGTCGATCGTCTCCGGCCGTCCGATGGGGGACAGCTTCCCTCTTACGCTCCGCCCGGTACAGTAAACTACGGCACCGGCTTCACCGAGCGATACGGCGATAGCTCTTCCCGCCCCGCGGGTAGCCCCCGCCACGACAGCAATCTTTCCTTGTAAAGGTAACATGATGTATCCCATCCCTTTCCTTTGCGCTTTAGCTTCCTTACTGCAGCTGCTATTTATTGTACCTTCTATCCTCGACACAACGTGTCATAGATCGAAGAATATGCCTTTTGCCGGGTAATCCTCTATTTCAACATTATTTATGTCATGTATCATTACATAATTGAAGAAAAATTCTAATAGTTAACGCTTTCTACTAGGGATAGCGGTTTACATGTGATTATACATAACATATACTTAGAATAAGTAATCACTAGGAGGTGTGTAGCTTCATGTACCCGGTACCGTCTGCTCACCGGTTCTCTCCGTCCAGCGACCATCCATGTGCCCTTCCTTCCTCCCGGCCGCGCTCCTACCGACTTCCGCGACTCTCCCGCCTGATGACGCAGCTGAGGCGGCATATTCGCAGACAGCGGACGCTAACCCGAGGATTGGCCTTATGACTCTACATCCCGCACGAAAACCCGTAGCCCCTTTGACGCGCAACCGAATCCAGGCTGCCGCCCTGCACGAGTTTGCTTATAAAGGTTATGAGGGCACCCCCTTGTCCGAGATCGCCAAGGAAGTAGGGATCAAGACCCCTTCTTTCTATGCACACTTTCGAAGTAAGGAAAGCTTGCTGCTTCATCTCTACGACGAGGTGCTGCAGGACCGGGTGGACGCCGTACGCCGGTTGATGAACCGGCTCGAATCTGCCCCGCCTTCGGAGAGGCTCTTCCGCATTCTCGTTCTCTTCTGCCATGGTGAAGACCTAAGTGAAGAGAAACTCCTCTTCCTGAAACGGCTGACCTTGTTCCCTCCCCCTACCTTGGAACAGGAAATCAAAGCTAGGTTCCTCGCCTCGGAGCGCCTGCTCTCCAACCCCCTCGGCGGCATCTTCCAAGAAGCAGCTGCCCTAGGAGAGATTCGTCCCACCCCTTCGGACGAGCTCCTCGCCTCGTATTACTGCCTGATCGACGGATGCTTCGTTCAGCGCTTCTACTATCCTCCGCAGGAAGCCGAACACCGGCTAACCCTCGCCTGGCGCATCTTCTGGAACGGGATCAAGCGCTAATCGCTGACTCCCGCTCCGCCGTAACCGGAAGCCCCGCTCCCCTTTATTCGGCGTTCCGCTGCACACAGAGAGATCCTCTCCCTCCTTCCCTCACGCCCCGCCATCCCGCTCCGCCTCTCCCTCCTATCCGCCCTGCTTGATACCCAAAAAAAGCTCTGGAGTCGGTAATCGACTCACAGAGCTTTCTTTCTTTTCTATCAGCGCTTAAATACATCTGTTATAAGCTTACACTACCGCATCTTCCATTTCCTTCAGCCGCTGGCGGTAGTCTTCCGAGCGGGCCCGGTCGCGCTCCAGGATAGGCTTGAGGTACTTGCCCGTATACGAACCTTCTACCTTCACGACGTCCTCCGGTGTACCGGTGGCCACGATGGTTCCCCCCCGGTTGCCGCCTTCGGGTCCCAGGTCGATCACATAATCGGCTGTCTTGATCACATCGAGGTTATGCTCAATGACGAGCACCGTCTCTCCGTTCTCGACCAACCGGTGCAGCACCTTGAGCAGGCGGTCGATGTCATCGATATGGAGCCCTGTAGTCGGCTCATCGAGAATATAGATCGTCTTGCCCGTGCTGCGGCGGTACAGCTCGGCCGCGAGCTTGACCCGCTGCGCTTCACCGCCCGAGAGCGTAGTAGCCGGCTGGCCCAGGTTCATATAGCCTAAGCCCACATCGAGCAGCGTCTGGAGCTTACGGTGAATCCGCGGTATGTTCTTGAAGAACTCGCACGAATCCTCCAGCGTCATCTCCAGCACATCCGCAATACTCTTGCCCTTATATTTAATCTCAAGCGTCTCCCGGTTGTACCGTTTGCCCTTGCACACTTCGCACGGTACATAGACATCCGGCAGGAAGTGCATCTCGATCTTGATGATCCCGTCTCCCCGGCAAGCCTCGCAGCGGCCGCCCTTCACGTTGAAGGAGAAGCGGCCTTTCTTGTAGCCGCGAACCTTCGCTTCGTTCGTGGTCGCATAGACGTCACGAATGTCGTCGAATACGCCCGTATACGTAGCGGGGTTGGAACGCGGGGTCCGGCCGATCGGCGACTGGTCGATATCGATGACCTTATCAAGATGCTCCAGACCGCGGAACTCCTTATGCTCGCCCGGACGTACCTTCGCCCCGTTCAGTTCCCTAGCCAGATTCTTATAGAGAATCTCGTTGATCAGCGTACTCTTACCGGAGCCGGACACCCCGGTCACACAAGCGAAGACGCCGAGCGGGAACTTCACATTGACGCCCCGCAGGTTGTTCTCTTTCGCTCCGCGGATCTCGATCCACTTGCCGCTTGGTTTGCGACGTTCGGCAGCAACCGGAATGAACTTGCGTCCGCTGAGATACTGTCCAGTCAAGGAGTTGGCGTCTTCCATGATCTCCTTCGGCGTGCCCTGAGCGACAACCATGCCGCCGTGAATACCGGCACCGGGTCCGATATCGATAATATAATCGGCCGCCATCATCGTATCTTCGTCATGCTCGACGACGATCAGCGTGTTGCCGAGATTCCGCATATGCTCCAGCGTCTGGATCAGCCGGTCATTGTCCCGCTGATGCAGACCGATGCTGGGCTCATCGAGGATGTACAGCACGCCCATCAGCGACGATCCGATCTGGGTCGCCAGACGAATCCGCTGCGCCTCGCCGCCGGATAAGGTGCCCGCTGCGCGGTGCAGGGTCAGGTAATCAAGTCCGACGTTGACGAGGAACCCGAGACGGGAGCGGATCTCCTTGAGAATCAGATGCGCGATCTGCTGTTCGCGGTCCGTCAGGTTCAAGGAATCGAACCACCCTTGGGCCTCTCCGATGGAAAGCGACGTCACGTGAGCCACGTTGCGTTCGTTAATCGTGACGGCCAGCGACTCGGGCTTCAGCCGCTCCCCTTTGCACTTGCCGCAAGGCTTGGCGCTCATGTACGTCTCGATATGCTCGCGGATCCCTTCGGAGAACGTATCGCGATAGCGGCGTTCGAGATTGTGCACGATGCCCTCGAAGGCGACCATGGCTTCTTTCTTATGGCCGAAGTCATTCTCGTAACGGAATCGTACCTTCTCGCCGCCGGTACCGTAGAGCAGCTTCTGCATTTGTTCCTTGGACAGCTCCCCGACCGGCTTATCTCTAGGAATGCTGAAGTGCTCGCATACCGCAGCTAGAAACTGCGGGTAGTAGTTGGAGGTGCTGCCTGCCCAAGCCTCGAAAGCGCCATCCTCGATGGAGAGCTTCGGATTCGGGACGAGCAGATCCGGATCGACAATCATCTTCTGACCGAGACCGTCGCAATCCGGACAGGCCCCGAATGGGGAGTTGAACGAGAACATCCGTGGAGCAAGCTCCTCGATGCTGAACCCGCATTCCGGACAAGCCAGGTTCTGGCTGAAGAGCAGTTCTTCCTTCTCCATGACATCGACGATGACGCGGCCTTCGGCCAGCTTCAGCGCCGTCTCGAGGGAATCCGCCAGACGGGTCTGCACGTCATCCTTGACGACGATCCGGTCGACCACTACTTCGATGCTGTGCTTCTTGTTCTTCTCGAGCTCGATGTTCTCCGAGAGCTCCCGGAGCTCGCCGTTGACGCGAACCCGGACGAAGCCCTGCTTCTGCACATCGGCGAGCAGCTTGGAATGCTCGCCCTTGCGTCCGGAGATCAGCGGCGCCAGGATCTGCAGCCTCGTGCGCTCCGGGTATTCCATGATGCGGTCAACCATCTGTTCGACCGTCTGCGAGGTAATCTCGATCTTGTGGATCGGGCAGTGGGGACGGCCGATCCGCGCGAACAGCAGCCGGAGATAGTCATAGATCTCCGTCACCGTACCCACCGTGGAGCGGGGATTGCGGCTGGTCGTCTTCTGGTCGATGGAGATGGCCGGAGACAACCCTTCTATCGAATCCACGTCCGGCTTGTCCATCTGGCCGAGGAACTGCCGCGCGTACGCGGACAGGGACTCGACATACCTGCGCTGCCCTTCGGCATAGATCGTATCGAACGCCAGCGAAGATTTGCCGGAACCGCTGAGCCCCGTCAGCACGACGAATTTGTCGCGCGGGATCGTGACGTCGATGTTCTTCAGATTGTGCGCCCTAGCGCCTTTAATGATAATGTTGTCTCTGGCCACGAGCCATCCAACCTTCCCTTCGTTACAGCTCCGCCTTCAGCTCCAGGACCGCATCGCGAAGCTCCGCGGCACGCTCGAACTGCAGGTTCTTCGCTGCTTCCTTCATTTCCTGCTCCATCCGCTCGATGAGGCTCATCCGGTCTTTCTTCGACATCTTGGTCTTCACGTCCGCCAGGTATTCGGTCTTCTGCTCCGCTACCTTCGTCGCTTCGATCACATCGCGCACTTTCTTCTGTATGGTCTGCGGCGTAATGCCGTGTTGTTCGTTGTATGCGATCTGGATGGAACGCCGGCGCTCCGTCTCCTTGATCGCCTTATCCATGGAATCGGTGATCTTATCACCGTACATGATCACGCGTCCTTCCGAGTTCCGCGCCGCCCGGCCGATCGTCTGGATCAGCGACCGTTCCGCACGGAGGAAGCCTTCTTTGTCGGCATCAAGGATCGCGACAAGTGAAACCTCCGGCAAGTCAAGGCCCTCCCGCAGGAGGTTGATGCCGACGAGCACGTGGAACACCCCGAGGCGCAGGTCCCGCAGAATCTGCATCCGCTCCAGCGTCTTGATATCCGAGTGCAGGTAGCGCACCCGGATGCCGATCTCCTTCAGATAATCGGTCAGATCCTCGGCCATCTTCTTCGTCAGGGTCGTTACGAGCACGCGCTCGTCTTTCTGGATACGGTCGTTGATCTCGCCGATGAGGTCGTCGATCTGCCCCTTCGTCGGACGAACCTCGATAATAGGGTCGAGCAGCCCGGTCGGCCGGATGATCTGCTGCACCATCTCCGGGCACTTCTCGAGCTCATAAGGGCCCGGCGTAGCGGAGATATAGAGCTGCTGGCCGACCTTCTTCTCGAATTCCTCGAACCGCAGCGGCCGGTTATCCATGGCCGAAGGCAGGCGGAAGCCGTGATCCACGAGCACTTCCTTGCGCGCCCGGTCCCCGTTGTACATGGCACGGACCTGCGGAAGGCTCACATGGGACTCGTCGATCATCACGAGGAAGTCATCCGGGAAGTAATCGAGCAGCGTGTAAGGCGTCGCCCCCCGCTCCCGGAATGTCAGCGGCCCCGAGTAGTTCTCAATGCCGGAGCAGAAGCCCATCTCCTGCATCATCTCAATATCGTAGCGCGTCCGCTGCTCGAGCCGCTGCGCTTCGAGCAGCTTGCCCTGTCCGCGCAGTTCCTCGAGGCGCTCTTCCAGCTCCCGCTCAATGTTCACAAGGGCCCGCTTCATCGTCTCTTCCCCGGTGACGAAGTGAGACGCCGGGAAGATCGCGATATGGTCGCGCTCGCTCAGAATTTCGCCGGTCAGGACGTCGATCTCCGTAATCCGTTCGATCTCGTCTCCGAAGAGCTCGACCCGGACGGCATGCTCTCCGTGCGAAGCCGGGAAGATCTCCACGACATCCCCCCGCACGCGGAACGTGCCGCGAACGAAGTTCATGTCGTTGCGCTGGTATTGGATGTCGATGAGCCGGTGCAGGATATCGTTGCGCGATCGCTCCATGCCCACCCGCAGCGACATCACCATGTTCCGGTACTCCATCGGCGAACCGAGGCCGTAGATGCACGATACGCTCGCGACGATGATGACGTCGCGCCGCTCGAAGAGCGAGCTGGTCGCCGAGTGACGCAGCTTGTCGATCTCGTCGTTGATGGAAGAGTCTTTCTCTATGAAGGTATCGGACGACGGAATATACGCCTCCGGCTGGTAGTAATCGTAGTAGCTGACGAAGTACTCGACTGCGTTGTTCGGGAAGAATTCCTTGAGCTCGCTGCACAGCTGCGCGGCCAGCGTCTTGTTGTGCGCCATAAGCAGCGTAGGCCGGTTCAGCCTCGCAATCACATGGGCTGCGGTGAACGTCTTCCCCGTACCTGTCGCGCCGAGCAGCGTCTGGAACCGCTGGCCGGACTCGATGCTCTGCACTAGCTTCTCGATCGCCGCCGGCTGGTCCCCTTGGGGAGTAAAATCGGATACAAGCTGAAATTTTTTGTCGCTGACAACGACTTCATTATGCATGCTCATCTCATCACCCGTTCATTATAAGGAGTGGAAGGTTTTACTAAAGTTTCCTCGCGGCGTTTCCGATAACATACTTTAGTTGAAGTATACCTTAACGGAATGCGGCTTGGAAGCGGTCCGGTCGATTCCTGTGATAGGAATATTTGTTCCCATCCATTATACTTGTTTTCCGCCCCCCATGCAAACCTCCCCCGTCCAGTTACTTACCCAGATTTCGCAGGGCTGGAAGGATGGGAGCGGGCACTCAGGCACAAACTACCTTGCATATGCTTCTTAGTCAGGCAGAGAGCGGTACCCGAATATCAGGATAATCAAAGCGCCGCCCCGGCGCTGGATCATAGTAAATGCATAGGCAGAGGTGATTAAGCGTGGACTTGACGACAATAATTGGCATCGTGGCCGGACTGGCCGCCTTGGTCGGAGGTTATGTGTGGGATGGAGGGCAGCTTTCGTCCCTTTTTGTGCCGAGTGCGCTTCTCATCGTCATCGGCGGCACGCTGGGAGCCGTCGCCGTATCGTTCCCCTGGTCCCATCTGAAGGGCATTGGCGGCGCCCTGCGGACAGCCTTCCGGAGCTCCCTGCAGGACCCCCGCCGTCACATCGACGAAATGATGGAAATGGCGGCCCTGGCACGCCGCGAAGGCGTGCTCTCCCTGGAAGCGCGGGCACAGCAGCATCCCGATCCATTCCTGCGCGAAGGCTTGACCATGGTGGTGGACGGAACCGACCCGGCCCTGACCAAACAGATCCTTGAGCTGGAGATGGACGCGATCGAGCAGCAGTACGACAACCGGGCGCGCCTCTTCGAATCGGCCGGCGGCTTTGCGCCCACCATGGGCATCATCGGTACGGTAATGGGCCTCATTCACGTTCTCGGCAACCTGACCGACCCCGGCATGCTCGGGCCTGCGATTGCGGTAGCTTTTACGGCGACCTTGTACGGGGTCTCGACGGCGAATCTTATTTATTTGCCGCTGGCGACCAAGATTAAAGTAAGAGGGCAGGAGGTCATCGCCGAGAAAGAGCTTCAGCTCGAAGGCATCCTCGCCCTGCAGGCCGGGGAGAATCCGTATCTCATCAAGAAAAAAATGCTCACGTTCCTGCTGAAGGATCAACCAGGGCCCGCAGCAGAGGAGGAGGATGCCGATGGCACGCCGGCGTAAGCAGGAGACGCCTCCGGGCAGCCACGACCGCTGGCTCATTACGTACGCCGATCTGATCACGCTTCTACTGATCTTCTTTGTCGTGATGTACTCGATGAGCAAGGTCGATCTCGACAAGTACGATGACCTCTCGGATGCCCTGAGGTCCGAATTCAAACGCTCGGACTCGGTCCTCGAAGGAGGCAGCGGCATTGTCGGCAGCAATCCTTCCATTGGTGGCCGGGATGATGCCAGGACACAGCTCGAGCGGGAGGGGCAGCTGCGCCGGGATCTGCAGTTCAAGCAGATGGTCGACCAGATGCAGTCCTATATCGAGGCGAACAACCTGCAGGCACAAATGACCACGGCCAATACGTCCCGGGGCGTCACGTTCACGCTGAACGACCTCTTCCTCTTCGATCTCGGCAAAGCGGATCTGAAGCCGGAGGCCAAACCCGTGCTCGAAAAACTGTCCAGCCTCTTCAGCCAGCTCGACGCGACCATCAGCATCGAAGGGCATACCGATAACCTGCCGCTCGCCACCGGTTCGGTCTATGTCGATAACTGGGGGCTGTCGGGAGCCCGCTCGCTTTCGGTACTGCGGTACTTCCTCTACGATACGCAGCTCGATCCCGAGAAGTTCGTATCGGCTTCCTATGCCCATACCCGGCCGGTGGCCGAAAATACCACAGCGGAGAATCGGGCCAAGAACCGCCGTGTGGAGATCGTTGTGCTTCGGGAAGAACCCGTCCGGTAGCTTCCTATTCTTGGATGCCATTATCTCCAAAAAGCCGCTTGTGCATGCAGCACAGGCGGCTTTTGTTGTCTGGACGCGATGGAGGGACAAATACGGCTGTCCGCGGGGCTACATGGACTTCGGACGCGGGCGGTTATCGAACAGTCCGCTGACTTTGCGGCTCAAGTAAGCCCAGAACGGCAGCTGCCGTTCCTTCACATAGTGCCGCACGTTCGCATCCGGCGCAAGAATCAGGCCGAGCAGATGGTGGTCGCCCGAGAACATCGCCCGCTTCACGAATTTGCTCTCGCCCGCCAGATTGAGAATCTCCAGGCGGCAGAAAGCGGCGTTCTGCGCCAGCGCGCCGTGCAGCTCCTCTACGGAGCGGACGGCGACCCCGTTCACCTTGTACAAGGATTCGCCTACTTGAAGTCCCAGTGCGGCGGCCGGGCTGCCCGGCAGGATGCCCAGAATCTTGAGGCCCTTGCTGCCGTGTACGAACACTGGACTCCGGTTCGACTCGTCCCAGCGGCTGTAGAAGACGAGGGCTTCATGCAGTCCGATGCAGAGCAGAGACACGGCGAACAGCGATGGCGTCCACCAGGCCGACAGTGCCGTAAGCAGCAGAAGCACCGCCGCATACAGCACGAGCAGGCTTGAGCTCAGCTGTACCTTCTCGCGCGGCAGCCGGGACATCGTCATGTCGGCGAACCCGATCATGACCGGGAAGGCAAGGATCGTCCAGCCGCCCGCCCACAGGTCGCCGCCGAGCAGCGGCGTCCAGGGCAGCGGCGATCCGCCCTGCACGGGGACGATCAAGAACAGCGCTACCGGCCAGAAGCCCTGCAGCTGGTAGCCGCCAACGATCTTGCCCCGCTTGCTCTCCACGAAGACCGGCGTGCCAAAGCGGGTGCCCTGCCGGCGGACCAGCAGTGCTTCCACCAGATGAAGCACCGCCACCAGAGCGAACAACGAAGGCAGATGCAGCGCCAGCAGCGAATCGACAGCCCACTTCCAAGGCACCGCCTGCTGCAGGGCCGGGAAGCTGGTCAGCACGGCCTGCAGCATGCCCAGCACGCCTACAGCATAGGCCCAGCATAAGAAGCGCACACGCACCCAGATGAGCAGCAGCGATACGATCCAGAGCAGCACGGCTGCCTCCGGCCGGATCACCGCACCAATCCCGGCCATCACGGCCGACGCCGCGAGCCCCCCGATCCATCCCCAGAGCACGGTACGCCAGGTCTCGGAGATCAGCGAATGCAGCTTGGTCGAGAACAGCTTGCGTTCGAGCAGGATCTGCCGGCGGTATTGAAGGATAATAAACAAAATACCTACATAGTAAAAAGGATGAAGAAACAGCTCCGTCAGGGCCTTCAGCCCCCGGTATCCCCATTCGATTACAACCCCCATGGCTTTCTCCCTTACGTGAAGTAGATAAAGCATGAAAATGTACAGGCTTCACAAGATGACAGCGTATCCGTACATAAAGAAGAAGAAGGTCAGTTCCCCCGCAACCCGGGAACTGCCTTCTTACATGAGTTCGACGCGGGGCACCCATTTCCTGCTTTGGGACAAAATCGCAGGAAACGGAGCGCGCGTCTGGCGTATGGTTTGAATCGCAGGTTACTGCTGAGCCGATTGCTGCAGCTGCTGCAATGCCGCCTTGAGCTGCAGGTCGTTCTTCGGTTCGCGAATCGCAGCCAGAATCGCCTTCTCCAGCTTGTTCGCCGTCTCCGTGTCGACTTCCCCGGTCACCGGCAGGTTGTTCAGCCGTTGGAAAGCCTTGACCGCGGTAGCGGTCTGCTGGCTGTAGTAGCCGTCCGTGCGGTCCGGATTCAAGGCCAAGCCCCCCAGCATGATCTGCAGGTTCTTGACGTCCTCGCTGTTCGTATCCGGCTTCAGCGTCTCCTTCTTGGAGAGCGGCGCTACCTTGAAGTAGGCCGGCTGGTCGACGGCGAGATCCGGTGCGATCCCTTTCTTATGAATCCAGGTGCCGTTCGGCGTGAGCCACTTGTACACCGTCATCTTGATGTTGCTGCCGTCACCCATCTCATCTTCGAAGGTGACCTGTACGGTGCCTTTGCCGAAGGTCGTTTCCCCGATAAGCTTGCTCCCTACGGAGTCATGCAGCGCGCCGGCCAGAATCTCGGAAGCGCTCGCGCTGCCTTTGTTGATGAGCACGGAGACCGGGTAAGGCTTGCCGCTGCCCTTGGACGGCGTGACTTCCTTCTCGCCCTTGCGATTCTCGATCTGGACAATCGCCTTATCCTTCGGCACGAACGGCTCGACGATATCGACGACCGCCGTCAGCAGACCGCCGGGATCGTTGCGCACATCGATGATGAGGCCCTTCATCCCTTGATCCTCCAGAAGCTTGAGCTCTTCCTTGAAGCGCTTCGCCGTATTGCTCGCGAACTGCCGGATCTCGATCTTGCCGATCTTCCCTTCTAGCATCTCGCCATAGACCGTCTCCACATCGATATCGTCGCGGACGACGATGATCTGGATCGGCTCCGGCGAACCGGAACGGGAGATTTCGATCTTGGCCTGCGTTCCCTTCGGCCCGCGGATCTTCATGATCGCCTGGTTCAAGGTCTGGCCTTCCAATGATTCTCCGTTCACGGACAGAATCACGTCATGGGCATGCAGACCCGCCTTCTCGGCCGGCGAGCCTTTGATCGGCGCCACGATCGTAATCTTGCCGTCTTCCGACGTCACCTCGGCCCCGATTCCTTGGAACGAGGAGGAGATGTTCTCTTCGAACTGCTGGGCTTCCTTCTGGTCCATATAGACCGTGAAGGGATCGTCCAGGGTGGCCAGCATGCCGTTGATAGCCCCGTTGACGACCTTCTCGCGCTCCACGTCCGAGAGGAACTTGTTCTCGATGAGCCCATACGTCGTAGCAATCTTGTTATAATCCTTCGTCGTCAGCCCCGATTTGACATCCGCCCCGGCGGCCCCTTCCTTGCCGACCGCCGCAAAGATGGACGGATTCACAATCGTCAGCGTCATGATGCTGCTGGCGAACATCCCAAGCAGCACGAATGCGATAACCGTACGTCCCTTGAACGTCATTTCCCTCTCCACACCGCCTTTGCTTTCCCACGAACTTGCCTTGCGCCCTTGTCTTTTGTAGTGTATGACAAGCCCTTCCTATTTATGAAGGCTGCGCTTATTTTTGGCCGATATACGGTTTCGGATCTACCGTACGTTCATTAATACGGACTTCAAAATGGAGATGGTTGCCTGTCGACCGGCCCGTCGAGCCCACTTCAGCGATCTTCTGGCCCTTCTTCACCGTCTCGCCCAGATCTACCGCAATGCCTCCGTTACGGATATGTCCATACAAGGTCCACACTCCGTTACCGTGATCGATAATCACAGTGTTGCCGTAACCGCTGTAAGACTGCGCCATGATGACCACGCCATCTTCCGCGGCCAGTATATCCGTCCCGTTCGGTGACGGAAGGTCTACGCCGCTGTGGGAAGCCGTACGTCCCGTAATCGGGTCTTGCCTGGACCCGAAGTCGGACGACTTATTGACATAGCCTCGCAGCGGGTATCCGAACTTGCCCCCCGCATAAGTGTACGCCTGCGGAGCGGAGATAACGCCGCCCTTGGTATTGCCGTTCTTCTTCCTCGCGGCCTCCGCTTCCTTCGCCACTCTCTGCTGCTCTTGGTAGAGAGCCTGCTGCTTCTTCGATTCCGCAGCTGCCGCGGCTATGACCTGCTGCTCCGCCTCTTCGCTGATATGCTCAAGCGCTTCGGCCTGCTCATTCAGGCTGGCGATACGCACTTCTTTCTCTTTCTCTTTCTCGACGAGATCGGCTTTCATCTCCGACACTTGCCCGTATAACGTTTTTACCTCGGCCAGCTTCCCTTCAATCACGACCCGCTTGTCCACGATCACCTTGTGATCCCGCTTGTTCGCTTCGAGAATATCCTTATCCTGCGAAACGATGGACTGCAGCGCCTGCAGCCTGTCCAGGAAATCGCTGAAGCTCGTCGAGCTCAGCAGCACATCCGCGTACGAAACCGCGCCGTTCATATACATCAGCCGCAGTCTCGACTTCAGCAGCTGGTCGCGCGTATCAATACGCACTTGCGCTTCATCGAGCTCGATCGCATTTTGTTCCAGAGAGGTCTTCACGGTATAAATCTGGTTATTCAATTGGTTCAGCTTCGTGTTAGTCGAATCAATTTGGCCCATCAGCGAATCCAGGTCATTCTCGGTCTTGGCTTTCTCCGACTGCACCTGAACAATCTGCTTGTCCGTCTCCGCCTGCTTCTTCTGGTATACGTTCTTCTGCTGTCTAATCTGGTTGAGCTCGTTTTGGATACGCTGGGTTTCCGATGCTGCGAATCCGGACTGCGGCACAATCAGCGTTCCGACGAGTCCGGCTGCGATGGCCAATGGCACATAAGACTTGTTCGACAACACAAGTTCCTCCCCTGTTTCCATTCTTTATCTTGCAGGACGACCAGCCTGGGGCAGGTCAGACACGCATAAACTTGCGGACCGAAATCGTGCTTCCCCACACGCCGATAATCACGCCGATGCCAAGCAGCAGCGCGCCGGTCTTCAGCCCGACTTGTTCAAAAGGCAAGAGCTGGATCAGTATCAGGTTCAGGTCCAGCTGCACCCAGCGCATCAACTGCCAATACCCATACAGCAGCACAGCGACCGGAATCACCGATCCGATCAGGCCAAGGAGTGCACCTTCGATGAAGAAGGGCCAGCGGATGAACGCATTCGTCGCGCCGACCAGCTTCATGATCGAGATCTCGCGCCTCCGCGCAATGATCGTGAGCTTAATCGTATTGGCGATCAGGAACATCGCCGTCAACGCCAACCCCGCTACGATCACGAGACCGATGTTGCGCACGACCGAGGTGACCTTGAACATCGTCTCGACCGTTCCCTTGCCATAGCTCACCCGGTCGATGGTCTTCACTGGTTCCTCCGGGTTATTGAGCTTCTCGATGGCCCCGGCCACCGCGGCGACTTCCCGCGGCTCCGTCACTTCCACCGTGAACGAGTCGTTGAGCGGATTCTCATCTTCGCCTTCCAGCCCTTCGAGCAGCTGGCTGCCGCTCTCACCGAGCCGTTCCCGCAAGAACTTCAGACCCTCTTCTTTGGAGACGAACGTCACCTGCTTCACCTGCGGAATCGCCTTGATCTTCTCCGAGAGCTGGTCGATGGTCTCCTGCTTCGTATTCACCTCGAGGTACACCCGGATCTCTACCTGCCGTTCGATCTGCTGGGCCAAGTAATTCACATTGAGCGTCAGCAGCAGGAACACGCCGAGAATGAGCAGCGAGATGGCAATGGAGGATATGGAGGCAAACGACATCCAGCCGTTGCGCGCAACGTTCTTGGTGCCTTCCCGAAGATGTCTGGCTGCCGTGCTAATCCTCATAGCCGTAATCTCCTCTCACCTGGTCGCGCACGATCCGGCCTCCCTCGATAGCCAGCACGCGCTTGCGCATCGAGTTCACGATCTCCCGGTTGTGCGTAGCCATGACGATCGTCGTCCCCCGGAAGTTGATCTCCTCCATAAGCTTCATGATCCCCCAAGAAGTCTCGGGATCAAGGTTGCCCGTAGGCTCATCGGCAATAATGACCGAGGGATTGTTGACGATCGCCCGCGCGATCGCCACGCGCTGCTGCTCCCCGCCGGAGAGCTGGGTCGGCAGCGAGCCGATCTTATCTTTGAGATTGACCAGGTCCAGCACTTCGAGCGTCCGCTTCTTGATGATTTTCTTCGGCGCCTCGATAACTTCCATCGCGAAAGCCACGTTCTCGAATACCGTCAGTTTCGGCAGCAGGCGGAAGTCCTGGAAGATGACCCCGATATTGCGGCGGACGAAGGGAATTTTGCGTTGTTTCAATTTCTCCAGATTGAACCCGTTGACGAAGATGGTGCCCTTGGTCGGACGTTCTTCTCTATAGATCAATTTCATGAAAGTCGATTTCCCGGCCCCGGACGGACCCACGACGTAGACGAATTCGCTCTGGTCCACTTTCACGCTGATGCCGTTGAGGGCATGACCGCCGTTTGGGTACGTTTTCCACACGTCGTGCATTTCGATCACAGTATCACATCCTGAGCTATGCGAGTTTGGTGGTGCTCTATAGGTGCAGCGCGCCGGTCTGCGGAGACACAACCGCGGAGCGTACGCTGGGAAGAATCCCATTATGCCGGGTCTTCAATTCTGGGCCTGTCCTGCCGCTGGTTCACGACAAAAACGCCTAACCGTCCGAAAACCAAAATAAGCCAGAACGGTGCCAGCTTTTATAATTTCGACATAAAGTTCTAAATTCCTTTAGGTGCAAGGAATTTCTACACATGGTCTCAGGAGGAACCGCGCGGTTCCCCCTTCTCCTGCCGGCATTCGCCGTCAGCTTTCGCTACAAGGCCGACTCGAGGAGCCGACGCCGTTTATTGTAGACGAAATAAGAAGCAAGTTTTCTCAAGCAAGTTTTAGAGCGTGTCCGCATAAGTATGAGTGTGCCGCGCTTGTACGGACCCCATCCGATTTTACCGCAAATGAAGGAGAAGGCCCTATGACATCCATCACTACGAGCAAGGGACTGAAATACGGGATAGCCGCCGGGCTCCTCCTGCTTCTCGCCTCCTCGCTCGGTACCGCAGCCTACGGTCTGCACCCCCGTCTGCCTGAAGAAGCGCGGGTCGGCGACTGGGCGATCGGCGGGCTGACGCCGGCAGAGCTGGAGGAGCAGCTGGCCGCCAAGGAAGCGGCGGTGCTGTCCCTGCCGGTGCGGCTGGCGGTGAAGGAAGGCGAAGCCCGCCTCACCAAGAGCGTGACGCTGGGACAGCTGGGCCTCCAGCTCGACCACGCGGAGCTCCAGGCGCGTCTTCAGCCGCTGCGGCAGGGGTCGCCTTGGGAGCGAGCCCTGGCCCGCTGGAGGCTGCGCGGCGCGTCTTGGCCAATCGGCGTGCAGCTGCCGGAAGATCAGCTGCACGCCGCCCTGGCGGCTGCATTCGCGGAAGTCTACGCCCGCAAAGCTGCCGATGCCCAGCGCGTCATCGAGGCGGACGATACGATCCGCTATGTGCCGGAGAGGGGGGCTCCGCTCATCGATGAAGCCAAGCTGCGGGAGCTCCTGCTCGCGAAGCTCCCTCCCTGGGGCTCCGTAGCAGGGGCGCCGCTGTCCGCCCCGCCGCCGGATTCGCCCGAAGCAGGCGCAGCGTCCGCAGCGCCGCAGCCGCTGGAGCTCGACGTACCGATGCTGAACGCGGCTCCGGGCGTGACGGTGCAGTCGCTCCAGGCGCAGGGCATCGCGCGGAAGCTCAGCGAATTCACGACGGGCTACCCGCCGGGTACAGGGTCTTCGCGAAGCAGCGAAGGGCGGATCCATAACGTGCGCTCGACCGCAACGACGATCCACGACGTTCTCCTGAAGCCCGGCGAGGTGTTCGACTATGCCCCCTACATCGCCGAGACGGAGAAGCGATTCGGATTCCGCGAAGCCCCCGTTATCGTCAACGGCAAGCTCGTCCCCGGAGTAGGCGGGGGGATCTGCCAAGTGTCCTCCACGCTCTATAACGCCGTGCTGCGCGCTGGCCTGACCATCGTGGAACGGCGCAACCATTCTCTGCCCGTGAGCTACGTGCCCCTCGGGCAGGACGCTACATTCGCCACAGGTCATATCGGGTTCAAGTTCCGCAACAGCACGGAGCATTACCTGCTCATCCGCACGTCGGCGACTGACCGCAGCATGACCGTGAAGCTGTACGGCCAATCTCCGCCCGAGTTGACGTATGATATTGTTTCCAAAACCGTCGAGACGCTCCCGCCCCCCGTCAAATATGTACATAATCCGCTGCTGCGCAAAGGCAAGCAGGAAACGCTGATCAAGGGCAAGCCGGGTTATGTCGTCGAGACGTTCCGCAGGAAGCTGCAGAACGGCGTCGTGATGTCTCAGGAAAAAATCTCGCGCGATACGTACAGTGCGCAGCCCACCGTGATCGCATCGGGTAACGGCTCTTCGACTTCCCAGGACCGCAGTACGCCCAGACCCGGCAGCTCGCCGCGGGAGCCGCTGATCGAAGATGGCGTGAAGGGCCCGAATTACCACTCCGCACGGTAAGCGGCTGTTATGGCACAACACAGCGGTAACGGCTCTTCCAGCTGTGTGAATAAGAACGACGAACGCCAAGTAACCCCCTCGGCGCTGTCCGTCTTCCTCGCTTGGGAGGAAGGGATTCCAGCACTTCGGGGGTTATGTTTTGCCAGGGGAGGAGACACACTATGCCTTATCCTCTCCAGGCACACCAAGCTCTTATGCGATCAAGCCTAGACAAACAAGCCCTTACCAAGCACAAGGCAATCTGCCTCAGCGGCTTTTGGCAAAATACTCATCGAACCAAGCCGTGGACGAACCAAGTACCGCCTCAGCCCGTTCGATCGCGCCGCTGACCTGTGCGGATGCCGTGCCGCCGTATACATTGCGCGCGTTCACGACGCTCTCCGGCTGGAGCACCTGGAATATATCCTGGTCGAACAGCTTCGAGAACTGGTGGTATTCCTCGAGCTTCAGGTCCAGCAGGTATTTGCCGTTCTGAATGCAGTACAGCACCGTCTTGCCAATGACTTCATGCGCCTGACGGAACGGCATCCCTTTGTTCACCAGATAATCGGCAATATCCGTGGCGTTGGAGAAGTCCTGATTGACGGCCTGGCGCATCCGGTCCTTGTTCACTTTCATGGTGGCGATCATCGGCGCGTACAGCTGCAGGGCTCCCTGCAGGGTGCGGACCGTATCGAACATGCCTTCCTTATCTTCCTGCATGTCCTTGTTGTAGGCCAGCGGGAGCGACTTCAGGACGGTCAAGAGACCGAACAAGTTGCCGTACACCCGGCCCGTCTTGCCCCGTACGAGCTCCGGCACATCCGGATTCTTCTTCTGCGGCATAATCGAGCTGCCCGTACAGAAGGCGTCGTCGAGCTCGATGAAGCGGAATTCGGTGCTCGACCACAAGACGAACTCTTCGCTAAGACGCGACAAGTGGGTCATGATCAGCGAAGCATTGGCCAGGAACTCCACAATGAAGTCCCGGTCCGACACCGCGTCGAGCGAGTTCTCGTAGACAGCGTCGAAGCCGAGCTGCTTCGCTACGAAGTGGCGGTCGATGGGGAACGTCGTGCCTGCCAGCGCGCCTGCGCCCAGCGGCAGCACGTTGATCCGCTTGTAGCTGTCCTGCAGACGCTCGATGTCGCGCTGGAACATCGAGACGTACGCCATCAGGTGATGGGCGAACAGGATTGGCTGCGCCCGCTGAAGATGCGTGTACCCAGGTACGATCGTATCCAGGTTCGCTTTGGCTTGCCCGATCAGCGCTTCCTGGATCTTGTTCAGGAGGCCGACGAACTCGATCACCCGCTTGCGGAGCCAAAGGTGCATGTCGGTCGCCACCTGATCGTTGCGGCTGCGGCCCGTATGCAGCTTGCCGCCTACCGGACCGACCTCATCGATGAGCGCCTTCTCGATATTCATGTGAATATCTTCATCGCTCACCGTGAATTCGATTTCGCCGCGGCGGATCATATTCTGGACTTTATGCAGCCCGTCCTTGATCTTCTCCACGTCATCCAACGGGAGAATGCCGCATTTGCCGAGCATCGTCACGTGGGCAAGACTGCCCTGAATATCTTCCTCCGCGAGTTCCTTATCGAACAGGATCGAAGCGGTGTATTCCTCCACCAGCTGATCCGTCTTCTTCGTAAACCGTCCACCCCATAGCTTAGACACGTTCGGTTGCTCCCCTCTCCAGCTCCATCATCTCAATGGTATTGCTCTTACTTCGCACCCAAGCGACTTCACGCAAACGCAGGCATAGGGCCCTCCCCGCCGCGAAGCAGCCCGGAGGCCTTGGAGGGAGAAACCCTAAGCGAAACAGCATCATGCGGACTTATTCTTGCTCCGCGTTCTTCTTCACGCCCGCCGCTACGCGAAGACGCAGCGCATTCAGGCGGATAAAGCCGGTGGCATCGCCTTGGTCGTAAGCTTGGGTCGGATCGGCTTCCATCGTGGCGATGTGCGGGTTGTAGAGCGATACCGGGCTCTTCACGCCGGCCGCGATCACATTGCCTTTGTACAGCTTGAGGCGCACCGTACCGCTGACGTTCTTCTGGCTCTCGGTAACCAGAGCCTGGACTGCCAGACGTTCCGGAGCGAACCAGAAGCCGTTGTAGACCAGCGACGCGTACTTCGAGATGAGGGAGTCGCGCAGATGCATCACTTCGCGGTCCATCGTCAGCGATTCGATCTTGCGGTGGGCGGTGAACAGAATGGCGCCGCCCGGCGTCTCGTATACACCGCGGCTCTTCATGCCGACGAAGCGGTTCTCGACCATGTCCACACGGCCGACACCGTGCTTGCCGCCGAGCTCATTGAGCTTCTCCATGATATGCAGCGGGATCATGCGCTCGCCGTTCACGGCTACGCAGTCACCTTGCTCGAACTCCAGCTCGATATATTCCGCCTGGTCCGGCGCATCCTCAGGGTCAGCGCTCAGCAGGAACATCTCTTTATTCTCCGGAGCGCTGGCGTCGAACCAAGGATCTTCCAAGACGCCGCTCTCATACGAGATGTGGAGCAGGTTGCGATCCATGGAGTAAGGCTTGGACGCCGATGCCGTGACCGGAATACCGTGCTTCTCGGCATAAGCGATCATCTCGGCGCGTCCCGGGAACTGCTCGCGGAACGATTCGAGACGCCAAGGAGCGATGACTTCGATGTCTGGCGTCAGCGCCGCAGCCGTGAGCTCGAAGCGCACTTGGTCGTTGCCTTTACCGGTAGCGCCGTGGGCGATAGCCGTGGCGCCTTCGGCGAGGGCGATCTCCACCATGCGCTTGGCGATCAGGGGGCGGGCAATGCTCGTGCCGAGCAGGTACTGCCCTTCGTACAAGGCGCCCGCCTGGAACATCGGGTAGATGAAGTCCTTCGCGAACTCTTCGCGCAGGTCGTCGATGTAGACTTTGGATGCGCCCGTGCTCAGCGCCTTCTCCTCGAGTCCGTCGAGCTCTTCCTTTTGGCCGATATCCGCCGTGAACGCGATAATCTCCGCATCATACGTTTCTTTGAGCCACTTCAAAATAATGGATGTATCCAAACCGCCCGAATAGGCGAGTACGATCTTCTGCTTTGCCATGCTTCTCCCGCTCTCCTTTTGTGTTCGCTGTATAGGGCCGCGCCAGCTCTCCGGGTCCCTGCCGGCACATGCGGCAAGGTCCCGGTTCCCCAAGCCTCGCGGCCGTCCCGGATGATTCTACATGATCGCGGCCATCACGGCCTTCTGGGCGTGAAGACGGTTCTCGGCCTGGTCGAAGATGACCGAGTTGCCGCCGTCGATGACCCCTTCCGACACTTCTTCTCCGCGGTGGGCGGGCAGACAGTGCATGAACAGGTAATCCTTCTTCGCATATTTGACAAGCGCTTCGTTCACCTGGAAGTTCTTGAACGCAAGCTCCCGCTCTTTCTGTTCCGCTTCGAAGCCCATGCTCGCCCACACATCCGTATAGACGACATCCGCATCCGCGATCGCTTCCGCCGGATCCGTACCGACCCAGATGGTGCTGCCGGCCTTCGAGGCGGCTTCTTTGGAGAGCTCCAGCACTTCGCTGTCCGGCTCGTAGCCTTGCGGTGTCGCTACCGCAAAGTTCATACCGAGCTTTGCGGCGCCCATCATCAGCGAATGCACCATGTTGTTGCCGTCACCGATGTAAGCCATCTTCAGTCCCTGCAGGCGGCCCTTCTTCTCCTGGATCGTCTGGTAGTCCGCCAAAGCCTGACACGGATGAGACAAGTCCGTCAGTCCGTTAATGACCGGCACCGTTGCGCCGCGGGCCAGTTCGATGACCGTCCGGTGGGCATAGGTGCGGATCATAATGCCGTCAAGGTACCGGGACATCGTCTGTGCCGTGTCGTGGATCGTCTCCCCGCGGCCGAGCTGCAGGTCGTTCTTGCTAAGGAACAGCGCATGCCCGCCGAGCTGGAACATGCCCACCTCGAACGAGACGCGTGTGCGTGTGGACGACTTCTCGAAGATCATGCCGAGCGTCTTGCCCTTCAGCGGCTGGAATACCTCGCCGGCCTGCTTCTTTTTCTTGAGATTGATTGCCAGATCGATCAAATATTGAATCTCCTCCGGCGCATAATCCACCAACCCGATGAAATCGCGCCCCTTAAGGCTAATCTCGATATCCTGCTCCATCGTTCCCGCCATGGATGCATCTCCCTTCTCTGTCTGGACGGCTGCCCGTTGCTGGCGCCGCGGTCTCATGCCGCCGGCGCCCTCTGGACTCACCGCCTTATATGCTATACCGCTGCTGCGGCTGCTTTTTTTGCGATTTCGGCCGTTACGGCCGCAAGGCCCCGGTCCAGATCTTCTTTGCTGATGAGCAGGCTCGGTGCCAGCCGGATCACATTCGGTCCGGCGGAGATGACGAGAACCCCTTGTTCGAGCAGAGGACCTATAATCTCTCCGGCCGGCACGGTCAGACCGATGCCCAGCAGGAGGCCGAGCCCGCGCACTTCCGTCACCAGCGGATTGCCTTCGAGCTGTTTCTTCAGCTCGCCGAGCGCGTATGCGCCAAGCTCCGCCGCGCGTGCCGGCAGCTTCTCCTCCAGCATAACCTCCAGGGTCGCCAGGCCTGCCGCCGTGGACAGGTAATTACCGCCGAAGGTCGACCCGTGGCTCCCGGCGGAGAACGCTTCGCGGAGCTTTTCCTTGCCGAGCATGGCGCCGATCGGCATCCCGCTGCCGAGCCCTTTGGCCAGTGTGAAGATATCCGGTTCGATGCCGTAGTGTTCATAAGCGAAAAGCTTGCCCGTACGGCCCATCCCCGTCTGAATCTCATCGATGATGAGCAGCAGGCCGTGCTCCTTGCAGAGCTCCTGGAGCCGGGCGATGAAAGCAGGCTCGGCCGCATTCACGCCGCCTTCGCCCTGTACCAGCTCCAGCATGATCGCACAAGTCCGGGTGGAGATGAGTTTCTCCACGGCTTCCGCATCATTGAACGGTGCGTAGACGAAGCCTTGAGGCAGCGGAGAGAAGCCTTCTTTGACCTTATCCTGCCCCGTTGCGGTCAGCGTAGCCAGCGTGCGGCCATGGAACGACATGTGGAAAGTAATGATCTCGAAGCGCTCCGGCTGCCCCAGCACCTTCTGGAAGTAGCGGCGGGCAAGCTTGATCGCCGCCTCATTCGCTTCGGCCCCGCTGTTGGAGAAGAATACCGCATCTGCGCAGGAGTGTTCTACCAGCAGGCCGGCAAGCTTCTCCTGGTTCGGAATGCGATACAGATTGCTTGTGTGCCACAGCGTATCGATCTGCTCTTTCAGGCGTTCGCCCACACGTTTTGGGGCATGCCCCAGGTTCGTAACCGCGATCCCGCACATCAGATCCAGATATTCCTTGCCGTTCTCATCCCACAGCCTGCTGCCGTCCCCCTTCACAAACGTAAAAGGATACCGTGCGTAGTTCGGAAACAATGCGCTTTGAGCCTCTCCCATGTCGTTCACTCCTTTATATGGTTATGGTTAATACCCATCAGTTCCTTACGATGCGCGTTCCGATGCCGCCTTCCTTGAGCACCCGGCTGAGCACGGCCGGTTCGGAGCCGTTCACGATGACCACCTCGCGCACCTGACCCTGGATGCACTGCACGGCAGCCCGCACCTTCGGAATCATGCCGCCATAAATCTCGCCACTCGCGATCATGTCGTCGATCTCTTGAACCGTGACCGCCGGAAGCACTCGCTTCTCCCCGTCCACCGTCTTCAGGATGCCGGGCACGTCCGTCACCACGATCATCCGCTCGACGCCGATATGCGAAGCGACCGCTCCGGCCGCCGTATCCGCATTGATATTGTACCGCTGGCCGCCGTCGGCACCGATCCCGACCGGAGCGATGACCGGCATGTAGCCCATGGCCACGATGCCTCGTACCAGCTCGCCGTTCACATTCGTCACGTCACCGACGAGGCCCACTTCGTCCGCATTCGGGACCGGCTGTGCCTGAATGAGGCTGCCATCCACACCGGAGAGGCCGAGCGCCTTCGCCCCGGAGCGCTGGATCTTGCGGACGATCTCTTTGTTGATCTGTCCAGCAAGCACCATCTCCACGACGTCGAGCACCCTCTCGTCCGTCCGCCGGAGACCGTTCACGAACTCGGTCTCGATCCCAAGCTTGCCGAGCGTCTCCGAGATGGCCGGACCGCCGCCGTGAACGATCACCGGAATAAGACCCTGCTCCTGCAGAATACGGAGATCTTCAAAGAAAGCATCAGGCAGGGCAGCCAGCGTACTGCCGCCGCATTTCATCACAAAACAGTCTTTCATCCGCACGTGTCCCCTTTTGCTCTATATCCCTTGCCGTCCGCAGCCTGATTGACCCTGGAAGGAACCGGACTGGCCGGCAATGCCTTATTGGCCTGATGGACCTTCGCAGCTATGTCCGGTAGGCCGCATTGATCCGTACATAATCGTAAGTCAGGTCGCAGCCCCATGCGGTAGCCGATACCTCTCCCATATGCAGATCGACATGGATCAGAACGAAGTCTCCCTTGAGATACTCGGCCGCCCGCTCCTCATCGAACTTCACCGGCCTGGACTGCTCCAGCACCGTAATGTCGCCGAGGCGTACATCGACGGTCTCGGTCTCGACCTTGTGGCCCGCGCGCCCTACGGCGGCGATAATCCGCCCCCAGTTGGCATCCGCGCCGTACACCGCGGTCTTCACGAGAGAAGAGCCGATGACGGTCTTGGCGATGGCCCGTGCCGCTTCTTTCGATGCCGCGCCGGCAATCGTCACCTCGACGAGCTTCGTCGCTCCTTCGCCGTCACGCGCTATCGCTTTGGCGAGATGCTCGCCCACGAAGGCGAACCCGGCCGCGAACGCATCCCAGTCCGGATGCTCCGGCGTCAGCGCGTCGCCGCCCGCGAGCCCGCTGGCCAGGACAACGACCATATCGTTCGTGCTCGTATCGCCGTCCACGGTAATCATATTGAACGTGGAATCGGTCACCTCGTTGAGCAGCTTCTGCAGGTCCGCAGCGGCTATATTCGCATCGGTCGTCATGAACCCGAGCATGGTAGCCATGTTCGGATGAATCATGCCGGAGCCTTTGGCTGCGCCCGCGATGTGCACGGTCCTGCCGCCTACGGAGAGCGATACGCAGATCTCCTTCTTCACGAGATCCGTGGTCAGGATCGCCTGGCAGAAGTCGTCGCCGCCATCCGCGCTCACACCCGCGGGCAGCCGTTCGATGCCGGAGAGCACCTTGCCCATCGGCAGGAGTTCCCCGATCACGCCTGTCGATGTCACGCCGACCAAGTGTTCCGCTACGCCGAACGCCTCGGCAGCGGCCGACCGCATCGCGCGCGCATCGTCCACGCCCTGCTGGCCCGTGCACGCATTCGCGTTGCCCGAGTTCACCAGCATGACCTGCAGCGTGCCGTCCTGGCCGATGCTCTCCTGCGTCACGCCGAGAGGTGCCGCCTGGAACTGGTTCAGCGTATAGACGCCCGCCGCCTGTGCCGGCACATCGCATACTATTACGCCCAAGTCGTGGCGCTCCGTCTTCTTCAGTCCGCAGTGCAGTCCCCCTGCGCGGAATCCTGCCGGCGTCGTTACGGAACCTTCCGGCACCACCACGAACCCTGCTTTGCCTACCGTCATCGCTCTCTCTCCCGTTCTACCCTGTTATGGAAGGCTTGCCTTAAGGATACACCGGACTGAATGCCAGCCCGGTTCCCTCGTCCCAGCCCATCATGAGGTTCAAGTTCTGTATTGCCTGGCCCGCTGCGCCCTTCACGACATTATCGATGACCGAGATGACGGTCAACCGGCCCGTACGCGGGTCCAGGGACAAGCCGATATCGCAATAATTGGAGCCAAGCACCTGTTTCGTCGCCGGGAATTTGCCCTGTTCCAGAATCCGGACGAACCGGCGCCCTTCATAATAAGAGCGGAACAGCGCGAAGATCTCCTCTTCGCTGCGGCTTTCTTTCAATTGAACATAGATCGTCGAGAGGATGCCCCGCGTCATCGGCACGAGATGCGTCGTGAACGTAATCACGGCCTCTTCGCCCGCCAGACGGGTCAGCGTCTGTTCGATCTCCGGCGTATGCTGGTGCCGGTTGACTTTGTACGCCATGAAATTCTCGTTCATCTCCGAGTAATGCACCGTCAGGCTGAGCCCGCGTCCCGCTCCGGACACGCCGGACTTCGCATCGACGATAATCGACTTCGGGTCGATCCACCGGTTAGCCGCCAGCGGAGCAAGGCCAAGGGCCGTCGCCGTCGGATAACAGCCCGGGTTCGATACGAAGTTTGCTCCCTTGACTTCTTCGCCGAATACCTCGGAGAGTCCGTATACCGCTTTGTTTATGTAGTCCGGATCAGCCGGCTTATGTTTGTACCACTGTTCGTAATCCGCCCCGTTCTTCAGCCGGAAGTCGCCCGAGATATCGACCACTTTCAATCCCGCTTCCAGAAGCTTCGGCGACAATTCGCTGCTGATGCCGTGCGGCGTAGCGAGGAAGACGACATCCGCTTTCTCCTTCAGCAACTCCACATCGACTGCATCCAGCCGGTCGGTCAGGATTCCATTCAGGTGCGGAAATCCTTCCGCGATGGAGGCTCCGGCGTTTGAAGATGAGACCACCGACGTGATGGCCACGTGCGGGTGGGCCAGCAGCAGCCGGATCGTTTCGGCCCCGCCGTATCCTGTCGCGCCGATAATGGCCGCTCTTACTTTTATAGACATATCCGTTCCCTCCACATGAAAACTATGTATTATTATACATTCTGGGGTATAATAATTCAATTCCTTTTTTACCTCTTCGGAAGTCCTCCGGAGGGAAGTCCGCTCTGTCCCGTCACCAGGAAAGCAGCCCGCTCTCTCAGCACCTCCGCAGGCGAATGCCACACGTTCAGAAAACTTTTCCATCCCCCTCATCGTACCCTACGTCCGCCTTCACTGCAACACTCTTCTGACGTCTCCGAAGTCCGTCTGCTCCTCTGTTTTTCACTCCTGCAAAGCCTATATAGACGACCTATCCCCTTACCAGCATTCCCCGCCCGCAAGCCGGGGAATGTTCTTGAACTGGCCCGGTCCGCATGATAAAATTTGAGTTGCTTTCTACGCGTCAGATGAATCGGGGAATGCATGCTATGAATAAAATCGAAGCCGAGTTCGGCAATTTGGTGAAAGCGTTCCGCAAGAAGCACATGGGCAAAGGCCCCCGCGAGATCCGCACCACGTTCTGCAGGAACTGGGCGATCTGCGAGATGGAAGGCCATCTCTCTCCCGTCGAGAAGTTCATCGCCACCGCCACCGACGGCAAGCAGGCCCTTCGGACCGCCCGGACCGAAATGGTCAAGGAAATGTACCGGACCCACCGGCCCGTAGAGATGGAGGAACTTCTGGGCGCCCGCTTCGTGGATTTGTTTGTCGATATCGACCTCGATAAGGATATCGGCATGAGTATTTTCGTATTCGACCGGGAGATCGAGCAGCTTGCCCGAAGCTAAGGCTCCGGACGAAGCTTGATCCCGTTTTCTTACGTACAGGTTACCTGGGCATGCCCAAGCCTTCTTGCGCCGCCCGCAGATCCAACCCTTCCGTGCCGTTGGCACTTGGCAGCGAACCTGCTCAAGACTAACCGCCGCAACAGACCCAGCCTCATCCGGAGTTTCGATTTTTGCCGGTCCGGGGCTTTGGTCCGCTGCGGCTTTTTGCGTACCTCCCTATCCTATTCCTTATCCGAAGGAGTGTTCCTTATGGGCCAAACCAAACATACCGGGCGCATTCCCCTGCCCTCTCTGCCCGATCCGTCCTTATGGGCCAGCCGGGTGCCATTCGGGCTCAACCGCATCAAACCGCGGCATATCCGCGACACATTCAAGGCCGTCTGGGATAACCGCGACCAGCTGCCCTACGCCTACCGGATCCTGACCCAGGGGGTGTGCGACGGCTGCGCGCTCGGCGTGGCCGGCCTGCAGGATCAGACGCTGGCCGGGCCGCATCTGTGTACTACGCGGCTCAACGTGCTGCGGCTCAATACGATGCCCGCCATCGCCGGCGATGTGCTGCACGCGGATATCGACGAGCTGCGCCGTATGGACAGCACGGCGCTGCGCGGCCTCGGGCGGCTGCCGTATCCACTGATCCGCCGCAAGGGCGAGCGCCGCTTCTCCCGCCTCTCCTGGGACGAGGCGCTGGATACGATCGCCGCGAAGATCGCCGCGGTAGATCCGAAGCAGCTCGCTTTCTATCTGACCGCCCGCGGCATCACGAACGAATCGTATTACGCGGCGGCCAAGACGGCCCGTTTTCTCGGCACGAATCACATCGATAATGCGTCCCGCATCTGCCACTCGCCTTCGAAGACGGCCCTGAAGCGTTCTGTCGGCATCGGCGCTTCGTCCTGCAGCTATAAGGACTGGATCGGCACCGACGTCCTCATCTTCTGGGGGAGCGTCGCGGCGAACAACCAGCCCGTGTCGACCAAGTATATGTATGCGGCGAAGCGCAAGGGCACCAAGATCATCGTGATCAACCCGTACCACGAGCCGTCGATGGACCGGTACTGGATTCCTTCCGTGCCCGAATCCGCCCTGTTCGGCACGAAGCTCGCCGATGACTTCTATCAGGTGAACATCGGCGGCGATATTGCCTTCATGAACGGAGTCATGAAGGTGTGGTTCGAGATGGAGCGCAAGCAGGCGGGATCGGCGCTAGACCACGCCTTCCTGGCCGCGCATACCAGCGGCCTAGAAGCGCTGCGCGCCCATGTAGAGGCTCAGGATTGGAGCCAGCTCGAGCAAGCCTCCGGCCTGACGCGGGAGCGGATGCAAGCCTTCGCAGAGGAGCTGGCCGCAGCCAAGTCCGGCGTCTTCGTCTGGAGCATGGGGCTGACCCAGCACCGCTTCGGCACCGACAACATCTCGCAGGTCGCCAACCTGGCGCTGCTGCGCGGGTTCCTCGGCCGGGAACACTGCGGCCTCATGCCGATCCGCGGGCACAGCGGGGTCCAAGGCTCGGGCGAGATGGGCGCCGATCCGTTCTCGCTGCCCGGCGGGGAGATCAGCGATCCCGAGGCGCGGCGGCGCATCGAGGCCCAGTGGGGCTTCGAGCTGCCGGCCTGGCAGGGCGATATCGTCGGCGTCTCGCTGGAGAACGCCGTCCTGCCCGAAGACCATGAGCGCCGGCTGCGGGTGTTCTACACTTCCGGCGGCAACTTCCTCGAGACGATGCCGGACCCTGACTTCGTCCGGCAGTGCCTGGAGGCGATGGAGGTGCGGGTGCATCAGGATATCATCCTGAACACCTCGACCCTCGTCGATGCGGCGGAAGCCGTGATCGTCCTGCCGGCCATGACCCGCTACGAGCAGCCCGGCGGCGGCACATCGACATCCACCGAGCGGATGGTTTACTTCTCTCCGGAGATCGAAGGCCCACGGATGCCGGAAGCCCGGGCCGAGTGGCAGATCTACGCGGAGCTGGCCGCCAGGGTGAAGCCTGAGGAGGCCTACCAGCTCGGCCTGCAGTCCGCGGCGGACATCCGCCGGGAGATCGCCGAAGCGGCGCCGAATTATGAGGGAATTCAGCATCTGAAGGCGAAGGGTGACGTGTTCCAATGGGGCGGCGCCTGGCTGTGCGAAGGCGGGGTCTGCCCTACACCGGACGGCCGGGGGCGGCTGCTGCCCATCGAACTGCCGGAGCTGCGCAAGCCCGAAGGCCACTTCTTCGTCACGACCCGGCGGGGCAAGCAGTTCAACTCCATGATCTACAGCGAGCGGGATCCATTCAACGGGGCGGACCGGTATGATGTGCTGATGAGCGAGGAAGACGGGAAGAAGCTGGGCCTGCGGGAAGGCGACGCGATCGTGGTCTATAACCGGTACGGCGCCATGCACGGGCGGGCCAAGTGGGAGCCGGTGCGAGCCGGGAATATCGAAGTCCACTGGCCGGAAGGCAACGTACTGCTGCCAACCGGGGTGTATGAACCGCACGCGGGGATTCCGGAATACAATACGTCCGTCATTGTGGAGAAAGCGGAGACGTATCATGCGATGAAAGATACGAAGTATGTGGAGCGGCGTATCGAAGAATTGGAGCTGGAGAGCGAGTGAATGGGAATGGACGATGAATCTGTCACAGCAAGATCCCTATGGAGATACGAGGACGGCGGCCTCCGCCCGCTGGTCGATACGGTGGCACGGGAAGTTCCCCTCACCGTCCGTCTGGACGGGGAGGAGTTCGCGACCGTGGTCTGCTCTCCTGACGACCTCGAGGACTGGGCGGCCGGGTTCCTTGCGGCGGAAGGCGTGATCCGCACCTGGTCTGACATCCGGTCGCTTGAGGTGGATACTGGGAAGGGCTTCGCCTATGTGGAACTCAAAAACCCGCTGCCGGCCCGGCAGCGGGATCAATCCAAACGGTTTATCGGCTCCTGCTGCGGCAAGAGCCGGCAATTCTACTTCCAGAGCGACGTGCGGACGGCCCGCACCGTGCTCTCCCGCCATACGCTGACGCCGGGGCAATGCCTGCGGCTGATCGCGCTGCTGCAGGACGGCTCCGATGTGTTCCGCCGGACCGGCGGCGTCCACAATGCGGCCCTTTGCTCCGCGGAGGCGCTCCTGATCCGGCGCAGCGATATCGGACGGCATAACGCGCTCGACAAGCTCTTCGGCTGCAGCCTGAGGCAGGGGCTGCCCCTCCACGATAAGGTGCTCGCTTTCAGCGGCCGCGTCTCGTCCGAGGTACTCCTAAAGGCCGCCAAGATGGGCATCGGCCTCCTGCTCTCGAAGTCTGCGCCGACCGATCTGGCGCTGGATCTGGCGGATGACCTCGGCATCACCGTCGTCGGCTTCATCCGCGGACACACCTTCAACGTCTATTCTCACCCGGAGAGGATAAGCGGCATCGGCGCCCAGTGAGCGGCTTCCTCCCAGTCAGTCCCGACCAACCGCGCTTAGCCGCCCCTGCTCTTACGGGCTAAGAGAGCTTCCCGTCAGCTTAAACCCTTCGCCCAGCACCTCGTTGGTATCGCTGAGAATGACGAAAGCCCCCGGGTCGATCCGCCGTACCAGTTCCTTCAAGCGGCTGACCTCGGTCTGGCTGACCACAACCATGAGCACCCGCTTGGACTCGCCGGTATACCCGCCCGTTGCCTGCAGTCTCGTAAGGCCTCGGTCGAGCTCATAGAGAATGCCTTCCCGGATCTCCTCCTCGGCTTCCGAGATGATGAACGCCACCTTGGAGTAGCTGAGACCCAACTGCACCACATTGATCGTCTTCGTCGTGACGAAGAGGCCGATCAGGGCGTACATCGCTTTCTCCGGCGACAAGAAGACGCCGGCTGTCAGAATGATCAGCCCGTCCAGCAGGGCGACGCAAAGCCCCAGTGAAATCCCCGTGTACCGGTGAAGCATCTGGGCGGCTAGATCCATGCCGCCCGTGGATGCCCGGCCCCGGAATACCAGCCCGAGCCCGACCCCGATGCCGATCCCTCCATAAATCGAAGCGAGCAGCACATTGGGGGTCAAGGACGGCATATTCCGCGTGAGCAGTACAAGCAGCGGCAGGAGGATAGAGCCGACCAGCGTCTTCGCGCCGAACTGCCGGCCGAGCAGCAGCGTACCGAGCAGGAACAGCGGGATATTGAGTGCCCATTGGGTATAGGCCGGCTCTACGCCTACCAGCTTCTCCACGATGATGCTGATGCCGGTCACCCCGCCCGAAGCTACCTGATTCGGCCCAAGGAACATATTGAAGGAGAGCGCCACAACCAGGGAACCGAGCAGAAGGAGCGTGTACTCCTTAACATACAACACCCATCCCGGCCGGCCGCCGGCTCCGCCCTTACGGGAGCGCTTGCTCTGCCGGCTGCCCTCTTCAGGCGGCTGCCGTCTGCCGCCGCCCCGGGGCCCGAGCCCCGCAGGTGAGGTACCTGGCGCTTCCGCTTGTCCGCCGGGCAGCAGGGTGCCAGGGGCCCCGGCCGCCTGGCCTCCCCGGGCACGCTCCTTCACGGCATTGCCCGCTCCCGGTTCCCCAGGAGCGGCCATGCTGATGGCCTGCCGTCCCCCTCCATGCCTGGGCGGCGCTGTCACCTTACGCATTGTTTTTTTCTTCCGATCCGCCATACGTTCCCCCGCTCCGTTTCACAACAAAATCCCACATGTGAGGCAGCCGGCCGGCGCTTGTGCCGGATATCCGGCCAAGCGGTCCAAGCCGGCCGCCTTTTTCATGTAGGATGAGCCCGCCAACCTTAATTTATCACGCCTTGTTCTTGAGGCCTGATCCCTATTCCTCTTTATCCTTCTTGTTGATGCGGCCCCGCAGATAGGCGTCGATGAACGGATCGAGATCCCCATCCATTACTGCTCCCACGTTGCCTGTCTCTTCCCCGGTCCGGTGGTCCTTCACCATACTGTACGGGTGGAAGACATAGGATCGGATCTGGCTGCCCCAGGCAATGTCTGATACCTCGCCCCGAATCTCGGCAAGCTGCTTCTGCTGCTCTTCGATCTTCTTCTCGTAGAGCTTCGAACGAAGCATCTTCATCGCGCGGTCCCGGTTCTTGATCTGCGACCGTTCCGTCTGGCAGGACACAACGACACCCGTAGGCATGTGCGTGATCCGCACGGCCGAGTCCGTCGTGTTGATGTGCTGTCCGCCGGCACCCGAAGCCCGGTAGGTATCGACCTTGAGATCTTCGGTCCGGATTTCCACTTCCACATCGTCATCGATCTCCGGCATGATATCGCAGGAGACGAACGACGTATGGCGTCGCCCGGACGAATCGAACGGCGAGATCCGCACGAGCCGGTGCACGCCCTTCTCCGCTTTGAGGTAGCCGTAAGCATTGTGGCCTTGGATCAGGAGCGTGACGCTCTTCACCCCGGCCTCATCCCCCGGCAGGTAGTCGAGCACCTCCACCTTGTAGCCGCGCTTCTCGGCCCAGCGGCGGTACATCCGCAGCAGCATCTCGGCCCAGTCCTGCGACTCGGTGCCGCCTGCGCCCGGATGCAGCTCCAGGATGACGTTGAGCTTATCGTAAGGCTGGCTAAGCAGCAGCTGCAGTTCGAAGGATTCCAGCTTCTTCACGAGCGCCGCAATGCCTGTTGTCAGCTCCGCCACCAGGCTCTCGTCGGCTTCCTCCTGCACCAGCTCCATCATCAGCTCCAAGTCTTCATACTCGGCCGTCAGCTCCTGGAGCTGGTCGATGCTGCCCTTGATCCCGTTCATCTCGGCGATGAGCTTCTGTGCCTTCTCATTATCGTCCCAGAAGTCCGGAGCGGACATCTTCTCTTCGTAATCCGCGATCTGTTCGAGCTTCAGATCTAAGTCAAAGAGACCCCCTAAGCTCAGCCAAACGCCCGGCCGTTTCTTGCATATCCCGTTTTACATCTGCTTCCAACATGGTCAGCACCTCATTATAAGTTATGAATTCCTGATATTCCCTGTACCCGATGGCGAAAAAGGAGACCGGAGCCTCGCCCCGACCTCCCGCTTCCGAAACCGCCGCAGCTTCAACCCCGCGGCGGTATTGCCGTTTGTCACGCTGATCTCTATTCCTTCAACATTCTTATGCCTTCAAAATCCCGTGGCACGCTTTGTACTTCTTGCCGCTGCCGCACGGACACGGATCGTTGCGACCGATCACCTCGCTGGCTTGAGCCGGACGGTTCACCGCCGGTTCGCCGTTCGTCGCCATCTCGTTCTCGTCGACGACCGCTTCCCGGACGAGGTTCGTCTCCACGTGGGCTTTCATGATGTATGTGGCGACTTCCTCCTGGATGCTCTGGATCATCTCCTGGAACATCTCATAGCCTTCGAACTGGTATTCGCGAAGCGGATCCGTACCGCCGTATGCCCGCAGATGAATCCCTTGACGCAGCTGGTCCATCGCGTCGATATGATCCATCCACTTGCTGTCTACGGCACGCAGCAGAACAACCTTCTCGAACTCGCGCATGAATTCCGCACCAATGGTGGCTTCCCGCTCTTCGTACAAACGTGTCAGCAGCGCTTTGAGGTACTCGGCGATGTCTTCCTTCTCTTTACGCTCGAGCTCTTCTACCGTCAGCTGGCCTTCGTGCAGGAACGTTCCGCTACAGTAGTCGACGATCGCCTGCAGATCCCAATCTTCCGGTACGTCATCGACACAGTGTGCTTCGACAACCCTGTCGACGACCGGAAGAATCATACCAAGCACAATCTCTCGGATGTTCTCGGACTCGATGACTTCGCGGCGCTGCTTGTAGATGATCTCGCGCTGCTGGTTCATCACGTCGTCATACTGGAGGACCACTTTACGGACATCGAAGTTATTGCCTTCTACGCGCTTCTGTGCGGACTCGATCGCCTTCGAGATCAGCTTGCTCTCGATCGGCTGGTCTTCTTCGAACCCGAGACGGTCCATCATCCCCATAATGTTCTCGGCACCGAAACGGCGCATAAGTTCATCTTCGAGGGAGAGATAGAACTGCGACGATCCCGGATCGCCCTGACGTCCCGCACGGCCGCGAAGCTGGTTGTCGATCCGGCGGCTCTCATGCCGCTCCGTACCTATAATATGCAGCCCGCCGAGTTCCGGTACGCCTTCGCCAAGCACAATATCCGTACCGCGGCCCGCCATGTTGGTAGCAATCGTTACCGCCCCCATCTGACCTGCACGGGAGACGATCTCGGCTTCTTCGGCATGGTACTTCGCATTGAGGACCTTATGCGGAACGCCCTTCTTCTTGAGCATCTCGGAGAGAACCTCGGAATTCTCGATGGACACCGTACCGACCAGTACCGGCTGCTTCTTCTTATGCTTCTCCACGATCTCGTTCACCACAGCGCGGAACTTGCTCGGCACCGACTTGTAGACGACATCAGGAATATCCTGGCGGACCGTAGGCTTGTTCGTTGGAATGACGATAACTTCCAGCCCGTAGATCTTTTTCAGTTCTTCTTCCTCGGTCTTCGCCGTACCGGTCATACCGGACAGTTTGCGGTACATCCGGAAGTAGTTCTGCAGCGTGATCGTCGCGAGAGTCATCGATTCGTTCTGAACCTGAAGACGTTCCTTTGCCTCGATCGCCTGGTGCAGACCTTCGCTGTAGCGGCGGCCTGTCATCAGACGTCCGGTGAATTCGTCGACGATGACGATCTCGCCTTCGGACACGACGTAGTCCACGTCAAGCTTCATGATAGCATGAGCTTTGAGCGCCTGCTGTACGTGGTGATTGATCGTCACATGCTCGTGATCGAACAGATTCTCGATGCCGAACGACCTCTCGACCTTCGCTACCCCCGCCTCTGTCAGCGTTACGGAGCGCAGTTTGACGTCGATCGTATAGTCTTCCTCTTCCACCAGACGGCTGACCACCTGGTCGGCGATCAGGTACATCTCCGTCGACTTGGCAGCTTGTCCCGAAATAATCAACGGGGTACGGGCTTCGTCGACGAGAATCGAATCCACTTCGTCGATGACGCAGTACGACAGCGGACGCTGTACCATCTGCTCTTTATATACAACCATGTTATCGCGCAAGTAATCGAATCCGAACTCGTTGTTCGTTCCGTAGGTAATGTCACAGGCATAAGCCGCTTGTTTGGCTTCATGGGACATGTTCGACAGATTCACGCCGACGCTCAATCCCAGGAAATTGTGCAGCTGGGCCATCTCCGAGCTGTCGCGCTGTGCGAGATAGTCATTGACGGTAACCACGTGCACGCCCTTGCCCGCGAGCGCGTTCAAATAGACCGGAAGCGTACCGCAAAGGGTCTTCCCTTCCCCCGTACGCATCTCGGCGATCTTGCCTTCGTGGAGCACCATGCCCCCGATGAGCTGTACGTCGTAATGACGCTTGCCGAGCGTGCGCTTGCCCGCTTCCCGGACAACCGCGAAAGCCTCCGGGAGCAGATCGTCAAGCGTCTCGCCTTTCTCCAAGCGCTCACGGAACTCGGTGGTCTTGCCGCGCAGCTCATCATCGGATAACCCCTGGATTTGGGGCTCGAGCGAGTTGATATACTCCACGGCCTTCCAAAGCCGCTTCAATTCGCGGTCGTTGGGGTCTCCGAATATTTTTTTCACGAGTCCTAGCATGCTGCTAATCCCCTTCCTTTTTCGAACGGTATGTCTTACCCCAAATTGTAGCATTTTTAGCCCTGCTGCCGCAACAAACAACACGTCTCATTCACGGATTGCAGGCTGAATTTTGACTTGTCCTTCACTCTTAGTTAGAAGCTTGCCCCAAGGCTTCCTTCATCATTACACCTTTTACCCCCTGCACGGGTCAGGGGACGATTTCCTGGTCGGAGCACCTCACTATGTAAACGTTCTATTGCCTTTTTAGATTTTTCGGCCGTTTGGCAGCCATGTATAAAAGGGTCCGGCCATATGGCCGAACCCTTGTCATTTTCGTAAGGATGGGTGAGGGCCAGGACACATGCTTATTATCTGGCCGGTTCGATCAACCCGTATTTGCCGTCATTGCGTTTGTACACCACATTGACCTCCGAGGTGTCGGAGTTGGCGAACACGAAGAAATTATGGCCTACCATATTCATCTGCAGGATGGCCTCGTCGATGTCCATCGGCTTCAGCGTGAACCGCTTCGTCCGTACGAGTTCATAATCGTCTTCCTCTTCATGCACGGCAATGTAAGCGTCATCCGGTTCTTCAGCCCGGAACAAATCCTTCAGGCCGCCTTCTTGGCGGATCTTGCGGTTGGCTTTTGTTTTGGCTTTGCGGATCTGCCTCTCGAGCTTGTCCACCACGAGATCGACGGAAGCATACATATCCGTCTGCTTCTCTTCGGCCCGCAGGAGCAGATTCGGCAGGGGAATCGTCACCTCAACAGCCTGGAGACCTTTTAATACGCTTAATGAAACACTTACTTCCGATGTAGGGGGAGCCTCGAAATACTTCTCTAGTCTGCTGAGTTTCTTCTCCACATGATCTCTCAACGCTTCCGTTACCTCGATGTTGACGCCGCGAATGTTGAATTTCATGTATTACTCCTCCTTTCGTCCATACCCTATACTATATTCCCCCTCCACCTTTAAAAATCCTTCATAATTCGCCAAAAAGTTTTACATTTTTTCTCTGGACTACCTCCACCCTTCTATAAATAAAACGCATACAAAAAAGACACCGCCGGAATCTCCGGGGTGCCTTCTTCTGCTAATTATCAATGATAACCATCTATTCAGCGGCCGAAAGGGCCGGATGATTACAACTTGATTACGTTAGCCGCTTGAGGACCACGGGCGCCCTCTACGATATCGAACTCAACGGACTGTCCCTCTTCGAGGGTTTTGAAACCGTCGGTTTGAATTGCGGAGAAGTGTACGAATACGTCGCCGCCATCTTCGCGCTCGATGAAGCCATAGCCTTTTTCTGCGTTAAACCATTTCACTTTACCTTGCATGAAAAACATTCCCTTCATTATCAAATAACTGCTAACAATTGCCTACTGCATTTCGAATATATCATCCCGTTTGCCGCCCTGTCAATGCAACTTCTTCATGTTAGCTAAATATTTAGAAAATTCGAGTATTAACATTTGATTTACATCCTATTCACATGAAAAAAGCCTGATATAGCGCGGTTTTCCGACATTTTCTGCAAAGTTATCAACAGAGTTATCCACATTGTCCACAGGTAGTTGTTCACAGCAAAAAAGCCCCCATGCTTCCAGCAGGGAGCTGCATTCTCTATTTGCGTCTATCGAAAAACAGGCTGTCCGGCGTATAAGCCTTGTCGTACCCGCCCCGCTGCGTCTTCGCCGTATCGACCTTCTGCAGCTGTCCTGCGGCTTCACTGCGCAGCGCTTCGATCCGGCCCGAGATGGCTTCATCGTGACGGAGCAGCCGCTGGACCCGCTCCGCATACGTCGACGCCTGCTCCGGATTCTGCTGCAGTGCGCGGCGGATCGAGAGGACAATCTCCTCGCGGTCCCGCACGAACTGCTCCACTTCTTCATACCCGGCTTCCTGAAGACGGGAAGCCATGCTCTCGGTCAGCGTCTCCAGCGCCTCAATATGCTCAAGCATGGGAGACCCCGACGGCTTGGCCGCCAGCAGCGGCACGGCTTGCTTGCACCCACGTCTCTTTGAGCGAAACCAGGTATTCGAGCACTTCCTCGGCTGCTTCCGTTTCTTTCTTCAGATTCGCCTCGACCAGACGAAACAGAAAGTAATCGTAGAGCCGCGTCAGATCCTCCGAGATCGGGAGCTTAGGATCCAAGGTTAACATCAGCTCTCGCACGATATCCTGTGCTTTCACCAAATTCCGGCTGACCTCTTCATACCGGTGCTGCTTCATCGCTTCGATACCGGCTCTGCAGAATCGGATGGCCCCATCATAGAGCATAATCAGCAAATGACCGGGAGATGCCGTTTGAACCGAGGTGGACAGGTATTTATTTTGCTGTGCTTGTAGCATGCGTATTCCCTCCTAAGAGATCTCCGTGGATGTAATTCTAGCTGCTGAATGCATTGGACAAATAGGACGACTGTGAATTATATTTGCTCATCGCGGCTTCCATGGCGGCGAATTGTTTGTAATAGCGGCTCTCCAGATCCGTTAACCGTGAGTTCCCTGCGCTGATGCGCGTGTTCAAGTCCGTTAATTTCTTGCCGATGTCGCTGTCCGATTTGAACACGGACATATCGGAGAAAGCCGACGTACCCGCCTTCTTGGCAATCTTCTCGAGACCGCCCATCAGATCTTGATACAATCGTTCGCCAACACCCACGTCTGATGTATCTGTATCTCCGTTGCCATCCTGGGTGAAGAGATTGATCACGGCCTGCGGGTCAGCCTCGATCGCTTCCCGAAGCTTCGCCTCACTCTTAATATACAGCTGGCCCTTTTCCGTATAGGAGCCCGTATCGATCCCGATCGCACTTAGTGTTCTATATTTCGGATTGCCCGTTTCCACCGGATTCGACATGGAAGAACGCATCGAATTGGCCAGTCCCATCAGAATCGAGTCATTCTTGAGCAGACCGCTCTTCGCCTTGGCCTCCCACAGCGTGATGTCCGTATCCTTCATCGCTTCCTTTTGCTCTGAAGTGAGAGGGGTATAGTTGCGGAACTTGTCCTCGCCCACTTTATCCTGCAGCGTTTTGAGAAGACTGTTGTAGTCGTTGATGAAGGTTTTGATGGAATCCACGACTTTGTCGGTATCGCTCTTGACGTCGATGGTCACAGCGCCTACGCCGTTGAGCGTAACCTGTACGCCGTTCACACTGAAACTGTTAGAGGAACGGGTCGTAGCCACGCCGTTGATTTTCAATTGGGCATCCGTAGGGGCCGAGCCTGCTCCAAGCTTCAGGGTATTGGTCATAAAGTCGCCGCCCACGGAGATAGCCTGGCCGCCTCCGGACAGGGAGACCACCCGGTTGGTCGAATCGTAGAAGGCCGTAACGCCCGCCTGGCTGTTGATTTTCGACATCATCGAGTCCAAGGAGTCCGTATTCGGATTGATGCGGATTGTCTTCGAGTTGACCGTAATATCAAACTCCTGATAGGTGACCGGAGAAGTAGCTGGGGTGACTTGAGTGAACCCTGCCGCGAACTCGGTATCCTTCAGAGGTACGTTCGTTTTGAATGCTGTATCCGCCGTAATGGCGGCCGAGCTCGTACTGATGGATGGCGTGGCCATCTGCGTTACTTCGATCTTCAAAGTACCGGCAGCGGCATCCCCCGTAGCTTTGGCTGCCACAGCGGACGTGTCGCCTACGGTCGTCATCGTCTTGGAGGCGAATGTACCTTCTCTTTTGAAGTTGAAAAGTTTGTTATTACGGAAGTCGAGAATTTTAGCGTTGATGTCTTTGTAGGCCTCACGCTGCCATTCTACCGTCTGCTTCTGCTGTCCCAGCTTGTCGACCGGAATCCGGTTGGCTTTCATGAGCTGTTTGATCAGAGTATCCGTATCCAGTCCGCTGGATATGCCCGTTAAGCGATTTACCATGTATTGTCCCTCCTCTTTTAGCGCTTCTCATCCACCAAGATTCCCGCCATCTCCCACAGCTTCGCAAGAAAGTCGAGATTTTTCTCCGGCGGGATCTCACGGATGACTTGGCCGGACTCCTTATCGAGAACCTTGACCATGATTTGCTTGGTTTTTTCGTGAATCGAAAAATCAAGTGATGTATTTTTACCTTCCACGGCTTTCATCGCCCGTTCCAGTGCTTTGACCATCTGTTCGTCGCTGATAGAGATCTGCTCACCGCGGTATTCCGCCAGCTTCATTTCTTTTGCAGAATGAATAGAGTCCACCACTTGGGCTGCGCCTGCTTCCGCTTCCCTGCCCGTGCTTCTGGGCACCGGATGGACCGGGCCGACGACCGGAATCCGCTCCATCCCGTTATTCGATATGGGCGTGTCCATATAGTATCGCTACCTCCCCGAGATACGTTCCTACGATATATATCGGCCGGGGGGCCATCGCGTGTTATAGAGAATTAGCTCTTTATTCCTACTTTTTACTGGTATTTGATGGATAGCCGTGATTAGACCGCAGCCCGAATGCCATACTCGCTGATGCCGGAAGTCCGGATAGGGCCGCTTTCCTAGTTCTTAATCAGAATGGACATATACGGCAGGGTCATAAAGCCGCTTTCCTTCACGAGCTGCATGACTTTCTCGAAATACTCGGTGTTATGCTCGAACGTCTTGGAGATCGATTGGACCAGCTTGATCACCGCGTCCGTCGATAGACCTTCGTAATGGGCAGCCATCCCCACCAAATGAACTTTGATCAAGGAGTAATGCATAATCATTCGTGTATAGCTTTCAAAGGGAGTGGCGCCCTCGAGCGGCATACAGTTCTTGAAGACGTAATTGACCAGATAATTCTCCAGCATATATCCGTGTTCGCGCATGAAAGGCTCATAATAAGCTTCATAGGCTTGGTTGTACTTTTCCTCCGCCTGCTGATCTGCTCCCTGCTGCTGCAGACCTAGCCCCGACATCATATCTCTCGAGCATTCCAGATACCTGGCCGAGCTGATCTCCTGGTTCAGACGGACAACCACCAGTTCCCGGCAGATCCTAAGCTGAATGTCCAGGCGCTTCGCAACATGGTCAAAGGCGCCGTGGAGCGTACCGTCTTCCGCGCATTTCAAGTAGTTGCCCAGAATATCCGGGATGTCAGCCAGCTTGTTCGCGGCCACGCATTCTTCCAGCTCGTTGAACAGAAGCCCCAGGATCAGCAGACGCTCTTCCAAGGTATGATTGCGGTTCTGCAGAATGGCGATCGTCACATAACGGTATTCATCGAAGAACTGCTTCCAATTCGAGACGGTCTCGCTGCGGGTATTGACGGTACTTGTGATCTCTTTGATAACCGCCTTCTCCTGCACCTGCTCGAAAAGAATGCCCTCTTGATTCAACATCACAAGCCTTGCCGCTTCCGGACAGGACACGGACAGGGATTGCTCCATCACGCCATTGACTTTATTCGTTCTTCTAGGGTACACCGAACAAGTTGTGCACAAGTAGTCTTCGCCGAGCTTAAGTTGAATGCTGCACCAGCCCTCCGAGCTCAAGAAGGAGCACTTGGACTGTTCCAGCTTCATTTTGGCGGCAAAGCTTTTCGAGGGATTGGCATTGTTCTTGATCACATTCTGCTGCAAAGAAGCCTTGAATTCCGGATGCTTTACTTTTTTGTATTTCTTGTAGGTATCCTCATCGATATTGACCGTCCAACCCGAACAACAAGTATCTTCACACGCTCCGCCGATACAAGTGAACTTTTTTACGTATTCCGGAATCAACATATCCACCAAGGTTGTCATGAATGGAATAACCCCTTTTCTTTTTGTAGTCTGATTTTTCCAAAGGGAAAAATTGCGGTATTGCCTCTTGGTTTCACTTTTGCCTTTGGAAAAATCAACTTCCGAAAAAAGAAGGAGGAATGGCATTCACCATTCCTCTATTATGATTAACGGAGCAGCTGCAGTACGCCTTGCGGCTGTTGGTTCGCTTGAGCGAGCATAGCCTGCGCGGCTTGCGACAGGATATTGTTCTTCGTTTGCTCCATCATTTCTTTAGCCATGTCTACATCACGGATACGGGACTCGGATGCCGTCAAGTTCTCAGATGCGTTGTCCAGGTTGTTGATCGTGTGCTCCAGACGGTTCTGCAGCGCACCCAGGTACGAACGGCCGGACGATACGGACTCGATTTGCGTGTTGATCGTCGTGATCGCCGTGTCGGCTCCAGCTTGCGTCGAGATGTCGGCTCCCGCTGCTGCGGTTTGAACTGCCGTCAGATCTACGCCGGCTGTCTTCAGGTTGATGTCGATCGTCTGGGACGCATCGGCACCCACGTGGATTTTCAGGTCGGCTGCGGCACTGCCGTCAAGCAGCTTCTGCGTGTTGAATGCCGTGTTGTCTTTGATACGGCCGATTTCGCTCGACAGTTGGTCGAATTCCGCTTTCAGCGCGGTACGGTCTGCCGTTACGTTCGTGTCGTTCGCCGATTGTACAGCGAGTTCTCTTTGACGCTGAAGGATCGAGTGGACTTCCTGCAGAGCGCCTTCGCCTGTTTGGATCAGGGAGATACCGTCTTGCGCGTTGCGGGATGCTTGGTCGAGACCGCGGATTTGGCCGCGCATTTTCTCAGAGATCGCAAGCCCTGCAGCGTCATCGCCTGCACGGTTGATGCGAAGACCCGAAGACAGCTTCTCGATGTTCTTTGCCGCGTTAGCCGAGTTGGCTCCCAGCTGGCGGTGCGTGTTCAGTGCGCTGATGTTGTGGTTGATTCTCATGATGTTCTTCCTCCCTGAATTGGACGTCCACTTCCTTGTGGATCGTTTGATTTTGGTTTGTTTGAGGCCGGATGGTCCTTCGGGCTTTTCTTGCCGCCCGCTCTCTCATTCCCTCATGATATATATATCGTCTCTCTCCAGAGCAAAATGAAGAGCTTGAAGGCTTCCTCCGACAGGGATCTCCTTCCTGAATTCTCAAGATTGAGGGAGCTGAATTTCGGTGAAGCGGGCATCCAGGACAGCCAACGGCACAACAAAACAGGACCCCGGCAAATAGCCAAGGCCCTGCAGAATTAGTTTTTAATGAGAATGGACATGTACGGCATAGACATGAAGTGATTTTCCTTGACCAGCGTCATGATGGTCTCAAAATACTCCACGCTGTGTTCAAACGTCTTCGAGATCGATTGAATGAGCTTGATGACCGAGCCGGTGTTCAGTCCCTGGTCATGACCGGCGATACCCACCATGTGAATCTTGATAAGCGAATAGTGCATGATCATGCGGACGTAGCTTTCGAAGAGGGACGAGCTGTCCAGCGGCATGCAATTTTTGAACACATAATTGACCAAATAGTTCTCCAGCATGTAACCATGCTCCCGCATAAAAGGTTCATAATACATGCCATACGCAGAAACGTATCGTCCTTCGATCTCTTTGTCTTCCGCCTCATCATGTATGCCTAGTCCAGACATCATATCCCTGGAGCATTCCAAGTATCTCGAAGATCCCGGCGTATGCTTCAAGCCAAGCACCACCAGTTCTCTGCACAGGCGAAGCTGGATGTCGAGCCGCTTGGCCACCTCGTCGAAGGCACCCTGGAACGTATGATCTTCGGCACATTTCAAATAGCTGCCCAGTACGTCCGGTATATCATTGGCCTTATCCGCATCGATATATTCCTGCAGCTCGCTGAACAACATTCCGATCACCAGCAGGCGTTCTTCCAGGGAATAGCTCCGGTTCTGCAGAATCGAGATCGTGACATACCGATACTCCTCGAAGAAGCTTCTCCAGTCGGAGACTTTGCCGCCGCGGGTCTGAATATCGCTCGAAATCCACGGGTACGCCTCCTTCTTCCCCTCCCCTTGCTCGAAGAGAATACCGTCTTCATTCAGCATCACAAGCCGTGCCGCTTCCGGACAGGAAACGGATAGTGCCTGTTCGAGCGCCCCATTCACCTTGTTCGTTCTTCTCGGATAGACCGAGCAGGTGTTGCACAAGTAGTTTTCGCCTAGATTCAGTTGAATATCGCAAAGATTCGACGTATTCAAAAACGAACAGCGGGATTGTTCCAGCTTCATGCGGGCGGCGAAATTTTTCGTCGGATTGCGGTCGTTCTTTATCACGTTTTCTTTCAGTTTTGTTTTGAACTCGGCATGTTTTACTTTTTTATACTTTTTAAATGTGTCTTCGTCTATATTGACCGTCCAGCCTGAGCAGCAGGTATCTTCGCATGCTCCGCCGATACAGGTAAACCGCTGCATATACTCAGGAAGTAGCGTTGGGACCATGGTTGTCATGCTCATACCCCTTTATATTGTAGTTTGACTTTTCCAAAGATAAAAATACGACAAGGGGACAGGTACGGGAGCTCAAACTTTTCCCTTTGGAAAAATCAACTGCCAAAAAAAGAAGGGGAATGGTATTCTCCATTCCCCTTGGATGCGTTGCCTTGCCTGTTTATTAACGGAGCAGCTGCAGTACGCCTTGCGGCTGTTGGTTCGCTTGTGCGAGCATAGCTTGCGCGGCTTGCGACAGAATGTTGTTCTTCGTTTGCTCCATCATTTCTTTAGCCATGTCTACATCACGGATCCGGGACTCGGATGCCGTCAGGTTCTCGGACGCATTGTCCAAGTTGTTGATCGTGTGCTCCAGACGGTTCTGCAGCGCACCCAGGTACGAACGGCCGGACGATACGGACTCGATTTGCGTGTTGATCGTCGTGATGGCTGTGTTCGCTCCGCCTTGCGTGGAGATGTCTGCGCCTGTAGCTGCAGTTGCGACAGCTGTCAGGTCTACACCGGCTGTTTTCAGGTTGATGTCGATCGTCTGGGACGCATCGGCACCCACGTGGATTTTCAGGTCGGCTGCGGCACTGCCGTCAAGCAGCTTCTGCGTGTTGAAGGTCGTGTTGTCTTTGATACGGCCGATTTCGCTTGACAGTTGGTCGAACTCCGCTTTCAGCGCGGTACGGTCTGCCGTTACGTTCGTGTCGTTCGCCGATTGTACGGCGAGTTCTCTTTGACGCTGAAGGATCGAGTGGACTTCCTGCAGGGCACCTTCGCCCGTTTGGATCAGGGAGATACCGTCTTGCGCGTTACGGGACGCTTGGTCGAGACCGCGGATTTGGCCGCGCATTTTCTCGGAGATCGCAAGACCTGCAGCATCGTCGCCTGCACGGTTGATACGGAGGCCCGAAGACAGCTTCTCGATGTTCTTTGCTGCGTTAGCCGAGTTCGTTCCCAGCTGGCGGTGCGTGTTCAGTGCAGAGATGTTGTGGTTGATTCTCATGTTGTTCTTCCTCCTTGAGTGTGTACGTCCACTTCCGTGTGGATCGTTTGGTTTGTTGGTTGAGGCCGATGGTCCCTCGGGCTTTCTTGCCGCCCGCTCTCTCATTCCCTCATGATCTATATATCGTCTCTCTCCAGAGCAAAGTGAATAGCTTTTAGAGCTTTAGGACACGGTATATTTTTCTACCCGTCCGGTTGGTATCAGGTGTGCACGCATCCTCATACAAAAAGACCCCAGCCAGAGGCGAGGCCACTGAAGAACTAACGCTTTTTCATCGGGAGTCTCATAGAAGTTACAAAAAAGACATCTGCCTCCATTTTTTAGGGAGCAGATGTCTTTTTTAATGGCTCAAAACGGGTTTGCCCG
>NZ_JAQAGY010000032.1:0-3292 GCF_027533645.1 Paenibacillus caseinilyticus
AGCTTCCTTCAGATTCCACCTCACGGTGGACACCCTTGCTCTTGGCTAACGGTAGGCGTTCGCCAGCCCCCGTTCGGGACTTTCACCCTAGAGATGACGCCCATGCTGGGCGTACCACGAAAAGGACCTTCCGGGGATAGCGGAAGATCCTTCTCCTATAAACGATGCTGCGCCGGAGCGGCCGCCTGCTGATTTCCTTTGCGGCGCTGCTCCCAGAGCTCTCTCAGACGGCTGGTCAGCGCCGGCGTCTGTTCCAGAATGTAGGGAGCAGCCACCGACTGTTTCACGAGCCGCTGCACCGAGTCGACCGGCGTAACGCTCATCACATGAAGGGCCACGATGAGCAGCAGCGCCGCTTCGGCGAGCCCGAGGAGCGCCCCGCTCAGCTGGTTGAGCTGCTTCAGGCCGGGCACCGCCGCGAGCCAGCCCAGCATCCGGCCGGCTATGCTGCAGGCGAGCTTCACTCCGAAGAGGAGCAGCCCGAATGCCAGCGCGTTGCAGACGTAGGTCTCCAGCCTGCTGCCGGGTGCGAGCAAACCGGACGGCTGCCAGGCCTCCGCGCCGGCGAGAGCCAGCACCCCGCGCACGAACGGGGCTGTCTCGTCGTAGAATAGGAAGGCGGCCAAGCAGCCCAGAACCAGCCCCGTTACGGACACGAGCTGCCCGACGATGCCCCGTGAGAAGCCAAGCGCCGCTCCGGCAGCCGCAATCACCAGCAGTGCCCAATCGAGGCCGTTCCACAGCGCTAAAGGCACCGGCATCACTAATCCTTCTCTACGAGCTCAATCCACTCGTTATACTCCAGCTGAAGCTTCTCGTATTCGATCTTGAGCAGCTTCAGCTCATGGAACACCTGCTCCGCCTTCTCCTGCTGCATCTCGTACTCCGCCTGGAGCGAGTGGAACTGCTGCACCTGCGTCTTCAGCTGATCCTGCAGCTCGTTATAGAGCTCCACCTGCAGATCGAGCTCTTCGCGCTGGGCGGCCAGCTCTCCGCGGAGCTTGTCCGATGCGGCCGTCTGCGCTTCCAGCTCGGCAATACGCGCTTCCTGGGCACCGATCCGCTCCTCGAGCCGGCCCCGTTCCTCCAGGATGCCTCCCTGCCGGAGCTCAAGTGCGGCGCACTGCTCCTGAAGCGCCCTGCCGAGCTCTTCGGAGGCCTCCCGGGCCTGCCGCAGCTCCTCGAGCTCCCTCTCCAGCCCCGCCTGGCGTGCGGCTTGCGCTTCCGACTCCGCACGAGCCGCCGCTTCTTGGGCCGTGAGCCGTTCGGACAGCCGGTCATGCAGCTCCTGCAGCTCATCATACAGTTCCTGCTGGACTTCGATTTCTTCCTGCTGCTCATGCACCTTGCCGCGAAGCTCGTCCGCCTGTGCCGCTTGGGCTTCGCTGCGCCGCTGCCATTGGGCGCTGCCCTCTTGAAGCTGCAGATTGTAAGCCTGCTGCTGAGCGAGCTGGTCCTCGAGCTGCCGGCTGCGCTGCTCCCGGGCCTCAAGCTCCTGTTGCAGCTCCGCTTCCCTCAGCTGCCTGGCTGCCAGCTGTTCCTGAACAACCCGCTCCGCTTCCGCACGGCGCTCCAGCTCGGCCTCGAGCTCAGCCGATTGGCTTCGCAGAGCTTCCTGCTGCCGTTCGCGCTGGGCGGCAAGCTCTCCCTCCAGCTCCTGATACAACTCCTGCTGAAGTAGGAGTTCTTCTTCCTGTTCACGATGGCGGACGCCAAGGCGCTCAAGCTCCTGCTCCAGCTGCCGGCTCCGTTCTTCCTGCTGCCTCAGTTGCAGTTCGAGCGCTTCCCTGGCCGACAACTCCGCTTCGCGCTGCGCCTCCAGCTCGAGCAGCGCCGCTGTCCGCTCGGCCGCGAGCCGCTCGGATTCCGCCGCCTGCTCCTGCCAAAGTTCCTCCAGCCCCCGCTGCTCGGATTCCCGCTGCGACAACTGAGCCTGTACAGCCGCGAGCTGCTCCTGCCAGCGCTGCTCAAGGGCTGCATGCTCCCGCTGAAGCTCCGCTTCGCGTTCGGCCAGCTTCGCCGCCACGTGCTCATCCTGCTTACCGGTGATCTGCTCCAGCGACTCCAGCTGATGCTGCATGTCGGCCAGTCGCGCTGTGAAAGTCTCGGCCTGTTCCTGCCGTACCCTCTCCAGCGCGCCAAGCTTCCGTTCGAGCTCCGCCTCGCGGTCGGCAAGCTCCTGCTGCGTCTCCTCAAGCTGCTCCTGCCACAGCGCCTCCAGCTCGCGCTGCTCCTCCATCAGCTCCGCTTCGCGGGCGGCAAGCTTGGCCTCGGCGGCTTGCGTCTGTTCCTGCGCAGTCTGCCGCAGCGCCTCGAGCTCCTGCTGCAGTTCCGCTTCGCGGGCAGCAAGCTTGGCCTCGGCGGCTTGCATCTGATCCTGCGAGACCTGCCGCAGCGCCTCGAGCTCCTGCTGCAGCTCCGCTTCACGGGCGGCCAGCTTGGCCTCCGATGCCTCTGCCTGCTCGCGTCCCGCCTGCCTCACGGCTTCCAGCTCACGCTGAAGCTCCGATTCCCGCGCATCGTGCTGCTCCTGCCACAGCGCCTCGAGCTCGCGCTGTTCCTCGAGCAGTTCCGCTTCGCGGGTGGCCAGCCTAGCCTCGGCGGCTTGCGTCTGTTCCTGCGCAGTCTGCCGCAGCGCCTCGAGCTCCTGCTGCAGCTCCGCTTCGCGGGCGGCCAGCTTCGCTTCCGATGCCTCGGACTGCTCGCGTCCCTTCTGCCTCACGGCTTCCAGCTCACGCTGAAGCTCCGATTCCCGCGCATCGTGCTGCTCCTGCCACAGCGCCTCGAGCTCGCGCTGTTCCTCGAGCAGTTCCGCTTCGCGGGTGACCAGCCTAGCCTCGGCGGCTTGCGTCTGTTCCTGCGCAGTCTGCCGCAGCGCTTCGAGCTCCTGCTGCAGCTCCGCTTCACGGGCGGCCAGCTTCGCTTCCGATGCCTCTGCCTGCTCGCGTCCCGCCTGCCTCACGGCTTCCAGCTCACGCTGAAGCTCCGATTCCCGCGCATCGTGCTGCTCCTGCCACAACGCCTCGAGCTCGCGCTGTTCCTCGAGCAGTTCCGCTTCGCGGGCGGCCAGCCTAGCCTCGGCGGCTTGCGTCTGTTCCTGCGCGGTCTGCCGCAGCGCTTCGAGCTCCTGCTGCAGCTCCGCTTCACGGGCGGCCAGCTTCGCTTCCGATGCCTCTGTCTGCTCGCGTCCCGCCTGCCTCACGGCTTCCAGCTCACGCTGGAGCTCCGATTCCCGCGCATCGTGCTGCTCCTGCCACAAGGCCTCCAGCTCGCGCTGTTCCTCGAGCAGTTC
>NZ_JAQAGY010000032.1:3392-72423 GCF_027533645.1 Paenibacillus caseinilyticus
CGCTTCGCGGGCGGCCAGCCTAGCCTCGGCGGCTTGCGTCTGATCCTGCGAGGCCTGCCGCAGCGCTTCGAGCTCCTGCTGCAGCTCCGCTTCGCGGGCGGCCAGCTTCGCTTCCGATGCCTCTGCCTGCTCGCGTCCCGCCTGCCTCACGGCTTCCAGCTCACGCTGAAGCTCCGATTCCCGCGCATCAAGCTGCTCCTGCCACAGCGCCTCGAGCTCGCGCTGTTCCTCGAGCAGTTCCGCTTCGCGGGCGGCCAGCCTAGCCTCGGCGGCTTGCGTCTGATCCTGCGAGGCCTGCCGCAGCGCTTCGAGCTCCTGCTGCAGCTCCGCTTCGCGGGCGGCCAGCTTCGCTTCCGATGCCTCGGACTGCTCCCGGCTGCGCTGTTCCAATGCCGCCAGCTCATGTTGAAGCTCCGCTTCGCGTTCCGCCAGCTGCTCCTGCCACAGCCGATCCAGCTCCTGCTGCTCGGCCTGCAGCTCCTGCTCACGCTCCAGCAGCCTGGCCTCCGCCTCCGCAGCACGCTCACGGCCGGCCTGCTGTACTGCAGCCAGTGCTTCCAGCAGCTCCGCTTCACGCGCCGCAAGTCTGGCTTGTGCCGCCTCCGACTGTTCCTGTCCAGCCTTGGCCAACGCTTCCAACTCGCCTCGCAGCTCCGTCTCCCGTGAAGCCAGCAGGGCTTCTACCGCTCTCACCTGCTCTTGACCCGACTGCCTTGCGGCCTCAAGCTCACGCTGAAGCTCCGACTCACGCACATCATGCTGCTCTTTCCACAGCGCTTCCAGCCCCTGCTGCTCTTCAAGCAGCTCCGCTTCGCGCGCCGCCAGCTTCGCTTCCGCTTCCGCCGCCTGCTCGCGTCCACGCTGCTCCAGCGCCTCCAGCTCGCCCCGCAGCTCTGCTTCGCGCGCCTCCAGCCGTGCCTCCGCTTCCGCCGCCTGCTCGCGTCCACGCTGCTCCAGCACCTCCAGCTCGCCCCGCAGCTCCGCTTCGCGCGCCGCCAGCCGTGCCTCCGCTTCCGCCGCCTGCTCGCGGCTCAGCTGCTCCAGCGCCTCCAGCTCGCCCCGCAGCTCCGCTTCGCGCGCCGCCAGCTTCGCTTCCGCTTCCGCCGCCTGCTCGCGGCTCAGCTGTTCCAGCGCCTCCAGCTCGCCCCGCAGCTCCGTTTCTCGCGCCGCCAGCCGTGCCTCCGCTTCCGCCACTCGCTCGCGTCCCCGCTGTTCCAGCGCCTCCAGCTCGCCCCGCAGCTCCGCTTCGCGCGCCGCCAGCCGTGCCTCCGCTTCTGCCGCCTGCTCACGGCTCAGCTGCTCAAGCAGCTCCAGCTCGCCCCGCAGCTCCGCTTCGCGCTCTGCCAGCCTCGCTTCCGCTTCCGCCACTTGCTCGCGTCCACGCTGTTCCAGCGCCTCCAGCTCGCCCCGCAGCTCCGCTTCGCGCGCCGCCAGCCTCGCTTCCGCTTCCGCCACTTGCTCGCGTCCACGCTGTTCCAGCGCCTCTAGCTCGCCCCGCAGCTCCGCTTCGCGCGCCGCCAGCCGTGCCTCCGCTTCTGCCGCCTGCTCACGGCTCAGCTGCTCGAGCAGCTCCAGCTCACCCCGCAGCTCCTCTTCGCGCGCCGCCAGCCGTGCCTCAGCCTCCGCTGCACGCTCCCGGCCGGCCTGCTGCACTGCAGCCAGCGCTTCCAGCAGCTCCGCCTCTCGCGCCGCCAGCTTCGCTTCCGCTTCCGCCGCCTGCTCACGGCTCAGCTGCTCAAGCAGCTCCAGCTCGCCCCGCAGCTCCGCCTCACGCTCTGCCAGCTGCACCGCAGCTGCTTCCGCTTGCTCTCTGCGGGCCAGCTTCACGCCTTCGAGCTCCTGCTGCAGCTCCGCTTCGCGCTCGGCGAGCCTTGCCGCAGCCGCTTCCGCCTGTTCCCGGCGCGCCTCTTCGAGCGCTTCCAGCTCCAGCTGCAGTTCCAGCTCCCGCTCGGCGAGCTGGCTCTGGGCGGCTGCAGCCTGCTGCAATGCGGTGTCGATCTCCCCGCGCAGCGCTTGCTCCGCTTCGGCCGCTTCCCGCTCCAGCCGTTCCCGCTCCTCTTGGAGCTGCCGCTTCAGTTCGCTCTCGCGGACACCGCTCTGCTCCAGCAGCTCATTGTAGAGAGCCACCTGCAGTTCGACCTCCTGCTGCTGCGCAGACAGCTGCTCCTGCATGGAATCGAGCTGATCGCTCAGCTCCGCATACTGGGCTTCCCGTGCGGTCAAGCGGGCAGCGAGATCCTCCCGCGCCACTTCCGCGGACAGCAGCTCTTCCTCCAGCTCGCTTACACGGGCTTCTTGTGCGGCAAGCTTCCCCCGTACCTCAATCTCCGCTTGAGCCTGCTCCTCCAGCTGCGCTTCCAGTGCCGCAACCCGGTTATGTAGTCCGCTCCGTTCCTCCGCCAGCTCTTCCGAACGCTGCTCCAATCCGCGTGCCGCTGCTTCCAGCTCTTGCACACGCTTACCGAGCCGTTCGGCTTCCGCCGCATCCTGAGCATGAAGGCCCTGCGTCTCACGCAGTTTCTCCAGCGCGTCCGAGAGCTGGCGCTCCAGGTCCCCGGTCAGCTCGAGCTGGCCTGTCAGCCGTTCCCGGCCTTCCGCCAGCTCCGATTCCAGCGCCGCTCTCCGCTCTTGAAGGCTGCCGAGCTGGGAGCGCAGCTCTGACGTCTCCTCCGCTGCGATCTCCTTCTCGAGCTGCAGGTTCTCATGCTCCGCCGTCAGCGAAGAGAGGCGCTCCTGCGAGAGCCCGAGCTCCTCCTGCGCCGCCGTATGCTTCTCGCGAAGCGCAGTAAGCTCCCGCTGGGCGATATCGAGCTGCCGCTGCCGCTCCGCCGCCCCTTCGAGCTCCTGCTGCATGCGTGTCCATTCGTCCGCCATATTGACGGCGGCGAGCACCGCAATCTTCGGCAGATCGAGCCTCGGACTCCCCGTAGCGATCCGCTGCATTTGATCGTTGACGACCTCAACGACTTTTTTTATATATGAAGGCGTAGACCTCGAAACCAGCTTATACTGGGTGCCATAGATGTCGACGGTCATCTTGACTTTCTCTTCACCGCTCACTAAAGTTGCTCCCCTTTCGCACAAAAACAAAAAAATTCTCCGTATCCTAAAACATTCGATACGGAGAATCCCTTTTCCTGCTGTCCCCCTCAACCTTTTGTCGAACTTAAGGGAGGGGTTCCGTAACCCGGATGCCGCGTCCTACTTGCGAAGTTCGGCCCCGAAGGTCTCTTCCAGCGAGGCCACGACACGCGCGTGCAGCTCGCTTACTTCCTCGTCGGTCAGCGTGCGCTCCAGCGTCCGGTAGACGAGGGAAATCGCCACGCTTTTTTTGCTGTCACCCAGTCGTTCGCCCGTGTAAATATCGAACACCTGGATCGACTCGAGCAGCCCGCCGGCCGTCTCCTGCGCCTTGGCGATGAGATCCCCGACCGCCACCGTCCGGTCGACGACGACAGCCGTATCCCGGGAGATTGCAGGGAACCGAGGGAGCGGTTTGTAGGCGAAGGAATCATCCACAAGCTCCACGAGCGTCTCCAGCTCCACTTCCAGCACATAAGTATCGGAGAGATCCTTCTGCTGCTGGAGCTCCGGATGCAGCTGTCCGATCACGCCGACCACTTTACGCTCACCGCTGCGCTGTACCACAATCTCAGCGGTGCGTCCCGGGTGGAAGCCTTGGGGCTGTGCCGGCACAAACTTCGCATCCAGACCCAGGTAAGTGAGCAGGCCTTCAAGCACGCCCTTCAGGTCGTAGAAGTCCACGTTCCCCGGTTTGCCCGTCCAGTGCAGCTCGCTGCGCTTGCCCGTGAGCAGCGCCGCCAGCAGCAGCTTCTCCTGCGGCAGGGAGCTCAGCGAGGCTTCGCCGGTCACGAAGACCCGGCCCATCTCGAAGACGGCCACGTCATCCTGGTTCCGGTTGCGGTTATAGACCGCGACATCCAGCAGGTGGGGAATCAGGCTCGTACGCAGCACGCTGCGGTCCTCGCTCATCGGCATGGCCAGCTTCACCGGCTGAGCGCTGCCATAGGCGCCAGGGTAAGCTGCAATCTGGTCCGGATGCGTGAACGAGTACGTAATCGCCTCATGCAGCCCGCTGCCGGTCAGCAGCGTACGGGTCAGACGGCGGATGATCTGCTCCTTCGTCAAGGCGCCCGGCGTCGTGACGCCGTGCATCAGCGTCGTCGGAATGTTGTCGTAGCCGTGCAGACGCGCGACTTCCTCGATGAGATCGACGGCACGGGTAATGTCGCCCCGGCGGCTCGGCACATGCACGAGCAGTCCGTCCGCCCCCACCGGCTCGGCAGAGAAGTTCAGACGGCCGAAGATCCCTTGCACTTCCTCCACCGACAGCGAAGTGCCCAGATAGCCGTTGATGCGGTCCACCGTCAACTCGATCGTCACCGGCTTGTGCTCCGCTGTACGGGCTTCGACCACGCCCGAAGCCACGGTTCCGCCGGAGAGCTCCGCGATCAGAGCGGCAGCGCGGTGCAGTGCCGGCAGGACTGCTTCGGGGTTCACTTCCTTCTCGAAGCGCAGCGACGCTTCGGAGCGCAGGCCGAGCTGGCGGCTCGTCTTGCGGACCGTGCCCCCGTCGAACTTCGCGGACTCGAGCAGGATGCGCACGGTGCCGTCCGTCACCTCAGAGTTCGCTCCGCCCATCACGCCTGCGATCGCGACCGGCTTCACGCCGTCCGTAATCAGCAGCATATGCGGCTCGAGCGTACGCTCTACCTCATCGAGGGTAACGAGCTTCTCGCCGGCCTTCGCCAGACGGACGTCGATGTGCCCGTTCTCCAGCTTGTCGGCGTCGAAGGCGTGCAGCGGCTGCCCGTACTCCAGCATGACGTAGTTGGTCACGTCGACGATGTTGTTGATCGGGCGCACGCCGGCCGCCATGAGGCGGTTCTGGATCCACAGCGGCGATACGCCGACCTTCACGCCTTCGATCAGCGCAGCGGCATAGTGCGTGCACTGCTCCTTGGCCGTAATCTCGACGGAGATGCGCTCCGCCGCCTGCACGGCGCCCGTACCTGCCTGCTCCGCACCAGGAAGCTTCACTTCGCGTCCCAGAATGGCACCGATCTCGTAAGCCGCACCAAGCATGCTGAGCGCGTCGGAACGGTTCGGCGTCAGATCAAGGTCCATGACCTCATCGGCGATCGCCAGTACATCCAGGATGCTTGCGCCGATCTCCGTGTCCTCCGGAAGCACGAGAATGCCCTCCTGGATTTCCTTCGGCAGCAGCTTGTCGTTCAAGCCAAGCTCCTTCGCCGAGCAGATCATGCCCTGGGACTCGACACCGCGCAGCTTCGCGCGCTTGATCGCCAGTCCGTCCGGAAGCTTCGCGCCCACGACGGCTACTGGCACCTTTTGGCCGGCTGCCACGTTCTTCGCCCCGCAGACGATCTGCAGGTCTTCGCCCTTGCCCACATCCACGATACAGACGCTGAGCTTGTCGGCATCCGGGTGCTTCTCGCGGGACTTGACGTAACCCACGTACACCTCGGTAACTCCTTTGTTGCGATTCTCTACGATATCGACCTCGATGCCGCTGCGGGTGAGTTTCTCCGCGAGCTCTCCGGCCGTAAATCCGCTAACGTCCACATACTGGGACAACCACTGGTAAGATACTTTCATCGCCGTCTCACGCTCCTCTCTTTATAGATGCACGAACTGCTTCAGGAACCGCAGGTCGTTCGTATAGAAATGACGGATGTCTTCAATGTCGTACTTCAGCATCGCTATGCGCTCTACGCCGAGGCCGAATGCAAACCCGCTGTATTCCTCCGGATCGTAGCCGGCCATCTCCAGCACGCGCGGATGCACCATCCCGGAGCCGAGAATCTCGAGCCAGCCCGTCTGCTTGCACACCCGGCACCCTTCGCCGCCGCACATCGCACACGTTACGTCCACTTCGGCGCTAGGCTCCGTGAACGGGAAGAAGCTCGGACGCATACGAATCTGGGTCTGCTTGCCGAACAACTCCTGCACGAACTGCAGCAGGGTGCCCTTCAGGTCGCTCATGCGGATATTCCGGTCGATGACCAGTCCCTCGATCTGCGTGAACATATGCGAATGCGTCGCATCGTCATCGTCGCGCCGGTAGACGCGGCCCGGACAGATGATCTTCACCGGAACTTCGCCCTTCCTCTTCTCCATCGTGCGCACCTGCACCGGAGACGTATGGGTGCGCATCAGAATCTCGTCCGTCACATAGAACGAATCCTGCATGTCGCGCGCCGGGTGGTTCTTCGGCAGGTTCAGCGCCTCGAAGTTGTAGTAGTCCTGCTCCACTTCGGGACCTTCGGCTACCGTATAGCCCATCCCGATGAAAATATCCTCGATCTCCTGGATAACCTTGGAAATCGGATGAGCAGCGCCTTGGGCAGCGGGACGGCCCGGCAGCGACACGTCGATCGTCTCGGCGGCCAGGCGCGCCTGCGTCTCGGCTGCGTTGTACTCCGCCTGCTTCGCTTCGATGACTTCCTCGATTGCTCCGCGCACATCGTTAGCTACCTGCCCGATGACCGGACGCTCCTCCGCGCTGAGCGCGCCCATGCCGCGTAGAATTTCCGTCAGCGGCCCTTTCTTCCCCATATACTTGATGCGCAGTTCGCTGAGCTGCTGGGGATTCTCTACGCCCGCCAGCTCCCGAAGCGCTTCTTCCTTCAACGCCAATAACCGTTCTTTCATCGCATCCTGCCTCCTTCAATTGGTATGTACACCCGCTCCATCAACGCAAAAAAGACCTCTCCATCCCGGAATAAGGGACGAACAAGTCGCGGTACCACCCTTGTTAGAAAGCTCTCCCGGCTCCCGGCCGCGGCACAGGATCCCATAAGAAAGAAGCTTTCTCACTTCATTACAATAACGGTTTAACCGGTTCCTTCTACTTGCCGGTCTGCCCGGCATCGGGCATTGCGGTTTCAAAGGACTGCTCGGGAGCGAACTTCGGCAGCCTGATTCCACGGACCGCGCTCTCAATCTCCGGCGCGGCCTCCCTGTGAGGAAGCACTGCTTACTATTCTCCGTCGCTGCATTTGGACGGTATGGAATTACTGACCATTATATGCAATCCCCGTGAAGGATGCAAGAGCTTGGAGTCCTTGCGGCAGTCCCGTACAAGCCCCGGGAGCATAACGCCTCAAGCTTTCGCCCGTCTGCGGGACCGCCAAGCTTCGAAGCCGAGGGTCAGCAGGGCGCCGATCGCGGCGAGTCCCATATCCTTTTCGCTGTCGAAGACGTCCCCCTGTATGCCGACATACTCCTGCCCCGCCCCCTGGCCGATCAGAGCCACCACCATCTCAATCTCCTCGAAGAGGGAGCTCAGCGCCATGATGATCGCTGCCGGCACGGCGTAGGACCACCAGGCCCTCTGCCCGCTGCGGCGGACATAGAACTCTCTGGCGGGAATCACCAGAAGGAAGCCGAACAGGAAGTGGACGATCCGGTCAAAATAACTCCGCGGCGTCGGATAAAGCTCCTTGAGCCAGACGTCAAACGGTGTCGCCTGATAGGTATAATGAGCAGCATACGTATGCAGACAAAGGAACACGAACATAGCGAAGTAAGAGCCGTCCGAGAAACGGAACCGCCTGCAGGAGAATAGAAGCAGGGGAACGACGAGCACGACGAGCACATTCTCGAACATCCATATCGTACGGTCCTTCGGGTGCCAGGCCATCCAGGCCCAGTATACGGCGTAGACGGCAAGCATTAGCAGCGGCCGGGCAGGCGAAGCGGTCATAGCAATCCCCTTTCTGAAAAACCAAGGATGAACTTGGAAGGTATGCCTTAGTATGGTCCGCTTGGCAGAAGACATGCATGAGGTCCGCCGGCGTGAGGAATCCGTCCGCTGCCGATGGCGCAATAAAAGGCTCCCCGCTCTCTCACAGGAGAACGGGAAGCCTGCCGCCGATCCGGCTTCGTGAAAGTAAGCCAAGCCAGAGTTTACTTCATCGGCTCGGGAGCAGCCGGTGACATCACATACACGCCGGTTCCCTCCGCATCCAGCCCCAGCACGGAAGCTTGGCTGTGCAGCTTGGCAAACGGGGCCGAGGTGCGTCCCGTATCCGCGTCATAAGTCTTCAGCTCGTAATGGGATTGGATCTGATCTGCCGTCCCCGTCTCGACCCCCTCCGCAAAAACCAGCTGGTGCGTTCCCGGAATCCAATGCCCTGCCCTATTCATAGGCGGCGCCCACACCTTCTTGCCATCCCGGTCAAAGATCTCTCCGGTGGTGTAGAACCGCAGCCTGCCGTCCGTGCTCTCCTTGTAATCCGAGCTGTAACTATCATGGACCGGAGGCGGCTGCCACCGCGTCACTTTGCCCGTGCTCCAGCTGTACCGGTACGGGATCTCCGCGAACGTCTCCGCCTCCCTCAGGGCCATCCGCACTTCGGTGCCATCGTCGCGGAACACGACCGGTATTTTGACTTCATCGCTGACCTGGCTGCGATCAACCCTGCCCTTCAGTACGCCGGGCAGCCGCTTCGGGGTATTCTTCACGATGTCATACACGACCAGATCCAGGTTCTCTTCCTGTTCCTTCGCCGCACTCACCGCGAGGAGGACCTTCGTGCGGTCCTTGCTCCAGCCGCTGCCGTGCACATACCCGCCAACTTGAATCCGCTTCGCCTCCGAGGAGCCCGGCAGCTCTCCCGCCGCCGCGTCCGCGCCGAAGAAGAGTCCCCGCGGGTCCGCATACAGATCCCCCGGCCCCTGGTAGCTCGCCATCAGGGGGAAGGACACATCGGTCATGACGCCCTGCTCGAGATCATAAAGGGAGTAGTGCTTCGCAAACGTGGCGTCACAGTTGCAGTAGCCCGCCGTCTTCGTAGCGATGGCGTAGCGGGAGCCGGACTCCAGCGGCTGGAGGGAATAGGGCTCCGCGAGTTCACCGGTCCGTACCGCCGCCGCGCCGCTGACCGGTACCCTCCAGACCTCGTAAGGGCGCTCCAGCACGGTCTTGAAGACCGGCAGCTCCCGCAGCTCGCGGTCGGCCGCCGTCTTGGCCCCGTTCGCGTCCACGTGGTAGGCGTAGACGGGATAATCCCCCGGCTGCCCGGATAGCACCTGCACCTCGAGCCCCAGCGCCCGGTCGCTCTGCCAGCGGTAGGCGAGCTGTACCTTCACTGGCTCCCCCGGGATCGTTCCGGGCTCCGTACCAGACGGCTCGGCATGCTCCCGGAGCGCCGCTTCGACGGAAGCGCGATCCATCGCTTCCGGGAACGTCAGCGTGAACGTCTGCGTCCGCGGCGAGACCAGCGTCCGGATCGGGGCTTGCAGGCGCGGATCGGCGTTCAGCCGAATGGAGAAGACCGGCTCCTGCAGATGTTCCCCGGCGGGTCCGGCCCCGGATTCCGGCATGACCGGAGCACCAGTTGCGGGCGGCTGCGGGGCAGCCGGCGGCAGGCCTCCCGGCGCCTCGGTTCTCCCTGCCGTCCCTGCAGCCAGCATCAGACACAACGCGGCGATCGCAATCAATTGGGTCATATGGATTCAATTCCCCCGTCTCCCCGGTATCGGTTCGTTACCCTCTTAGACGGAAGGACGCTCCAGAAAGTTACAGGGCGCCGGAGCCCAGAAGCCAGTGACTCTTTCCCATGACGCCCCACCTCTACTCTTCACCCCTGGGCATCATATGGGATTGTACGATGCTTACCTCCCCGAAGATCGCGCCTGAACCATGATAAACGGCTTCGCCATCCTTTAAGGACGATGCGCGTTTATGAGATATATAGCAAAAAGCGGCTCCCGCCCACTGGCGAAAACCGCTTTTCCCTATCCATCCTACTCCGCCGGAGGCGTAAACGAACGCTGGGCAAACTCGGCATCGAGCATGAAGAACGCGTTGCTGTCCTTGTCGATGCGCTTCAGTTTGTTGATGATGGAGTCGAAGAGCGCTTCCTCTTCCACCTGTTCGTCGATGAACCACTTCAGGAAGTTGATCGTGGCATGCTCCCGCTGGTCCATGGCCAGATCGGAGAGATGGTAGAACTTCTTCGTTACGATCTGCTCGTGGTTGTAGCCGTGCTCGAACGCGTCCAGAATCGACTCGTACTCGTTATTCGGGTCTTCCATCCCCGCGACGGTGACGCGCTTGCCGCGGTCGTTGAGGAATTTGTAGATCTTCATGGCGTGGAACCGCTCTTCTTCCGCCTGCACGATGAAGAAATTCGCGAATCCGTCCAGACTCTCCCCGGAACAGTATCCCGCCATAGCCAGGTATACCTGCGCCGAGTAGAACTCATAGTTCATCTGGTCATTGAGCGCTTGGCTTAATGTTTCATTCATTGCCGCCACACCTTCCCTCTCCTGATTGTTCAGCTGATCGCCTTCTCCAGCTTCTTCTGCAGTGCCTCGGCCGAAGAAGCCGAGACGAGCTTCTTCGACTTACCCACAACGGCAAAACACGCCTGGGAGCACAGCTTGCAATGTCCGAGACAGCCCCGCTTCTTCTGCTTCAGCCCGTGGTGTTCCTCTTTCAAGGCGCGGTAAACGCCCTTCGTCCCCTGCTTGAAGTTTCTGCAGCAATATCTGATCTTCTTCACTATGCTGTGCCCCGCTTTCCCGATATCGTGACATTTTCTCAATGATAATCGTTCTCATCACCATTGTCAATGCCCTTTTGGGGTCCATTCGCGGGGAGCGCGGCCGCCCCTCTTCTTGAGCGGCCCTCCGTGCATCCCAAGGCGCGCCGCCGGATTACTTAAGTATACCGCTGTACCCGTCCGTTGACAAAAAGGCTGCCCGGCGCCTTTTCTACCATGCTATGATTTAGCATAAGATGACATTTCATACGGAGGGATCATGTTATGGATCTGGACCGCCTTTACCGTACGTACCGGCCCTTGCTCTTCACCACCGCCTACCGGATGCTTGGATCCGCCGCCGAAGCCGAGGATGCGGTGCATGACCTCTTCGCCGCCCTCGGCACCTCAGGGGCGGATGGAGAAAGCCTGCGCAGCGAGCAGGCCTACCTGCTCAAGCTGCTGACCAACCGCTGCCTGAATGTGCTGAAGTCCGCCCGGCGCCGCCGGGAGACGTATCCTGGACCCTGGCTGCCGGAGCCCCTGTTCGAAGCTGTCGCCGCCGGGGATCCGCTCCGGCACGTCCTCGACCAAGAGGCGTTCACCTACGCGTTCCTCGTGCTGCTCGAGGAGCTCTCCCCGCCGGAGCGGACGGTCTTCGTGCTGCGTGAGACGCTGGATCTCGGCTACGGCGAGCTGGCTGAGCTGACCGGGCGCACGGAGAGCGGTTGCCGCCAGCTCTACAGCCGGGCGCGGCGCAAGCTCGAAGCGGCGGCGGAGCTCTCCGGGCCGTCGCAGGCCTCCCCGCAGGCGGAAGCGCTAGCGACGGCGTTCCTCGGCGCAGCGGCGACCGGGCGCTACGACACGCTGCTCGGTCTGCTCTCCGAAGATGCCGTGCTGGTGAGTGACGGCGGCGGCAAGGTACGCGCCGCCTTCCTCCCGATCCTCGGCGCAGGCCGGGTCCGTGCCTTCTTCGAAGGCATCGCCCGCAAGGGCTCGCTCGCCGGGGAGTTCATACCGGCCCGTCTGTCCGGTCAGCCCGGCCTGCTCCTGCTGCAGGAAGGCAGGGTCCGCTTCGCCTTCACGGTAGTGCCGGATGCCGGAGGCAGCGGGATCCGGCGGATCTACATGATCAGTAATCCCGACAAGCTCGCGGGCGCAGCCGTCATCGGCAGGGAACCGGACACCGGGCCGTCTGCAGTACTCTTTCCTTAGGCGATGATTACCCGCTTTGGGAGGCTCCTTATCACTTTTTTGCGGAGTTTCGGGAGCTTCTGTCACAAATTCGGTCTCTATATTGTCTTCTTTAGTGTAAACCCAAAACCGGCGGGCCCGCAGGAGCTTGCCGGCACCGAAATGGAGGAGACGATTCATAATGGAACTCAGAATGAACCACACGACAGTCAATCCGGAGGCTATGCAGACCATGCTGAAGCTGGAAGGCTTCATCACCCGCAGCGGCCTGGACCGCACGCTCTACGAACTGGTGAAGATCCGCGCCTCGCAGATGAACGGATGCGCCTACTGTCTTGATATGCATACACGGGAGCTCCGCAGCATGGGCGAGAGCGAGCAGCGGGTGCATCTGATCCCAGTCTGGCGGGAGGTGCCGTTCTTCACCGACAAAGAGCGGGTCGTGCTCGAGCTGACCGAGGCGCTCGTGCGCATCGGCGATGCCGGAGTGCCCCAGGAGCTGTACGAACGCGTAAGGAAGCATGTGGACGAAGCCGAGTTCGTAACGCTTATTATGGCGGTGAATACGATCTCCGGCTGGAACCGCCTTGCCATTGCCACAGGAATGGTACCCGAAGCCCAGCCTGTTGAATAGCTATATCCCGTGTGCGCGCGCCCGAAGCCGCATCCCCTGTGGGGTGGGGCTTCGGGGTGTTTGGTTACGGCTGCTTGGCGCCGCTGGGCGAGAGGACAGGAATCCCCCCCTCCCTTGTTCCGGTACGGATACCCGGCGGCCGGGTTCCCCTAGGGCATAAGCAAGCGGCCGGACCTTCTCTTGACTGTTAAGAGAGGGACCCGGCCGCTTTCGCTTACTCACTGCAGATGTATGTTATTCGCTGGTTCCTGATCTTGCTTCTCGGCGTAGAAAGCATACCGGTTCGCTCCCGATTCCTTCGCCTTGAACATGGCCAAATGGGCGTTGTTCATAAGCTCGATGGCGTCGGCCGTGTCCTCCGGGTAGAGCGAGATGCCCATGCTTCCCGTCAGCGTGATCTCGCCGCCGGCCACAGCGTGCGGTTCATGAATGCAGTTCATGCATTCCGAAGCCGTGCGGGCCGCATCCTCCGCATCCCTCACCCGGTAGAGCATCAGCAGGAACTCATCCCCGCCCGTTCGGCATACCTTGCCCTTCTCGCCCACGCATTCCTGCAGCCGGTCCGCCGTATTCTTCAGCACAAGGTCTCCTGCTGCGCGTCCGTAAGTCTCATTCACGGCCCGGAAGCCGTTCAGGTTGACATGAATCATCGCCAGCCGGCCCCGGTCCCGGTCGGAGAAGCGGATCGCCTGCTCGAGCAGCTCCTTGAACAGCCGGCGGTTGGCCGTACCGGTGAGCGTATCTTCCAGCGCCATGCTCGCCAGCTGCTCTTCGAGCTCCTTGCGCCCGCCAATGTCCCTGGAGACCGCAAGTACCGAGTGGCTGCCATCCGGCTCCTGCAGGAGGCTCGCCTGGGTCTCTACCCACACGTAGGAGCCGTCCGCACGCGAATAGCGGAACTCCACGGTCTGCTGCTCCCCGGTCGTCAGCAGCCGCCCGAACTTGTTCTGTACGAGGTAGAGATCCTCTTCGTGCACAAGACGGAAGCAGTTCGTCCCCTCGAATTCTTCCCTCGGGAATCCAAGCACATGCAGGTAAGAAGGAGAGGCGTATCTCACCAAGCCTGTTAAGTCCAGCAGGGCGATCATATCCTTCATATTCTCGGCGATGAGCCTGTAATTCGTCTCGGCGGCGGAGACCGCCGCTTCCAGACGGTACAGTTCCGTAACGTCCCGGTATATTCCCGAGAGGGCGATAAGATCGCCCGACTCGTCGCGTACCGGCGAATAGGTGATCGACAGCTCCATCACCTTTCCCTGCTTGTTCACCCGGCGGCTCTTGTAATTCTGGTAGGTGCGGCCTTCCTGCAGGGTGTGGAACACCCGCTCCTGTTCTTCCCGGATCTCGGGATCGTTCGGCAGGAACATCAGGTCGGTCACATGGACACCCAGGATCTCGTCTCTGGTCCAACCGAAGATGTCCGTGAAGGCGGTGTTGCACTCTATAAGAACACCCGAATAGTCGCAAATCAGTACGGCATCCGGTATGCTTCGGATAAAAGCCTGCAGCAGGCTGTGCGCTGCTTCGGAATCCTTCTGATCCCCGTGATCGGCCGTGTAATCCAATGTTGTCTGGTCCTCCTCTAGACTTCCGTCTACGTTCCGACCATCATCATATCACAATTGGATGTACATGGAGAATGCTTTCTTACGGACTGACACGGCTTGCCGGCGGGAGCATGTAAGAAACACCGTCCGGCAGCCCGGACGGTCCTTTCGCGTGCTTGTCCAAACATTTATACGTGGGGAGGGATGGGTGCGGGGTTCCAGCCGGTGTTAAAGTCCTGTGGACATGAATTTATTTTCTAGCGGTAGTCACATGACTGTAAAGGCGGTCGCTTCGCTCTTCCACCCCATACAATGCGCGTTAATAAGAAAAAGAAGATGACCGAATCGAGCCCTGGTGAGATATAGATGCTTAGATTTCGATTTCAAAGGCCTCGAAAACCTCAAAAAACCGTTTGCGGGCTATTCCGCAAACGGTTCTCTTGCCGGTACCGGCGCTTGCGGGGCATAAACCGCACAGCGCTGCAGCCAGCGCTCCACAAGCCCGGGCTGCGAGCCGAAGTGAAGGTGGGTGTAACCGGCCACAACGCTGTGGAGCAGCCCGCCCTCCGGCTTCGTCCCCCGCAGGCCCGAGGTCTCGTAGGCCGGCGGAAGCGGGGCACCGCCCTCCGGAAGCTCATAGGCCGAGTAGTGGAACTCATGTCCCCGGGCGGTCAGCCCGCCCTCGAACAGGAAGTTCCCTTCGGCCCCTTTCACCTCGCGCAGGCCGAGGGCGGCCAGCTTGCGCTGCATGGTGACGCGCCCGGGCACCAGGCCCAGCATCGGATGGGTCTGGCCATCCGTGCCGGTGATGCTCTCGGTCAGGTACATGTAGCCGCCGCACTCCGCCAGCGTCGGAAGACCCTGCCTTATGGCGTGGCGGATGGACTCCGCGGTGCGGGTCTGCCTGGAGAGCCGCTCCGCGAACTCCTCCGGGAAGCCGCCCCCGAGGTACAGCCCCTGGGCCCCCTCGGGCAGAGGCTCGCCCGCCAAGGGAGAGAAGTACGCAAGCTCCGCCCCGTGCAGCCCCAGGAGCTCCAGGTTCTCGGGATAGTAGAAATGGAACGCGGCGTCGTGCGCCACGGCCAACTTCACAGGGTAGGTCTTCGCAGGAGGCGCGAAGAGGCGCGGCTCTTCCTCCGGCAGCGGCTTGCTCCCGGCGGCCAGCTCAAGCAGCCGCTCGAGCCCTACGTTCGCCTCCATGCGGTCCGCAAGCAGCCCGAAGAATGCGTTCAGATCGCCGCGCTCGATCGACGGCACGAGGCCGAGGTGCCGCTCCGGCAGCGCGAGCTCTTCCTGGCGCGTCATATAGCCGATGACCGGCACGCCGCACTCCGCCTCTACCGCATCCTTCACGATGCGGTAGTGCCCCTCGCTGCCGACCTTGTTCGCGAAGACGGCCGCGATCCGCACCCGCGGATCAAGCAGCTGGAAGCCCTTCACGATGGCGGCGCAGGAGCGCGCCATGCTCTGGCAGTTCACGACGAGCAGCACCGGCACGCCGAGCTCGAGCGAGATCTCGGCCGTGCTGCCCCGGTTCGAGGTCGCTTCCTTGCCGTCATAGAAGCCCATGACGCCCTCGATGATCGAGATGTCGGCGTCCGCGCTGGCCCTTTGGTAAATCTCCCGGACGCCCTCCGGAGAGAGCATCCAGGAATCGAGGTTGCGTGAGGCGCGTCCAGTGACGGCCCGGTGGTACGTCGGGTCGATGTAATCCGGGCCGCACTTGAAGCCCTGCACGCGCAGTCCCCTGCGCTGCAGCGCCGCCATCAGCCCGATCGTGACGGTCGTCTTGCCGGCCCCGCTGCCGGTGCCGGCGATGATGAGGCCCGGATGTCCCTTGGCGCTCATGACCGGCCTCCTGCTGCCATGCCTCCGCTGATCGAGACAGGTGCCGGAGCGGCAGCAGTTTCGTTCATGCCGGAAGTCTGTTCCGCCGCTTGCACTTCCGGGAAGGAAAGCAAGCCAACGGAGATCGTGACGTTGCCGCTTTTTTTCTTGGTGAGGACGAGATGGTTCTCGCCTGTATACCGCTTCACTGCAGGCTCGCTGACGCCGTACGCGCCCGTGAACTTGAACACCGTCTCGGACGGCGCCTCGATCTCCATCTCGTTAAGCTCCGCCGGCGTATAGCACTCGAGCGGCCAGCCGTACTTGCCGCAGACGGCGAGCAGGCCTTCCTCGTCCTTCTTGAGATCGATCGTGCACACGGCCTTCACGCTGCGGATCGAGAAGCGGAGCTCCCCAAGCGTCTCCGCGATGACCGCTTCGATCTCCTCCGCCGGCGTCCCGCGGTTGCAACCGATGCCTAGCACGATGACCTTCGGACGGTAGAGCACCCCGTTCGCCAGGATGGCCTCCTCGTGCGGCGCAAGCTCCCGGTGGGTGACGACGAGCGCCCCATGGGGCGGCTCCTGCAGGGCCGCTCCGATTGTATCGTAGACATGGATGTTCGGCGGCAGCGGCGTGTCGAGATGCCACCAGTTCCGCTCGCCGGACTCCTGCACGACGGCGACGCGCTCTTCGTTCACGACGGAGGCGCTCACCGGCGTCAGCTTGTCGGCGGACTCCCAGACCCAGCCGAAGCGGCGGCCGAACAGGTCGACCGCGATCGTTTTCTGCACGTCGGACGCGGTGGTTATGATGGCGCGGGCATCCAGGGCCGCCGCCACCTCGCGGGTCAGTTCGTTCGCGCCGCCAAGATGGCCCGACAGCACGGAGATGACATTCTCTCCCCTGTCGTCGATGACGACGATGCCCGGGTCCTTCTTCTTATCCTGGAGCAGCGGGGCGATCATCCGCACCACCGCACCAAGCGAGATAATGGAGATGATGCCGTGATATGCCGGGAACAGCGCCGGATACAGCATCCGCACGCTGCCGGAGAACAGCCGGATACCGCGCTCCGCTTCGTCTCCCCGGGCGAACTTGGACATATAATACACGTCCGCCGCCGGGAAGGCGTCCTGCAGCCTGCGGGCCAGCTCCACCCCGTGCTTCGTGATCGCCAGCACCGCGTAATTCCGCTTCGGCTGCAGCACGGGAAGAACGCCTTCCTGCAGCTCGATGATGCCAGGATCCCCGGAGACGGCCGAGGAGGCTGTATTGGAGTTTGCGGCCGGAATAGAGGATTCCGGCCGCTTCGCTTCGTCCGCCATCTTACGCCTTCACTCCCTTGCGATAGCCGTGCGTGAAGGTCTTGTCGTAGAGCTTCGACCGGTACTCGTCCTTCTCATGGATGTTCGGATCCAGCGCCCAGCCCGCCAGAATCATCGCATGGGAGCGGATGCCGTTCACGCGCATGTCCTCATCCAGCTTCTCGAGCGTCGTCCGCACGATGAGCTGGTCGGGCCAGGTCGCGCGCTGCACGACCGCCACCGGCGTCTGCAGGCTCCAGCCCGCTTCGGTCAGCTCGCGCACGACCTTCTTCGTCAGCGTCGCGCTGAGGAAGAGCGCCAGCGTGCTGTGGTGCGACGCCAGCTCCTTGAGCTGCTCGCGCTCCGGCACCGGCGTGCGGCCTTCCGCACGGGTGAGGATCAGCGTCTGCGTCAGGTCGGGGATCGTCAATTCGGCGCCGACGGCCGCTGCCGCAGCGAAGACCGAGGATACACCGGGAATCACTTCGATGCCAACCCCTTCCCGCTTCAGCAGGGCCGCCTGCTCCATGATCGCCCCGAATACGGACGGATCGCCGGTATGCACGCGCACGACCTTTTTGCCCGCCTTCACCCGGTCCACCATCACTTCCACCATCTCTTCGAGGCTCATGCCTGCGCTCTGCAGCACTTCGGCCTCCGGCTTCGCCCGCGCGATCAGTTCTTCGCTGACGAGGGAGTCCGTGTAGAGCACGACGTCCGCTTCTTGGAGCAGCCGCAGGCCTTTCACCGTAATGAGATCGGGGTCGCCGGGACCCGCACCGATAATCTGGATCTTGAGGTTCTCGCTGTTCAGTCCGCTCATTTTCTCACCACCATTAGAGTTAAATACTCGAGCTCGCGCCCGGCCAGTTCCCGTACATTGCGCCATACCTGTTCCTCCGACGATGTCACCTTCGTGATCACCGACGCCTTGTCCGTCAGTCCGAGGTCGCCGAGCACCTGCAGCATCAGGTCGATGACCTTCGCCACCTTGATGAACACGACGCAGTCGTGGGTCTCGAGTACGCGACGCATCTCGTCGTAATTCTCCGTAGCCGGGATGACCGCGAACTGCTCGTCGCCGTCCGCCAGCGGCAGGTTCAGCCTCGAAGCTGCTCCGAGCACGGATGAAATACCCGGCACCGAGACACACGTCACCTCCGGATGCTTCTCCTGCATGAGGCGCATGAGGTGGATGTACGTGCTGTAGAGCATCGGATCGCCCTCGGTGACGAAAGCGACGTTACGCCCTTCGCTGAGATGCCCCCACACGGTATCGACCGTTTTGTTCCACTGGAGCTCCAGCGCCTGACGGTCCCGTGTCATCGGGAAGATCAGCGGAAGCATGATTTTCTCATCCGTATCGACGTACAGCTCCGTGATCTGCAGTGCATAGCTCTTCGCGCCGGATTTCTTGCGCGGATAAGCGATGACCGGCGACTCCTTCAGCAGGCGGAACGCCTTCACCGTAATGAGCTCCGGGTCCCCCGGCCCTACTCCCAGTCCATATAACGTGCCGAGCTTACTCATCGTTCTTCTTCCTCTCTTTCCTGCCTGCACCTGCTGCCGGGGCTTCATCGCCCTCCTGTGCAGCAGCGCTGCCCCGCTTCGCGGTAATGATCCAGATCGGGTTCAACGCTTCGAACCGCGTCATATCCAGAATCGGCTTGCTCCGGCTGAGCTGGGCGAGCGTAATATCCGTCTCGAAGCCCTCCTCGCCGAACGCCTTCGTCGCTGCCGCCAGATTCTCGATCGTCGCCGCATTGAGCACGATCCGCCCGCCGGGCTTCAGCCTTGAGCAGCAGAGCGCCAGCAGCTCCCGCAACTCGCCTCCGCTGCCGCCGATGAACACCGCATCCGGGTCCGGGAAGCCGTCCAGCCCCTGTGGCGCCTTGGCATGGACTGCCGTAATGTCCGTGCGGAATTTGCGCGCGTTCTGGTGGAAGTTCTCGAGGTCGCCCTCGTTCTTCTCCACGGCGTACACGGCTCCGTCACGCGCAATCCGCGCCGCCTCGATCGCCACCGAGCCCGTGCAGGTGCCAATGTCCCACACGATGCTGTCCCGCTTCAGGCCAAGGTTCGCTATCGAGAGGATGCGGACCTCCTTCTTCGTGATGAGCCCCTTATCCGGCTTGCGCTGCGCGAATTCCGCATCGTCGATGCCGAGCGGCCAAGCGGGAGGCGCTTCAGCGTCTTCCCGCCGGCGCAGCACGACCACGTTCAGCGGGGAGAACGCATCATCCGACGTCTCCGCCAGCACGTCCAGCCCATACCAGCCTGTGCGCTCACCCGGTCCGCCCAGATTCTCTCCGACGAACACGCGGTATTCCGTCATGCCGAAGCTCAGTAGGTACCTCGCGATTGCCCCCGGCGTGTTCTTCTCGTCGGTGAGCAGCGCCACCTTGACGCAGCCGTCGATCCGCTGGGCCAAGCCCTTCATGCTGCGGCCGTGGACGCTTGTGATCACAGCGTCCTGCCAGCTCTCGCCCATCCGGGCGAACGCCAGCTGCACGGACGACACCTGCGGCAGCACTTCTACCCGTCCGGACAGCTTGCCCGCCAGGTAGCCGCCGATGCCGTAGAACAGCGGGTCGCCCGATGCGAGGACGACCGTGGGCCGCTCCTCCGCACGCAGTTTCTCGACCAGCTCGCTGAGCCCTCCCTTGAGCACAATCCGCTCTGCCGGATGCCCCTCGAAGAACGCCAGCTGCCGTTCTCCGCCGATAAGCACCTCACTGCTTCGAATGCGCTCGGCATAGAGCGACGGCAGACCTGCCGCCCCGTCGTCCCCGATGCCGATCACGGTAATTCGCTTATTCTCACTGCCTTGTTCCCCGTTCATTGCGCCTTCGCACACCCTCTCTACCCAATACCTGCTTAGGCTGCCGGATTCACGCTTCGCCCCACTTCAGGCCCTGCCTCCCGAGCAGCTTCGCTTTCATGGAGATGATGACCGTCTCGACCTCGAGGTCCATCTCCCGCTGCGGTTCCTTGCCCGCCGCTTCCTTCAAGCCTTCCCTGCAGCAGTACGTACTCATGATGTCAAAAAAGGCGCTGCAGCCCATCCCGTCCATGAGATCGCCGACCTGCGCCGCCGTATTCGCCCCGCGAATCTCCTCCAGCGTTTCTTCGGAAGCACCGGCCTCCTCGGCCATCCGGGCGAGGAAGCCGAAGTCGACCGGCGCGCTCTTGGAGTGTACCATCATGACGCCCTGTGCTACCTTCGAGAACTTGCCCATCATACCGACGAGGGTCACCTTGCGGATCCCCTGCCTCGCGCACTGCTGGATCGCGAATCCCACGAAGTCGCCCATCTCCACGAACGCCTCCTCGGGAAGCTCCGGATACAGGTCCATGCCGAACTTCTCGGTCCGCCCTCCGGTGGACAGGATGACGTGGGTACAGCCGCTCTTGACGGCTACCCGGATCGCCTGCGCCACGCTGGCCTTGTACGCTGCTGTGGAAAAAGGCACTACGATCCCCCGGGTACCAAGGATCGAGATGCCGCCGATGATCCCAAGCCGGCCGTTCAGCGTCTTCTTGGCGATCTCCTCGCCGTCCGGCACGGAGACAACCACCCGCACCCCCCGGTGAATGAGCTCGTACCGGTTCAACACCCCCGTGACGGCCTCGCGGATCATCTTGCGCGGGACGGGATTGATCGCCGCCTCGCCCACCTCGACCGGCAGTCCGGGCTTCGTCACCCGGCCTACGCCGACGCCGCCGTCGAGCTCAATGCCCGGCTCATCGCGCCAGCTCACCTCGACGATGATGCGGGCGCCATGCGTCGCATCCGGGTCGTCGCCGCCGTCCTTGATAACCTCGGCCGACGCGCGCTCCGCCGAGAAGGAGCAGGCGACGATCTCGAAGGTGACCTCTTGCCCGATGGGCAGCCGGATGGCCGAGTGCGTCTGCCCCTCCTGCACGATCAGCGCTTCGAGCGCCGCCTGGGCTGCTGCCGCCGCATTCGCGCCGGTCGTATAGCCATGGCGCAGCGGCTTCTCTTCCTTGCCGTCCTTCAGCGCTTCCGCCATGGCCTCTTACCCCATCTGCTCCGCGAGCAGCGAGATCGCGTTGACCGTCGCTACCGCTACAGGCGATCCTCCCTTGCGCCCGATATTCGTGATGAACGGAATGTCGAGCTTCAGGAGCTCGTCCTTCGACTCTTCCGCCGACACGAACCCGACCGGCACGCCGACGATCAGGCCCGGCTTCGCTTCGCCTTCCTTCACCATGCGGATCAGCTCGAGCAGCGCCGTCGGCGCGTTGCCGATGGCATAGATCGCGCCTTCCGCTTCGCGCACTGCTTTGCGGATGGAGATGATCGCCCGTGTCGTGTTCAGGCGCTTCGCTTCCTGCATGACGTCCGGATCCGAGATATAGACGCGCACGTCGCCGCCGAACTTCTCGATACGCGGCTTCGAAATGCCCGACTGTACCATCTGCACGTCGGCAATGACCGGCCGTCCGCTGCGGATCGCCTGGATGCCAGCCTGGATCGCATCCGGGTGGAACCTCAGGCTGCGTCCGAGCTCGAAGTCGGCCGATGCGTGAATGACACGCTGTACGACCTTGAACTGCTCGTCCGAGTAGTCATGCGGCCCGAGCTCCTCGGTAATCATTTTGAACGAAATCTCCTCAATCTCCTGCGGCTGAACGCTCAGCGGCTTGAACTCCGTACGAAAATCCATTAATCCCGCACCTCCTGTAATAGTTCCATTGCGGACAGCTCGGCCGTCACGCCTTCAAAATCCGAATGGGTCACCCCGTACTCCAGCTGCGGGCGCCCGATGACTATCGTGTCGATGTCGAGCTCGAGGGCGGCGGACAGCTTCTCCTCCACTGCACCGACCTGCCCGCTTTCCTTCGTGATGATCGTCGTGACGCCGTAGTGCTTGTACATCGCCTGGTTCAGCTCCTTGCCGAACGGCCCCTGCATCGCGATGATGTGCTTCTGCGGCAGCCCGAGCGCCTCGCACTTCTCCATGTTGTCCTTGCGGGGCAGCATCCGGGCGACCAGGGTCGTATCCGGCTGCCCCAGCAGCTTCTCAGTGAAAATCTGCAGCGTCTTGCTGCCCGTCGTGAGCAGGATCGTGCCCCGCTTCTCGGCGGCAAGATTCGCCGCCTGCTCGTAGTCGTCGACGAAGTGGAGCTTCGGGTGGGCCGCATACTGGCCCCGCTCCCGTTCGTAGCGGACGTACGACACGCCGGCGCCTTCTGCTGCCGCCATCGCGTTGCGCGACGCCTCCTCCGCGAACGGATGGGAAGCGTCGACGACGGCGCGGAATCCGCGGTCAGCGATCAGCCCGCGGAGCTGCTCAGCGTTCAAGCGCCCGGTCTGCACTGGCAGGCCGGCCTCCTCCAGCGAGGCGGCTGCGCTCTCGGTCACGACGGTGCAGAGCAGCGGGTAGCCCGCCGCCTGGATGCGCAGCGCCAGCTCTCTGGCGTCGCTGGTTCCGGCGAGGACGAGGATCATACCGGCACCCCTTTTCCCGCCTCCGGGGCAGGCCTCGTGCTGCCCTCATGTGCATGACCGTGGTTGTGATCGTGCGCGTGATCTCCGTCCCCATGCGCATGGACGTGGTCGTGGTCATGATCGTGCCCATGGTCGTGGCTGTGATCATGCGCATGTACATGCCCATGGTCGTGATCATGATCGTGGTCATGATGATGGTGGTCGTGCCCATGCTCATGATCGTGATGATGATGATCCGCGTGCTTGAGCGCTTCCGTGCGGTATTGGCACATATCGCAGTTGGCCTTGGCCTCACCGACCAGCGCCTCCTCGGCACGGTCACGCAGAATCTCGCGCAGCATCGGGTGGAACCCGAAGTAGTCGGCGAGCACGAAGCTATGTTCCGGATACTTCAGCGCAAACTCGGCCGTCATGGCTTCCATCCGCTTGATGAGCACCCCTGTGAACAGGAAGTAAGGCAGCACGATGACCCGTTTGGCGCCCAGTCGGATGCATCGCTCCACGCCTTCTTCCGCAAGCGGAGCCGTGACCCCGATGAACGCCGTCTCCACATACTTGAACTTCAGGCGCTCCCACAACAGGCGGGAGACTTTGAACAGGTCGCTGTTCGCATCGGCGTCGCTGCTGCCCCGTCCGATGATAAGCACCGCCGTATCGTCATACTCCAGCGAGGTGTCAAAGCCCGCATCCTGAATACGGGAGGCCAGGATATCGAGCGCCAGCTCGTGCACCCCGATCGGCCGTCCGTAATCGAACTGGACACCCGGATACTGCAGCCGGGCCGCATCGATCGCTGCCGGAATATGCAGCTTCGCATGCCCTGCCGCAAACAATGTAATGGGCACGACGGCAATCTGAGTGGCTCCCCGCTCGACGCACGTGGCTATCCCTTTGCGGATCGACGGCGCCTCAAACTCGAGAAAGCACGTCTCTACAATCGGCACGGTCAGACTTCCCGTCAAGGAGTCTACCATCACCCGGACCTCCTGGTTTCCTTCCGCATCCCGGCTGCCGTGTCCTACGAACAATATCGCTTTCAATACGTCACCCTCCTTATACCCATGGTTATATGATTGCAATGGTATTCCTTATGTCCCCGCCGGCCCGCAGGAAGCAGCCAAATCATGGCCCTTATCTCTGCCCTGAAGTGCCTGCCGTTGCCAGATTCACCAACCGCCATACTGGCGGACACGAATGGGCTGCCCCTCTCGCCCGATACCCCCGGGTAGCAGCTTCGCCCCTCCCCTAAGAGGATGCTTACGGCTCCTCGCGACCTATCCCGCTCCCGTCCGGGCCGGGTTGTTAATCCCCGCAGAGGGCATCCGCGATCTCGAAGGCCGCCGGCTCCCGGTACTTGAACCCTTCGACTTCCTTGACCCGGGCAAAATACTTATGGAACCGCTCGTTCGGGTGCCCCTTGTCGGCATACCCGTGCACGATGCGTTCGATCGTCTCTAGCAGCCGGTCCGGCTCGATGCCTTCGGCAACCGGCACGCCCGGATGCGCATTGCGGCCCACCGTCTTGCCGCCGAGGAACAGGTCGAATTTCTCCCGGCGGTAGACGATTCCAATATCTTCCTTCACCGCACCGTAACAGGCCATCCCGCAGCCGTTGAACCCAATCTTGAGCTCCTTCGGCACCTTCATGCCGCCGAGCTTCCCGTGGATCGCCTCCAGATAGGGCACCGAGTCGCCTTTATCCATGTTGCAGAAGTCGCAGCCCTTGAGCTGCACGACATCGCCTACCGGCGCAAGGAGCAGCCCGGCGGCCGACAGCCGCTTCGTGACGCTGTCCGGATCCGCCGTCCGCAGCCGGATCAGCAGCTGGTGGTGCGGCGTGTACTCCATCGAGCCCTTCTCGCCGACCACCTCGGCCAGCAGAGCCAGTTGGGCGCTCGTAATCCGCTTCTCCGCCAGCCCCGGCGAGACGGCGAACTCGAGGATCGCCTCCTGCCGGAACAGCCCGGCGGCCGCTGTCGCGCCTGCCGCAGCCGGAGCTGCGCCCTGCCCGCTGACGCGTCCCAGCGCCTCCAGCGCCAGAGCCAGCGGCCCGGCCGCACCTGCTGCCGCCGGCATCGCCTCCCGGTCGGCTACGGCCACCGTGCCGCCTGGCGCTGCACCGCTCGCCGCCACCGCGGCTGGGCCGCCGACTTGCGGCGCTGCACCCCCGCGGGCCGCTGCCCTCAGCGCCGCCGCGTCGTCCGCTTTGCTGCTGACGGCCTCGCCGTCGTCCCAGCCGTCGTCCTCGTCGCCCGTCGGCCACGCCCGCTCCGCAGCGCCGTCACCCGCAGCCTCGCCTCCGGCCGCTTCCTCCGTCGCTTCCAGCGACCAGGGCTCCGCCTCCTGGCGCAGCCGCTCGTGCGGCCGAAGCGGCTGCACATCCGCACCCAGCGTATACTTGCGCTGGTAGCCTCGCGGCGTAATCATTAGACCGTCATACACGACGGTCGTCGAGTTGCCGATAATCACCGTCGTCAGCATGCCGATGTCATGCTCCAGCATCGCCTCCAGCGTAGTGACCTCGATCTCCTGGCGGTCACGGTAGGCGCTTTTGACAATACCGACCGGGGTATCCGGCGAACGATACTTCAGCAGCATCTTCTGCGTCTCGACGATCTGCCGCGTGCGCCTTCCGCTGCGCGGATTGTAGAGCGCAATCACAAAGTCCGCCGCCGCCGCCGCTTCGACCCGCCGGATGATCAGCTCCCATGGCGTCAGATGGTCGCTCAGCGAGATGGTGCACGCATCGTGCATCACCGGCGCTCCGAGAAGCGACGCGGTAGAGTTAATCGCCGAGATCCCCGGAATCACCTCCACCTCCACGCCGGTTTCTTTGCGCCATCCGCGCTCCATCAGCACCTCGTAGACGAGACCGGCCATACCGTACACGCCCGCGTCACCGCTCGAGATGACCGCTACCTTGAGGCCCGCTTCGGCCTGCCGCACCGCCTCTTGTGCACGGGATACTTCCTCGGTCATGCCCGTACGCACGACCTGCTGGCTGCTCAGCAGTCCGCGGATGAGATCAACATACGTGTTGTACCCGATGACGATATCGCTTTCCTGAATCGCCTCCCGAGCCCGCTGCGTAATGTGCTCGAAGCTGCCCGGCCCGAAGCCGATAATCAATAATTTGCCTTTCATCCTGCTCCCCCTCTCCGCTTTCCCCAAACCTTCCATTCCCGTGCCTCTACCCTTTCTATCTATGAACAACATCAAAAAAGCATCCTCCCTATGGAAGATGCTTGGACGATTGCGGTATAGGTTCCGTACCTCTCAGACCCGCCGGCGGATATCCGCCCGTAAGGGGCTCCGGATTCTGCCGGCCGCAAGGTACAGCCTGCTGCCGTTCTCGTTCACCTCCCTATCCGCGTAGGTCGCATGGTGAATGGATGCGGCCGCAAGCACCGGCATTGCCGGATCTTGCAGCCGCAGCCGAACAGGCAGGTCTCCTGACTCGCGTCTCATCGCTCCGCTCCGCTGCCTTCCCATCGAATGCTCAACAGTGGCGTTAGAAAACGGTGAAGCTCCTCGCTTACAGTGGCGGGACCGTGCCGGACTCTCACCGGCTTCCCTTTTCATCCGACTCCGCTGCCTTCCGGCAGGGAGATCGTCACCTGTTCGTTACCATATATGAAGTTGCGGGCTGTCCGCCTGGCTTGGAAAATGCTGCATTGTTGTTTCATTCATGATAGCATGATCTTTCGGGACCTGTCTACCGTGGCGGCCGGACAGCGTAGGGTCAAACGGGCCTATCATCCCGGACTTACAGCATATGTTCGCCCTGCCCACAGCAGTTCCCATACCCTGCCAAAGGAGGCATTCTACCCGTGAATCACGCGACTCTCATGCAGCATGGACTTGCCCGTCCTGGCACATCGTGCCGCTATCCCTTCGATCCCGAGATGCCCGTGCTCTTTGTCGGCAGCCGGATGTTCGCCCTGCTCGGCACGCACGGCGGACGGCCAAGCGTGAACCTCAAGGGAGATCCCGAGACGAACCCTCTCTCGCGTCAGAGCTACCCGGGCACCGTGCTCCCCGGTTACCACATGAACAAAAAGCATTGGAACACCGTCCTGCTCGACGGAACCCTAAGCGACCAGGAAATTCTGGACATGCTGGAGGAATCCTACCTGCTCGTCTGCCGCAACCTGCCCAAATCGGAACGTCCCGCCCTGTAATCCCACCGGTCCTTCGCGGCCGCCTCATCCGGTCCGTGACAAGCATCTGCAAGCCGACATCATTCCTCCCCAGGCGACATACATATATATGTAATAAAACATCTTCTCGTCTGCCTGTAAGGGAGGAATCTCTATCGCTACACTGAATGCCGATACGGCCAGCTTCTGGACACGGAATCTCCGGGACCATGCCTTGTTCGTGTACGATACGCTCTCTCCGCAGGAGGAATCCGAGCGGCAGCGGGCACTCTACTATCTCCGCTGGTTCGATGCCCGGCTGAAGGAAGGCAGCACCGCCAGCACCGATACGCTAGCCTCCGGAGCCGAATCGCTCCGTGTGTTCCTGCTCCACCTGCTGAGAAGGCAGCTGACGGAGGGACTAAGCATGCTCCTCACCCCCACCTATCTCAGTCACACCGTATCCGAAAGCGAGGAAGCCCTGCGGGTACTGGGCAGCGGCCCTTCCCGGAGCAGCCTCGATCCGCAGCTGCGCAGCCATCTGCTGTGGCTTCCCATACTAGCCGGGGACGCCTTCGTCATCCAGGGAGCGCTCGACGAGATCGAGAAGGAACTCATCCGCCTCTATATCGGCCATGCCCACCGCTTTGAAGAAACCTATGCCTATGCGGTTGAGCTGGCGGGCTTCCTGCGTACAGGGCTTACCGACTTTCCGGCAATGGACCGGTTCCGGGATATGGTCCGCCGCGAGATCTCGGCGTTCCTCCTGTCGCTTCGCGAGCTGGAGCGCCTGGAAGCCGGCAATCTCGTGCTCGACAAGCTGCCGCTCGTATTTGTGGAACACGTCCGCAGAGAGGCCGAGTTCTACCTGGGGACGCTGGGATAGCGTCCTTTTTGCTGTCCGCGCAGGGAACCCCTTCGTTATATATTCCTGTGTAACCTTTCGGCTCCTCCAGCCCCTAGAGCGATAACGGGAACCCAGATAGGGCGAATTCCATTATTCGTTCCAAAATATATCCTTTAGAACGCGATCCCATATGGGAGTTCAAGATTTCCTACACCAAACCAGGCGGTGGCACATCCGGCCTTGGCTCCACCTTTCCCGCAATCCCTGGCAGCACCGGTCATTCTTGGGGTCCCATTACCCAGCCGCTCACCGCCTTCGAGTCGGAGGGCGCCTGTATCTGTGCCTTGGTTGGCATGGAAGGCAGCGGTTCGAATATCATCAACCATGACCCGGTTCAATCGGCCCAAATGGCACCTTGGGCCCTGCTGCTCAAGCTGAGCATCGTCTCATCCGATGAACTGGAAGATCGAAGGAAGCAGCAGAACAAGCCCTAAAACCCGGTAAAGGGGCTTAGGGCTTGCGTGGTTATTTACTTGCTATTATTACTTCTTGTTCTTTGTCGACTCGGCTGCATCGGAATCCTGATTGTTGCCGGGTTGTTTCCCTTTGCCGTTGTTGTTCGTTGTGTTCCTCGACATTCCGCTTCCCTCCCTCCATTGGTCTACCTGAATACGGTACCCTGAGGAGGGAATCTTACTCGTCCGATTGTGCCACTAGTTCAACGCCAGGGTTATTTATTGCCGCAGCTAACATTTCATTTATACTGTGGAGTTCCTTATGGAGCAGCTGCCGCCGGGCAAAATTGCTCCATTATGGGTCTAACTCATGTTCCCGGCGGATGAAATTTACTTTTAAACGCTTATCTCAAGCCTCTTTCGCAATTTGACTATGCCTTTTGAGAGTTCTTCCCGATGCTTTCTGCTTTTAATCCAAATAGGAAGCCTGCTAGTCAAACTCTGATTTTTATTGGGGATTCTTTCACGTAATGAAGAATTAACATACCCATCTAGAAAATCTAAGTGCTCTTTATTATAAACCCAGAGCACATTTCCACAAGAATTAGTCCTTAACCAAAGATTGAAACCCATAAATGTTCCATTTCCCCACGTGCTAACTAGTGGGTCACTTAAAACCCCACAACGTTTACACTGCAGGATATAACCGAATTTACCATCATCCTTTCTTATTCCTTTGGCGCATTTCTTACAATGTGGGCACTCAATGAGTACGTTATGTTTGAATACAAAATCGTAAATTCCCTCACCGGTATCGTTAAATCTTGAATTAGTCATAAATTTGTATCCCTTTATAAATTTATTCCAGCATCTCATCCGTATCTTAGCATGAATTGAAGAAAACTACCCGTTACTTTAATGAAGAAGGGAGCAGCTGCCGCGTGATATGCTCCCTGGTTATGGTGCTATCGTCTGGAGTTTCCTTGGCCATATCAATTCCTACAACGAGGTGAGAGGTAGTGTTTCAAATTTCCTTGGATTCTTATTGGCTACATAATGATAAGATGTTAATAAAAGGGGATCTATTGGAGGGGAATTCAAAATGAACGGGTACCTTTTATCAGCTTCAGTCCTCGCATTTGTAGTTGGACTTATCCATACAATACTGGGTGAGGTCCTGATATTTCGAAGAATGAGGCGTGATGGTTTCATACCGACCCATGGTGGAAGCGTACTGAGAGAATCTAACGTGCGCATTCTTTGGGCCAGTTGGCATGTACTGACTGTCTTTGGGTGGGGTATGGCCCTCCTTCTGTTATGGCTTGCTCAACAGTCATTGGTCAGTGGTACATTCAGAGTACTTGAAAACACTGTGGCAGCCTCCATGCTTATTGGGGCGGTTTTGATCTTGATTGGCACAAAGGCGAAACATCCTGGATGGGTCGGTCTATTGGGGGTTGCCGTGCTTGTATGGTTCGGTGGTACTCACTAGCTATAATTACTCTGGCCCTACTACCTTGCGAGAGTTACGGGTCTTTGCGTTAAACTGCCCATTACTGGAATGACCACGTCTCAAAAACCGTCGTTTTGAGACAAGCATCAGGCAAAGAATTTGCTTTTTCGTACCCATTTCCTGTAGGATGCAATTTGTTATCAGCAACGGGCCATATATAGATCGTCGGAAACTTACGTCCCCAACTGATCTATCAATACAACGGCAATCCTTAATAAAAAAGAAAAAAACCTTGATTTCTCAAGGTTTTTTCGGTAAGCGGGTGATGGGAATCGAACCCACGCCACCAGCTTGGGAAGCTGGAGTTCTGCCATTGAACTACACCCGCGCATTACGCAGTGCTTCGCAGTTCATTCATACGAGTGCTGCCTAGATAAAGCATAGGGGATCCCCGCCCTTTTGTCCATAGTCCGAACGGCCTTACTGTCTTCCCTCCCCGAACCGTTGCACGCCGCTTCTCCCGCCCTGTACAATAGGAGTGAAGTTCTTCCATAGATAGAACTGGAAGAAAGGGCTGGAAGCCGGGCAAACTAAAGGCAAGAGCATCACAGCGGATGCAGCCGCATAAACGCTGCAGCTCCCGGATTGGCTGCTGCAGGAATCATTCTTATACCGCAGGAGGCGACGAACCATGAAGTACCGCAGACTGGGCACAACGAACCTGAAAGTATCCGTGATCGGCGTAGGCACTTGGCAGTTCGGGGGCGAATGGGGCAAGCCGTTCTCCCAAGGCGAAGTCGACGCAATCCTCGATCAAGCTGCGGAGTCGGGCATCAACCTGCTCGATACCGCGGAATGCTACGGCGACCATACTTCGGAATCGCTCATCGGCGACTACGTGTCCCGCAGGCGCCGGGAGGACTGGGTGATCGCCACGAAGTTCGGCCACAAGTTCCATGCCCACCTGGACCGCAGCCAGCACTGGTCCCCGCAGGAAGTCCTCGATCAGCTGGACGCTTCGCTGAAGGCGCTGCGGACCGATTATATCGATCTATACCAGTTCCACTCGGGCTCGGACGAAGCCTTCGATCAGGAAGAGCTGTGGACGCTGCTGGGCAAGCAGGTGCAGGCCGGCAAGATCCGCCATCTCGGCACCTCCATCGGCAGCAATGATAACCTGCACCAGACCGATGCCTCGGAGAAGGTCGGTTCGCAGGTGATCCAGGTCGTATACAACCGGCTGGACCGCAAGCCGGAAGAACGCGTCTTTGGCTCCTGCCTGCGCCAGAACCTCGGCGTGCTGGCACGCGTGCCGCTGGCGAGCGGCTATCTCAGCGGCAAATACCAGCCCGGCGACTCGTTCTCCGAAGATGACGTGCGCCGCCGGCACGATCCGGAGCAGACCCGGCTGAAGCTCGAGGAAGTGCGCCGCATCAAGGCCGAGGAGCTGCCGGCCGGCATGGCGATGCCGACCTGGGCGCTCGCCTGGTGCCTCAAGCATCCGGCCGTCACGGCCGTCATTCCCGGCTGCAAGAGCCCCGAGCAGGTGCTGGCTAACGCCGCGGCGGCAGCCTACGTCGGAGAAGGCCATCCCCAGCACTGGACCGGCGGAGAACCCGCATCCGCACAATAAACCAGAACGCCCCTTACCGGTATCCGGTAAGGGGCGTTCTGGCTTTCCTGGCCGTACAGTAACCGGGGGAGCCAAGGATGTTACGGGATCCGCAGCATCGGAGAACCGGCGGAAGCCAGCTCCCTCCTCCCCAAGGATCTCTTGGATCTTACCCCGAGTTCCGCTTCAAAAGCTCCGTGAAGTCCGCGGCCGGAATCGGCCGGCTGAAGATGTAGCCTTGGATCTCCTGGCACTTGATGTCGAGCAGAAACGACAGCTGCGCGTCCGTCTCCACCCCTTCGGCAATCACATTGAGCTTCAGGCTGAGAGCCATCGCCATGATCGCCTGTACGATCGCCGCGTCGTCCGGGTCCTCCGGAATGTCGCGGACGAACTGCTGGGCAATCTTCAGCTTCGTGATCGGGAACTTCTTGAGATAGCTGAGGGAGGAATACCCCGTCCCGAAGTCGTCCATCGAGATATGAAGACCGAGCTCCCGCAGCGTCCTCAGCTTCTCAATGACCTGGTCGACGTGATACATCGCGATGCCCTCAGTAATCTCAAGCTCCAGATACTGCGCATCGAGTCCGCTCTCCTGCAGCGCGTCCAGCACAATCTGAATGAAGTTGTGCTGATGGAACTGGACAGGCGAGATGTTCACCGCCATCTTCAGGGGAGCGAAGCCTTCGTCCTGCCAGGCTTTGTTCTGGCGGCAGGCTTCGCGCAGCACCCATTCTCCGATCTGAATAATCTGGCCTGTCTCTTCGGCCAGCGCAATGAATTCTCCCGGCGAGATGAAGCCAAGCCGCGGATGGTTCCAGCGGATGAGAGCTTCCATGCCGTTCATTTTGCCGGTGAAGATATCGACTTGGGGCTGGTAGTAGAGGACGAACTCGTTGTGCTCGATCGCCTTGTTCAGCCACTCTTCCATGACCAGCTTCTGGATGACGGTATCATTCATCTCGGCTTTATAGAACTGATAACCGTTCTTACCGTAATCCTTGGCCCGGTACATGGCCGTATCCGCATTCTTCATCAGCGTGATGGAATCTTCGCCGTCCTGCGGATACATGGCGATGCCGATGCTGCAGCCTACCCGCAGCTCATGACCCTCGATTAAGAACGGCTGGCTGAGCAGCTGGATAATCCGGTGAGCCACCTGCTCCGCATCCTCCGGGTCTGCCGCCTCTTCGACCAGCACAGTGAACTCGTCACCGCCCTGGCGGGAGACGACGTCCTTCGCACCGAGTCCTCCTTTCAGGCGCTCCGCGGCTTCTACGAGCAGCTGGTCGCCGAAGGCATGTCCGAACGTATCGTTCACATTCTTGAAGCGGTCCAAGTCGATGAACATCACGACGAGTTTGCGTTCTTCCAGCTTGGCGGAGCCAATGGATTTCGTAAGCGACTGCTGGAACATCTGCCGGTTCGGCAGTCCCGTCAGCATATCGTTATAAGCGAGATAAGTCAGCTGCCGCTCCGTGTAATCCCGGTAACGTACGTCGGAGGCAATCCACAGCGTCAGCGGCCCTACTAGAATCAGCGTGAGCAGCAGGTCGACGGCAGATTCCTCCCAGCTCAGGACCCCTTCCAGCCCGTAACGGACCACGGTCTCCAGCACTTCCGCGCTGAGCAGAAGGAGGAGGACGGCAGCACAGATACTTGACACTTTGACATGGAACTTGCGGATGGTGTAATAAAGTACAGGTGCGGTAAGGAGAATCACCACGGTCGATTTCGAAACATCCAGCCAATCGTTGCTTTCGCCGAGCAGCTGCCCGACAGCCAGCATGATCAGCTCTGCGCCGGATAAGGTGAACCACAAGCGGATCAACGAAGCGTGCTGGAATAAGCGGTCACGCCAGGTTCTGTTGGTCCGCTGCCATTCTCCGGCAGGGCTTTTGTTGTGGGCCATGTCGCTCCTCTGCTTCCTTTTTGAAAGGTGATCTTTCCTTGTCGTCCTGGTATCCGAATGGACTTAGAGATCTAAAATGAGTACATCTTATATCTCGACAGATCCGCCTCCATACTTTAGAGATGCCGAGCTCTCCCGCCGATTCAGTACACTCGGATCTCGGATTGATACACCGTTTCATTGTCCTCGGAATCCATCACCCGCACTTCCACCTTCCACCGCCCCGCATAAGGCAGGTAGGCTCCGCGGACACGGTAGCTATATCGCTTCATATCGTACGAGTCCTCGAAGCTCGAGTCCTCGAAGGGCTGGACGGGCACGGTGAGCGGCGCCATGTCAGGGCCGTCCAAAGAATGCAATTTCATCACGATATCCTTAGGTTTCCCCAGCTTCTCGGGAAGCCACACCTTAAGTGTAAAATCATTGACGCCGGGCACCTTCGGCGAGATCTGCGCGGTCATGTGGATCTTCTCACCCATCACATGCCAGTGCAAGGGCTCGTTCACTGGCAGCGGAGACAAATAGGTGAGCACGCCGACTACGCCGACGATCGCGGACATCAGAATGGTGTCGGCGAGGAGCAGCCGGCCTCCCGTCCGATCCCGCATTCTGCGGTAAGCCAGGCGGATCAGAGCCCCGGTCACGGCTACCGCGAGCACCAAAGCGCATTTGACCAGCAGCAGCCGGCCCCAGGCGGTTTCGGTGACATATCGGATATCCGGGAGGAAAATCAGCGTGAGCAGCACACCCGAGGCGGAGAGCAGCACGATGCTGATCCATGCGGCCGTCGAGAACATCGGCAGGAGCAGCTTCGCCTGCGCCCGTTCCGACTTCCACAGCACGAGCAGCATAACGAGCCCTCCCGCCCAGACGGAAGCGGCTGCGAGGTGCAGCCAATCCAGCAGCAGCGTCTGCTGCACCGGCTCGAACGCGGCCGAATGGCCCAGCAGCGACTTCGCCAGCCAGATCAAGGCGATCCAGAGCAGATCCAGCCAGACCCGGCGGTACAGCAGCACGAAGCTCAGCAGGGCGAGCAGCAGGCCCCCGAGCCAGGCATAGCCGGCCGCCGTCTTCGTGAAGAGCGTCACGATGCCCTCGGCGCCGCTGTCTCCGATCAGATCCGGCAGGTGCGCCCACATGAACAGAATGTAGGCGATCAGATAGAGCTGCTGCCACTTCTCCGCCAAGCTGCGCAGCCGGCCTCGCGTCTCTTTCGCAGCGGAAGCGCCGAACCGCCGGTACCACAGCACCCAGCCTGTGAATATGAGCAGAGAGGCATACAGCAGGATCCGCGAAGCGGATTGCAGCACCTCCTTGAAGGACGTCCCGCCCACCTCTACCGCTCCTCCGTGGGAATGCTGTGCCGCTGAGGGGGCAGCCGGGGCGGCTTCCGACAGACTCTGGCCAACAGCGAAGAGATAAGTCCCCTCCACCGGGTGCCCGTCCGCAGAGATCACATGATAAGTTACGAGATAATTCCCCTGGCCCAGTTCGGGCAGATCCAAAGTAACGGCGGTTTGGTCCGCGTTCAGGACCGCCTTCTCTTCCGTCACCTGCTTCTGGCGGCCGTCGTATACTCTTACGTAGAACAGACTGTTCTCCAGCTGCTCGTTGAAGGTCAGCTTGATGCTGTCTGGCCCTGCCTTTAGTTCGCTTCCCGCAGCGGGTATCGCTTCTACTAGTGAAGCATGAGCCGCTGCAGGCGTCCCTCCTGCCGCAAGCGACAAGAGTACCGTCAGGAGGAGCAGCAGCGCTGCACACCCCCGAGAACATTTAATGAATATATGATGAAGCCGCAATGAAATTCCCCCTGTATCCAAAGGTATGATTGGGTTCCAAAAGTAAAGACGATGCCGGCCATCCCTACGATCCTTCCGGCACCCCTTCCAGGCCCGCCGGGCCTCGATTGTAACCGCATTTCTAACTGTAGCACAATCCTCTCGGAGCCACCAAGGCCTGCCACCAATTCGTAACGTCTGGGGCCTGTTTCCAGCCCCTCTCTGTTCGAAAGAAGAGATTGACAGGAGTCGCGGAAAAGAGTAAATTCATACTATTGTCTCTACAAAACAACTACATATGGTAGAATCAGGTGCTTCCTGCTACGAGATATGGTAGGAAGAGAATAGGGAAACCGGTGCGACTCCGGTGCGGTCCCGCCACTGTAAGAAGAACGCTGCTGCGCGGCTTCCGCCGCAGAGCTATGCCTCTTCGAAGCCAGAAGACCTGCCGGATTCTTCAGTACGAATGCCCTACGAGCGATAGGGAGTGCTGCCCTTAAGAAGACTCGAATCTACCGTTCGAATCCATTCGGCATGCATTTCTTCTCCAGCAGAAGAGTGCATGCTTTTTCTAAGAGAGAGTAAACCCCCGAAGGAGCTGTAAGCATGATTATCGTCAAACGTGATGGCACCCAAGAAGAGCTTGTTTTCGCCAAAATGAAAAAGGTGATCGACTTCGCCTGCGCAAGCTACCCCGAATGCGATCCGCTGGAGCTGGAGACTGCACTGCTCCCCCTGTTCCGCAACGGCATCTCCACCAAAGAAATTCAGCGCCTGCTGATTCAAGTCGCCGTCGAGAAAACGAGCGTGGAGCAGCCGAACTGGCAGTATGTCGCCGCGAAGCTGCTCGCCTACGATCTATATAAGGAAGCCCAGCTCAACCGCAAGTACGGACATTTCGGCTACGGCGACCTCTATTCGCTGATTACCTATCTGACGAACACCGGGCTGTACGGCAGCTATATCCTCGAGCACTACAGCAAAGAAGACATCCAGGAGCTCGGCGGCTACATCAAGCCGGACCGCGATCATCTTCTGAACTACATCGGGCTCAAGACGCTCGCCGACCGCTACCTCATCCGCGGCCTCGACAAAGAAGTGCTGGAGCTCCCACAAGAGCTGTTCATGGGCGTAGCGATGCACCTGGCGATGAAGGAAGCTGACAAGCTGACATGGGCCAAGCACTTCTATGACGTGCTGAGCAAGCTGGAGATGACCGTAGCCACGCCGACGCTCGCCAATGCGCGCAAGCCGCTGCACCAGCTCTCCTCCTGCTTCATCGATACCGTACCGGACAACCTCTGGGGCATCTATAATGTCGACCAGAACTTCGCACAGGTATCGAAGCACGGCGGCGGCATGGGCATCTATGTCGGCAAGGTCCGCTCCCGCGGCTCCAATATCCGCGGCTTCAAGGGCGTAGCCGGAGGCGTCGTGCCTTGGATCAAGAACTACAATAACACGGCTGTAGCCGTCGACCAGCTCGGCGTGCGCTCCGGTGCCGTTGCCGTCTACCTCGACGTATGGCACAAAGACATTCTCGACTTCCTGAACCTGAAGACGAACAACGGGGACGACCGTATGAAGGCCCATGATATTTTCCCTGGGGTGTGCATTCCCGATCTGTTCATGAAGACGGTCGAGGAGCGCGGTACATGGTACCTGATGGATCCGCATGAGATCCGCAAGGCCAAGGGCTACTCCATCGAAGATTCGTGGGGCGAAGAGTGGGAGAAGCGCTACTGGGAGTGCGTGAACGACGATAAAGTTTCCAAGGAAGAAATTCCGGCGATCGACATCATGAAGCGCGTCCTGACCTCTTCCTTCGAGACCGGCACGCCGTTCGTCTTCTTCCGCGACACTGTCAACCGGACGAACCCGAACAAGCACAAAGGCATGATCTATTGCTCCAACCTCTGCACGGAGATCGCGCAGAACATGAGCCCGACGGAGCTCATCCAGACGCAGCACGAGGACGGCATCATCACCCAGCAGGTGAAGAGCGGCGACTTCGTCGTGTGCAATCTGTCGTCGACCAACCTCGGCCGCGTATATACCCGCGAGGACATCGAGCGCGTCGTTACCACCCAGATGCGGATGATGGACAACGTCATCGACCTGAACTACTACCCGATCCCGCAGGCGGAGATCACGAATAAGAAGTATCGGGCTGTGGGGCTCGGCTCCAGCGGTTACCACCAGATGCTCGCGCAGATGAAGATCAACTGGGAGTCTGACGAGCACGTGGAGAAAGCCGACGAGATCTACGAGTGGATGAACTACTACGCCGTGAAGGCCTCCATGGAGATCGCCAAGGAAAAAGGCGCCTACCCTGCCTTCGAAGGCAGCGAATGGCAGACCGGCGTCTACTTCGAAGACCGCGGCTATACGAGCCCCGAGTGGCTGGAGCTGAAGGAGCAGGTCGCGAAGTACGGCGTGCGCAACGGCTGGATGTTCGCCATCGCACCGACGGCTTCCACCTCCCTGATCGCCGGCTCCACCGCAGGCATCGACCCGATCTTCAACAAGTTCTTCGTGGAAGAGAAAAAGAACGCGGTCATCCCGCAGACGGCGCCGAACCTGAACGCCGAGACGATGTGGTACTACAAGGAAGCCCACCGGATCGACCAGCTGTGGAGCATCCGCGCCGCCGGCGCCCGCCAGCGCCACATCGACCAATCGCAGTCGTTCAATCTGTATATCACGCCGGAGATGTCCGCACGCGAGTTCCTCGAGCTCTACCTCGCTGCGTGGAAGCACGGTCTGAAGACCGTCTACTACTGCCGCAACAAGAGCCTCGAAGTCGAAGACTGCGTCTCCTGCAGCGCATAAAGCAGCACAAACAGCCGGGCGTGGGATATTCCCACGCTCGCTGTCATGCCCGCTTCATGCGCGGGTGACCCTCCGCTTTATAGGGCAAAGTAAAGGTACACACACGCGCCGCCTTGCGGTGTTTGTCTCTTGAGTCATGGGCGCGGCGGGAGCCGCCGCGCCCATGACAAGGACAGCAGCGAAGCAATCTGTCCGATCGTCCTTTGCTCTTGGCTCTTGTGCTCTTGTGCTCTTGTGCTCTTGTGCTCTTGTGCTTATTAAGCCCTTGTCTTCTTCGAGTGGGGGAGGTCGAGCCGGCTGGAGCCGCGCAGACCTCCCCCACGTGGCGGCAGCGAAGCGATCCGCCCGCTCTTCCCTTCGGCCGCAGGCAGGCGCAGCAGCCGGAGCCGAAACCGCGTTCGAGCCCTGCGAGAACAAGCCGTATCTGCGCCAACGTCAAGCGTGTAAGCCGTGCAGTGCCTCCTTGCCCAAGCAATGGAGGTACTGCACGGCTTACGAACGCGATTCTTCCACATCACACGCAACTCACCTGCAGGCTGCCGCTTTATTCGGACAGCTTTCCGGGGTCCAGGGGGCCGGTGCCTCCTGGGGTCCCCCTTACTAAGGGGGATTTAGGGGGTTGTTCGCCAATTAGGAGGTATTCACAATGGATCTGCAGAAAAAGAAACTATTCAACGAAAACGGAGACCGTGATTGGGGCAAGCGCCGTATGATCGGCGGCAACACGACCAACCTCATCGAGCTCAATAACGTCAAGTACGACTGGGCCACGAAGATGTACCGCAACATGATGAACAACTTCTGGATTCCGGAAGAAATTCCGCTGGCTCAGGATGCGAAGGATTATAAGTTTCTGACACCAGAAGAACGCCAAAGCTATGATAAAATCATTTCGTTCCTGATCTTCCTTGACTCGCTCCAGACCGCGAACCTGCCGAACATCAACGAATACATCACGGCCTCCGAGGTGAACCTGTGCCTGACCGTGCAGACGTTTCAGGAAGCGGTGCACAGCCAGAGCTACTCTTATATCCTCGACAGCGTATGCTCCGCCGACGTCCGCGACGAGATCTACAACCAGTGGCGCGAAGACAAGCATCTCCTGAAGCGCAACCGGTTCATCACCGACTTGTACGAGCGGTTCATCGAATCGCCTACGACCGATAACCTGATGCGCACCATCATGGCGAACTACATCCTGGAAGGCATCTATTTCTACAGCGGCTTCTCCTTCTTCTATGCGCTCGGCCGCCAAGGCAAGATGCTCGGCACCGTATCCGAGATCAAATACATCCAGCGCGATGAACTTACGCACCTGGCGCTGTTCCAGAACATCTTCCGGGAGATTCGCAAGGAGAATCCTGAAGTATTCACGGACGAGCTTATCGAAGACCTGCGCGGCATGATGCGCACCGCCGTAGCGCATGAGATCGAGTGGGGCCAATATATCACGAACAACAAGATTCACGGCCTCAGCAACGAGATCATCGACCAATACATCAAGTATCTCTCCAACGAGCGGATGAAGAAGCTCGGCCTCGAAATCCTCTTCCCGGAGGTCGTGGAGCATCCGATGAAATGGGTGGAGAGCTTCAGCAACATGAATGCGATCAAAACCGACTTCTTCGAACAAAAAGTGACCAACTACAGCAAATCGTCCAACCTGAACTGGGACGACCTGTGATCAGTCTCAACGCAAAAAGACCGGCCGCGAAGCCGGTCTTTTTGCGTTGAGACAGGAAAGACAGATGATCCAATAGGAAGTATCCAGCCCTACCAGATCTCCAGCAGTTCCTTCACTTTCAGTTCCAGTTCCACCATGGAGAACGGCTTGTGCATATAGGCATGGGCGCCGAGCTGCAGAGCCCGCGTGATATCCTCCTCCCGGCTGCGGCCCGAGAGAATGAGCACCCGGGTGCCCCGCGGCCGTTCGCCGCGCTCCTGCAGGCGTTCCAGCACCCCGTAGCCGTCCAGACGCGGCATTACCCCGTCGAGGATGCAGAGATCCGGCGGGGAAGCCAGAATCGCCCTATACGCTTCTTCCCCATCGGTCGCCTCCTGGAAGTCTACCGGCAGATGCTTTAGCTTCGCCAGCAGGATCGAACGGAGGATTTTATCATCATCGGCTATGAGAACCCTCTTGCGTTCCGCTCCGCCCGAAGACAAGTCACCCGCTTCCTGCCGTGAGGGCCCCGATTGAAGCACGACCCGGTTGCGCCCGTCCTGCTTGGCTTCGTACATGGCTTCATCCGACCGGGCGATCCATTCCTCCACGGACAGGCCGGGCGTCCACTCCGCGATCCCCGCAGAGAAAGTAATATGATAGGCCTGTCCCTCATTCTGCGTGACCGGTCCTTCCCTGGCCAGCTCCAGGATATGTTCGATGGCCCGCTTGGCATCTTCGCCCGTGGATCCCGGCATGACGATGACGAATTCTTCGCCGCCGAACCGGGCAAGCAGATCCGTGGAGCGCAGATGGTTCTGCAGCAGATAAGCGAGCCCTTGAAGCACCAGATCCCCGATATGATGTCCGTTCAGATCATTGACTGACTTGAAGCGGTCGATATCGATGAACGCCATCGAGATCGGTGACGGGTAGCGTGCGATCCGCTGCAGCTCCACCCCGATCTGATGATCGAAAAAGCGCCGGTTATACACGCCCGTGAGCGGGTCGCGGAACGCCATCTGCTCGAAGGTGCGGGTTCGTTTGAGCAGGCTGTAGATCCGGGCATGGAGCTCTTCATATTGGAACGGCTTCGTTACGTAATCGTCGGCTCCGAGATAGAAGCACCTGACCTTATCGTGCACATCATTGCGCCCTGAGAGGACGATCAGAGGGACATACTTCAAGGTCGGATCGTTCTTGAGCAGCTCGAACAATTCATATCCGCTCTCCGGGTGCATCATCAGGTCCAGGGTAATGAGCTGGTAGGCATGTTCGCGGAGGAGGCGGCGGGCTGTAATCACATCGGGTGCTTCGTCCACTTCATAGCCATCCAAGCGCAGGCGGCGCACGAGGTACGAGCGGAGCACTTCGTCATCGTCAATCACGAGCAGCCGCTCGCCCATCGGGAGCCCGATCTTGCGCTGCAGCTGCTCCTGGTTCTCATCCAGCTCGAATTCCTGCGTGTAGATCTCGAGCTCCAGTCCGAGCTCCACAAGACGGGGTGCCGCGGCCGCGGCCGATTCGCGGAACCGCCGGGACACTTCCCCCGGGTCGGCCAAGAGAGTCTCCTGCTGCGTCCATTCCCATTGTTCGACCAGCTTCTCGGCCACGGTACCTACCCGGACGAATCCGAACATGGGGGCGCTGCCTTTGAGCGTATGTACGGTCCGGTAGAACCGCTTGGCCTGTTCTGCCAAGTTGTTAGGCTCCCCGGCAGTCACGACTGCTTTCAGTTCACGAAGCTGCTTGTGCAGCTCGTCGATATATCTTCTTCTTCCTTCCTTCATCAGCCGAAGCTCCCGGCTTGCCCGGTCTTCGGCAGGTTTCTCGTTCATGGGATTATAGCCACATCCGTTCCTGTCTACAATTATGAGTCACTTCTCCGAGTCTCCGATGAGATCTCCTACCGTATCCAAAAGCTGCAGCGGACTGAACGGTTTGACGATATATTGAGTAACACCTGCAGCCTTGGCGCGTTCGCGGTCCTTCTCCAGCGCTTTGGCCGTAAGAAGAATAACCGGCGTTTTCCGGTTCGGGTTCTCGTGGCTCCGCAGCCACTCGCAGACCTCGACGCCGGTGCGCTCGGGCATCATATAATCCAGAATAATCAGATCGAACCGTTTCGCCTGCAGGTGATCCAACGCACCCTGTCCATCCTCTGCTTCCGTAATGTCGTATCCTTCGTCCGCCAGCGTTTCCGTAAGCAGGAATCGCAGTGCGGCTTCATCATCTGCAAGAAGAATATGGTAGTTCGCCATGGGACACGCTCCTTTGCCGCAACATTTTTTATTATGAGCATTATACCATGGTCGGGGGAAGCGATGCGCCCGGCGGTTACTCAAAAAGCATAAATTGGCGTCCCTCTCGCCGCCTTTGACGGTAGCCTCACTCTGTCAATTATGCTATGATGTTCGTGATTCCACAAAACTTTATAATAACTTTATAAAAAATAAGTATTTAGTACCTGGAAAGGAATGATAATTTGTGAATAGTATAGAAAATTTGATCAAAAAGGCTTCCAAGTATGTTACCTTCGGGCAGCCGGTTTCTTCGGGATCCGTCATCAGCCAGCGTTTGTCCGACCCCCGTATTCCCATTGTGGCTTACTATCTTATGAACCAACTGCAGAACCCGGAAGAGCAGCACTATTATGAACTCTGGCTCAAAAAAGACGGGAATTTCGCGGTCACCGAGTCCTGGTACCGGGAGAGCAATGTCACCCGACAGCTCCTGAGAGAAACGCTAAGTTTCGAACAACTGCGGGCCATGATCAGCGAAGAAGAGGCGGAGAGCATTATCATCCGGCTGACCGAAATCGTCAAAAAATCCGAGAAGGACGATTGGAAGCCCCTCGCCCGCCGTTAATCTTTCTTTTTCAGCGTTATTCCTCGTTATCCAGCGCCGCTATGTCCTGGGCTGCTCCCACCCGCTTCTCTCTCGCGGAGGTACTTTCTCCAAGAGCCCGAAGGCAAGGGCGGACAGCCGCGTGGATGGCGCCATACATAGACCCACCCTTCCCGCTCTTCCTTGATGGCATCGCGGATCCATACCCGTTCGTAATCGTTATCCTCCCCCGGTCCATGATAATCTTCAAGCTCATCCATTCTTAGAAGCCCTTCCTCCGAAACGACAATCCACTCCCCTTCGATCAACGGATCGGCAGAGACATCCCCCGACAGCACCAAAGCGGGATAACAGCCCGCATCATATAAGCGCCCCCTGACCGCACCGGGACGAACCGATAGAAGATGAGGTGCGACAACCTCATGGTTGGCTTCGCCCTCCAGCAGCGTACCGTACACGAATACACGGATCATGCGGCCCCTCCTTAGCTCCATATCTTTACCCTAACCCTTGATTATCATATCATACCGCCCATGCTGCGCGGGAGACTTGCCACCCCAGATATTGCCATGACGGTGACACTCCGCTCTCGCCATGCATACATTGAAAGAACAGCAGCCGCAGCCTGTTTTAGAATGCCAAGCGACAGCAAGAAGGAGGGTTCTGCATGCTCACTCCCGAAGATGCGGAGAAGATCATCCGTTTTTTGTCCGCCGCTTATTATTGCACGGAGTCGGAGGAGGCCCGCAGGGAATTCAAACGGCTCGCCAATGCACTGCGCAAAGCTTCCGGGCAGCCGGAACAGTAATGGGGAATCCCGTCACCGCTTCCGCCGGAAGCGGTGTTTTTTGCTATGGAAATCCGGCCGGCCGAATCCAAAAAAGAAGGAGAGACCGTTTAAATAGTTATTGCATATGTGATTAGTAGGAATTATACTGAAATAACATAATCATATCGGATTTATGAGAAAAGCTTATATTGAGGTGACCATTCGAATGGAACTGAGCATTGTATTGATGGGGGCCCTGGTCGGCCTGCTCGTTGGATTGACCGGTGTCGGCGGGGCCGCACTGCTGACCCCGCTGCTCATGCTGATCGGCATTCAGCCTACCGTAGCCGTTGCAACGGACTTATTCTACAACTCCATCACCAAATTGTTCGGAAGTATTCAGCATTTCCGTCAAGGGACCCTGCAGAAAAAGCTCGTGCTTTACTTGGCTATGGGCAGTATTCCCGGGGCCGTCACAGCCGTACTGCTCATCCGCTTCTTTCCTCCGCTGCATATCCTTCAAGACGCCATTATCAAGCATGCACTCGGGATTGTGCTGATTATCGTCGCTGTACTGAGCATCGCGAAGCTCTGGATCTTGAAGGAGCAAGACAATTCGATCCAAAAAAAGCCCCTCGAAGAAAAAAAGGGGCTGACGATCCTCATCGGCGTGCTGCTAGGTTTCGTCGTCGGACTGACTTCCGTTGGATCCGGCTCGCTGTTCGCCTTGGCTATGATGTTCTTCTACCGCCTGAAAGCCGCTGAGCTGGTCGGAACCGATATCGTGCATGCCTTCCTGCTCGTCAGCGCCGCCAGCCTGGTACACGCGGGTCTCGGGAATGTGGATTACCTGCTGGCCCTGAATCTTCTGCTCGGATCGGTTCCCGGCGTCCTGCTCGGCAGCAGCCTCTCGGCGAAGCTGCCGGCGAAGCCGCTGCGCACCTTTATGGCGAGCATCATCCTCATCAGCGGCATTAACTTGATCTAAGGCTGCCCCCCGGGGGCAGCACCTCGATCCCTTCTTCCTCCAGACGCCGCCGGAGGCGCGCGGCCATCTCCAGCGCCTCGGGGCCGTCCCCGTGAATACACACGGTGTCGGCCTCCAGCCGGATCATCTCCCCCTTCCGGCTTCGTACGATTCCGTCCTTCACCATGCCGATCACATTCGCTTCCGCTTCCGCCGCATCATGAACGACCGCTCCCGGCTCGCTGCGCGGCGTAAGTGTGCCATCCGCTTCATATGTACGGTCCGCGAACGCTTCCCGGGCCGCCCGCAGACCGATCCGCCGGGCCGCTGCAACCAGCTCGCTCCCGGCAAGACCGTAGAGTATCAGCTCCGGATCCAGCCGATACACGGCTTCGGCCACCGCTTCGGCCAGGCCCGGCTGCACAGCCGCCATGTTGTACAGCGCCCCGTGCGGTTTGACATGCGTCATACGCACCCCTTCCGCGTGAGCGAATCCCTGCAGGGCTCCCGCTTGGTAGAGCACCAGCGCATACACTTCTTCCGGCGTCACCGCTAGATGCCTGCGCCCGAATCCGGCAAGATCCGGCAGCCCGGGATGGGCGCCGACCGCCGTCCCGTGCTCCGCACATAAGCGTACGGTAGCTCTCATCGTCTGGGGGTCGCCCGCATGGTAGCCGCAAGCAATATTCGCCGACGTCACCAGCCGCACGAGCTGCTCATCCGCTCCGATCCGGTACACCCCGAAGCTCTCCCCCATGTCGCCGTTCAGGTCGATACGCTTCACCTTCGCCATCCCTGCACCTCATACTCTCTGATGATGATGTACGTACATAAGAAAAAAAGCCAAAAGCGTCCACTTCTGGCTCCTTCCCGTACATGCTATGGTAAACCGGATCCACCGCAGCGGATCCCGTCAATTAGTGCCTTGTGGACGCCGCTTCCTGCTGCCTTGCGGTCAAGCCGCGGGTCTTCACGATAATTTTGCGGATGCTGTCTTCGGACAAATGGAATTGTCCGATAAGTTCGCTCACCGAAAGACCGTTCTCATACAACCGGAAGATCTCGTGGTTCCGCCGCTGAATCGACTGGCGGGTGCCGTTGTTCTCGCCCCAGCCTGCCCGGGTTTGCTCTTTTTTGGGAACATAAATGATCTCGCCTTGGATGTAATCCTGCAGCTGTTTGAGCAAACTAGCCGGAAGAATATCCTTCCCGTTCTTGTACCCCACTGATGAATGCCTCCTTTCGTGCCGTTATAGCTTTAGCTCCGAAAGTAATAAGCATTTTCATCTTCACACCTCCTTAGTTTTGCACCTGCAAAACCTGTTCGTCGTCGTGAGCTGGTGGGGGCATGGTTTTATCGGAGCCGGCGACCGCAAGCGGCCAAACGCGCACCCTCCAATAAAACAAAAAAACACGATCTGCCGTATCGTGCCCGAATGCCTCTAGTATGTGGAGGCCTCTGTCCTTGACGGTTTCAGGTGACGGTGATGGAGAAAATGCTTATTCAATTGGGAGCAGTTCCTTTTCCATTCATCATGATCGTGACAATTGTTACCAACATTGTACGACACTCCTTTCACCTGATTAGGTCATAGTATGGTCTTGCGGCCTTACGGTTACGAAACTTGCCTGCTTGGAATTCCTTGCTTCATTGTTGAATGTTCTGTGACATTCTATGCTCTTGCACGCTCCCATTATAACCCAGCCTCCACTTGCTGTCTACCGGGAAGAGAGCGGAATTTCGCGAGGGGACGTTGCCTGCTCGCCGGATTGGCTTGCCACCCGGCCCTAGGCCGTTCGTGCGCCAAGAGTGCTGCTACCGTGCCGCAATCCAACACGCCGCAAAGATAAGGGGCCCGGAGGCCCCTCCTTACATGATGGAGCCTTCGCTTACGCGAAGACCACCTCAGCAGTTGTAATCATGTTCACGATCACTCCTTTCGCCCCGAGTGTCAGCCGGCCGGCTACCCTCTTATTAACTCATATCGGGCCGGTAGCGGCAAGGTGAAGAATACTTATAACGATTCTATCCTAGCCCGTACCGCGGCCTCGAGCCTGCGGAAGGCAAGCTCCTGCAGCAGGTACAGCGCCTGTGCCTCCGCCAGAGAGATCGCTTCGAACCGCAGGAGCGTCCCCGCCCTGGCCTGCGCGAGCAGCGGCACGTCCACCGCCGCGAGCTGGGCGATGCGGGGGTAGCCGCCGGTCGTCTGCGCGTCGGCGAGCAGCGCGATCGGCTGGCCGCCGGCCGGCACCTGCACGGTGCCCGGCACAACGGCCTCCGAGAGCATCTCGCCGCTCTCTCGCAGCGTAAGCGCCGGGCCCTCCAGGCGGCAGCCCATGCGGTCCGCCTGCGCGCTGACGCGGTAGGGCGAGGCGAAGAACGCTTCGAGGCTCCCGGCCTCGAAGCGTTTCGCCTCCGGCCCGGGCACCGCGCGCAGCCGCAGCTCGCCGCCGGGGCCGCTGCGCGGCACGGCGCCGGGCGCCTGCCGCAGCGAGAGCGCCCAAGGCGCCGGCGTCAGCGCCGCCCCGGGCGCTGCTGCTGCCGCGAGGCGCTCCGCGAGCGCGCGGCCCGCGGCCGTCGGCGGCCCTGCGGGCAGGCGGTCGCCGGCCTGCAGGGCCCGGCCGGCGACGCCGCCGAGCCGGGCGCGCACATGCGTGCTGCGGCTGCCGAGCACCGCCGGCACGGCGAGGCCGCCCGCGACGGCGAGGTACGCGCGCACGCCGCGGACCGCAGCGCCGAAGCGCAGCGCCGTGCCGGCGCGCACGAGCACGGGCCGCCCTGCCGGCAGCGGCGGCCCGCCTTCGGCGCGCCCGTCCATCGCTGCGCCGCACAGCGCGACGACGGTGTCCTGCTCGAAGCGCAGGACACCGCCGGTCAGCGTCAGCTCGAGCGCGGCCGCTCCGGGCTCGTTGCCTACCAGCGCGTTGGCTGTGCGCAGCGCCGATCGATCCGCTGCGCCGCTGGTCACGACACCCGACGCCCGGCTGCCGAACCGCCCCAGATCCTGCACCGTCGTCAGCAGGCCCGCTTCCACCACCACCAAGCTCATCGCCGTCTCTCCTCTCCTTCACATGGCCCCGCAGACGCAGCACGCTCCGTCGCAGACGAAGGCCCCTCCGCTCTTATTACAGGACCATCTTCACTCCCTGGGCGCTGCATCTCTTCCTATGGCTTATCCTCTTAACCGAGACGCTGCCTTCCCGATAGAATCACCGCTCCGGATACCCGCAGAGGTTCCATTTCCAGCCGCGATTCTCTCTGCCAACCGGGCTTATCCTCTTCCCTTACTGCTCCCGTTCCAGCTCGGCGCAAGTCTCGGCAGACACCGCTTCGAAGCGGACGCGGTCCCCGGGCTGCAGCAGCGCAGGCGGTGTATGCTCCGCATCGAAGAGACGCAGCGGCGTACGGCCGATTAGCTGCCAGCCGCCCGGACTGTCCACCGGATAAACCCCCGTCTGCCTGCCGGCAATTCCAATGGAACCCGCAGGCACAACCGTCCGGGGCTGTGCCAGCCGCGGGGACTCCAGCCGCGGAGGCAGGCCGCCTAAGTAGGGGAATCCCGGCAGGAAGCCGATGAGATGAACCGTGTAGACCGCCGAGCAGTACAGCGTCACGGCTTCTTCCGGCGAGAGGCCTGCACGCGCCGCCACCCCACTTAGATCCGGTCCCGCCGGGCCGCCGAAGCAGGCGGGAATGACCAGCAGCCGGCCAACCTCTGCGCCTGCTTCTCCCTCCTGATCCAGCTCCTGCAGCATCTGTCGCATCCACCCGCATACCCGCTCGAATGGAGAGCCGTCAGTCTCCCGGACCGCTCCACTCCCGTTATATTCAGCTTCCTCAGCCGGTCTCCCTGCCGCTTTCAGTGACGCACCCTCAGACCATGCTTTGGCCTCCGGAAGTCTAGGCCGCCCGAGCCCCTCCTTGGGGGGAGATACGCCGGTAGAGCCCGAAGCCCCCTCATGATAGACCAGCCATGGATCGTAGAAGACTGTCAGCGAAGTATAAGCCCGGACCCACTCAGTTACCCAGGGCGGAGCAGCTGCTTCCAGGAGCCTCACGGCCCGGTCCAACCGCTGCAGGATTGACTCTCCGGCCTCTCCAGGCCAGCGGATGACTACGGCACTTTCCCCCAGCGGGTACAGTTCGTAGGGGAGCCTATCCCCCGCTTCTGCGCCCATGGCGTCAGAATCCCCGCTTCTTTAGCCACGTGCCGCACAACGAAGTCCAGGTATGCGCCTCCGGATGTTCTTCCGCCAGCCCCAGGCCGTGGCGCCCGCTCTCGTATACGTGAAGCTCGAATGGAACCCCATGACGGCTCAGCGCCGAAGCGAACAGCAGCGCATTCTCGACCGGTACGGCACCGTCATCGGCGGTATGCCAGAGGAACGTCGGCGGGGTCTCCGCGTTCACTTGGCGTTCCGACGACATGAGATCCGCGAGTGCTTCCGGTGCGTCCTCTCCCAGCAGATTCAGCTTGGAGCCTTCGTGGGTATGAGGGCCGAACGTAATGACCGGGTAGCAGAGCACGAGCAGGTCCGGACGGCAGCTTTGCCGCTCCACCGCATCGGGGGACTCTGCATTCCCTGCATCGTAGTGCGTTCCGGCGGAGGAGGCCAGATGCCCGCCCGCGGAGAAGCCGAGGATTCCGACCCGGGACGGATCCACGTTCCATTGCGCGGCGCGGTGCCGCACGATCCGGATGGCACGCTGCGCATCCGACAAGGGATGCGGATGCTTGTACGGCGCGACCCGGTAGTGCACGACGAAGGCCGAGATGCCGAGCCCGTTCAGCCAGCGGGCCACCGGTTCCCCTTCATGTTCCGCCCTGCGGCCATACCCTCCGCCGGGACATACAATCACCGCCGCCTTCGGCTCGGATCCTTCCGCCAGGTAAGGGACCAGCACCGGCCGATCCTCCGCTTCTTCTCCCAGAGCCCCCGGGGTGCCTTCGGGCCATAACGCTATACTCATCTTTTCAGCCTCCTGTTCACGTTTGCATATATCTATAACCCTATCATACTACAGAACCTCTTCCCCATAAACGGCAAGTTTCCCATCGCGCCGCCATAAGTTTCTATCCCAGGCTCTCGCGTCCATCCCCAGCTTTCATCCAAACTTTCATCTAAGCTTCCATCCAAACTTTCATTCCATGCTTCCACTCAACTTTCTAGAGCATCCCTATTCCGTTTGGGCCGTCCCTCACGCCCTGTATCCGTAACTCCAAAAAAAGACGGAAGGACTCCGGCACTGCGTACGCGGCCTAAGGCCCCAACGATCCGCATGCTTACTGTCCTTCCGCCTTCCTAACCTCTCTGCCCCAGGGCACCGCCTTACCGGCTACTCCGTCTGCTCCGTGCCATGTGCATCCCATACCACTTCCCAGTTCCGGTTCAAGGACTCCTGAATCGTGCCGCGCTCCATGATGTAGCCCGCCAGGAGTTCCGCCATATCCGTCGGAATGTCCTTCACGACCGGCTTGCCCTGGAACATCAGGTAATTTCCGCCGCCGGCGGCCCGGTAGTTGTTCATGACGACTTCGTACTCCCCGTTCGGATCCAGCGGCTGCCCTTGACGCGTGAGGCGGACGATGCGCTCCCCGACCGGGCGGGAGATGTTGATCGTATACTCGATGCCTTCCCACATATCGTAATTATAGTGCTGCGGCTTCGGGTCGCTGAATGCAGGGCTGACCTGAATCGGCCCTTCCCCATGATAGGTGGCGAAGTAGCCGGCTGACTGCTCCAGCGCCTCCCGGATGTCGCTGCCCGTCACCCGAATCACCTGCAGCGTATTCGGGTAAATATAGTTCGATACGATATCCCGCATCGTAATATGCTCCGGGAACCCCGGCGAGATGTTGTCGAAAAGGGCGGTGTTCGAAATCTCCGCACCCGAGAGTTCCATCTGCACCCGGTTAATGAATTCGATGAGCGGATGCTCCTTGAGGCGCACGCCCATCGGATCAAGCACGCGCATATCGCCGAGGAGCCGGCCGATCGGCTGGTCCAGCCACTGCTGCGTCAGTTCTTCATGTGGGCGGGCCTGCTCCAGCACCGCCGCATCCGGCTCCACCCCTTCGGGGGAGAGGAGATCCGTCTGCGCCTGCTCCACGCGCCAGCGGCCTCCGTCTTCCCGCACGAGCGTAAGCTTTACCCGGCCGAGCCGCGCACCGCCGCTGCCCGGCTGCACGACGGGCACCCCTGCGACCTCTACGCCGGAGATCAGCCGGTGCTGGTGGCCGGTCAGCAGCACATCGATGCCTTCGACCTCCCGGCAGATGGCGTAGCCCTGATTCTCGCCGGTCTGCGGTTCGGTCGGCTCGCCGCTGGCGAGATCCCGCTCGAAGCCTCCGTGATAGGCGACGATGACGATATCGGCCCCCTCGTTGTCACGAAGATGACGGACCCAGCGGCGGGCGGAATCGACGGCATCCTCGAACCGGAGGCCCCGGATGTGCTCCGCCTTCTCCCAGTTCGGGATATACTGCGTCGTGAGTCCCAGTACCGCCGCCTTCACGCCGCCTTCAAGCGTGCGGATCACATAAGGCTGGCCGAAGTATGGCTCCCCCGTGGCCGCATCGACGGTGTTGGCGCTGAGCCAAGGGAACGAAGATTCCCGGATCGCCTTGCGGAGGTGGTCGAGCCCGTAATTGAACTCATGGTTGCCGATGACGGCGGCGTCGTAGCCGAGCTCGTTCAAGATCCCGATCATCGGGTTCTCCTGGGATCCGTTCAGCTTCGCATGATGGTAGGCGAGCGGCGTCCCCTGGATGAGGTCTCCGTTGTCGATGAGCAGCAGCGCTTCGGCTGCTTCCCGCTCCCTGCGGATCAGGGTCGCGATCTTGGCGAGTCCGGTTTCCGTGGGGTTATGATTTGCATATTGAATGGGCAAGATATGCCCATGAATGTCACTGGTTTCCAGAATGGTGATTGTCATTTTTGGGTCCATGGAATGTCAACTCCGCCTCTATTGTCATTGATTACACTATACCAAATTCCGCCCGTGCAACCAATTCCGACAAGAGTCCCTTTATACCGACAAGGATCGCTAGCTTCACAAAAGATTTACTCCAGGTCCTATCCAGTTTGTGGTATAGTAGTCATTGTTGATTGCACGAAGCCCATTTAACAGGAGGTCAATTCCATGTTTAAGAAGTTCACAACACTCGGTCTGTCTCTCGTACTTACGGCGGGTCTTGCAGCCGGCTGCGGTCAAAAAACAGAGAATACAACGCCCGCAACCCCTGCTCCAGCGGATAAGAAAGAAGCTCCCGCTGCCAACGGTTATGCTCCGAAAGAATTGAAGGTACAGTTCGTGCCGTCCCAGAACGCCGAAACACTGGAAGCCAAAGCGAAGCCGCTCGAGAAGCTCCTTGGGGACAAGCTCGGCATCCCGGTGAAGGTATCCGTCTCCACGAACTATAATACGGTGATCGAAGCCATGGCTTCCAAGCAGGTGGACGTAGGCTTCCTGCCTCCGACTTCCTATGTCATGGCTCATGACGAGCGCAAAGCGGCGGATCTGCTGCTCCAGGCTCAGCGCTTCGGCATCGAAGACGCAACAGGCGCCGAGACCAAAGACCTCGTCGACTTCTATAAGGCGATGATTATCGTCAAGGCCGATTCGCCGATCAAGGAACTGAAGGACCTCAAAGGCAAGAAAGTCGCTTGGCAGGCCGTAACTTCCTCCGCCGGATATGTATGGCCGGCCAACGAGCTCAAGAAAGCCGGCGTCGACCCGGAGAAAGACGTAACAAGCATCGAAGTGAAAGGCCATGACAAAGGCGTGCTCGCCGTCGTTAACGGCCAAGTCGATGCGGCTGCAATCTTCCAGGATGCCCGTAACACCGTCAAGAAAGATATGCCGGACATCTTCGAGAAGACCCGGGTGCTCACCTTCACTTCCGCCATTCCTAACGACACGATCACCGTGCGTACGGATATGTCCAACGAGTGGAGAGAGAAGATCGCTCAAGCGTTCATCGAGATCGGCAAAGATCCTGCAAGCCAGCAGATCATCTATGACGTCTACTCCCACCGCGGTTATGTAAAGTCTGACGACAAGAAGTTCGATGTCGTACGCGAATACAACAAGCTGATCAGCGGCAAATAAACCGGCTGCCCCATCAATGGGATAATCCGGCACATCCCCAAAAGCACTGCGCCCCAGCGCAGTGCTTTTTTCATTGCTATCCTTAGGTTACTCTGCTTATTTCTCAAATTCCAATACCAGCTCATCATCCTGCACATAAGCATTCACCTGCTTGATCGGCTGCAGAATCTGCCGGCACAGCTTGCCGATACAGAGCTTGCCCGGGTTCATCCGGTGCATGGTAATACGCCTTCCCGCCTTCAGCATCGTCTCCCCGCCGAAGTCCCCGCCTACCACATGAGCCGTGATCGTATCCTGCGCATCGAGCTGACTCCCCCGGCAGACGGCATCCCGGCCGAAGAACGTGATGCTGCCCTTGGAGTACAGGCTGCTCTGCAGCACGCCCTCCTTGCGGATGAGGATGTCGCCAGTCGCCTTCGCCTCGGACAGATAGCACTGGCCGACGTCGATGTCCGCCCCGATCTCCTGCATGCGCTCCACCATATCGTACGTCTCGCGGACAATATTCTGGATCGCATAGATCAAGTTGAACGAATCCAAGGCCAGGATTCGCCTGGGATCGGTCAGCAGCGTAATTTGGTCGCGAAGCTCATTCATTTCCTTGCTCGCCAAGCGCTGGATACTCTTGACGCAGGCCAGCGTATCCGCTGCAGTCTTCGGAATTTCTTTGAACTTACTCTCGATCAGCGTCATCAGAACCTGCCCGATCCGCACGATCTGGCCTTTGGACTCGATGACACTCATGAGCAGCTGACTGGCTTGAATCAGATGGGCCAGCACTTCATTCAACGCTTTACAGTTAATATAGAGGCGGTTGAACAGGACCCCGTAATACCCGGAATAGAAATGGCTTTTGACGATGTTGCCGGTCGCCTGGATGCTGCCTGTAGCCGTCACCGTCGCCTGATAAGCATTGCCGAAGATATAGACGTTCCCGAGAGACTCGATCATCATGCCTTCTTTGACGCTGCCGTGGACGATCACGTCCCCGGAGAATGCAATATTCCCGGTTTTGAGATCGACATCCCCGTTCACGACATAGGCCGTCGCGATATCGAAATACCGGACGGGATGCGTACCTGTCACCCTGGGCCGCCCGTCCTTCATCGCATAGACTTCTCCGTCTCCCCGGATCTCCACGTTCTCTTTGGCAATGACCGTGATATCTGTGGGAGGTACGGGCTCGATCACCTCGCCGTATACCGTATAGCCGATGACGCCGGGAACCATAGGGAACTTCCTGGCGATCAGGTCGCCGCCTTTGACCGAGGGAATATGCAGGTGATTGCGGTAGTCCACCGCCTTGTTGCGGTCCTGCTCATCGATGCTGCTCTGCACCTCTTGCGAGAAATACAGCTCCAGACGCGCATCCTGGCTCGGCTCGGGCCGGACTCCTTTGGCTACGATGCGCCGTTCATGCGTCGGATTCGCCAGCTCCTGGAAGATGACGGAGCTCCGGATATTCTTCACGATCGCCATGCTCTGGAGCGTCTTCATGACTTCAGAGAGATTCACCGTCTCGAGTACGACATTCTTGTCCTCCACCGCCTCGATAACCAGATGGGCGTCTGCCTGCCGGTCCAAGAGGTTCCATCCATGCCTTACCTTAGACAGGAGCTGGAAGTAGGCCTCCAGCTTGTTCTCCGCTACTTCAATCCGGTACAGAGGTTCGCGGGCAATCTGCCATTCCAGCTTATCCCCCGCTCCCACACGGGTCTTCCCCTCCACAAGCTGACCATTCTTAAACAGCTGGACGGGGGGAAGGGCTTCCACGACCGGATAAGCTCCGCCTTTTATCTCCCTCACCAGGATCTGGTTATTCTCCACGGAGACGGCAGCCCCTTCGCCGGACGGGGCGGAATCGCCTGCAGCCCGCACTTCTGCCTTCTCCAGAGCCGTCTCCTCGAGATCCATGTTCTTGATCAGTCCCAGCAGCTCATCATCGCTGATGTGATTATTCATCTGCACTCCTCCGTAGGCCGAAATCCGCAGGATAGGTGGCCTTGACTCCAAGGCGGCTCCGGCAGGCACTCCGGCCTGGTCTTCTTATCCATTAGTATCGGTTCCCGGGAGACAAATCATAACTCGCATTTTGGATGTCGCCTTCGCTTCGCCGGCCTCTGCCTCTTTGGCCCGGCGGTGTATGAGGCGCAGCAGCCATACTGCAAAAAGCCCGCCCTCCCGGATCTTGGGAGAGCAGGCTTGCCTGCATGGGGCCGATGGGCTCTATACGAGCTTCTTGCGGATCGACGACGAGATGATGTCGATGACCGTAACCATGACGATGATGCCGAGCAGGATCACACCGACGCGGTCCCATGCTCTCGCTTCCAGCGCAAGAATCAGCGGGGCGCCGATCCCGCCGGCCCCGATCAGCCCCAGAATGGACGCGGAGCGGATGTTGATCTCGAAGCGGTACAGCGCGAAGGAGAAGAAGTGCGGCAGCACCTGCGGAATGACCGCGAACCACAGCACCTGCAGACGGTTCGCGCCGCAGGCCGTCAGCGCTTCGGTCGGCCCGAGGTCCAGGTTCTCGATCGCCTCGGAATACAGCTTGCCGAGCATCCCGATCGAGTGCAGCCCGAGCGCGAGCACCCCGGCATAGGCCCCGGGACCGACCGCTTTGATGAAGATAATCGCCATGATGATCTCCGGGAAGGTACGGATGAAGCTCAGCATGAACTTCCCGCTGCCGGATACCCAGCCGTGGCGGCTCATGTTCACTGCCGCCCAGAAGGCGAACGGCACGCACAAGATCGCCGAGATGAAGGTACCGATGATGGAGATCGCCAGCGTATCGAGCAGCCCGCGGAGCAAGTCCTCGCCTTCAGGAATATACACATAGCTCCAGTCGGGGCTGAATAATCCTTTGAGGATCGTCACGAAATCCCGTCCTGCGTTCTCGGTTAGCCCCCCGAACTCGATACCGAGGAAGGACCAAATATAAATCGCCAGAACGACCAAGGCTACCAGCCAATACCGGATACGGAAAGAAGAAGTCTTGGATGTCTCCGTTCTCATAACAATCTCTCCCTCACCTTCGTGCTGACGTAGTCGATCACGAGAACGATCGCCAGCGTTAACAGAATGATCAGCGAGGCGCGGTCATAACGGAACTGCTGCAGCGTCCGGTCGAGGAACAGACCGATCCCCCCGGCACCTACGAGCCCGAGCACCGCGGCGGCGCGGACATTGACCTCGAAGGTATACAGGAAATACGCCATATACTGTGCCGCCACCTGCGGCAGCACGCCGAAGTGGATCCACTGCAGCTTGTTCGCACCGACCGCTGTCATGGCTTCGAGGGGACCTGGATCGACCGCTTCAATCGACTCATACGTCAGCTTCGTAATAAGGCCGAAGGAGAAGAACGCGAGAGCCAGTACGCCCGGTGCCGCGCCGATCCCGAAGATCGCTACGAAGAGACCTGCGAAGAGAAGCTCCGGAATGGTCCGGATCAGGTTCAAGATCATCCGCGCCGGCTGGTAGATCCAAGGCGAGCGCGTGACGTTGCCTGCGGCCAGCAGAGCGACGGGAATCGCGAAGATCCCGCCGACCGTCGTGCCGATGACGGCCATCTGGACCGTCTCCATCATCGGCGCCCAGACGACGTCGATATAGCTCCAGTCCGGGGGAACCATCTCGACGAGCAGCTTGCCCATCTCGGGCATGCCCGTGATCAGCGTCGACAGGCTGGAGTCCGTCATATCCGCGCTCCACCACAAGAGTACGATAAGCAGCAGCGTCGTCATATAAGACTTCGTGCGCGGCGGCTTCTTCAGGATGTCCTTGCGTTCGGTGGGCGTCATCTACGCATCCACCCCCAGCAGCTCGTCCTTCTTGATCGCGCGTCCGTAGATCTCCGAGAACTTCTCGTCGGTCGCTTCGGATACGGGACCGTCGAAGACCACCTCGCCGGCACGCAGCCCGATGATACGGGTGGCATATTCCCGGGCCAGATCGATGAAGTGAAGGTTGACTACCGTCGTGATGCCGAGCTCCTGATTGATGCGTTTCAGGTCGTCCATGACTTGTCTGGTCGTCAGGGGATCCAGGGAAGCGACCGGCTCGTCCGCGAGGATGATCTTCGCTTCCTGCGCGAGGGCCCGGGCGATGGACACGCGCTGCTGCTGGCCGCCGGAGAGCTCATCCGCCCGGGCATAGGCCTTCTCGCGGATGTTGACGCGCTCGAGCGCTTTCAGAGAGAGCTCCACGTCTTCCTTCGGGAACAGGCCGAGAAGCGTGCGCAGCGTCGAATGGTAGCCCACCCGGCCCGAGAGGACGTTGCGGAGCACGGACACCCGCTTGACCAGGTTGAAGCTCTGGAAGATCATCCCGATATCGCGGCGCAGCCGGCGCAGTTCGAGCCCTTTGGCCCCCGTAATCGAACGGCCGTCGATCAGAATTTGACCGTCGGTGATTTCGTGAAGGCGGTTTATGGAACGGAGCAGCGTGGACTTACCTGCTCCCGACAGCCCGACGATGACGATGAACTCGCCTTTTTTGATCGTCAGGTTAATGTTCTTGAGACCTGCCGTACCGTTGGGATAGACCTTCGATACATTCTGGAATTCAATCATAAGCTACCCGTTAGCCCCTTTAAGCAAAATTTAGCTGACCTTCATCGTATTCGACATAAACCGAGGTATTCCTTTTTCCCATGAGACCCTTTTACGAAACCTTAAATTTCCAACTTGTATTCATCCGGGGTCTATAGACCTAGTCGAGCGATATATACCAGACGACGAACTGGGCGCCGGGCCACAGCAGCAGATGCGCCAGCAGCGTACCGGCCAGGCGGGAGATCATCAGCAGACCGAACATCCGCTGCATCTCGGCCTCAGACGTCTTCCCGCCCATGACGCGGTCAGTCAACAACGCTACCCGGGGATCGACGAACAGCGTCAGCAGGATCGTGGCGACCCCATTGATGATGCCGGAAGAGCCTACTGCCTCCGTCGCCGATTGGGGAACCAAGAAGGCCGCGTACATGGCCGAGAGCACGCCCACCGTATAGATGCCCGTAATCAACGTGTTGAGCAGAAGGAGCCGCTTCGGAATACCGCCGATACGCAGCCGGGAGAGCATCTGCAATCTCGGCAGACGGGCATAGTGCCTAACCATCTTCAGCTTATCTACGGAGACCGATTCGCGCATAAGCGCAGGGATCGAACCTACCGCCTCCAGGCGGGCTACCAGCCTCATGGAGAGGAAGGCCAGCGTTGGGAAGAGCAGGATAGAGGCCAGTGTCCCAAGAGCCGCGCCTCCGAGAATCAGGTGCAGCTGCATGCCGAGATCGGCGCCCTGGCCCGCCTTCGCCTCATCCACCAACGCCCCGACGTACTTGGATTGGAATAAATTCGATGTCCGGGCCACGAGCAGCACCATGCCGGTCAGCGACAGAGCTACAGCCAGCTTCCGGCTGCGGATGCCGGCCAGCCGGATCGCATAGGAGCTGGTCTCCGCCGCATGAATGACGAGCGTCAGGAGACAGATGAGAAGCAGCCCCGTGCTCATGGACCTGCCGCTCCGCCGCGCTGCCGTTTGGCCTGCAGGAGCATCGCCAAGTACTTGACCAGAGAGGGCACTCGGCCCGAGCACCTCCCAGCTTTCAGAAGGAATGTACCATGTATCGCCACCAGATTCATCTCCTTTTCCTGAATGGGAAGCAGGGTACCGTAAGGGGTTGAAGCGGGATTAATGAGCTCCATCGGGCTTCCTTCACAGACCCGGATCCAGACCATGAACGTGCATTCCCTACGCTCTCCCCCGGCAACCCGACAAGATAACCGGCTTCGCCGTCCTTTATGGTCGATGCGCGTTTATTTAGATATATAAGATGACAGGGTCGAGCCCTAGCGAGCTTATATATTAACAAAAAACGTGACCCGCTCCCAAAGGAATGGAGTCACGTTGGTTATCGATACTGCAGCCTGCCGACGCGCTGTTGTCAGCTTCCCGCCACATCGCGCTTCGTGAATACGCCCCAGGATATACCGTAGAATACCAGCCAGTACAGCACCAGCATGATAAGGGAGAATCCGAGCGTCATTCCTTCCATCAGCGGCGCTCCCCCTCCTTCGAAATATGGCGAGAGATTCGTATTCGCGAACAAGAGATATTTCGCCCATGTGTATCTCAGACTGACAAGAACCACCATGGCCGTTCCGGAGGTGAACATCAGGAAGATCGACAGCCCGATCGCAAGCGAAGAACTGCGGAACACGCTCGAGATCATGAAGGCCAGCGTCGCCGTCATCAGAATATCGACTGCTTTGAGCCCGTAGCCCCGCATCAGGACAGGCAGACTGTTGTCCGGGGCAACCGCACCGCCCATGCCGAACAGAATCAGTCCGGTGAAGTACGATACGATGAAGAGCAGGAGCAGCATCGTAAGCAGGAAGAGCAGGACCGAGAGGTACTTGGAGAACAGGATTTTGCCCCGCGAAGCCGGACGGATCAGGAGCAGCTTCACGGTACCCCACGAAAATTCGGAAGCCACGATATCCCCCGCTATGATAACCGTGCATATGGTAATGAACGAAGCCAGCATCTGGGCGGAACTCATGAACTCCAGCGCATGGCTCATCGGCATGACCGTTTCGAGCTTATACTTCATGAGGATGCCCATGGCCAGCACCAGGAACACCAGAAGACCAAGCATAATCCATGTGCGGGTGCGTGAGTATATTTTCATCTGTTCATTGCGTACAAGCGAAAGCAGGCTAGACAATCCGATTCCCCCTTGTCACCTCGAGGAATTGATCCTCCAGCGTTTTGCTTTGGATGCGGATGCCATAGACGCGGATGCCCGCTCCGACCAGTCTTGCATTCAGGGCGGCGACGCTCTCCCTGCGGTCCGGCAGCCGAACCTCCAGCTCCGACGGCGTACCTGCCGCCTCCCATTCTCCGGCGAGCAGTTCCCTGGCTTTGTCCGCGTCATCCACTTCGAAGTGGACCGCCACGCCGTCCGCTTCGCCCGGCGTCTCCCGGAACGAGCGCACGTCGAGCAGACGCCCGTTCTGGATGATCGCCACCCGGTCGCACATCAGCTCCATCTCCGAGAGAAGGTGACTCGAGACGATCACCGCGATATTCTCCTCCCGCGCCAGCTGACGCAGATAGTCCCTGAGCTCTCGGATCCCCTCGGGATCGAGCCCATTGGTCGGTTCGTCCAGCACGAGCACCGAAGGCCGGTGCAGGATGGCCTGCGCCACACCGAGACGCTGCCGCATGCCGAGCGAATAGGTCTTCACCTTATCCCCGATCCGGCTCTCCAGGCGCACCAGCTCCACCGCTTCCTGAATCCGCTGCTCGGTGACCCCCGGCATCATTCTCCCAAAGTGCACGAGATTCTGATATCCCGTCATGAACCCGTAGAATTCGGGATTCTCCACGATCGCGCCCACCTGGACCATCGCCGCCTCGAACTCTCCCGTTACGCTCTTTCCGCCGATGCGCACCTCGCCGCTTGTCATTGAAATCAATCCGACCATCATCCGGATGGTCGTCGTTTTGCCTGCACCGTTGGGTCCGAGAAATCCGAATACTTCACCGGGACGCACGTTGAAGGTCAGCCCATCCACGATCGTCTTGCCCCCGATCTGCTTCGTTACGCCCCGGAGCTCCACCACATTCGTTTCCATTATCGCTCCTCCATTAAGTAAGCCAGCAGTACAACGCCAAAAGGTATCGTAACCCTTCCTAAACAGGAAAAGTATACCATACCTTAGGAGGAGGTCCAAACGGATCCTTCCGTTCTTCAAGCTTCCTCTTGATCTTCATAATACTTCGAAAGCGAAACGATCATGCTCCCCATCCGCTCTTCCTCCGGCGCCACGACACGGTCGATCCCCTCGTCCCGCAGTGCCTCGGCCGTCACTTTGCCTACCGCCACGGCTACGGCACGATGCCGGAACGCTTCCAACAAGCGGTCTGCCAATCCCTGCTCCCGCGCATAAGCCATCAGGAAGCGGACCTGCGGCGTCGAGGTGAATGTGACGGCATCGATCTCGCCTGCCAGAATCTCGCCGAGCAGCGTGTCGACGACCGTCAAGTCAGGCGGCACATGCCGGTACGGCAGAATGCCGTAGTGTTGAGCCCCCTGGCCGGCAAGCCATTCGACCAGCCTCGGCGCATGATCCCCGTACAGCTGAAGGGCAACCTTGCGGCCCTTGAGATCGAGAGAACGCTCCTGCAGTGCACGGAGAATGCCGTCCGTCGTGCCGTCATCCGCCTTCACCGTCGGCTCAATCCCTAGTTCCTTCAGATACTTCACGGTCTTATAACCCCGGACTGCTACAGGAATCGTCCGCAGCTTCTCCAGGAAGTCCTCCCTCAGCCCTATGCTCTCGGCTACCTCCAGCAGCATCCCTGTGCCTTGGGACGTCGTGAGCACGATCCAGTCGGTCCCTTCACGGACCAGCTTGCGGATCTCTTCTTCGGTCCCCTCCCTCTCCATCGCTACGGACCCCTGAGCCGGTCTGACCACCGGAATACCGCCGAGCTTTTCTACGATAATGCTGAGTTCAGCCGCCTTCCGCGGCCCCGTCAGTGCGATACGTTTGCCTTCCAACCTGCGCATGGTTTCGCCCCTTTCCTTCTGTTTCACCGGACACCTTCTCTATCATTTCATTACAGAAGCAAGAGAGATGGAATCCCGCCTCCAAGTAACATGTAATGTATCCTGACATAACGAATTAGTTGTACTATAACCCACAGAAGGGCATTTTTCAATACATTCTTGCTTATCTTATTCATCAAATTCTCTTATTCCTAAAAGAAACGCGAACATTAGATGAAATTATTATGGATTCTGTTCGCATTTACCTATCAATCCCCTCTGCGGCTCCCCCGATGGATCTCTGCATCCTTACCGCGGACAGCCCTCCACGCTGCCACATGTAGGTTTAGTTTCCGTAAGATGTGGCAAGTCTAGTACTATCAACTCGCTTACAAGCCAGTAATGCTAGAGGAGGAACGCTGAGCCATGAACCCTGCATCACCTTACAAGCTGACACGCCGCCTGCTACTGGCCGGCAGCACCCTTGCTTTGCTTTTGCTGCCTGTCCATGCAGCCTATGCCATTCCCTTATCCCATGACGGTTCCGCCGATATAACCTGCTATATGGCCCCTTACGACTGCGGGGCAGACTCGTCCCCCTCCCCTTCGGGAAGCAGCGGAGAACTGCCCGAGGCCATCCGCTACGAAGTCCGTACCGGCGATACGCTCTATCGTATCGCCCGCTCCTTCGGCATTGGCGTCTCGGATCTGTATGCCGCCAATGCCCTCTCCGACTCGCAGCGGCTGAAAGTCGGACAAGTGCTCGACATCCCGCCGCTCGGCGCCTCGCTTCGGCTTCCCGAAGGGGAAGGTGTCGTGAGCCAGGTGCTCACTTCCACGCTCACCGCATATACCTCGGGAGCGGAATCTACAGGCAAATCGCCAGGCAATCCGGCTTACGGCATTACATACAGCGGCAGCCGGGCCGAGGAGGGACGTACGGTCGCCGTCGATCCCGAGCTCATTCCGATCGGCTCTACCGTCTTCATCGACGGCATCGGCCTGCGCAAGGCCGAGGATACCGGCTCCGCGATTCAAGGGGCCCGGATCGATATTTACATGCAGGATGTGCAGCAGGCCCGGCAGTTCGGCGTGAAGAAGAATGTCAAAGTGTATGTACTCTCCGGGGATGCCGTCTAACAGAGCCCCATGTCTGCGGCAGCTCCACACAAGAAACAGGCCAAATAACGGCGGATACGATGGAGCCTCCGATGAGGTCAGTTTCCGCCATATTTGGCCTGCAGTGCTTTGACGTTGTCCATCAGTTCCTGACCGAACAGCCTTTCGAACCTGTCATACAAAGGCTCCAGCGCTTCGATCCATTCTCTGCGTTCCTCCGGCGTCTGATGGTGGATCTGCAGCCCCGCGCACTTCTCCAGCTCCAGAAGCTTGCTCTCGTTCATCTGCTGCGCGTTCTGGTTCGCCCACTGCGTCGCAGCCTCCATGGCGTCCCGGATCAGGTCCTGCTCCCGCGGCCGAAGCCGGCTCCAGAACGCTTCGTTCATGAGCACGGCATAGTTCAAACATCCGTGCGAGGTCAGCGTCATATGCTTCTGGACTTCGCAGAATTTCTTCGAGTGAATGTTGGACACAGTATTCTCGCCGCCGTCGACGATTCCCGTCTCGAGCGCTTAGTAGGTGTTATTGAACGGAATGGGGAGCACGGAGACGCCCAACAAGCCGAATTGCTCCTCGATCACCCGTCCCGGTAGCACCCGGAACCGCTGTCCGGCCATATCCTGCGGATGCAGGATCGGTCCCCGATTCGAGGTCATATGCTTGAATCCGTTCCTCCAATAGGCTAGAGCGGTTCTTTAGTATACAGCAATCCATTCCTCGGTACAGCCTCTCCCCTCTCATGAACTCACTCTCTTCCGGTTACACTAATGACAAGATCTGCCGAAGCGAAGCCAAGGGAGGAACGGTGAACATGCTGCGAAAAGAACACATCCCCCGCCTTCTGATCTGTCTGACGGCCAGCACCTGTCTGCTTGCCGGATGCGGCAAGGCGCAGGAACAGCAAGGCGGTGCCAAGGCACAGAGCGCACCACAAGAGTCCAAGCCCCCCATCGACACCGAGCTGCAGCAGCATATGAAGATGTACCAGGAACTCAAAAAGCAGGAGAACGAGCAGGCCGTGAAACGCCGCGAAGCCGAAAAGAAAACGCTGGAAAAGCTCCAAAAGGAAAGAGAGAAAACCATGCTGAGGGAGCTGCAGTATGAGGATAAAGTCCTCAAAGGCGGCAACCCGTGGAAAACCCAGAACAAAAAGGATAGCCAGAAGGAAGAAGGGAAGGAAGAGGACGGGAAAAAGAAAGAAAAAGGCGAAGAAAAGGGCGAGGAAGGCGGATCCGGACAGAGCAGCGAGAATCAAGGCGGCGGTTCCGGTTCCTAAGGAGGGGCCCGGGCCGTCACGAAGCTCATTGGCAACGGGGTAGCTACCGCGGTCGTCTCGAAGATGGAGGGCGAGTTCACCCCCCACATGACCGAGATCCATTCCTCGCCCAAGCAGTACAGCGCCTAACGCACAGCAGCCTCTTGCCATGTTGAGGCGGGAGCTGACTTGGTTTTACACTGCCATTCATCCTATCGCCTCACCTTGGGTTGAAAAGACAAATAAAAGCCCCGTAGGGCAGGTCCTGTAACTGCCTGCTCTATGGGGCTGTTATTCTATTCGTCATTACCCTTGTACTGTTGGGACACGCTGCCCATTACCGGCTGAGCACACCCTGCGTATCGCAGCACGTGCTGCTCTCCGCCGGAGCGGCCGCCTGGAGGATCACCACGCCGTGGGGAGGCAGTTCCACTGGACCGGCCGCTTTCTCTCCGGACAAAACATCGACCGCTTCCAGTGCAGCGGCATCCACCGCCTGCGGCGTGCCGTTGTGATTCAGCAGGAAGTAGTAGTCCTTGCCGTCTTTACGGCGGCGGGAGACTTCCACACCGTCCGGCGTGACCAGCAGCGGCTCAATGCCCTTATCACGGCAGAGCTGCTGGAGCAGGCCCTGCAGGAAACTCGGCTCTGGACTGGAAGCCAAGTACCAGGCCTGCCCCTGACCGAATCGGTTCGCTGTTACCACCGGCATTCCCTTGTAGAAGTCCTCGCCATACTCGGCAATCACCTCCGCGCCTTCACTGTGGATCAGGTCGCACAGCATCTCGCAGGCATACTCCCCTTGAAGCTCACCAAGCTCCTGCTTCATCACGATCCGGTTCTGCTTGCCGGGCAGCAGCGCATCGATCTCTTCCGCCCAGATGCCGAGCACCTTGCGCAGCTCGCCTGGGTACCCGCCCAGCGTGACGATGTCGTTCTCATTGACAATGCCGCTGAAGAACGTGGTCAGGAACGTACCGCCGCCTTGCACGAAGTCTTCCACCTTTTGGGCATAGCCGGCCTTCACCATGTACAGCACCGGTGCGATCACCACATCGTAACCACTGAGATCCGTATCCGTGCCTATCATATCTACCTGGATGTTGGCCCGGTACAGCGCATCGTAATACTTGTGCACTTCATCTACATACTTCAGTGCTACCGTCGGGCCGCTGGAGAATTCGACTGCCCACCAGTTCTCCCAGTCAAATACGATCGCTACGCGCGACGGCACCCGCGAATCAAGAAGGGTGTCTCCGAGCTGCTGCAGTTCCGCCCCTAGCTCAGCGCACTCGCGGAATACCCGCGTGTTCTCGTGCCCGGCGTGCTCGATCACGGCACCGTGGTACTTCTCGCAGGCGCCTACGGAGCGGCGCAGCTGGAAGAACATGACGGTATCCGCACCGCGGGCCACCGCCTGGTAGCTCCACAGCCTCATTACGCCCGGACGCTTCAAGGAGTTATACGGCTGCCAGTTCTGCTGGCTTGGCGTCTGTTCCATAAGCATGAACGGCATGCCGTCCTTGATGCCGCGCATGAGATCGTGCGTCATCGCCGTGCGGCTGAACGGCGTGTCCGCGGCAGGGTAGTTATCCCAGGAAACGATGTCCATGTGCTTCGCCCATTTGAAGTAATCGAGCGGCTTGAAGGTGCCCATCAGGTTCGTCGTGACCATTACGTCAGGCGTATGCTTTTTGAGCTCCTCATGCTCTTCTTTGTAGCATTCAAGCAGGCTGTCGGAGTTGAAGCGCGTATAATCAAGCGAAATCCCCTGGAAGTTCGTACTCGTGGCCGACCACTGCTCGCTGAGCTCGTTCGGAGGTACAATCTCCTCCCAATCGTAGAAGGTGTGACCCCAGAAGCGGGTGTTCCAGGCCTTGTTCAGCGCCTCGATCGATCCATAGCGTTCCTGCAGCCAGACCCTGAAGGCCGCCGCACAGTTGTCACAGTAACACTCCCCTCCGTATTCGTTCGATACGTGCCATACGAGCAGCGCCGGATGGTCCTTGTACCGCTCGGCCAGCTTGCCTGCAAGCAGTCGTGCATACTTCCGGTAGGTCGGCGAGTTCGGGCAGGAGTTATGCCGTCCGCCGAACTTGCGCTTGCGCCCCTGGAAGTCCACCCGAAGCACGTCCGGATGACGGTGTGCCATCCAGGCCGGGTGCGCTCCGGTACTGGTCGCGAGGCAAGCATACAAGCCATTCTCATGGAGCTTATCCATAATCTCGTCGAGCAGCTCAAAGTTGTATTCGTTTTCACTTGGCTGCAGCAGGGCCCACGAGAACACATTCACTGTGGCTACGTCGATTCCCGCGAGCTGGAACATCCGCATATCCTCATCCCATATCGGTTTGTCCCATTGCTCTGGATTGTAGTCTCCTCCATAAAACATCTTAGGCAGCTTCTTATTAATCACAGGACATCTCTCCTTGTGTACGTTTGAATATAAGAATATATTCATAGTACTATAAGGAATGTAGTTCATATATATAATAATTGGTCAATTCATATAAGAATACGGAACTGAACCGAGGTGATTCCTATCGATAAAAAACACTGCATCCCCGCCCTCCCGGAGACCCCTCTGCCGCTGTATCTCGAAAGCGTGGGCCTCAATCCGGAGCAGGAGCGTTTCTCCCGGCCGCAGGGCTATCCCGTCTATCACTGGCTGCTTACGGTCCGCGGCGAAGGCGTGATTACCTTCGACGGCAGACAGGAGAGACTTCCGGTTCACACCGCGGTTCTGCTCCCGCCGCAGCTGCCGCATATCTATGGTGCAAGCTCTCCCGGCGAATGGTCCACGGCATACGTTACTTTTGACGGCGCACAGGCGGAAGGCATCCTTACCTCGCTTGGCCTTCCTTATCCCTCCATCTGGAGTTGGAATGAAGCAGGCATGAGAAGTGACATGCATGCCGAAACCCTGCTTCTTTTGGAAGCCGCGGAACGGCAGCCTCCCCTCTCCTTACTGGAGCTTTCCTGCGGAGTTTACCGGTTTCTTACCGCACTCAAACAGTATGGTATGCCGGGCCGGCTTCCCTCCCTCTCGGACGATCTGCGGGTATTGGAGCCTGTTACCCGCTGGCTGGACTCCCATTATGGCAATCCGAGCGTCGGTATGGCCGAGATCGCCTCCGTGCTGGGATACAGCCCCCGGCATCTTACCACTTTATTTCGGCGTGCCTACGGTACAACGCCTTATGCCTACCTGCTGTCCCTGCGTATCCGCAGAGCCAAAGAGCTTCTTGGAGGAGGGCCCGCCCCCTCCGTCACAGCCATTGCAGAACGTGTTGGCTTTCGGGATACCAGCCATTTTATTGCCACGTTCCGCCGCCTGTCCGGCATGACACCGGAGCAATACCGCAGCCTGCATTAGCATGTCTCGGGCAGGTTAGGCTAGTCATAGAGGGAGACAGGTTAATCAAGTTAGTCAGGCCAGCGTTTCCTGAGAGCCGGCAGAGAAGATAGACGGCTTCGCCGTCCTTTAAGGACGCTGCGCGTTTATAAAAACTATAAGATGACAGGATCGAGCCCTGTTGAGATGATGAGATATAAATTCTAATAGTTCAAAAAAAGCCGGGTCTCAGAGAGAACCGACTTGGGGAACCATATTTGTTTATTCGCTAACTACATCGTCAAAGACACACTCTTCCGGCTTTAACACCTTGGTTTTATGCTTGATCTTATAAGAGAGCCAGAAGATCAGGAAGATCGGAATCCCGATATAGGAAGCGATCATGTAGCCCCAATCCACTTTACCGCCGCTGAAAGCCCCCATGCTTTGTCCGATAATTACAATCGTACAGAGAATGCCGGCCAGTATCGGGCCGACTGGGAACCACTTCGCGCGGTACGGCAGATCGTCCAGGGACTTGCCTTGGGCGATATATGCCTTGCGGAACCTGTAGTGGCTAACAGCAATGCCGAGCCATGCAATAAAGCCTGTCATCCCGGAAGCGCTGAGAAGCCAAGTATACACTACCCCTTCCCCGAAAAAAGAAGAGAGGAATGCCAGCATACCGAGCGCCGCTGTGGCAATCAAAGCCGGGATGGGAACACCATGACGATTCAGACGGCCGAACCAGGCAGGCGCCTTCCCCTCTTTGGCCAACTGCCAGAGCATTCGAGTAGAAGCATACATGCCCGAGTTACCTGCAGAAAGCACTGAGGTAAGAATGACCGCGTTCATTACCGAAGCGGCAATACTTAGACCCGCCTTCTCAAAAATCAATGTGAACGGACTCATCACTACGCTATCGTCAGCCAGGCTCTCATTGGTATAAGGAATAAGCAGACCAATCACGGCGATGGCGAGCAGATAGAAGAGAAGGATCCGCCAGAAAACCGTACGGATAGCGCGCGGCACGTTCTTGCGGGGATTCTCGCTTTCCCCTGCGGCGATACCGACAAGCTCCGTCCCCTGGAAAGAAAACCCGGCAGCCATGAAGACGCCAAGCACAGCCAAGAAGCCGCCCGGGAAGGGACCTTCCCCGACATACAAATTGCTGAATCCGATCGGTTCATTCGTCCAGATCCCGAAGATCATCAGAATGCCCACACCGATGAACACCACTACGGTGACAATCTTAATCATCGCAAACCAGTACTCCGATTCTCCATACCCTTTAACCGCCAACAAGTTAAGGCCAATCATCAGAGCCAAAAACAAGGCGCTCCAAGGAAGGGAAGGCGTGTCCGGAAGCCAAAACTTTATAAGCAGGCTGGCTGCCGAAAGCTCGGCCGCAATCGTAATAGCCCAGTTATACCAATAATTCCAACCGAGGGCAAACCCCACGGAGGGATCCACAAAACGCGAAGCGTACGTACTGAAGGAGCCGGACACCGGCATATAAGTGGCCATCTCTCCAAGCGAGGTTACTAGAAAATAAACCATGATCCCAATAGTTAAATACGCCAAAAATGCTCCGCCGGCACCTGCCGAATGAATCGCTCCGCCACTGGCCAAAAAGAGACCGGTACCGATGGAGCCGCCGAGCGAAATCATGGTCATGTGCCGCGCTTTAAGACCGCGCTGCAATTTGTCATTGCTCATCTTCTGTACTCCTTCTAGATGTAATGATTGCGAGGTACATGGATCTTATTTTCGCCCAAAAAAAGAAAAAAGCCGCACGGCTGCGGCTCTTCCCTTCCTTACTGCGAAGCGGATGATGGGAATCGAACCCACGCTACCAGCTTGGGAAGCTGGAGTTCTGCCATTGAACTACATCCGCATAATAATGGTCGGGACGACACGATTTGAACATGCGACCCCCTGGTCCCAAACCAGGTGCTCTACCAAGCTGAGCTACGTCCCGATAAATATAACTCTTTTATTCCTTACCACTCTCGTACATCAGGAAACATTGGCCCCTAATAGAAAGCGCTTCCGGCGGCTATGTAAAAATAAAAGAATACGTTCCCTGAGAGATTCGAACTCCCGACCTTTTGATTCGTAGTCAAACGCTCTATCCAGCTGAGCTAAGGGAACATATGAAAGAAAATGGAGCGGAAGACGGGAATCGAACCCGCGACCCTCGCCTTGGCAAGGCGATGCTCTACCGCTGAGCCACTTCCGCAGATATGGTGCGGTCGAGAGGACTCGAACCTCCACGGCTGTTACACCACTAGAACCTGAATCTAGCGCGTCTGCCAATTCCGCCACGACCGCATATGATGTTAGATGGTGCGGTTGAGAGGACTCGAACCTCCACGAGCTTACGCCCACTACCCCCTCAAGATAGCGTGTCTGCCATTCCACCACAACCGCATATAAAATTAAAAGTGAGCCATGTAGGACTCGAACCTACGACACCCTGATTAAAAGTCAGGTGCTCTACCAACTGAGCTAATGGCTCATAAAAAAAATGGTGGAGGCTGATGGATTCGAACCACCGAACTCGATGAGAGCAGATTTACAGTCTGCCGTGTTTAGCCACTTCACTAAGCCTCCGGGATTACAATGACAAGAAGTCATTTATGGTGGCTCGGGACGGAATCGAACCGCCGACACGAGGATTTTCAGTCCTCTGCTCTACCGACTGAGCTACCGAGCCATATATTAAACTCCGCTTGGCGACGTTCTACTCTCCCAGGACCCTGCGGTCCAAGTACCATCGACGCTGGAAGGCTTAACGTTCGTGTTCGGGATGGGTACGCGTGGTTCCCTTCCGCCATCATCACCAAACGG